>NZ_BEGX01000114.1:153688-300862 GCF_002583555.1 Pseudonocardia sp. N23
CCGCACCGGCGGCGGCGGCCTCGCGCAACCCGGGCAGCCACGCGGCGCGGGCGTCGAGCCGGGCCGCCAGCGCGGCGACGTACGCGGCGCGGACCTCGTCGGGTCCGTCGAAGCCCGGTTCGCCGTCGAGCCACTCGTCGGGCACGGCCGCGGCGGCCGCGGCCAGCAGCTCGCCGGTGGCGCGCGGGGCGAGCTCGGCGTCGGCGGCGTCGACGTCGGGTGCGCAGCCGATCAGGACGTGGTCGGCGGCGTCGTAGGGGCGGACGGCCCGCTGGGCGAGCGCTTCCGGCGCGGGCGGCCCGGACCAGCCGTGGTGGAACGTGAGCGTGGCGCCGTGGTCGATCAGGTACGGACTGCGGTGCCACAGCAGCAGGTTGGCGTTACGCCACGAGCGGTCGACGTTGCCGACGAGCGCGTCGAACCACAGGACCCGGCCGGCGAACTCCGGGCCGGGGTCGAACGCGAGCGGATCGAGGTCGAGCGCACCGGGCAGGAAGTCGACGCCGAGGTTGCGCCCCGGCGAGTTCCGCAGCAGCTCCTGGACCTCCTGGTCCGGCTCGGCGAGCCCGAGCTGCGGGTCGACGTCGACGGTGAGCAGCTCCGGCACCGGCAGCCCCATCCCGCGCGCCAGCTCGCCCGCCACGACCTCGGCGACCAGCACCTTGCGGCCCTGGCCCGCGCCGTGGAACTTCACGACGTGTTCTCCACGTAGTCACCTTCGGATAGTCCCCGAACCGCAGGTCAGTGGCTCGGACAGTGCAGCGGCAGGGGTCGCCCAAACGCCGGGCACAAGCCCACAAGACGGCTCCGCTCCGTCATGGAGGGCCGCCTGATGGACGCCTATCGGCGCAGGGCCGCGAAGGCCGATCATTCGGCAATGAACGAGATTTCGGACGCAGACCGACGGATGATCCGAATTCACCTCGACCACTTCGACCGCAGCGGCGCCACACCCATCTCCCTCGCGCACCGCCGGGACAACCTGTACCGGCTCGCGCGCTCCCTCCCATGCGACCTCCTCGACGCCACACCCGACGTCCTCGACCAGTGGCAGTCCGGCCTCCTCCAGCGGCGAACCCGCCGCGGCGAAACCCTCGCGCGAAGCACCGTGTCGACGTACTCCGTCCACGCGGCCGGCTTCTACCGGTGGGCCTTCGAGGCCGGGCACCTCGAGCAGAACCCCGCAGCGAGGCTCCCGCGGATCCGGCTGTCCCGCGGCCGGCCGCACCCCATCCCGGAGGGCGACCTGCAGGCCGCACTCATCTGCGCCCCGCCGCGCATCCGGACGTGGCTCCTGCTCGCCGCGTTCATGGGCTTGCGCGCGATGGAAGTGGCACAACTGCGTCGCGACAGCTTCACCGAGACGGACGGGCGCCTGGTGCTGTCGGCGGTGGGCAAGGGCCGGAAGTCGTTCAGCATGGTGGTGCCCAAGCACATCGAGGCCGACGTCCGCTCATGGCTCGTCACCGACTCGGTCCTGTGGAGGACGCAGTCTGGTGCTGCCGTCAGCCCGAAATACGTCTCCCGCACGGTCGGCGACTTCTTCCGCAGGCTCGGGCAGCCCTACACCCTGCACTGGGCACGCCATAGCTTCGGGACTGCCGCCTACGCGCAGACAAGGGACTTGCTGCTTACGCAGGACCTGATGCGTCACTCCAGCCCGGAGACGACCCGCATCTACGTGCAGACCGGCGGCCGAGCCGGCGTGCGGGCGATGGACAAGCTGGCCGCCCGCTCGTTGCGACCACGCTCCGCGCACCGGCGGCCTCGCCCCTCGGGCGACGACCAGGCGGGAGCGGCGGCGTGACCGGCCTACTCGGCCTCGTCGCGTCGGCGCCGGAGGTCGCGGCGCAGCTCCGCCCGGACGCGGTCAATGTCCCAGCGCATGTGCCCGCCAGCGGTGCGGAAGTCCGGCTCGATGAGCCCTGTCGCGACCCAGTGCCGCAGGGTGCGCTCGTTGACGTTCAGCTCCTTCGCGGCTTGCGGCGTCGTGAGGTACTCGGGCACGCCCGGCACGGTGTCGGAGGAGTTGCCGATTTCCCCGGGGATCTTGCCGATTTCACCGTGCTCCACCGCAATTTCATCCCAGGTGCGAACGGTCCGCGGGTGGGGAAGCCCGCGGACCCCACCTGGGCCCCCGCATAGACGGACGGCCCCCGGCAGGTGCTGCGAACACCTCGCCGGGGGCCTTGATCCCCACGGGAGGGGACCCATGAAGGACGCTAACTGGCCCGAGCTGGTCGACACGATCGCCCAGAACGTGGAACTCGTCGGGCGACTCGTCGTCGAGCACCGCCCCGACAACGACGGCCGCTGCGTCGTCTGTCGTGTCGCGGGGACGAGCCTGCACGCGGCGTGGCCGTGCAAGGTGTCCGAGCTGGCCGCCGACGCCCTCGCGGTGATCCGGTCGCGCGGAGCCGCTCGAGGTCCGGGATGAGGTGCTGCGACGAGCGGTGCCGGCGCGCCGCGGAGGTCATCGTGCACGTCGACACCCTCGCCGTGATCGCGTGTCTCACCGACGGCATCCGGATCGCGCGCCTCCTCCACGGTCGAGTGGTCCTTCTCGGCCGGCCGGGGGAAGAACTCACCCTGCGCCCACGCGGTGCGTGACTTCTGTCCACTCTGTAACAACTCTTCGTCAGCGAACGAACAGCCACCCGCCACCACCGACCGCCAGGAGCTACCACGTGTCCTACCCGCAGCCGCCGTTCGACCCAACCCAGCAGTACCAACAGGAGCCGCCGAAGAAGTCCCGGAAGAAGTGGCCGTGGATCGTGGCCGGTGCGGTCGTCCTGATCATCATCATCGCGGCGGCCACGTCCGGAGGTGGCGACAAGTCACCGTCCTCGACAGCGTCGGCGCCCACGACCGCGTCGACCGCGCCGCAGGTTCCTGCCGTGACATCCGTGCCCGCCGTTCAGGCCCCGCCAACTCCGACTGCGCCGGCCATGACGACGTCCCAGGCCAACGCCGTCCGCAAGGCGGAGAGCTACCTGTCGTTCTCCGGGTTCTCCCGGACGGGGCTGATCAAGCAACTCCAGTACGAGAAGTTCTCGACGGCGGACTCGACGTACGCGGTCGACCACGTCACGGTCGATTGGACCGAACAGGCGGACAAGAAGGCCGCCAGCTACATGGAGCTCCAGGCGTTCTCCCGGGACGGGCTGATCAAGCAGCTCAAGTTCGAGGGGTTCACCGCGGAGCAGGCTGCGCACGGCGCGAAGTCCGTCGGTCTGTGACCTGATCAATCCTGCGGGGCGCGCTGCGGCGGGATCCGTGTCCGCCGCGTCGCGAACGGCAGCAACGCCCGGAAGTTCCGGACGAGGTCGGCGTCCTCGACGGCCCGGGCCGCGGACTCACGCAGCAGCTGCTCGCTGGCCTGCCGGTGCTCGGCCAGCGCCCGCAGGAACCGCTCGTGCGCGACGAGGACCCGCCGGAACGCGGCCTCCTCCGCCTCGGCCGGGGTGAGCCGCTGCTCGGCCACGGTCAGCCGCCGCTGGCCGACGTCGGGTCGACGCAGGTGATCGCCCGCGAGTAGCGCGTGCCGTCCTCACCGAACACCGGGCCCGAAACGACGACGGCCTGGTAGCCGTCCGGGCACGCCGGGCCAGCCGCGCCCGCGGGTCCCTGGTCGCCGGGCTGGCCGTCCTGCCCGGCCGGTCCGGCGGGGAGCGGGCCGGCGTCGAGGGTCGACCCGTCGTCGAGGGTGAGGACGAGGCGCCCGCCGTCGGTCGACGCGCCGGTGATGGAGCGCCCGGCGGGGCCGACGACGCCGCCGAGGTCGACGCGGGTGCCATCGGAGTAGACGAGGACGAGGCGGCCTCCATCAAGGGTGGTGGTGGCGATGCCGCGACCGTCGTCGCCGACGACCTTCCCGACGTCACGGGAGGTGCCGTCGTCGTAGGCGACGACCAGGTGCCCATCCACACCGATCCTGGTGCCGGTGATCCCGCGCCCGTTCGCGCCGTCGCTGCCGTTCTTCGCGGCCTGCACCGTCGGGCTGTCGACGGCGGCCTGGGCAGCTCCGCACCCCTGCCCAACCCGCGCCCGGATCGCTGGGTCCTCGGCGCACAGCTGCGCGAGCGGGTCCGCGACCTGCCCGAGCTGCTCGACCGCGACAGCCTGCCCTGTCTTCGCGTCCTGCTTCTCCACCACGTCGTGCACGGAGAAGAAGCCGACCCCGGCCAGCCCCAACGCGACAAGCGCGACGGGCCACGCCCCGTGGCGGCGGATCAGCCGTCCTGCAGACGATGCCGCGGTGACGCGGGCGGCGAGAGCGCCACCCCGGCCGCCCGCGCGGCGTCCTCCGCGGCGTGCCTCGCCATCCGCTCGTCCTCCACGTCCAGGCGCAGGTCCCGGATCTGGCCCTGCAGGTACAGCTGCTCGTCCCGCCACGCCGCCCTCTCGCGGGCGTGGTCCTCGTCCTGCTCGGCCATCCGTGTGGCGACCTTCTCCGCGTCCCTCCGCAGGGCCCGGATGATCAGGAGCATCCCGATCAGCAGGAGCGCGTACACCCCGAACCGGGAGATCAGTTCGGTCCCGATCGCGCCCAGCCCGTCCACGCATCACCTGCCACCTCTCGACGTCACGATGTCGCGCTCAGCAGCCGACGGCCCGGCTCGGGCCCGGTGGAGTCCTGCTCATGGGCGCCGATCGAGTACGGCGCCGTCAGCGCGGTTCCGAAGTAGTCCCTCGAGCCAAGCGACACGCCGAACAGAGTCGGCAGGTCCAGGCCGGCGGCCTTCACCGGCGACGCCGCTGTCAGCGCGTAGTCGGTGGCGCCGGTCAGACCGGCGACGGTGGTGATGGTCGGGGTGGTGTTCGGGGAGGCGAGGCCAACGGTGCCCTCGTACCCCTTGTTGACCCCGGACACTTGCTCCTGGCCCGACACGGCGGCGCGCAGCGCGGCGAGGGTGGCGTGCGTGGTGCCGCCCCACCGGATCCCGCCGGAGCCTTCGTAGGCGTTGCCCTGCAGCAGCACGGCGGTGGTGGCGTAGGCGTTCTCGCCGCGGACGAGGTAGCCGGTCGCGCCGCGGAGGATGTTGTTGCGGACCGTGGCGCCGGATGCGCCGGTGTCTTCGACAGACAGCGCCGGCGGTAGCACCGCGCCGTTGTCTCGCGCGATCAGGGTGTTGTGGAACACCGCCACGTTGCCGACGTTCCCGGCGAGGGTGAGCTCGGCGTAGTAGTAGTCGGTCTTGCGGCTGTTGCCCCAGCAGATGTTGTGGTGGACCCGGTTCCCGGAGTGCGCGGTCACGGCGCCGCCGTAGACCAGGATCCCCGCGCCGTCGTTGCCGTAGGCGAGGCAGTAGCGCACCTCGCAGTTGGTGGTGCGGATGTCGAGGTCGAAGCCGTCGCCGTCGGCGGTGCCGCCGGTGAGGTTGCTGTAGGCCAGGCAGCGCTCGATGATCACGGCGTTGGAGTCGTAGCACCAGATCCCGACGGGGCCTTCGGGTGCTGAGCAGTTCGCGCCGTTGCCCCAGGCCGAGCAGTCCTGGATCAGGCCGCCGTCGACGGAGCCGAGCAGGATGCCCGACCCGGTGTGGGTGGTGGTGTTCGCGGAGTCGCCGGGGTTGCCCCAGGCGCGGCAGTTGCTCACCGTCACGTTGGTGTTGGCCTTCGTGGCGGACGGGCCGTAGGTGAAGATTCCCTGGTCGCGGCAGTCGTGGGTGTCGACGGAGTTGATGATGACGTCGGACCAGCCGCCGCCGCTGTCGCCGCCGACCGCGATGCCGTTGCGGAACCAGCTGATCTCGCAGTTTGTGATCCGCACGTAGGTCTTCTGGCCCGCGCCGGAGGCGTAGAACGCGATCCCGTCGTAGGCCCACGCTCCGGAGCCGCCGACGACGTTGATGTTGTCGATCTCGACGTAGCCGCTGTTGTAGACGTAGATCGCCGAGTTGGTGGTGTTCGTGATCGTCGCCCGGCCGGTGCCGTAGCTGCGGATCTTGATGGGGCTGCCCGACGAACCGGCGTTGGGCAGGTACAGCAGCCCGGAGAATGTGTCCCCGCCGCGCAGGTTGATCGTGTCGCCGGGGATGAACGTCTTCGAGTACGTCGGGCTGAACGTCTTCCACGGCGCGGCGAGGGTGCCGGGGTTGGAGTCCGAACCTGCCGCGGAGATGTAGTAGTCGGCCGGGAGGGCCGCCTTGTACGTCGCGATCAACCCGGAGCGGTACGTCGACACGCTGGACGTCGCCGTGCTCGTCTGCGTGCCGGTGGCCGTGAGCGCCTTCGTCGCGACCGCGAGTCCGTTGCGGTACGTCGCGCCCGCCGGGGAGCCGACGTCGGCGATCTCGCCGAACGAGTTGGTGTACCCCGAGAACGAAGGAGTGGAGCCACCGATGGTGAGCGCCGAGAACACTGCCATCGCGAACTCGTCGGCCTGGGTGGTCGCCGCGGTCGTGCCCGATGGTGTCGACGTGCCGCTGGCCGACCCCGCGTTGGACGCGGTCTTGTCCGGCCCGGTGCCGGTGAGGAGGCCCGACACCTCAACGACAACCCACAGGCCGCCGTTGCCGCCGTAGCTGACCGGCCACGACGTCTCGCCGGCGACCGCGTCCTTGCGGAACAGCCGGGTCAGGTGGCTGACCCCGGAGCCGGTGACGGTCACGTCCTGGGTGAGGCCTGAGACCGTCGGGCCGGAGATGGCGGTCATCGCGATGAACAGGACGTTCCCGGCCTTGGTGGCTGCGGGGAGGGTCGCCGTCCCGGATCCGCCTGTCGCGTCGCCGCCGGAGTTGAACTGGACGATCGTGCCGGGCATCAGGCCACCAGGTAGCAGGAGTCAACGCTGTAGGCCGCGGAGCCCAGCGTCGTGTAGCGGATCACGAACCGGCCGATGCCGCCGGCGGGGATCGCGAGCTGGGCGGCGCTGATGCCCTCGCCCTTCTTCGGCGAGCCGCCGATGATCACCGTGCGCGTCGCGCCCGATGCCGCGGTGACGTCGATGACGCAGGTCCGGCCGTTCTGGCCGTTGGTCGGCGTGATCGTCGTCGAGGTGACGGTGCTGACCGTGATCTGGAGATCCCCGGCCGCGCCGACATCGGCGTTCGCTGTCGACGTCGACACCGTCAGCGTGCGGGGTGCCTGGTTGTGCTGGCGGTACCGCGCGTCACCGGCCGACTGGTCGAGGTACGAGTGGGTGTGGTTGCCCAGCGCCACCGTGGTGCCCGACGTGCCCGTCGGCACCCGTGCGACGGCCAGGGTGCCAGAGGTGACGTCCCCGGCGCCGTGGGTATGGCTGCTGTTCGCCTTCCCCGTGAGGCCCGCCGCCATCTCGCCGCGGAGCGTGTTGAGCTCGGTGGCAAGTCGGGACGCGAGCGCGGCGACAGCGCTCGCAAGGCTCACGACAGACCGGCCTCGAAGATCTCAACGAACGTCGGGTCCGGATCGGTGTCGCCAACGGCCGCGCTCAACGCGGCGAGGTCGCTCGCTGCGGCGGCACCGATGTTGGTCCGGGCGTTGCTCTGCTGCGTGGAGTCGAGGCCCTGCGTCGCGGTGTCGGTGCGCACGCGGTTGCCGAGCGCCGTGGTGACGATCGCGGAGAACGTGGCGTCGTCGTTGACCGCCGCCGCCAGCTCGTTAAGCGTGTCCAGGGCTGCCGGGGCGCCATCCAGGAGGTTGGACACCGCCGCGGAGACCGCGTCTGAGACGACGGTCTCGGTCTTGCTCGAGCTGTAGACCGTGGACGTCGACGCGGTGACGTCGTCGATGAGGTCGGTGAGCTCGGGGATCACGATCGTGGCAACCGCCGCGGTGATCGAGTCCGAGGTCTTCTGCGAGGACCAGGTCGACGCCGTGCTCGTGGTGCCGTCATCGATGCCTGCAGCGCCCGAGGACAGGTCGTCGAGCCCGTCCTTGAGCTCGTTGATGGCGGCGACGAGGTTGTTCTTCGCCGTGGTGAGCAGCGCAGAGTTGTCGAGGGCGTTGCCGTTCACCAGCGTGCGCAGGGCCTTCGACTCGTTCGAGACGCGCTGCGCGAGGTTGGCGATGTTCGTACCCAGTGAGGGCATCAGATCAGTCCGTTCTCGAAGATCAGGCGGAGGTCGGGAAGGTCGTCGTAGGCGGGGTGCGGCTCGGGCGCCACGATGTGCGGGGCGAGGACGTCGTCACGGCTCACCGGGTGCACCCGGCCGTCGTCCTGCCGCTCCAGCAGCCCCGGGCTACCGGCTGGTGCGTCGACGTCGAGGAGGTCGTCGAGGCGGGACGCGCCTCCCACAGCGGTGCCGGGGACGAACACCGGGACCGCGTCAGAGCCGCCACCGATCTCGACGACGATGACCTGTTCCCCGGGCAGGATCGGCGCAGTCACTCGGTCACATCCTTCGTGATCGAGATGGTGCCCACGATCAGCGTGACCCGGTAGGCGTCGTCGAGAGGGCCGCCGTCGGGGCTGGACAGCTCGATGTCGAACGCCAGCGACCGGTTCGCCTCGAGCAGGGCTGTTGCCGCCGGGGTGAGGTAGAGCCGCACCGCCGTTGTCTCGACGGTGCTGGTGCCGACGGTCCCGGTCCACGGCTGCGCGACGAGCGTCGCGCCGGGTGTGCTGCCCCAGTCGATGACGACGGTCCCGCCTCGGCGGGCCTGGGCTTTGACCGTCCACCCCGACCCAGGGTCGGCGAGGTCGACGCCGGCCCCGTCGACGACGACGACCCACCAGGGCGACAGGTAGGTGTCGCCCCGGTAGATCGTGAGGTCGGTGCGGACGGCCACAGGTCAGGCCTGCTCGCCGCCGTCGGCCGGCGCCTCGGGCTCGGCCGGGGCGTCGTCGGGACGCAGACCGCGCAGCCGGGTCGCGGCCGCCCGGATCTGGTCGGCGGTCGCCTGGTCGATCGTGGCGTCGTCGGCCAGCGCGGCGTCGAGCTTCGCGGTGACGTCGTCGAGCTCGCCGGCGACCTCGTCGATCGCGCTGGACAGCTCGGCCAGCGCGGCGTTCGTCTGCTCTGCCATCTTCCGGTTCTCCTTCACGTTGCGCAGCACCTCGAGCAGGGCCTGCTCGATGCGGTCGGGGGCCCGCCAGCGGCGGACGAGCCAGCGGATCAGCACGGCGGTCAGGGGCCGTCGAACTGGATGGCCACGGGCACGGCGGCCGGGGCCGGCGCGGTGACGCGGTCGCGGATGACGACGGCGACGATCGCACCGACGATGCCCATGAGCGCGGCCTGCTGCTCGGAGGTCCACTGCACTCCGAACGCCAGGACCAGGGCGAGGACGGCCTGCGCGGCGCCGAGGATGGCCGGGACCATGCTGTCGGTCCGGACGAGGATGGCGGTGACAGCGCCTGCGATCGCGACGGCCGCGGCGTTGACCGCGCCCTGCACGGTCGGGTCGGCGCCGAACACGAACGCGGCCAGGACCTGGACGAGCGGGGCGAGGAGCCCGACGTAGAGCAGGGCAGGCTCGCGCTTCACGGCTGCACCTCGATCGGGTCCGCGACGACCCGGACCGGGCGAGGGTTGTCGCACAGGGCGTGCGAACGCCGGTCGAGCTCGTTCCAGGTGGCCAGGCCGACCCACTGCACGGGGGCGCCCTTGGCGATCTGCTCGTCGGCGGAGGCAACCTCACCGCCGGTGAGGCCGACGAAGATCGGGCCAGCGAGGAGGGCCGTGCCGGTGACGCCCTTCCCGAGATCGCTCTTGATGTACATGACGTCGTCCTCCGGTCGGAGCGTGGGAGCGGGACCGGCGCCGCTGGCGCCGCCCCGGGGGATGCGGTGCAGGGGGTCCGCGAGCAGAGCCGCGACGCGGCCGCGGAACGCGGTCATGTCGATGCCGGTCGGGTCGATCTTGCGGCCCTTCGGGATGGCGCACTCGCGGTGCGCGCACACGCGGGATGCATTGCGGCGCATGAAGTACAGGAGCGCCGCGACGAGCCGCGGGTAGCAGTCGACCTGCTCAGGCGTCCAGTCGCCGGACCCTGCACCGGTCGACTCGGCCTCGATGCCGATGAACCGGTAGTTCAGGCTCGACAGCCCAGCCCACCCGGAGTCACCGGCGTGGTAGCTCAGCCCGGCCGCGATCACGTAGACCGTGCCCGAGCGGCCGAGGCCGAGGTGCGCGAGCGGGCCGGGCAGGCCGGCGTGGCCGTCCCGCACGACCTGCAGGGACGGGTACTCCCCCGTGCGCGGCCCGGCGGTGTGGTGGCAGACGACGCCCTCGACGGCGGTCATGCCTCCGTGGCCGCGGTTGCGCCATCCCGACACCTCGGCGACGGGGTAGCCGGTGAGCCGTGCGGCGTCGGCCAGCCACGGCACGTAGATGCCGCTCATCGCGGGTCCTGCCGTCCGGTGTCCCAGCCGTCGAGCTCGTACTGGCCGGGCAGGGTGACGTCGGCAACCGACCGGATCGGCTCGTGCTCACGGACGAGGAAGTGGCGGATCTGGTCGTCGGTGGTGACCTGCTCGTCGGGCATGTCGCGGTACGCCAGCGACTGCAGGTCCTGCTCCAGCTCGTGGCGCGCCATGCGGCCCCCTGGTCGGCATCGGGCGGATGCCACCTGGGGCGGGACCTCGGCCACCGAGGGCCGGTGAGGGGATGCTACCCGGACCAGGGCGCAGCCACGGCCTGCTCAGGCGACGACGAGCGCGGGGCCCTTGTCCTCGATGACCAGCTTCGCCGGCCACGTCGGCGCCGCCTGCGCCGTGTACGTCCCGGCCAGCCCGGCCCAGAACGTCACGAGGACCTTGAGCGGCACGTCGATGGCGCTGTCGTCGACGCCGACCGGACGGGCCAGCGACACCCACCCGACCATGTTCAGGCCGCGGCCCGACCCGGACGTGTCGCTGGTCCCGGTGTCGAGGACCGTCGAGCTCGCCGTCGGCGCAGACCCATCGAGGGTGTGCGTGATCTGCGCGATGACGAACCCGGGCGACACACTGGTGAAGCCGAGGTTGGGGACCCGAACCTCGAACGTGCGGCCGTACGGCATCGTCACCGCGGCGCTGAGGATCGCGGCCCCCGTCGCCGGTGTCGTCCCGGACGTGGTCGCCGAGCCCGACGTCTTCACGACCAGCCCGCCCGCCACGACGCCCCGCGCCCCACCAGCCGCGGCCCGCTGCGCGCGCATCGCCTTGCGGTCGAGCTCGCGGAGCCGCCCCTCGGTGCGCTGCGCCTCCGACGCCTCCGAGGTGGTCTCACCGATCCGGCCCATCAGGCCACCGCCTTCGTCGAGAACCGCGTGTTACCGGGGTCCATCGCCACCCCGATCATGCGGGCGGTCGCGGTGCCGTCGTCGAGCCACGGGTGCCCGGTGTAGGCGAACGTCGCCGTGTCCCCGAGGTTCCACGCCGTTCGGTAGGCCGGCGCGAGGTCGGTCGGGGCGCTGTAGGTGATCGTCTCCACGGCATCGCTGTACTCGGCGCCGTAGGAGGTGGCGAGCGCGTCGAGCTGCGTCTGCCGCGCCTCCGACACGCTCGTGCGGTCGGCGCGCTCCAGCGCCGGCCACGGCTCGCCGCGGTCGACGGTAGCGACCCCGACCAGGCGGGTAGCGGAATCCGACCCGGACGAGTCGCCGACGACATACGCGGTCTCGGTGGTCTCGGAGTCATCGACGTCCCCGGAGATCGCGACGAGCGGGTAGTCCCAGGTGGCGTCTGGGTTGAACGCGCCGAGGGCCGGGTCCCCGATCGCGGCGGTCCACGAGAGCTGGGACTGGTCGTCAGACACCTGCGGCAGCAGCAGGATGTCGGGGCCGCCATCGGCCTCGACGATGGCCTTGACGGCCTCGGCGGTGGTGCGCAGGTCGACGCCGGCGTAGGTGACCTCGTCGCCCTCGACTCCGGACAGCGACGGCAGGGTGATCGGGAGGCCCCGACGGACACCGGTCATGGCGAGGTCGATGAGCTTCGTCGCCCGGTCCCGGGGCGGGAGCGCGAGGGTGACGGACGCGGCCGGGTTCGTCGGGTCCCCGAGGTAGCTGGGGGCGAGCACCATGCGCTTGTCGAACAGCTTGTTCAGCGACGCGCAGCCGATCGACACGCCGGCCGCGTTCCAGCCGAGGGTGTAGACGGGCCCGGCGGCGAGCGCGGCGCCGTCGCGGCGGAGGATCACCAGGGAGATCGACGACATCCCGTTGCGGATGCCGCGCAGCGTGTCCCGGGTGAGTTTCCCCGCGCGGTCGGCGCCGGGGAGCGGCACGGTCAGGGTCATCTTCCCCAGGGTCGACCAGGCGAGGTTCTCCTCGAACGACCAGCCGGGGTCGTCGAGGGCGTCGACGATCTGCCCGGTGCGCGTGTAGGCGACCAGGACACGGAACTCGGGCTCGTCCACAAGATCACGAAATTTCGATGGTGCCCTGGATGACGAGCACGCCGGGGATCGGATAGCCGCCGGGGACGAGCGGGCGGCCGGTGCCCGCGGGCCCACCGGACGAGCTCGACATCTGGTAGGTGCCCAGGTCCGAGCGGGCGGAGGAGAACGGGAAGTAGAGGTTCATCTGGTTGCTGTTCGGCGGGATGAAGCACTTCCCCAGCCAGATCGCGTACAGCGTGCCCACCGGGTTGTGCGCGTTGAGCTTCGCGAGGATCTGTGTCTCCTCGATCGGCGCCGAGGTGATCCCGGGCGGCAGCGTCGTGGAGATGTCGCCCCAGCCCGCCGGGGGCGCGCCCGCGCCGACCTTGAAGATGTAGCGCAGGTGCATGCTCTTGCCCTGCACCAGGTACCGGCCGATCGCGGAGCCGTTGGGTCCGACCGGCACACCGGAGGCGTCGCCCGCGGTGAGCAGCGACGGGGTGAACTGCGACCACGACGCCGGCGCGACGACGCGCTGCCACGCGGACCCGGACCACACGTCCTCGGAGCCGTCGCGGAACTTGCGGCGGTCACCGATGTAGGCGCCGTTGCGGGTGTCCCCGGTCTCGACGAGCCGCGGCGCACCCGGCGCCCGCGCCCACGACATGATTGGCACCGGCGTCTGCGGGCCGGCGCTGGTGACCTGTACCCGGAACAGCGGCACCGTGTTCGACGGGGCGCTGGGGATGCTCGGCGACGCCGACGCCGCGCTCTTCACCGTGTTCAGGCGGTAGGTCGCCGAGTCCGAGGAGTCGACGATCTCGCCGTAGATGATGTCGTAGCGCGACTGCCCCGACGTCGGGATCGGCGTGTCGAGCGGGACAGTCATGGTCGCCGTCGAGGTGCACACGTACGTGCCGAGCGCGGCCTCGACGACAGCCTGGTGCGCGGTGACGAGAATATTGTTCCCGGACACCGACGCGCCCGGACCGGCGCCCTCGACGGCGCCAGACTCGGTCAGGATCGACGACCCGACCTGCTTGGCCCACGACGCGCCCAGCGCGAGGCGCGCCTCCGGGCTCGTCACGGTCTGGTTGGAGACCCACGGCGAGGTCGTACTGGCACTCGATGCGCCCATGCTGGTTCCTTCCTCAGACCCACGTACCGCGGGTGTGCACTGTCAGCGCCGTCCCGGGCCCGGTCGCGCCGGTCAGCCGGAACGTGCAGATGTCGCCGGGCCGCAGCCGCGGCCAGCCGCCGGTCACCCAGACCGCGCCGCGCGCGTTCGCGCCGCCCAGCACCGCGCCGTAGGCGGGGATCGGGGTCGGGCAGCCCGGCACGTCGAACGCGACCCGCCCCGACGTGTTGATGAACAGGTTCTCCCCGGCCGCGGTCGTGCCCCGGATCCCGACGATCGACGTTCCGCCGAGGTCGGCGATCTGCACGCCCGCGGTCGGCCCGGTCGCCTGCAGTACCACCTGGTTGTCGACCGTGCCCGTCCCGGTGACCGTCGCGGTCGCCAGCGTCGGCGCCGTCCCGGTCGCGATACCCGGCGAGCTCGACACGATCCCGGACCCCGACGTCGCGATACCGCCGACCCCGTCAGTCCCCGCCGACGACGGGCCCACGCTCGCCCACGCCACCGCATACCGGTACGGGTCCGCCGCGATCACCGGCACCGACCAGTCCCACTGCCGCGGCCCGGTCTGCTCGACGAGGACCTCCCCCGCCTGCTCCACGTAGGCCAGCAACGGCCGCACCGCCCCGTCGACGACGAGCGGGTACCGCTCCCCCGGGTCCGGGCAGATCGCCAGCAGCCGCTCCGCGGTGTCCCAGGCGACCGTGTCCGACAGCGGGAAGAACCGGCCCTCGATCGACATGCTTCGGGTCTGCCGGTACGCCGCCGACCGGTGCGCCCCGTCACCCGTCTCCCGCTCGTCGTGCTTCGTCCGGCGGGCTGGCGCCGTCAGCCAGCCCTTGATGCTGGTGCAGATCCACGCCGTCCCGGCCGCGTCGACGTACTGCTCGTGCGTCGGGCCGTGCGAGGCCTTGAGCACGTCTAGGGCCACGAGCCTCATCCGGTCCTCCTGGCCCACTGCTGCCTGCGGACGATCTCGTCGGCCAGCCGGGAGATCTCCGACTGCGACATCGGCTCCCGGGCCTGCAGCGTGATCTGGGCGCCGTCACCGCCGCCCGGGCGGACCTTGTCCCACTGCTCCGGGGTGAGGATCGCCTCCGGGCGCGACGTGCCGTTGTAGACCGTCGACATGCCCGGCGGGAGCCAGCCACCCGAGTCGTAGCCGCCCGGCTTGTCGTAGGCCGCAGCGAGCGACCCGTACCGGGCTCGGGCGTAGCGCATCGACGCGACGATGTTCGCCATCGGATCCCAGATGTCGTTGGCCAGACCCGGGTCGCGGTAGGCGCGGAACGTCGGGTCGATGACCTGCATCAGGCCCTTCGACGGCGTGCCCCGCGCGGCGTTGGAGTCCCAGTTGTTGATCGCGCGCGGGTTCCCGCCCGACTCCTGGTTCATCCGGCGCAGCGTCCGATCCGCATCGGCCGGGGACAGCCCGAGCCGGGCCAGAGCCTGCGTGACCAGCCCGCGCCACTGCTCCACACCGGCCCCACCGGTGTAGGAGACGTTCGACTTCTCGTCCTCCTTCTTGCCCTCCCCGACGAGGAACTCCAGCACCTTGTCCCGGCCGAAGTTCGCGATGTTCTTCGGGATGTCGAACATCTGCGGCGGCGCGTGGAACGGGATCGCGTTGATGATCCCGTCGGTCGCCGAGTTGACGAGCTCCCGGACGCGCTGCTGGAACCAGTTGTATGCCCGCGCGGACCCGGAGAACGCGACCGCGCCGTCACCTGCCGCGCCGGGGATCCCGTTCATGGCCCAGTGCACGTGGTTGTAGTGCTCGGCGCGGGTCCCGGCCGAGTAGGTGAACGGGCGGCCGTTCTTCAGGTTGATGCCCGGGGTGTGAATCAGTTCCGTCGAGCCGGGGTACTTCGCGGCGATCCACTGGTCCACGGCGAGCATGAACGGCATGTCCATGCTTCGGGGGCCCGCGATGTCGATGGCCTTCCCGGCGCCGTGGTAGCCGGGGTCCCCCGGCCGCACGCTCGAGGTGAGCCGGGCGGTGGGGAACGCGCCGTGCACGATGTTCCACAGGGCCTGCCAGACGCTGCCACCGCCGGAGCCCACAGAGCTGGAGCCGGACACCCCGCCGACACCAGCGCCGGTCTCGGACTCGGTCCCGCCGAGAAGGTTGCGGTGTAGCCGGTCGGCCGCGGCCATGCCTCCGAGCTTCGCGACCGCGGGCGCCGAGAGGACGTACTCGGGGCCGGCCTCACCGGCACGCAGGAGCATGTCGTGCGGGACGGGCCCACCGGCCGCGAACTCGGGGATCTTGTCGAGCCCCTTCGCGGGCTCGACGCCGGGGAGGAGGTCGGCGACCCAGTTCCAGGCGACGAGGATGCCCTTGTTCCACACCGTCTCGATGAGGAAGTTCACGGGCTTCGCCAGGAGCGACTTCATCCCGGACCAGATCCGACCGATCCAGTCGACCGCGGACTGGAACCCGTCTTTCACCCAGTTCACGCCGGCGACGATGGCGTCGAAGGTGGGCTTGATGACGTTGGTCCACACCCACGAGATCACCGTGCCGATGCCCTGGAACGCGGGCTCGAAGATGTTGTGCCACAGCCAGTTCAGGACCGGGGCGAGCACGTTCTGCCACAGCCACACCATCGCGTCGAGGTTGGGCTTGATCAGGTTCAGCCACACCCACTCGACGATCGCGCCGATGGCGTTGAAGATCGGCAGGAAGACGTTCTGGTAGAGCCACTCGGCGGCCGGGGCGAGGACGTTCTGCCACAGCCAGACGAGGGCGTCCCAGACGGGCTTGAGGACGCTCTCCCACAGCCAGGTCGCGGCGGCACCGATGGCCGAGAACACGGGCTGCAGGACGTTCTCGTAGAGCCAGGTCGCGGCCGCGGCGAGCACGTTCCACGCGACGATCAGCGGTGCGATGAGGACGGTCATGATGACCGCGAACAGGACCTGCGCGGCCTTCCCGATGAACGAGAACACCGGGGAGAGCACGGACTGCCACAGCCACGTCGCCGCGGTGGCGATCCCGTCGAACGCGGGCTTGAACACCGACTTCCACAGCCACGTCGCGACGCCTGCGATCACCCGGAACGCGCTGTCGACGAAGTCGCGGAGCCACTCGACGTTGTTGTAGGCCCAGATCAGGGCGCCGACGAGCGCCCCGATCGCCAGCACGATGAGCGTGACCGGGTTGGCGTTCATGACGATGTTGAGCGCGGCCTGCGCCAGGGTCCACGCCTTGGTGGCGCCGACGACGGCCAGGAGCAGCCCGACGGCTACACCGCCCGAGGTGGCGAGGAACGACAGGATCTCCGGGACAGGGCCCCAGCTGAAGATCGCCGAGCCCCAGTCGATGAGCGTGGAGAAGATCGGCAGGATCTTCCCGCCGATGAGGTCGACAACGGTGGTCTGCAGGGTCCGCTGGAAGGACTCCATCCGCGCAGACGGCGTCATCAGCGCCTCGCCCGCAGCGTCTGCTGCCCCACCGATCTGCCCCAGCCCGGCCGCCGCCGTCTCCGGGTGCAGCGCGAACAGCGCCGCACCCAAGTCCTCGGCCTGGGTGCCGAACAAGCCGGTCGCGAGCGCCGCCTGCTGGGCCGGGTCCTTCACCGCGCGGAGCCGGTCGAGGACCAGGCCGACGCCGTCCTTCGCGCCCTGCCCGCCCCGCGCGATCTGCGCGGTCATCTGCTCAGCCGACAGGCCGAGGCCCTTGAACGCCGCCGCCGAGGCCTCCGACCCGTCAACCGCCCGGATCGAGAACTCCTTCAGCGCGTCGGCGACCAGGTCCCCGTCGCGGGCACCGGCCTGCAACCCCTGCGAGATCAGCCCAGTCGCGTCCGCGGCGTCGAGCCCGAGCTTCCGGAACTGGGTGCCGTACTCGTTCAGGGTGTCGAGGAAGTCCTCGGCCTTGTCCGCCCCGACCTGGAAGCCGCGATAGATGACGTCGAGCGCGACCTCAGCGTTCGGCGCCAGCCCGGTCCGCATCACCTGCCCGAGCGCGTTCGCCGCGCCGGCAGCGTCGACCCCGAACGCGCTGGAGAGGTTCAGCACCGACCCGGTGACGTCCTGGATCTGGGCGTCGGTCGCGTTCGCCGCCAGCGCCCCCGACTGCAGCACCGACCGGATCGCGTCGTTGACATCGCCGATCGACTCGCCGTAGGCCTGGCTGTACAGGTCCCCGGCGATCTTCCCGTACCGGCCAGCGTCCGCCGCGGAGAGCCCGAGCTGGGCCTGCAGCTTCCCGTTCGCCGCGGAGAAGTCCAGGGCGTCGGTCAGCGCCTTCGTCAGGGCCAGCCCGATCAGCGCACCAGCTGCGACCCCCGCGGCGACCATGCCCGGGTTGGAGATCTGATCCTCGGCCTCGTCGGTGTCGACGACCGGGGTGATCACGATGTCCGGTGGGGTGAAGGAGTTGATGCGGGAGGTGATCTCCTCGAAGAACCCGCCGAACGACGGGACCATCGGGACGGCGATGTCACCCGCGGTGTACTGGCTCACGAGGTCGCTCCGCTTTCATCGCGCGGGGAGAACATCTGGATCACTCGGTTCGCCTCATCGCGATCAGCGCGCTTGCGCAGGTCGTCGACGAGCGTCCGCGGCCGCCGCGGCTTCGGGACCTCAGGCCCCTTGCCGGACTTGCTGTTCACCCCGATCAGCGTGGAATGCATCGCCCGGACCGCCTGCACGAGCTCGGTGAGCAGCTCCCGCTCGGGCGTCCACCCGACCAGCGACATCCGGGGCTCCTCTCCGCTGTCGGTGTGTCCGGCGACGAGCAGCGGGGCGATCTCGTCGTCGTCGTGGAGCGCGGCGATGTAGCGGGACTCGCGGGGGAGCTGCTCGACGAGGCGGAGCAGCTTCCCCCACGGGTGCCGGCCGCGAAGCCAGTCCAGAAGGTCCAGGCCGAGGTAGGCCTGGAGGTCGTACTCCAGCTCGTGGCCGTACCGGTCGATCAGTTCGACGGCACGGCCTACCGTTCCGGGGAGGCCCCCGGGCCGCCGAGGTTGAGGTCAGTCATGACGTCGACGATCAGGTCGCGCCACGCGGTGAACGGGGCGCCACCCTCGGCCTTGTCGTCTGCGTCGTCGTCGGGTCGCGCGCCCCCACGAGCAGCCCTCGCGAGCCGCTCGTAGTTGTCCTTCCCGATCAGCACCGACACGGCGCCGGCGAAGTCCCCCTTGCGCTGCAGCTCCTGCAGCGACTGGAGGGACTCGGCCGTCGGGATGTGCACGACGACGACGTCGCCGGGCTCGTCCGTCACCGGGATCTCGGCGGTGACGTTGCGGGCCTCGGCGACCATCCGGTTCCACGACCGGCGTTCCTTGCGGTTCGGGACGGGCGTGCTCACTTCGCCGCGGCCTTCCCGCCGCCGCTGGTGGCGGTGTTCGTGTCGACGGGCTCCTTGCCGTCGACGTCGGCCTTCCCACCGGACGCGATGACGGCGTCGTAGGACTTCCCGGACTTGATGCGGTAGCCCTGCCCGTAGACGAGGTTGTTGAGCTCGACGGGGTCGCTGGTCTGGTACTCGCGGCCGTCGGGGTGGACGAGGGTGGTGTTCTGCACGGCTGATTCCTTCCGGGTGGGTAGTGCCGGTGGTCCGGCCCGGCGGCGGGCTGCAGCAGCACGCCCGCCACCGGACCGGGTCTGGGGAGCGGGTCAGGCGAGGGCCGGGAACCCGGCCGCCTCGAGCTGGGCCGCCCAGCCGGGGCCGCCGAAGAAGTGCCGCACCGCGTAGCCGAGCGTCGGGTCGACGAACGCGGTGCCGGTCACCGGGTACTGCAGCTCGCTGCCATCGGTCCACGCCTGGTCGTCGACCGTCGTGACCGACATGCGCGGGCAGAACCGGCCGATGTACACCGCGTCGGCGCCGACACCGTCGGCCATGATCGCGTAGAACCGCCGGTAGATCGTGGTGTTCGCGCTGGCCTGGTTGAACGCGACCTCACCGGTGACCGCGGTCGGGGTGACCGAGGACAGGTCCACGCCGTAGTAGAGCTCCAGGCTCTGGCGCTTCGTCTCCTGCATCGTGAACTTGAGGTTCGTGACATCGGAGGTGATGTCGCGGCGCGTCGGCTCGAACGCGCCCCACGACGTGGTGTCGGAGGTGTCCATGTCCCGCGACCAGCTCGCGCCGTCGTCCTTCGTGATGTACCCGACGTCGGAGTAGCCGACCGGGAGCGCGACGGGGTCCGCGCCGGCCCCCGACGTGAGCGCCGCGGGCGCCGCGGCCGACGAGGCGGCCGTCCAGATGCCGCCGTTGAGCGCCTTCCGGATCAGCTGCTGCTGGCGCTGCTGAAGAGTGTTGAATGCCGGCATGTCAGACAGTCCTTCCTAGGATCGCGGCCGGCGCCACGCCAGCACGAAGTTCGTTGTGACCGACCGCTTGTCGAGGTCGGGATCGGGAATCTGCAGCGGCGGTGTGAACGTCGCCGCGTCGTCGATCAGCACGCCGGCCACCACGGTGTTCGGGCTGGCGAGGATCACCTGCCTGCACTGCTCCGACAGCTGCCAGGACTGCGTCCGGTCCGCGCCGATGCAGGTCACCTCCATCACCGGGGAGTCGGTGATCCCGTCGTCGGAGCCGCCCGTGCGGACGACCCTGATCAGGGGGGTCTCGATCGTCTCCGGCGTCGCGGTGCACGCCGGCGCGACGGCCGGGTCGAGGAGGTCGAGCACGACCACCTCGGCATCGGGCCACGCCGCGAGGAGCTCAGCCATGGGTCACCGACCCGACGACCCCGACGACGCTGCGGTAGCGGCTCTTGACGTCCGGGTAGCGCACCGCACCCGTGGGCGGGGCCGGGACGAGGACGGTCGCGCCGGCCCGGTCCCGGCGAGCCCCTGCCGTTGCCGACGTCGTGACGATCGGCGTCGGCATCCGGTCGTAGACACCTGCCGGCGCGCTGGCCACCCGGGCCGCGAGGTCGTCGGCGTGCCGCTTCACCGCCTGCCGCAGCGCCACGTCCCGGGCCAGGTAGGCGCGGATCGCGGAGCTGTTGCGGCGGAACCGCGCGCGAGGGGTGCTCATCCCGACACCGCCCGCAGCGGCACCGAGCAGACGGCCTTGCGGCCGGTGAGCGGCGACTTCCACTGCGCCGGGTCGCCGTCGACGTGCCAGCGCCGCCCGCCGATCTCGATGACGTCCGTGGCGACGACGTCGCTGCCGTAGGGCAGGAACAGCGTCGCCTGCGTCGTGACCGTGTCGCCGCGGGTGACGTGGTCCTCCGTCGACGACACGGGCGCGAACGCGCCGGCCATCTCGGTGCGGGTCTCGGTCAAGCGGTCGCCGAACCGGTTGACGCCACCAGGGCGGCACCGGACGACCGTGTCGGGGTAACGCATCAGGCCCACCCCGCCAGGTGCGGAGACGGCCACTGCGGCGGCACCGGCGCGGACGGCGTGATCGTGAACGCCCCACCACCGGCGCCGAGGAGCTTCCACTCCTCGTCGAGGATCGTGAGGAACCCGGCCGCCACCCGCGTGTCGAGAGTGGCCGACCAGGGCCCGATCGACTCCTGCCGGAACCCCTCGGAGTTCCGCAGGACGCGCGCGACGGCCTCGGCCTCGATGTTCCGGACGAGCGTCGCGTACGACGGGTCGGAGTCAGTCCTTGTCCGCAGAGACGGCAGCCGCGTCAGCAGCCTTGCCTCGACGGCCTCGAGCTGGGCTCGGACGAACCGCGCCTCCTCCGTCGTCAGCTCCGTCCGCTGCAGAGCCGTCGCCACGTCCGTCGTCTCCGCCAGCGCCATCGTCGCTGCCCTCCGCCGGGTCGCCGTAGTCGAGGTCGTCGGTGGGCTCGAAGCCCTCGGGCGCGGGACCGTCGGTCTCGATGACGGTCCCGGCCTCGGGGTGCTTGTAGGCCGGCATCGGTCAGGCCGCCGTGGTCTTCGTGAGCTTCACGAACGACGAGACGTCGTTGATGAGCAGACCGAATTCGGTCTCGGCGCGGACGGCGACGAGGTTGTTCTCCCAGAGCGAGGTCAGCTCGCCGTCGATCGTGACGGTGGCCTGCGTGGAGACGTCGTAGGAGATGCCGCCGATCTGGCCCCACACGACCTGCGACCAGTCACCTGCCCAGCCGAGCGTGTACGCCGTCGACGGGGCGCCCGGCGTCGGCGCACCAACCCCGTCACCCATCGACGACTGACGGCCGATGAGGCGGCCGCCACGGGCCGCGGGCGCGGTCCCCTCGTACGGGGACTCGATGTAGAGCGGCCGGCCGGTGGTGTCCACTGAGCCGAGGAGGTCGGGCTCCAGGCGGGTGTCGAGGGCGAAGCCGGTGAGCTTCTTGCCGGCGTTGACCAGCAGCCGCAGCGCGGTGACGAGGTCGGCGTGCACGCCACCGGCGGACGCTGCGCTGCTGCCGATGCCGACGGACGCGGTCGCCTGGCCGAGGTAGGCGGCGAACGGGGTGTTCGTGCCGTGGAAGCCGGCGGCGTCGAACGCCATCGCGAAGGCCTCGCCGAGCTGCGGCCGGATCTCGTCGACGTAGCCGCCGGGGTTGGCGCGCACGGTCTCGGCGGAGACAACGGCGATGGCCGCGATCTTCTTCGGCGTCATCGACTTGAGGGTCATGCCGCCCTTGCTGGCCGGCTTCTTCCCGGCCTCGGCGACCCACCCCGCAGTGGGCTTCGAGGTGACGACGGGAACCTCGGTGCCGGCCAGGCCGAGCGGGACCTTCCGCGCGAGCTGCTGCAGCGCAGACGCCCGGTAGACCTGGTCGAAGATCGGAGCGGCGCGCTCCTTGTTCAGGAAGCCTGAGAAGTCGCCGGTGACGGTGGGGGCGGTGATAGCCACTGGGCCCGCCTTTCGAGGTGAGGGATCCGATGTCGGACCGCCACCTCGGGCGAGCGCGCCCCCACCGCGGGGGACTGGATGCGGCGAGGGTAGCCGATCAGATGCCGAGCGCGGCCCGCAGCGAGTCCTCCAGCGGGTCCCCGTTGAGCGCCATCCCCTGCCCCTGCGACGGATCCGGCGTGCGCCGGCGCTCCTCGCGACCCGAGGCCTGCGCGTTCGCCGTGAGCGCGGCCAACGCCTTCGCGTCCGCCGTCAGCTCCTCCTCGGTGTTGCCGCGGAGCCGGTCGGCCAGCTCGTCGGGCAGCTGCGCGCGGCGGGCGACTCGCTCGCGCAAGCGGCCGAGCTCGGCCTCCTCGGCGCGCCGGTTCGCGTCCGCGAGCTGCTCGGTGAACCGCTGCGTCTCGGACTTCTTCGCGTCCTCGGCGGCCTTCGCGGCCGTCTCGAACTGCTCCAGCTCCTTCAGCCGCTTCCGCAGGCCCGCGTTCTCGCTGTTGGTCTTGCGGATCTTCTCCATCGCCCGCTCGGCGTCGAACGGCTCCTGCTCGTTCGACTCGCCGCCGGTGGCCTCGGGAGCGGTCGGCGTGGGGTTCGTGGTCTGCTGCTGCTCAGTCACGAATGACTCCTAAATCGCGGGGAGCGTGCCCACCCGGGGCCATGGGTCGCGGCCTATCGGCACCACTAGCGACCTGCGAATACTAACTCATTCGGCAGGACCGCCCGACTTCTCCCAGGCCCGCCGGAATGCGTGCCATTTCTCCTCACCCGAATACGGGATCGACGCATCGTAATAGATTTCCTGGACCCGCTCGAATTCCTCACGACCCGGCCACTCACGCTGATCCTTCCGCACCAGCACGGCCACGCACCGGTCGTGATCGTGCGCCCGGAACCCGCCCGAGCGGGCCCCCTCGGTGTGATAGACGGGCCCGCGGGACACGAACAGCGCGCAGAACGCGCACGGGGCGCCGTCCGACACCCGAGCCCAGCGGCCCTCACCCCCGGACGCCTCCGACACCTGCAGCGTCGTCTCCCGCCCGGCCTGCTCGACGTGACGCACCAGCCGCGCCGTCCCATCCGCCGCGACCCGCGCCGGAGACCACCCGGGCGACCGCCGGTCCCGGTCCACGATCGTCGACCGCAGCGCCTGCACCGTCCACGACAGGTCGTACGGCAGCCGCGCGGGCCGATCCGCCGACGGCAGCACCGCCCGCGCCGCCAGGTACGCGATTGCGGCCGACCGCTGCCGCCACCCCAGCACCTGCGGGTACAGCAACGCGGCCAGCCGCAGCCACCCGGCGTTCGGGAGCTCGGCCTCGACGCCGCGGAGCAGGATCGGCAGCACCAGCTGCGCGGCCTCCCGGCTGATCAGGTCCTGCTGAGTGCGGAGCTCGACGAGCGGCACGTCACGCCTCGATGGCCGCCGGCGCGGCGGGCGCCTGCTGCTGGGCCTGGTCGGCGCCGACCGAGCGGATCAGCGCCGCGAGCGGGTCGGACGCCATGAGCTGCGCGTAGTGCGCCTGCTGCTCCACCGAGTAGCCCAGCGCGTCCCACGCGGCCTCCTTCGGGATGATCCCGGCCTGCACAAGCTTCGTCACCGCGTCCGCCTTCGCCGCGAACGTCGGCGTCGACGGGTCCCGCCAGCGGGTCTCCAGCCGCGGGACGTCGTCGGTGTCGTCGATCCAGCGAAGCGCGATCCGGAACGCGGCCTCCCACGCATCCGCGAGCTGGGTCCCGGCCCGCTCCGCGCGCTTCACCAGCCGCGACTCCGACGACCGGATCGCGTCCGCCGACGCCGGGTTGTCCGTCGAGTAGCCCAGGTAGTGCGGCGGCATCCCGGTCATCGCGCTGACCAGCTTCGAGTACAGGTTGATGACCTCGGTGAAGTTCCGCAGGTCCGCCGCCGAGAACTGCCCGACCTTCGCGTCCTCGTTCCCGAGCGCCCACAGCCGGCCGATGTAGGCCTCCCACGCCGGCTTCGGGTTCCCCGCCTCGTCGACGAAGTCCTCCCGCGACGCGCCGAGGACGTACCGCTGCGGCACCGCGAGGAGCTCCTGCGCGCCGCCGAGGTTCGTCAGCGACCGGCAGCACGCGTCCGTCAGGCCGATGATGTCGGCCATCTCGGAGTGGCCGGACTCGTCGGAGAGCCGGTCCTGGTAGAGCATCGGCACGACCGGCACCGTGCCGAGGTCGTGCTCGATCGCGTCGACCTCGACGAACCCTCTGCCCTGCCGCAGCTCGTAGAGCAGCGTGACGTCGGGCAGGTACAGCGCCGCCCGCTGCGGCACCCCGTTGTCGTCGGCCGCGTACACCCGACCCGCTGACCGGACCTCGCCCGTGCCCGGATCGACGTCGGCGTGGAGGTGATCGCCGGACTCGACGGTGATGAGCGGGGTCTCGTCGTCCCCGTCGCGGCGCCCGACCACGACGTAGGCATCCCCGGTGACGAACGCTTCCTTGTGGCCGAGGGGGCCGCGGGTGTCGAGGTTGTTGGCCTGCCACCAGTCCCACAGCCGGTCGGAGACCCGGGTCTCCCCCGCGAGCCGGAACCCTTCGACGTCGAGCCGTTCCTCGAGCGAGCGGATCGCGAGCCGCGGCCAATTCACGACGACCGCGAGGTTCTGCATCTGCGGCGGCAGGGTGATCCCGAGCGCGGAGAGCCGCTTCTCGCCCTGGTAGTAGGCGTTGAGCCGTCGGCGCTCGGTCGCGCCGTTGGAGATCTTCTCGATCAGGCCACGCAGGACATCGAGATCGGCCACGCGCGGTGCCCGCCTTCCGGTGCGCGGCCACCTCGGGCGCCGGGTGCCCACCGGGGGGCGGATCGAGGCCCGATCCTACGGCGCGAGCGCTACGACCCGAGGATCGTGATGCGGCCCGGCATCGGCGCCGGGACGTCGAGGTTGTCAGACAGCCACTCTCCCATCACCCGAGGATCACCACGGCGCGCGAGCGGTGCCGCTTCCGGTACGACTTCGACTCCAGCACCGCCCGCCGCGCCATCCTCGCGATCACCAGCGACACCGCCGCATCCACCTTCCGATCCCGGTCCGGGCCCTTCCCGATCGAGATCCGATCCCGGTACGGCCGCCGCCACGCGCTGTAGACGTGCCGGGCCATCACCCGGTCCCCCGAGTGCAGCAGCGTCCCCTGCTCGATCTCCGACGCCACCAGCTCGGCCCCGAGCGCGAACCGGTAGATGTGGCGGCGCATGTCGAACGCAATCGGGTCCGACGGCGACCCCTGCGACGCCGGGGTCGCCGGCGCGTCGTAGCCCGCGCCCCACCGGCCCGGCCACTCCACCCGCACCAACTGCTCCATCGGCCGCACGTCTGACCACAACGCGCACACCCGGTACCGCTCGTGCGCCTGCGTCACCCAGTAGTCCAGCTCGGCGACGTCGACCGGCGCCCCGGCGTGCCGCGGCTCGTGGATCCAGATCGGCCACGAGAAGCCGTCCGAGATGCGGCACGCGACCAGAGCCGTCGCGTCGTCGGACTCCGACGGGTCCAGCCCCAGCGCGATCTCCTCGCCATCCTCGACGACCACGCCCGGGTCCGCGCACGCGTCGTAGGCCTGCGCAGCCACCCACGTCGAGTACGACGACACCCGCCAGTTCCCGAACTCGCGCTGCGACCGCTCGATCGGCCGCTTCGGGTCCAGCACCTGCTCGAGGATCTGCTCCTGGTCCACCCACGGGCAGTCGTGATAGATCGTCGCCAGCGCCGCTCGGATCGACTCCGGGTCCGACCAGTCCGTGTCCGTCGGGGCCTCCCGCACCACCATCAGCAGGCGCTGCCGGCCCCGGGTGCGGCCCTCCTGCTCCGCCGACCACGCCTCCCACAGCGCCTCCGCCACCGAGCCCGACCCCGGCTCCGGCGCGTTCGCCAGCCCGAGGACCCGGGCGCCCGGCACCTTCGTCGCGTTGTCCGACAGCACGTCGTAGAACTCGTGCCCGTGGTTGCTGACCGTCCACTCCGACAGCTCGTCGGCCACCACGAACGTCGGCCGGCCACCACGCGCCGTCGCCGGCGACGACGTCGTCACCCGCAACTCGCCGCCCGTGATCCCCGGCGACGACGGCACGTAGATCCGCTCCCGGCCCGGGTCCAGGTTGTAGATCCGCTGCAGCGGCGTCCCCCGCGCCGTCCACGCCCCGACGTACTTGAACGTGTTCCCCACCTGCGCCTGCGACACCGCCGACAGCTGGACGAGCGGCATCGACACCGGCCGGCCCAGCGCTCCCCCGGGCACGTCGGCGTCCCAGCCCCCGAACCGCACCGGGCCCAGCAGCTCGGCCAGCGACAGGAACCCGGCCGTCGGCGACTTGATGGTGCCGCGCGCGAGCCGGACCAGCGCGGCCCGGTACAGCCACCGGGCCCGCTCGTCGAGCGCGTACCACCACAGCACGAACCGGATCTGGTAGTCGGTCAGCGTCAGCGGCTGCCCTGCCAGCTCACCGTCCGGGACGTAGAACAGTGGCTCCCCGTGCTGGGCGCCCGCAGCCCACGCGAGCACTCCCCAGCCCAGCGTCCGGTCCGGGATCCCCGCCGGCAGCGTGTCCAGCGGCTCCAGCACCGCGGGTCAGGACCCCGACAGGCGACGCCGCGCGTCGTCGAGGTGCGCGATCCCCGCCTCGACCTCCGCCGCCCGCTGCTCCCCCGCCGACGTCGACGCACCCCCAGCCGGAGGACGGCCCGACGCCCCAGGCGGCGCCAGCTCGACGTGCGCCTGCCGCCGCGACCGCTCCGTGCACAGCAGCTGCTCCATGCCGCGCATCACCGAGTCGTAGCTCGACGCCTTCGCCTCCGGGTCGGCGAGGACCCGCGACATCTGCTCGGCGAGGAACCATGCCGCCATCCGATCGGACGGCTGGTAGTAGAACGCCTGCCCCGATTCCCGCAGCGACAGATACCAGTCCCGGGCCGCCGGGTGCCATTTCGACGACGCCCGCCGCCATTCCGGAACCCGCCTCGCCGATTCCGGCGCGGCCGGGGGTGTGTCGACGACCCGCTTGTTCCGGCGCTGCCGCTGCTCCGCAGGCTTCGGAATCGTGGCCATTCGACAACCTCCAAGGGCGTGTCCACCGAAACGGGACAACGGGAATGGTAATCGGGCGGCCGCATTGCTCCCAGGCGTACGGGATCCGGCGGGCTATGCCTCCCGTAGCGGCTCCCGGCCGGGCGGGGGGAGGGGGCCCGTGGGTCCGCTGACCATCGCTGCGACCGCCTCGACGAGCTGGTCCGCCTTGAGGCTGTTGCATCGGGCGTGGGCGGTTCGGACGTTGGCGTAGCTGTGCCGGCCGCCCCGGGCCAGCGGGACGACGTGGTCGAGCGTCGCGGCGAGTGGGCGCCAGGTCTGGCTGGGTCGGCCGTCGCAGGGTGTGCCGCAGAGGTGGCAGAGCCAGCTATCGCGCTCGAAGACGACGATGGCGATGACGTCCTCGTCGTAGGCGTTGCGCTCTCGTGCGCGACGTCGGCGGGCTGCGGTGCGGCGCTGGCATGACCGTGAGCAGGTCGTGATGACGCCGCTGTACCCGGCGCGTCGATCGATGGTGAACCAGGTGCCGCAGTCGCACCGACTGGTGACGAATCTCGGTACCGATCGACTGCGGCGGGCTCGCTTCGCGCACTGCTTCCTGCACCAGCGCTGCTCGATGTGGTGTGGGGTGAACGGCTCGTGGCACCCGGGGCACGTTCGGCTGGGTGGGGGTCCTGCGCAGAGCACCCGGGGGGTGGTGCTGGCAAGGATGTTCTGCACGGTCCTGGTGTGGCGCTCGGCCTTGTCCGGGGCGTGCCGGGTGGCTGCGGCGCAGAGGTTGTCGCAGTGCGGCTGGTGGCCGGCCTTGAGGTTCCGCGGGTCTCGCTGCAGGGCTCGGCCGCACCAGCCGCAGGGCACGGTGACGCGGTAGGCCTGGTGGTAGCCGCGTTGGCGTTGGGCTCGTGAGGTGGCTCGTCCTGTGCAGCGGCGGGAGCAGTAGCGCTTGTCGCTGCGGCCGGTGACGGGGCTGTGGCACTCGGGGCATGTGCGTGAGGGTGCGTCGAGGGTGGCGGCTGGCACGGGTGGCGTGTCCTTCGGGACATCGCCACCGGGGCGTCAGGGTGTGGCCACCTGGGCCGTGTGCTGTTCATGGTCGCGCGCGGTCAGTCCGCGAGGTGGCCTTCCTCGTACACGGCGGCCCATTTACCGCGCAGTGCGCCTGCGGTGGCCTCGACTCGTTGGCCGGTGTCGGGGTCGTGGCGGTACAGGGTGAGGTCGCCGTCGTCGTCCCAGCGGAAGGAGGTGGTGGCGGTGGGCCATTTGAGAACGGTTCCGTCGGTGAGGATGACGACGGTGCAGCCCGGCTGGGCCTGCTCGTCGGCCTGCTCGGTCTGGTGCTGCTCGGTCATGGTGTGACTCCTGGGTGCGGTTGGGCTGGGCGTCGTGTGGCTGCGTGGCGGATGGTGTTGGCGTCGCGGGCGGTGATGGTGGCGTGGCATCGGGTGCAGGCGGCGACGAGGAGGTGGAGGCGGTGGTCGTCGTGTGCGCCGGTGTGGTGGACCTCGTTGGCCTTGGTCTCGCAGCCGGGGAGTCGGAGCTGGCATTGCTCGTGGTCGCGGGCGAGGACGTGGGCGCGGATGCCGTTGCGGCCGTACCACCCGGGGGGTAGTGGTGAGCGCCGGCGGGGGGTCACTGCGGGGCACCCGGGGGGTTGTCCTGGGCGACGCCGAAGACGAACCGCTTGGGCACGCCCAGGTCAGGTGGGACGTCGAACACGAGCCACCTGTCGTGCCCCGTGCCTCGTGTGTGCTCGGCTGCCCACTTGCCGCGCTCGGCTGGGGACTCGAAGGGCATGACGTTGTCGGGGCTGGGCTCGGGCTCGCAGACGCGGCACCAGAGCAGGAACATCACGGTGTCGCTCCTCGGGGGTGCTGGGCCTCGACGTCGCCGAGGCGGAACGGCGGCTGGTAGGTCGGGGTGAACCCGAGCTGGAACTCGCCGGCGTGGCGGGTGCGCTCGGTGCCGTCGCCTTCGGCCGGTGCTGGCGGTGGGGCGGTGACGGCGGGGTCGGTCTTGGTCAGGCGGATGTCGATGACCTCGGTGCCGAGGAGCCAGACGACGATCCTCATGTGTGTCCCCATCGGTAGCGGTCGCCGTCGACGTCGGGCTGGGCCTCGGGGTTCGGGGGCTGCGGCGCGGCAGCCCCAGCCGCGATCGGCTTGAGACGCATAGAGATCGTCCCGTCGACGTCGTGCATCCAGACTTCGACGCGGTACGGCCTGCCGTCGTAGATCGCGAGCGCGTCCATGTCGCTGAGGTCCTGCGCCTTGCTGATGGCTTTGACGTGCTGCTCGATCGTCAAGTCGAGCCCGACGAGCAGCGCGCTGACCTGGCGGCGGATGTCGCGAAGGTCGTCGATGGGGCGGTGGACCTCAGGCATCGGTCGGCTCCCGTGCGGTGTCGGCAGCCCCAGCCAGCGGAGCCGGTCGCCAATCCGTCTCTCGTGGCCGCTCGAACAGCCGGAACACCAGCCCACCTCCGGGTGCATTGCGGAGGGAGGCGCGAACCTCGGCTTCGTCCGACGACTCGCACCACACAGCGGAGCGGTTGGTCGGGTCGCACGCGTGGGGCCCGAACGTCGCCCTCCAGTAGTTCGCGGGTTTCATCGCTGGCCGCTCGTCCGGCTGGGCGGGGGCGCCCGCCTCGGCCAGCGCGCGGGACACGACGTCGACGATTTTGTACGCGTCAGCGAGGCTCATCGTCGAGTGCGCGTCGTCATCGCTGAGGACGGCCCAGCGAGAGAGGACAGCCTGCGCCGCAACGCCTCGGCCGTCGGGCTGTGTGTCGTCTCCGGATGCCACAGCCGGGACAGCGGCAGCTCGCTCAGCGTCAGACGTCCAGGCGCTCACGCGGTGCACGATCGTTCGCGACACCGGCACTGCAGCGGCGATCTCGCCCGGGTGGTCGCCGACCGCCTGCTGTGCCCACGCGCGCGCATGGAGCTCCGTGGTGACGCCGCCGATCATCTCCACACCGCCGGTCCCGGTCGTGCGCACCGCCCACTCCGTGCGGGTCTCGTCGCGCACCCACGCCGGTGCGGGCTCGTCCGCCTCGGCGGAACCATGGGCGTTGCCGTGATCAGCATGATCATTGACATGCTCACCGGCGCCGTGTTCGTTGACGGACATGGGCGCCTCGGCGGAACCACTCGCAGCGGCCCGGTAGGCGGCCACAGCGTCCCGGATGGCCCACAGGTAGTGCTCCAAGCCCTCAGGCTGTCCCGTGCGCTCGCGCCAGTCGACCCACGCTTCGGCGGCGTCGAGGACGGGGCGGACGGCCTGCACCCGGGCGCGGGCCTGGGCCAGGTCCGCCAGGGCGTCAGCGCGCTCAGCCACGAGGCGGAACAGCGCAGTCCGGGCGGCGAGAGACGACATGCCCCAGTAGTGCGGCAGAGGGCGCTCCGACGACCAGTCCGCGGTGAGGCCAGCCTCCTCGGTCCAGCGCTTGGCCTCCTTCCATCGGGCGCGCCACTGATCAACCTCGGAGTCGAGAGCGGCCCGCTTCTGCATCTCCTCTGCCTGGATCTCGTGCGTGCGACAGCGGAGGCGTTCGACATCCTCGCGGGCCTGGGCCAGGTCGGCGCGGAGAGCGGCCACCTCCGGCGAGCCCTCGACCGCGACCCGGATCATCTCCCTGGCCGCGATCACCAGCTGCTCGCGCTTGCCCTCGTCCGTCTGCACACCCTCGGCGAAGTCGGCGATCAGGTCGTAGCAGTTCCCGGACGGGATGGCCCAGTCTCGCCAGAGCAGGCCGTCCTCGCCCTGGTATCGGATGTCCATCGGGTCGGTCTGCGCAGCGATGATCTCGGCGGCCGTCTTCAGCGCGGCGGCCTCGTCCGGGGTCGGGGCGGTCACCGGCTCTGCCCCGTGAGGATGTAGTCGGCGGCGCAGGACCCACACCCGCCGCACTGACAGAGCGGGTCGACGCTGTCGCGGGCTCGCTGATCGACTGCCTCCAGCCGGGGCACGTCGAGCACGTCGGCGATCTCGCGCACCACGTCCCGGCACGCCCCGCACACGCTGCCCAGCCCGGCGCGGTGACGGCGGGAGTGGAGCAGCTGGGCGGCCGTCTCGACCCGATCCGCGGCGGTCACGACGTGCGCCGCCCGTCGCACGTGCACGGGCTGTTCGTGCAGATCGGGCACGTCCACGGCCGGTCTCGGCTGTCAGCGTTCGGGGGCATCGGGCGTCTCCTCGGGGTGGGGCGGTTCGCTGCGGCGCAGGGCCCGCACAGCAGCTCGCCGGGGCGGCACGGGTAGACGGGGCGGACCTCGGAGCAGCGGTCGCACGGGTAGATCGGCGCCGGCGGCGCGGGTGTGGTGGTCACGAGGGCACCGTCCAGCGACCGTGCCGACCTCGGCCGACGAACGTCAGCGGCGGTGGGCAACTGACGTGGCCCCAGGTGCGGCCAGTGGCCACGGACGAGATCGTCTCGGGGTCCACATCGAACCGTTCCGCCAGAGCGGGCCCGGACTGACCGTCGAGCAGGGCCTCTCGGATCTGCTGGACGAGGTGCTCGGTCAGCTTCGCCCCGGACGCGCGGGAGCCGCGGACGATGACCTTGCGGCCCTTGCGGTCGCGGTCCTCGTTGTTGTCCCGCGGCGTGCCCAGGAACAGGTGCGTCGGCTCGATGCAGGCAGGCGTGTCGCAGCGGTGGCACACGAACATGCCCTTCGGCACGGTCCGCCCAGTGGCCAGTTCCCAGGCCAGGATGTGCGCCCCCACCGAGCGACCATCGGTGAGCGTCAGCTTGCGGTAGCCGAAGCCACGCAGCTTCCAACGGGGCCGGTAGATCAGGCACTCGCCGCGCCGTTCGCTGCCGTAGTCGAGTCGTTCAGCGACGGTCGAGCCGACAGGAGCCCGATCCACGACCAGGCTCGTTGTGTCGCCGTGGCGCTGCCAGCGGCGGTAGTGCATCGAGCACCAGCCGTGCTTACCGTGTCGCTCACGGGCGCAGGTCTCGATCTTGCACTCAGGCACGGACGTTCTCCCTGTCCGGCCACTGGGCCTTTCTCAGCCAGTCGACGCCTCGTCTCCCGTCCAAGTACGGCCCTTCCCAGCCGAGCCAGTCCGCGGCGCAGGTGCACATCGCGACGGCGTCGGCCTCGTCCGCGCTGATCCGGCCGAGGCCTTGCCCGGGCCACGCGAGCGCGACGGCGCGCTTCACGTCGTCCTTCGTGGCGTTGCCCTTGCCCGCGATGTAGCCCTTCACCGTCGACGGGGCGAGCACCGCGACGGGGATCTGGTGGTGCAGCAGGCGGCGGACGACGGCCCACCAGACACCGGCGCGCTCGTGGGGCTGCCCGTGCTGCGCGGCGTGCGCGGGGCCCTCGACGACTGCGAGGATCGTGCCGGTGGTGGCGAGCCCGACGGCCCAGGACGCCATGACGCCGATGCGGTCGGCGGTGGCTTCGAGACCGGCGCCGGTGGCAAGGGTGGGCGAGGTCTTGAGCCAGGTGTCGACGCGGCCGTCGGCGGTGAGGGTGGCGGCGCCGGCCTTGGCGAGGCCGAGGTCGAGGGCGAGGACATGGTCGGTCATCGCGGCGGCCAGATCATGACAGCGGCACCGATCACCGCGAGCGCGACGATCGGCGCACCCGGCAGGACGAGGAGGAGCCAGAGCTGGTCTCCCGTGCTCTGGGCCAGCCAGAGGCCGGTGATCATGACGAGCCCGAGCAGTACTGACGAGAAGAGGGCGATGCGCTCGGCGAGCTGCTGCATCGGCGGCTTCATCGTGACCTCCGGAGCAGCGCGACGATGCCGACGACGACCACAGCGGCGACGACCGCGCCCGGCATGATCCCGAGCAGCCACAGCAGGTTCCCGGTCACGTAGAGCCCGCCGGTCGAGACGAGCACCGCGAGGGAGCACGTCGCCGCCACGATGCGCAGGGTCTGGCCGCCGTCGTCGATGGCCTGGTTCAGCTGGTGGTCGTACCCGTTCGTCGCCGGCGGGGCGGGTTCCCAGTGGCCGGGGAGCCACGGGTGCTGCTGGATCGGCTCGGTGTGGGGTTCGACGGCGGGGATGCGGGCGGTGGCGCAGCGGGGGCAGCGCGGGTCGTCGCAGCCGCGGCACGGGTCAGGCATCGGTGGCCTCCTCGAGGAACGTCGCGACGGCGTCCCACTCGTCGGCGTCGGTGATCGATCCGGCGTGGCCGGCGCGGATCGCGTCGCGGATCTCGTCGGCCACCTGGCGGCGGGTCTGGACGGACAGGGCGGCGCGGTGCTCGCGCAGCGCCTGGGTGACGTCGGCGACGGCGTAGGTGCGGCGGCCGAGGGCGTAGCGGAAGGCGTAGACGAGGAGTTCGGGCGCGACGGTGATCGCGTGGGTGGTGTCAGCCACGGCGGCCGCCGGTGTACGGCCGGGACGGCGGCGTCCAGCCGAGGGCGAGCATCGTGCCGAGGACCTTGCGGGCCAGCGCCGCGTCGGACAGGTCGGGCCAGGACGGCAACGGTGGGCGGCCCATGCGGTCGCGGCACTGGAGTCGGCCTCGGACGTCGAGGAGGACCTCGACGCGCATCGCGGCGTAGTCGATCGGGTCGTCGCCGTTGGCGTAGGCCTCGACGGCGAGTACATCGAGTGTCGAGTCAGGCATCGGGGTGGTCCTTCGGTGGGGTGTGGTCGCACTTGTCGCCGGTCGGGCCGAGGTGCCGGGCCTCGGGGTGGATGCGCCACCCGTCGGCGTCGCACCAACGGCAGGCCCGCCGGTCGGCTGCGAGGCGCTTGGCGTGGTCGGCGTCCCACTGCTCGGCGGCGCGGCGGGCGCCGGCGCAGGCGCGGCACGGGCCGTCGTGGTCGGTCCCGACGTGGGTCGCGCAGCGGTCCTCGGGTCGAGGTTGGGGCGGGGGGTCGTTCGACTCGCGCGGGTACGGATCTAGAGATCCCCCCTCAGGCTGAGTCGTCGGCGACTCGGTGGCGGTGTGGGTGCCAGGTGACGGTGTAGGTGTAGGTGTAGGTGCAGGTGCCGCGCGCGCGTACGCGGGGAGCCCTCCCGACGGCGTCCCGAGGGGGTCCTCCAGGGCCTCGTCAGGGTCTCCGAGCAGCTGTTTCTCGGCATCGGTGATCTTTTGGAGCTGCTCGGCGTGCTCCGCCTGCTTCTGAGGCCCTCCCGAGGGGGTCCCGAGGGCCTCCCGAAGGCGTCCGCACTCCCTCGCGAGGGCCTGGCGAAGGGCTTGGGAGGCCGTCCCCAGGGCCTCGCGGAGGGCGACGCCGAGCATTCGGGGCTGCTTCCACAGCCCGTCGTTGCGCATGAACGACCGGACGAGGAGCTCCTCGGTGTCCCAGTCGAGGACGACGTACCCGCGGTCGGCGAGCTCGTCGAGGCCGTCCTCGACGTCACGGCGGGTCATGGCGGTGCAGCAGCGGGCCCAGCGGCCCACGGTGAGCGGGAGGACACCGGCGTAGTTGATGTCGGCCTGCGACAGGAGCACGAAGTACAGCCGCTGGCCGCGCTCGGACACCTTCCGGAAGTCGTCGTCGGTCCAGATGCTGGTGAAGATCTGGGCGTAGCCGCGGTTGGCCATCGGGGTGGCGTCCTTCGGTCCGTCGGGGTGCGGTTCAGGGTTCGACCTCGTCGAGCGCCGGCTGCGTCTCGCGGCGGAGCGCTTCGGCGGCGATCTCGACGAGCTGGGCGCGGATCGGGGAGTCGTTGATCCGGGCGCGGTGCTGGGTCCAGTTGCAGGGGTTGTGGTGCTTCCCGCAGGACGGTCCGCACACCTGCGGGGGATCGGTGCGGGGTGGGATCCACCCGGACCAGCGCCGCGGGTCGCTGATGGCGTACGGGGGCTGTGTGAGGGCCTTCGCGAGGTCTTCGTGGGCGAGGACGCGGTCGCGGCGGGCCTGGTTCTCCTCGTGGGCTCGGGCGGCCTGCTCGGCCCAGAGGCGTTGGAAGTCGGGCATGTCCACCCTTCTGGGGTTGGTGCCCGGCCGGGCGCCGGAGGGGAAGTGGCGCCCGGCCGGGTGGTGCGCGCTCGGGGGCACCCGGGCGGCACCGTCGGCGCGCAGCGAGGGCAACGCGTCGACGTCCTAGTGCAGGTGCACCCCGAGGCGCTCCTCGTAGGCCGCCTTCTCCCTCTCGGCCTGGTCGGCCATGGCGCGCTCGTAGTCGTCCTGGGTGATGACGCCCTTCTCGATGAGGAGGGCACCGATCGCGGCGCTGCCGAGAAGCGCGCTGTTCACACCGACGCGGAGGTGCTTCGGCTCGGTCGGCTTCGGGTCGCGGAACATCTCGGCGGCGACTCCGGACTGCATGGCGTGCATGGCCGCGTGGTAGCGGTCGACGTCAGCCTGGCTCATCAGCCGATCTCCTCGGTGTCCTCGTCGAACGGCAGCGCCGGGTCACCCTCCGGGGCCGGCGTCACCTCGCCGAGCTCCACCTCGATGACCTTCATGCCGACGACGGGTCGGTGGTGCCCGTCGGCCATGAGTTCGTGGTGGGGCTCCTTGACGCACTCGGCGATGCCGGTGAACCGCATCCGGCCACCGAGGGTGGGGAGTTCCTCGACGATGGCGGCGGCCTTCATGCCGGTGAACCGGACGAACGTCTCGTCGCCGGTGGGCTTGTCGGTCATGCGGGGGTCTCCTGTCGAGGTGTGGCGGGGCGGAACAGGTCGGCGAGGCGGGTCAGCCACGGGCGGGGCTCGTGGGCGCAGTCGCGGCGGGCGGTGATGCGGACGACGTGGTGGCGTGTCGTCGACGCCAGGTAGTCGGCGCGCTCGTTGAGTTCGGCGGCGAGGGCGCGGCATTGGGTGGCGGTGAGCCACACGCAGCGGGCGTCGGCGTTGGCGGTGCGGGGCCGGAGCCAGACGGCGGCGGCGTCGTCGGTGGAGGTGATGGGTTCGATGACGACGCGGCCGGTGTGGCCGGCGACCTTCACGCCGGGGATCACGACTGGCCTCCAGCGGCCTCGCACTCGGCGGGGTCGCCGTGTAGCCAGTCACCCCAGCTGTCGCGGCGCCGCGCGGACGTCGCGGCGATGGGACGCCAGCAGCCGGTGCAGTCGGCGTCCGCGGGCCGCTCCGGGGCCGGGCCGATCGTCAGGACCGGCTGACACCCTCCGCCGTGTTCGCTGGTCAGCTTCGCGATGCGTCGGACCGTCGCCGCTTCGTCGTCGCTGAGTTCGACGTCGAAGAGCCTCGTGCTGTCGTCGCAGCCGGACAGCCTCATGTCGTACATCACGACTCGGTCCGGGCGTCGTCGTCGGCGGCGGCCTGCGCGGCGTCGCCCTGGTCCTCCTCGGCCGCGATCTTCGCCTCCTCGCGCCGGATATCGTCCGCGGTCAGCAGGTCCGCCGCGGCGCCGGCGAGCCCGTCGGGGTGCCCGGCGCTCTCCAGCTGGGACAGGGCGTCGATGACGAGGGACGCGTCGGCGACCGACAGGCCCTTCGACGTGTCGAGCTGCCGCTTCAGCAGCAGCCCGGTCAGCCGGAGCCGGTCGTCCCGGTCGTTCGCGCCGCCGAGCTCGGCCTCCCGGAACAGGGCGTGCATCTTCCGGTTCTGCTCGGTCGACGACGGCCGGTTCGGGTCCCGCTCCCCCGGCTCGTCCGCGCTGGGCGTGTCGTAGCCGTCCTCGCCGGGCAACGGCGGCCCCGCAGATGTCGGGGCCGCCGCGCCCGCCGCCGCGGCCGTGCCGCCGCCGGATGCGGCCGCGGGGGTCTTCGGTGCGGGCTTCTTCCGGGTGGCGCGCTGCGCGGTCCTGGGCGCCGGCGCGGTGGTCTCCTCACGGGCCGGGAGCGCCGGGGGCTGCTCGTCGCCGAGGACGAACTCGACGTCGCCGTCCTGCAGCTCCTCGAGCGTGTAGGACATCCCGGAGATCACGTCGGCGAACTTCCGGCGGCACAGCCGCGACGTCGCCCGCGCGATCAGCTTGTCCTCCGGGTACCCGCCGAGGTCGATCTTCGCCTTTCGGGCCTGGTCAGCGGTGAACACGACCTCGGTCCAGGTGTCCTCGTCGCGACGCTTCCCGCGGACCAGCGCGCGGGTGTCGGAGCAGTCGCCGTACTCGATCTGGTGGCCCTTCGACAGGACCAGCGCCCGCATGAGCAGCGCGTCCTGGCCTGGCTTCCCCTTGATCACGTTGATGTGCTGCAGCGCGGTCATCGGGGCGACGCCCATCTCGCGGCCGGACAGGATCGCCGCGGTGATCGCTGCCGGCTTGCGCCGCAGGGCGTCGGGCACGAAGTCGGTGTCGGCGATGCGCTCGGCGAGCATCGCGACCTGCGTCACGACAGTGATCCACCCGTCGACGTCAGTGGCGGGCGGCAGCGGAGCGAGGGCGTGCCCGCCGGTGATCGGGATGACCGGGGCCTGCGCCCCCTGGTAGCGGTCGAGCTCGGCGGTCATGCGGGCTGTCCTTCCTTCGCGCGGTCGTCGGTAGCGACCTCGAGGCGGCGCGGCTTCGTGTGGGCGGGCGACGACAGCGGCGGCCCGACGTAGCTGCGGGAGTGGTCGGTGACGAACTGGCCGACCTCGCGCACGTAGAGCAACTCGCGGTGCTGGTCGCGACCGGCAGTCATCGGAAACAGGTCGTAGCCGTCCGCGCGGATATGCAGGGCCAGCGCGAGGTGGAACTCGGGCATGGGCTGCTCGGCGCCGTCCTCGTCGACGTAGACGTCGGCGAAGCGATAGCCGGCGAGCTGCAGGGCAGTCTCGCCGAAGATGCCGGAGCGGGACGTCTTCACGTCGAGGATGACGAGCGCGAGCTCGCCGTTGTCGGCGAGGCCCTGTAGCAGCGCCTGAAGCGCGGGATCGTCGCCCGCCAGGCCGCAGTCGAGGAGGAGCTGCGGGTCGAAGTAGGCGGCGAGGTCTCCGGTGCCGGCGTAACCGTGGCGGTGGGACATGACGACGAACTCGACGAGGAGTGGCTGCGGGTCCCACTGGTCCAGGAACGCGACGTAGGACTCGACGTGCCCGGCGAGGTCGTCGGGTACGGCGACGGTCTTCCCGGCGACGAGCTGCTCAGCGAGTGTGTGGACGCGGGTGCCCTTGTTCGCGGCGGCGTCGCGGTCGGCGTAGCGGGCCTTCTTGAGCTTCTCCAGCCGCGCGCTCGGGGTGAGCTTCCCCAGCTCGTCCCAGTGGTCGACGGCGTACTCGGCGGTGACTCGCGGACCCCAGTCCATGAGAGCTGGCTTCGGGACGCCATCGCCGAGGAGTGTGGTGACGCCGGGGACCTTGGCGCCGTTGGCGTCGACATAGGAGTGGCCGCGGCCGCGGTTGACGCGGCGGATCGGCCCGACGTAACGGCTCACCACGCGACTCCGATCTGTCCGAGCCACGGCGCGCCGTCGGCGTCTTCGAGGACGTGTTCGCGCTCGCCGGGCTGCATGGGCCGGAACGAGACGCGGGTCTTGTTGGTGGCGGGGTCGTGCTCGGCGGCGGTGGCGACGACGAATCCGCCGTGGAGGTCGGGGCCCATGACGCGGCCGACGACGACGTTCCGGACGTCGCCGGGGTAGGTGAGGTTCATCGGGTCCTCCGGAGGCGTGCTGGGAGCCAGCGGCTGCGGTCGCGGCGCGGGGCCGGCGCGGGTTGCAGCGCGACGAGCCGGCGGACGAGCGCGGTGTCTTCGAGCCACTCGGCGGCGGGCCGGTCACCGAGGAGGTCGCGGATCAGCTCGGCCCGCTGCACGCCGTCGATCTCGTACCGCCGGAACGACTGGTTCACTGACCGGTAGACGTGCATCCGCATGGCGTCGGCGTTGCGCCGCAACCAGTCGAGGAGGTGCGCGCGGTGCGACGGCGTCATGTGCTCGACGTTGCGCCAGTGGAGTTGGCGGGTCTCGTCGTCGCGGACGAGCCAGGTTTCGGACTGGATGAGCTTGTGCGCGACGGTGGGGTCGTCGGGGACGTAGAGCCCGGGGTAGTCGGCGGTCACGGTCACTGGTCCTCCTTCGGGGTGCAGAACCGGCATCCGAGGAGGAGGGCGCGGCGGTTGCGCCATCGGAGGTCGGTGAGCGCGACGACCTCGTCGCAGCACCCGCAGGCGATGGCGGTCGGGGCGGGCGCGGGGATCACCGGCTTCGGCCGTGCTGGAGGGACCTCCTGCGGCAGAAGGCCCCCAGCGCAGACGACGCAGAGCTGTTCGCCGTCGCGGTGGGTGAGCCAGCCGGTGCGGGCGCATCGGTCGCAGGCGAGGCGTTGGGGGCGCGGGAGCGCGGTCTGGGCGACGGTGGCGAGGCCGGCGGCGCGGGTCACGTCGCCACCGGGTTGGGGATGGGCGCCTCGCCGTCGATCTTTCGGACCGAGTTGATGACGGCCTGGCCCTCCGGGCCGAGGAGGTGGCCGTAGTCGCCGAGGCTCTTCGCCCAGGCGCGGGCGGCGTCGACGACGGCCTGGGCGTCGAGGTCCTGGTTCTTCTCGGCGAGCTTCGCGTCGAGGGGCCCGAACGGCGGCGCGGGACGCGCTGCGAGCTGCGCCCGCAACGCCGCGTTCTCCCGGCGGGCCTCCTGGAGATCCAGTCCGAGCCGGATCGTGGTGTCTTCGTCGACGTCGGCGCTCGGGGCGACCACCTCGTCGGGGTCGTCGTGGGCTTCATCGAGCGCCCGCCGCAGCTCGATGATCGTGCTCATCAGCTCCGCGATCTTGTCCTGGTAGTAGGCCTGGATCGCCTCGGGGGTGCGCTGGATGAGCGTCGCCGTCTCGGGGTCCTCCAGGATCGCGATGGCCTCGTCGGCGTGCGGGTCGACGGGATCGTGTCCGGCGGCCTGGTCCCAGCCGTCAGCGACCGCGCGGAGGAGGTCGGGGATGAAGCGCCCCATCAGGCGGTCTCCTTCGGGTTCTCGACGATCGCCATCACGCGGATCGCGCGCCGCAACAGCGACTCGCGCACGACCGGGTCGGGCTCGGGCTTGCGGTGGCGCCCGACGTACTCGACCTGCCGGATGCCGCGCGGAGGGGTGGGAATCGGGCGGGGATGCGTCACAATGGCCATGGCGGAGGTGTGGTCCCTTCGTGGTTCGGGTGCGGTTACGACGGGTCGGCGCTGGCGGCGCCGGCCCGTTCGCCGTTGGTGTGCTGCTCGATGACGTCGAGTAGCTGCCCGGTGAGGTCGTCCCCCGCTTCGGGGGCCTCGGGGAGTTCGTTCCTGTAGGGCGCCGGGACGTAGCCGCGGGCTTCGGGTGCGAGGTCGAACTGACGGCGGAACGCGCGTCGGCGGGCGACGCGGGCGGCCTGGGTGTTGTCCTGGCGTTCGGGGAGCAGCTCGGGCGGGCGGCGCCATCTCTTGTTGTCACTGCTCATCGGCAGTCCCAAGTACGGGAGAACTGCAGGGCGCTTCTGCTCACGAGGCGGCCGCCGACGGCTCGTCGGCAACGACGGGGTCGGGGGCCCAGTTCGCGAGAGTCTGGGCGGGGACGTCGATCTCGCCGTGGGTGACTCGGTTCAGCTCTGCCGCGATCTTGCGCCAGGACGTCTCGGGACGTTGGGCGCGGATCCAGGGTGCGACGGGCTGCCCGAGTACGCGACTGGCGAGTCGCTGGAGGGGGGTCTCGGTCGGCACGTCGAGGACCGTATCCCAAGATATGTGGACTCGCCAAACATCGTGGCAAGGAGCGTGTCGTTACTGTGATGATCCGCTAGTTGTCCAAGAAGTTGACAAGTGCTTAGACTGCATCCCATGACCACGGCACTTGCGGCCACCGAGATCGTCGACGACGACCCGGACCGCGTCATCAGCGCAACCGTCCGGGCACTCGTCAGCGCGAACCGGGTTGACACAGGCCGCCTTGCCGAGGCTCTCCAGATGAGCCGGCAGAGCTACTACAACCGCGTGAACGGAGAAAAGCCCTGGCACGCGAAAGACGTAGCCAGGGCTGCCCGCTTCTTTGCGGTCCCAATTCAGGACATCTACTCGGGAACCGTCCGGATCGGGCCGAACGGTCCGGGGACTATCACGACGTAGGTGCCGAGGTCGTCGGCCTCCATCAGACCCGGCAGCGACCCGCCCTCACGCAACGGCGTGACGTAGCGGATCGCGGTGACCCCTCGCAGCACGACACCCCGTCCTCTCGCTCGAGGGCCATCCTTGCGGACGACCGTCGTGCGGGAGAGCGGGGTGTGCGTGCGCCGCGGGGGGCGGACCGACGTTCGCGAGGACCCGGGTGGGTCCTGCTCAGCGGGTGGAGACGCTCAGCGGGTGGAGACGCTCAGCGGGTGGAGAACAGGTGCGGCTCCGGCTCGGTCCAGGCCGGGACGTAGCGGGCCCGCTCCTGGTCGTGCACCTCGGTGGGAGCGCCGGTGTGGGCGGGTGTCCCGATCGCGCGCGACTGCGGCGCCGCGTCCGGCTCGCCCCGCTGCACGACGGGCGCGGCCGGCCGGCCCATCGGGACGAAGCTCTCGCTGAGCATCGGGAACCCGCGGGTCTCGGTGGGGACGTCGTTGCCGTTGGCGGTGGCGGGGGCCTGGGCACCGGCCATCGCCGGGGCCACGGGGCGGCCGTTGTCGTGCACGGAGACGACCACGGAGCGGCGTGCGGCACGCCGGGCCTCGGCGCGGGCCCGCCGGCCCGCGGCGACGTACGACAGGCTGAGCCGGCCGGGACCGTTCACCGCGATGCCGAGCACCACGGCGATGATCATGCCGACCAGTTCCCAGCCACCGTTCTTGACGAAGATGCCGTTCTTCGCGTGAACGAAGTACACCGCGCCCGTCATCACGAACACGAACCCGGCGGCGGCCCATCGGACCATCACGCCGAGCAGCAGCAGGAACGACCCCGTCAATTCGACGACCAGCGTGAACGCGGTGGCCGCGATCGCGATCGGGATGCCGAAGTTGGTGAACACCACCGTCGTACTGGCGAAGCCCGTCTGCACGAACGTCTGCCAGACGTGCGCGAGCATCACCACCGAGACGAGGATCCGGCAGACGAGGATCAGGGTGTCGCGCGACCAGTCCTGCACCCAGGCGCGGACCAGGTCGGGGAGCGTGCGGGGCATCTCAGCCTCCTGTACATCGGTCGATCGTCATGTCCGGCGAGGCCGAGTGCGACTCTGCGTGCCTGCCCGGACGCTGTCCGTGATGGCCGTCGTCCCGACGCTAGCCCGAACGCCACTCCATGGAGGGGCGAACGGTCGATCCGACGACGACCGAACGGTCCTACGCGGTGAGCTGTCGCACATCGACCACTCATCCGTGTAACGCACGTCAGCGGAAAAGGTGACGCGCCGAGTTCCGACGAGTACGCACGGGCGTACTTCGGACCCGAACGTGGCATGTAGGCCGTACGGGGGTGGTGTTAGCCCCACCCCCGTCGACGGGTCAGCACGCTCGTCGCGCCGGCCCCGGTCCGGCACAGTCGTTCCTGCCGGGCGGGAGGGCAACACCTGGGGGGCCCGCCCGGCACGGACGACCACCACGTCGCCGCCGCTGGGGAGCGGGCCGCGACCGGGTGGACGGGGTTGTCGACGGGGGTGTCGAGAACCCCCGCCGGCCGGGCGGCACTGGGGAGCGCCGCCCGGCCGATCTCGATCTCCTCAACCGTTGCACGAGTGGGCATGATGAGCCCGTGAGCGAACCGATCCGGTCCGACCGTCCTGCCGACATCACCTCGACCCCCGAATGGGCCGCGCTGACCGCGCACCATCGCGAGGTCGGGCCCCTGCACCTGCGCGAGCTGTTCGCCGCCGACCCCGACCGTGTCGACGCCTTCACCGCCGAGGCGGCCGACCTGGTGCTCGACCACTCCAAGCACCGCATCACCCGCGACACGCTGCCGTTGCTGTTCGCGCTCGCCGACCGGGCCGGCATCCCCGACCGCATCACCGCGATGTTCCGCGGCGACCACATCAACACCAGCGAGGACCGCGCCGTCCTGCACACCGCGCTGCGACAGCCCCGCGACGCAGCCCTGACCGTCGACGGGCAGGACGTCGTCACCGACGTGCACGCCACGCTCGACCGCATGGGCGCCTTCGCCGACTCCGTCCGGTCCGGCAAATGGACCGGCCACACCGGCGAGCGGATCCGCGACGTGGTCAACATCGGCATCGGCGGCTCGGACCTCGGCCCGGTCATGGCCTACGAGGCGTTGCGCGCCTACGCCGACCGCGACCTCACCGGCCACTTCGTGTCCAACATCGACCCCACCGACCTCGCCGAGACGCTGCGCGGCCTCGACCCGGCGACGACGCTGTTCATCGTCTCCTCCAAGACCTTCACGACCCTGGAGACCCTCACCAACGCCCGCAACGCCCGCGACTGGCTGCTCGCCGCGCTCGGGGACTCCTCGGCCGTCGCCAAGCACTTCGCCGCCGTCTCGACCAACGCCGAGAAGGTGCGGGAGTTCGGGATCGACGAGGCCAACATGTTCGGCTTCTGGGACTGGGTGGGCGGGCGCTACTCCGTCGACTCCGCGATCGGGCTCTCGCTGATGGTCGCCGTCGGCCCCGAGCGGTTCGGCGAGTTCCTCGCCGGCATGCACGCGATGGACGAGCATTTCCGCACCGCGCCGGCCGCCGAGAACGTGCCGCTCATCGCCGGCCTGCTCAACGTCTGGTACTCCAACTTCTTCGGCGTCCAGACCCACGCCGTGCTCCCCTACAGCCAGTACCTGCACCGGCTGCCCGCCTACCTGCAGCAGCTGACCATGGAGAGCAACGGCAAGTCGGTGCAGCAGACCGGCGTCCCCGTCACCACGTCGACGGGCGAGATCTGGTGGGGCGAGCCCGGCACCAACGGCCAGCACGCCTTCTACCAGCTGCTGCACCAGGGCACCCGGCTCGTGCCTGCCGACTTCATCGGCTTCGCCCGCCCCGCGCACGACCTGCCCGGCGAGGGCTCCGCCGACATGCACGACCTGTTCTCCGCCAACCTGTTCGCCCAGACCGCGGCGCTCGCCTTCGGCAAGACCGCCGAGGAGATCGCCGCCGAGGGCACCCCCGCCGACGTCGTGCCCCACAAGGTCATGCCCGGCAACCGCCCGACGTCGACGATCCTCGCGCCCGAGCTCAGCCCGTCGGTGCTCGGCCAGCTCATCGCCTTCTACGAGCACGTGACCTTCGTCGAGGGCTCGATCTGGGGCATCGACTCGTTCGACCAGTGGGGCGTCGAGCTCGGCAAGGTCATGGCCAAGCAGATGGTGCCGGTCCTCTCCGAGGCCGACCCGTCCTACGACGGCCTCGACGCCTCGTCGACGGCCCTGGTGAAGCGGTACCGGACCCTGCGGGGGCGCTCGGCCTGACGGGCCCTCCCCGTCGGGCGGGTGCGGGGGGCCCGCCGCTCGGCGAGACTGGACGGATGCGATCTCCGTCCCCCCGGCTGCCGGTGCTGCTCGGCGTCGTCGTGGTGGTGGCGCTCGCCGTCGCCGCCGGCTGGCTGCTGCACTTCGGCGCGACCGGCACCGGCACCGCCGACGCCGACGCCGCGCTGCTCACCGACGCCGTCGCCGTCCGCGGCCCGCGACTCACCACGGCCGCCGTGACGGTGACGACGATCGGCAGCACCGCCGCAATGGCGATCCTCGCCGTCTCGATGTGCGTCGTCAGCTGGCTGCGCGGCCGCCGCGCGGACGCCCTGTTCGTCGCGGCGGCGGCGCTCGGGGGCAGCGCACTGTTCCGGCTGCTCAAGTCGCTGTTCGACCGGCCCCGCCCGCCGGTGGCGACCCGGCTGGTCAACGAGACCAACGAGTCGCTGCCGTCGGGGCACGCCACGATGTCGGTCGTCATCGTCGGCGCGCTGGTCGTGCTGGTGTGGCCCGCGTGCGGCGCCGCGGCGCGCGTCGTGCTCGTCGCCGCGGCGACGCTGTGGGTCGCCGCCGTCGGCGCCACCCGCATCTACCTGGGCGTGCACTGGTTCAGCGACGTGCTGGCCGGCTGGTTCGTCGGCGCCACGTGGCTCGCGGTGTGCGTCGTCGCGCGCCGGTCCTGGGGCAGCAGGCCCGGCGAACCGGCACCGCAGGACGCCGATCCGATCACCCCCGACGATCCGGCCGTCGACCGCTAGGCGTGTTCCTTCGCGCACCAGCACGTCGACCGCCCCCCGACCGTGCCGTGCACCATTGGCGACCCGCATCGCGGGCACCTCGCGTCGCCGTGGCGGTGCTCGATGATCCGGCCCGTGTGCACACCCAGCCGTCGGTGTCGTCGACGGCGACGATCCGGCGGTCCGGCGCCTGCTCCAGCACCCGCCGGGCGGACCCGACCTCGGGGGCTCCGGCACGTGATCAGTCTCGCCCCGGCCGTGTCACGGTGCGCGCCGGAGTTAGCGTGACCTCCCGTGGTGTCCTCGACCCCGGCCGACGCCGGCCCCGTCCTGCTCGCCCGCGACGTCGACCTCGTCCGCGGGTCGTCGCGGCTGCTCGACTCCGTGTCCCTGCGCGTCGAGCAGGGCGAGCACTGGGCGCTCCTGGGGCCCAACGGCGCCGGCAAGTCGACGCTGCTGGGCATCCTCGGTGCCCGCACCCATCCGACCCGCGGCGAGGTGTACGTCCTCGGCCGCAGGCTCGGCCGTGTCGACGTCCGCGAGCTGCGGTCCTACCTCGGTCACGTCGACCCGCGGCATCCGCTGCAGTCCCCGCTCACACTGCGCGAGGTGGTCCTCACCGGACTGACGGGCACCACCGGGCTCGTTCCGCGGTGGGCCCCGACCGCGGCCCAGGAGACCGAGGCCGACCGGCTCGTCGCGCTGCTGGGTGTCGACCACCGCTCGTCGGACCGCTGGCCGACGCTGTCGCAGGGCGAACGCGGCCGCGCCCTGATCGCCCGCGCGCTCATGCCCGCGCCCCGGCTCCTGCTCCTCGACGAGCCCGCCACCGGCCTCGACCTCGCCGCCCGCGAACAGCTCCTCACCGCGCTCGACGTGCTGCGCCGCGAGCACCCCACCCTCGCGACCGTCCTCGTCACCCACCACCTCGAGGAGCTCCCGCCGTCGACGACGCACGCCTACCTGCTGCGCGACGGCCGCTGTCTCGCCGCCGGCCCCGCCTCCTCGGTCCTGACGACGGACCTGGTGAGCGACTGCTTCGGCCACCCCGTGCGGATCGTCCGCGACGACGGCCGCTGGGCCGCCCGCGCACACCGGATCCCGCTGGCGGCCGCGGGTCGGTGAGCGTCGTCTGCACGGGGAACAGCCGCCCGGCGACGTGAGTTGACCTCGGCGTGAGTACCCGTGTGCGCGTGCGCGCCCCCGAGCTGCGCGGCCGCCGCTGGCTCGGCACCGGCGGACGTGACCTGTCACTGGCCGACCTGCGCGGCAAGATCGTCCTGCTCGACTTCTGGACCTTCTGCTGAGTGAACGATGGCTAGAGTACACAACGTGCCGAAGCAGGAACAGGGTGTCCGCGCAGTGATCTACGCTCGCGCGTCGCAGGACAGGGACGGGACCGCGCGTTCTGTCGATCAGCAGCGTGTGGAGTGTCGCGAGTTCGCAGACCAACGCGGGTTTCAGGTTGTCGCGGAGCTAGCGGACAACGACATGTCTGCCTACGCGGGGAAGCCGCGACCCGCATACATCGAGCTGCTGCGGATGATCCGTGAGGGTGAAACGGATGCGGTGATCGTGTGGGAGCAGTCGCGTCTCACACGACGCCCCTACGAGCTTGAGCAGTACATCGAAGTGTGTGAGCCACGAGGGGTCGCTACCCACATGGTGACCTCCGGCTTCCTTGACCTGACGACGGATCAGGGTCGCTTGGTCGCGCGGATGATGGGTGCTCAGAACCGCTACGAAGTCGACCAGCTCCGTGGACGTGTGAAGCGAGGTCTCCGCTCCCGTTCTGCGAAGGGTCTCCCGGGTGGAGGTCGCCGACCGTTCGGGTTCCTCGCCGACAAGGTGACCCACGATCCCATTGAGGCAGCCGCTATCCGCTCAGCAACGGAGTCGGTGGTACTTGGTGAGTCGGTGCACGGAATCGCCCGCGAGTGGCGCGCTCAGGGACTCGTCACGACCACCGGGAAGCCGTGGACCACCACGCAGCTCCGCGCGCTGCTGCGGAGACCCCGCAACGCGGGACTCATGCAGCATCAGGGTCGCGTTGCCGGTCGCGCGTCGTGGGAACCCATCGTGCCCGCGGAGCTGTGGACCGCGTGCGTCGCAGTGCTGGACGACCCGCAGCGACGCACCTCCCCCGGCACCCAACCCGCGTATCTCGGAACGTTCATCTATCGCTGCGGTGCGATCGTGGACGAGCAGGAGTGCGGGTTGCTCATGCGCTCGTGGCGCTCCGGAAAGCCTGCGGTCAAGGTGTACCGCTGCACTGCAACGGACAGGAAGCGGGACGGGGTCACCACCCGCCACGTCACCATCCCCATTGCTCCGACTGATGAGTACGTGGGAGAGGTCATCCTCGCGCAGCTGCACGAACTCGGTCACGGTCTCCCGCTTGAGGTGGAAGACACCGCTCCCCCGACACCCGTGACGACAATCCAAGAGCTAGAGGCTCGTCAATCAAAGCTCGCTATGCAGTTCGCGACGGGAGTCCTCCCCGAAGACGCGTACACCGCCGCAATGACACTCATCATCGCGCAGCGCGAGCAACTCGCTCAGTCATTCGCAGCACCGATCCGCATAGCGCGTGATGAGGTGTTCGACCTCGCACGCGAGCGGAGCAGGTGGGAAGACTTGTCCCTCGACCGGCGACGCGCACTTGTGTCAGATATTGCAACGGTGACGATTCTCCCCGCTGGTTCCGGGAACCGGTTAGCAGTGGCAGACAGAGTCCGCGTGCAGTTGCACCTTGAGGAGTGGGACGAAGCGATTTCCCGTGACCGCGAGATAACTGAGGCTGCGCGGGTCGCATGGGAACAGGAGAATCCGAGACTTCCGGGTGAAACACTGATCGAGTGGATGAACCGTGGTCCCCAATAAACGTGACCACCACCGTCAAGATTCCCGACACGGTTGACCTGCTGAAAGACACCCTTAGCGACCTGTCGGGACTGGCTTCCGCTACCGGTTGGCAGCTCGCAGCGCTGGTGTGGGCGTGGGTACGACCTCCGGTTGTGGGGCGCCCCGGAAACCGTGCAGAACTGCACAGTTTGTCAGTTGCGCAACTCTGTGACCTGCGTGTTCGTGGTCTGCGTAGCAACAACACCGTGATCAAGTACCGCACAGCGTGGCAACACGCGAGCGATGCCGGTCTAGCGACATCTGTGCAACCGGGAGAGGAGACTGAGCTACCCAGTGTCGACTTCGGGGAGTTCGGGAGAATGCGCACGTGTTCACTTTCCACCGGAGAATGCGCGTCTAGCGCAAAATCCCCGCAGCATGCACCATGCGCGGATGGACCCCGAAGAACGGTCGCAGGTCGCACGTATCAACGCGCTCAAGTCGTGGGCAGCCACGCGCAACAGAACCACGCGCACCGCAGCGGGACGACGAGCAGCGGATGTGCGGTTCACCAAACAAGCGCGCGAGCTGCTCGGACCAGACGCGACGGAGAAGCAGGTTAACCGCTCAGCGGAAGCATTGCGCGCTGCGTTCTATCGGGAGATGGCGCTCAAGTCAGTAAGGGTTCGCAGGAAGCGCCGGAACACGTAGCAGATTGTCAAGAGAATTGTGTTACGAATGAGTAACGAAGCGTCGGAAAAGCGCTTCTGCGCGTGTGAATAAGTGTGAAGTGTGCTAAAATGGTACATAGCGTTGGAAGATTCATGCTCTCTTCCGGATAACTGAATAATGAGGTTCACCCATGATAGAGCGATCCACGCTCAGCTTCCCAGACCCGGGATTACTAGCCGCTCTGGATGAGGCTGCCGACGAGCAGCGGAAGTCTCGCTCGGAGTTTGTCCGCAGCATCCTCGCGGAAGCTCTCGGGTACAACGAAGAGTTCGTTCCCCGTCGAAGCAAGTTGCAAGTGGCTCAAGACTCCCGCTGATCTCCAACCGGCGGGTCAGGTAGCTCCCAGTCGTGCGACGTCTTTGCCTCTTTCACCGTCGCACTGCTGGTCGCAGCGCCTAAACCACGCGAGCACCCCGGTCAAGTTGTCACGTGCGCGACCGGGGTGCTCGTGTGCACTGGACTCCACCGCAGCAGCGGTTGAGAAAGATAGGGAAGACTGAGAGCGGAAGTCACCCGGTGTGATGAGACGCCGGGTGACACCCTCTCGCCCACCAAGTCTCCCCGGAGAACCGATTGTCCTGTGTCGGTTCGCGGTGGAGCTGATGAGCCTAAGGAACTCATCAGCTCCACCCCGGGTGCTTCACCCCTAGCAGGACTCGCGCGAACCGTGCGCGGTGGTCACCAACAGGAAAGTACAACTTCATATGACACTGACGGACTATAGCACCGAGATTCTGACGGAGAATTCCGACGGCTCATTTTCATTTGGTGACAATCCTCCCACCGTTATCCGAGCTACTGATACCGACCTCGCAGAGCACGTCATCAAAGAAGCATCAGATAAGTTCTTCTGGGTCGCAGAGGTCGAAAAGTGGTGGACTTACGACGGATCGCGGTGGAACACCACCGCGGGTAGCACCCTTCTCGGACACGAGCTGCGCAAGGTGTTCGACAACACCGTAGCGATCCGCGAGAACAACGGGAATCAGGTGGAGGCGACAGAGTGGCTGCGGTCCGCAGAGCGGCTCACCAGTGTCCCCCGTGTCCTGCGCACGTTCCCAACAGTCACCCGCAGCAGAGACGATTTTGACCGCAACCCACTGCTATTCAACGTCGCTAACGGGACCATTGACCTACGAGACGTGACGTTCCGACCAGCTGATCCCGCGGACATGCTTACCAAGACTGCGGGAACGCGATACGACACGGACGCTCAGGCACCTGAGTTCGAGAAGTTCATCCGCGAGGTGCTCCCTAACGATGAAACCCGGTGGTACACGCAGAAGCTGCTAGGGATGGCGCTGCGCGGTGACGAGAAGAACCAGGTGTTCGCAGTCTTCACCGGTACCGGGAGGAACGGGAAGGGTGCGCTCGTCCGCGTTATTCAAAAAGTTCTTGGTGAATACATGACCACCGTCTCCAAGAATATCCTGCTGCAAGGTGGTCGCGAGGACCACAAGACGGAGCTGATGAGTTTCAAGGGTCACCGCGTTTGTCTCGCGCAGGAGTTGGACCGCGATAGCAAGTGGGACGTCGCGTCGGTCAAGAGTCTGACCGGGGGTGACGACATCACCGGACGCTACATGCGTGAGGACGAGACCACCTTTGCTCCGACTCACACGCTCGTGATGACCTCCAACTTCAAGCCGGCGGTTCCTGACGGTGAAGTGGCGTTCTGGACCAGGTACCGGGAAATCCCGTTCACCGAGAGCTTTGAGGGACGCGAAGACACGGGGTTGGAACGTCGCATCTTCGAGCACGAGTTGCCGGGGGTGCTCAACTGGCTGCTCGCCGGACTTCGCGGCTACATCACGCAGGGTCTCGAAATGCCGACGCAGGTGAAGCAAGCGACGGAGACCGCACGCGAAGACAGTGACCCGCTACTCCAGTTTATCCGCGACACCTACGAAGTGACACGGGACGCGGGAGACTCGGTACTCACCCGCGACCTGTTCAACGCGTACTCCGAGTGGCGGCGCGAGAACGTCACCGCTCCACCCATCAGCGACCGGCAGATTCGTAAGCGCGTGCTTGCGGTTGTCGGTCGCGAAGGTGTGGAGGAAGTCGACAACCTCCCGCGACCCGACGGTTCCCGCGGAACTGTCAAGGGAGTCACAGGTCTCCGCAAGCTTGCGTGACCCGCGCGGTTGCACTCGATAACTCGCCTCCCGCACTCGGTGTTGGAGGTTATCGAGTGCAACTCGCGAACCTCTGACCAGCAGTTTTACTGTCTGAACTCGTTGTACTCGATATATTCGATATTTAGAGACTATAGATACTAGAAGCTACAGGTACTCCTGCTACTGGTAGTACTACACCGCGACCGAACCTCCCGAATTATCGAGTGCAGCGAATGCACCGAGTATCCGCAGGTCAAAGGGTCGCGAGCCTCAGATTATCGAGTACATGAACTCGATGTATCGAGTGCAACCAACCGGCAACCACGTCACCCCGCACCTAGCAACTTCCCTTGCCGTAGGTGCGGGGTGGCTCCCTGATCTTTGATAACTGAATACCAGGTGCACGTTGATCAACCTCACAGACACGCTCCCGGAGCTTGAGCCGCAAGGTGTCATCCTCCGCGGGGAACGCTTTTATATCCGCTGCGACTTCAACTCCGACGAGCTTGCTGCGCTGCGTGCACTCGTCGCATCGCAGGACTTTGACTCTGTGTTCGACATGATCGTGTTGGACGAACGTGGTGCGCGACTTCGCGAGCTTATCGCGGATCACCCTGGACCGCATGCGACTCAGCTGAATCTGAGCGTCTTCATCGCTGCGGGATTCACCCAAGAGATGTTCGCGGGGGTGATCTGACTTGGCAGCCGGTGGCACGATTCTCATCGACGTGCGCCCGGACCTGCGACTCTTCGGGTCGCAGCTTCAAGCAGGTCTGCGCGGAACCACGAGCATCGCGGATCGAGCTGGAAAGCTCATCGGTGCTGCGATTGGTGGCGGCGCGATTGCTGCGGGTCTCGGTCTCGCGGGTGTCGTCAAGGTGGGAAACGAGTTTGATTCCACGCTCTCGCGCATTCAGGCGACGAGCGGCGCGAGTGCGACTGCGATGCAGCAGGTTGCTGCTCGTGCTCGTGAGCTGGGATCGGATGCGACGCTCGCGGGCACCAGCTCGCAGGATGCTGCGAGCGCTATTGAGGAACTCGCTAAGGCTGGTCTGAGCGTCAGTGACTCGATGGTTGTCGCTCGCGACGCTATCGCTCTGTCTCGCGCGGGGATGATGGATGGTGGGGAAGCTGCTTCCCTGCTCGCGAACACCCTGAACACCTACGGTCTGTCTGCTGCTGACGCGACTCGTGTCACCGACGTCTTCGCGGCTACCGCGAATGCGAGCACCACCGACATCCGCGACCTGGGTGCGTCGCTTGAGTACGTCGCTCCCACCGCAGCGGGTCTCAAGATCAGTCTTGAGGACACCTCTACGGCGCTCGCGATGCTCAGCACCGCAGGCATCAAGGGCTCCTCTGCGGGTACCGCGCTGCGCGGTGTGCTCGCGTCGCTCGCGGCACCGAGCAAGCCTGCGGCTGCTGCGATGCAGGAACTCGGCATCCAAGCGTTCGATGCGTCGGGGAAGTTCGTCGGTCTCGAAGCGATCACCCGTCAGCTCACCGAAGCGAAGGGGCGCCTGACTGACGCGGAGTTCACCGCAGCTACGGCAACAGCCTTTGGGGCTGAGGGTATGTCTGCGGCGAACGTGCTGGCGTCGCAGGGGACTGAGAAGTTCCGCGAGCTGGGTACTGCGGTTCGTGAGCAGGGTGCGGCTCAGAAGGCTGCTGCTGCGAACTCGCAGGGTCTCTCGGGTGCGATGGATCAGCTTGAAGGGAACGCGCAAGACCTCGCGCTCTCCATCTATGACTTGATCAAGGGTCCGCTTGCGCAGCTTGCTACTGCGGGCGCTGGGGGTCTCGGTGGTCTCGCTGACCTGCTGAGCGGCAAGGGTGTCTCTGCGGGTCCGCTGCAAGCTGCGCTCGATAAGGCGACGCAGACGCTTACCAACCTCAAGGTGGCTGCTGCTCCGGTCGCGTCGGGTATCCGCGCGGTGTTCGACAGCTTCAAGGGTGGAGCTGGTGAGGTCGGTCTCGTCACGAGCGTGCTGACGGGTCTCGCGGGCGCGGTGGAGTTCGTGTCGCGGGTGCTGGGTCCCATCGGGTCGCTGATCGGCGGGGTGCTCAAGACGTTCTCTGCGCTCCCAGGTCCGGTTCAGACAGCGGTGCTCGCGTTCCTCGCGTTCCGCGCAGTGAGCGGCTTCCTGAACACAACCGCGGGTGCAACGTCGCGACTGGGTCAAGCGGTGAACGCGCTGCGTCCGACGCAGCTACTCAACTTCACCGAAGCGATGCGCACCCAACGCGCAATGGCGACCTCGCTGGGGCAGCCGATCAGTCGGCTCGCGAGCGTCACCGCTGCCTACCAAACGGCGCAGGGTCGCGCGGTCGAAGCGGCGCGCGGCTTCACGAACCAGATGGGCGCTATCCGCGCGGGTGCTGCGGGTGCTGGTGCTCCGATCAGCACGTTGACCGCTGGGATGCGCACCCTTGCGGAGCGCTCCCCCGGTATCGCTGCCATCGGGAGCAGCTTCAACACCGCGCGTACCGCTATCACGAACTTCGGTACCGGCGTCGCGAGCACGAGCACTCACTTCTCTGGTGCGATCGGTGCGGCTACCCGGTTCACCGGTGTGCTGGGTGGTCTGGGTGCGGCTGCTGCGACGGCTACGCGCGTCGGGTTCTCTGGGCTGCTTGGTGCCCTGGGTGGTCCTTGGGGTGCGGTGCTCATCGCTGCTGGTGCAGCGTTGACCATCTTCGGTCAGAAGAACGCTGAGGCTGCACAAAAGGCGCAGCAGCACCAGGCAGCCATTGACAATCTCAAGGGCTCGCTAAACCAGGTCACGGGTGCTGCCACTGATGCGACGCGTGCGATTCAGGCGCAAGAGCTGACGAACACGAAGCTCAAGGATGGGACGACGTCGCTCAGCTCCGCGATTGCGAAGCTAGGTATTGACTCGAAGGTCTGGGTTGACGCGACCACCGGCAACCAGGCTGCTCTTGAGTCGGTGAACCTCACGCTGCACAACCAGGCGCGTGGTGTGCTGGAAACCTCCAATCTGTGGAACGGGTCGCTCCTGCAATCCTACAAGGATGCAGGAGGTTCGCTTGACCTGCTCGCGGATGCTGCTATCGGTAACGAGCAGGCGTTTGCGAAGTTCGCGGAGATGCAGGGTGCGAGTGGTGCTGGTGCGGATTATCTGCGTCAGGAACTCGCGAAGCTGGTTGGTCCTATCGGTGAAGTCGGTTCCCTGCTTGGTGATTCGGCAGGAAAGTTCGCGGACGCTAGTAAGGCTGCACGTGATGCAGCGACCGCGTCTGCGACGTTCGACAACGCTCTAAAGCTGCTCGGTGACAACAAGGCATTCGAGACACTGAAAGACGGAGCAACCGCAACCGCACCGGTTCTCAAGATGCTCTCCGACGTCACAGCAGCAGCCGGTAAGAGCGCTCAACAAGCTGGTCAGGATGCACTCAAGTTCACCGGCTCCGTGGAGTCGGGTGCGGTTGCAGCTCGCGACGCGATGGCTAAGTCACGTGAGGCATTCGTTGCTCAGGCTGAGGCTGCACTTGGTAGCCGCGAAGCTGCTGAGGCACTCGCGAATCAAATTGGTCTGATCCCTGCTGCTGCGGAAACTATTTTCCGCACTAACGCAACGGGTGTGACTGCGGAACTGATCACCCTCGACGCGCAAATCGGGAAGCTCCCTGCGGGCAAGAGTGTGACCATCCGCTCCATTACTGAGGAAGCTCAGCAGAAGCTTGAGACTTTCGGGTTCAAGGTGGAGCACCTCAAGGATGGAACCGTCAAGATCACCGCTCCCACTGAGGAAGCGGGTCGTCAGCTTGACGCGTTCATCGCGAGCATCAGCGGCAAGGAAGGAAAGATTTCCCTTGTCGGTGATCCGACAAAGGTGAACGGAACCATCGTTGAGTCAGTCGCGTTCGCTGATGGTTCAACCGGAAACATCAAGCTCGACGGTGAACCGTCACTGGTGAATGAGAAGGTTCAGTCTGCGGTTGTCTTCGCGGATGGTTCTAAGGGGACCATTACGATTGACGGTAACCGGAATCCGGCTGACGGTTCTATTAATGGAACCGTAACCTACGCGAATGGTCAAACGGGAACCATTAAGATCGCGGGTGACAACTCCGCAGCGATGCGAGCTATCTCCGCTGCGATCCTTGCTGCGTCTCGCACGGTGCTCATGAACATCAGCGCCACGGTGACGACTGCTGTCGTTGGTCCGAAGGCGCAGGGTGACATTGTCTCCGCGCAAGCGAACGGGAGTGTTCTCGGGTTCGCTGCGGGTGGGATGAAGTTCAATGGTCACACGCTGCGGAAGATGTCTCCCTACGCACAGATTGTTCCTCCGCGTACTTACAGGGTCGTCGGTGACCGCGTGAAGGATGACGAAGCGTACATTCCGATCAACAAGTCTCCGCGCTCGCTTGCGATCTTCGAAGAGACCGCGCGGCGCATGGGCTACTCGGTGACGCGCAACTTCGCTGATGGTGGGTTCGCTCAGTCGCTGCGTTCGTCTATCGCTCGTAATGTTCGGTTCAACGGTTCGAGTGTTGCGGAGTTCTCCCCGCAGCAGTTGTCACAGCTAATCAGCGCGGTGAGCAGCGGACGCGAGGTGCTCATTCAGCAGACGGTCAACAACCCGATTGCTGAGCGTGCTTCCGCAACTCTCACGCGGGAGCTTCGCACGTTGAGCCAATTGGGTGCATTTAGCAGATAGGCGCGGCTGGGTACCCCTGGCAGTCGTTAACAAGGTGACGGGGATGAGTCACGCGCTCATCCCCGTCACTTCATTCCACTAACACAGGAACAACTGAATATGACGGTTTGGATTGCTCGCGAGCTTGCTCAGCAGGTTCGCACGGAGGCTAAGCGGCGCAGGATGACGCTTCGCGAGTTCGTCACAGCAGCGGTGCGCAACGAGATGGATATTCCGCAAGTGGGGCGCCGGTGAGACTGGAAGTGTGGTTCAACGCTGATGTGTACGACGACATCGTTGCGTGCGCGGAGAACTACGGAATGTCACCGGCTCAGTGGATTGAGCATGTTGTCGAACACGAAGCGATGATCATGAAGCCTTACGAGCCGGAGGAAGTTCAACTCCCGTGGCACCCCGACGACGATGACGGTTACTACGGTCGGAGCGAGTACCTGTGAGGAAACGGTACGCGCTTGCAGGGGAAAGAATGTTTGAGCGGACTGAGACTCAAGAGGTCGAGCGTCGCTGCAACGGCTGCAAGTGGGATGGAAACGGATTCCATTCGCAGACACTTCACTTGACGTATCGAAGTTGGCATGACTACATGTCGACTCGTAACGGCATCGTAGAGAGTCCGCGTGAGTAACGCGCGGGTGTGGGTGACGCTTTCTCCACGACTCCACCGGCGCATTATTCGAGCGGCTTACGCGCTCGGGATTTCCCGCAGCAGGTTCCTCAAGGATGCTGCGATTGAAAAGGTTAACCAGGTGGAAGCTCAGCATGAGCTTCCCGCCGATATCGAAACCGATGAGGTTGAAACACATTGAGCACGATTTACGATGACGCTATTGCTGCGATCCCCGGTGTTCGCGAGCTGGACGAGCAGGTCAGTCGCGCACAGAAGCTTTACGACGCAGTGAGGAACAACTACGCGGTTCCCCGGCGCATGGATATTCTCGCGGAGGTGGTCAGCGGCAACGTTGACCCTGATGAGCTGATGACGCGAGCGGCTCAGGATGTACAGACGGACGGTGCACGTCAGCGTGCGCAGGACGCAGCTCACACCGCGTTGACCTCGCTCCAGCAGGGTCGTCCGTCGCTACTCTCTACCGGCGTAGACAGCGCGCTTGAGGTCGTCCGCACGGAGGTTCAGCGCATCCACGAGCGCGCGCGAGAGGTTCTCCCCGCTCTTGGTTCAGTGAGCAGTGAGCTTGAGGTGATCAACTTCGGTCTCGCGGGTGAGTGGAAGCAGGTCACCGCGCTCACCCGGGAGCTGCACGCTGCGCGACAGGCTCAGTGGAAGCTCTTGTGCCTGCGAGATGACATGCTCGCTTCGACCACCGTGGAGCTTCACGGATACGTGCGGGGTTTCGACCTGCGCACCCTGCACGAGTCGTCAACGCATTGGAGGGTGTCGACCCATATCGCGGTGGTTCGTCCAGTGTTTGACCTCGCCTACCTGCGGGAGTTCGCAGCTCTCCCCTTCGGTGGGGAGTTCGGGGTGTGGGTTCCCACGACGGATGAGTTTGCGCAGGAACAGCAAGATCAGGCTGAGCGTGATCATGCGCGCTCCGTTCTGCTCTCTCCCATGCTCGGTGACAGAGAGCGTGAGCACGCTGAGCAGGTTGCTTGCGGTAGGTGGGAGACCGCAACTGCGAGCGTCGGCGGTCCCACGCAGTACCGCTTCCATGTCACCCCGGACATCGCTGCTCGCATCGTGGATGGTGACGCGTGAGCGTCGAGAACGGTCGCGAGCTGTACCAACGCGTCAACCACCCGGGTTCCGCGACTCAGGTCGAGGTGTACGCAGCTGAACCCGGGACGCTGCTGTTCGGCGAGCTGCGCGCTCGTGCGAAGCGGGGTGACGAAGTGGCGGCTCAGGTTGTCCGGGAGTGGGAGAACGGCACCCGTCAGACCGTGACCCCCGCAGCTGGTACCGGCGGTACCGAGTGACTGCGCTCGTGACACCTGATGACCTCGCGGTGCGACTCGATACGAGCTACGAAGGTGTTGAGCTGCAACAGGTGTCCGCGTTGTGCGATGACGTGTCAGCGCTGATCCGGTCTCGACTCCCGCAGGTTGACTCGTGGATCGCTGACGGACTCCTGAGCACCGACGCTGTGGTTGCGGTAGCGGCGCAGGTGGTGGCTCGCGCTCTCACCTCCGTCGGCACCGGCGGTATCGGGGTCCGGGCTGAGACGTTCCCGAACTACAGCTACGAGCTGACTAGCTCAGCTGCGTCAGGTTTGGCGCTGACGTCACGCGAGGTGCTGATGCTCACCCCTCCATCGGTACGCAAGCGTCCGTTCACGGTGCGACCAGGTGTGCGATGACGTTGCTCGTTGGTCTCGTCGGTGGACTCTGGTTCGGATCGCTACTCGGGTACGCACGCGCGGTGCGGCTAGAGCGACGCATGGTCGCGAAGTATATGAGCGACTGAGCTAACAGATAGCAGAGTGAACAATGCATTCATGCTGCATTGATTGATCGATTGATTGCATTGTTCACTCTGCTTTGCGAGCCACCGGGGCGCCCGGGGGTGGGGTAGCCCCTCCCCCACCCACAAGGCGCCCCCGCCGCGGGGAAGGGGATCGCTCCCCGTGATGAGCTGTGACTCCGACGCCGCTCGGGATCGCGACGCATCCCGCAATAGACGTTACCGAATCGTTACTATTGGATCAGTATGCCTGCACGAGTACGCAATAACACGAACGTTGCGGGTCGCGGGATTTCACCCGATACCATTACCCGTAATCCAAGTATTCCAATTCCACCATTCCCCTTGCGAGACCCGAAGTCTCCTGAACTCGAATACTGGGATGAGCTGTGGAACACGCACCCACTCAATGAGTGGTGGACCAAGCGCGGAGTTGTCCGCGAGCTAGCGATGTTCGTTCGACTGTCGATCCGCTGCGAGACGAGTCCCACCGCTCCGATGCTCGCGCAGCTCCGAGGTGCTCGCAGCGACCTGGGGTTGTCTGCGGTGGGAGCGAAGAACCTAGGTCTCACCTACTCGCTCGGTGACGCGGGCGACTCGTGGGATGACTTCATGGAGTCGCTGTGACTGAGGGAGCGAAGTGAGCTATGTGCGACCACCGAACGCGAAACCATGTCCGGAGTTCCCCGATCACCGGTATTGCTGCTTCTACACCCCGCGCAAGCTAGGAACCGGCTACCCGGATGACTGGATTGCGGTAGCTCGCTCGTGGGAGAAACCATCTCCCGCTGACCAGCAGATGTTGCGGGAGAACATCGAACACCAGCGAGCAGAGCAGCAGTGAGCCGCAGAGTCACCAAGCGTCCCTGTCGCGAGCTGGGTTGCGGAGACCCGGTGCACCGTCTCGGGAGGTGCGCGCACCACGCGTCGCAGCTCGACTCCCACCAGCGACGCACGACACCGACGAAGCGCACCCGCACCTACGCGGAGCAGAAGCGACGCGCTCAAGTGGTCGCAGCGCACCGCGCACAATTCGGTGACTGGTGTCCCGGATACCAAGTCGAGTCACACGCGAGCAGCGACCTCACCGCGGATCACGTGGTGTCGGTAGCTGCGAGCGGGAATGGCTCGGGTCTCCTGCGGGTGCTGTGTCGCTCGTGCAATAGTCGCAAGAACTCAAGTTGAATCCCCCGCACCCGGTCACCCAGGTGCGGGGGATTTCTGCGTTCACCCAGTAGAGTTGCGCGATGATCACGGGTCAGGTAGTCGCGATACTCGGAGCGGACTGGGGGACGCTCTCAGCGCAGGTGTCTGCGTGGACGGGAGTCGCGGCGTTCTTCGTCGCGAGTATCGGCGGTTGGTTCGCTTTCCGGAGTTTCAAGCGGCAAGGTGAGCAGCTCGCTGAACTCAAGCAAGACAAGCGTGCTGAACAGATTTCAAAGCTGGGAGTTTGGGTCACGGAGTGGGACACACATTACACCGTCGCTAACGACTCAAACGTCCCAGTCCATGCTCTGTCAGTGTGGATACAGAACGGGGATTCGACCGCTAACGCGACATCGTTGCTCAATTTTCCACCCGGAAAAGCGAAGATCCTCCCTGACTCGCCGATGACCACGGAGGGTCTCGGGGTGGTCGGGTACATGTGTATAGACAACGCTATGGTTCCCTGGTTCCGCTGGGGGACGCTCCCAATCGTCGAAATCACCCGCGAACAGTTCGCTGCGATTGGCGGAAAATTGGGTCGTTCAGCAGATTTCATCGGGATGGATCAGGACATTCTGAGGCAAATATTCCCCGACCGCTATTAGTCCGCGGTGAGTGAGACTTGTCAGCTTCATCCGCTACGGTGACGCGCATGAAGCTCAGCGAGGTTCCCGCGCACATCCTCACCGCTGACGGTGTGGAGTGCGTGCAACTCCCCATCCCTGCAATCGACTACCTCAGCGAGCGTGAAGCGGTGTGCGTCAGTGCAGGTGAGCACGCTCCGACTGATCTTATGGTCGCCTATGCGGCGGGGAAGCGAGCTGCCCTGTACGGGGAACCGAGCGACACGCTCCCGCTCGCTGAGTGGATCAACGTCCGCAACGCGCGGGGTTTCTGACACACTCGCTCGCGGGGTCGTTCGCGTCGGGGGTGTCCGACCCCAACAAAGAACCCCCGAACCTGATACCAGCAGGTTCGGGGGTTCTCTTGCGTCGCAGGGTCGTGCTACGCGGCTTCCACTGAGCACCTGTAGTCGTGGAACACCATGCGTGCGTTGACGCTCACGCGCTTCCCGTCGTACCGAACCGCGAAGCGGTCACCGACTCCGGGACTCACCCGATGCACTTCCGCGCGGAGTCCAGCGGCATAGCAAGCAACTGCGACCGGCTCCCCCGCGTCGGTACGCAGGTGAACCACCGGGATCGGGTCCGATGTGTGCAGGGACGTCGTGTGCTCGATCGCCGTGACGACACCCTCCACTGAGTCACCGGCTCGCTTAGGTCGCCACGCGGTCATCCCGCGCACACCCGCTCGTGCAGCTCGAAGCGGTATCTCACATGCGCGTCAAACATGATCACGAAGTCGTCGGACCAGTCGTCGCCCCCAGTGAGGTGCTCGGGAACAGAGACCTCCCCGCCGCAGCGGTCACAGCAGTACATGTGTTGATTCCTTTCGGTCGCAGGTTGGTCGGTTGCGCACGATCGCGCGTTACGCGCTCAGCGTGTCCCCACGAGCGCACTCGTGGAGCTGGTCGAACGGGACGCTCAGTGCTTCCAAACCGTCTCCCGGGGTGCCCGCGTACCCCCGATCTCGGAGACACGTCCAAGTGCGGTCGCTGACACCGACAACGGTCACGGTGTCGACCTTGAGGCGCACGCTGTCCTCAGCACAAGCAACGACAACCGTCGTGACGATTGCGGCGAGGATGAGCAGTACTGCAACGACGAGCAGTGCGACCCGACGCGTCCGGCGTCGAGGTGTCGGGTGGTGCCACTGACCGTGACCCGTGAGTCTGTGACGTGCAGCTTTGCGGCGAGACAAGATGTACTCCAACCCTTGTTCTGCTGCGTCAACTGCCTGCACGTCCTCGACGAGCTGCGTCCGCTCGAGGAGCGCTGGTCCGACGTGCTCGTCACCGTCGGAGTGCACTCCCCCAAGTTCGTGCACGAGGGCGAGCCCGCCGCCGTCGAGGCCGCCGTCGAGCGCTACGGCGTCGGGCACCCGGTCCTCGACGACCCCACCCTCACCACCTGGGACGCCTACGCCGCACGCGCCTGGCCGACGCTCGTCGTCGTCGACCCGACGGGCTACGTCGTCGCCCAGATGTCCGGCGAGGGCCACGCCCACGGTCTCGACGTCCTCATCGGCGAGCTCGTCGCCGAGCACGAGGCCGCGGGGACGCTGCACCGCGGCGACGGCCCCTACGTCGCACCCCCGGAGCCGCGGACGGCGCTGCGCTTCCCCGGCAAGGTGATCGCCCTTCCCGGTGGCACGTTCCTGGTGTCCGACAGCGCGCACCACCAGCTCGTCGAGCTGGAGGCGGACCTCGTGACCGAGCGCCGGCGGATCGGCACCGGCGTGCGCGGGCCGCTGTCGGAACCGCAGGGGCTCGTCGCGCTGCCCACCGACGTCGCCGCCGAGGTGGGCTACGACGTCGTCGTCGCCGACTCGGTGAACCATGCGCTGCAAGGGTTGTCGCTGTCGTCCTGGGAGCTGCGCAGGGTCGCCGGAACCGGTGTGCAGCTGCGCGACCGGGTCGCCGTCGGCGACACCGCCGAGGAGCTCTCGACACCGTGGGACGTCGCGTGGTGGGAGGGGCAGGTCGTCGTGGCCATGGCCGGGTCGCACCAGCTGTGGTCGTTCGACCCGCGCACCGGCCAGTCGTCGGTGCTGGCCGGGACGACCAACGAGGGCCTGCGCGACGGGCCGCCCTCCGACGCGTTCTTCGCCCAGCCCTCCGGCCTCGCCGCCGGCCCCGACGGCACGCTCTGGGTCGCCGACCCCGAGACCTCCGCACTGCGCTCCGTCGTCGCCGCCCCCGCCGCCGGGGCCGCCGTCACGACGGCCGTCGGGCTCGGCCTGTTCGACTTCGGGTTCCGCGACGGCCCCGCCCCCGACGAGGCCCTGCTGCAGCACCCGCTCGGCGTCGCCGTCCTGCCCGACGGGTCCGTCGCGATCGCCGACACCTACAACGGCGCGATCCGCCGCTACGACCCCACGACCCGCACCGTGACGACGCTCGCGCGCGACCTGGCCGAACCCTCGGACGTGCTCGTCGACGGGGACACGCTCGTCGTCGTCGAGTCGGCCGCGCACCGGCTCGTGCGGATGCCGATCCCCGCCGGGGCCCGCGTCGACGCCGGCGCCCATCGCGTCCGCCGCGCCCGCACCGACCTCGCGCCGGGCCCGCTGCAGCTCACCGTCGCCTTCACCCCGCCGTCGGGCCAGCACCTCGACGACCGCTTCGGCGACCCGACGTCGCTGACCGTCACCGCGTCCCCGCCGTCCCTGCTGGTGAGCGGGGCCGGCACCGCGCCCGGCCTGGTGCGCACGCTCGAGCTCGCCGGCGACGTCACCGAGGGGGTGCTCTCGATCAGCGTCGCCGCCGCGGCCTGCGACGAGGGCGACGGCATCTACGCGGCGTGCCACCGCTACCAGCAGGACTGGGGCATCCCGGTCGTGATCGTCGACGACGCGCCCACAACCCTGACGCTGGACCTGCGGGCCGTCTGATCCCGCTCCGAGCGTGGGGTCAGAGCCCCGACCAGAACCGGGTGAGTGCCGCCGCCCCGCGGGCCGGGTCCTGCATCATCCACCAGTGCCCGAGCCCGTCGAGCTCCTCGACCCGGGCACCCGCCCGGGCGGCGGCGCGTGCCTTCTGCTCGCTGGTACCGACGTACGGGTCCTCCGTCGGCACCAGCGCCAGGCCCGGCACCTGCGCCGCGGCCTCCAGCCCGCCGCCCAGATCGGCCATCGCCGGCTGCGCGGCCGACCGGTAGAGCCGCAGGATGCACTCGCCCATCGCGGGATCGAACGCCGCGGCGACCTTGTCGGCCACCCCCGCGTCCATGCCCTGCGCCGCGAGCCCCTGCCCCCGCTGCACGACCGGCGCCGCACCCAGCTCCGCGACCAGCCAGTCCCGATAGGCCTCCCACGTGGCCGCGAACCCGTCGGGCACCGGGGCGCCGAAGCCCGGGGGCGACAGCCGCACCACCGGGTCGTCGTCGCCCAGGTGGTCCACCAGCGGGCCCCAGATCGCGGCGGTCTCCGGGTTGCCGTGCACGAGGACTACGGTCATGGGTGAACCGTAGCCACCAGGGCCCACGGTTTCGCGCCTCCGAGCATCACCCGACGGGGGTGTGTGAGGGGGCGGCGGGACCGCTGTTAACATGAATGACCGAGCGCACGGCGTGCTCGCTCGATCCGGGTCTCACGATCCGCGGTACGGGTCGTAACGCCGGCCCCCCGTACACGTTCCAGGTAGGAAGACTCGAGGCAGACGCGTGGCCAACATCAAGTCCCAGATCAAGCGGGTCAAGACCAACGAGAAGCGCCGCCAGCGCAACAAGGCGGTCAAGTCGTCGGTCCGCACCGCGATCCGCCGCTTCCGTGAGGCCGAGGCGGCCGGTGACACCGAGAAGGCCGTCGAGCTGCAGCGCGCTGCGGCCAAGGCTCTCGACAAGGCCGCCAGCAAGGGCGTGATCCACCGCAACCAGGCCGCCAACCGCAAGTCGGCGATCGCCAAGCGCGCGGACGCCCTCAGCTCCGCGAGCTGAGCCTCCGGCGCCCTGGCGCCGGTCCGAACTCCCGAAAGCGCCGCCCGCACCCCGCGGACGGCGCTTTCGGCATCTCCGCGTCCGGCCCGTCGGCTGACCAGAGCACGCCGTTCACGCCGAACCGGCACCGGACCGGTCCGTTCCGACGTCGAACTCGGTGGGGCGTGGCTCGACACTCGGGGTGTGGCGGTCCGCCGGGTCAGCGGAGGTCGCGGGCGTCGATGATGCGGCGGACCGCGCGCTCCAGGGCGAACTCGGGATCGGCCGCGGCACCCTTCACGTCCGCGTTGGCCTCGGCCGCTGCCGCGAACGCCGCCGTGATGCCCTCCGGCCGCCACGACCGCACCTGCCCCTGGGCTTTGCGGATCTTCCACGGCGGCATGCCGAGCGAGCTCGCGAGCCGATTGGGGTCGCCCCGGCCCGCGGCGCCGACCTTCGCGAGGGTGCGGACCGCGTCGGCCAGAGCGTCGGCGACCAGCACCGGCGCGACACCCAGCACCAGCGCCCACCGCAACGCCTCGAGCGCTCCTGCCCGGTCCCCCGCGACGACCTTGTCGGCGACGGTGAAACCCGACGACTCCGCCCGGCCGCGGTGGTAGCGCCGCACGGCCTTGTCGTCGATCGCACCGCCGGTGTCGGCGACGAGCTGCCCCGCCGCGGCGGCGAGCTCGCGCAGGTCGGAGCCCACGGCCTCCATCAGGACCTCGAGGGCGTCGCCGGTGATCTTCCCGCCGAGGCGGCGCACCTCGGCCTTCACGAAGTCGGCCCGCTCGCCCGCCCGGGTGAGCCGGTCGCAGCGGACGACCTCGGCGCCGGCCTTGCGCAGGTCGTCGGCGAACGTCTTGCCGCGGGCGCCGCCCTGGTGGAGCAGGACGACGACGATCCCGTCGGCCGGCTCGGCGGCGTAGCGCAGCACCGCGGTGGCCATGTCCTTGCTCGCCTCCTGCGCCGAGGTGAGCACGACGACGCGACCCTCCGCGAACAGGGACGGGCTGACGTGCTCGGCCAGGTCCTCGGGGGCGATCTCGCCGATGCGCAGCCGCCGCACGTCGGTGTCCGGATCAGCAGCGCGCGCCCGGGTCACGATGTCCTGCACGGCGCGCTCGGCGAGCAGCTCCTCCTCGCCCACGACGAGCTGTACCGGGTGCGGAGGCGTCGCGTCGGCTGCCGGAGGGGTCACGCTCCTCATCGTGGCCCAGCCCGCGCCGGTGGCGTGAGCCGCCTCCCACATCGCGGGCTCGGCTTCGCGTCGGCGACACGCATGTCGTAACGTGGGTCGCGGAGATCGGCGCTGTCGCAACGCGCCGGCCCGGCACAACTGAACATGGCTCATCCAGAGGGGTAGAGGGAACGGCCCGTTGAAACCCCGGCAACCGGCGTCGCACGACCATCGCGTGTGACGATCACGGTGCCAAATCCGACCCGCTTCGTGCGGGGAAGATGAGGAGATCCTCCGATGACTCTTACTGCGTCCGCCCAGACGACCGGCCTCGACCTCGGCTCCGCCCGCGCCCTCGCCTGTCGCGAGTGCGGCCACGAGACGCCGCTGGCGGCGGAGTTCGCCTGTCCGCAGTGTTTCGGGCCCCTCGAGGTGGCCTACGACTTCCCGGCGGTCACCCGCCGGTCCATCGAGGCCGGCCCGCAGTCGATCTGGCGCTACCGCGACCTGCTGCCGGTCCCGGCCGACGTGCAGTCGCACGCCAACACCGAGCCGGGCATGACGCGGCTGATCAAGGCCGACCGGCTCGCCGCCGCCCTGGGTGTGCGCTCCCTGTGGGTGAAGGACGACACCGGCAACCCGACCCACTCGTTCAAGGACCGCGTCGTCGCCGTCGCCCTCGCCGCGGCCCGCGAGCTCGGCTTCACCGTGCTGTGCTGCCCGTCGACGGGCAACCTCGCCAACGCCGTCGCCGCGGCGGCGTCGCGCGCCGGGTGGGACTCCGTCGTGCTGATCCCGTCGTCGCTGGAGAAGGCCAAGGTCCTCACCACGGCGGTCTACGGCGGCACGCTGCTGGCCGTCGACGGCAACTACGACGACGTCAACCGCCTGGCCACCGAGCTCGCGGCGGAGCACGAGGAGTGGGCGTTCGTCAACGTCAACGTCCGCCCGTACTACGCCGAGGGCTCGAAGACGCTGGGCTACGAGGTCGCCGAGCAGCTCGGCTGGCGCCTGCCCGAGCAGATCGTCGTGCCGATCGCGTCCGGCTCACAGCTGACCAAGATCGACAAGGGCTTCACCGAGTTCGGCAAGCTCGGCCTCGTCGAGCCCACCCCGTACAAGATGTTCGGTGCGCAGGCGACCGGCTGCTCCCCCGTGGCGACGGCGTTCGAGGAGGGCCACGACGTCATCCGGCCCGTGAAGCCGGACACGATCGCCCGCTCGCTGGCGATCGGCAACCCGGCCGACGGCCCGTACGTCCTGGACTCGGTGCGCCGCACCGGCGGGTCGATCGGGCACGTCTCCGACGACGAGGTGCGCGACGGAATCCAGCTGCTCGCCCGCACCGAGGGTGTGTTCGCCGAGACCGCGGGTGGGGTCACCGTCGCCACCGCGAAGAAGCTCATCGAGGCCGGCAAGATCGACCCCGACGCCGAGACCGTCCTGCTCATCACCGGCGACGGCCTCAAGACGCTCGACGCCGTCGCCGACCGCGTCGCCCCGACCGCCACCGTGGCGGCCACCAGCAAGGCCGTTCGCGAAGCACTCGCCGCCCGCGGCTGACGACGAGGTCCGCCGCGTCCCGGACCCGCGCGGGCTCCGCCGTCGGCACCGACCGGGCCGCCCACGACGGCGGCGGCCCGGCAGCGGGTCGCCGCGCGACACGAGCGACGGCCCGTCGTCACCCGGCGCGCCGTCGGGTGCCGCGACGACCGCGGTGTCGCCGTCGTGGTCGGTGCGCCGCACGGCGACCCCGGCCGCGGAGAGGACGTCGAGGAGCCCCGGATCGGGATGCCGGTAGCTGTTGCCGGCCCCGACCGAGACGAGGGCGACCCTCGGTGACACCGCGGCGAGGAACTCGCGCAGGCTGTAGCGCGAGCCGTGGTGGGGCATCTTCAGCACATCGGCGCGCAGCGGCACCCGGGCGGCGAGGAGATCGGCCTGGGCCGCGATCTCGACGTCGCCGGTCAGCAGCACCGAACCTGCCCGGGTCCCGGCCCGCACGACGAGCGAACCGTCGTTGACGGCGGTGCCGTCGCCGGGATCGACGTCGGCGGCCGGGTGGATCGGGCCGAGCACGTCGAGCACCAGGCCCGGCCATGCCAGCCGCTGCCCCGGGCCCAGCGCGACGACGGTGGTGCCGGCCTCCCGCGCCTGTACCGCGAGCCGTCGCAGTGCCGCTCCCGGCTGCCGCGACGGCCCGACTGCGATCGCGCCGACCGCCCTGCCCCGCAACGCTCCGGACATCCCGCCGATGTGGTCGGCGTGCAGGTGGCTCACCACGACCAGGTCGAGGGAGTGCACCCCGAGTCTGGCCAGGCACGCGTCGACCGGGCCGTCGTCGGGACCGGCGTCGACCAGCACCGCATGACCCGGTGACCCGGTGGCGAGCACGAGCGCGTCGCCCTGCCCGACGTCGCACGTGACCACGGCCCAGCCGGTGGGTGGCCAGCCGGGCGTGACGACCCGTGTCGGCACCAGGACGAGCAGCAGGCCGACCAGGACGGCCACCAGCAGGGCTCGCAGCCGCCGCGACCGGACGAGCACCGCGAGCACGACGATCACCACGACCAGCAGCAGCGCCCCGACCCACCCGGACGGCCACGGGACGACCCCGCCCTGCACCGCGGCGGCGCGGTCGGCGACGAGGACCAGCCAGGCCACCTCCGGTCCGGCGAGCCACGCACAGGCCTGGGCCGCGACAGGGCTCACGACCGACAGCAGCGCAGCCAGGACCCCGAGCACCGTGGCCGGCGCGACGACGGGCGCGGCGAGGAGGTTGGCCGACAGCGAGACCAGGCTGACGGTGCCGCTCAGGCCGGCGATCAGCGGGGCCGTGGCGATCCCGGCGGCCGCGGGGACGACGAGCGCCTCGGCGACGCCGGACGGGAAGCCCCGCTCACGCAGCCTGCGCACCCACCCGGGCGCGACCAGCACCAGTGCCGCGGTGGCCGCCGCCGACAACGCGAACCCGGGGTCGACGGCGAGGCGGGGGTCCCACAGCAGCAGGGCCGTCACCGTCGCCGCCAGCGCGGGAACCGCGGATCGCCTGCGGCCCACGGCCAGCGCGAGCAGCACCACCCCGCCCATGACTGCGGCGCGCAGGACGCTGGGCGACGGCCGGGCCAGCACCACGAACCCGACGAGCGCGAGCCCGGCACCCACCGCGCACGCTCGTGGCCCGGCACGCAGCAGCCGCAGCAGGAGCAGCACCGCGCCGGCCACGACGGCGAGGTTCGCCCCCGACACCGCGGTCAGATGGGTGAGCCCGGCGGCGCGGAAGTCGTCTGCGACCTCCGGGGACTGGTCGCGGGTGTCGCCAACCGTCAGGCCCGGCAGCAGCCCCGCCGACCGGTCCGGCAGCACGCCCGACGCGGTCCGCAGCCCGTCGCGCAGCGTCCCGGCGGCACGCTGCCACCACGGCGGCGCCGTGACCTCCGCGGGCGTGCCCCTGACCCGCAGCACCGCGACCGTGAGGTCGCTGCGGGTGGGCGGTGCGAGCAGGCCCTCGGCCCGCACCGACTGGCCGGGCAGCAGCCCGGACCAGCCCTCGGCCGGGGCGATCAGCAGTACCCGCCCGCCCGTCGTCCAGGTTCCGGCCCCGACGGCCGCTTCCTCCAGCGCGGCGGAGATCGTCACCTGCCGGGCCCCGGCGACGGGAACCCCGACGGCGGGGCGGACCGGGCGCGGATCGTCGGTCAGTGTGGCCCGCAGCGTCGCCGATGCCCCGGTCGAGACCGCCGCGGCCAGCGGATGGCCCGCCAGGAACGCCACGTTCGCCCCGGTGACGACCAGTGCGGCGACCGCACACCCGAGCGCGCCCACCGCACCGGCGCCCCAGCGGCGCCCGCGGGCACGGCGGGCGAGCACGCCGGCGGCCGCGAGGAGCAGGCCCGCGACGACGACCACCCCGACCACGCCGCCGAGCAGCCCGGTCACCGTCACGGCCCACACCACCAGCGCGGCCGGCACGAGCCGGAGATCGGGCGGGACCGCGGTCTCCTCGTCGACCGAATCGCGCACCGCCGCCGTCATCCCGCGACCACCAGCTCACGCAGCTGGGCGTACTTGCGCTCGCCGATCCCGTCGATCTCGCGTAGCTGGTCGACGCGGCTGAACCGGCCGTTGCGGGTGCGCCAGTCGACGATGCGCTGTGCCGTCACCGGACCGACGCCGGGCAGCCCGTCGAGCTGGGCGACGCTCGCGGAGTTCAGGTCGACCTTCCCGCCGGCCGCTCCGGTCCCCGTCCCGGTCGCCGGTTCCGGTGGAGCCGTTCCGGGCCGGGCGACCGCGTCGGGGGCGGCCGCGCCGACGACGACCTGTTCCCCGTCGGACACCCGGCGCGCAAGGTTCAGACCCGCGACCTCGGTGCCGGGCAGGACGCCACCCGCGGCGTCGACGACGTCGGCGACCCGCGCGCCGCCGGGCACCCGGACCAGCCCTGGCCGCGCGACGGTGCCGACGACGCTGACGACGATCTGGCCGCCGGGTGTACCTCCGGGTGGCGCGGTACCCGCAGGTGCATCGGCGATCGGCGAGAGGCCGGCCACCGGCCCGGGCGGGAGCGCTTCGGCCCGGGGACGGTCGAGCCAGACCCCGACCGCGGCGGCGAGCGCGGCGAGAGCCGTGACGATCGTCAGCGCGACGGCCCCGGGACGGCCCGGATCGAGGCGCGCCCGCTGAACCGGCTCCGGCACCCAGCGCCGGACCGCGGCGCCGCGCCGGCGACGGAACCGGTCACGCAGCCGCCCACCCCATCCGGGCCGAGCGGCCGGCGGGACGGCCCCGGGCAGGTCGACGGTGTCGGGCTCGACGATCCACTCAGGTTGGTCGTCCCAGAACTCGCCCTCACCGTTCGCCGGAGGGCCCGGTGCGGAGCCGACCCGCGCATGCGGACCGCGCCGTTCGCGCGGTGCCGGATCCACAGGCAGCGGGCGCGCGGCGAGCGCACCGGCAAGCCGCCGTCCGGGATCCACCACACCTGTCACCCGGTCGACGGTAGGAGCGGACGGTGGTGCCGGCGGTACCTCGACCGGTCACTGTGGATGGTTGACGGCGATGTGGACAGCCTGCGGCCCACACACCCCGGGAGTGGGGTTCGAGTCGGGGAGGTGTGCAAGGCTCGGCGGGGGTCGCGCGTCCCGAGGAGGGACGCACGGCCGGCCGTCGGCGGATGCGGCCCCACCTGGTCCCCGGCCGGTCAGCGCTCGGCGACGCCCGCCTCGGCCGTCCCGTCGCCCGCGCGGGAGCCCTGGTCGACAACAGGTGCGGCATCGGGTCCGGCATCGGGGGCCGCGCGACGCGGCACCACGACGATCCCGAGCAGCCCCTGTCCCGCGTGCGCGCCGATCACGGCACCGACCTCCGAGACCAGCAGCCGGGCCGCCGACGGCAGCCTCTCCCGCAGTCTCGCGGCGAGGTCCTCGGCCCGGGCCGCGGCGCCGAGGTGGTGCACCGCGAGGTCGGCCCCCTCCCCCGCCGCGGCGACGGCGAGGTCGAGAAGCCGTTGGGCCGCACGGGCACTGGTTCGCACCTTCTCCAGCGGCATGATCCTGCCCTCGGACAGGTGCAGGAGCGGCTTGACGGCGAGCGCGGTCCCGAAGAGCGCGGCGGCGGCGCCGATGCGGCCGCCACGGCGGAGCCGTTCGAGGTTGTCGACGGAGAAGAAGACGCGGCAGCGCGACGCCACGTCGGCGGCGGCGTCCTCGACGTCGGCACCGTCGGCGCCCGCGTCGGCGGCGTCGCAGGCGGCCAGGACGGCGTAACCGAGTCCCATGGCCACGGCGCGGGAGTCGACGATACGGACGCGGTCGGGGCCGACCTCCTCGGCGGCGAGCCGTGCCGCGTCCCAGGTGCCGGAGAGCTCGCGGGAGAGGTGGACGGACACGACGCCGGTGGCACCGGCGTCGAGGGCTTCGCGGTAGACGTCGACGAAGGCGGCGGGGGTGGGCCGGGAGGTGTGGACGGCGAGGGTCTTGTCGGCGAGCGCGGTGATGAGCTCGGCCGGGCCGATGTCGTCGCCGTCGCGGCCGCTGCGGTCGCCGAGCCGGACCTCGAGGGGGACGACGCGGATGCCGCGTTCGGCGGCGAGTCCGGCGGGGAGATAGGCGGTCGAGTCGGTGACGACGGCGACGGGCACGACGACGGACCCTAGCGCCTCGACCCCGTATCCGGACACATCCGGCGCAGCCCGGTCACGAGCGGCTGCCGAGCACGGTCACGAGCGACGGAGCCCAGCAGCTCACGGACGACGGCCCGGCACCCACTACGGACGACGGCGCGACGAGTCCACAACGGACCCGACCAGCTCCGCCAGCGCCGCGCCGACCGCGGCATGCGCAGCCCAGCCCCAGTGCATGCCGTCGGGGTTGCCGTGACCGCCCCTGACGTGGTCACCGACGAGTGCGGGGACGTCGAGTACCCGGACCCCGGTCGCGGCCGCCCAGCGGCGCGTGGCGCGGTCGGCGGCGGAGCGGCCCGGGTGGACGCCGCCGTAGACCGCGGCCCGGTGCGGCGCGGGCAGGGTGGCGACGACGGGCACGTCCGGGCGCAGCGCGGTGACGGCGGCCCGGCACCGTTCCAGGTAGTCGACGGTGAGCCGCGGCGGGAGCGCGACAGGGCCGCCGCCCGGCAGCCTCGCTCCGGCTCGCGCGAGCCACGGCTGGGCCCGCAGGTAACCGTCACGGACCCGGTGGCGCAGCCGTTCGGGGCGCAGCACCGGGATGAGCTCACGCAGGGCGGTCGGCAGCGGCGACGGGAGGGCGTCCATGCCACCGACGCCGAGGACGAACGCGCGGGTGTGCGGCACGGCGGCCCAGACCCGGGGATCGTGGGTGAGCGCGTGCCAGGCGTGCCGGGCGGTCCAACCGGCCCCCGCGACGAGCTCGGTGCGGGCGCCGAGCGCGGCGGCGGCGACGTTGGGCCACAGCCGCGGGTCGTCGGCGGGCTCGGCGCGTTCGGGGCCGTGGAAGGCGAGCGAGTCGGCGATGACGAGCAGTGCCGACCCGCCCGTCGTCACTGGCTGAAGCCCATGTTGTAGCCGGTGAGGCGCCACATGGTGTGGCCGGGGCGGCGGGTGAGGACGGCCCAGCGGGCGTTGCCCATGCCGCCGACGGAGGGCCACACCGAGTGCGGCAGGGCGAGCAGCCCGGACACCATGCCGGCGATGACGCCGCTGTGGGCGACGAGCAGGGCGGTGACGTCGGTGCTGTCGTCGGCGAACTCGAGGTCGAGCTCCTCGACGACGGGCACGGAGCGGGCGACGACCTCGATGCGGGTCTCGCCGGAGGGCGGGCGCCACGCAGGGTCGGACCGCCACGCGGCGATGGAGCCGGGGCTGTCGCGTTCGATGTCGACGATGGCCCGGCCGCCCCAGTCGCCGAGGTCGGTCTCACGGAGCCGGGCGTCGTGCGCGACGGGGATGCCGGTGACGGCGGAGACCTCGGCGGCGGTGTCGGCCGCCCGGGTGAGGTCGGAGCTGAGCAGCCGGGTGGGTTTGAACCGGGCGAGCTCGGGCGCCGCCTCGCGGGCCTGGGCGAGGCCCGCGGCGGTGAGTCGGGAGTCGACGTGGCCCTGCATGCGGCCGTCGACGTTGTAGTCGGTCTGCCCGTGCCGCAGCAGGACGACCCTGCGCAGGCTCATCCGGCCGCGCCGGCGGAGTCGTCGTCGGGCTCCACGCGCGCCTCCGGGAAGTCGAGGACCGGGCAGTCCTTCCAGAGCCGGTCGAGGCCGTAGAAGCCGCGTTCCTCGGTGTGCTGCACGTGGACGACGATGTCGGTGAAGTCGAGCAGCACCCATCGGCCCTCGCGGGTGCCCTCGCGCCGCGTCGGCTTGACGCCGTGCGCGCGCAGCTTCTCCTCGACGCCGTCGACGATCGCCGAGACCTGGCGCTCGTTGGGCGCGGAGGCGAGCACGAAGCAGTCGGTGATGACGAGCTGCTCGGAGACGTCGAGTACCAGGATGTCCACGGCCTTCTTGTCCGCGGCCGCGGCTACTGCCACGCGTGCCATCTCGATCGCCTGATCGGTCGCCGTCACGGTTCCCCTTCCCGCGCGGCCCGGGGATCGGGACGGCGCGACACCGACGATTGTCCCAGGACGGGTGCGGCGCCCTCAGCTGGGCCGGTCGGGGGCCTTCCGGTAGAGCGACCGCTTCGAGATGTACTGCACGACACCGTCGGGGACGAGGTACCAGACGGGGTGGCCCTCGGCGACCCGGCGGCGGCAGTCGGTGGACGAGATCGCCATGGCCGGGACCTCGACGAGAGAGACCGACCCGTCGGGCAGGTGCTCCGCGTCGAGCTCGTATCCGGGCCGGGTGACGCCGATGAAGTGAGCGTTCTCGAACAGCTCGTCGAGCTTGCGCCAGGACAGGATCTGCTCGAGCGCGTCGGCGCCGGTGATGAAGAACAGCTGCGCGTCGGGGTTGAGGGTGCGCAGGTCGCGCAGGGTGTCGGCGGTGTAGGTGGGGCCGCCGCGGTCGATGTCGACGCGGCTGACGGAGAACCGCGGGTTGGACGCGGTGGCGATGACCGTCATGAGGTAGCGGTCCTCGGCCGGGCTGACCTCCTCGGCCGTCTTCTGCCAGGGCTGGCCGGTGGGGACGAAGACGACCTCGTCGAGCTCGAAGCGGTCGGCGACCTCGCTGGCCGCGACGAGGTGCCCGTGGTGGATCGGGTCGAACGTCCCGCCCATCACACCGATCCTGCGTCCACCACCGGTCCCGGGCTGCATCGGCGCAGCTTAGACAACGTCCGGGGCGATCATCGCGGGTAGGCGTGCCGGAACTGGACGCTGATCCGGGGTGGCGCGGTGCGGACCTTGGGGACGCTGTGCCGGCGGGTGCGCTGGCAGGTCCCGCCCATGACGAGCAGGTCGCCCGGGCCGGGCAGGAAACCGACGCCGGGCCCGCCATCGGTGGGTCGCAGCCGGAAGGGGCGTGGGGCGCCGAGGGAGACGAGCGCGACGACGGCTTCGGGCAGTTCGCGGGCGACGCGGTCGCCGTGCCAGGCGACACTGTCGGCGCCGTCGCGGTACAGGTTGGCCCCGACCTGCGTGAACTCGACGCCGTAGCGGCGGCTCAGGACGTCCGCGAGCCCGGCGAGCGCGGCCGGGGCGTCCTCGAGCCTCCAGCGGTGGGTGAGCCGGGGTTCGGCGACCATCCGGTCGTACATCCGGACGGTCCGCCCCGACCACGGCGTCTCGGCGAGGAGGGTGGCGAACAACCGGTCGGCCCCGCGCAGCCACCCGGACCCGTGGTCGACCCAGGCGCCGTCGCCGAGGTCGTGGCGGCGCACTGTCCCGAAGCCGCGGTCGACGTCGGGGTCGGGCCCGGGTCCGGTGTCGTCGAGCAGCGACGGCTGCCAGGCGAGGTCGATGACCATGCCGGACACGGTACACGTCTTCGAACGTAAGTTCGAACGAATCGTCAGGAGGGCTGGCCGAGGGCCGACGCGAGGAAGGTGAGCTCGCGGCGCATGGCAGCGGCGTCGGCGTCGTCGTGGCGGGCGACGGAGTGCCGGTAGCTCACGGCTGCGGCGAGGAGGTGCGCGGCGCTGTCGACGTCGGCGCCGCAGCGCGGGAGGGCGGCGACGATGACGTCGCGGATCTGGTGGACGAGCAGGTCGAAGCGGGTGCGCAGCGCATCGAGGACTGCGGGGTGGGTGTCGGCCTCACGCCAGAGCAGGTGCGACAGCAGGGCGGACGAGTCGAGGGAGGCGTCGAGAGCGTCGACGAGGCGGTTCAGGCTCTCGGTGACGTCACCGGCGACGACGACGGCCGCCGGGTCGACCCGCTCGTCGGGTAGCCGCTCGACGAGGGCTTCGAGCAGGTCGGGCTTGCGCGCGAAGTAGTAGTGCACGAGTCCCTTGGGCACGCCCGCGCGGTCGGCGATCCTCGACGTGGGGGTGGCCTCGAAGCCGGCCTCGGCGAACAGGGTCTCGGCGGCATCGAGGATCCGCTCGCGGGCGGGCCGCGCGTCGTCGGTCATCCGGTCATTCCCGCCTCGTGGTCGGCCGTGCGTCAGAAATCAGGTGGTCGCAGATCAGGACGCACGCAGCGGCCGCGACCCCGGGGTCGCGGCCGTCGCTACCACTGAATGGTCAGTGCTGCGCGGTGAGCCCGCCGTGACTGTGCTGAGCTGCCGGGATCGCGGTGAGTCCGACCACGACGGCGAGCACGCCGGCGACCCAGGACGTCCACGACGCCCCGAGGAGGTCGCTGTACCCGAGCACCCACGGCGAGATGAACAGCAGCACACCCAGGACGGCGTGGACGTACTCACTCGCGACGGATCCCGGCGCGCCGAGCGACCAGAGGCCGCTCACCGCGAGGAGGACCCCGAGGACCACGAGTGCCCACACGGCCGCGGAGTCGACGCTGAGGACCAGCGGCGAGAGTGCCGCCAGAACGCCTATCACCACTGCTGCCCAGTCCTGCCAGCGTTGCCATGACCTGGTGGTCATAGCGATCACCTTCTTTCCTGACGATGTCCTGAGTCTGCGCCTTGACTGACCGGCCGGTCAAGAACCGTGGCTGTCTGGTGGATCACCGGCAAGTGGGGAACAAGTCGGCCGCAAGTGGGGCGTCGCATCCTCGTCGTGTCAGCAAGCGACACGACCGCACGAAGGACCGGAGAGACCGATGACCGCCGCCACCGCGAGCACCCCCGACCTGCTCGGACTGCGACTCCTGCACCGCGCGATGCGCGCCGAGCTGCACCGCACGACCGCGATGGCCGAGCAGCTCGCCGACGTCCGTACCGGGTGCTCGCCCCGGCGCGCCAAGGCGATCGACAAGTGGGTGCGCGACCTGTGCGCCGAGATCCACCACCACCACACCGCCGAGGACCTCGACGCGTGGCCGGTCATCGCGGCCCGGGCCGGTGCCGCCGTCGACCTCACCGAGCTCTCCGACGACCACGCCGCCCTCGACCCGCTGCTCGACCGGCTGCGCGCCGCGTCCCACGCCCTGGCCACCGGCCGCCGCGAGGAGCAGCCCGCACTGGCCTCGGAGCTGGCCGCGGCACTGCGCGTCATCCGTGACGAGCTCGACGAGCACATCGAGGACGAGGAGCGCGACGTCTTCCCCGTCATCGAACGCTACGTCCCGGCGCAGGAGTGGAAGGCCGTCGAGGCCGCCGTGCAGAAGCGCAAGGGCGGCCCGGGGATCGCGTTCCAGGTGCCGCGGATCGTCGCCGCCACCACGCCCGAGGAGATGACGGCGATGCGCAAGGTCGCCGGTCCGGTGCTCGTCGCCCTGCTCGCCGTGATCACCCCGGCCTACAACCGCCGGGTCCGGCTCGTCTTCGGGTGAGCCTCAGGACAGCTGCGACTCGGCGCGCGCCACCCAGTGCTGCGCACCGAGGCCCCGGGCCAGCGCCGCGGCGGCACGGAAGTGGTCGTCGGCGGGCAGGTCGAGCAGTCGCGCGAGGCGGCCGAGCGTCTCGTCGACGGGTCCGAGGCTGACCGTCCCGCTGGAGAGCCCGGCGAGTGTCCCGGCCCAGGGGCGCAACGCGTCGTAGCACTCGGCGGCGACGTCGCGGTCGCCGAGCGCGACGGCGACCTCCGACCGCATCGCCATCCCGAGCTGCCAGTAGTAGGTACGACGCTGCGGGACGTCGGGCCGCCACACCTCCCGGGCCCGCGCGAGGTCGCCGGCCAGCACCAGGGCCAGCGCGTACGACTCGGCCGCCTCGACGGGAGCCCGGTCGTGCACCGTCGCGAACACGGCGACCAGCTGTTCACCGATGGTCCCCCGGGCGTGGGCGACGGCGAGCCCGCCGAGGACCGCGATCAGCCCGGCGTTGGTGACCCCGCCTGCCTCGAGCCGTGCACCGATCTCGGCGTAGGCCGCTTCTGAGGCGTCGAACTCGCCGGCCACGAGCGCCCGCAGCGCCGCGAAGATGGCCGACCAGCCGAGGGTGAACCCGAGCTGCCCGCCCGGTGCGGCGGCGACGGCGGCGTCGACATGCCGTTGTGCTGCGTCGAGATCCCGTTCCGACGCAGCATCCATGAACAGCAGGTGCAGTCCCTGGGCGCGGTAGCCGGGCAGGCCCGCGCGCTCGCCGAGCTCGACCAGCTCGGTGCCGACGCCCTTCATCTCGTGCCACAGGTCCGGCCCGAAGATCGCGTAGAAGCGGGCGTTGAGCGCGAGGCAGCGCAGGGCGGGGTCGGTGCCGTCACCGGAGGTCAGCGCGAGCGCCTCCGCGGTCAGCTCGCGGACGCGTTCCTCCTGCTCCCCCTCGATCTCGAACACCAGCGAGGTGAGCAGCCGGACCCGGTCGGCGGTGTCGCCGGCGGGCGTCCGCTCGAGGAGCCGTTCGAGGACCTCCACGAGCCGGGTGTCGACGGTGTTGTCCGCGCGCAGTGTCCACGACACGGGGGCGTCGTAGCAGGTCACGACCCGTGTCAACGTGGTGTCGGCGACCGGCGACCCGGCGAGTGCGAGGTCGAGCGCCTCGGCCCGGCGGCTCACGGCGGGCCCCGTCGCGCCCGACTGCGCCAGCGCGGACACGTGCGCGCACAACACGTCCAGCCGCGCCCCACGATCGAGCCCCGCGCGGTCGAACCGGTCGGCGACGGCGGCCCACAACCCCGCCGCCTGACGGTGGGCGCCGGCGGCCGCGGCGGCGCGCGCGGCGTCGGAGGCCAGGACGACGGCGCGGCCCGCGTCGACCGCCGCGCCCGCGGCGAGCGCGTGGTGGGCCAGCGCGCTGCGGTCGTCGGGCCGAACAGCGGACACGGCTTCCAGCGCCGCTGCGTGCGCCCGCGTCCGACGCAGCCGTGGCATGTCCTCGTAGAGCGTGTCGCGCACCAGGACGTGGGCGAACCGCACACTGGTGGGGTCGGGCTCGGTGAGCAGCCCCGACATGACGCCCAGCTCCAGAGCGTCGAGCGTCTCGTCCTCGCCCGCGTCGCCGACCAGGGCGAGCAGGGTGTCGACGTCGACGTCGCGGCCCAGCACCGCGGCCTGACGCAGCACCGTGCGTGCCGGGGCGGGCAGCCGGGCGAGCCTGCGGCGCAGTACGTCGCCGACCCCGGCGGGAACGGCGGTCGCGGCGGTACCCCAGCCCTCGGCAGCGGCCAGCCGCGCGGTCTCGCGGACGAACAGCGGGTTGCCGTCGGTGCGGTCGGCGACGCGGGTGACCTGCTCGTCGGTCAGCTCGCCGGAACCGTTGCGGCGCAAAAGCTCCACGATGGAGGCACGGTCGAGGCCGGTGAGCTCGATCCGGTCGCCGATCGGCCCGGCCAGCGCGGCGAAGGTGGCGGCCAGGTCCTCGCCCGCCTCCGCGGGGCGCAGCGTCGTCACGACGAGGAGCCGATGTCCCGCAAGGCCTCCCGCGACGGTGCGCAGCAGCTGCAGCGACTCGCCGTCGGCACGATGGAGGTCCTCCAGCACGACGAGGACGGGCGCGGCGCCGGCGTGCGAGGCGAGCAGGTCGGCGACGGCCGTCGCCAGCCAGAAGGTGCGGTCGGGCGTGATGGGGCCGGCGTCGAGCAGCGGAGCCAGGCGCTCGGCCAGGTCGGGGGCGGGCGGGTGCGCCGCGGTCAGGGCGGTGACGATCTCGCGCCACGGCCAGCCCGGCGGCGCGCCCTCGGCCTCCGGGCAGCGGCCGACGACGGTCTCCCAGCCGCCGGCGGCGAGCTCCGCGCGGAAACCCTCGACCAGCGTGGACTTGCCGACGCCTGCGTCGGCCGACACGAGCACGACCTGGGGCCCCGGGGTCCCGGCCCGTGCGGCGGCCGCCCGGAGCCGGTCGAGCTCGACATCGCGACCGAGCAGCAGGGGCGGGTCGACGACCGGGACGGCCTGGACGGGCGGTGCCGGCGGCGCGACGGGCGCGGCCGTGGCGGCACCCAGGTGCGGCGCCTGGGCGAGCACGTCGCGCTCGAGCTCCCGCAGTGCCGGTCCGGGGTCGACGCCGAGCTCGTCGGCCAGCCTGCGGCGGGCCCCGGCGAGCGTGGCGAGCGCGTCGGCCTGGCGCCCGGCCCGGTAGAGCGCGAGCGCCAGCAGCCGCACCGCCGGTTCCCGCAGCGGATGGTCGCGGACGTGCCGGTCGAGGTCCGGGACGACCGCCGCGTCCTCCCCCGTCGCGAGCCGGGCCTCGGCGAGGCGTTCCACGGCGTGCAGCCGCAGCTCCGCGAGCCGGGCGGCCTCGGGCGCGGCCCACGGCTCGTCGGCGAACTCGGCGTAGGCCGGCCCGCTCCAGCAGTCGAGGGCGGCCCGCAGCGGCGCGATCGCGGCGGCCGGCGGCAGCGCGGCGGCGTCGTGGAGGAGGCGGGCGGCGCGGCGGGCGTCGAGGCCGTCGGTTTCCAGCGCCAGTGCGTAGCCGGGCGCGACGCTGACCAGCACCGTCGCGGGGGCCCGCGGTGGGCGGTCCGGTTCGAGGATGCGACGCAGGTGCGACACGTGGACCTGCAGCGCGGCCAGCGCGCGCGGCGGCGGCTCACCCGACCAGATGTCCTCGACGAGCAGGTCGGCCGAGACGGGCTGGCCGCCCGCGACGGCGAGCCGCGCCAGCACGGCGCGCTGCCGCGGCCCGCCGAGGTCGGCAGGTCGACCGTCGACGTCCGCGCGCAGCGGACCGAGGACGGACACCGTGACCACGGACGCCACGATACGGACCCTCCGGACGTGCATCGTGATCAGCCGGGGAGCTGGGAGCGCACCTTCCGCGACGGCGAGAACATGAACAGGCTCACCAGGTCCGGCGGATCGACGACGCCGGGACCGCCGGCCCGCACCCACTCCACGACGCCCTCGGTGACATCGTCGTCGAGGACCTCGCGCAGCCACACCGGGCGGGCTCCGGCGGCCCGCCCAGCCGACGACGGCGACACCACCACGACGTTGGACTGGGCGCACACGTCGAGACAGTCGCTGGCCCGGACCCTGCCGGTGTCACCGACGCCGTCGGTGAGCCGGTCGAGCTGGGCGAGGTGGTCGACGCCCGGGTGCTTGCGCTCGGTGCCGCAGCAGCAGCCCCGGCAGACGGTCACGCGGCAGGGGGCGCCGGAGCGGCCGGGGCGTGCGGCGTGGTCACGGCCGGGTCGACGAAAGCTCACCGGTCACCGACCGCGGGGACGATCTTCACCCGGCGAGGGTACCCGGCACTCAGGCGTGGGCGTGTGCCCAGGCGGCGGCCTCCGACGCGACGTGGGCGACCGCACCGGCCCCCCACTGGTCGACGGCGGCGTCGCGCTCCGCCGGGTCCGCACCCGTCACGCGCAGGACGAGCCGCGCGCCGTGGCCCGTGCCCTCGCGCAGCTCGAGCCGGACGGTGTCGCCCGGCTCGCCGGGCGCCGCGTCGAACCCCAGGACGTGCGGCCGGTCGGCTCAGATCGGGAGCAGGGACTCCACGACCGTCGCGAGCTGAGCCGCCGTGCGGCACTCGTGCATCGGGACGACGTCCGCGTAGCGCAGCGCGGCCGAGTCGCCCGTCCCCCACTGCCGGCGCGGCTCCGGGTTGAGCCAGTGCGTGTGCCGGGCCTGCCCGGCGAGGCGGCGCAGCACCGTCAGGTTGGGGTCGCGGTAGTTGGTGCGGGCGTCGCCCAGGATCAGCAACGAGCTGCGCGGGGTGAGCGCGTCCGACCAGTACTCGGCGAAGCTGCCGAACGAGCCGCCGTAGTCGGAGTGGCCGTCGAACGCGACCAGCGAGGCCTCGCGCAGCACCCGGTTCATCACCCCGGACAGCTCCGCTCCGGGTTCGAACAGGTGCGTCACCTCGTCGGCACGCTCGACGAACGCGAACACCCGCACCTTGCTGAACTGTTCTCGCAGCGCCTGGACCAGCAGCAACGTGAAGTGACTGAACCCGGCGACCGAGCCGGAGACGTCGCACAGCACGACCAGGTCGGGCCGTCCCGGCCGACGTGCCCTGAACGCGGGGTTCATCGGCACCCCGCCGGTCGACATCGAGCGACGCAGGGTGCGGCGCATGTCGAGCTCGCCGCGCTTGGCGTGCTTGCGACGCACCGCGAGCCGGGCCGCGAGCCGGCGCGCCAGCGGGTGCACGGTGCGGCGCAGCTCGGCGAGCTGACCGGCGTAGGCGGAGAGGAACTCGACCTGCTCGGCCTGCTTGGGTACCGACGTCCGCGCGACCTGCTCGCGGCCCCGGGTCTCCGCGGTGCGCCTGCGGACCTCGTCGGTGATCATGTCGCGGAACCGGGCGATGCGGTCGCGGATCTCGCGGCGCAGCACCTCGTCGGCGAACGAGCCCGGCTCGACGTCCGCGTCGCGCAGCGCGTCGACGATCCGCGCCAGCAACGTCTCCGGCGACAGCATCCGCAGGGCCTGGTAGGCCGACCAGCTCGGCTGTGCCCCCGGCCGGTCACCCTGGCCACCCGAACCGGTGCGCGCCAAGGCGTCGACGACCGCGCGGGCCAGCTCGGCCAGCGCCGAGTCGTCGCCGTCGCGCAGCAGGTCGGCCAGCACGTCGCGCAGGGCGTCGACGTCGACGGCACCGTCCTCGTCGTCGCCGACCCGCGGGACCTCCACCTCACCGGAGCCCGCGCCCAGAGCCGCCGGGAAGTACAGGTCGAACAACGTGTCGAACACCTTGCGCTGGCCCGACCGGCGCAGCACCGCCGCCGCCAGCCCCTCGCGGAGGTGGTCGCGGTGCAGCAGGTCCAGCGCGGTGAGCACCTTCGCGGCGTCGATCGTCTCCCCCGGCCCCACCGCGACCCCGTGCGTCCGCAACGCGGCGACGAAGTCGACGAGATGCCCGGGCAACCCGTGCGGCGCGAGGAGGGCCATCAGTTCAGCCTCAGCTCCGCGGCGGCCTTGACCTGGTCGGACTGGTGCTTGAGGACGACACCCAGCGTCGCGCGCACGGCGTCGTCGTCGAGCGTGTCCATCCCGAGCGCGAGCAGGGTGCGGCCCCAGTCGATCGTCTCGGCCACCGACGGCGCCTTGCGCAGCTCCAGCCCGCGCAGCACCCGCACGGTGCGTACCAGGGCGTCGGTCAGGGCATCGGCCAGCTCCGGGACCCGGCTCGCGACGATCCGGCGCTCCAGGTCGGCGTCCGGGAAGTCGAGGTGCAGGAACAGGCAGCGGCGTTTGAGCGCCTCCGACAGCTCACGCGTGGAGTTCGACGTCAGCAGCACGAACGGCTTGCGCGTCGCGGTGATCGTGCCCATCTCCGGGACGGTCACCTGGTAGTCCGACAGGACCTCCAGCAGCAGGCCCTCGACCTCGACGTCGGCCTTGTCGATCTCGTCGATCAGCAGCACCGTCGGCTCCGCCCGGCGGATCGCGGTGAGCAGCGGGCGGGGCAGCAGGAACTCCTCGGAGAACACGTCGTCACGCGTGCGGTCCCAGCTCTCCGAGCCCTGGCTCGCGGTGATCCGCAGCAGCTGCTTCGCGTGGTTCCACTCGTAGAGCGCGCGCGACTCGTCGATGCCCTCGTAGCACTGCAGCCGCACCAGCTCGGACTTCGTCGACTCGGCGACGGCCTTGGCCAGCTCCGTCTTGCCGACGCCCGCCGGACCCTCCACGAGCAGCGGCTTGCCGAGCCGGTCGGCCAGGAACACGGTGGTGGCGACGGCCGTCGACGCGAGGTAGCCGGCGCCCGCCAGCCGCTCGGTCACGTCGGCGACCGAGCCGAAAGACGGCGACTGGAGAGGACTCACGACTCGCATCCTGCCTGCCGCGGGCCCGTTCCGCCCAGAGGCGGATGCACGGGTAGCGGGCGTCACAGGACGACGCCGCCGCGAAACCGTCGGGGGGAGCGGGCACGATGGGGTCATGGCTCCCCTCACCGCCCCTGCCCTGCGCGACCGCGCGGAGGAGCTGCTCGCAGGCCTCGCCGGGCCCGGCGCGCGGCTGCGCGAGGACCAGTGGACCGCGATCCACGCCCTCGTCGCCGAGCGCAGGCGCGCGCTCGTCGTGCAGCGCACCGGGTGGGGGAAGTCGGCGGTCTACTTCGTGGCCACCGGCCTGCTGCGCGAGCAGGGCGCTGGACCCACCGTCATCGTCTCACCGCTGCTGGCCCTGATGCGCAACCAGATCGACGCCGCGGCCCGCGCCGGCATCAACGCCGTCACGGTCAACTCCGCCAACGTCGACGGCTGGGACGCCACCTACGCCGCGATCGACTCCGGCGAGGTCGACGTGCTGCTGGTCAGCCCCGAGCGCCTCAACAACCCCGACTTCCGCGACCGCGTCCTGCCCCGGCTCACCGCGAGCGCCGGGATGCTGGTCGTCGACGAGGCGCACTGCGTGTCCGACTGGGGGCACGACTTCCGGCCCGACTACCGCCGGCTGCGCAACCTGATCGCCGACCTGCCCGACGGCATCCCCGTCCTGGCCACCACCGCGACGGCGAACGACCGGGTGGTCGTCGACGTCACCGAGCAGCTCGGGCTGGCCTCCGGTGAGCCGCTGGTGCTGCGCGGCACGCTCGACCGCGACAGCCTGCGCCTGTCCGTCGTGCCGCTCGCCACCCCCGCGCAACGGATGGGCTGGCTCGCCTCCCGGCTCGACGACCTGCCGGGCGCGGGGATCATCTACACGCTGACGATCCAGGCCGCCGAGGAGGTCGCGGCGTTCCTGCGCGAACGCGGCTACGCCGTCTCCTCCTACACCGGCAAGACCGACCCCGACGCCCGCCTCGCGGCCGAGGCCGACCTGCTCGGGAACCGCGTGAAGGCACTGGTGGCGACGTCCGCGCTCGGCATGGGCTTCGACAAGCCCGATCTCGGGTTCGTCGTGCACCTGGGGGCACCGGCGTCGCCCGTGGCCTACTACCAGCAGATCGGCCGTGCCGGGCGCGCGCTCGACCACGCCGAGGTCGTCCTGCTGCCCGGCCGCGAGGACCGCGACATCTGGAACTACTTCGCCTCGCTGGCGTTCCCGCCCGAGCCGCTGGTCCGCCAGACGCTCGACGTGCTGTCCGACTCCGCCCTGTCCACCGCCTCGATCGAGACCCGGGTCGACCTGTCGCGCACCCGCCTGGAGATGCTGCTCAAGGTCCTCGACAGCGACGGCGCCGCCAAACGGGTCAAGGGCGGTTGGATCTCCACGGGCGAACCCTGGTTCTACGACGCCGAACGCCACCAGCGCATCGCCGCGGCCCGCAAGGTCGAGCAGCAGGCGATGCTCGACTACATCGCCACCGACCGGTGCCGGCTCGCGTTCCTGCGCGCCCAGCTCGACGACCCGGGTGCCGACGACGACCCCCGCTGCGGCCGTTGCGACATCTGCACCGGGCAGGTGTTCTCCCCCGACGTCGACGCGGCGGCCGCCACCGCCGCGGCCACCCGCATCGCCCGGCCCGGCGTCGTCGTCGCGCCGCGCAAGCAGTGGCCCAGCGGCATGAAGGACGTCGGGATCGCACTCTCCGGGCGCATCTCCGCTGGCGAGGTCGCCGACGAGGGTCGCGTCATCGGCCGCCTCTCCGACATCGGCTGGGGCACCCGGCTGCGCGAGCTCGTCGAGGGCGACGACCAGCCCGTCGGGAAGGACGTGCTCGACGCGGTCGTCACCGTGCTCAAGGGGTGGGACTGGGCGGCGCGCCCGGTCGGGGTGGTCGGCATCGGGTCGCGGACCCGGCCCCACCAGCTCGACCACCTGGCCCGGCGGATCGCCGAGATCGGCCGGCTCCCACTGCTCGGGACGCTCGCGCCGGCGGGCGAGCGCCCGCCCGCCCGCGACAACTCCGCGCAGCGCCTCGCCGCGGTCGCCGACGCCTTCGACACCGGCTCGCTCCCACCGCTCGACGGGCTCGACGGACCGGTCCTGCTCGTCGACGACGTGATCGACTCCGGCTGGACGATGACCGTCGCCGCCCGCGCGGTCCGTCTCGCCGGGGCCCCGGCCGTGCTGCCGTTCGCGCTGGCGCAGTCGGGCTGAGGGACCTGGCTCACCGGGCCGCGCGCCCGGCTCGCCCGGGCCGGGCGCCTGGCTCACCCGAGGGTCGTCATCGTGACCGCCAGCGTCGTCGAGCCCAGCTCGACCGTCACCTCGCCCGGGCCCACGGATACCGAGGCGTCCCGGGGGCGGGCGCGGATGCGCAGGTCGGCGGCCTGCGGCCGGCCGGCCGCCACCCACCCCTCGACCAGTGCCGCCAGCACCTCTGCCGGGCCCGGACCCGGCGCGCCGTGGTCGCGGACCCGCGCGGGCCCGCCGTCGGGGTCCTGCACTATCGCCGCGAACCCGCCCGTCGGCCCCGGGAGGACGAGCGCCACCCGCGCCCCCCCGACGTCGACGAACCCGTCCGCCGCGGCCGATCCCGCCGCGTCGTCGCGGGCGACCAGCCGCACCGTCGAGGGCTCGGCCAGCGACAGCCACAGCCCCAGCCCGTCCCAGACGTCGGCGGGTGAGAGCCGGATGCCCAGCTCCCGCTCGGCGCCGGGCAGCCCCAGGGCCGCACGCAGCGACGTCGACAGATCGCCTGCGCCGTTGCCCTCCACCGCGGTGTGGTCGACGACCGGGTCCGCCGTCCAGCCGGCGCCCAGCGTGACAGCGGCGTCCGGACCGGCCCCGATCCCGCGCAGCCGGATGAAGGCGCACGCCCGCACCGACGAGCTGCGCAGCACCCCGTCGCCGCCGAGGTCGAACGCCACCGAGACCTGGCTCCCCCGCACCCGCAACGGCAGCAACAGCCGCCCGCCCGGCGCGAGCTGGCCCACCCACTCGGGGCGGACGTCGGCGCTGCCGACGGTGAGCACGATCCGGTCGTAGGGCGCCCCCGGAGGGTGGCCCGCCGCGCCGTCGGCGACGACAAGCGTGACGTCCCCGCTGCCCGCCGCCTCCAGATGTGCCGCCGCCGAGACGACGAGGTCGTCGTCGATGTCGACCGACGTCACCGACCCCTCCGGCCCCACCAGGTGAGCCATCAACGCCGCGTTGTACCCGGTCCCGGCCCCGATCTCGAGAACCCGCTGCCCGGGCCGCAGGTCCAGCTGCTCCAACATGATCGCGACCATCGACGGCTGCGACGCCGAGCTCACCGCCACCCCGCCGGCATGCTTGGTGACGACCGCGGCGTCGGCGTACGCGGTCTCGACGGTCGACTCCGGCAGGAACAGGTGCCGCGGCACCTCACCCATCGCCCGGGCGACCGCCTCCGACCGCAGCCGCCCGTCGCGGCGCAGCGCGTCGACCATGCGCGCCCGCGCCCCACGCGCGGAGTCCATCCGCGGGAGTGTGCCACCGCGCGCCCACTCGGGCAGCCCGAACGATCACCGCCCCCTCCGCCGAGTTCGACGAGGGACTGATCCACACGCCATGAGAACCAGGCCGGTGCCGGACTCGGCGGGAGGGGTCGGCCGCCTGGCGGTGCGGGCCGGGGCCGGGGTCAGCGGGTCGGCGCGGTGAGGGGGACGAGGTCGTCGGCGTGGACGACCTCGCGGCGCTGCTCGGGGGGCAGCTCCGAGGTGCGGCGGCCGATGATCCCGGGGAGCTCCGCGGCGTCGTAGCCGACGACCCCACGGGCCACGACGACACCCTCCGGTCCGACGAGGTCGACGACGTCGCCCGCCACGAAGTCGCCGGAGATGCCGTGGATTCCCGCGGCGAGCAGGGAGCGGCGGCGGCCGATGACGGCGGCGACGGCGCCCGCGTCGAGGTCGAGGCGGCCGTGGACGTCGGCGGCGTGGCGCAGCCAGAACCGGCGCGCCGACATGCGTCGTCCCGAGGGCCGGAACGCGGTGCCGGTCTTGGGCCCGTCGGCGGCCGTGTCGAGTGCGGCGGCGACCTCCTCGGCCGACGTCAGCAGCACCGGGATGCCGGCGGCCGACGCCATCGCGGCGGCGGTGATCTTCGTGCCCATCCCGCCGCGACCCAGGCTGCCCTGGCCGGGCTTCGCGATCTGGACGGCCTGCAGGTCGGCAGGGTCGTCGACCTCCGCGACCAGCGACGACCCGGACTTGCGGGGGTCGCCGTCGTAGAGGCCGTCGACGTCGGAGAGCAGGACGAGACCGTCGGCCCCGACGATGTGCGCGACGAGGGCGGCGAGCCGGTCGTTGTCGCCGACGCGGATCTCGTCGGTGGCGACCGTGTCGTTCTCGTTGACGACGGGCAGCACGTCGAGCCCGAGGAGGCGCTCCAGGGTCCGCTGCGCGTTGCGGTAGTGGGAGCGGCGGATCATGTCGTCGGCGGTGAGCAGGACCTGGCCGATGGCGAGGTCGAACCGCGCGAACGACGCCGAGTAGGCGTGCGCGAGCAGCAGCTGCCCGACGGACGCCGCGGCCTGCTGGGTGGCGAGGTCACGGGGCCGGCGCGTCAGCCGCAGCGGGGCGAGCCCGGCCGCGATGGCCCCGGAGGAGACGAGCACCACCTGGGTCCCGGACGCGCGGCGGTCGGCGAGGGCCTCGACGAGCCGGTCGAGCCGGGCGGGGTCGATACCGCCGTCGATGCTGGTCAGCGACGACGACCCCACCTTGACGACGATCCGCCGCGCCGCGGCGAGCTGCTCCCGTGGCGTGGGGGCCGCGCGTGGTGTCATCGTCGGCCTGCGTGCGCGTCGTCGGGGCCGGGCTCCTCCGACCAGACGCCCTCGTCCCAGGGGTCCTCCTCGACGGCGGCGGACGGGGCGGGGTCGTCTGGGTCGTCGCCGAGGTCGGCCTCGGCCTCGGCGGCCAGCTCCTCGTCCGTGCGGTGGCGGCGGCGGTCGATGCGGGCCGCCTTGCGGACGTGGGCGCTGACGCGGTCGTTCTGGTCGAGACGCCGGTCGGTGCCGCGGCCGGACATCATCGTCGCCACCCCGGCCGGTGTGCTCGGCTCCCACTCGAACGTGACGTCGCCGATCGTGACGTCGCAGCCGGGGACGGCACCCGCGGCGGCGAGGGCCTCCTCGACGCCGAGCCGGGCGAGCCGGTCGGCGAGGTACCCGATGGCCTCGTCGTTGGTGAAGTTCGTCTGCCGGATCCAGCGCTCGGGACGGGCCCCGCGGACGATGAAGCCGCCCTCGGACTCGGGATCGACGTCGACGGTGAAGCCGGAGTCGTCGACGGCCTGCGGGCGGATGACGATGCGCGTCGGCTCGGCGACGGGCTGCGCCGCCCGGTACTCGCGGACCTGCTCGGCCATCCCGAAGGACAGCTCACGCAGACCGGCGCGGCTGGCGGTGGAGATCGGGTAGATCGGCCAGCCGAACTCCGCGCTCAGGTCGGCGGTGACGATGTCGACGAGGTCGGCCGCGTCGGGCACGTCGATCTTGTTGAGCGCGATCAGCCGCGGCCGCGACGCGAGCTCGCCGCCGAGGGCCGGGGTGTAGCGGGAGAGCTCCTCCTCGAGGGCACGGACGTCGGCGACCGGGTCGCGACCGGGCTCGAACGTCGCGCAGTCGACGACGTGCACGAGCACCGAGCAGCGCTCGATGTGGCGCAGGAAGTCCAGACCCAGACCACGGCCCTCGGACGCGCCGGGGATGAGGCCGGGGACGTCGGCGACGGTGAACACCGACTCCCCCGCGGTGACGACGCCCAGCTGCGGGACGAGGGTGGTGAACGGGTAGTCGGCGATCTTCGGGCGGGCCTGGGACAGGGCCGCGACCAGCGACGACTTGCCCGCGGACGGGAACCCGACCAGGCCGACGTCGGCCATCGACCGCAGCTCGAGGACCAGGTCCAGGGCTTCGCCCTCCTCGCCGAGCAGGGCGAAGCCGGGGGCCTTGCGGGCGGCCGACGCGAGCGCCGCGTTCCCGAGCCCTCCGCGCCCGCCCTCGGCGGCGATGAACCGGGTACCGGCCCCGACGAGGTCGGCGACGATCTCACCGTCCTCGGTGAAGACGACGGTGCCGTCCGGGACGGCGAGCTCGAGGTCCTCGGCGTTGGCGCCCGCCCGGAAGCTCCCCTGGCCTTCCTTGCCGTGGCGCGCCTTGGCGTGCGGGCGGTGGTGGAAGTCGAGCAGGGTGTGCACCCCGGGGTCGACGACGAGCACGATCGAGCCACCACGGCCGCCGTTGCCGCCGTCGGGACCACCGAGCGGCTTGAACTTCTCCCGGTGGACCGAGGCGCACCCGTTGCCACCCGCACCGGCGATGGCGTGCAGCACGACCCGGTCGACGAACCGAGACATCTGACTTCTCCTACCTCATGGAACCCTCATGCAACACAGAACGGCGGGCCACCCGGAAGGGCGGCCCGCCGTCTGTAGGAACGTTCGCGGTGGTGCAGGCCTCAGACGCTGACCGGGACCGGGACCACGTTGACGATCTTGCGACCGCGCTTGTAGCCGAACTCGACCGCACCCTCGACCAGGGCGAACAGCGTGTCGTCGCCACCGCGACCGACCCCGTCACCGGGGTGGAACTTGGTGCCGCGCTGGCGGATGAGGATCTCGCCCGCGTTGACGGTCTGGCCGCCGAACCGCTTGACGCCGAGCCGCTGAGCGTTGGAGTCACGCCCGTTGCGCGAGCTGGACGCACCCTTCTTGTGAGCCATGTCCAGGTCTCCTTACTTGCTGATCGCCGTGACCTGGACCTTCGTCAGCGGCTGACGATGGCCCTGACGCTTGTGGTACCCGGTCTTGTTCTTGAACTTGTGGATGCGGATCTTCGGGCCCTTGGTGTGCTCGACGACCGTGGCGGTCACCGAGGCCTTGGCCAACGCGTCCGCGTCGGTGGTGAGCTGGTCGCCGTCGACGAGCAGCAGGGCCGGCAGGCTGATCTCGGCGCCGGGCTCACCATTGATCTTCTCGACGGTGAGGACGTCGTCCACGGCCACCTTGTACTGCTTGCCGCCGGTCTTGACGATCGCGTACATCGTTGACGCACGACTCCTGAATATCGGGGGACTCGAGGCACGCTGCGTGCGCGCCGCCACATCCCGTCGACAGGCGCGGGCGCGGCTCCGATGTCCCAGGGTACGGAACTGGATTTCCCAGGGTCAAACCGGGTCCCCGGTCTACTCCTCGGCCCCGGCGGGCGGACCCGCCGGACGTGATGCGGTACGCCGCTGCCTGCGCGGACGTGCCTCGGTGACGGGCTCGGGCTGCGGCGGCACCGTCACCGGGACCGCAGCAGCCTCCTCCGTCGCGGGTGCGGGCACCGGCGCGGTGATGACGGCCGCGGCCGCCCCGCTCGGCGATCCCGCGGTGCGGGTGACACGGCCCCGGCGGCGACGCGGACGCCCGCCCGGGTCGGCGGTCTCCTCGTCGTCGTGCGGCGCGACACCGTTGGCCGCTCCGCCGGGTGCGGCACCGTTGCCGGCGGCAGTGCCGGCCGGCACGTCGCTGTGCGACGTGCCGCGTCCGTCGAGCGCCGCCGGGGCGGCACCGTTGCGATCCGGGGCGCCGTTGCGCCCGGCGTGACCGGCGACGGCAACGGGGGTGTCGTCGGTCGTGGCCGGAGCAGACGCGAGCGGCGCCTCGTCGGCAGCCGCGACACCGGCGACGGCCGCGTCGACGGGCTCGGGAGTCGCCCCGGACGTCCCGGTGGACGTCCCGGTGGGCGTCTCGGCCGCCGGCTCGGTGACCGGCCCGGCGGGTGACGCGGCAGCGGACCCACGACGGGCCCGGACCCGGCGGGACCGGCCCCGCGGGGCCTCGACCTCCGCGACCGGTGCGTCCGCCACAGCGACCTCGGAGACCTCCGGAACCTCGGCTCCCGCGGAGACCCCGGCGGCCTCGGAGACCACAGCGGCCTGGGAGACCACAGCGGCCTGGGAGACCACAGCGGCCTGGGACGCAGGGGCCTCGGACGCAGGGGCCTCGGACGCAGGGGCCTCGGACGCAGGGAGCTCGGACACAACCGCAGGCGCCGGAGCGCCGTCCGGGTCGTCGGCACCCGCGAGCCGCAGCGCGGGCGGCTCGGCCGCCGCGCCCTTGGCATCGGACGCGATCGAGGCAGCCACGGCGGCGATCGCGTCCGAGGCCACGTGCCGCTCCTCGCCCTGCTCCTGGTGCGCGTCGTCGCGACGGTTGCGGTTGCGGCCGCGACGGCCCTCCCGCTCGTTCTGCGCCCCCTTCTGGTCGTGCTTGTGGTCGCTCCTCGACTCGCCGTTGTCGGTCGACACGATCACGCCACGGCCGCGGCAGTGCTCGCAGGGCGTGGAGAAGTGCTCCAGCAGCCCGCCGCCGACGCGCTTGCGCGTCATCTGCACCAGCCCCAGCGAGGTCACCTCGGCCACCTGGTGGCGGGTGCGGTCGCGGGCCAGGCACTCGGTCAGCCTGCGCAGCACCAGGTCGCGGTTGGCCTCGAGCACCATGTCGATGAAGTCGACGACGATGATGCCGCCGATGTCGCGCAGCCGCAGCTGACGGACGATCTCCTCGGCCGCCTCCAGGTTGTTGCGGGTGACGGTCTCCTCGAGGTTGCCGCCGGACCCGGTGAACTTCCCGGTGTTGACGTCGACGACCGTCATCGCCTCGGTGCGGTCGATCACCAGGGTGCCGCCGGAGGGCAGCCACACCTTGCGGTCGAGCGCCTTGAGCAGCTGCTCGTCGACCCGGAACTCGGTGAACACGTCACCGGGGCCGGTGTGGCGGTGCAGCCGCTCGGACAGCTCCGGGGCGACGTGGCGGATGTAGTTGGAGACGGTCTCCCACGCGTCGTCACCGGAGACGACCAGGCGGGTGAAGTCCTCGTTGAACTGGTCGCGGACGACCTTGACCAGCAGGTCCGGCTCCTCGTAGAGCAGCGCGGGCGCCTTCACCCGGCCCGGACCGGTGGTGTCGGCCTTGGTCTTGACGACGTCCCACTGCGCCTGCAGGCGGCGGACATCGCGCTCCAGGGCCTCCTGGGTCACACCCTCGGACGCGGTCCGGATGATCACCCCGGCCTCGGACGGGACGATCTCCTTGAGCATGTCCTTGAGCCGCTTGCGCTCGGTGTCGGGCAGCTTGCGGCTGATGCCGGCGGTGCCGCCGGACGGGACGTAGACCAGGAAGCGCCCGGCCAGGCTGATCTGCGTGGTCAGCCGGGCACCCTTGTGCCCGATCGGGTCCTTGGTGACCTGGACGAGGACGCTGTCGCCGGTGGACAGGGCCTGCTCGATGCGACGGGCCTTGCCGTTGAGGCCGGCGGCGTCCCAGTCGACCTCGCCGGCGTAGAGCACGGCGTTGCGGCCACGACCGATGTCGACGAACGCCGCCTCCATGCTGGGCAGCACGTTCTGCACGCGGCCCAGGTGGATGTTGCCCACCATCGACGAGCCCGAAGGGCCGTTGCCGTCGGCGGTGCCGCCCGCGACGAAATGCTCGACGAGCACATCGTCCTCGAGGACGGCGATCTCGATGCGGTCGCCGTGCTCGCGGACGACCATCGAGCGGTCGACGGACTCGCGGCGGGCCAGGAACTCGGCCTCGGTGAGGATCGGGACGCGACGGCGGCCGGCGTCGCGGCCGTCGCGGCGGCGCTGGCGCTTGGCCTCGAGCCGGGTCGAGCCGCGGACGCTCTGGACGCCGTCGGAGGCCTCGTCGTCGTTGCCGCGCTCGCGGGGGGCGCGGACGCGGGTGACGGTGCCGGGCGGGTCGTCGGAGGACGAGTCGGAGTCGTCGCCGCTGCCACGGCGGCGACGGCGGCGACGCCGGCGGCGCGAGCTGCCCGCGTCGTCCGAGGCCTCGTCGGAGTCGTCCTCGTCGTCGTCGGAGTCGTCCTCGGACGACGAGTCCTGGGACGTCGGGTCGTCGCCGGCGGCCGGGTCGTCGGACGGGCCGCCGGTCGCGGCGTCGGTGTCGTCGTCGGAGCCGTCGCCGTTCTCGGCGTCGGACCCCTTGCCGCGGCCGCGGCCACGACGGCCACGACGCCGGCGCCTGCGGCCCGCACCGTCCTCGTCGTCGCCGTCGGAGTCGTCCGCGCCGTCGGCCGTGTCGTCGGCGGAGTCGTCCGTCCGGTCGTCGGCGGTGTCATCGGACGGGTCGGCGATGTCGTCGGCGGCGTCGTCCGCGTCGGTCACGGCGTCGTCGGTCGGGTCCTCGGCGGCGGCGTCCGGACCCGTGCTGTGGGCGGGCGTCACGACGCGGAACGGGTCGGCGGCGTCGGGGGCCGTCGACGCGGCCCGGGCGCGCCGGGTGGCGCGGCGCTCGGCCGCAGGGGCCTGGAACACCGGGGCGGCGAACAGTGGCGGCGGCGCGGCGGCCTCGCTCACGGGCGCGGCCGGGGCCGGCTCCGTGAGCAGGCCGGCCGGGATGTCGGGCAGCGCAGGCGCGGGGACCGTCGTCGTCGCGTCCTCGTAGGCGTCGTCGACGACAGCGGTCTCGTCCTCGGCGCCCGCATCGGGCAGCAGCGCCGTGACGACCCGCTCCGCGAGCGACCGGTCGACGCTCGACTGCGGGCTGCGCACCTCGGCGCCCAGCTCCGACAGGGTCGCGAGCACCTCGCGGCTGGTACGTCCGATCAGCTTGGCCAGGGCGTGCACCCGCAGCTTGGCGGGCAGATCGGCCAGCACGGACGGCCCGCCGGTGCTACCGGCGGGCGCATCGTTGTTCGACATTCAGCTCCTTCGCCCCCGGGCGCCTCCTGGTGAGGGGGCGGCCGCGCAGGGGCCATGCGTCATTCGTTCTCTCCCCACGCGGTGCGCGGGGAGCAATCCTCAGCTGCGGTGAATCTCGACGGCGGCCGAGACACGGCGCAGGGGGCGCCGCTTCACGTCGAGCCGCTCAGATCTGGGCGGTGACCCGGTCCGAGCCGAGCGGATCGGCGAGGTGTCCCGAGTCGTCGAGCAGTCCCTGCGCCATCCGGGTCGCCCTCGCGGGGACCGGCGGCGTGAGGCCTGCGACAACGTCGAGCGCACCCAACACGTCGTCGGGTCGAACGGCGGGTGTCGTCTGCCGTACGACCACGGTCAGTATCGCACAGCCCGCAACCGCTGCGGCGCCACTCACGAGCCCGGGACCGTTGCTCGCGGTCACGACGGTGGCGCTGACCAGGGCTTTGCGTACGTCGATCTGTTTGCGACCCGACGGCGTGACACGCTCGATGACGACGGACTCCTCCGCCAGCAGCGCGTCGACCGCCGCGCGCAGGTCGGCCTCGGCGACCCCCGGCAGCTCGATCGCCCAGCGCGTCGCGTCGATCCGGTCGGCCAGCGCCGGTGGCGATGCCACGACGGCCTCCAGCACGTCGAGACCGGACGGCAGGGCCCGGTCGAGCGCGTCGACCAGCACCGCCGGGTCGACCTCGCGGGTCAGGCCGATCTCGAGGTACTCGGCCTCGCTGGCCGTGCCGGTGGGCGCGGCGCCGATCCAGGACAGCCGCGGGTGCGGGCTGAACCCGTGCGAGTGCGACACCGGGACCCCCGCGCGGCGCACCGCACGTTCGAACGCCCGGGCGATGTCGCGGTGCGACAGGAAGCGCAGCCGGCCCCGCTTGGCGAAGCGCAGCCGAATCCGCTGCACCGTCGGGGGTGCCGGGTTCGCCGCCTCGCCGGGCCGCACGCGCGCCATACCCGCAAGGGTACGGAGGTGGCGCCGGTCAGCCCGGATCCGGGGCGGCGAAGGGGTCGAGCACCAGCAGCGTCTCCCCCGCGGGCGCGAACCCGGCCCGCCGGTAGAACGACGCGCTGCCCGCCGTCGGCGCGAGCATCAGCCGCCGGTAGCGACGCTCCCCCGCGTGGTCGACGGCCGCCTCCAGCAGGGCGCGCGGGACGCCCCGGTCGGCGAACCCGGCCAGCACGAACGCGTTCCCGACCTGCCCGACCCGGCCACCTCGTGACCCCGGCCGCGGCATGGACACGATCTCGACGACGTTGATCGACCCGATCGGCGTCCAGCCCGCCCGGTCGGACCCGACCTCGGCGAGCCAGAACGTCCGTCGTGGCTGCTCGGTGCGCCACCACTGCGCGAAGGCGGCCTCGAACCCCGGGTCGTCGACGGGTGCGCCCGCCCGCTCCTCCAGCCACGCGCGGCGCAGCGCGGCGAGCGCCTCGACGTCGCGCTCGTCGGCGACCCGCACGACGAACTCCGGCCGCGCCGCCGAGCCCGGCCCCCAGGAGCCGGACGCGGGGGCCGATGCGGGCTCAGGCACTCCCGAACCGGTTCCCGCCGACGGGGTTCGCGACCGTCAGCGGGAGCAGCTGCGTCCCGGTCGGGCCCACCTGAATGTCCTGGCCCGTCGACGGGCACACACCGCAGTCGAAGCACGGCGTCCAGCGGCAGTCGTCCTGCTCGCCGCCGGCGAGGGCCTCCTGCCAGTCGTCCCACAGCCAGTCGCGCTCCAGGCCGGAGTCGAGGTGGTCCCAGGGCAGGACCTCGTCGCGCTCGCGCTCCCGGGTGGTGAACCAGTCCAGCGACACCCCGAGCGGGCCGAGCTCGGCCTCGGCCGCGCCGGTCCAGCGTTCGAAGGAGAAGTGCTCGCTCCAGCCGTCGAACCGGCCGCCCTCGCGCCACACCCGCTCGACGACCCGGCCGACGCGCCGATCGCCCCGGGCGAGCAGGCCTTCGATCAGTGACGGCTTGCCGTCGTGATAGCGCATGCCGATGTTGCGGCCCAGCCGCCGGTCCGAGTTGACGGCCTCACGCAGCTTGCGCAGCCGCTCGTCGACGACGTCGGGGTGGGCCTGCGGGGCCCACTGGAACGGGGTGTGCGGCTTGGGGACGAAACCGCCGATCGAGATGGTGCAGCGGACGTCGTTGTGCCCCGACGCCGCCCGCCCGGCCTTGATGACCCGGTGCGCCATCCCGGCGATCTCGAGGACGTCCTCGTCCTCCTCGGTGGGCAGGCCGCACATGAAGTAGAGCTTCACCTGTCGCCAGCCCTGCGCGAACGCCTCGGACACCGTCCGGATGAGGTCCTCCTCGGACACCATCTTGTTGATGACGCGCCGGATGCGCTCCGACCCGCCCTCGGGGGCGAACGTCAGCCCGGAGCGGCGGCCGTTGCGGGAGATCTCGTTGGCCAGGTCGATGTTGAAGGCGTCGACACGGGTCGAGGGCAGCGACAGCGAGGTGTTGGAACCCTCGTAGCGGTCGGCGAGCCCCTTGGTGATCTCGGCGATCTCGGAGTGGTCGGCGCTCGACAGCGACAGCAGGCCGACCTCGTCGAAACCGCTGGCGCGCACGGCCGAGTCGACCATCGCGCCGATGCCCTCCAGCGACCGCTCCCGGACCGGCCGGGTGATCATCCCGGCCTGGCAGAAGCGGCAGCCGCGGGTGCAGCCCCGGAAGATCTCGACGCTCGCCCGCTCGTGGACCGTCTCGGCCAGCGGGACCAGCGGCGCCTTGGGGTAGGGCCAGTCGTCGAGGTCTCGGGTGGTGCGCTTCTGCACGCTGCGCGGCACCCGCGGGTCGGCGGGCTCCACCGCGGCGATGGCACCGTCGGCGTCGTAGGTGACGTCGTAGAGGCCGGGGACGTAGCAGCCGTCGGTGCCGGCGAGTCGCAGCAACAGCTCCCGGCGCCCGCCCGGGCCGCCCTCGGCCTTCCACGCAGCGACGACGTCGGTGATGTCGCCGACGACCTCCTCACCGTCGCCGAGCGCGACGACGTCGACGAAGTCGGCCATCGGCTCGGGGTTGAACGCGGCGTGCCCACCCATCAGGACGACCGGATGGGTCTCGTCGCGGTCGACGGTGTGCAGTGGGATGCCCGCGAGGTCGAGCGTCGTCAGCAGGTTGGTGTAGCCGAGCTCGGTGGAGAAGCTGACGCCGAGGACGTCGAAGTCCCCGACGGGGCGGTGCCCGTCGACGGTGAACGCCGGCACCCGGTGCTCGCGCATCAGGGCCTCGAGGTCGGGCCACACCGCGTAGCAGCGTTCGGCCAGCGCGTCCGGGCGCTCGTTGAGGACCTCGTAGAGGATCATGATGCCCTGGTTGGGCAGCCCCACCTCGTAGGCGTCGGGGTACATCAACGCCCAGCGGACCGGCGTCGCGTCCCACTCGTCCTCGTCTGCCACCTGGGCGTTGAGCTCGCCGCCGACGTACTGCACCGGCTTGGAGACGCGGGGCAGCAGCGGTTCGAGGTCGGGGAACACGGAGGTCACGCAACGCGAGGGTAGTCGCGTGGCCCGTGGGGCGACGCCGCCGCCCCCGAGGCCTGTGCGCATGCGAACGCGCGACTGCGGTCCGGCTACTCCAGCAGGCCCGCCGAGCGCAGGGCCGCGCGGACGTCCTCGTGGTGCATCTCGTCGAGCGGGACCAGCGGCAGCCGGATGCCCGGCTCGATCAGCCCCAGCTCGGCCAGCGCCCACTTGACCGGGATCGGGTTGGGCTCGGAGAACAGCGCGCGGTGCAGGCCGGCCAGGGTCGCGTCGATCTCCGACGCGGTCTCGTCGTCACCGGCGACGGCGGCGTTGCACATCCTCGCCATCGCCTCGGGGGCGACGTTGGCCGTCACCGAGATGTCGCCGTGGAAGCCGGCCAGCATGCTGGCACGGGCGGTGCCGTCGTCGCCGGAGTAGAGGGCGAAGTCGGGCAGGCCGAGCGCGACGAGGTCGCGGACCCGGTCGAGGTCGCCCTTCGCCTCCTTGAGCCCGACGATGTTCCCGACCTCGGCGAGCCGCTCCACGGTCGACGGCAGCATGTCGCAGGCGGTGCGGCCCGGGACGTTGTAGAGGTACTGCGGCAGGTCGACGGCCTCGGCGACGGCCTTGAAGTGCCGGTAGAGGCCCTCCTGCGGAGGCTTGTTGTAGTACGGGGTGACGAGCAGGGCGGCGTCGGCTCCGGCGGCCTTCGCGGCCCGGGTGAGGTGGATGGCCTCCGTGGTGCTGTTGGCACCCGTGCCGGCGATGACGGGCACCCGGCCGGCGGAGACGGCGATGGTGTGGCGGATGACGTCGGTGTGCTCCTCGACCGAGAGCGTCGCCGACTCCCCCGTCGTCCCGACCGACACGACGGCCGCCGTACCGGCCTCGATCGTGCGGTCGACCAGCTTGGCCAGGGCGTCCATGTCGACGGTGCCGTCCACCCGCATCGGGGTGACGATGGCGACGATGCTGCCGGTGATCATGGTGTACGTCCTTCGCGCCGGGCCGGGATGCCGGGCGACGACGCTACCCGGCCGGGTCGGTCCGGCCGAGTCCCCGTGGTCCGGGCCACGTGCGGCCCCGGACCGGTCAGCCCCAGGCCAGCTGCGTGGGCTGCACCGAACGGCCGACCCGGCGGACGGTCACCGTCACGATGATCGCGGCCGCGATCAGCGCGGTCACCGACACCGCGAGCGGGCGGTCGTTGGTCGCGACACCGACGAGCGCCCACACCGCCGCGGCCGCGTACCCGAGGATCGACGTCCCGGTGCTGACGACCCAGCAGACGATCGCGGCGGTCACCAGCAGCACGGTGACGGCAGCCGCCAGGGGCAGGGCCCCCTCGCCCGGCAGTCCCTCGGCGACACCGGTCGCGGCCGTGCCGAGCACCGTCGCGAGCGACACCCAGCCGGTGTAGACGGCCAGCGGCGTCCGGAACAGGGCCCGCTCGAGCGGGGTCGCCGCCGGTTCCTGCGACAGGCGGCCGAACACGGTCGCCAGGCAGACGAGCAGCGCGACGATGACGATCTCCGCCGCCAGCACGTGCCGGGTGCCGAACGCGAGGATCCACAGCGGGTTGAGCACCGCCGACACCGCGAGCCACCAGCCGGTGCGCCGGTGCACGGCCCGCGACCGCTGCGACGGGAGCAACGCGAACACGGCGTAGGCCAGGAAACCCAGGTAGACGAGCCCCCAGATGCTGAACGCCCAGCCCGCGGCCAGCAGCGGCGTCTGGTAGTCGTTGGCGACGACGCCGACGCCCTCCCCGATCGCGCCGGAGCCGCCGAGTGTGGCGACGACCGTCTGCACGACTGCCAGTACGAGGACGACGGCCCCACGGACGAGATCGGGAATCGTGCTGCGCGGCACCGTGACGGTCATGGCGCCATGCTCCCGCCGCGAGGCCGGTCCGGCCAGTCGGATCCCGGCGCGCCCGGTCGCGGCGCGCCGGACGTCGTCCGACACCGGTCACTCGATCCCGACGAGCGGCGTCCCCGCCGCGACGGACGCGCCGGTCCCGACGAGCCCCGCCTGCGAACCCGCCCGTCGTGGAACCCGGTGGCCGCGACAGGACGGGCCTGCCGGGTCGAGGCCGGCAGGCGGGGATCAGCGCAGCAGGAGCTTCTCCAGCCGCCGCGACGCGATCACGACCCCGATGCCGATCATCACCACGAAGTACGCCAGGTGCGCGAGCAGGCCGGGACCGACGACGCCCGTCGTCAGCCCCCGCATCAGCTCGACGGCGTGGTAGAGCGGCAGGCACTCCACGACGATCTGCAGCCAGCGGGGGTAGACCGAGAGCGGGTAGAACGTCGTGGAGAACAGGAACATCGGCAGCACCGCGAGGGTGACCAGGTCGAAGTCCTGCCAGGACCGCATGAACGACGTGGCCGCCATCCCGACCGCGGCGAACGCGAACGCGACCAGCAGCGCCGCGGGCAGCGCCAGCAGCGCCCAGGGCGACGCGATCAGCCCGAACCCGGCCATCACCGACAGGAACGCCGTGGCGTACAGGCCACCGCGCAGCAGCGCCCAGCCGATCTCCCCCAGCGCGACGTCGACCGGCCCGAGCGGGGTGGCGAGCATCGAGTCGTACAGGCGGGCGTAGTGCAGCTTGAAGAACACGTTGTACGTCGAGTCGAACACCGCGCCGTTCATCGCCGACGCCGCCAGCAGGCCGGGCGCGATGAACGCCGCGTACGAGATCGGCTGCCCGTCGGGTCCCGGCAGGTCACCGACGAGCGAGCCCAGCCCGGTGCCCATCGCGAGCAGGTAGAACAGCGGCTCGAAGAAGCCCGAGACGAACGCGAGCCACGTCCGCCGCGACGCCGCGGCCGAGCGGACCATCATCATCCTGGCCCGGCCGGCATAGCTGCCCGCGGGCAGCAACCGCCACACCTGCGGCGCCGGTGGCACGGTGGGAGCACTCATGCGGCGAGCCTGCGGGTGAACAGCCGGGCCACCAGGACCCCTCCGACCGCCAGCAGCACGAGCAGGACGGCGAGGTGACCCAGCGTCGGCACCAGCGTCCAGGTGCCCAGCGCGGCGCCGCGGGCGATCTCGGTGCCGTGCCACAACGGGGAGACCCAGACGACGGGCCGGACCCACTCGGGCAGCCGGTCGACCGGGAAGAACGTCCCGGAGAACAGCGTCATCGGGATGACGACGAACCGGAACAGCGCGCTGAACGCGTTGCCCTCGTTCTCCACGGTGGCCGCGAACGCCGTGATCAGCGACGCGACCGCGAGCCCGGTGAGCACCGCCGCCGCCAACGACACCACGATCCCCGGGCCCGCCACACCGCCGAACACGGCGATGACCAGCACGTACACGATGCCGGAGCCGAGCATCTTGAGCCCGGTCCACGACAGCACACCCAGCCCGATCTGCGCCCCGGTGAGCGGACCCGACGCCATCGCGACGTAGATCCGCTGCCACTTGAAGCCCGACAGGATCGGGTACGTCGACTCGAACGCCGCGCTCTGCGCCGCCGACATCGCCAGCAGCGCCGGCGCGAGCCACACCAGGTAGGGCACCCCGCCGGTCGCCGCCGCGGCGTTCGGTCCGCTGCCGACGAGCGCCCCGAAACCCACGCCGAACGCCAGCAGGAACAGCAGCGGCTGCAGGATCGACGACACCGCCGTGGCGCGCCAGTTGCGCCGGTACCAGCGCCAGTGGTGCTCGACGACGCGCCCGACGCCGCCCAGCGCCGTCGGGGCGAAGCCCGTCGAGGGTGCGGCCACCGTGGGAACCGCCATCAGTCGACCAGGGTCCGGCCGGTGAGACGGAGGAAGACGTCCTCCAGCGACGAGCGCCGTACCAGCGACGACAGCGGCACGAACCCGGCACCGACGACGTCGCCCTGGGTGCGTTCGCCGTCGGCGGTGTAGAGCAGGAAGCGGTCGGGCAGCTCCTCCACCCGGTCGGCGTGGCGCTCCAGGGCCGCGGCGCCCGGGCGGCGCTCGGGGTCGAACCGCAGCTCCAGGACCTCGCGGGTGGAGTAGCGGCTGATCAGCTCGGCCGGGGAGCCTTCGGCGGCGATCACCCCACCGTCCATGACGACGAGCCGGTCGCACAGCTGCTCGGCCTCGTCCATGTAGTGGGTGGTGACGATCTGCGTGACGCCCTCGCGCTTGAGCCGGTACAGCCTGTCCCACAGCAGGTGCCGGGCCTGCGGGTCGAGCCCCGTGGTCGGCTCGTCGAGCAGCAGCAGCTCCGGGTCGTTGACCAGGGACCGGGCGATCGTGAGCCGGCGCTTCATCCCGCCGGAAAGCTCCTCCACCGTGTCGCCCGCCCGCTCGGTGAGCTGGGCGAACTCCAGCAGCTCCGTGGCCTTCTCCCGCACGTGGCGGCGCGGCAGCCCGAAGTATCGGCCGTAGATCTCCAGGTTCTCGCGGACCGACAGCTCCGCGTCGAGGTTGTCGAGCTGCGGGACGACGCCGATGCGGGCGCGGATCCGCGGCCCGTCGGCGCCCGGGTCCATCCCCAGCACCGACAGCGTGCCGCCGGTGCGCGGCGACACACAGGCGATCATCCGCATCGTCGACGACTTCCCGGCGCCGTTGGGGCCCAGGAAACCGAACACCTCACCCGGCGCGACATCGACGTCGATCCCCCGGACCGCCTCGACCGCGCCGAAACTCTTACGCAGACCTCGGGCCTGGACGAGCGCGTCGGACACGACCAGACCGTAACCCGGCGCACCGACAGGACGCGCAGCGATCACCGGCCGCACCTCGCACACCGCACCTGCGCCACGCGCATGGCGCGCCGGCAAGTGGGGTCAGCGCGCGGGTCGTGGCATCGCCGCCGACCGCGAACACCCCGCGATGACCGCGCAGGGGCGGCCCGTCTACCGGGAGGCGGGCGCCCCGACTCCCGCAGCGCCGCCGCGCAGCGGTGTCGGACGGTCAGCGGATGCGGTACTGCAGCCAGTGCTCGTCACGGACGTCATCGGGGGTGATGCGCAGCGCGGCGGGGAACCGGCCGACCTCCACCCAGCCGCGGGCGACGTAGAAGCCGGGCAGGTCGGTACCGCCGCGCGCCGAGGCGAGCAGCTGGTCGCAGCCCAGCTCGCCGGCACGGCGGATCGCGGCGTCGATCAGTGAGCCGCCCAGCCCGCGACCCTGCAGGTCGGGCCGCACCATCAGCCGGATCATCTCGGCGCGGTGGGACACGACGGGGCCGGCGCCGCGGCGCAGGAAGACCACGGCGGCCAGGTCGTTCTCCTCACCCACGGCCAGCATGTGCAGCTGCCCGGCGCGGACCTGGTCGAGGGTGCGGGCGGCGAGGGCGCGGACGTCGGCCGCGGGGGCGTCGGCAGGGAAGCCGACCGCGCCACCGGCCCGGGTCACCTCGAGCCACAGCGAGGCGAAGGCCTCGGTGAGCTCGGCGCCCGGGTCGGCGACGACGTACGTCGACGGACTCAGAGATTCGGGAACCACAGCTTGATCTCGCGGGCGGCGGACTCGGGCGAGTCGGAGCCGTGCACCAGGTTGTACTGCACCTCGAGGCCGAAGTCGCCGCGGATGCTGCCGGGGGCCGCCTTGTCGACGGGGTCGGTGCCCCCGGCGAGCTGACGCCACGCCGAGATGGCGCGCGGGCCCTCGGCGACGGCCGCGAGGACCGGGCCGGAGGTGATGAACTCGAGGAGCGACTCGAAGAAGGGCTTGCCGTCGTGCTCGGCGTAGTGCTGGGAGGCGAGCTCACGGTCGACCGCGCGCAGCTCGAGCGCCACGAGCGAGAGGCCCTTGCGCTCGATGCGCGAGACGACCTCGCCGATGAGGCGGCGCTCGACGCCGTCGGGCTTGACGAGGACCAGGGTGCGTTCAGTCACCGCGTCAGCGTATCGACGCACCGTCGCGTCCCCGGGAACGGGCCCGTCACCTGTTCGGCCCCGCCACCGCCCGCGTGCCCGCTCGTTGGACGTGGATGTGGGGTTCGGTGCGAGGAGCAGACGGCGGACGCGGGCACGAGCGGTGGCCGCGGCGCTCGTGATCGGTCTGGCGACGACGTTCCTCGCCGCGTGTCAGGACCTCGACCCGCCGCTGCTGCCCGATCTCACCCAGGCCCCGGTGGGGTGCGCCCCGGCCACCGAGATCGCGCCCGGCAGTTGCACGGCCTGGGACGTGTGCCCGGTCGCCGACCCGCAGAACCCGCACGCGAAGTGCGTGACGTCGGGCCCGATGCGGCAGGTGCGGCTGCGGTTCACGTCGTCGGAGGAGAACGTCGGCGACGGTCCCCTGCTGCTCTACGGCCACCGCGACTCGACGGCGACGCCGACCATGGCGGTGCGCCAGGCATTGCAGCCCGGTGAGGATGCGCCGCTGCCCGCGTCGTTCGCCGACGCCCAGCGGCCGGTCCCGGGCGCGTCGATGTACTACGAGCCGGCGACGATGCACCAGCACTGGCACCTGCTGGCGTTCGACCGGTTCCGGCTCGTCGCCGCCGACGGCCACACGGTGGTGTCGGACCGCAAGAACGGCTTCTGTCTGGGCGACCGCTACGACATCTACACGACGGACACGCTGGCCCACATCGTCACCGACGACGGATCGCCGCAGGCGGTGCTGGGCGACGCGTTGGCAGCCAACGACTGCCGGATGCACCACCCGGAGGCGCTCGACGTCGCCGAGGGCATCTCGGTGGGCAGCGGCGACAACTACGACTACACCGTCGACTACCAGTGGCTCGACGTCACGACGGTGCCGTCGGGGACGTACACGCTGGTCAACACGGTGAACCCGGACCGGCAGCTCCTGGAGAAGGACTACGAGAACAACTCGTCGTCGATCGTGGTGTCGATCCACTGGCCCGGTGGTGGCGCGGCGCCACGGACGGTCACGGCGCCGCCGGAGGTGCACCTGGTGCGCAGCTGCCCCGGCCACGAGACGTGCAGCGAGGCCGACGCGTCCTGAGCGGCGGACTCAGGTCCGCTGGGAGGGGAGGTCCCCGCGCGCCATCCTGCGGGCGACGTCACGGCGCAGGAGCAGCAGCCCGCCCCACACCATGACGAACACGATCCCGATGACCCACATCGCCGGGACGAACGCGATGCAGGCGAACACGCCGATCTGCAGGACGAGCGCGTAGGCCAGCCCCCACGGACGACGCTGGAGCCCGGAGCCGACGATCATGGCCACCGCGAGGACGGTCATGGAGACGACCCCCTCGGTCGTGGCGCCCTCGCCGAACTTGGGCAGCACCAGCATCGCGAGCAGCACGACGACGGCCTCGAGGACCAACGTCATGGCGAAGACCCCGCGGATGCCCTTCATGGGGTCGGTCGCGGGCGGCGGGACCGCGGGCGGGGTCTCCGGGGTGCTCACTCCGGTTCCTTCCCGTAGAGCGCGCGGGCCTGACCGGCCGTGACCACCGACCCGGTGACGACGACGCCGACCCCGGAGTCGCCGCCCTCCTCCGCGAGCTCGACGCCCTGCTCGATCGCTCGTGCGAGGAGGGGTTCGACGCTGACCCGCTCCGCGCCGAAGACCTCGACGGCGAGCGCCGCCAGCTCGTCGGGGTTCATCGCGCGCGCGGTGTCGGCGGCGGTGACGACGATCTCGTGCAGCGCGGGTTCCAGCTCGGTGAGCAGGCCGCGGGCGTCCTTGTCGCGCATCACGCCGATGATGCCGACGAGCCGGGTGAAGCGGAACTCCGAGAGCAGCGAGGCCGCCAGGGCGCGGGCGCCGTGCGGGTTGTGCGCGGCGTCGATCAGGACGGTGGGGGTGCCCGGCTCGCTGCGCATCCGCTCCAGCCGGCCCGGTGTGCGCACCGACGCGAAGGCGGCGCGCACGGCGTCGGCGTCGAGGGGCTGGGCCGGGCCCGCCCCGATCAGCGCCTCCGCCGCAGCGAGTGCGATGGCGGCGTTGGACGCCTGGTGCTCGCCGTGCAGCGGCAGGAAGATGTCGTCGTAACGGCCGGACAGGCCCTGCAGCTCCAGGCGCTGCCCGCCGACGGCGATCTCGCGCTCCCGCACCCCGAACTCGGCGCCCTCGCGGGCGACCTGGGCGCCGACCTCGACGGCCCGCTCCAGCAGGACCGCGGCGACGTCGCGCTCCTGGGTGGCGAGCACGGCGATCGAGCCGGGCTTGATGATGCCGGCCTTCTCCCGGGCGATGCCGAGGATGTCGTTCCCGAGGAACTCGGCGTGGTCGAGCCCGATCGGGGTGATCACGGCGACGGTGCCGTCGACGACGTTGGTCGCGTCCCAGCGTCCGCCCAGCCCGACCTCGACGACGGCCGCCTCGACGGGTGCGTCGGCGAACGCGGCGAACGCCATCGCCGTGAGCACCTCGAACTTGGACAGGGCCGGCTCGCCCTCGCCGCGCTTGGCGTCGACCAGCTCGACGAACGGCTCGACCTCGCGGTAGACCGACACGTAGCGCTCTGCCGGGACCGGCCGGTTGTCGAGGTTGATCCGCTCGGTGGCCCGCTGCAGGTGGGGGCTGGTGTAGCGGCCGGTGCGCAGCCCGATCTCCGAGAGCAGTGCGTCGACCATCCGGGCCACCGACGTCTTGCCGTTGGTGCCGGTGATGTGGACGACGGGGTACCCGCGCTGAGGCTCGCCGAGCGCGTCGACGAGCGCGGCGATCCGGTCGAGCGAGGGCTCCATGACGGTCTCGGGCCAGCGCTTGTCGAGCACCGCCTCGACGGCGAGGAACTCCGCGAACCCCGCCACTGTCGACCCCACGGGCACGACGTCGGGGGTGTCGGCGCCGCGGATCGCGTCGAGGACGTGCGCGATGACCGCGTCCTCCGTGGCCTCCTCGGGCGAGGCGACCGCGCCCTCGCCCTCGGGCAGGTCGCCTTCGTCGGCGTAGCCGTCCACGCCGCCCTCGGGGAGGTCGTCGTCGTGTCCCGGATCGTGGTCGTTCACGATGCGGGCAGCGCCTCGAGGCGTGCGGTGACCCGCGTGATGTCGGCGGCGGCGGCCTCCCGGCGCGCGCGGATGCCGTCGACGATGTCGGCCGGGGCCTTCTCGGTGAACCTGGGGTTCCCGAGCTTCTTGTCGGCCGCGTCGAGCTCCTTCTGCGCGGCGGCGAGGTCGCGGCCCAGCCGGGCCCGCTCTGCGGCGACGTCGATCGCCCCCGAGGTGTCGAGCTCGACGTGGGTGTTGCCGATCTCGACGGTCGCCGTCGGCGAGAAGTCGTCGCCCGGAAGGTCGAGGCGGGTGAGGAACCGGACCGCGCCCTCGTGGCCGCCGAGGCCGGCCGCGTCGAGGCCGACGAGCCGCGCGGCGACCGATCGCCGGTCGGGCAGGCCCTGCTCGGTGCGGAACCGGCGGACCTCTGTGATGAGCCGCTGCACGACCAGGACCCGCTCGGTGGCCGCCGGATCGGGCGCGAGGCCCGCGTCGGCGGGCCACGGGGAGACGACGACGGACTCGCCGCCGGTCAGGCCCGTCCAGAGTGCCTCGGTGATGAACGGGGTGATCGGGTGCAGCAGCCGCAGCAGGGCGTCGAAGACGTGCCCGAGGACCGCCCGGGTGTGTGCGGCGGTGGTGCCGGCCGTGTCGGCCAGCTGGGGCTTGGCCAGCTCGAGGTACCAGTCGCACAGCTCGTCCCACGTGAAGTGGAACAGCCCCTCGGTGGCCTTGGCGAACTGGAAGTCCTCCAGCAGCGCGTCGGTCTGGTCGCGGACCTGGTGCAGACGCCCGAGGATCCAGCGGTCGGCGTCGGTGAGCTCGGCGGCCGGGGGCAGCCCGGCGGCGGCGTCGGCACCGTTGGCGACGGCGAAGCGGGTGGCGTTCCACAGCTTCGTCGTGAAGTTGCGCGACGCCGCGACCCACTCGTCGGACAGCGACATGTCGGTGCCGGGGTTGGAGCCGCGCGCGATGGTGAAGCGCAGCGCGTCGGCACCGTAGGCGTCGATAAGCTCCAGCGGGTCGATGACGTTGCCCTTGGACTTCGACATCTTGCGACCGTGCTCGTCGCGGATCAGCCCGTGCAGGTAGACGTGCTCGAACGGGCTCGCGCCCATCGCGTACGTCCCGAACATCATCATCCGGACGACCCAGAAGAACAGGATGTCGTAGCCGGTGACCAGCGCGGACGTCGGGTAGTAGCGCTCGAGGTCGGCCGTGGAGTCGGGCCAGCCGAGCGTGGAGAACGGCCACAGACCCGAGGAGAACCAGGTGTCGAGGACGTCCTCGTCCTGCCGCCAGCCCTCGCCGGTCGGCGCCTCGTCGTTCGGGCCGACGCAGACGGTCTCGCCGTCGGGGCCGTACCAGACCGGGATGCGGTGGCCCCACCACAGCTGCCGGGAGATGCACCAGTCGTGCATGTTGTCGACCCAGTCGAAGAACCGCGACGACATCTCCGGCGGGTGGATCGTGGTCTCTCCGCTGCGGACGGCGTCGCCCGCCGCCTTCGCGATGGTCTCGACGCGGACGAACCACTGCAGCGACAGCCGCGGCTCGATGACGGCGCCGGTGCGCGAGTCGTGCCCGACGCTGTGCAGGTAGGGGCGCTTCTCGGCGACGATGCGGCCTTGCGCGCGCAGCTCCTCACGGACAGCCTCGCGCGCCTCGAACCGGTCCATGCCGTCGAACCGGGTGCCCGTGCCCGCGATGCGACCCGACTCGTCCATGATCGTCGGCATCGGCAGGTCGTGGCGGCGGCCCATCTCGAAGTCGTTCGGGTCGTGCGCCGGGGTGATCTTGACCGCGCCGGACCCGAACGCCGGGTCGACGTACGGGTCGGCGACGACGGGGATGTCGCGGCCGGTGATCGGCATCCGGATCGTGGTGCCGACGAGGTGGGCATAGCGCTCGTCGTCCGGGTGGACCGCGACCGCGGTGTCGCCCAGCATCGTCTCGACGCGGGTGGTGGCGACGACGATGGAGGCGTCGCCGTCGCCGTAGCGCATGGAGACGAGCTCGCCCTCGACCTCCTTGTGGTCGACCTCGATGTCGGAGATCGCGCTCTGCAGCGCGGGTGACCAGTTGACCAGGCGCTCGGCCCGGTAGATCAGCCCGTCGTCGAACATCCGCTTGAAGACGGTCTGGACCGCGCGCGACAGCCCCTCGTCGAGGGTGAAGCGCTCGCGCGACCAGTCGACCCCGTCGCCCAGGCGCGTCATCTGGCCGAGGATCGCGCCGCCCGACTCGGCCTTCCACTCCCAGACGCGCCGGACGAACTCCTCGCGGCCCAGCTCACGACGGGACGGCTCGCCCGCCTCGGCCAGCCGGCGCTCGACGACGCTCTGCGTCGCGATGCCCGCGTGGTCCATGCCGGGCAGCCACAACGTGTCGTAGCCCTGCATCCGGCGGCGGCGGGTGAGGATGTCGATGAGGGTGTGGTCCATCGCGTGGCCCAGGTGCAGGCTGCCCGTGACGTTGGGCGGCGGGATCGCGATGCTGTAGGCCGGGGCGTCCGACGTCGGATCGGCCTGGAAGTACCCGCGATCGACCCACCGCTGGTACATGCCGCCCTCTACCTCGCCCGGGTTCCACTTGGCGGGCAGGTCGGACGTGCGCGGTGGGAGGGTCTCGGTCACGCTGTCAAGTCTACGAGCCCGGCACATCCGGTTTCCGGCGGCTCACACCCGGGGCAGCAGGGCCGTGTGCAGGTGGTCGAACCCCAGGACCGGGCCGAGCGCCCGACGGCCGATCAGCTGCGGGTCCAGGGCTCTGACCTGCCCGGACGTGGGTTCGTAGACGTGCCAGTACCCGTCGTCGCGGGCGCTGAGGGCCAGGCAGTAGTGCCGGGGCACCGCGGTGCCGACGAGCAGCGGCACCGGCCTGCCGACGGCCAGGGCGGCGCCCACCTCGTCGACGAGCGGACCGACGTCGTGCGCCGAGCTGTCGTCGACGAGCCGCACCCGGTACCGCCCGGCGGCCGGGACGTTGCGGGTGAGCCAGCGGACCATGGCCCACGGCGTCGTGCCCAGCGCCTGCGGCCACAGCCGGTTGGTCTCGCGGTGGACCTGCTTCTGCCGGGCGTCGTAGCGGGCACCGAAGCCGCGCCGGATGCCGCCGACGACCGGGTCCGGCCCGTCGGGCTCCAGCCGTGCCAGCTCATCGGGCGCCGCCCACGCCGCGAGCGCGACGAGCACGGCGCTGCCGCACGTCGTCCCGTCGACCTGGTCGAGACGGACCCCGCCGCGGCGCTGCTCCCCCGGCTCGTCGTCCAGCAGCGGGCGTCCCGGGATCGCCAGGGGCCGCACCGTCTCCCCGGCCACGGCCGGGCCCACGGACGCGGTCATCGCCGCCCGTGGCGCACCACCGAGAAGCGCCTGCACCCGGCGCCCGAACCCCGAGATCGTCCGCACCCGGGGAATCTATCCCGGGCGTCCGGGGTTTCGGCGGGGATGAGCAGCAGCACCGACGCCGCGCCGGCAGTCCTGTCCCCCGAGGTCGTCGACTTCCTGTCCACCGGCACCCGCACCGGCATCCTCGCGTTCACCGCCGCTGACGGGCGCCCGCTGGCCGCGCCGGTGTGGTTCGTCGTCGAGGACGGGGCGCTCGTGTTCAACACGGGCGCCGCCACGGCCAAGGGCCGCGCGCTGGCTCGCGACCCACGGGTGACCCTCGTCGTCGACGTCGCCGAGCCGCCGTTCGCGTTCGTGCAGGTCCAGGGCGTCGCCGAGACCAGCGAGGATCCCGGCGAGCTCGTCCGCACCGCGACCGCGCTCGGCGCCCGCTACATGGGCACCGACCGTGCCCAGGAGTACGGCCGCCGCAACGGCGTGCCCGGCGAGCTGGTCGTGCGCCTGCGCCCGACCAAGGTCATCGCGCACATGGCGGTCGCGGGCTGACTAGCCGCGCTCCGCCTGCTCGTCGGCGGCGACGCCGCGCTCGGAGTCGGCGTCCCAGCCCTCCGCCAGCCTGCTCACGACGCCGGCGAAGTCGTTGGTCGTCACGGTCAGGTCGGCGGCCCGGCCCGCTGCCAGGCCCAGGAGGTACGCGGTCACCGGGGCGGCCGGGCGGCTGACGCCGTGGGCCACGTCGGCGGTCAGGTCGAGGATCCGGTCGACGAGTGCGTCCGCGTCGACGGCGTCCTCCAGCCCCAGCTCCCGGCGCACTGCGGTGACCCACTCGGACATGGCCTTCGAATCGTCGCTCACGCCCGGAACCTACCCACAGGGCCTGCGCTCACACCCGGGCGCCGACGGGGTCCTCGGCGAGGCCGGCACTGCGCGTGTCGCTCACCAGCAGCGATGCGACCGTGCTGACCACGGCGACGAACGCCGGGTAGAGGCCGACGGCGAGACCTCCGAACGTCGGGACCGGCTGCGTCGCCAGCAGCGGGGTGACCGCGCCCGCCCAGCACCCCGGCGAGGTTGTAGGCCATGGCGGCGCCCGTGTAGCGGTAGCGCGTCGCGAACAGCTCGGGCAGCTGCCCACCGACCGGCCCGTAGGCGATGCCGACGACCCCGAGCACCAGGGACAGTCCCGACCCGAACCCCCACGGCGTGCCGATGCCGAGCACCGGGAACGCGATCAGCCCCAGGACGACGGCGAGCACCTCGCCCCACGGGAACAGTACTGGTGACGCAGACCACTCAGGTGCCCGAACAGGTACGACTCGGACATGGAAGCCCGCGACGAAGCAGATCGACGACACGAGCGTCGCCCAGCGCGGCCCGTTGCGGTCGACACGCGTCCCGAACACCGCCGCCGACAGTCCCAGCATCACCCTGCCCAGCTGGAACGGCAGCGAGCTCGCGACACCGGAGATGTTCAGGCCCTTCTCCAGCGGCAAGACGGCGCGGCGGATGTCCGGCCACGGTCGCGGGCAGTCCCGTGTCGGGCTCGGGCCTCCGGGTCGGGCGTGATTGGCTCGGACCATGACGTTCCCCCTCGACGGCATCCGCGTCGTGACGTTCGACCACGCCGTGTCCGTCCCCTACGCCGGGCGGCTGCTCGCCGACCTGGGCGCCGATGTCGTCAAGGTCGAGCGGCCCGGCGGCGACTTCGCCCGCTTCTACGACACGGCGGCGGGCGACGTCTCCTCCTACTTCGCATGGATCAACCGCGGCAAGCGGTCCGTCGTGCTCGACCTCAAGTCACCGGCCGGGCTCGCGGCCGCGCACCGGCTCGTCGACACCGCCGACGTCGTGCTCGCCAACCTCGGCCCCGGCGCCACCGCCCGGCTCGGCCTCGACGGCGACACCCTCCGCGCCCGGCTCCCCCGGCTCGTCACCTGCGAGCTGACCGGCTACGGCGACGGCGGACCCGCTGCCGGCCGCAAGGCCTACGACGCCCTCATGCAGTCCGAGGCAGGGCTCCTCGAGCTCACCGGCGACGGTCCCGTCACCGCCCGCGCAGGCATCTCCGTCGCCGACATCGCCGCCGGGGTACAGGTCCACGCCGCCGTCCTCGCCGCGCTGCTGCACCGCGAGCGCACCGGCGAGGGCGCCACCCTGCGCATCTCGCTGCTCGAGGCGCTCACGGAGTGGATGCACCAGCCGATGCTCTACGCGCTGGGCACCGGCGCGCCGCCCCCGCGCACCGGCGGGCACCACCCCTCGATCGCCCCCTACGGGCCGTTCCTCTGCGGCGACGGCGTCTCGGTGCACCTGGCCGTCCAGAACGAACGCGAGTGGGCGCGGCTGTGCGCCGTCGTCCTCGGCGACGCGACCCTGGCGACCGACCCCCGCTTCACGACGGTGCGCGGCCGCGTCGCGGACCGGGACGCGCTGCACCACGAGATCGACCGCCGCCTGGCGACGATCACCGCCGAGCGGGCCGGCGAGCTGCTCGACGAGGCCGACATCGCCTGGACCCGGGTCGGGCTGGTCGCCGACCTGCCCGCGCACCCGCAGCTCGTCGCCCGGGACCGGTGGCGCCCGGTGGCCGTCCCCGGCGGCGCGACGGTGCCGATGGCGGTGCCGCCCGTCGACTCCTCGGCCTGGCCCGCCCCCGACGGCACCGTCCCCGCCCTCGGCGCCCACACCCGCGAGGTGCTGACGGAGCTGGGCTACAGCGGCGCCGACCTCGACGCCCTCGCCGACTGACGGCTCGCGCGCAACCTCACTGCTGCGAATCCGCCCGTCGACAGCAGTGAGGATTGCGGCCGACCTTCCGGGCCCGACCGTCCGGGCACACCGGTGGGCGGCAGGCTCCGGCCGGTCGCAGGGCCCGGACAGCAGAACGCCGGCCCCCTGCAAGGGGCCGGCGTCCGGCAGTTCGTGAACTCAGGCGGAGCGGTCGCGCCGCTCCCGGCGCGGAGGCTGCCGGGGCACGATCGTCGGGTTGACGTTGCTGCGGACGGTCTCCTCCGTCACCACGACCTTGGCGACGTCGTCGCGGCTCGGGATGTCGTACATGACCGACTGCAGCACCTCCTCCATGATCGCGCGCAGCCCACGGGCACCGGTCCCGCGCAGGATGGCCTGGTCGGCGACCGCCTCGAGCGCGTCGTCGGTGAACTCCAGCTCCACGCCGTCCATCTCGAACAGCTTGCGGTACTGCTTCACCAGCGCGTTGCGAGGCTCGGTCAGGATCTTGACCAGGGCCTCCTTGTCGAGCGAGGTCACCGAGGCCACGACCGGGAGCCGGCCGATGAACTCCGGGATCAGCCCGAACTTGATGAGGTCCTCGGGCATCGTGTCGCCGAAGCTCTCCGACGACTCGAGCTCGTTCTTCGACCTGATCTCCGCGCCGAAGCCCAGACCACGGCGGCCCACCCGGTCACCGATGATCTTCTCCAGGCCTGCGAAGGCACCGGCCACGATGAACAGCACGTTCGTCGTGTCGATCTGGATGAACTCCTGGTGCGGGTGCTTGCGGCCGCCCTGCGGCGGGACGCTCGCGGTGGTGCCCTCGAGGATCTTCAGCAGCGCCTGCTGCACCCCCTCGCCGGAGACGTCGCGCGTGATCGACGGGTTCTCCGACTTGCGGGCGATCTTGTCGACCTCGTCGATGTAGATGATGCCCGTCTCGGCACGCTTGACGTCGTAGTCCGCCGCCTGGATCAGCTTCAGCAGGATGTTCTCGACGTCCTCGCCGACGTACCCGGCCTCCGTGAGCGCGGTCGCGTCGGCGATGGCGAAGGGCACGTTGAGCAGCTTGGCCAGCGTCTGCGCGAGGTAGGTCTTGCCGCAGCCCGTGGGCCCCAGCATCAGGATGTTCGACTTCGCGAGCTCGACGCCGTCGCCGTCGGCTCCGCGCGCCTTGTCGCCGGCCTGGATGCGCTTGTAGTGGTTGTAGACCGCGACCGACAGCGTCCGCTTGGTGCCGGACTGGCCCACGACGTACTGGTCGAGGAAGTCGTGGATCTCGGCGGGCTTGGGCAGCTCGTCGAGCTTCACCTCACCGGCCTCGGCCAGCTCTTCCTCGATGATCTCGTTGCAGAGATCGATGCACTCGTCGCAGATGTAGACGCCTGGACCCGCGATCAGCTTCTTGACCTGCTTCTGACTCTTCCCGCAGAAGGAGCACTTGAGGAGGTCACCGCCGTCACCGATGCGTGCCATGAGTGCAGACCCCAGTCCCATCCGGCACACCACGCGGTGTGCCCGCTCGTGACGGTACCTGCCGAGCACGCTTCCCGGGGAGCGTCGAAACGCTCCGATCGGGAAACGGCTCGGCAGACGGTCGTGTCGGGGCCCCGGAGGACCCCGCCGACGGCTGTGTCAGCCGACGGCCGAGAGCTTGCGGCTCTGGATGATCTCGTCGACGATCCCGTAGTCCTTGGCCTCGGGGGCAGTGAGGATCCGGTCGCGCTCGATGTCCTCGTGCACCTGCTCGGGCGTACGCCCGCTGTGCTTGGCGAGGGTGGCCTCGAGCAGCCGCCGCATCCGGGTGATCTCCGCAGCCTGGATCTCCAGGTCGGACACCTGGCCGTAGAAGCCCTCGGTGGCCGGCTGGTGGATCAGGATCCGGGCGTTCTGCACCGCGAGACGGCGGCCCGGGGTACCGGCGGCGAGCAGCACCGCGGCGGCCGACGCCGCCTGCCCGAGGCAGACGGTCTGGATGTCGGGCCGGATGAACTGCATCGTGTCGTAGATCGCCATCAGCGACGTGAACGACCCGCCGGGCGAGTTGATGTACATGCTGATCTCACGATCGGGGTCCGCGGACTCCAGGCACAGCAGCTGCGCCATGACGTCGTTGGCCGACGCGTCGTCGATCTGCACGCCGAGGAAGATGATGCGCTCCTCGAACAGCTTGTTGTACGGGTTCGACTCCTTGACCCCGTAGCTCGTGCGCTCGACGAAGGAGGGAAGCACGTAGCGGGAGCTGGGCATCTCGAAGCGACTCACTTGGCACTCCCGTTCCCGTTTGCCGCGGCGGCGTCGGGCAGCTGCCCGGCCCGCGAGATCACGTGGTCGACGAAGCCGTACTCGAGGGCCTCCTGCGCGGAGAACCAGCGGTCGCGGTCGAAGTCGGCCGTGATCTTCTCGACGGTCTGGCCGGTGTGGCTCGCGATCAGCTCGGCCATCTCACGCTTGTGCCGGCGGAACAGCTCCGCCTGGATGGAGATGTCCGACTCGGTGCCACCGACACCCGCGGACGGCTGGTGCATGAGGATCTGGCAGTGCGGCAGCGCGAAGCGCTTGCCGCGCGTGCCCGCCGACAGCAGGAACTGGCCCATCGAGGCGGCCAGGCCCATCGCATAGGTGGCCACGTCGCACTCGATGAACTCCATCGTGTCGAAGATGGCCATGCCCGCGGTCACCGAACCGCCGGGCGAGTTGATGTACAGCGCGATGTCGGCGTGCGGGTCCTCGGCCGACAGCAGCAGCATCTGCGCCGCGATCCGGTTCGCGATGTCGTCGTCGACCTGCTGGCCGAGAACGATGATCCGCTGCTGGAGAAGTCGCTCGTAGACGGAGTCCGACAACGTCATCGACGCCGTGGCTCCACGGCGCATCTCCTGCGGCAGGCCCGCGGAACGCGGGCCGCTGTCCTCGTGGCTCACGAGCCCTCCTCGACGGTCGTTCGTTGCTGAGCCTGCAGGCTCAATCACGTCATTCCTGCCTTCTGGTCCGTACCCGGCTCGTGTACCCGGTCGGCCCCGGGCGTCCGGGGTGGACCGTGTCGCCGACCCTACGCGGACGCCGGGACCGGCGTCCGCGTTCGGGCAGGTTGTTCGCTGTGGGCGCACCGGGCGCCCGCGGCACGACGATCAGGCGCTGGTGGACGCGCCCTTGGTGGCGTCGGAGTCGGCGTCGTCCGGCGTGTCGGAGTCGGCCTCGGCGGCCTCGTCGGGCGCGGGGTCGGACGCATCGGCCTCGACCACGTCGCCCTCGACGACACCGCCCTCGACGACCTCGGGGGCCTCGTCGGCCGGACCGAGCAGGTCGCTCAGGTCGACCGCGGTGCCCGCCTCGTCGGTGACGGTGGCGGCACGGACGGCGACGATGAGCGCCTTGCTGCGCCGCACGTCGGAGTAGATCGCGCCGAGCTGGCCCGACTGCTGGATGCGCTGGACGAACTCGTCGGGCGACATCCCGTACTGCTGCGCCTGGTAGACGATGCGCTCGGTGAGCTCCCCGTCGCTGACCGAGACCTCCTCCGAGTCCGCGAGCGCGTCGAGGATCAGCCGCACCTTGACCGACTTCTCGGCCTCGTCGCGGGCCTCGGCGTCGAACTCCTCGCGGGTCTTGCCCTGCGTCTCGAGGAACTCCGCGAACTTCGCGTCGTCGTGGTCGAACGCGTGGACGGCGTCGTGCAGGGTCGACTCGAGCTCGGCGGTGACGACCGACTCCGGCAGCGGGACGTCGGTGCCGTCGACGATCGCGTCGAGCACCTTGTCGCGGGCCTGCGAGACCTGCTCCATGCGCCGGACGCGGCCGAGCCGCTCGCGCAGGTCCGCGGTCAGCTCGTCGAGCGTGTCGAACTCGCTGGCGAGCTGGGCGAACTCGTCGTCGGCGTCGGGGAGGCTGCGCTCCTTGACGGCGGTGACGGTGACGGTGACCTCGGCGTCCTTGTCGGCGTACTCCCCGGCGACGAGAGTCGAGGTGAAGGTCTTCGACTCGCCGGCGGACAGACCGGTGATGGCCTCGTCGATGCCGTCGATCAGGCCGCCCTGGCCGACCTGGTAGGAGAACCCGGTGGTCGCGGCCTCCTCGATCTCCTTGCCGTCGACCGACGCGGAGAGGTCGATCTGGACGAAGTCGTCGTTCGCGGCGGCGCGCTCGACGCCGGTGAGGGTGCCGAAGCGGGCGCGCAGCGAGTCGAGCTGCTCGGTGACCTGCTCGTCGGTGACCGACACGTCGTCGACCGTGACGGTGACGCCGTCGAGGTCGGGCAGCGTGATCTCGGGCCGGACGTCGACCTCGGCGGTGAAGGCCAGCTTGTCGCCGTCGGCGATCTCGGTGACCTCGATGTCGGGCTGCCCGATCGGGGTGACCTTCTCCGACGCCGTCACGGCCTCGCTGTACTTGCCGGGGATCGCGCCGTTCACGACCTCGTCGAGGACGACGCCACGGCCCAGGCGGGCCTCCAGGATGCGGGCCGGCGCCTTGCCCGGGCGGAACCCGGGGATGCGGACCTGCTGGGCGATCTTCTTGTACGCGCGGTCGAAGTCGGGCTTGAGCTCGTCGAACGGCACCTCGACGTTGAAACGGACGCGCGTCGGGCTGAGGTGCTCGACGGTGCTCTTCACGGTGGTACTCCTCGGACTGGCGGCCGGCGATGTTGGCGGTTCCGCGCTCCGCGCCGTGTGGCCTCCCGGTCCTGCCGAGTTGGCGGCGTCCGGGCTGGTCACACGATGCGCGGTGTGGTTCCGACCGCGCGATGGCGGTCGTGACGCCGGCGCGACGACGTCAACGGTCCGGCCGAGTCTAGGCGAGCCGCCACGGGCCCCGATGCCGGACCGGTACGACGTGCGCGCCACGTCACCGTCACTGCCTGTCCATCGACGCGCCACGGCCCGCTCCAGCGCCGGCCCGGGCACCGGTCCGGGCGGGTCCGGGCAGGGCCGGGCCCGGGTCAGGACGCTGCGGAGCCGGCGACGGGCAGCACGACGTCGGCGAACGTGACGTCGACGGGGACGGGGCCGAGCACGGCACGGACCCGTTGCGCCACCGACTCGGCGAGCGCGGGCAGCGGTGTCCCGAAGCGGACGACGACCGCGACCTGGGCCGGCTCCGCCGGGCCGCCGACGCGGACGCCGAGCAGCCGCCGCCCCGGCAGGTAGGACGCGACCGCGCCGAACGGCCCACCGTCGAGGCGCTCCACGTCCGGGTGGGCGAGCACGGCGGCGGCGACGGCGTCGGCGACCTCGCGCGGCGCCGACGTGCCGGGCACGGGATGCGGGGCGGCGGGCTCGGTCACACCGTCACGCTAGCGCTCCGACGCACACGACGGGCCCCGGACGTCGACGTCCGGGGCCCGCGCACGTGGTGCGGCTACTTCTTGAACGCGTCCTTGACCTTCTCGCCGGCCTGCTTGAGGTTGCCGGCCACCTGGTCCTTCTTGCCCTCGGCCTCGAGGCTGCGGTCGTCGGTCGCCTTACCGGCGCCCTCCTTCGCCTTGCCGGCCATCTCCTGAGCCTTGTTGTCGATCTTGTCGCCCAAACCCATGTCGACCTCCTCGCGATGGTCCCGGCCCCGGGGGTGATCCCGGAGGCTTCGGTGCCGTCCACATCCGGGTACCCCGCACCCCGGCGACCTACACGGCGACGGGGCGGAGGATTTCGGGTCGCAGTATGGTGAGGACGGTCACAGTGCACACGGTGGTAAGCCTGTCCGGGTACGGGCCCACCAGGTTCGACATCCGGGGGGAGCGGTGACGGCGTTGCAGGATGCCGGAGACGTCCGTCCCGAGACGCGCCCGACGTCGCCGGCGCCAGCCTCGACGGGCCCTGCGGCGCGCACACCCCGGGACGTCCGCCCGACGGCCCGGCCACCGGCACCACCGCGGCCGGCACCCGGCACGGTGACCTCCGCCGCGGCTCCCGTCGTCGCCACACCCACCGACCTCGACGAGCAGACGCTGGTCGTGCGCGCCCAGGAGGGCGACGTCCGCGCGTTCGAGGCGCTCGCCCGTCGCCACCAGGTGGCTCTCTACCGGCTGGCGGTGCGGGTGCTCGGCAACCGCTCCGACGCCGAGGACGCCCTGCAGGACGCCCTTCTCGACGCGTGGCGGCGGATCGGGTCGTTCCGCGGCGACGCCGCGTTCTCCACCTGGCTGTACCGGATCGTGACGAACCGCTGCCTCGGCCTGCTGCGCCGCAGCCGGCCGACGACGCCGGTGGCCGACCTGTCGGAGGCGGGCGACGTCGTGGGGGCCACGCGGGCGGCGTCGCCGGAACGTCAGGCCGAGCTCGACGCGGGGATGACGGCGCTGGCCGCGGCCCTGGCGGAACTCCCGCACGACCAGCGGGTGTGCTTCGTGCTGCGTGAGCTGGAGGGCCTGGACTACACGGAGATCGCCGAGATCGTCGGCACCGGTGAGACGACGGTGCGCGGGCGCATCCACCGGGCGCGCAAGACCCTCGCGGAGGTGATGCGGCCGTGGCGCTGACCCCGAGGCTCACCCCGGAGGAGACCCGCGGGACCGACCCCGTCGACACCGGGCCGGTCGAGCTGCTCGCGTGCGGGCGCGACGCCGCCGAGGTCTGGGACCACGCCGCGGCCGGGACACTCGACGAGCACGAGCGCGACTGCCCGCACTGCGGGGCCGCGGCTGCCGACGCGCGCGGCCTGGAGGAGATGGTCGGGCACCTCGCCGGGCAGTCGCTGGTGCCGCCGGAGACGGTCGTCGACCGGGTCGTCGGGGCGGTACTGGCGGAGCTGCGGCCGCGGGACCTCATCCCGCTCGACTCGCCGCACGGCCCGGCGGCGCTCGACGCCGCGGCGGCCGCAGCGGTGCTGCGCGGTGTCGTCGACGCGATGGCGGGGATGCGGGCACGCAGCTGCCGGATCACGCGGCCGTCGGCACCCGGCGGTGCGCCGGGCCCGGCCGAGGTCGCGATGACGGTGACGGCCCGGTTCGGGGTCGACCTGGCGTCGACGACCGCGCGGGTGCGCCAGATGGTGCTGGCGGCGGGTGAGCAGGCGCTGGGGGTGCCGGTGGCGCGGGTGGACATCGAGGTCGTCGACGTGTTCGTCGACGGTGCGGGCACCGACGGGCCGGGCGGCTCCTCGTGAGCGGCGCGGACGTCCCGGTGACGACGTTCCGGGTGGGCGACGCACTGGTCGCGCGGGTCGCGGCGGAGGCCGCCGCGGCGGTGCCGGGCGTCGTGGCCCTGCGCACCGACCTGGCGGGGACGTTGCTGGGGCTGGCGGGCCAGGTGCTGGGGACGCGGCGGGCGCCGGTGGTGAGCGCGCGCGTCGACGGCGGCCAGGCGGAGGTGTCGCTGTCGGTCGTGACGCGCCTGGGGTTCAACTGCCGTGACCTGGCCCGGGCGGTGCAGCGGGAGGTCGCCGCGGCGGTCGGCGCCTACACCGGGCTGGACACGCTGGTGCGGGTGACGGTGGTCGACGTGCTGATCGACAGGGAGCCGGCGGCGCGCGACGACCTCAGCGTCCGGTGAGGACGCAGTCGCCGCAGGTGCCCCCGCCGGGCGCCTTGTAGTACAGGCAGCAGGAGCGGCGCCGGAACGTCCACCCGACGTCGGGCGGCACCGGGGCGAGGCGCTCCCCCGCGGCGGCGAGGGCGGGGTGGTCGAGCACGACCGCGGCGATCCGCGCGGCCCGCGCGGCGACGTGCGGACGCCCGTTGCCGACCAGGCGCCTGCCCGCGGCGACCGACGAGGCGGCGTTGCCCCACAGCGTCCGCGGCGACACCCCGACGAGGGCGCGGACAGCGTCGACGAGCGGGGCGAGGTGCTCGTCGACGAGGAGGTCGGCGAGCGCGGCGCCGAGGTCGGCGGCGTCGAGGCCCGGTCCGGCGAGAAACCCGGGGTCGGCGACCCACAGGGGCCACGGGCCGGTCACCGAGACGCGCCAGTGCACGTCGGCGGCGGTGAGGGCGGGGACGACGTCGTGCAGGACGGCGACGGCCAGCGGCGCCGACAGCACCCGGGCCGCCAGCCCCTGCATGGCGACCGACGCGGCGATCCGGTCGTCGACGGGACCGGCGTCGCCGCCGAGGACGCGGGCGACGTGGGTGATGCGGTCGGCCATCGGCGCCGGGTCGGTCCACAGGTCGGTCAGCGGCCGCCAGGTGGGGTCGGCGGCCTCGGCGGGGTTGGTGTCGACCCGGAAGAAGTCGTTGACGCCCGCGACGTCGGCGAGCGCGCCCCGGACGTCCACCCGTTCCCTCACGACACCCAGTGTCGCCCAGCGTGGCGGCGCGGATCGCGGACGCCCCCTGCCCCGTTCTCGCATGGTCACCGCGCGTCCGCCCGGCTGCGCCGAACAGGTGATGACGGCGCGTCACGGCGGGCCGCGGCGAGGACCGACTCGGGCCGGACAGCGGTGGTCGACCATCGATAACGGACGATCTTCGCAGGTCGGGCCGTAGTCGCGCTGCTCACTCACCCCGTGAGTAGCGAAATGCGGGGGCCGCATGCGACGCTTTGCGCGAATGACCGCACCCGGTGCCGCGCGCGGTCGCGTTTGCGGTGCGCAGACGGCCCCGGTTCCGACGAGGTCGTCCTGCCGCCGCGCGTCCGTGCAACGACGGGTATGGCATTCGAGTTCCCGGCTGGTGCACCTGAACGGACGAGCACCCGTGTCCCAGCGGGCGTGTCGGATACTCTGTTTGGAACCATTAGGTCCAGTCGTCCCGATGCGATCGTCGGGGTGCACCGAGACGACAGGAGGAGCTGTTGGCTGCGATCAGCGAGCAGACCGGAGGCCCTGAGGGCAGGTCGGGAGGGCTCTACTCCCCCGACCACGAGCACGACGCGTGTGGCGTCGCGCTCGTCGCCGATCTCAAGGGTCGCCGTGACCACGGCATCGTCCGCAAGGGCCTTACGGCCCTTCTGCGGCTGGAGCACCGCGGTGCGCGTGGTGCGGAGACCAACACCGGCGACGGTGCGGGAATCCTGATCCAGGTACCGGACGAGTTCTTCCGTGCCGTCGTCGATTTCGAGCTGCCGCAGGCCGGCGCCTACGCCGTCGGCACCGCGTTCCTGCCGTTCGACCGGGCCGAGGCCGACGCCGTGGTCGCGCGAATCGACGCGCTCGCGGCCGAGGAGAACCTGAGGGTGATCGGCTGGCGTGAGCTGCCGGTCGACCCCGACGGCGCCGACATCGGCCCGTCAGCACGTGCCGCGATGCCGGGCTTCCGCCAGCTGTTCGTGGCCGGCTCCGAGCCCGCCGCGGCCGAGGCGCCCACCGGCATCGAGCTGGAGCGCCGGACCTTCTGCCTGCGCAAGCGCGTCGAGCACACCACCGGTGTGTACTTCGCGAGCCTGTCGCCGCGCACCATCGTCTACAAGGGCATGCTGTCGGAACCCCAGGTCGAGGCCTTCTACCCCGACCTGTCCGACGAGCGCGTCATGTCGGCGCTGGCCGTCGTCCACTCGCGGTTCTCCACGAACACGTTCCCCGCGTGGCCGCTGGCACACCCGTACCGCTACGTCGCGCACAACGGCGAGATCAACACGCTGCGCGGCAACCGCAACTGGATGGCCGCCCGCGAGGCGCTGCTGGCCTCCGACGTCATCCCGGGCGACATGGAGCGGCTCACGCCGGTCGTCACGCCGGACGCGTCGGACTCGGCGACGTTCGACGAGGTGCTGGAGCTGCTGCACCTCGGTGGCCGCAGCCTGCCGCACGCCATCCTGATGATGATCCCGGAGGCGTGGGAGAACCACGCCGAGATGGACCCGGCACGGCGCGCGTTCTACGAGTACCACTCGACGCTGATGGAGCCGTGGGACGGACCGGCGCTCGTCGCGTTCACCGACGGCACCCTGATCGGTGCGGTGCTGGACCGCAACGGCCTGCGGCCCGCGCGGTACTGGGTCACCGAGGACGGACTGGTCGTGCTGGCGTCGGAGGTCGGCGTGCTCGACGTGCCGGCGTCGTCGGTGGTACGCAAGGGCCGGCTCGAGCCGGGCCGGATGTTCCTGGTCGACACCGCCGCGGGCAAGCTCGTCGACGACGACGAGATCAAGGGCGAGCTGGCCGCTGAGCACCCGTACGAGGACTGGCTGCACTCGGGCCTGATCCGTCTGGAGGAGCTGCCCGACCGCGAGCGCGAGCAGATCGCGCACTCGACGCTGCAGCACCGTCAGCAGACCTTCGGCTACACCGAGGAGGAGCTGACCGTCCTGCTGCGGCCGATGGCCGTGACGGGCGCGGAGCCGATCGGCTCGATGGGCAACGACGCGCCGATCGCCGGCATCTCCGAGCGCCCGCGGCAGCTCTACGACTACTTCATCCAGCTGTTCGCGCAGGTCACCAACCCGCCGCTCGACGCGATCCGCGAGGAGCTCGTCACGTCGCTGCAGAGCCAGCTCGGCCCGGAGCAGAACCTGCTGCAGGCCGGCCCGGCGAGCTGTCGCACGATCGTGCTGCCGTTCCCGGTGCTGGGCAACGACGACCTGGCGCGCATCGTCCACATCAACGACGACGGCGAGTACCCGGGCTTCGCGTCCTACACCGTGCGCGGCCTGTTCGAGACGGCCAAGGGCGGCAACGGGCTCGTCGAGCGCCTCGAGGAGATCAAGGCGGAGGTCTCGCAGGCCATCGCCGACGGTGCCCGGCTGATCGTGCTGTCCCAGCGCGGTGTCGACGGCGAGCACGCGCCGATCCCGTCGCTGCTGCTCACCGGTGCGGTGCACCACCACCTGGTCCGCGAGCGCACCCGCACCCGCGTCGGCCTCGTCGTGGAGGCGGGCGACGCCCGCGAGGTCCACCACATCGCGCTGCTCATCGGCTACGGCGCCGCCGCCGTGAACCCGTACCTGGCCATGGCCACCGTCGAGGACCTCGCCGACCGGGGCGACATCCCGGGCGTCGACGCCAAGACGGCGGCGAAGAACCTGGTCAAGGCGCTGGGCAAGGGCGTCCGCAAGACGATGTCCAAGATCGGCATCTCAACGGTCGCGTCCTACACCGGCGCACAGATCTTCGAGTCGATCGGACTCGGCCACGAGGTCATCGAGTCCTGCTTCACCGGCACCACGTCGCGCCTCGGCGGCGTCGGGTTCGACGTCCTCGCCGAGGAGGTCCTGCGGATGCACCGCAAGGCCTTCCCGTCCGACCACGTGCGCGCCACGCACCGCACGCTGGAGTCCGGCGGCGAGTACCAGTGGCGCCGCGAGGGCGAGCTGCACCTGTTCAACCCGCAGACCGTCTTCAAGCTGCAGCACTCGACGCGGCAGGGCCGCTACGACGTGTTCAAGGAGTACACCCGCGCGGTCGACGACCAGGCCGGTCGGCTGATGACGCTGCGCGGGCTGTTCAAGCTCAAGGAGGGCGTGCGCCCGCCGGTGCCTCTCGACGAGGTCGAGCCGGTCGAGTCGATCGTGACGCGGTTCGCCACGGGCGCGATCTCCTACGGCTCGATCTCGCAGGAGATGCACCAGACCCTCGCCATCGCGATGAACCGTCTCGGCGGCAAGTCGAACACCGGCGAGGGCGGCGAGGACACCGACCGCTTCACCCCCGACGCGAACGGCGACAGCCGGCGCAGCGCGGTCAAGCAGGTCGCGTCCGGCCGGTTCGGCGTCACGAGCGAGTACCTGGTCAACTCCGACGACATCCAGATCAAGATCGCGCAGGGCGCCAAGCCCGGCGAGGGTGGCCAGCTGCCCGGCAGCAAGGTCTACCCCTGGATCGCCAAGACCCGGTACTCGACGCCGGGCGTCGGCCTGATCTCGCCGCCGCCGCACCACGACATCTACTCGATCGAGGACATCAAGCAGCTCATCCACGACCTGAAGAACGCCAACCCGAAGGCCCGCATCCACGTGAAGCTGGTCAGCCAGGTCGGCGTCGGCACGGTCGCGGCGGGCGTGGCGAAGGCCTACTCCGACGTCGTGCTCATCTCGGGCCACGACGGCGGCACCGGCGCCTCGCCGCTGTCCTCGATCAAGCACGCGGGCGGTCCGTGGGAGCTCGGCCTCGCCGAGACCCAGCAGACGCTGATCGCCAACAACCTGCGTGACCGCATCGTCGTGCAGGCCGACGGCCAGATGAAGACCGGCCGCGACGTCGTCATCGCCGCTCTGCTGGGCGCCGAGGAGTTCGGCTTCGCGACGGCCCCACTGGTCGTGTCGGGCTGCATCATGATGCGCGTCTGTCACCTCGACACGTGTCCGGTCGGCGTCGCGACGCAGAACCCCGTGCTCCGCGAGCGCTTCGACGGCAAGGCGGAGTACGTCGTCAACTTCATGCGGTTCATCGCCGAGGAGGTGCGGGAGTACCTGGCCGCGCTCGGTTTCCGGACGCTGGAGGAGGCCGTCGGGCACGCGGAGATGCTCGACACCGACGACGCGGTGCGGCACTGGAAGACCCAGGGTCTCGACCTGCGGCCGATCTTCGAGATGCCCAAGCTCCCGGCGGGCAGCTCGCGCCACCGCACCCGCGGCCAGGACCACGGCCTCGAGAAGGCGCTGGACAACACCATGATCCAGCTCGCCGAGGGCGCGCTCGCCTCCGGCGACAAGGTCCGGCTCGACCTGCCCGTCCGCAACGTCAACCGCACCGTCGGGACGATGCTCGGCTACGAGCTCACCAAGCGGTGGGGCGGCGAGGGTCTGCCCGACGACACGATCGACATCACGTTCACGGGTTCGGCGGGCCAGTCCTTCGGCGCGTTCGTGCCCAGGGGCATCACGATGCGGCTCGTCGGCGACACGAACGACTTCTTCGGCAAGGGCCTCTCGGGCGGCCGGCTCACGCTGCGCCCCGACCCGTCGGCACCGTTCGCGGCCGAGGAGAACGTCATCGCGGGTAACGTGATCCTCTACGGGGCCACGTCCGGCGAGATCTTCGTGCGCGGCATCGTGGGCGAGCGCTTCTGCGTCCGCAACTCCGGGGCGCTGGCCGTCGTCGAGGGCGTGGGCGACCATGGCTGCGAGTACATGACGGGCGGCAAGGTCGTCATCCTCGGCCGGATCGGGCGCAACTTCGCGGCCGGCATGTCGGGCGGCACGGCCTACGTGCTCGACCTGCCCAGGCAGCGGGTGAACCCCGAGATGGTCGACGTCGACCCGCTCGACGAGGCCGACCGCGAGTTCCTGCGCGACGCCGTCGAGCGCCACCACGCCGAGACCGACTCGGCGGTGGCCCATGCACTGCTGACCGACTGGGACGTGGCCGTCGAACGTTTCGGCAAGGTCATGCCCAAGGACTTCAAGCGGGTGCTGCAGGCCCGCGCTGCCGCGGAGCGGGACGGCCGCAACGTGGACGAGGCGATCATGGAGGCCTCCCGTGGCTGACCCGAAGGGCTTTCTGACGACGGGGCGCGAGACTCCGAAGCGTCGCCCCGTCGACCTGCGCCTGATGGACTGGCGTGAGGTCTACGAGGACTTCCCCCGGGAGAACCTGGAGAAGCAGGCCGGGCGCTGCATGAACTGCGGCATCCCGTTCTGCCACCAGGGCTGCCCGCTGGGCAACCTGATCCCGGAGTGGAACGACCTGGTCTGGCGCCACGACTGGCGCGAGGCGATCGAGCGGCTGCACGCCACCAACAACTTCCCGGAGTTCACCGGGACGCTGTGCCCCGCCCCGTGCGAGGCGGCGTGTGTGCTGGGCATCAACCAGGACCCCGTCACGATCAAGCAGGTCGAGATCGAGATCATCGACCGCGCCTGGGACGAGGGCTGGGTGACGCCGCTGCCGCCGGAGGTCCGGACGGGCAAGAAGGTCGCCGTCGTCGGGTCCGGCCCGGCCGGTCTGGCCGCCGCCCAGCAGCTCACCCGGGTCGGGCACGAGGTCGTCGTGTTCGAGCGGGCCGACCGCATCGGCGGTCTGCTGCGCTACGGCATCCCCGAGTTCAAGATGGAGAAGTCGCGCCTCGACCGGCGGCTCACCCAGATGCAGGACGAGGGCACGCTGTTCCGCGCCTCCGTCGACGTCGGCACCGACATCACCGCCTCGCAACTGCAGGCGGAGTTCGATGCGGTCGTCCTCGCGGGCGGCGCGACGGCATGGCGCGACATCCCCGTCGAGGGGCGCGAGCTCACCGGCATCCTCCAGGCGATGGAGTTCCTGCCGTGGGCCAACCACGTGCAGCAGGGCGACATCGACGCGCCGCCGGTCTCGGCCGAGGGCAAGCACGTCGTGATCATCGGCGGCGGTGACACCGGCGCCGACTGCCTCGGCACGTCGCACCGCCAGGGCGCCGCCTCGGTGACGCAACTGGAGATCATGCCGACGCCGCCGGAGCACCGCACCGCCGAGATGCCGTGGCCGACCTACCCGATGGTCTACCGCGTCGCCTCCGCGCACGAGGAGGGCGGCGAGCGCCTGTACGCCGTCAACACGACCGAGTTCGTCGGCGACGAGGACGGCAACGTCCGAGCGCTGCGGATCGTCGACGTCACCCGCGACGACTCGGGCCGGTTCGTGGCGACGGAGGGCTCCGAGCGCGAGCTCCCGGCCGACCTGGTGCTGCTGGCCATGGGCTTCGTCGGCCCGGAGAAGGGCAACCTCGTCAACGACCTGGGCGTGGAGCTCGACGAGCGCGGCAACGTCGCGCGCGACGACCAGTACATGACCAGCGTCGACGGCGTCTTCTCCGCGGGCGACATGGGCCGCGGGCAGTCGCTGATCGTGTGGGCGATCGCGGAGGGCCGCTCGGCCGCCGCGGGCGTCGACCGCTTCCTGACCGGCCGGGAGGTCCTCCCCCGCCCGATCAACCCGACGGACCGCCAGATCGCCTGACGGCCACCGACGCGATGCGGGCCCGGACACCGACGGTGTCCGGGCCCGCTGACGTTCCCGGCCCGCTGACGTTCCCGGCCCGCTGACGTTCCCGGCCCGCTCGCGTTCCGGCCCGCTCGCGTTCCGGCCCGCTGACGTTCCCGGCCCGCTGCCCCGCTGCTGTTCCGCTGCTCCGTGCCCCCGGTACGCGACCCCGGCCCCCGCCGAGTTCGACACCGGACTGGTCCAGACCATGGTCAAACCAGTCCCACGTCGATCTCGGCGAGCTCTCCGGTTGGGCTCGCGCCTCAGGAAGCGGGCGGCTCGAACTCCGGGCCGTAGCGCGACAGGACCCGCTCGCGCATCGTGGGGTCGTTGCGCGGCACCGGCTCCAGGAAGATCTCGGTGAGATCGGTGAAGTGCGCGCGCAGGTCGGCGTCGATCTCGACGCACGCCCGCTCCAGGTCCGCGGCGCCCAGCGCGTCGTCGAAGTCCAGCCGGGCGCACAGCAGCACCTGGTCGGTGCCGAGCATCATCGTCAGCAGGTCGACGACGACGTCGACCTCGGGCCGGGCAGCCAGCGAGTCGCGGATGGCCAGGACCATCCGGGGGTCGGCCTGGCGGCCGATGAGCAGGCCCTTGTTGGTGCGCCCCAGGATGTAGGCGACGACCGTCAGCAGCAGGCCGATGAGCAGCGAGGCCAGACCGTCGTAGATCGCGGAGCCGGTGAGCTGGTGCAGCCCGACGCCGGCGAACGCGAGCAGGAGCCCGATCAGGGCAGCGCTGTCCTCGAAGAACACCGTCTTGATCGTCGGGTCGTCGGTGCGGCGCAACCACTCCAGCGGGGAGAGGTCGTCGGCGGCGGCCTCGCGGCGCAGCTGGCGGACCGCCTGGGTCCAGGAGGTGCCCTCGAGGACGAACGAGATCGCGAGGACGACGTAGGCCACCCAGACGACGGTCTGCGCGGCGTCCTCGCCGATGATCGTGCGGATGCCCTCGTATATCGCGAACACCGCGCCCGACACGAAGATCGAGACGGCGGCGATCAGCGCCCAGAAGAAGCGTTCCTTGCCGTAGCCGAAGGGATGCCGACGGTCGGGGGCGCGGGTGGAGCGGCGCAGCGCGGTGAGCAGCAGGCCCTCGGTCGCGGTGTCGGCGGCGGAGTGCGCGGCCTCGGCGAGCATCGCGGCAGAGCCCGTGAGCAGCCCGGCGACGAGCTTGAGGACGCCGATGAGGGCGTTGGCCCCGAGCGCGACCAGCACGGTGAGGGTGCTCTCGCCGCCCTCCTTCTCCTTCGTCCCCGTGTCGGGGCGCTCCGCGACGGCCACGCGGTGAGCGTATGACCCGGCGGGCCGCCGCGCCGCCCAGGCGACGGTTGCCCCCCGGTGGGACGTCGGCGGTGACCGGTTCGTCCTGATCTGCCGACGGCGCAAGGGTTGTGGGCGCCGGGCGGGGTGCGTCGCGTCGGCGTGTCGTGCCGGTCGCCGACGCCTGATGCCCGCTCGACGGCGATGGGCGGAGGACCGAAACTCCTTGCCCGCCCGCGCGTTGTCCGATTGACCGGGACCGGTGGAACGGGGAGCCTCCACCGGTCCCGGTTGGTCTGTGTCCGGGCCGGATGCGCCCCCGGGGTCACGCCGTCGCGACCCGGAAGACCGGGTAGCCGGGCGCGATCCCCAGCAGGGTCGCGTCGTCGGCGGAGGCGTCGACACCGTCGAAGAAGACGCCCACCTCGAACTTCCAGCGCCGCAGGTACTCGCGCAGGATCGCGGGCTTGTCGGCGTCGTCGACCTCGGTGACGGTGATCGCCTCGGTCCGGCGGCCGACGTGCAGCTCACCACCACCCGCGACCCGGATGTTGCGCACCCACTGGGTGACGCCGCGCGGGGCGACGAGATAGCGCTCGCCGTCGACCGTCAGCAGGTTGACCGGGGTGGTGCGCCACTCGCCGCTGGTGCGGCCGCGGACGGCGAGGACCCGGCTGCCCCAGAGGCTGACGCCGAGACGGGTGAGGCCCGCGACGGCGGCGTTCATCAGGCCGGTCGTGCGGGTGGGGGCGATGTAGCGGGTGGCGTTCATGATGTCCTCCTCAATCAGAGAGCAGTGCTCTCGGTAGAGAACAGTCAACCGCCACGGCCGACAGAAGTCAAGAGCGGTGCTCTCGAAACGGAGAGTCGCTCAGGACTCGACGAGCTCCAGGTCGAACGCGTCGTCGCCGATCCACACGCGCAGACCTTCGCCGTCCTCGGTGATGAAGCCGTCCTCCTCCTCCCCCAGCTCGCGGATCGCTCCCAGCGCACGGACGCTCAGCTCGACTCTGCCCTCCCCGATGTCCACCGGCCGGTACTCACGGGCTAGACGGGCGGTACGGCTCTCCGTGGCGAGCCAGCGCGCGTTCTCCGCACCGACCTCGGCCACCCACGTCATCGTCGACATGGGGTGGAGTATTCGCCGCCGCAGACGCCACGAGAAGATCGTGTCCGCCAGGCGAGAAGATCAGCCCGCCACGAGAAGGTCGGGCACGGGGAATGTCAGGCACGGGACGGTCGGACCCGGGACGGTCAGGCCGGCACGTACTCCGCGGCGGCCTCGGCCGGCTCCCGCAGCGCGGCGGCACGCAGGCGCGCCATCCGCACCCGGTAGTAGATGCCGAACGCGGCGGCGGTCACCGTCGCCATCCCGGCGCCCACCGCCAGCCCGACGAGCGGGTCGTCGGCGACGACCGGGCCCAGCAGCATGCCCGCCACCAGCATGTAGACGCCCCACAGCGACGACGACACCAGCGACCCCGGCACGAACCGCCGCACCGGCAGCCCCACCCGGCCCGCAATCGCCGTGCTCACGAGCCGCCCGCTCGGCACGAACCGCGCCGCGACGAGCGCGACCAGCGGCCTGCGCAGCGTCGTCGTGGTCACCCACTGCGCGATCGGCCCTGCCCGGTCGACGTGGCGGGCGACGAGCGCCGTCGACGACCTGCCCAACGTGTGCACGAGCAGGTCGCCCGCGACGCAGCCCAGCAGCGCGGCGACGACCAGCAGGGCGACCCCGCCCAGGTCGCGGTCGGCGAAGGCGGCCGCGTACCCCGTCATCAGCAGTGTCTCGCTCGGCAGGATCGGGAACGGGGCGTCGAGCGCGATGAGGACGACGAGCGCCAGCGGGAGCCACGGGCTGTGCAGCACGGTGGTGCAGATCGAGACGACGTCCACCCGCGTGCTCCCCTCTCCTGGCGGCGACCTGATGTCGATGGTCATCGATCGACGCCCCGGAGTCAGTGGGGGCCGCCCGCCGACCAGAGGTAGGGCCAGCCTCACCCCCAACGGGCGATCGGGCAATCGGCCGGTCGGAGCAGCGCGGCGAGCGGGGGCCCACACGCGGCCCCCGTCGTCCGGCTACCGTTCGCCGTGGCCCACCACGCGGTGCGGGCCGACAACCGGGAGGTGTGATGACGGTCCGTCCGCTGGAGGGCCTGCAGGTCGTGGAGTGCGCGAGCTTCGTCGCGGGCCCCACCGCGGGACTCGCGCTGTCGCGCCTGGGTGCCGACGTCGTCCGCATCGACCCGCTCGGTGGCGCGAACGACCACAAGCGCTGGCCCGTCGCCCCCAGCGGCGACAGCTACTACTGGGCCGCGCTCAACCGGGGCAAGCGCAGCATCGCCGTCGACATGCGCTCCGACGAGGGCCGGGAGCTCGTCGTCGCCCTCGTCGCCGCGCCCGGCCCGGACCGTGGCGTGCTCGTCGACAACATCGTCGGAAGGCGCTGGATGTCCAACGAGGTGCTCACCGCGCGCCGCGCCGACCTGATCCACGTCCGGGTGCAGGGCCACCCAGACGGCCGGCCGGCCGTCGACTACACGGTCAACGCCGAGGTCGGGCTGCCCGAGATCACCGGCTCCGTCGAGGGCGGCGCCCCGGTCAACCACGTGCTCCCCGCATGGGACCTCATCACCGGCATGACCGTCGCGACCGGGGTACTCGCCGCCCTGCGCGACCGCGACCGCCACGGCCGCGGCGCCTACATCGAGATCGCGCTGGCCGACGTGGCGCTCGCCGGCGTCGCCGACATGGGCTGGCTGTCCGAGGTCGCCGCGAGCGGGCAGGACCGCCCCCGGCACGGCAACCACGTCTACGGCAGCTTCGGCGTCGACTTCCCGTGCCAGGACGGTGAGCGCGTCATGGTCGTCGCTCTCACCGAGGGGCAGTGGCGGGCACTGTGCACGGTCACCGGCACCGGCGAGGTCTTCTCCGCGCTCGAGGCCGCCCTGGGCGCCGACCTCACCCTGGAGACCGATCGCTACCGGCTGCGCGAGACGATCGCGGCGATCCTGCGACCGTGGTTCGCCGACCGGAGCCTGGAGCAGGCCAGCCGTGAGCTCGACGAGGCCCGCGTGCTGTGGAGCGCCTACCGCGGGATGACCGACGTCGTCGCCGCGCACCGCAAGGGCACCTATCCCGTGCTGTCGGACGAGGTGGTCCCCGGGGCCGGGGCGGTCGTCGCGGCCCGGACCCCGCTGCGCTGGAACGGCGACCACGGACCCACCGGTCCCTCCCCGCTGCTGGGCCGCGAGACCGACGAGGTGCTGGCCGAGCGGCTCGGGCTGTCGTCGGCGGAGATCGGCGGGCTGCACGACCGCGGCGTCGTCTGAGCGCTCCTATACTCCGCCGATGCCGAGCTACGCGGTGCTGCTGCGCGGGATCAACGTCGGGGGCAACCGCAAGGTGCCCATGGCGACGTTGCGGGAGCTGTTGTCGGGCATGGGGTTCGCCGACGTGCGCACCCTGCTGCAGAGCGGCAACGCCGTGTTCACCGCGCCCCGGTCGATGCCGGAGAAGCTCGCCGCCCGGGTCGAGAAGGCGCTCGAGGACGAGTTCGGCGTGGCCATCCGCGCCATCGTGCTCACCCGGGCCCACCTCGACGACGTGATCGCCGCGCACCCGCTCGCCGACGTCGCCGACAACGGCTCCCGGATGATGGCGCTGTTCCTCTCGGCCGACCCGGAACCCGCCGTCGCGAGGGAGTTCGACGCGCTCGCGCTGGACCCGGAGCGGGCGCGGATGGGCGACCGCGTGATCTACCAGTGGTGTCCCGACGGGGTCCTGAAGGCGCCTGACGTCGCGACGTTCGCGGCGAAGAAGTGGGGCGTGACCGTCACCGGCCGCAACTGGAACACCGTCACCAAGCTCGCTGCGATGCTGGCCGGCTGACACCTGCGGCAGGGGGGCGTCCTCCCCCACGGGAGGGAGGCTGACCACACCACGAATTCGGGGTCATCCCCCACGACGCGGGGCCGCCGCGTCGGCACGATTCTCCTCATGACGAACACGGCGTACTGCGAGGTTCCCGGTTCCGACATCCCGCGAGGCACCATGGCCCGCTCGGCACGGATCGCCGCGCTGCCCCTGGCCTTCGGTGGCCGGGCCGTCGCCGGCTGGGGCAGGCGCATCGCCGGCGCCGACGCGGAGCAGGTCTCGGCGAGCGCGACGGAGCGGAACGCCGAGCAGCTGTTCGCCGTGCTCGGGCAGCTCAAGGGTGGCGCGATGAAGGTCGGCCAGGCGTTGTCGGTCTACGACTCGATGATCCCGGCCGAGATCGCCGAGCCCTACAAGCGGGCGCTGGCCAAGCTGCAGTCCGCGGGTCCGACGATGCCTGTGAGGGCGGTGCACCAGGTGCTCGCCCAGCAGCTGGGCCGCGACTGGCAGCGCCGCTTCCGCTCCTTCGACGACACCCCGGCCGCCGCCGCGAGCGTCGGCCAGGTGCACCACGCGGTGTGGGCCGACGGGCGGGAGGTCGCGGTCAAGGTCCAGTACCCCGGTGCGGGCCAGGCCCTCGACGCCGACCTGCGCACCCTGGAACGGTTCTCCACACTGTTCACGCTGATCGTGCCCGCGCTCGACGCGAAGGCCCTGATGCGGGAGCTGCGCGACCGGATGCTCGACGAGCTCGACTACTGCGCCGAGGCCGACCGTCAGCGCCGCTTCGCCGCCGCGTACGCAGGCGACCCGTACCTGTACGTCCCGGCCGTCGTCGCCTCGGCGCCGAAGGTGATCGTCTCGGAGTGGCTCGACGGGGTGCCGCTGGGCCCGATGACGGCGCGGCCGGCGGGCGACGCCGTCGAGCAGGCCCGCCGCGACGAGTGGGCGCACACGATCATCGAGACGATGTTCTCCTCGCCTGCGCGGGTGGGGATGCTGCACGCCGACCCGCACCCGGGCAACTTCATGGTGCTCTCCGACGGCCGGCTCGCGATGATCGACTTCGGTGCCGTCGCCGAGCTGCCCGACGGGTTCCCGCCGGTGCTGGCCCGCATCCTGCGCCACGTCGCTGACGCCGAGCCCGCGAAGATGATGCGGCTGATGCTGGCGGAGGGGTTCGTCGGCGGGGACGTGCCGGCCGAGGACGTGCTGCGCTACATCGGCGCCCTCGCCGACCCGCTGCGCACCGACACCTTCCGTTTCCACCGCGCGTGGATGGCCCAGCAGGGTTCGCGGGTGATGGACCTGCGCGGCCGGGCGTTCCGGGAGACCGGCCGGTCACTGGCCCTGCCGGCGCAGCACATGCTGATCGTCCGGGTGCTGTCTGGCTGGACGAACATCCTGGCCCAGCTCGACTGCACCGTCGCCGCCCGCGCCCTGGCGGACGAGTGGCTGTTCTGACCGGCGTCCCGTCGAACCTCCGCCGGGTTCGGCACGAGGCTGGTTCCGACCATGATCGAACCATCCTGGTGTCGACCGGCGGAGGTTCTTCAGGTCGTCGGGGCCGGGGCGCGGTCGAGCAGCAGTCGCACCGCCAACGCACCGAGGACGCCTCCCATGAGCCACCGCTGGACCCGCACCCATGACGGCCGCCGCCCCAGCACCCGGGCCAGCGTCGACGCGGAGCAGACGATCAGCGCGTTGACCGTCAGCGCCACGACGATCTGCACCGCCCCGAGCGCGAGGCTCTGCTCCCACACCGGCGCCCCGCCGGGATCGACGAACTGCGGCAGCAGCGCGACGTAGAGCACGGCGATCTTGGGGTTGAGCAGGTTCGTCGTCAGGCCCATGGTGAACAGCCGCCACGTCGGGTCGGCGGGGAGGTCCTTCGCGGCGAACACGGCGTCGCCACCCGGGCGCAGCGCGCGGAACGCCAGGTACAGCAGGTAGGCGGCGCCCGCGACCTTCAGGACGGTGTAGGCCGCCGGGACCGCCGCGAACAGCGACGCGACCCCCGCCGCCGCGGCCACCAGGTACACCCCGAACCCCGCGGCCACCCCGAACAGCGACACCAGCCCGGCGCGGCGGCCCTGGGTGATGCTGCGCGACACCAGGTACAGCATGTTCGGGCCGGGGGTGAGGACGAGCCCGAGCGCCACCGCCGCGATGCCCGCGGCGGCCGCCCCGTCGATGACCATGCCGCCAGTCCACGCGCTCGGCGGCTGCGCCGCGAGGGCCGATCCGGAGAAAGTGGCCGTCGCACCGATGAGTCCCCGCGGCACCCGTCGTCATCACTGACGACCGCACCGCTTCCGCAGGAGGACATCATGACGGCCCCCGATCGCCGCCGCGGCCGCGGCCGGACTGGTCGCGTTCATGATCGGTGCCGCGATCACGCAGGTGTTCGTGCTGGACAACCCGGCCTACGTGGTGACCCCGCTGATCATCGGCGCACTGATGGTGTGGGTCGCCGTCGCACGCCGGCAGCGGACGATCGAGTTCCTCCGCGGCCTGGGCCGCTGAGCCGCCCACCGCCCGCGGGCCCGCCGGACACCGGTGGGCCCGTCGGTCCGCCGGTCACTGCTTGCGGACCGACCACTCCCATTTCTTGCCGACGACGTTCGACGCCCTGCCGCCCATGTCGTTGCCGACGATCGATCCCTTGTAGACGGCGTAGCCGCTGTTGAAGGTGAGGGTGATGGTGGCACCGCGCTGGGTCCAGGTGTCGCTGGACTTGTCGAACGTGCCCGTCGGGCTGGTGTAGGCGAGCCGCGATCCGGGCTTGAAGCGGAAGACGTAGTAGCGGCCGTCGGAGTCCGTGCCCGACCACACGCTGCCCTCCAGGGACGGCGTCAGCGGCCGGTCGGCCCGCTCGGCGGCACCGGTGCCCGCCGTCGCCACCGTGCACCCCGACAGGGCGAGGACCGCCGCAGCCAGCACCGTGACCAGCACCGCCACCCGACTCCGCGCCACCTCGTTCCCCTCCCGTACCGACATCGCCCGTGCGGGTCATGTTTTCCGGATCCACCCGAACCGCGCAACCGGACCGGACCCCCGTCACGGGCCGACGACGGGTCCGGAAGGATCATTGTCATGCGGATCACACTGCTGGCGGTGGGTTCACGCGGGGACGTCGACCCGTTCCTCGCCCTCGCCGTCCGGCTGCGGCGGGCGGGCCATCGGGTCCGCCTGTCGACGCACGACGAGTTCGCCCGCGGCGTCGGCGCCGCGGGGATCGAGTTCGCGACGTTGCCCGGCAACCCGCGGGCCGTGCTCGCGAGCCCCGAGGGGCAGGCGATGCTCACCGCACGCAACCCGTCCACGGTGACGCGGCGGATGTCGGAGATCGTCGGCCCGGCGCTCGACGAGGCACTGCCCGCCGCCGTCGACGCGAGCCGCGACGCCGATCTCGTCGTGTTCGCGACGCTCGCCGCGATCGGCCCGACGGTCGCCGAGATCGTCGGCGCACAGGCGGTCGCCGCCCATCTCCAGCCGCAGACGCCGACGCGGGCGTTCGGGCCGACCGGCGCCCCCGGCGCCCGGCAGGCCCCGGCGCTGCTGCGCCGCCCGCTGTGGGCCCTCACCGACAGGCTGCTGTGGAAGGCGTTCCTGCCGACGCTGGCCGCGCAGCGAAGCGCCCGGGGCCTGCCGGAGCTGCCCGCCGGGCCACCGTCGACGTGGCCGGTGGGCCGCCGCCCACCGACGGTGTACGGCTACTCCCCCGTCGTCGTCCCCACACCCGGCGACTGGCCGCCCGACGTACACGTCACCGGCTACTGGACGGCCCCCGACGACCCGACCTACGAGCCACCCGCCGCGCTGGCCGACTTCCTCGCCGCGGGGCCCCCGCCGGTGTACGTGGGGTTCGGCAGCATGCCCGACCGCGACTCCCGGGGCCTCGCGGAGTCCGCACTGACGGCGGCGCGGCGGGCCGGCGGGCGGGTCGTGCTGCTGTCGGGCTGGAGCGGGCTCGCCGCAGCCGATCACCCGGACGTCATCGTCGTCGACGACGTGTCGCACCGCTGGCTGTTCCCGCGGGTCGCGGCCGTCGTGCACCACGGTGGAGCCGGCACCACCGCGGCGGGACTGCGCGCCGGGCGGCCGACCGTCGTCGTGCCGTTCTTCGCCGACCAGTTCTTCTGGGGCCGCCGCATCGCGGCACTCGGCGCGGGCCCGGCCCCGATCGCCCGCGAGAAGCTGACGACGGCCGCGCTCACCGACGCGGTCCGCGACGCGCTGCGGCCCCCGCGGACCGCCGCCGCCACGGGGCTCGGGGCGCGGCTGGCCGCCGAGGACGGGACCGGGGCGGGCGTGGCGGTGCTGGAGCGGCTGGGCGCACGGGGCTGAGGGGCGGGCGGGCATGATGGGGGCGTGGCCCAGAAGGCGCGGTCGGCCGCGCGCAGACGCACGATCCTGGTGACGGTCGCCGTCGGACTCGCGGCGATCGCCTGGATCGTGAAGGTGGCGGTCGAGGCCGCGCTGTCCGACGGCGGCACGGTCGACCTCGGGGTGCTGCAGCTGCGGCTGTTCTACAACACCGGCGTCTCGTTCAGCTTCGGCTCGTCGCTGCCGCTGTGGGTGGTCGTCCTGGTCACCGGCGCGATCACGCTGGCGATCGCGATCTACGCGTGGGTCGCCGCCTCCGACGTCTCGCTGCTCGGGTTGATCGGGCTCGCCGCCGTGGTCGCGGGGGCCGCGACGAACCTGGTCAACCGCACCGTCGACGGTGCCGTCGCCGACTACTTCCACACCGGCTGGTTCGCGACGTTCAACCTGCCCGACACCTACATCACCCTCGGTGTGGTGTGCATCGGGCTGTCGGTGCTGTTCCCCCCGCGCACGCCCGGGTCCGAGCCGGAGCCCGACGTCGCCGAGCCGAAGGAACGCTCGGAGGGCTGAGCCGCCCCCACGGGTCGCCACACCACGCGTCGCCACATCACGGGATCACAGCTGCTCCGTCGTGAGCAGCACCCCTCCGCCACGCAGCATCGGGGACCCGACCAGCACGAGCGCCGCCCGCGGGTCGGCGACCTGACGTGCACCCGCGTCGCGGCGCAGCTGCAGGACGGCTTCGGCGAGATGCCCCATGCCGTGCATCCGGCCCTGCGACAGGCTGCCCCCGCCGGTGTTGACGGGCAGTGCCCCGTCGACGGCGATGCGCCCGTCCTGCACGAAGTCGAGCGCCTCGCCACGCCCGCAGAACCCGGCGGCCTCCAGCCAGTACAGGACCGAGGGGGCGAACCCGTCGTAGAGCTGGGCGACCCCGACGTCGCCCACGCCGAGGCCCGACTGCCGCCACAGGTCGTCGACCAGCGGCGTCCCGGCCGCGACGTGGTCGCCCATCGTGTAGTGCAGGCGGTGCTCGCGGCGGGTGGTCTGCTGGGCGGCCGCGGCGACGAACACCGGTGGGCGGGGCAGGTCGTGGGCCCGCTCGGCCGTCGTCAGGACGAGGGCGATCGCCGCGGTGACGGGCACGTCGCAGTCGAACAGGCACAGCGGGTCCGCGATCATGCGCGCACCGAGGTAGTCCTGCTCGGTCATGGTCCGGCCGGCGAAGACGGCGTGCGGATTGCGGTTGGCGTTGTTCCGCGACCCGACGACGAGCGCGGCCATCGCCTCCCGCCGGCCCCCCGACAGCTCCAGGTAGCGGCGGTAGGCCAGGGCGTGCCACGGGATCGCGCCCGCGCAGCCGTAGGGCGCGGCGAAGGCTGCGTCGCCGGCCGCGGCGGTGGAGTGGGTGCCGTAGGTGCCGGGCGGGACGTACATCGCCCGCCACACCAGCGCGGTGGTGCACGCGCCTGCGGCGAGGGCGTGCACGGCGTCGCGCACCGACGTCGTCACCATCCCCTCCCCGGCCTGGGAGTACCAGCCGACGTCGCGCGCCCACGGCGCCTGGAGGAAGTGCTCGACGTCGACCATGTCCTCGCCGCTGCGCGCGACCGCACCCTCGAAGGGCGGCGTCGGGTAGGTGGCCAGGCCGTCGACGGCGTCGGGGGTGAGCCCGGCGTCGGCGATCGCGGCGGCCGCGGCGTCGTCGGCGAACCGCCCCAGCGGTGTGGACGTGCGCCGCTCGACCGCGGAGAACCCGACCCCGGCGACGGCCACCACGCACCGGTTCGCCCAGGTCACGACGGGTCTCCGGCCGGGACGAACCGCGGCAGCACCTGGTCGCCCGCGGTGGCGTCGAAGGCGACGCGCATGGGCAGCCCGACCGCCAGCTCGCGGTCGTCGACGCCGACGAGGTCCGACACCAGCCACAGGCCGGGCTGCTCCACGAGCTCGACGACCACGATCGTCACCGGAGCCAGCCCACGCGGACGGCCCGGGACGACCGGGTCGTGCGCCGCGGTCCAGCTGACGAGCGTGGCGTCGCCGCTGACCCCGGTGTACGCCGGTTCCCCGGCGCACGACGTGCACCGCGGTCGCGGCGGGTGCTGGTAGGTCCCGCAGTCGGCGCACCGCTGCACGACGAGCCGCCCCTCACCCGCGGCGGCCCAGAACGCGGCGGTCACGTCGTCGGGGACCGGTACGGGACGTGTCCAGGCCGCGTCCGTGGCCGGCCGGTCCGACATGGTCACGGCACCTCCCGCGGTCGGTGCGGACGCGCTCCACGACCTGTCCGTGACGGCATCCACTGCGGCGCAACGACCGTACCTCCCGCCCCGACCGGGGCGGACCGGCTCCGCAGTCCCGGAACAGGCACCCGTCCGTGCGTCCGCCGCCTGGTTCCGTGATCGCGAAAGCGCTCAGGCGCGGCACCCGCACTGTGTTAGGACGAGACTCGTCGCCGCGTCGCGACCGGGAAGGGGCACCGATGAGGCTGCGCGGGACCGACGTGTGCGTCGTCGGGGTCGGCACCAGCGAGGAGTTCGGGTTCGACCTCGGGCGCAGCCCGATGCGGCTGCAGGCGGAGGCGTTCACCGCCGCGCTGGCCGACTGCGGGCTCGACCGCACCGACGTCGACGGCTTCGCGACCGCCCACGGCTCCCCCACCGGCGTCGACTACGAGGAGTTCACCGCCGTCATGGGGCTGGACTGCCGCTACGTCGACCAGGCGTGGGCCCACGGGCGATGGTCGACGGGCCTGGTCGCGCACGCGTCGCTGGCGATCATGGCCGGGCTCGCCGACGTCGTCGCCATCGCCAACACCGTCACCAACGGCCGCGGCTACGCCCGCCACCTCGGTGGGCTCGGCGGGCACGGCACCGTCGAGGGGCAGCGCGACACCGGCGGTGGGCACGGCGAGTGGTCGGTGCACGGCGTCGACACCCCGGGGGCGGCGACGTCGCTCGTCGCGCAGCGGTACATGGAACGTTACGGCGCCACGACCGAGGACCTGGCGCGCATCGGGATCGGCTTCCGCGACAACGCCCGGCACAACCCCATGGCCATCCTGCGCGACAAACCGTTGACGCAGGAGTCCTACCTGCGCGAGCCCGTCATCTCCGGGCCGTTCCGCCGCTGCGACTACTCGCTGGCCAACGACGGCTCCACCTGCCTCGTCCTCGCCGCCGCCGACCGGGCGGCCGCCCTCGCGAAGCCCGGCGTCCGCGTCGCCGGCGCCCAGAGCATCCGTTCCAACCGGGACAGCTACGTGCTGTTCTCCCGGCCCGGGCTCGGCGTCGGGTTCGCCGACGAGACCCCGCTGCGCCCCGAGCGCCATCCCGTCTACGACATGGCCGACGTCGGCCGCGGCGACGTCGACGGCCTCTACGTCTACGACTCGTTCTCCAGCAACGTGTGGATGACGCTGGAGCGCTTCGGGTTCTGCGGCGAGGGTGAGGCGCCGGGCTGGATCGCGTCGCACGGGCTCGGCGTCGGTGCGGCGCTGCCCGTCAACACCAACGGCGGGCTGCTCTCGGAGGGCCACTTCGGCGGCTACAACCACCTCGTCGAGATGGTGCGTCAGCTGCGCGGCGAGGCCGGGGGGCGGCAGATCGACGGGGCGGAGGTGCTGCAGTGGACGACCCCGTGGGGCGACTCGCTGATCCTGACGCGCTGAGGCCGGGAGCGCCGGTCTCCGGGGCGGGCGTCGGCGCGCTCGTGTCCGCGGTGCCGGGTCGGACCGGGCCCCGGTTTCCGACATGACGTTCCTCGCCGAGACGGAGGCCTGATGTCGCGATTGCGTCAGGCCGGGATCCACCGCGGCCCGGCTCCTGTCGTGCACCCGGAGACCGAGCGTTTCTGGCGCGGGCTGGGCCAGGGCCGGTTGCAGCTGCAGCGCTGCACCACGTGCGGCACCGTGCGGTTCCCGCTCGGGCCCGTGTGCTGGAAGTGCGGCGGGTTCGGCCACGAATGGGCCGACGTCGCGACGACCGGCACCGTCTCGGCCGCCGTCACCGTCCGGCGCGCCACCGGCGACCCCGTCTGGGCCGACGAGGTCCCGCTGGTCAGCGCCCAGGTCGACATGGACGACGGGCACCGCCTGCCCGGCCGCGTCCTCTGCGACCCCGACGCACCTCCCCCGCACGGCACCCCCGTCGAGGCCGCATATCTCGCGACCGACGACGGCTACGGCGTCCTCTGCTTCCTGTTGCGAGCCGCCGAGCGCGCCGACCCCGCGCACAACGACCCGGCACACGACGACCCGGCACACGACGACCCGGCACACGACGCCGCGGACGACGACCCTGTGCACGACGACCCCGCCCATGGCGACCCTGAGGAGGGCCCGTGACCGACGTTCCCCGTTTCGCCGACCTACCGTTCGTCGAGGGCACCGAGGAGCGGCACGCCTGGGATGTCTGGGGCCGCGACGACGAGCTCGGATCGCTCAACCGCATCGGTCCCGAGCAGGTGCTGGCCGCGACCCGGCTCGTGTGTGAAGGCCGGATCATCCCGCTGTCGCTGCGCCTGGACGAGCCCGATCCCGGGCTGTTCGAGGACCGCGAGCCGTACGTGCACACCGTCGAGCGGATGAACGTCGGACGCGACGACAAGGTCGACAACTTCTACCTCCAGTACTCCACGCAGTGGGACGGCCTGCGGCACATCAAGTTCCGCGAGCACGGCTACTGGGGCGGCCGCAGCGAGGAGCAGCTGGACTCCTCCGACGACCTCGGCATCGACCGGTTCTCCCGGCGCGGCCCGATCGGCCGCGGGGTGTTGCTCGACGTCGCCCGCCATCAGGAACGGCTGGGCGCGCCGCTGGTCGGCGACCAGTCGTTCGACATCACCGGCCCGCTCCTCGACGAGGTCGCCCGCACCCAGGGCGTCGAGTTCCGCCCCGGGGACGTCCTCGTGCTGCGCACCGGCTGGCTCGAGTGGTACCGGGCGCAGTCGCGGGAGCGCCGCCTCGCGCAGCGCGGCACCATGAACCGGAGCATGGTGATGCCCGGCCTGGATGGCTCCCGCGACACCGCGGAGTGGCTGTGGGACAACGGGATCACCGGCGTCGCCGCCGACAACCTGGCCGTCGAGGTGCTGCCCGTCGACCGCGTGAAGGGCTTCCAGCACCGACGCCTCATCCCGTTGCTGGGCATGGTCGTCGGCGAGCTGTTCCACCTGCCCGAGCTGTCGGAGCACTGCGCGGCGTCGGGCCGCTACGAGTTCCTGCTGACCTCCGGCGCGCTGCCCGTCCCCCGCGGCGTCGGCAGCCCCGCCAACGCCTACGCGATCGTCTGACGATGAAGGCCGTGTCCTTCGCCGCTCCGGGCGGGCCGGAGGTGCTGGAGTACCTCGACCTGCCCGACCCGGTGCCGAGCCCGACGCAGGTCGTCGTCGCCGTCCGGGCGTGCGGGGTGTGCGGCCACGACTCCGCCGACCGCGCCGGCCTCACCCGCGTCCCACTGCCCGCGGTGCTGGGACACGAGATCGCGGGCGAGGTCGTGGCGGTCGGCGCCGGCGTCCGCAGATTCACCGTCGGGGACCGGGTGGCGTGCAAGCAGTTCACGACGTGCACCCACTGCCCCGCCTGCCGCTCCGGCGACGAGCTCACCTGCCCCGACAAGGCCTTCGTCTACGGCGGCGGCGCCGAGTACGTCGCCCTCGGACAGGACGCCCTGCTCGCCGTCCCCGAGCACGTCGCGTTCGCCGACGCCGCGATCACCTCCTGCACCGTCGGCACCTGCCTGCAGGCCCTCGACGACGTCGCCGCCGTGCGCGCCGGGGAGACCGTCGTCGTCACCGGGGCGGGCGGCGGGCTCGGGCTGCACGCGCTGCAGGTCGCCGCGGCGCTCGGCGCCCGCGTCGTCGCGGTGACGTCGTCGCCCGCCAAGGCACCGCTGCTGAGTGCCCACGGGGCCGACGACGTCGTCGTCACCGGCAGCGACCTCGCCGCCCGGCTCACCGACCTCACCGGTGGAACCGGACCGCAGGTCGTCCTCGACAACGTCGGCCACCCCGATGTGTTCAACGGCTGCTTCCGCGCGCTCGCCCACCGCGGCCGCTACGTCTTCACCGGGCAGCTGCAGCGCGAGAAGGTCAGCCTGTACCCGGCGTTCGTGTTCGGGAAGGAAGCCGTGATCACCGGCTCCAGCTCGACCCACGCGAGCACCTTCGCCCGCGCGATGGACCTCGTCGCCACCGGTGGCGTCCGCCCCGTCCACGAGACGTTCCCGCTGGCCGACGCGGTGGCTGCGCACCGGGCCGTCGACGGGCGCCGCGTCGCCGGGCGGGCCGTGCTCGTCCCCTGAGCCGCCGACGTCCGCCGACCCGGCGAGGTCAGGATCCGGCGGCGGGTGCGCGGCGGGCCGGACGCGGCCCCGTGCGCCCCGCGACGAGCAGCACGATGCCCTCGCTGAGCATCTGGATCCCCAACAGCACGCCGAGCAACGTGAGCGTCGCCGCGGTGAGGTTGAACAGCACGAACAAGCCCATCACCAGCGAGATCACGCCCGCGACAGCGAGCAGGACCCGGTTGCCGGGGACCTGGACCGCCAGCACGATCCGCACCCCGCCCACCACCAGGAACATGGCACCTGCCAGCAGCGTCAACGTCGCCGCACCCACGACGGGGTTGCGCAGCACGAAGATGCCCAGGACCGCGAGGATCGCCCCGCCCAGCAGAGCCGACCAGAACACCGCCGTCGACTGCCGCCGCATCACCGCCCGGACGATCAGCAGCACGCCGCCGACCAGGATCGTCCAGCCGATCAGGATGATCGAGATCAGCGTCGCCAGCACGGCATTGCTGAGCAGGAACGCACCCCCGAGGATCAGCAGCACCGCCAGCCCGATCTCCCAGGCGGAACGCCGCGTCGTCGTGTCGTCCATGTGTCGGACCTCCCGCTCGGCCGATCACCGAGCATGCCCGACCCGGGGACCGACCGGAACAGTCGTCGACGGAGTCAGCCCGTCCGGAACCGGGAACCGAGCGCGAGCTCACCGAGCAGGCGCGGCTGTGGGCCACCGAGGACTGCACCATCGGCCTCGCCGCCAACCTGGCCCGCCGGACCCCCGTTCTTCTCGGTCGCTGATCACGTGGGGCCTCGCCCCGCACCGGCACGGAGTTACCCTGGAGCGCGAACGACGAGTGGAGCGCACGTTGACTTTCGCCATCCAGGTGCTCATGCGGCGGTGCGAGGACATCCGCGACGCCTTCCACCGGGCCGTGTACGACGATCGCGACGTCGACGTGGCGATGACCGTCGCGGGCTCCGACTGCACGCTGGAACACGCGCCGGTCGGGACCGGAGCCGGGCCGGACGGCCTGCGCGCCTTCCTCGCCGACGACGTCGTCGCCCACCTGCCCGCCGGGCTCGCCTTCCAGCGCGTCACCCGCACCCTCGACCAGCGCCGCGTCGTCGAGGAGACGCTCGTGTCGTTCACCCACGACCGGCCGCTCCCCTGGCTGCTGCCCGGCATCCCCGCCACCGGCCGCGACGTCGAGGTTCGCGCCGTGTCCATCGCCGCGTTCCGACACACGACCCACCTCGGCGACATCAGCACCCGCATCACCAGCTACCGCGTGCTGTGGGACCTGTACTCGATGCTCACCCAGCTCGACGTCGACCCGGCGCGGCTGCGCCACGCCGACCGCGTCCCGGGCTGATCCGCGCGTTGCCGTGCGTGTGGGGCGGGCGCGCTCGGTCGGCGCCGGGCCCCTAGCGACCCCTGGGCACGGCTTGCCGAAACGCTGTCCCGGCGGGACCCTCGGGGCGTTGTTCACGGGCGAGCCGGCTGCGCGAGGAGGTCTGGCAATGGGAGCACTACGCGGCGGTGGCAAGCGGGGCGCGCTCCGCGCGGGAACCGGTGGGGAGCTCCTGTCCGAGTTCCTCGGAACGTTCGTCCTCATCGTTCTCGGGTGCGGATCGGTCGCGGTCGCGGTCGCGGGCCTCCCGGGGTCCGGTAGGCAGGACACACCGTTCGACGCCGGCAACTGGTTGATCATCGCTTTCGGCTGGGGGCTGGCGGTCGTTTTCGGCGTCTACGTCGCGGGCGGGGTGAGCGGTGCGCACCTGAACCCGGCCGTCACCCTGGCTCTCGCCCTCCGGCGCGGTTTCCCCTGGCGCAAGGTGGCGCCCTACTGGGCCGCCCAGGTCGTCGGGGCGTTCGCCGCCGCAGCGCTGGTCTATGCGTTGTACGCCCCCGCGATCACCACCTTCATCGCCGCCAACAACACTGCGGCCCGCAGCCAGTCCCTCCCCACGTTCGCCATCTTCGCCACCTTCCCGGCGGAGTACTTCAACGGAAGCTGGTGGGGTCCGCTGCTCGACCAGGTCGTCGGCACGGCGATCCTGGTGGCCCTCATCGCCGCGCTGATCGACAGCCGCAACCAGTCCCCGCTGTCGAACCTGGCGCCCTTCCTGATCGGCCTGGTCGTCGTGGCGATCGGGCTCAGTATCGGTACCAACGCCGGATACGCCATCAATCCGGCACGTGATCTCGGGCCGCGGGTGTTCACCTGGCTCGGGGGATGGGGAGACCTCGCGTTCCCCGGTGCCGGGGCGTGGTTCGACGACTACTGGTGGATCCCGATCGTCGGACCACTGATCGGGGGCGTGATCGGGATCTGCGTCTACGACCTCCTGATCGGCGGGGTCCTCGCCGCGCGGCTCGCCCGGCCGCCGGAGGAGCGGGAGCCGACGCCCGAGGTCGGCCGCACCTCGACGGACGAGCGGGCGTGACCGAGGTCATAACTCCGACGGCCCGGGAAACCACCGCCGCGGCGCAGCGCGCAGGACGATGACGGTGGTCGTCCCAGCGCAGAGACGAACCCGCAGGAAGGAGCGCACATGTTTGCGCGCGTCAACATCATCTTCGGTGAGCAGACCAAGGTCGACGCCGGAGTCACCCACATCGAAGGCGCCGACCGGGGCCTGGTCGAGGCGGCCGCCGGAAACCGCGGACTCACCACCGTCGTGGACCGGTCCGCGGGGGTGATCGTCGCGACGTCCTACTGGGACGAGCCGTCCCACGACTCCGAGGCGTCGTTGACCCACGCCCGTGCGGGCGCGGCCGAGGCCGCCGGCGGCGCGCTCGTCGTCGAACGCTACGCCGTCGTGCTCAGCGAACACCGATCCGTCCCGGCGGCCGGCGGGGTCGTCCGACTGGCGCACACGCAGGTCGAACCCGCCCGGACGGACGACGGGATCGCCTTCGTCCGGTCGCAGGTCGTGCCCGCGGTCAGCCCCCTACCGGGGTTCTGCAGCGCCGAACTGCTCCTCGACCACCTCTCGGGCGGGGGTGTGTTCGTGACGTCCTGGGACGACGAGCTCACCGCAGCGGCCGCGGACGAGATCGTCGGTGGGCTCTACGACGCGGCGTCCGCGCAGGCCGGGATGACATTCTCCCAGGTCGAGACGTACGCGGTGGTCCGCGCGGCGGCCTCCGCCTGACGGACCGGGCTCGGCGGGACCGAGCACGCTCCGCCCCTCCCGAGCGCCTCATCGGGATCGGGGAACGGGCACAGCATCGCGGCGTCGTTCGCGCCCGGCGCGGCGCCGCTCCGGCGCAGGCGGACCGCGCGCACACCCGGTCCGGCGCCTCCTGCGTCGATGACCGCGCGAGCCGCCACGCTGCTGCACGCCGTTGCCGGGCCTCGGCAGCCTCAGCGGATGCGGCCCCGAGACGGGCGCCGGTCCTGCCGGACGAGGCGGCGCCCGACGCCCGCCCCGGTCCGCACCACCCGCATCGCGCCCGAACGAGCAGGGACGGCTGCCGTCGACCCCGCCTCGTCCGCGTCGGCCCCCCACGCCGTCCGTGCACGACCACCTCGACGCCGCAGGGCCCGGGCGCACCCGTCCCCCCCGCGCCCACACCAGCCCGTCGGGCGGCACGGCCCGTCCGGAGCGGCTGGAGACCCGAGGTGGACGTTCCGACGCGTCGTCGACGAGGCCCGGCCACCCCGTCACTCTGCCGGGCCCCGGCAGTATCACCGGCCGAAGTTGGCCGGTCGCACCGTTGCCCGAGGTTCGGGTGCAGGGGCAACGTGGGAGATGGCCGGACGCCACCCGTGGGCCCCGCCGTCGGACTCACGTCGCGACACGCGGCCACGTCGCACCGGGACGCCCGTCCGCGGCCACCGAGGCGCCGGGTCCCGCGGTACCCATCGAGGAGGTGCGTCGTGCTCGAAGACCACGAGCAGCAGAAGTTGCACGCGTTCGAGCGCCAGTTCATGGCCGAGGACCCGCAGTTCATGCGGTCGTTCACCAGCCGCGCGCAGCGTCTGGACCGCACACGCTCCACGGGCTCCATGATCGTCGCGGTCACGGTCACCGTCGTCCTCTGCTCACTCACGCTGGGAGCCGGTTCACCCAGCGGCGCGGTGGCGTTCGCCGTCGGGATCTGGTTGGTCTGGTGGGCCTGGCGGGACTCCCACCGTCGGAAGCAAAGTCGGGACGGACGTCCGCGATGACCGGCCGCGTACCGATCCTTCGACCCGGACGGGGGCGGGTCATGAGCCCGGGCCGAGGTCACCAGCACCCCCTGGCCCCGTCGAGCGCCCCGCCACTCGCGCCGTTTCCGGATGTCGTTCCCGTGGGAGCCCGGCTGTGAGCGGCCCCCCGGGACGTCGGCCTCCCGACCCCGCGTCACCGGCGGGTACTCACCGCCGCGACGCCACGTCTGATCGTCGCCGCCTGCAACCACCTGGGCGCAGCCCTGCCGTCGTGTCACGAGGCCGTCGGGTGAGATCCGCATGAGCACCGTCGCGCCCAAGCCGATCGCCTCGCACCCCTACCCGGTGCGGCGGTCGGTCAAGGGATCCACGCTGCTCACGATGATGCGGACGACGGACCCCAAGGACATCGCGATCCTGTACATGGTCACGTCGTTCGGGTTCTTCCTGGCCGGCGGGGCGATGGCGCTGCTGATGCGCGCCGAGCTGGCCCGGCCCGGGATGCAGTTCCTGTCGACCGAGCAGTACAACCAGCTGTTCACGATGCACGGCACGATCATGCTGCTGCTGTACGCGACGCCGATCCTGTTCGGCTTCGCCAATTACATCGTGCCGCTGCAGATCGGTGCGCCCGACGTCGCGTTCCCGCGGCTGAACGCCTTCTCCTACTGGCTGTTCCTGTTCGGCGGGCTCATCGTCCTGTCGTCCTTCCTCACCCCGGGCGGGGCACCCGACTCGGGATGGACCGCGTACGCGCCGCTCTCGGAAGCCGTCCACTCACCGGGTGTCGGCCAGGATCTGTGGATCACCGGGCTCATCGTGGCCGGCCTGGGCACGATCCTCGGCGGCGTCAACTTCATCACCACGATCGTCTGCATGCGCGCGCCCGGCATGACGATG
>NZ_BEGX01000114.1:300952-396953 GCF_002583555.1 Pseudonocardia sp. N23
CGTGCTCACCGCCGCCCTGTTCGGGCTGTTGGCCGACCGGCACCTCGGGGCCCACGTGTTCGATCCCGCCAACGGCGGCGCGATCCTGTGGCAGCACCTGTTCTGGTTCTTCGGTCATCCCGAGGTCTACATCGTCGCGCTGCCGTTCTTCGGGATCGTGACCGAGGTGTTCCCCGTCTTCAGCCGCAAACCCCTGTTCGGATACAAGGGAATGATCTTCGCGACCCTGACGATCGCCGTGCTGTCCGCGGCCGTGTGGGCGCACCACATGTTCGCGACCGGCGCAGTGCTGCTCGCCTTCTTCTCCCTGACCAGCTTCCTGATAGCGGTGCCAACCGGGATCAAGTTCGTCAACTGGATCGGAACGATGTGGCGCGGCAAACTCACGTTCGAGACGCCGATGCTGTTCGCGATCGGCTTCGCCGCCACCTTCCTGTTCGGCGGGATGACCGGCGTCCTGCTCGCCTCGCCGCCGGTGAACTTCCACGTCACCGACACCTACTTCGTCGTCGCCCACTTCCACTACGTGCTGTTCGGGACGATCGTGTTCGCCACCTACTCCGGCATCTACTTCTGGTTCCCGAAGATGACCGGCCGGATGATGGACGAGACGCTCGGCAAGGTCCACTTCTGGCTGACGTTCATCGGCTTCCACACCACGTTCCTGGTGCAGCACTGGCTGGGCAACGAGGGCATGCCGCGTCGTTACGTCGACTACCTGCCCACCGACGGCTTCACCACGCTGAACACGATCTCCTCGATCGGCGCGTTCGTCCTGGGGGCCTCGACCCTGCCGTTCATCTGGAACGTGTTCCGGTCCTACCGGTACGGGCGGGTCGTGACGGTGGACGACCCCTGGGGTTTCGGCAACTCGCTGGAGTGGGCCACGTCGTGCCCGCCGCCGCGGCACAACTTCACCGAGCTGCCCCGGATCCGTTCCGAGCGCCCGGCGTTCGAGCTGCACCACCCGCACCTCGTCGAGCAGTTCCGGCGGGAAGCCCATGGCGGCGGTAGGCGGTCCGGCCGGACCGCCGTGTCGGAGGCCGCGGCGGCGACGGTGCAGCACGACTCCGAGGAGCGCCCGCGATGAACTCCGACCCGACGCCCGAAGCAGAGCTGGTCTGGGAGAACGAGGGTGGTCAGCTGCGCCTGCGTCCGGCCCACCGGCCCCGGACCGGACCAGCCGCCACCCTGCCCCCGCCCCGGGACAGGAACGTGGCACCCGGCACGACCATCCGGCTCCCGCCGACACCGTCCGACGTGCGATGAGTCACGCCGGCGCAGGCATTGCCTCGCACGGCGATCGGGCAGGACACGACGGAGGTGTGGGGTGCTCAGCGAGCACGAGGAGAGGATGCTCGCCGGGATCGAACGCCGACTCCTGATCGAGGACCCGGCGCTCCTACGCGCCTTCGGCGCGCCGACACACCGCATCAGAGCTGCCGACCACGGCTGGGGCCCCGCCCTCGCCGTCGCTCGTGGTGCCGTGGGGGTCCCTGATGAGCCCCGCCGCGCCACCGCCGGAGTCCCCGCCCGACGAGCCCTTGTCGATGCTGCAGGAGTGCTGGCCCGGCAGGTTCAGGACGGTGACGTGCTTCTCGACTCCGTTCGTCCAGCACGGCGCCCGACACCACCCGGCCCGCACGTGATGCGATGGTGTCTGCGGCGACTGCCCCTGCTGAGACTGCTTTGCCAGGTCGAGGCGCCGCACTACTCTCCGTCGAGACGGGAGATCGAAGTGGTGACGGACCAGGGGCAGCAGGGGCCGCGTCCGCAGGTCGTGACGCCGGCGGCGGATGAGTTGTGGCTGGTAGAGGTGGCTCGGGCGGCGAGCCGCGAGGCCGGCGGGGTTCCGGTCGAGCTTCTCGGGGACTACCTGACGCTCCTCGCCGAGGCCGCCACCACGGGACGCAGACCCGCCCCCTTCGAACTCGACGCGGTGGAAGTGCTGGGCCGGCGGGCAGCCGAGCTCGGCGTGTCCGCAGGCAACGCCGTGCAGCTCTACCTCTCGGCAGCCAAACAGCTGTGGGCGGAGCTCCCGATGGTGATCCGCTCGCGCAACAGCGCAGCCGTGCGCGAGGCGGCCGCAGCCGTGCTCCACGTGATCGACGCCGCGGTCGCGCGGCTGGCCGACGGACACAACGAGGTGCGCCGCGAGATGGTGCGCTGGGAGGAGACGCTGCGGCGCGAGTTCATCGACGACCTGCTCCGTGGTGACGCGGACGTGGGACGCCTCGTGGAACGGGCCGAACCGTTCGGGCTGGACATGGCCCGCGCCCACCAGGTGGCGTTGGCCGCCCCCACCGGGCGGCTGAACGAGGTCGACCCGGTGATCAGCTCCGTGGAACACGCCGTGGTCGATCACTTCGGTGATCGCGACGTCCTGGTCGCGACCAAGGACGGGTGGATCGTCGTCGTGGCCCCCGTCGACACCGCGGGATCGGCGACGCCGCGGACCGAGCTCGGCGAGTTCCTGCACGCCGAGCTGAGCCGCGCACCGCGGGGCCGTCCATGGCGGGTCGCCGTGGGCCGGCCCTATCCGGGGTCCTACGGAATCCCCCGTTCGTACGAGGAGGCACGCGAGGGGCTGGCCCTGGCGGTGCGGCTCCACCTGGACGCCCCGGTCATCCAAGCCGGGCAGCTGCTGATCTACCGCGTGCTGCTGCGGGACCAGCCCGCCATCGCCGATCTCGTCCAGGACGTCCTCGGCGCGCTGGTCCAGGCCCGCGGCGGGGCCGAACCGCTCCTCGCCACCCTGGACACGTACTTCACCAGCGGGGGCATCGCCACCGAAACCGCGCGTCGCCTGCACCTCTCCGTCCGCGCCGTCACCTATCGCCTCGACCGGGTCAAGACGCTCACCGGCCACGACCCCGCCGATCCCGCACAACGCTTCGCGATCCATGCCGCGGTCCTCGGCGCCAGACTGCTCGGCTGGCCGGACAAGGACCTGACCGTGTCACCCTGAGTCGGTCTACCGCGCGGGCGGGACCTGTGTCGCGATCCCCGGCCCGGCCGCCGGCGCGGGCTCGTCCCGGCCACGGCCCTTCTCCGGCCGCCGCCTCGGCCCCGACGCCGGCAGCCGTCCTACCCTCAGCCGTTGCCCGGCTCCTCGGCGAGGAGGTCCGCCAGCACGGCCGCCTGGCTGATCCCGACCGCCCGGGTGGCGGTGAGCAGGCACAACGGCCCCTGCTGCGCCAGGTCACGCAGACGCTGCAGCGCCGCGGCCCCCTCGGGCTCGCGGAGCTCGGTCCGGTACCTACGTCCGAACTCGGCGAACCGGGCCGGAACGTGGCCGTACCAGGAACGTAGCGCCGCCGACGGGGCGACCTGTCTGCACCACCCGTCCAGATCGGCCCGTGACGTCGTGAGACCACGGGGCCACAGGCGGTCGACCAGTATCCGGGCGCCGTCCCCCGCAGCCCGTGGGTCGTACACCCGTCCCGCCCGTATGCGCGGCAGCCCTGACATCGTCGCGTTCCTCTCCTCGTCGACGCCGGTCCCAGGGCGACGCCCGCGAGCCGGCGATCGGCCTCGACGGCCGGCGGCCGAGCCCGCGGACGGCACGCCGCTCTCCGGCGTCTCCCCAGATTGTCAGGACCGCACCGGAAACGGCGCAGTCGCGGCCCGGGCAGCCCCGGCGACCGTCCGGGACGACGGGCCTGCACGCGGACCGCCACCCGGACGCCAGGTCCGGCCCTCGACGCGGCGGCGGTACTTCCCCGGGCCCACCGCACGGTGGTTGTCGGGGCCCACCACCGGCCTCGGACGTCCGACGACGCCGGCCCGCGCTGCGGAGCACGCCCGGCAGGACAGCGGGGTGGATGCCCGGACCGACGTCCGATCGTCCCCGTCCCGGAGGCCCGTTGTCACCGACCAGGAGGCGCGTGTTGTCGCACGACGTGACGGAGATTGCCACCCGAGCCGACGATGCACTGCTGTGCCGGGAGGCGGCGCTGCTGCTCCGGGCGGGCGCGGCCAGCCCCGACGGAGAGGACCGGGGCCCACCGATGGATCGGCTGCTGATCGCCGTCAGCCGCGCGCCGGAGGCCGACCGGCCGTCGATCCCGACAGCGGTGCGCCGCGCCGCGGTCGAACTCGCTCGACATCTCGTGCGACGCTCCTCGCGGCCCGGGCCCCGGTGCCGCGGCGGCAGTCCTGAACGCGCCCGGCCGTCGTCGGACGCCCGTCGGCGGCGGGCCGTGGTCCGTCCCGGGCGTCGACCCCGTTCACCCCGTCGATCGAGCTCGGACGAATGGGGTGACCGGCGACCGACGGCCATGACGCGGTCGTGCCGGGTCGTCGTCACCGGGCTGGTGCCCGCGTGGACCCGCGGGGGGCGCGGCGGTGGACACCTCGTCCGGCGAGGTCTGGAGCGGGCGACGGGAATCGAACCCGCGTAGCCAGTTTGGAAGACTGGGGCTCTACCATTGAGCTACGCCCGCGTGGCCGGTCTCCCGGCCCCCTTCAGCGTAGCGGACCGCCTGCGACGGTCACCGCGTCCCCGGTCGAAGGTCACCGGGTCGTCGGGTCCCGCCGGCCGTCCTGCCAGGTCCGGCCATCGTCTCCTGGTCCCGAACGCGCGGATCGACGGGCCCGGGCACCGCCGACGGCCGTGTCCCGAGCGCCGCCGACGGCCGCCTCCGGCGGGGCGCGGACGCGGCGCGTCCACGTCCGGCTGCCCCGCCTGCGACGACGGGGCCTACACTTCCGCCGACGGGGTGTGGCGCAGCTTGGTAGCGCACTCGCTTTGGGAGCGAGGGGCCGTGGGTTCAAATCCCGCCACCCCGACCAGAACCGGCGCGCGATCGGCGGCGCCGTCGGCACGTGTCGTTTCCGTCCACGACGTCTGTCTCGTCGGGTCCTGGCGTGGTCCTCCTCAGAACGGCCGAGCGTCGTGACGGTCCAGCCCAGCGCCCACGACACCGGGACGGGCAGCGCCCACCCGATCCGGTGGCGCGGGCCGGCGGGCAGGGCCGCGGCCTGGACGGCGCCGAGCGGGATGCCGGTTGAGCAGGCCCATGAGGGCGAGGTCGGCGAGACCCGTCCGGTGGCCGACAGCTGCGCCTCCGAGCGTGAGACCCGCCGCCATGGCGATCGTCGACGCGGGGATCCAGCGGGCCGGGCGCAGCACGCCGAGGCTCGCGAGGCTATGCCCGGCGCCGAGGACGAGGCCGGTCAGGGCGCCGCCGAGCAGGGCGGAGGGGGCATGTCGTCGACAGGACCGGGGAGGCCACCGACGATCCTTGCGGCCGGGAACGCGAGGAAGCCGAGGGACCTGAGGCCGAGGCGCCGCCCGGTGCGGGTCGGGAGGGTCAGCTGTCGTGTCACGGGTGCAGCGTCGCGTGAGGCTCTGACGCTGCGCTGATGACGGGCTGACGCCGATGACCGACCTATGATCGGGATCGTGACGACCTTCATCCTGGTGGCCGGCTCGTTCCACGGCGGATGGTGCTGGCCGCGCACGGCGACGCTGCTGCGCGACCGCGGGCACACGGTGTTCACGCCGTCGCTGACCGGCATGGGTGAACGGGCGCACCTGACGACGTCGACGGGGATCGGGCTGCAGACCCATGTCGACGACGTCCTCGCGGTCGTCGACGCCGAGGAGCTCACCGAGGTCGTGCTGGTCGGGCACAGCTACGCGGGCGTGGTGGTGGGCAGCGTCATCGACCGGCGGCCGGAGCCGTTCCGCCGCGTCGTCTACCTGGACGCGCTGGTCCCGGAGGACGGCCGGTCGGTGATCGACCTGCTGGGGTCCGCCGGCGGCTACTTCCTCGACCGGGCCGACGTCGACGCGGGTGTCATCCCGCTCGACGAGGAGTCGCTGGACCGGTGGGGCCTGGCCGAGCCGGGCGACCGGGAATGGGTGCGCCGCCGGGCCAGCCCGCAGCCGCTCGCGACGTTCACCGACAAGGCCGTGATGTGCCGGTCGGCGACGGCGCCGGGCATCCCCGCGACGTACGTCTACTGCACCGTCAAGCCTCGTGTGGACCTGTTCACCGAGATCGCGGCGCGCGCGAAGGCCGATCCGGCGTGGAGCTACGTCGAGGTGGCGGGCCCGCACGACGCCATGATCACCCACCCGGTCGAGACCGCGGCGGTGCTCGCGGCCCTGTGAGCGCAGGGCCTATGCTCGGACCGTGCGTTCCACTCGCCTCACCTGGTGGCGGCTGCTCGTCGCAGCCGGATAGACGCACGTCCGCGGGCTGCACGAGCAGCCCGCGCCCCTCCTCGTCGGAGACCGGTCGGCTGCGCGTGCGGCCCCGATCCCCGAGGAGACGACCATGGATTCCTACGCCGCCACCGTCGCCCGCATGCCCGCCCTGCGCGGCGCGGTCGCCGCAGCGCCGCACGAACACCGGGTGCTGACGGGCGAGCGCCCGACCGGTCCGCTGCACCTGGGTCACCTGCTCGGCACGATCGTCGAGCGCGTCCGGCTGCAGCGCTCGGGCGTCGAGACGTTCGTGATCCTGGCCGACTACCAGGTGATCACCGATCGCGAGACCGCCGAGCACGTGGGCGAGCACGTCCGCGGCGCGGTGCTCGACCAGCTCGCCGCGGGCCTCGACCCGCAGGCCACGACGTTCTTCGTGCACTCCGCGGTCCCGGCGCTCAACCAGCTGATGCTGCCGTTCCTGAGCCTGGTCTCCGAGGCCGAGCTGCACCGCAACCCGACGGTCCGCGCCGAGCACGAGCTGTCGGGCCGTGCGCTGTCCGGGCTCATGCTCACCTACCCGGTGCACCAGGCCGCCGACATCCTGTTCTGCAAGGCCGACCTGGTGCCCGTCGGCAAGGACCAGCTGCCGCACGTCGAGCTGACCCGGGTGATCGCGCGCCGCTTCGCCGAGCGGTACGCCCCTGTTTTCCGGGCCCCGGAGCCGATGCTCACCGACGCCCCCGACATCCCCGGCCTCGACGGTCGGAAGATGTCGAAGTCGCGGGGCAACGCGATCGTCCTCGGCATGTCACCCGACGAGACCGCCGCCATGATCCGCAAGGCCCGCACCGACACTGACCGGCGGATCACGTTCGACCCGGACGACCGCCCGGAGGTGTCGGGCCTGCTGTCGACGGCCGCGCTCTGCACCGGGCGCGCGCCGGCCGAGGTCGCGGACGAGATCGGCGACGGCGGCGCGGGCCTGCTCAAGAAGGTGACGACCGAGGCCGTCAACACCTTCCTGGCCCCGCACCGGGCCCGGCGTGCCGAGCTGGCCGCCGATCCCGGGCTCGTCGACGACGTCCTGCGGCGCGGTAACGCCCGGGCCGTCCGGATCGCGGAGGCCACCCTCGACGAGGTGCGCGGCGCGATGGGGATGCGCTACTGAGCGTCGCGAGCGGGTTCGCGCAGGAACGCCGACAGGACGACGGCGAGGACGGGCACGACGGCGAGGGCGACCAGCGCGCCGCGCGGCCCGTGCGCGTCGGCGACCAGGCCGAGCAACGGCAGGAACAGCCCGCCCGCGCTGACGGCCAGCCCGAGGGTGACACCGGCGGCCGTGCCGGGGCGCGACGGCAGGTAGTCCTGACCCAGCTTCACGAGGACGGCGAACGGGATGTTGGTGACCAGCCCGACGAGCAGGGCCAGCGGGAGTGCTCCGTACTGGTTGCCGCACCACAACATCGCGACGAGCGCGGGGATCAGCAGGACGTTGCCGAGCCGGACCGTGCGCACCATCCCGATGCGGTCGGCGATCCGGCCACCGGTCAGGGTGCCGAGCACTCCCCCGGCCAGCTACAGCGTCAGCGCGGTCCCGCCCAGCGCGGGCGTGGCGCCGAGGTCGCGGATCCAGTACAGCGCGATGAAGGTGTTGACCCCGAACGCCACCGTCGACCGCACGACCTCGACGGCGGTCAGCGTCGCGAACAGCCGCGGCCTGTCGACACCGGTGCGCACCGCCGCGGTGGCGGCGTGCGGGAGGGTGCGGCGCTGGTGGCGCAACAGCACGAACGCCATCAGCACCGCCGGCGGGATGAACAGCGCCGTGGCACCGACGCCGAACGCGTCGAGGGCGGGCGTCGCGAGCGCCGGGGCGACGAAGAAGCCGACGCTGCCGCCCGCGGCGAAGTAGCTCATCGCGGTGGCGCTGCCCCCGGCGGCGATGCGGGCGTCGCGGCCCGCGGGCGGGTGGAACATCGCGACGCCCAGCCCCGAGACCAGCAACGACAGGAACATCAGGGGGTACGACGGCACGAGCCCGGCGACGCCCGCGCCGATCCCGGCGAGTGCCAGCCCGAGCGGCGACATCCACGGCAGCCGGCGCCGGTCCGCAAGCAGGCCGACGGCGATCTGCGGCAGCGCGCTGCCCAGCGTCGCGGCGAGGGCGAGCCCGGAGGCGCCGACGTAGCCGACGTCGCGCTGCAGCACGAAGTACGGGACGGCCGCGGGGACGATGCCCTGGTAGAAGTCGTCGACGGCATGGGCGGTGGCCCACAGCCGCATGCGTCGCCACGGCGAGGCCGCGACCGGCGCGAGTGTCTCGGAAGTGCTCACCCGACCACGATCACGTCCCACGAGGCGACGGGCTTCCGATAATCTGCCGTTCGATGTCGCAGATCCGCCACTCGCCGAACGCGCCCACCCTGGTGGAGTCGCACGTCGCCGGCGACGTCATCGACCGCCACCGCCACGACGACCACCAGCTCATCTACGTCAGCACCGGCGTGCTGGCGATCCGTACCGCCCGCGGCGCATGGGTCGCCTCCAGCGACCGCGCCGTCTGGGTCCCCGCGGGCATCTGGCACGAGCACCGCTTCTACGGGCGCACGTCCCTGCACTCGCTCGGCTTCCCCGTCGACGACGCTCCCCTGCCCGACGACTCCCCGACGGTCCTCGCCGTCGGCGGGCTCCTGCGGGAGCTGCTCATCGCCTGTACCGAGCCCGGCCTGCCCGTGCCCGAGTCGCAGCGGCTGCGCGCGGTGCTCGCCGACCGGCTCCGGCGCGCCGTCGTGCAGCCGCTGGTACTGCCGACGCCCACCGACCCCCGGCTCGTCGACGCCTGCCGGCTCGTCGAGTCCGACCTGCGCAAGCCGGTGGGGCTCACCGAGCTGGCGCGGTCCGTCGGTGCCGGGGAACGCACCCTGACCAGGCTGTTCCGTACCGAGTTCGGCATGACCTACCCGCAGTGGCGCACCGCGATCCGGGTGTTCCACGCGATGATCCACCTCGCCGAGGGTGCGACGGTCACCGCGACGGCCCACCGCTGCGGCTTCGCGACGGCCAGTGCCTTCGTCGACACCTTCGCCCGCACGATGGGCCACACCCCCGGCGCCCACCGCCTCACCCCGCACGCCGGCGAGCTCGATCTCAGACTGCTGTGATCATGGTCGGAGGTCGTGGCTCATCGGGCGCCGACGAACCGGTAGGCCTCCTGCGTGAGCAGGCGCCAGGCGTCGGGGTCGGCGCCGTGGACCGTGACCCATTCCTTCATCGGGCGGCCTCTGCCGGCGTCGAACGGCCCGCCCTCCCCTGTCGCGACGAGCCCGGTGACGCGGTCGCGGGGCAGCTTCAGGACGAGGGCGCCGCGGACGAGCATCGCGAAGATCGAGCCGTCGACCTTCAGGGCGTGCGAGCCGAACCGGCCCGTCGACCCGGGCGGGGTCACGCCGGGGCGGCCCACGAACTCGTCGACCAGCTGTTCGAACAGCTCCTCCACCGTCTCCACCCGCGCAGCACACCACAGGCCCCCGACACGACCGATGAGTCTGCGACGCCACAGCGGTCGGCACTCCGGACAGCAACACCGGACGACGGGAGAGGACTACCTCATGGCACTGCCCCGGATCGCGAGCCGCGACGAGTGGCTGGCCGCACGCACCGCACTGCTCGCCGAGGAGAAGGAGCTGACCCGGGCCCGCGACGCGCTGAACACCCGTCGCCGCGAGCTGCCCATGGTCGAGATCGAGAAGGACTACCGGTTCACCGGCCCCGAGGGCGAGGTGGGCCTGCTCGACCTGTTCGAGGGACGGCGCCAGCTCATGGTGGGCCACTTCATGTTCGACCCGTCGTGGGAGGACGGCTGCCCCAGCTGCACGGCGGGCGCCGAGGAGATGTCGCAGGGTTTGCTCGACCACCTGGCGACGCGCGACACCTCGCTGACCTACGTGTCGCGGGCGCCACTGGAGAAGATCGAGCGGTACAAGGCGAAGAAGGGCTGGACGTTCCGCTGGTACTCCTCCGGCGGCAGCGACTTCAACTACGACTTCCACGTCACGCTCGACGACTCCGTGCAGCCCGCCGAGTACAACTACCGGCCCGCCGCCGAGTACGGACCGACCTGGACCGGCGACACGCAGCCGTTCGAAATGCCCGGCCTGAGCTGCTTCCTCCGCGACGGCGACCGCGTCTTCCACACGTACTCGCAGTACGCGCGGGGCGCGGAGTCGACGGGCGGGTCGTACTACTTCCTGGACCTGACGGCGCTGGGCCGCCAGGAGGACTGGGAGATGCCCGAGGGCCGCGCCGATCTCGCCCGGACCACCCAGCCGGACTTCGCGTCGTGAGCGGCGACCGATGATTCCGCGGGGCCCGCGTCGTTGACACGGACATGAGCGACTTCAGCGCGCGGATGCAGGAGCACCGCCGCGAGCTGCACGTGCACTGCTACCGGATGCTCGGCTCGTTCGACGAGGCCGAGGACCTGGTGCAGGAGACCTTCCTGCGGGCGTGGAAGGCGCGCGGGCAGTTCGATGAGGCCACCAACCTGCGGGCCTGGCTCTACAGGATCGCGACGAACGCCTGCCTGGACGCGTTGCGGCGCAGGAAGCGCGCGGTCCCGAAGTCGGAGAGCCCGGCCGAGGTCACGTGGCTGCAGCCCTACCCGGACCAGCTGCTCGACGCGGTGGCGCCCAGCGACGAGCGGCCCGACGTCGTCGCGGTCGCCCGGGAGACGATCGGGCTGGCGTTCCTCGCCGCGATCCAGCTGCTCCCGGCCCGGCAGCGGGCGGTGCTGGTGCTGCGCGACGTGCTGGAGTGGTCGGCCGCCGAGACCGCGGACCTGCTGGAGATGACGGTCCCGGCGGCCAACAGCGCGCTGCAACGGGCCCGCGCGACGCTGCGGGAACGGCTGCCCGCCGACCACGGCGACTGGCAGGCGCCGCTGCCGACCGACGAGGAGCAGGCGCTGCTGGAGCGGTTCGTCCGCGCGCACACCACGGGCGACCCCGACGAGCTGGTGGCGCTGGTGCGCCACGACATCCGCGTCACCATGCCCCCGGCACCCATGGAGTACAACGGCCTCGACGAGCTGTGGCCGCTGTTCGAGCGGGCGACGTCCGGCTTCGACGGCGACTGGCGGCTGCTGCCCACCGCGGCCAACCGGATGCCGGCCGCGGCGAGCTACCTGCGCCCGCCAGGGGGAACCGAGTACCTGCCGTACAAGCTCGACGTGCTGCGGATCGTCGACGGCCGGATCGCCGAGATCACGACGTTCGGGCCGTCACGGTTCGCCGATCACGGGCTGCCCGCGGCGCTGGCGCCGTGAGGCCTGCTGCCGTGACGACCACACCCGGCAGCGGCGGGCACGAACGCGACGACGACGAGCCGCTCGGGCCGTGCGCTCGCCGCGAGCAGCCGGGCGGACGTCGCCGGGCCGACGTAGCCGATCGGTGCGCGCACCGGGGCGGGTCCTGTCCCGACGAGCAGGTGCGGACCAGGCTCGTCGGAGGGTCCCGGGTCAGGCCGCGGAGTGCGCGGGCGCCCCGTCCCACAGCCACTGCTCGGTCATCTCGTCGCCGCACTCCGGGCACGGCACCAGGAACCCCAGGCCGTCGATCCCGGGCAGTTCGGCCTCAACCTCGCAGCGGACGCACGTCCACCATCCGATCGCGCTCTTTCCGGCATCCATGACCGTCGATGGTAACTACACGTGTGTGGTTCGCCACCCCGCCACGCGCGGGAGGTGTCGTCGGACGCGTCCGTCTTGCCGGGACGTCCCCCCGGCTGCGACGCTTTTCCGATGGCAGGCCAGGACGCAGCCGACGCACCGGACGCCGTCGCCGACCTCGTCGAGTCCCAGCTCGCGGACGCCGGTGCCACGTGGACCGTCGGAGTCGGTGGTGCGCTCGCCGAGTTCGGACGCCGCCCCGCGGAACCCGTCGCCCGCGGGCCGCGCTGCGTCGTCACCGCGCGCGGTGGGGTGCGCCTCGACCTTCCCGACGGCGTCGAGGTCGTCGCCTACGAGACCCCGGCGGGCCCCGGCCAACGCTGGAACCACGCCATCTCGTTCTGCCTGCCGCCCGACGCGGCGCAGCGAGCCTCCCGCCACGTCGTGACCCGCGTCGGACCCGACGACGCCGCCATCCGGCCCCGCGACCGGGCCGCGATCCTCTACGACCTGGGCCTCGACATCCCCACCGTCGACGTGTTGGTCCGCACCGCCGACCCGGTCCTGCGCGAGGCCCTCGACAAGGTGTGCGGCGAACCGCTCGACTCCGAGACCGTGACGTCGGTCATCCGGCGCAGCCCGCACCGCGTCTTCGAGAGCGCCTGCGGGCGGGTCGAGGTATTCGCCCGCATCGCCCAGCCCGGCACCGACACCCCCGACGGCCCGCACACCCACGTCCGTCCCGAGCTGCTGCGTCCCGAGCGCACCCACCCCGGCGCCGCCCCGATCGGGCCCGGGCTGGTCACCTGCATGACCCTGCACCCGGCCCATCCCGTCACCGACGCCAACGGGCACGCCGTCGACTTCGACGAGGCCAGACATGCCGCCTTCCAGCGGATTCTCGACGTCTTCGGCGATCCCGTCGCGGGTGCCCACAAGGCCATGACCATCGCCGCGGTCCGCGAGGGAGTCGGCCCCGACCTGACGATGCTGCCGCGCGACCCGGCGTCCCGCGCCGCCGTCGCAGTGACGCTCCGTCAGCTTTTCCACACCGACGGGCCCTCCCCCACCCTGGACGTCTGGAGAGCCCGGCATCCGCCGGATGCCGGGCTGCTGCATCCGGACGGCTGAACATCAACGGCGCGTCGCTCCGGCCGCGCCGCGCGCGCTAACGAACAGCGGCGATTCACCGAGTGCATCCGCGGACGGGAAAGCCCAGATCGGACGCTGGTTCCGCGGTGCGCTGGTGGTATCGCGGGCGGCACGGTCGACCGGCCCGTCCGTGGGTCGCATGGTGCCCTCCCGCCAGCACCCACGGTCCACGCCGGCGTGCCCGCCGGCGTGGACCACCGGGCGACCTCGAGGTCACGCTCGTCACACTTCGTGCACGCGGCCCACGACCCGGACGGTGCGCCACGCCGTGGCCTGCGGGAACGATCGTCCCGTGCTGTCCGTTCCCTCCGTAGGATCGGGTCGCCGACGGCGGACCCACGACGAGGAGGGCTCATGGGCACGGTCGTGACCATCATCGTCCTGGTGGCGATCGTCGCCGGCGTGGTCTGGCTCGTCCGGCAGCGCACCGCGTCCCAGGCCCGCGAGCTCGAGGACTCTAAGGCCGAGGCACGTCGCTGGGTCGAGCGGCTCGGCGGGCAGGTCCTCAACCTCGTCGGGACCGACGAGGCGTCCAAGCAGGCCCTCGCCGACGCGGCCGAGCGCTACAACGCCGCCGGGTCCCAGATGGAGCAGGCCCGCACCGCCGCGCAGTGCCGGCAGGTCACCGAGACCGCCTACGAAGGCCTCTACTACGTCCGCGCCGCCCGCACCGCGATGGGCATCGACCCCGGACCCGAGCTGCCGCCGCTGCCCGGCCAGCAGCGCGCCGGCGCCGTCTCCGAGGAGCGTGACGTCGAGGTCGAGGGGCACTCCTACAGCGCCTCGCCCGATCCGTCGAACCGCAACCCGCACTACTACCCGGGCGGCGACGTCGCCGGGCGGCCCGTGCCCGCCGGCTGGTACTCCGAGCCGTGGTGGAAGCCCGCGCTCGTGGCCGGCGCGTGGGGCTTCGGCTCGATGATGCTGTTCAGCGCCATGTTCTCCGGGATGTCCGGTGTCGCCTACGCCGACGGGTACGCGGACGGCGCGGCCGCCGACGGGGGCGGCGACTACGGCGACGGGGGCGACGCCGGTGGCCAGGACTTCGGGGGCGACGGCGGCGGGGACTTCGGCGGCGGGGACTTCGGCGGCGGCGATTTCGGCGGCGGCGATTTCGGCGGCGGGGGTTTCGACTTCTGATCTTGGGGTAGTCCATGATCGCGGGGCCGACGACGCTCCCGCCCCACAGCAACCGGACTCGTCCGGATCTCCCCGTCGACCGGCTCGGTGCACCAGACCCGAGCCGGTCGACGCATGTCCGGGGCCTCTTCTCGCCGCCGATCCCGGCGCCGGACCGGTCCGGACCATGACCGAACCGGTCCGACGTCGAACTCGGTGAGCAGGTCGTGGCTACCGGACCGACGTCGCCGGCTGGCACGTCGGACACCAGAACAGGTTGCGGCCGGCGTGGTCGGAGTGCAGCACCGGCGTTCCGCACACGTGGCACGCCATCCCCTGCCGGCGGTAGACGTAGACCTCACCGCCGTGCCGGTCCTTGCGCCCCGGCTCCCCGCGCCGCCGCGGATCGTGCTGCGGGGCGACGGTGTCGATCCGGCCCTTGCGCACCCCGTCACGCATCAGCACCACCAGGTCGGCCCACATCGCGTCCCACGTCTCCCGTGGCAACGCCTTCCCCGGCAGCTGCGGGTCGATCCCGTGCCGGAACAACAGCTCTGCCCGGTAGACGTTCCCCACCCCGGCGACGACCTTCTGGTCCATCAGCAACGTCGCCAACGGGGACGACGAGCGCCCGATCCGGGCCCACGCCAGGTCCGGGTCGGCGTCGCGGCGCAACGGGTCCGGGCCCAGCCGGGCCCTGACCGCGCGCACCTCGGCGTCCGTGATCAGCTCGCACGCCGTCGGCCCCCGCAGGTCGGCCCAGTGCGTCGCGCCGACGATCCGCATCCGCACCTGACCCCACGGCTCCGGCGGCGCACCGCCCGGCTCGTCGAGCGGCTTCTCGTCGAACGTCCCGTACAGGCCCAGGTGCACGTGCACGACCCGGTCGCGGCCGTAGCGGTGGAACAGGTGCTTACCGTGCGCGTCGGCCTTCGTCAGGACCTCGCCGTCGAGCAGCGCCGCCGACGCCTCGAACCGCCCCTGCGGGCTGCTCACCCGCACCGGGGCCCGCCCGAACAGCCGGCCGTGGCGCCGTGCCAGCCGGTGCAGCGTGTGACCCTCCGGCACCGGTCAGGCGCTCGGCAGCGGCGGGTAGTCGTGGTTGTTCTCGAACTCGGCCAGGATGTCGATGCGGCGCTGGTGGCGCGGCTCGTTCGAGAACGGCGTCGTCACGAACGCGTCGACGATCGCCTTCGCCTCGTCCTCCGAGTGCATCCGCGCCCCGATGCCGACGACGTGCGCGTTGTTGTGCTCCCGCGCCAGCGTCGCCGTCTCGACGTTCCAGGCCAGTGCTGCCCGGCAGCCCGGCACCTTGTTGGCCGAGATCTGCTCGCCGTTGCCCGAACCGCCGAGCACGACTCCCAGCGAGCCCTCGTCGGCGACCACGCGCCGCCCCGTCTCCAGGCAGAACGCCGGATAGTCGTCCTGGGCGTCGTAGGCCAGGGCCCCGACGTCGACGACCTCGTGACCGGCACCCGACAGGTGCTCGATCAGCACGGTCTTGAGCTCGAAACCGGCATGGTCAGAACCGAGATACACGCGCACGGGCAGAATCCTGCCCCATGACGGAGGTCGCGGGTGTCGACGGGTCGCCGGGCGGTTGGGTCGTCGCCCGCGTGCGGCCGGGAGGCGTCCGGTGGGACGTGGTGCCCGACGCCGCCGCCGTCCTGGCCGGGACCGCCGGGTGCGCCGCGGTGGGCGTCGACATCCCGCTCGGTGTGCACGCCACCGCCGCCCGCCGCGCATGCGACGACGTCACGGCCCGCCGGCTCGGCCGGGCCCGCTCGTCGGTGTTCCCCGCTCCACCACGCGAGGTCCTCACCGCGCCCGACCACCCCACCGCCTGCGAACGGGCGCGGGCGTTGACGGGCAAGGCCATCAGCCTGCAGACCTTCCACATCGCGCCGCGCATCCTCGACTGGGACGCCGTCCTCGACCGCCCCGCGAACGTCGTCGAGGTGCACCCCGAGCTGGCGCTGCGCACCCTCGCCCCCGACGTCACCTTCACGTCGAAGAAGACCGCGCGCGGTGTGGGACAACGCATCGCGGCCCTCGCCCGCTGGGTCGACCCCGCCCTCGCGCTCGCCGACCTGCCGGCGGGCGCCCGCCTCGACGACATCCTCGACGCCCTCGCCGCCGCCTGGTCGGCGCAGCGTTTCGCGCGCGGGGAGGCCGAGATCCTGGGCCCCGAACGCGACGACCGCGGCCGCCCCATGTGCGTCGTCGTCTGAGCCCGGTCGGCCGGCCCGTCCCTGCCGGGTCCGACATGGGACCGGTTCCGACGCGGGCGGGACCGGGCTCGTGCCGAACTCGACGAGACGACGTCGAGGGCCCGGCTCGAACGCGGGGCTCGGTGCCGGGCGCCTCCGAGCTCGACGCCGGGCGCCGCCGGGGCTCAGCGCCGGGTGCCGCCGCCGAGCAGGCCGCCCAGGAGATCGCCCAGGCCGCCGCCGAGGGCCCCGCCCTGGTTGCCGCCCTGGCCGCCACCGGCTCCGCCGAGGATGCCGCCCAGCAGGTCGCCGAGGCCGCCCCCGCCACCACCGAGCGCGCCGCCGGCACCGCCACCACCCGCCGCGGCCCCGCCCAGCTTCTTCGCCAGGTAGGACATCACGATCGGGGCGAGCAGCGGCAGCAGCTTGCTCATCAGCCCGCCGCTCCCGCCGCCGAGACCGCCGAGCTGGTTGATCACCTGGTCCTGGTTCGACCCGAAGACGTGGCTGACGATCTTCTGCCCATCCCCGGTGTCGACGTCACCCAGGTCGACGCCGCCGTCGAGCAGCGAGCTGCTGTGCTGGTCGACGGCCTGGGCGAACGACGCGGCGCCCCCCGGGTCATCGGTGTTGGCCTGGATGCCGCCCAGCAGGGCGGGCAGGGCCTGCCGGGTCGCCTGCTCGGCCGTGGCCTCGTCGGTGCCCAACTGGGCTGCGAGGTCGCTCAAGGGAATCTGCGACAGGATCTCGTCCACCGGACTCATGGCCGGAGCGTAGCGCCGTTTCGACGTCCGAAGCAGACACGCCTCGTGGCTGCTCGGAGCGGCGCTCCCGGAATCTCGTCACCCGGACGAGGGCTGATTGCGCCCGATGTGGGTGGCGTGACTCCGTGACGTGACCAAGAGAGCCCGAACGGGGATACGGTCCCCACAGACAACAAGAGCACCACCTGTCACAGCCCGGGAGGTCCGTCAGGCGCTCCGAATGCGAGACGGGGCGGTTCCGCCAAGAACCGCCCCGCCATCACGTCGCACCGTCACCAGGGTCGCACCCCTGAGGACGACAGCGCCCCGGACGAACCGGGGCTTCTCCCCTCCTGCCACAAAGGGGCCTTGCCATGCTCACCATAGACCGCGGGCCGTTCCGTGCCCGGCCGACCGCCCCCGTCCCCACCACGTGTCTCGCGGGGGTGACCCGATGGGCCTGACCGTCCTCGCCGCCGCCACCGCCGCCGCGCTCGTGACGGCCGGCTTCGCGCCCGCGGCCACCATGCCCGCGGTCCCCGTGGCCTGCCCCACGCCGACCACCGTCACCGCTCCCGCATGCGCAGGCGACTCGTCGGCCGGCGCGGGCAGCGCCACCGTGCCGGGCGCCGTCGCCTGCCCCGGCACCGCGACCGTCACGAAGCGACCCTTCTTCGAGAAGGCCGACTGGCTCTGGAACCCGATCCCGGAGCAGGCTGAACTGGACCCGCAGTCGTCGTCGATGGCGAAGGAGCTGTCCTCGGGCGACCACATCCTCAACACCGGCGACTTCGGCGTCGCCCTCGTCGACCCCGACGACATCCCCGCCGACGCGCCGCGCTCCGCGGTCCCCGTCTCCGAGAACTGGGGCCCCGACCCGCTCGCCGGGCTGAAGGTCCCCGTCCCGTCCGACCTGAAGATCCCCCCGGGCTCCGACGGACACGTCGCGATCGCCGACGCCACGTCGAACACCGTGGTCAACCTCTGGGTCACGAAGAAGTCCGGCGACGGGCTGCGTGCCAACTGGGGTGCCGCCGTCCCCTTCGACGGTGACGGCCGCGAGTACAACGGCTCCTCGACGGGCGCGGGCATCGCGCGCTATGCCTCCGTCGTGCGGGCCGAGGAGATCGCCGATGGGCACATCCCGCACGCATTGTTCTTCTCCACCAACGTGGTGAAGCCGAAAGAGGTCCGCTACCCGGCGACCAAGACCGACGGCTCCAACATGGACGGTGCCGGCTCCCCGATCCCCGAGGGCGCCCGCGTCCAGCTCGACCCCTCCATCGACGTCGAGGCCATCCCCGGCATCAGCAAGGGCGAGGCCACGATCGCGAAGGCGCTGCAGGAGTACGGCGCCTACGTCGGCGACAACGGCGGCGCCCGGATGGCCTTCATCGCCGAGTACGCCCCCGACTCCGACGCCTACGAGAAGGCCGGGCTGTCGGGAGACTACGTCGGTCTCAAGTCGATCCCGTGGGACAAGCTGCGGGTGCTCTCGGACTGGAGCGGTGGCACACAGCCGACGCCCGGTGACCCGTCCGACTCCGGCGCCGGCCCGGGCTCCGGCTCCGGCTCCGGGGACTCCGGCTCCGGTGGCGCCGAGCAGGTTCCGCCCGCGGACTGCGTTCCGGGCAGCGGCGCGGCCGTGGTCCAGCCCGCCCCCGTCCCGCCCACGGCCCCGGTGGTCCCGCCGACCACCGTCGTGCCCCCGACCGTGCCGCCTGCCGTCCCGTCGGCGCCTGCCGTCGTGCCCCAGACCGCCGTCGTGCCCCAGACCGCCGTCGTTCCCCAGACCGCCGTCGTTCCCCAGACCGCTGTGGTTCCGCAGACCGCAGGCGCGCTGCCACCGACGACCGCTCCGGTCGCGCCGCCCCCCGTCCCCGGCGGGGCGCCCGTCGGCTGACCCGAATTGCACGAACGGCCCTTTCCTGCAGCCCGGTTGCAGGGAAGGGCCGTTCCTGCAATTTCGGGGTGTGCCGAGCGGACGGACGCCGTAGGGCCCGCTACGGTGGCAGGCGCGATCCGGTGCCGAGGCGACGTTTCCGTCGCTCCCTGCACTCGATCGAGCACCGGCTCCCGCCCAGGTGCCGGCTGCCGGTCCGGGTCGGGTTGTGTGCGGGGTCAGCGTCACCCCGACGCTCGTGTCCGTACTCGAGGATGGCCAGGGCAGGACGGACCAGCCCCAGGATCAGGCCGTTCTCGGGACATGAGCGTCACCTCCGACGCCCATGTCCCCGGTCGGCGATCACCACGCGCGAGGAAGAGCGGGGTGGCCCGGCACACTCGGGAGGTGGATCGCTGGGCCGAGGTCGCGGACGGGGTGCTGGCGCGACGGCACGACGAGCTCGATCTCACGACCGGGCTGGTGGTCGGCGGGGAGCGGGCGCTGGTCGTCGACACCGGGGGCGACCATGCGCAGGGCGCCCGGCTGTTCGCGGCGGTCCGCGAGGTGACGGCGCTGCCGCTGGTCGTCGCGATCACGCACGCGCACTTCGACCACTGTTTCGGGACCGGCGCATTCCCCCCGGTGGCTGTGCACGCGCATCCGCGGTGCCGGGCGGCGGTGGCGTCGACGGCACGGCTGCAGCGCGAGGAGTGGACCCGCTACTACCGCGACCGTGGCGACGACGAGACGGCCGACGCCCTGGCCGCCACCGATCCCCTGCTTCCCGGCGCGACGGTCGACCCGGTGCTCGACGTCGATCTCGGCGGCCGCACGGTCCGGCTGCTGCACCCCGGTCGCGGGCACACCGACCACGACGTCGTCGCCGTCGCCGGGGACGTGGTGTTCGCGGGCGACCTCGTCGAGCAGGGGGCTCCCCCGGACTACGGGGACGCGGTCGTCGCCGAGTGGCCCGCGTCGGTGGCGGCGGTGCTCGCCCTGGGAGCCAGGACGTTCGTGCCGGGTCATGGCGACCCGATGTCTCGGCGGGAGGTCGAGGCGCAGCGTGACGAGATGGTCGAGGTCGCGGCATTGCACGCCGCCGTGGCGCGCGGCGATCTGGACGCCGTGATCGCGACCGCCCGGTCCCCGTTCCCCGCGGTCCCCTGGCCGTCCTGACCGGTCCCCCGACCCCGGGTCACGGCCCCGCGAGGTCGCCGGATCCCGGGAGGTCGCCGGATCCCGGGCCGCGCCGCGGCCGGGGCCGGGGGCGGGGCATCGACGGGGCATCGGCGGGCGTGCGGCTCGACCGAACGGCTCAGCGGGAGGGTGAGTCACTACGGCAGGTGGGCGGAGGTGACGCTCAGGACAAGTGTTCGTAACAGCAGGCCCCTACCGTCGGGCCGATGGGCGACCTGCCGCAGTTGGGCGTGGAGGAGGAGTTCCACGTCGTCGATCTGGAGACGCGCAGAGCGGCGCCGGAGGTCGACGCGTTACTGGGCAAGCTGGCCGGCGACGAGTTCGCGCCGGAGCTGCAACGCTCCCTCGTCGAGACGAACACCCCACCGTGCCGGACGCTCGACGACCTGCGCGACCACATCCAGCGGCTGCGGGGCACCCTGGAGAAGGTGGCGCACCCGCTGGGGCTGGGGGTGGTCGCGGCGGGGACGGTACCGCTGGTGGAGCTCTCGGGCACCGACATCTCGGCGGGCGCGCGGTACGAGCGGATGCAGCACGAGTACCAGATGCTGGTGCGCGAGCAGCACATCTGCGGGGCGCAGGTGCACGTCGACGTCCCGGACCGGGACATGGCGGTGCAGGTGGTGCGCCGGGTCGCGCCGCACCTGCCCGCACTCCTGGCGATCTCGGCGAGCTCGCCGTACTGGCGGGGTGAGGACACCGGCTACGCGAGCTTCCGGTCGATGGTGTGGTCACGGTGGCCGACGGCGGGCCCGCCCGGCGACGTGGAGACCGCGGACGACTACGACCGGATGGTCGAGGACCTGATCGCGTCGGGGACGATCAGCGACCCGGGGATGGTCTATTTCGACATCCGCCCCAGCGCCCACCTGCCGACGGTGGAGCTGCGGGTGTGCGATGCCTGCCCCGACGTGGACGACGTGGTGCTGATCGCCGGGCTGTTCCGGGCGCTGGTGGCGCGGGCCTCGGAGGAGGCGCTTGCGGGTGCGCCGTTGCCGACGCCGCGCCACGAGCTGCTGCGGTCGGCGAACTGGCGGGCGGCGCGGTCGGGGCTGGAGGGGGACCTGGTCGACCTGGTGGGGCCCGCGCTGGTGTCGCCGGAGCTGATGATCGGGCAGCTCGTCGACGGTCTGCGCGGGCACCTGGAGGCGGCCGGGGACTGGGAGCAGGTGCTGCAGCTGTCGCGCCAGACGCTGGCCCGGGGCAGCGGAGCGGCGCGGCAGCGGCGGGCGTTCGGGCTGCGCGGGGAGCTGGTCGACGTCGTCGACAGCCTGGTGGAGACGACGCAGGGCCGCGAGTACGCGGCGATCTCCGTGCCGGTGGCGCCGCCGTCGCCGGAGCTGCTGGCGGGGTACCGGCCGTCGGCGTTCGACGAGGCGGTCAGCGAGGGCGGGCAGGTGCTGCCGCACTACGGGTTCATGTTCCGGGTGCTGGAGCGGCTGGGCCCGCGGGGCATGACGGCGGCGGAGTCGGCGCTGCGGACGGAGCAGCGGGCGCGCGGGGTGACGTTCAGGGTGGGCGACGAGCCGGACCGGCTGTTCCCGCTGGACCTGGTGCCGCGCATCGTGACGGCCGAGGACTGGTCGGTGCTGTCGACGGGGCTGGCGCAGCGGGTGCGGGCGCTGGAGCTCTTCGTGCGGGACGTCTACGGGCCGCGGGAGATCGTGGCGGACGGGATGATCCCGGCGCGGGTCGTCGACGGCGCACCGGGCCGGAGCCGGACCGGCGCGCTGATGCCCGCGGACGCGGTGCGGATCACCGTCGCCGGGATCGACCTGGTGCGTGACCGCGCGGACCGGTGGTTCGTGCTGGAGGACAACCTGCGGGTGCCGTCGGGCATCGGGTTCTCGATCATCTCGCGGCGGCTGGTGCGCAGTGTGCTGCCGGACCTCGAGCCCCCGGCGGGTGTCGTCGGGGTGGACGACGTGCCGCGCGCGCTGAAGGCGGCGCTGCTCTCGGCGGTGCCCGACCCGGTCGCAGCGGGTGCCGACGAGGTGGCGCTGCTGTCGGCGGGCCCGGTCGATCCGGCCTGGTTCGAGCACACCCTGCTGGCCGACAGGATGGGTGTTCCGGTGGTGACGCCACGGGACCTGCAGGTCACCCGCGAGGGTGTGTTCCAGGTGGGGCCGGGCGGCCGTCGGCGGCTGTCGGCGTTGTACCGGCGCCTCGACGAGCAGGAGCTCCTCGACGCGACGGGCGCGGACGAGCGGCCGATCGGGCGGGCGATCCTGCGGGCGGCGGCCGCGGGCACGGTGCGGCTGCTCAACGCGCCGGGCAACGGTGTCGCCGACGACAAGCTCGTCTACGCCTGGGTGCCGGCAATGATCGACTACTACCTGGGTGAGAAGCCGCTGCTGGAGAACGTGCCGACGTACTCGTGTGCGGACCCGCAGCAGCGCGCGGAGGTGCTGGACCGGCTGGGCGAGCTCGTCGTGAAGCCGGTCGACGGCTACGGCGGGCACGGCATCGTGATCGGGCCGGACGCGACGCGGGCGGAGCTGGCGGAGGCGGCGGCGGCGATCCGGGCCCGTCCGGACGGCTGGGTCGCCCAGGAGGTGATCCGGTTGTCGACGCATCCGACGTTCACGGGGACGGGGTTGCAGCCGCGGGCCGTCGACCTGCGGGCATTCGCGTTCCAGTCCCGGGTGGGCGACCGGACCCGGGTGGACGTGGCGCCTGCGGCGCTGTCGAGGGTTGCGCCGGCGGGCAGCCTCGTCGTCAACTCGTCACGCGGCGGCGGGGCGAAGGACACCTGGGTGCTGAGGTAACCGAACGGCAGGAGATGTGCATGTGCGGTATCGCCGGTGAGATCCGGTTCGACGGCAGGGGCGCTGACGTCGCGGCCGTCGCCCGGATCACCGAGGCGATGCACCGTCGCGGCCCGGACGGACACGGGGTGCACGCGTCGGGTCCGGTGGCGCTGGGCCACCGCCGGCTCAAGGTCATCGACCTGTCGGAGCGGGGTGCGCAGCCGATGGTCGACCCCGAGCTGGGGCTGACCGCGGTGTTCAACGGCTGCGTCTACAACTTCCGGGAGCTGCGCGCGGAACTGGAGGGCCACGGCTACCGGTTCTTCTCCGACTCCGACACCGAGACGCTGCTCAAGGCCTACCACCGCTGGGGCGACGCGTGCGTCGAGCACTTCTTCGGGATGTTCGCCTTCGCCGTCCACGAGCGTGACTCGGGCACGGTGGTGCTGGGCCGGGACCGGCTGGGGATCAAGCCGCTCTACACCGCCGAGCGGGCGGGGCGCCTGCGGTTCGCGTCGTCGCTGCCGGCACTGCTGGCGGGCGGTGACGTCGACACCTCGATCGACCCCGTTGCGCTGCACCACTACATGACGTTCCACTCCGTCGTCCCGGCGCCGCGGACGATCCTCACCGGTATCCGCAAGCTCCCCCCGGCGACGGTCCGCACGATCCTCGCCGACGGCACGACGACCGACCGCGAGTTCTGGTCACCGGTGCACGAGCGGCGCGGCGCCGACGCGGGCATGACCGCCGCCGACTGGCGCGATGCGGTCCTGGAGTCGCTGCGGACCGCCGTCAGGAGGCGGATGGTCGCCGACGTGCCCGTCGGGGTGCTGCTGTCGGGCGGGCTGGACTCGTCGCTGATCGTGGGGCTGCTCGCGCAGGAGGGCCAGACGGGACTGAAGACGTTCAGCGTCGGGTTCCACGCCGCGGGCGGCGAGAGGGGCGACGAGTTCCGCTGGTCCGACATCGTCGCCGCCGAGTTCGGCACCGACCACCGGCAGATCCTCGTCGACCCCGCCCGGATGCTGCCGGCCGTCGACGACACGATCGCGGCGATGGCCGAACCGATGGTCAGCCACGACTGCGTCGCGTTCCACCTGCTGTCGGAGGAGGTCGCGACGAGCGTCACGGTCGTGCAGTCGGGGCAGGGCGCCGACGAGGTCCTGGCCGGCTACAACTGGTACCCGCCGCTGGCGGGGGTGCCCCGCGACCGCGCGGTCGCCGAGTACGCGCGTGTCTTCACCGACCGCCCGCACGGCGACCTCGCCGCGATCCTCGAACCGGAGTGGCTGCTCGACCACGACCCGAGCCGGTCGTACATCGCCGACCACTTCCGGCGGCCCGGCGCCACCGACACCCTCGACGCCGCGCTGCGGCTCGACTCGACGGTGATGCTCGTCGACGACCCGGTGAAGCGCGTCGACAACATGACGATGGCGTGGGGGCTGGAGGCGCGGGTGCCGTTCCTCGACCACGAGTTCGTGGAGCTCGCCGCGGCCTGTCCGCCGGAGCTGAAGCTCGCCCACGGCGGCAAGGGTGTGCTGAAGGAGGCGGCGCGCGGGGTGGTCCCGGACGCGGTGATCGACAGGCCGAAGGGATACTTCCCGGTACCGGCCATCAGGCACCTCGAGGGGCCGTTCCTGGAACGGGTCCGCGACGCCGTCACCGACCCGGTGGCGAAGGCGCGCGGTCTGGTCAGGAGCGACTGGCTCGACGCCATGCTGGCCGACCCGAACGCGCGGCGCACCAACCTGGGTTCGAACGCGTTGTGGCAGGTGGCACTGCTGGAGATGTGGCTGCAGGAGAGGGGGGTGTAGATGACGTTGGCGGACCGTCGCCGGGAGCGTCTCGTGGCCGACAACGGGCCGGCCGCGGACGTGCTGCGCGCCCCGTCGTTCCGGGCACCCCGTCCCGGGCCCGACGGCAGCCTGCTGGCCTGGATCTCCGATCTCGACGGCCGGCCCCGGCTCTACGTCGGCGAGCTCGGTGCGGGCGCCGAGCCCGTCGTGCAGCCCGGCGGGTCCGTCCCCACCGAGCTCGACGACCCCGACCTCCCACCCGCCGACGTCTCCGCGGTCGCGTGGTCGCCCGACGGGTCGTGGCTGGCCTGCCAGCTCGCCCCGGGCGGTGGCGAGCGCACCCGCGTGCTGCTGGTGTCCCCCGACGGGTCGCGGCGCCGCGAGATCGCGCCCGGCGCGGCCGCGGTCGTGCTGGGGTCGTGGTCGCCGAGCGGGTCGCACCTGGGCGTCACGATCTACGGCGAGGGCCGCGGCGACGGCCAGGCCTGCCTGGTCGACGTGCGCGACGGTACGTCGACGGTGCTGGCGTCGGGTCCGGCCGCGGTGGTGTGCGCGGTGTCGGGCGACGGGCACCGCGTCGTCGTCCGCAGCGGCCGCCGCGGCGACCGCCATCTCGAGCTGATCGACCTGCGCACCGGCCGCCGCTCGGAGCTCGTCCCCGGCGGCGCGACCGTCGCCGACGCGCGGTTCGGCGTCACCGGCGGGCTCGTCTACCTGCACACCGACGCGGGTCGCGACCGGGCGGCGCTGCTCGCGGTGTCGCTGCAGGCCGGTGCCCCCGCCATCGCGACCGTGGTCGCCGAGCGTTCCCACGACGACCTCGACCTGGTCGCGCTCGACCCGGCCGGGGCGCGCGCGGTCCTGGTCTGGAACGTCGACGGCCGCAGTGAGGCCGAGATGCTCGACCTGCGCAGCGGCATGCTGTCCCCGCTGCCCGACGCGGCGGGCGACGTCGTCACCGACGCCGCGTTCACCCGCGACGGCGGCGGGCTGCTGCTGGCGAGCGAGGGGCCGACCGTGGCGCCGCACGTCTCGCTGGTGCCGATCGTCGACGGGCTACCCGGGACCGAGGCGCCCGCGGTGCTACCGCCGGAGCCCGACGACCCGGACGACGACGCCGCCGACGTCCTCGTCACCCCCACACTGCACGAGTTCCGCGCCGACGACGGGCTGACCCTCACCGGCTGGCTGTTCCGCCCGCGCGGCACCTTCGGCCCCACTCCGACGCTCATCTGGCTGCACGGCGGCCCGGAGGCGCAGGAGCGGCCCGTCTTCCAGCCCCTGTTCCAGGCGCTGGCGGCGTCGGGGATCGCGGTGTTCGCACCCAACGTCCGCGGCTCGGCCGGGTTCGGCCAGGCCTTCTCCCACGCCGACGACGTGCACCTGCGGTTCGCCGCGATCGCCGACGTGCGCGCGGCCGTCGACTTCCTCGCCGGGTCCGGGCTGGCCGACCCGGCCCGCATCGGCGTCTCCGGCCGGTCGTACGGCGGTTACCTGACGCTGGCGGCGCTGGTGCGGTACCCGGAGCTGTTCCGAGTGGGTGTCGACGTGTGCGGCATGGCCGACCTGGAGACGTTCTACGCCGCCACCGAGCCGTGGATCGCCGAGGCCGCGACCAGCAAGTACGGCGACCCGCGTACCGACGCGGAGCTGCTGCGCCGGCTCTCCCCCATCCACCGCATCGACCGGCTCACCGCCCCGCTGCTGGTGGTGCACGGCCGCCACGACACGAACGTCCCGATCAGCGAGCCGGAGCAGGTCGTCGCGGCGCTGCGCGAGCGCGGCGTCCCGCACGCCTACCTGCTGTTCGACGACGAGGGCCACGAGGTGCACGACCTGGGCAACCGGGCCGCGTTCGTGCGTGAGGTCGTGAGCTGGGTCGGCGGGCACCTCACGGAGGTCGGCACCCGCACGGCGTGAGCCCGGTGCCCGCCGGGCCCGGCTCAGCCCGTCTTGGTGAACGACTCGATCTTCTGCGACCCTGGCCCGCCGGACACCTCGAACCGGTAGGGCTCGCGGGTCGTCGTGCCGTCGGGGCGCAGGAACACGATCGTCGCCGTCACCGTGTCGGCATCGACGGCGCGCAGCGTCTCCGCCCACACCTTGGTCAGCCCGGAGTAGAACGACCGGAACCGGTCGAGGCCGCCGGACGCGGCCTGCGCCTGGGGGCCGAGCTGGTTCCACGCGCCGTCGATGTCGCCGGGCAGCATCGCGTAGTACTGCTGCACGAACTCCACCGACGCCATCCCGGAGCCCGGGGTGGTCGCCGTGGTCGTCGGCGGCGGCGGGGTGGTCGTCGTCGGCTCCGCCGCGCTGGGCGGGGCGGCCGAGGCGGTGGAGGTGCCGCCGAGCGCCCCCTGTTCGGTGTCGTCGCCCGACGACCGGACCAGCCCGATGATCACACCGGCGGCGACGACGAGGACGGCCAGCACCGCGACGACGGCGACGACGAGCGGCCGACGACGGCCGCCGTCGCCCGACGGTCCGTCACCCGCTGCGGACGACGGGGCGGACGACGCGATGGACGGTGGGGCGGGCGGGGTGGTCAGCGTCGGTGTGGCGCCGGGGCGGGGCGGGGGCACGACGGCGGGGGTGACTGCGGGCGTGGCGGGCCGGGTCGCGTCGGCGTCCGGCTCGTCGGTCGCGGCGCTGGTGGTCGCGGCGGCCGCACCCGTGGCGAACGCGGTACCTGCGGGCAGCCCGGTGGGCTCGCGGCCCGCGGCGATGGCCGCGAGTGCTGCCCGCGCCTGCCCTGCGGTGGGCCGGTTCTCCGGGTCGGGTGCGAGCAACGACGACAACAGCGACGTCAGCTCGCCCGCCGACGACGGCGGCTTCACCGCACCGGTCGCGACCTTGTGCAGCAGGGCGTAGGCGTTGTCGTCCAGGCCGAACGGGGGCTGGCCCTCGACGGCGGTGTAGAGCGTCGCGCCGAGCGCGAAGATGTCCGACGCCGCCGTGGGCTGCCCACCGCGGGCGATCTCCGGCGCCAGGAACGCCGGGGTGCCCGCGATCATGCCCGTGCGGGTGAGCTGCACGTCGTCGACCGCGCGGGACACCCCGAAGTCGGTGATCTTGGCAGTGCCGTTCTCGGCGATGAGGACGTTGCCTGGCTTGACGTCGCGGTGCACGACTCCCGCGGCGTGCGCCGCCGCCAGCCCGTCGGCCACCTGCTCGCCGACCGCCGCGGCCTCCCGAGCCCCCATCGGGCCCTTCTCCGCCAGGACCGCCGCGAACGACCGCGACGGCAGGTACTCCATGACCAGCCACGGCCGGTCGTCGTGGACCACGACGTCGAACATGCTGATGACGTGCGGGTGCTGCAGCCGCGCACCGATCCGGCCCTCGCGCAGGATCCGCTGGCGGGACTCCTCGAGGGTGTCCTCCTCGCCGGGCGACGCCGCCGCGAGCAGCTCCTTGAGCGCCACCGTGCGGTTCAGCAGCTCGTCGGTGCCGCGCCACACCGCGCCCATGGCGCCCGCCGCGATCCGCTCGTCGAGCCGGTACCGGTTCCCGATCCGCCGGACCGTGGCGTACTCGGAGCGGACGTCGGACTCGGGCGGGCTCATCGAACTCCAGCGTGGAGGGTCGCGGTTCGGCTTCCCGCGATCCTATCGAGCGACGCCGAGCCGCCCGGGCGGGGCTGCGCCCCGCCCGGTTCGGACCGGTTCGTCACGGTCGGCGATGCCGTCGGTCGCCCGATCGGCGGTCGCCCGACACGGGTGTCAGCGCTGGATGGACTTGGTCTCCAGGAACTCCTCGAGGCCGTAGCGGCCCAGCTCACGGCCGTTGCCCGACTGCTTGTAGCCGCCGAAGGGCGCCATGACGTTGAACGCACCACCGTTGACGTCCACCTGGCCGGCCCGGATCCGGCGAGCGACGGCGAGCGCGTGCTCGGGCTCGCCGAACACGGCGCCGGCGAGGCCGTAGACCGTGTCGTTCGCGATCGTGACGGCCTCCTCCTCGTCGCGGTACGGGATCACCGACAGGACCGGCCCGAAGATCTCCTCGCGGGCGATCACGGCGTCGGGCGCGACGTCGGCGAACACCGTCGGCCGAACGTAGGCGCCGTTCTCCAGGCCCTCGACCGGGCCCGCGCCGCCGAACACCACGCGGGCGCCGTCGGCGATGCCCCGGTCGATGTAGCCCGCGACGCGCTGCTGCTGCGCCGTCGACGACATCGGGCCGATGCGGGTGGCCTCGTCGGCCGGGTCGCCGACGGTGTACTTCGCGGCCGCGGCCTCGACCATCTCGAGGATCTCGTCCTGGCGGTCGGCCGGGACGAGCATCCGCGTCCACGCCGTGCAGGTCTGGCCGCCGTTGATCCAGGCGTTGCCCATGCCCAGCTTCACGGCCTTGGAGAGGTCGGCGTCGGGCAGGATCACGTTGGCGGACTTGCCGCCCAGCTCCAGCGCGACCCGCTTCACCGTCTCCGAGGCGACGACCGACACGCGCTTCCCGGCCCGCGTCGACCCCGTGAACGACACCATGTCGACATCCGGATGCCCCGCGATCGCCTCACCGACCACCGGGCCGGTGCCGTGCACGATGTTGAACGCCCCCGCCGGCAGGCCCGCCTCCGCGGCGACCTCCGCGAGCAGCTGCGCCGTCAGCGGCGCGATCTCCGTCGGCTTCAGGACGACCGTGTTCCCCGCCAGCAGGGCGGGCGCGACCTTCGCGACGATCTGGTGCAGCGGGTAGTTCCAGGGCGTGATCGCCCCGACCACGCCGATCGGCTCCTTCACGACGAGGGAGTTGCCGATCTCCTCGCTCCACGGGAAGTCGGCGGCGACCGTCGCGAACCCGCGCGAGGAGCCGACCGGCATCGTGGCCTGCACCTTGCGCGAGAAGGTGATGGGCGAGCCCATCTCCGCGGTGATCGACGACGCGACGTCCTCCGCGCGGGCCTTGAGCCCGTCGGAGATGCGCTGCACGACGGCGGCGCGCTCGGTGACGTCGACGTCCGCCCACTCCCGCTGCACGGCCCGCGCGGCGCGTACGGCGCGGTCCACGTCGTCGGCGGTGCCCGCGGGCACGGTGCCGACGACCTCGCCCGTCGCCGGGTTGACGATGTCGATCGTCTCGCCCGTCGCGGCGACCGTCTCTCCTGCGATCCAGTGTCCGGCTGTGTTCAGCGTCGGTGCTGCCATGGCTCCGATCCTCACACGGTTGCACGACGTCGTGCTCGGCCTGGCCGCGCTCGTGCCGCTGGGGGGCGGCGCCGGGGTGACGGCGCGCCGCCGCCGGGGTGTCGCGGCGGTCCCCGGCGGCGGAGGTCCGCCCGCGACCTCCCCCGCTGCGGTGATGTGGCTCACGCGGCTGAGCCCCAGAGTGAACTCCGCCTCACGATCGGGGCTCGCCACTGCGAGGAGGTATCCATGAACATCGCCGACGTCCTCGATGCCAAGGGCCGGACCGTGCACAGCGTCGTGCCCTGGGCGACCGTGGCCGAGGCGGTCGAACGCCTCGAGAAGCACCGCGTCGGGGCGCTGCTCGTCAGCGACGGCGACGGCCGCATCCGCGGCATCGTCTCCGAGCGCGACGTGATCCGGGAGCTGGCCCGGCGCGGCGAACGGCTGTTGTCCTGCAACGTGGAGGACATCATGACGCGCAACGTCGCGACCGTGTCCTCCACCGAGTCGCTCACCTACGCGATGGCCCAGATGACCCGCGGCCGCTACCGGCACCTGCCGGTCGTCGACAACGGGCAGCTGAGCGGCATGGTGAGCATCGGCGACCTGGTGCAGCACCGGGTCCGCGAGATGGAGCTGCAGACGGGCGTGCTGCGCGACGCCTACATCGCCGCGCGCTGACGCCCTCCCGCCAGGCACCACCACGACACCACACGGACGGCCCGCCACGAGGACGTGGCGGACCGTCCTGCGTGCCTCAGTAGTCGAACTGCGGGCTCTCCGTGCGGGTCCGCTTCAGCTCGAAGAAGTAGGGGTACTCGGCGAGCAGCCGCGCCCCGTCGAAGACCTTCCCCGCGTCCTCCCCCTTCGGCACCCGCGAGATGACCGGGCCGAAGTAGGCGATGCCGTCGACGTGGATCGTCGGGGTGCCGACGTCCATGCCCACCGGGTCCATGCCGCGGTGGTGGCTGGCGCGCAGCTCCTCGTCGAACTCGGTGCTGGTGGCGGCCTCGGCCAGCGACTCGGGCAGGTCCAGCGCCGCCAGCGACTCCTTGACGACGACGTCGAGGTCCTTGTTGCCCTGGTTGTGGATCCGCTCGCCCATCTCGGTGTAGAGCGGGCCGAGGATGTCCTGGCCGCGTTCGCGGGCCGCGGCGATGCAGACCCGGACGGGGCCGAAGCCCGCTTCCAGGGCGTTCTTGTACTGCTCGGGCAGGTCCTCGCGGTTCTCGTTGAGGACCGACAGGCTCATGACGTGGAAGCTCAGGTCGATGTCGCGCACCTTCTCGACCTCGAGGATCCAGCGCGACGTCAGCCAGGCCCACGGGCACCGCGGGTCGAACCAGACCTCGACGCGTGCCCGTGCGGACTCCGTGCTGCTCACGTGTACTCCGTTCGTCGATCTCCTGGGTTCGTCGGGGGTCCGCGAACGGCCGGGATGCGGAGCTCCGAGACCTGGACGTGCCTCCCCACGGCGCACAACCACCCGGCCCCGCACCCTGTTCCCCCGGCGGCCACCGGGTCCGTCCACCGGTCACGCACGCGACCGTCGCCACTACCGGCCGTGCTCACGAAACGTAATCGTCGTCCGATCCGAGTCCAGACGTAGAACTCGTTCGGCCGACCGGAGGAATCGATGACGTCGTCGACAAGTGAGCGCGTGGCGGGCACACCCGCGCTCGACGTCGCCCTGAGCTGCCGGCTCTGCGGCTCGACAGACCTGCGCAGCTTCGTCGACCTGGGTGCGACGCCGCCGTGCGAGCTGTTCCTCACCGCCGCTGCGCTCGAGGGCGCCGAGGCGACGTTCCCCCTGCATGCGCGGGTGTGCGCCGGCTGCCTGCTCGTCCAGCTGCCGCCGCTCATCGACCCCGGTGAGACCTTCACCGAGTACGCCTACTTCTCCTCGTTCTCCTCCTCCTGGGTGGAGCACGCGCGACGGTTCGTCGACGCCGCGGTCGAACGGGCGGGTCTCGGTCGGGGCTCGCTCGTCGTCGAGGCGGCGAGCAACGACGGTTACCTTCTGCAACATGTCGTCGCGCGCGGCATGCGCGCCCTGGGGGTGGAGCCGAGCGTCAACGTCGGCGAGGCGGCCCGGGAGAAGGGTGTGCCCACGCTGACCGCGTTCCTGTCCCCCGAGACGGGTGCCCGGGTGCGGGCCGAGCACGGGCAGGCGGGGCTCGTCGTCGCCAACAACGTCTTCGCCCACATCCCCGACGTCGTCGGGTTCGCCCAGGGTCTGCGGGCCATGGTCGCCGACGACGGCTGGGTGTCGGTCGAGGTGCAGCACCTCCTGACGCTGGTGCAGCTGCGCCAGTTCGACACCATCTACCACGAGCACTTCCAGTACTACACGGTCGCGACGGCCCGCCGGGCGCTCGCAGCGGGCGGGCTCGACCTGGTCGACGTCGAGCTCGTGCCGACCCACGGCGGGTCGGTCCGGCTGTGGGCCCGGCCCACGGAGCTGGGTGCCACCCCGGGCCCCGCCGTCGCCGAGGTGCTCGCCGCCGAGGCCGCCGCCGGACTGGACACGGTCGAGGGCCACGAGGGCTTCGCCCGCGACGTCTCCCGCATCCGCAACGACCTGATGCGGTTCCTCATCGACGCCGCCGACGCGGGGAAGACCGTCGTCGGCTACGGCGCCCCCGGCAAGGGGAACACGCTGCTCAACTACTGCGGCATCCGGCCCGACCTGCTCGCCTACACCGTCGACCGCAACCCGTACAAGCACGGCCGGTTCACCCCGGGCACCCGCATCCCGATCCACGCCCCCGAGCGCATCGAGGCCGACCGGCCCGACTACGTCCTCGTGCTGCCCTGGAACCTCCGCGAGGAGATCACCGCGCAGCTCGCGCCCGTCGTCGGCGAATGGGGCGGAAAGCTCGTGTTCCCGATCCCCGCGCTGGAGGTCGTCGACCCCGGCGCGCCGTCCTGATGCGCGGCCTGCAGCCGGGGGTCCTCGACGAGCTCGTGGTGCTCGGGGCGCACTGCGACGACATCGCCATCGGCGCGGGCGGCACCGTGCTGTCGCTGTGCCGGTCGGCGCCGGGGCTGCGGGTTCGGGCGTTCGTCCTGTCCGGCGCCGACACCGCCCGGGAGGACGAGGAGCGCGCGGCGCTCGCCGCGTTCTGCCCCGGTGCCGACCTCGTGGTGACGATCCTCGACGTCCCCGACGGGCGGCTGCCCGCGCACTGGAACCGGGCCAAGGAGGCGCTGGAGGAGTTCCGGCGGGGCTGCGAGCCCGACCTGGTGCTGTGCACCTCGCGCCACGACGACCACCAGGACCACCGCGAGCTCGCCCGGCTCGCGCCGACCGTCTTCCGCGACCACCTGATCCTCGGCTACGAGATCCTCAAGACCGAACCGGACCTGGCCCAGCCCGCGGTGCTGTGGCCGCTCGACGGCGACGTCGTCGACGAGAAGGTGCGGTTGCTCCACGAGCACTACCCGTCGCAGAAGGCGCGGCACTGGTTCGACGACGAGACCTTCCGCGGCCTGGCCCGGATCCGCGGTGTGCAGTGCGGCCGGCGCTACGCCGAGGGCTTCCACACGACCCGGATGGTCGTCGGCGCCCCGGGCGCGGACTGACCCCGGACCCATCGACTCCTGATCGACCCCGAACGACTCCCGAAGGGGGAACCGCGCGATGCGCGTCCTGCTCACCGGCCACCTGGGCTATCTGGGAACGCTGATGGCCCCGATCCTCACCGACGCCGGCCACGACGTCGTCGGGCTCGACTCGGGCCTCTACGCGTCGTCCGTGCTCGGCCCGGCACCCGCCGACCCGACGGGGATCGCCGTCGACCTGCGTGACGTCGATGCCGACGCCCTCGCCGGGTTCGATGCCGTCGTGCACCTCGCGGCGCTGTCCAACGACCCGCTCGGCTCGCTCGCGCCGCAGCACACCTACGACATCAACCACCACGCGTCGACGCGGCTCGCCCGGCTCGCCAAGGACGCCGGCGTCGGCCGTTTCGTCTACGCCTCGACCTGCTCGGTGTACGGCGCGTCGGGCACCGACGACATCCTCGACGAGAACGCCCCGATGCGGCCGGTGACCCCGTACGCGGAGTCCAAGGTCCGTGTGGAGGGCGACCTCGTCGACCTGGCCGACGCCGACTTCGTGCCGGTCTCGCTGCGCAACGCCACCGCGTTCGGGTTCTCGCCGCGGCTGCGCGCCGACATCGTGCTCAACAACCTCGTCGGGCACGCGTTGCTGTCCAACGCGATCAGGGTGATGAGCGACGGGACGCCGTGGCGGCCGCTGGTGCACGCCCGCGACATCGCCGGTGCCGTCGTCGCCGCGCTCGCCGCACCGGCCGACGTCGTGCGCGGCGAGGCGTTCAACGTGGGCAGCACCGCCAACAACGTCCAGGTCAGCGACATCGCCGACGAGGTCGCGAAGGTGATCCCCGAGGCCGAGCTGCTGATCACCGGCGAGACCGGCGGCGACCCCCGCTCCTACCGGGTCGACTTCACCAAGATCGGCAAGCTGCTGCCCGGCTTCCGGGCCGAGTGGTCGGTCGCCGACGGCGCCGCCGAGCTCGCGCAGGCCTACCGCACCCACGGCCTGACCCAGGAGGCGTTCGACCGCCGCTTCACCCGCCTCGCGGTGCTCGCCGACCGGCAGGCCGCCGGCACGCTCGACGCGACCCTGCGCCCGGTGGGCTGACATGGACCCGTCCGCCCCCCGGTGCTGGAGCGGCCGCACCGTCCTGGTGACGGGGGCGGCGGGGTTCCTCGGCGCACACCTGGTCCGGCGGCTCGCGGGCGAGGGCGCCACGGTCGTCGCACTCGCGCGGTCGGAAACACCCCTGTTCGGCGACGGTGTCCGGCACGTCGGCTGCGACCTCGTCGACACCGACGCTTTCGCCGCGGTGCTGCGGGAGGTGCGTCCCGACGTCGTCTACCACCTGGGAGGCCGGGTGTCCGGCGCGCCGGACCCCGGTCTCGTGTGGCCGACGTTCCACTCGTTGCTGGCCAGCAGCATCGCGCTGCTGGACGCGGCCCAGCGCGGGTTCGCCGACCGCGTCGTGCTCATCTCGACGTCCGACGAGATGGAGACGGGTCTGCCGCCCGCGTCGCCGTACGCCGCCGCGAAGGCCGCGATGGCCGCCTACGGCCGGCTCTACGTCGAGCGCTTCGGGTGCTCGGTCGTCATGGTGCGCCCGACCGAGGTCTTCGGTCCGGGCCAGGCCTCGTCGAAGCTGCTGCCCTACTCGGGGACCGCGGCACTGCGGGGCGAGCGGCCGCGGCTGTCCAGCGGCCGCCGACGCGGTGACTGGGTCTACGTCGCCGACGTCATCGAGGGTATGCTCGGGGCCGCGACCGCACCCGCCGGCTCGGAGCTGGAGTTCGGCCAGGGTGAGCTGCGGTCCAACCGCGAGATGGTCGAGGGCCTCCTCGACCACCTCGCCACCGGTGTGGCACCGCTGTGGGGGGCGCTGCCCGACCGGCAGGGCGAGACCGAGCACGTCGCGGTCCTGGAACCGGCGCAGCGGCTGCTCGGGTGGAAGGCCACGGTGTCGATCGACGACGGCCTCCGGATGACCGCGGCGGCCCTGCGCGCCGCCGCCTCCTGAGCGCCCGGGAGCCGTTCCCGGTCAGCCGGCGACGAGCGCCTTCCACGACCCCGCGGCCCGGTCCCGGTCGCTGATCGCCGTGACCGGCTGCGGCCACGCGATGGCGAGGTCCGGGTCGTCGTGGGCGACCGAGACGTCCTCGGACGGCTCGTGCGGACGGTCGATGCGGTAGCAGACGTCCGCCACCTCGGTGAGCGCCTGGAAGCCGTGCAGCAGGCCCGCCGGGACGTAGAGATGGTGGAAGCCCTCGTCGTCGAGCAGGAACGACGCGACGGTGCCGAAAGTCGGGGACCCGGGCCGGGCGTCGACGAGCACGTCGTGCACCGCGCCGTGGGCCGCACGGACGAGCTTGGCCTCGCCGCGACCGTGGCGGCCGTGCATTCCGCGCACCGTGCCGCGCCGCGACCGCGACTGGCTGTCCTGCGCGGCCGGCCCCAGGTCGACACCGTGCGCCGCGCCGATCGCGGTGTCGAACGTGCGGGTGAACAGGCCACGGTCGTCGCGGAACGGCGTCGGCACGAACAGCAGCACGCCCTCGATTGCGCAGGTGCGAACGTCCACGGGTCCACTCTGCTCCACCGGTACGCCGGTAACACGGTGGGGTCGGGCACCGAGTGATCCGGTGTCCGGCCGACGCCGGGCGCCGGAGTGAAGGGACGGGCCACGTGCCGTTGATCGTGTGCCGATGGTGTGGCGGCGACCGTGGTGACCTCGTCCTCGACCTGGGTGCGCAACCCGCGTCCGAGTACTTCCCGCCCGTCGACGAGCCCGGACCGGACCCGCTGTTCCCGTTGCGGCTCTGGCTCTGCGCCGGCTGTGGGCTGGCCCAGCTGCCCGACGACGACGAGGTCCCCGAGCAGCCGGAGGGCATCGAGCCCCGGGCACTGACCGACCAGCGCCGCGACGCCGTCGCCGCCGCCGCGGCGGTGGGGCTGCTGCCCGCCGGGGGAACCGTCGTGGAGGGCCCGACCCCGCACGGCGGGTCGTGGCTGCCCGGGCTGGCCGGGCTGGGCATCCACCCGGCGGCCGCCGGCGAGCGCGCGGACGTGGTCGTCGACGGGTCGTTCGGGCTGATGCACGCCCGTGACCAGGCGGCCGCCCTCGACGGGCTGCTGGCCCGCCTCGCCGACGACGGCGTCTTCCTGTTCCAGTTCCACAGCCTCGCCGCGATCCTGCGCCACGGGCAGTGGAACGCGGTGCGCCACGGCCACTTCGCCTACTACTCGACGCCGACGGCCGTCGCGATGCTCGCCGAGCGCGGGCTCACCGTCACCGACGCCTGGACCTTCCCGCTGTACGGCGGCACGGTACTGCTCGCGGCACGGCGCGGGGGCAGCGCCGGACCGTCGGTGTCCCGGGTCGTCGATGCCGAGCTGGCCGCGGGCGTCCACGACCCGGTGCGGTCGGCGGCGCTGCAGGACGCGGTGGGCACCTCGGCGACGGCTCTGCGGGCCGCGGTGGACCGCGCGGTCGCCGACGGTGGGCGCGTCATGGGCTACAGCGCCGCGTCGCGCGCCGTGGCGCTGCTGCGGATCGCCGGGATCGGGCCCGACACGTTGACCGCCGTCGCCGACGCCTCCCCCGCCAAGCACGGCTGCCGGATGCCCGGATCCGCGATCCCCGTCGTACCGCCCGACGAGCTGGTGGCCGCGACGCCCGGCGTCGTGGTGCTGTTCGTCCCCGACCTCATGGACGAGGTCCGCGCCGCGCTGCCGGAGGTCGAGGCCGCGGGCGGGCGCTGGGTGCCTGCCGACGCCACCCTCTGACCGCGTCCCCGGCCGGCGAGCGGGGTCGGATCGCGCGCGACGCCGCGTCGGTTCCGTGATTGGATCGCACCCGTCCGATCCGCCCCCCGGAGGAGTCCCGAGACCGCATGGCCCCGCCCAACCTGACCCGTGCCGACGCCGAGCTGCGCGCATCCGCGATCGAGGTCGACTCCTACACCGTCGATCTCGACCTCACCGACGGCGCGGGCGCCCCGGGCGAGACGACGTTCGCGTCGGCGACGACCGTCCGGTTCCGCGGCCGCGAGCCGGGCAGCTCGACCTGGATCGACTTCGTCGGCGAGTCGGTGACGTCCGCGACGCTCAACGGCACCGCGCTCGACGTCTCGGGCTACCGGGAGGACGACGGGATCGCGCTGCCCGATCTGGCCGCCGACAACGAGCTGACGGTCGTCGCCACCGGGCGCTACATGAACACCGGCGAGGGCCTGCACCGGTTCGTCGACCCCGTCGACGACGGCGTGTACCTCTACTCCCAGTTCGAGACGGCCGACGCGAAGCGGCTGTTCGCCTGCTTCGACCAGCCCGACCTCAAGGCGCGCTACACGATCACCGTGACGGCTCCGGAGAGCTGGAAGGTCGTGTCCAACGCGGTCGCCGACAGCGTCGAGGGCGGGGTGCACCGCTTCGCGACGACCGAGATCATGTCGACGTACCTGGTCGCGCTGATCGCGGGCCCGTACGCGGTGTGGACCGACACCTACTCCGACGGCGACGGCCCGGACATCCCGCTGGGCATCTACTGCCGGGCGTCGCTGGCCGAGCACATGGACGCCGAGCGGATGTTCACCGAGACCAAGCAGGGTTTCGGCTTCTACCACCGCAACTTCGGGGTGCGGTACCCGTTCGGCAAGTACGACCAGCTGTTCGTGCCGGAGTTCAACGCGGGCGCGATGGAGAACGCCGGTGCGGTCACGTTCCTGGAGGACTACGTCTTCCGGTCGCGGGTGACCCGGTTCCTCTACGAGCGGCGGGCCGAGACGATCCTGCACGAGATGGCCCACATGTGGTTCGGCGACCTCGTGACCATGCGCTGGTGGAACGACCTGTGGCTCAACGAGTCGTTCGCGACGTGGGCGTCGGTGATCTGCCAGGCCGACGCCACCGAGTACACCAATGCGTGGACGACGTTCGCCAACGTCGAGAAGTCCTGGGCCTACCGCCAGGACCAGCTGCCCTCGACGCACCCGGTCGCCGCCGACATCCCCGACCTGCAGGCTGTCGAGGTCAACTTCGACGGCATCACCTACGCCAAGGGCGCGTCGGTGCTCAAGCAGCTCGTCGCCTACGTGGGCCTGGACGCGTTCCTCACCGGCCTGCGCGCCTACTTCACCGCGCATGCGTGGGGCAACGCCACGTTCGAGGACCTGCTGGGCGCGCTGGAGAAGGCGTCGGGGCGCGACCTGTCCGACTGGGGCGCGCAGTGGCTGCGCACGACGGGGCTGAACATGTTGCGCCCGTCGTTCGACGTCGACGAGCACGGTCGCATCGTGCGGTTCGAGGTCGTGCAGGGCGGCGCCCGCCCGGGTGCCGGTGAGCTGCGCACGCACCGGATCGCCGTCGGCGTCTACGACGACGAGCCCCGCGACGACGACGCCAAGGGCAGCCCCCGGCTGGTCCGCACGCACCGCGTCGAGGTCGACGTCACCGGCGAACGCACCCCGGTCCCCGGCCTCATCGGGGTGCCGCGCGGCAAGCTCGTGCTGGTCAACGACGACGACCTCACCTACTGCGCGCTGCGTCTGGACCCCGACTCGCTGACGGTGCTGGTCGACCGGATCGGCGACATCGCCGAGCCGCTGCCGCGGACGCTGTGCTGGTCGGCGGCCTGGGAGATGACGCGCGAGGCCGAGCTGAAGGCCCGCGACTTCGTCGCGCTCGTCGCGGGCGGGTTCGGCTCGGAGTCCGAGATCGGTGTCGTGCAGCGGCTGCTGATGCAGGCGCAGACGTCCGTCGCGTCCTACGCCGACGAGGGCTGGGCCGCCGACCGCGGCTGGCCGCTGCTCGTCGACTCGCTGCGGTTCCGTCTCGACACCGCGCCTCCCGGGTCGGACGCGCAGCTGTCGGTGGTCAACTCGCTGGCGGCGTGTGTACTCGACGACGCAACGCTGGAGCGTTTCCGTGGCTGGCTGCTCGACGTCGACGTCCCGGAAGGGCTGAGCGTCGACACCGACATGCGGTGGCGGCTGCTGCAGGCCCTCGCGGCGCACGGCAAGGCGTCCGGCACCGAGATCGACGAGGAGCTGGAGCGCGACCCGACCTCCACCGGGCGCCGCCAGGCGGAGCGTGCCCGGGCCCTGGTGCCGACGGCCGAGGCCAAGGCCACGGCGTGGGAGCGCGCAGTGCACGACGACGACATCCCGAACGCCGTCAACGAGGCGATCATCGGCGGCTTCGCCCACCCCGGCCAGCGGCCGCTGCTCGCGCCCTACGCGGAGCGCTACTTCGCCGAGGTCGCCGACGTGTGGGAGCGGCGGACCTCGGAGCGGGCGCAGTCGGTCGTGCTGGGGCTGTTCCCCTCGTGGGCCGTCGAGAAGTCGACGGTCGACGCGGCCGACGCCTGGCTCGCCGACGAGTCGCACCCACCCGCGCTGCGCCGCCTGGTCTCCGAGGGCCGGGCCGGGATCGTTCGGGCGCTGGCCGCCCGCGAGTTCGACCGGTCGTGACCGGGGCGGCACGGCTCCGGTCCGAGGCGCGGGAGGCCGTGGAGACCCTGCGCTGGGACCGGTCCGTCCTGCCCCGCCCCATGGACGTGATCGCGATGGCCGTGATCGTGCCCGCGCTCGTCGTGCTCGTCGTGGGCGCGGTGCTCGTCGCGGGACACGACTACGGCAGTGCCCTCGACCAGCGGATCGAGCTCGCGCTGGAGATGGTGCGGGCCGGCCGGGCGGGCTCCTTCCCGGTGGTCATCGCGCTGGGCGACGTGACGTCGATGGCGGTGCTCGTCGTCGTGCTGGCGACGGTCTGCCTCGCGGTGGGCCGGCCGCGGATCGCGCTGCTGGCCCTGCTCGGGCCCGCCCTGACCGGGGTGCTGACGTCGGTCGTCCTCAAGCCGCTGATCGGGCGCACGATCGACGGCGCCGACGCCTACCCGAGCGGTCACACGGGGGCGGCGACGGCGTTCGCCCTGGTCGTGGCACTTCTGCTGGCGTCGGCGGTTCGCGCGACGGCGGCGCGGACCCTGATCGTCGTGGTGCTCACGCTGGTCGTGGCGACGACGATGGCGACCGCGCTGGTCGTCCAGCACGTGCACTACCCGACCGACACCGTCGGCGGCGCGTGCACGGCGCTGGTCGCGGTGCTGGGGGTGGGGCTGCTGATCGACCGGGTCGCCGACCGGCTGCTGGCCCGACGGGCGGGCGAGGGACCGGGCTGACCGTCAGGTCGTGTGGGCCGCGGCCGGACGCCGGATGCCAGCCGAACGACAGCGGGCCGGCGGTGTGCCACACCGCGGCCTCGACGACGGTGGCGGGCCGACCGGAACGACGGCCTGCGGGCCTCCGGGACGAGGAGGGTGCTCGCGACGAGCGACGCCATCCGCGGCCGGCGCGGCGCGGTGACAGCGCCCACGAGCGACACCTTGGTGACCGCCGAGCGCAGCTCGCCACCCGTGCGGCGCACGATCGTGCGGACTCGGCGCGGCACGAGATTCGCGACCACTCGGCGTGTCGGCCCCGGACGGACCGGATTCACACTCCGTGACGGACTTGCACCCTGTACCGGGTTGTCCGCTTCGGCCACTGTCATACCACCGACCTTGGTCCGATCGATGTAAGGCCTCGCGACGCAAAGGGTTACCGGAGAGCAGAGCCGGCAACCACAGGTACGACCTCAGCCCACATCCATCACCCTCCGTGATCTCCTAACGTCACCGCGTGCGCATCGCAACCATCGGTGGGGGCCCTGGCGGGCTGTTCTTCGCAATCCTCGCCGCGCAACGGCCCGGTGTCGACGTGACGGTCTTCGAACGGTCCCCGGAGGGCATCACCCACGGGTGGGGCGTCGTGTTCTGGGACGACCTGCTCGACGATCTCGCCGCGGCCGACGCCCCGACGGCCGACGCCCTGCGCACCATCGCGTTCACCTGGCGCGACCAGGTGATCGACGTCCAGGGCCGCGGACCGGTCAACCTCGGCGGGCACGGGCACAGCACCGGCCGGGCCGAGCTGCGCGAGCTCCTCACCGCACGGGCCCGCGATGTCGGTGTGGACGTACGGTTCGGCGAGGAGGCCTGCCCCGCCGCTCTCGAGGGGTACGACGTCGTGGTCGGTGCCGACGGGGTGGGCAGCGCCGTCCGCTCGGCCGGCAACTTCGGCACCACGGTCTCCGCGGGCGACAACCGCTACGTGTGGCTGGGCACCGGCAAGGTGTTCGACTCCTTCACCTTCCCGTTCGTGCGCTCCGAGCACGGCTGGCTGTGGGCCCACGCCTACGGCTACACCGCGAGGGCGAGCACGTTCGTCGTGGAGACCACCGCGGCGACCCACGCGGCGCTCGGGCTCGACACCATGGCGACCGCCGACGCGCTCGACCTCGTCGCCGGCCTGTTCGCCGAGCAGCTCGACGGCCACGCGCTGCGGGCGCCGCAGGGCACCGGCGAGACGCTGCCGTGGCTGCGGTTCCGCACCGTCTGCAACCAGCGCTGGTACGACGGCAACGTCGCCCTGCTGGGCGACGCCGCCCACACGACGCACTTCACGATCGGCTCCGGCACCCGGCTGGCCCTGGAGGACTCGATCGCGCTTGCGGCCGAGATCGCCCGCCACGACACCGTCCCCGCCGCCCTCGCCGCCTACGGCCTGCGCCGCACCGCGGAGATCGCCCCGCTGGTCCAGGAGGCCCGCGGGAGCGCCCGCTGGTTCGAGGACGTCGAGCGCCACATCGCGCACCCGGCAGCCGACTTCGCCCGCCTGCTCATCAACCGGCGCCGCCCGATGGTGCGCCGGCTCCCCGCCGCCTACCTCGGTTACGGACGGTTGCGCCGCGCGGCCGCCGCCGCGCCGGTCGCCCGCCCCGCCCGCGCCGCGCTGCACGCGTTGCGGGGCCGCTGACCCGACCACCCGTCACCTCAACCGTTCGACGCACAGGTCTGCGCGGTGGTCGATCCTGTGTGTGGGCTGTGCGTTCCGCGGTAACGCCGGATGCACGGCACAGCGAAAAGCGAGCCATCCGCTCTCGTGACCGAGGAGTTCAGGCTTGCCGCTCCACCAGACGTTGACCGGCCTTTTCCCGACGCCGTGCCGCACCGCGGGGTCCGGCTGCGCCCAGCGCGTCGTGGACGTACGGTGACCGCCGCGCTCGTGGCCGCCCCGACCGCCGTCCTCGCCGACGACGCCCTGCTCGCCGAGTGGGACGACCTCGCCGACCGCGTCGGGGCCGGTCCGTTCCAGCGCCCCGGGTGGTACCGGGCGTGGTGGTCGGCGTTCGGCACCAGCACGGTCCGCCTCGTCCAGGTCCGCCGCGACGGGCGCCTCGCCGGTGTCCTGCCCGTGACCCGGCGCTGGGGCCGTGTCACCACACTGGACAACTGGCACAGCTTCCTGTGTGGCCCGCTCGCCGAGGACGCCGCGACACGGTCGTCGCTGGTCGACCGCGCGATCAGCGCCGCAGGCCTGTCGGCCGACATCGGGCACCTGAGCACCGAGGACGCCGACCACGTCGCCGGCCTCGCCACCGACCGCGGCTGCCGGGTGCGCCGGACGATGATCCAGCGTTCACCGTTCGTGGCCCTCGACGGCACGTTCGACACCTACCGCAGCGGCCTGAGCTCCAAGTTCCTCGGCCGGATCCGCTCACGGCGCCGCAAGCTGGAGCAGTCCGGCGAGCTGACGCTGCGGGTGCACACCGACCCGGGCGACGTCGACGGCGCCCTGCGCGAGCTGCTGCGCATCGAGAACCTCGGCTGGAAGGCCGAGCAGGGGTCCTCGATCGTCGCCCAGGACTCGACGCACCGCTTCTACCGCTCGATCGTCGGCTGGGCCGCACCCGCGGGCCTGTTGGAGGTCTCGCTGCTGACCCTCGGGGGCCGCACGATCGCCGCCGAGCTCGCGCTCGTCGACGGGCAGTCGCACTACGGCCTGAAGATGGGCATCGATCCCGAGTTCCGCTCGGCCGGGCCCGGCTTCATCCTCGCCCACGACCTCATCGAGCGCTCCTTCTCCCGCGGGCTGTCGACGTTCGAGTTCATGGGGTCGGCGTCGGAGGAGAAGCTGCGCTGGACCGGTGAGACCCGCGCGATCGAGCAGGTCCGCCTCTTCCCGCCCACCGTCGGCGGCCGGGCCGCGCGGCTGGCCGGGCTCGGCGCCAAGGCCGGGCGCAGGGCCGGGTCGGTGGCGGGACGCATCGCCGACCGCCCCGTCGCCACCGTGCGGGCGCTGGGCGGCTCCGTGGGCCGTGCCAACCGTTCGGCCGACCCCTGCGCTCCTCCGGCCGCCGACGGGTCCGGGTCCGCGTCCTCGTAGGCTGCCGACGTGCGCGCAGTGGTCACCGGCGGTGCCGGGTTCATCGGGTCCAACCTCGTCGACGGGCTCGTCGCCGCGGACGACGAGGTGCTCGTCCTCGACGACCTCAGCCACGGCTCCGAGGGCAACCTCGCCGCGGCGTTCGCCGCCGGGGCACGGCTGGAGCAGGTCGACGTCCGCGACGCCGCCGCCGTCACCAAGGCCGTCACCGCGTTCGGCCCCGAGGTCGTGTTCCACCTCGCCGCGCAGATCGACGTGCGCGTCTCGATGCGCGAACCCGCCCTCGACGCCACGACCAACGTCGTCGGCTCGATCAACGTGCTGTCCGCCGCGCTGGAGGCCGGGGCGCAGCGGGTGGTCAACACCTCGACCGGTGGCGCCATCTACGGCGAGACCACCACGGTGCCGACGCCGGAGACCGAGCCCGCGCAACCGCTGTCGGCCTACGGGCTCTCGAAGCGGACCGTCGAGGAGTACGCCGCCTGGTTCCGGGCCGCGCACGGCCTCGAGACCGTGACGCTGCGCTACGGCAACGTGTACGGGCCGCGCCAGGACCCGGCGGGCGACGCCGGCGTCATCGCGATCTTCTGCGACCGGGTGCTCACCGGCCGCCGGCCCACCGTCTTCGGCGACGGCTCGCAGACCCGCGACTACGTGTTCGTGGGCGACATCGTCGCCGCCAACCTCGCCGCCGCCCGCGCACAGGTGCCCGGGTTCGACCGCTACAACGTCGGCACGGGCACCGAGGTGAGTGTCCTGGAGCTGGTCGCAGCCGTCGGTGCCGCGGCCGGGCTCGCGCCGGGCGCGTTCACCGCCGAGCTGGTCGAGGCCCGCGCCGGCGAGGTGCAGCGCAGCTGCCTCGACGTCACCCGCGCCCGGACCGACCTGGGCCTCGACGCGCCGACGCCACTCGAGCAGGGCCTGCGCGCCACCCTCGACTGGGTCCGGACCGTCACACCCGGCGCGTGAGCCGGGCGGCTGTGGCCACTACTCCGGCTGCTCCGGCGACCGGCGGGCGAGCCTGGTGAGCTCCACGGCCGCCCGTCGGGCCACGCGTGCCCCCTGGCGGGCGCCGCGGGCCGCGAGCCCGCCCGCGCTGCGCGGGTACAGCCTGACCTCGTCGATCTCGTGGACGGTGTCGGTCCAGTCCAGCTTGTAGCGGTCGGCCGAGCCGAGGAACTCGTACGTCGCCAGACCGGTCTCGAACGCCCGGGCGACCATGTCCCGGCGCAGGATCAGCCCTGGCGCGAGCGTGCGCAGCTCCGGGTCGAACCCCGTCTTGAGGAAGTAGTGCGAACGCTCGTCCTCGAGGGCGAGGTCGGCGGCGATGGTGCGGCCGTCGAGGGTCAGCAGGGCGACCCGCAGCAGGCCCGCGCTCGCCGCCCAGCGGGCCAGCGCCGCGTAGAAGCTGTGGGTGTCCGGCCGCGACACGATCGCGGTGCCGGCCTCGGACTTCCAGCCCAGCGCCTCGACGCGGAACAGCTCCGTGAGGACCCGGTCGAGGTCGCGCGCACCCGCCGAGCCGTCGTGGACCTCCAGACCGAGCTCCCCCGCCCGGTCGAGCTTGCGGCGCCGCGACTCCAGCTGGCGCAGCCAGCGGGTGTCACGGGTCCTGGCGTAGCCGTCGAAGGAGCCGTCGATCGCGATGTAGGGCGAGCGCTGCATCGTGTCCGGGACCGCGGTGAACCGGCGGTCCTCGGCGACGCCGACGAGCTGCGCCCGGTCGGCCGCCGGCAGGTGCTCGACATGCGCGGTGAAGCGGCACCGGTCGAGGTAGCGCGACCACAGCTCACGGGCCGCGTCGTCGTCCTCGGCCAGCGGCCCGTGGACGAACGTGTGCCAGTTGGCCGGGGCGCCGAGCACACCGTGCCGGTCGACGACGGGCAGCACCCCGACGAGCTTGCCGTCGCGGCGCGCGGTGAGGATCTCCAGCCGGCCCGCGGCCGGGCCGAACGACCCCCACCACGCGGCGTACCAGCCGTGCCGGTGGAACGGTGTGGACGCGGTGCGCGCCGCGAGGTCGTCCCACTCCTCGGCAAGCGCACGGTCGGTGAGATCCATCGGGGCGATCCGCCTCACACGCCGGCGCGATCGAGCCGGCGATCGCGCCAGATCTGGCGGACCCGGCGGCCCGCCGCGGTGACGACGAGCGGGCTCACCGCGTGCGACACCTTCGGGCCGAGCATCGTGCGCAGCCTGAGGGTGTGCCACTCCGGCAGCGACGCGACGTCGTCGACGGTCTCCTTGGCGAACTCGACGAGCTGGCGGTTGGCCTCGTCGTCATGGGTGCCCTTGTCGTAGGACCGGGACACGCGTAGCAGGGCGTCGGCGGCGAGCCGGCGGCGGACCGTGCGGTCGAGCCTGTCGGCGTCGGGCAGCATGTCCCCCGCCTTGTCCAGCAGCACCGTGCAAGCCAGTAACCGCATCCGCAGGTCGCCGACGCCCGCGTTGCGCTCCTCGTACTGCACCGACATGTTCTCGCCGTGGCCGCGGCAGTAGGCCTGGTCGACGTCGGCGAGGAAACCCACCGAGCCGTAGAGCGACAGCCGCATCCACATCTCGAAGTCGCTGGTGTGCAGGCACGCCGCGTCGTACCCGCCGGCCTTCTGCTGCGTCTCCGTGCGCGTGATCACCGCGGGCGACGCCGCGCAGTTGGCGCCGACGGCGAACCGGCGGCGCAGCCAGTCCCGGCCGTCGTGCACGACGTGGCGCGCCGGGCCCGTGCGAGCGGGCGGCAGCGGGTCCGAGCCGTCCCAGTCGACGGCATTGCCGTAGACCAGCACGACGTCGGGGCGCTCGTGGAACAGGTCGGCCGCACGGCGGAGCGCACCGGGCGTCAGCGCGTCGTCGGCCGACATCAGCAGGGTGTAGTCGCCTGTCGGGAAGTCGATGACGCCCTCGGTGAACGTGGCGATGTGGCCCTTGTTCACCTCGTGCTCGACGACCTCGACGCGCGGGTCGGCGGCTGCGAGCTCACGCGCCACGTCGGCGCTGCCGTCACCGGACGCGTCGTCGATGATCCTGACCCGGACCTCGACGCCCTCCTGGTCGAGAACACTGCGCACAGCCGTGGGGAGCATGGCGCCGTACCGGTAGCACGGAACGGCGACGTCGACCGTCGGGAGTCCCAACATTCCTCCGTAGCTCGTGGCGGGACCCGGCGGGATGCACCGGCGGGAGCGGGGAGCGACCCGGGGGTCCCGCGGCATCCGCGACACGCCCGGGCCCGCCGGTGCGGCCTCGGGTCACCGCTGCGGGCGAAGACGACGGCGCCGGGCCGTGCGGCCCGCCGGTCGGCATCTCCGACCCTCACCCTATCGTTGGACCGTCGACGCCGACGCCGCACGGCGGGGGTTCCACCCCGGACCCCGTTCGCTCCCTGGACCGGGCCTGGCGTAGGAAGGACCAACGTGACCACCGAAAACCCACAGATCGGGATCGCCGTCGTCGGAGCCGGGTACTGGGGGCCGAACCTGGTCCGCAACGCCCAGGCGACGCCGGGCCTGCGGCTGCGGTACCTGTGCGACATCGACGAGAACCGGGCCCGCACCGTCCTCGGTGAGTACTCGACGGTGACGACGACCCCGTCGCTCGACGAGGTGCTGGCCGATCCCGCGGTCGACGCGGTGGCCATCGCCACCCCCGCCGCCACCCACTTCGCCGTCGCCACCGCCGCCCTCGAGGCCGGTAAGCACGTGCTGGTCGAGAAGCCGCTGGCGCCGACGTTCGAGGAGGGCAAGGCGCTCGTCGAGACGGCCGACCGGCACGGCCGCATCCTCATGCTCGACCACACCTACTGCTACACCTCGCCGGTCGGCTACATCCGCGACCGGCTGCGCAGCGGTGAGCTCGGCGATCTGCAGTACCTCGACTCGGTGCGGATCAACCTCGGGCTGGTGCAGCCCGACGTCGACGTGCTGTGGGACCTCGCCCCGCACGACCTGTCGATCTTCGACACGATCCTGCCCGACGACCTGTTCCCCGTCGCGGTCTCCGCGCACGGGTCCGACCCGGTCGGTGCGGGCCACGCGTGCGTCGCGCATCTCACGATCCAGCTGTCCAACGGGGCGCTCGCCCACGTGCACGTGAACTGGCTGTCCCCCACCAAGATCCGCACCATGATCGTCGGCGGGTCGAACCGGATGATCGTGTGGGACGACCTCAACCCGACGCAGCGGCTGTCGGTGCACGATCGCGGCGTCGACACCTCGGACCCGGCGACGCTCGGCCCGGACAACCGCGGCCGTACGATCGTCTCCTATCGCACCGGCGACACCGTCGCCCCCGCGCTGGCCAACACCGAGGCCCTGCGCAGCGTGATGGTCGAGTTCCGCGACTCGATCAACGAGAACCGCGCACCCCTCACCGACGGCCGCGCCGGCCTGCGGGTGCTGGCGCTGCTCGAGGCCGCGGCGACGAGCCTGGCCAAGGACGGCGCGTACATCCCGGTGTCCGACATCGTCCGCGAGCGGACCGTTCAGCCCATCGGCGGCGCGGCCGCCGCCACGATCGACGAATCGCGGCGCGGCCGCGGAGAGGTGACGGTGTGAGCGCCGACAAGAACAGCGCCGACAAGAACGTGGGCCAGCCGCTCGCGGGTCAGCGCATCCTCGTCACCGGGGGCGCGGGCACCATCGGGTCGGCGATCGTCGACCAGCTGGTCGCGGCCGACGCGGCACAGATCATCGTCGTCGACAACTTCGTGCGCGGCCGCCGGGAGAACCTGGCCGGCGCGGCGGAGGCGGCGAACGAGCGGCTGCGCGTCGTCGAGGGCGACATCAACGACCGCGCGCTCGTCACCTCGCTCACCGAAGGCGTCGACGTCGTGTTCCACCTCGCCGCGCTGCGCATCACCCAGTGCGCCGAGGAGCCCCGCACCGCGCTGGAGTCGCTCGTCGACGGCACCTTCAACATCATCGAGGCCGCGGCCGACGCGGGCGTGAAGAAGATCGTCGCCAGCTCGTCGGCGTCGGTCTACGGGCTCGCCGAGTCGTTCCCGACGACCGAGCGACACCACCCGTACAACAACGACACCTTCTACGGCGCCGCGAAGGCGTTCAACGAGGGCATGCTGCGCAGCTTCAAGTCGATGCGCGACCTCGACTACGTCGCGCTGCGCTACTTCAACGTCTACGGCCCGCGGATGGACACCTACGGCGTCTACACCGAGGTGCTGATCCGCTGGATGGAGCGCGTCGCCCGCGGCGAGACCCCGCTGATCTTCGGCGACGGCACCCAGACGATGGACTTCGTGCACGTCCACGACATCGCGCGGGCCAACCTGCTCGCCGCGCGCGCCGACGTCACCGACACCGTCTACAACATCGCCAGCGGCGAGGAGACCAGCCTGCGCGGCCTGGCCGACGCGCTGCTCGCCGCGATGGACTCCGACCTGGCGCCGGAGTTCGGCCCGGAGCGCAAGGTCAACAACGTGACCCGGCGCCTGGCCGACATCTCCGCCGCCGAGCGCGACCTCGGCTGGCGTCCCGAGATCGAGCTGATCCCGGGCCTGCGCGACCTGGTCGCCTGGTGGCGCGCCGAGACCGCAGTGACATCCACCGCGACTGCCGCGGGGGCGCCCGCGTGATCCCCGTCATGAAGCCCCTCCTCGGTGAGGAGGAGGCGGCGGCTGTCGCCGACGTCGTGCGCTCCGGGTGGGTCGCGCAGGGGCCGAAGGTGGCCGAGTTCGAGAAGTCGTTCGCCGCATCGGTGGGTGCCGGGCACGGCGTTGCCGTCTCCAACTGCACGACCGGCCTGCACCTGATGTTGTACGTGCTGGGCATCGGCGCGGGCGACGAGGTCGTCGTCCCGTCGTTCTCCTTCGTCGCGACGGCCAACTGCGTCCGCTACGTCGGCGCCACACCGGTCTTCGCCGACGTGCTGGAGTCCAACGGCAACCTCGACCCCGCGTCCGTCGCGGCGGTCATGACGCCGCGGACCAAGGCCGTGCTCGCCGTCCACCAGGGCGGCCAGCCCGCCGACATCGCCGCGCTGCGCGCCGTCGCGGGCTCGGTGCCGGTCCTGGAGGACGCCGCGTGCGCCGCGGGCTCGACGCTGCGCGGTGCGCCCGTCGGCACCGGCGCCACGCTCGCCGCGTGGTCGTTCCATCCCCGCAAGCTGCTCACCACCGGTGAGGGCGGCATGGTCACCACCGACGACGCCGAGCAGGCCGCGCGGCTGCGCCGGCTGCGCGAACACGGCATGTCGCTGTCGGCGGCCGACCGGCACGCCGCCGGGAACACCGTCAAGATCGAGTCCTACCTCGAGACGGCGTTCAACTACCGGATGACCGACATGCAGGCCGCGATGGGCCTCGTCCAGCTGGGCCGGCTGCCCGGCATGGTCGCCCAGCGGCGCGCGCTCGCCGCCCGCTACGCGTCCCTGCTCGCCGACGCCGGGCTGCGGCCCGTCGCCGACCCCGAGTTCGGGACCAGCAACTTCCAGTCCTACTGGGTGCGGCTGCCCGACGGCGCGCCAGACTCGATCGACGTCCTGCAGTCCCTCGCAGACGCCGGCATCTCCGGGCGGCGCGGCATCGTGGCGTCGCACCTCGAACCCGCCTACGCCGGGCACCCGCACGTCCCGCTGCCCGTGACCGAGTACCTGACGCGGCGCACGATCATCCTGCCGCTCCACCACGAGCTGACCGAGTCCGACCAGGACCACGTCGTCGGCTCGCTGACCGCCGCACTCGCCGTCCCGACTGGAGCATCGTGACCGACACTCCCGTTCCCCTCGTCGATCTCGGCGCCCAGCACGCCCAGGTGGCCGACGAGGTCGCCGAGGGCTGGGCCGCCATCCTCGCCCGCACCGCGTTCGTCGGTGGTGCCGCGGTCAAGGACTTCGAGGCCGCCTACGCCGACTACATCGGCGCCACGCACTGCATCGGGGTCGGCAACGGCACCGACGCCATCGAGTTCGCTCTGCGCGCACTCGGCATCGGTGCCGGCGACGAGTGCGTCGTGCCCGCCAACACCTTCATCGCGACGGCCGAGGCCGTGGCCCGGACCGGCGCCACCGTCGTGCTGGCCGACTGCGACGAGACCACCGCGCTGCTCGACCCCGCCGCCGCCGGAGCGGCCGTCACGTCGCGCACCAAAGCGATCCTGCCGGTGCACCTCTACGGCCAGGCCGCACCCGTCGAGGCGATCCGCGCCGCCGTGGGCGACGTCCCGATCGTCGAGGACGCCGCGCAGTCCCAGGGCGCGAAGCGCAACGGCGAGTCCGCCGGCACCCTCGGCGTGCTCGCCGCGACCAGCTTCTACCCGGGCAAGAACCTCGGCGCCTACGGCGACGCGGGCGCGGTCCTGACGTCGGACCCCGACCTCGCCGTCGCCGTCCGGCTCCTCGGTGAGCACGGCTCGCCCCGCAAGTACGAGCACACCGTCCTGGGCTTCAACAGCCGGATGGACGCGCTGCAGGCAGTCGTCCTGTCCGCCAAGCTGCGCCGCCTCGACGAGTGGAACGACCAGCGCCGCGCCGCCGCCGACCGCTACGCGGCCCTGCTGGCCGACGTCGACGGTGTCGTCGCCCCCGTCACCGCCGAGGGCAACGAGCACGTCTGGCACCTCTATGTCGTGCGCGTCGCCGAGCGCGACCGCGTGCTCGCCGACCTGCATGCCGGGGGCATCGGCGCAGGCATCCACTACCCGACGCCCGTGCACCTGACCGGCGCGTTCGCCCACCTCGGTCAGGGTGCCGGCGCCTTCCCGGCGTCGGAGACCCTCGCCGGGGAGATCCTCTCGCTGCCGCTGTTCCCGGGCATCACCGCAGCGCAGCAGGAGCGGGTCGTCGAGGTGCTGGCGAAGGCCGTCGCCCAGTGAGCGAGCGCCGGCGAGCGAACAGTGGGCACGGCGCCCACGTGCAGCACCGACCGAGCACAGGCGAGGACGAGCGATGACGACGGCTGCCGGGGTGCGTGTGCACCCGCAGGGGCTGTGTGAGAGCGACGACGTCGGCGAGGGCACCCGGGTGTGGGCATTCGCCCACGTCCTGCCCGGCGCCGTCGTCGGCCGTGACTGCAACATCTGCGACTGCGCGTTCGTCGAGGACGGCGCCACCCTCGGCGACAACGTCACCGTCAAGAACGGCACGCTCGTCTTCCGCGGGGTCACGTGCGAGGACGACGTCTTCCTCGGCCCCAACGTGCTGTTCACGAACGACCTGCGGCCGCGGGCGGCCAACAAGGTCGGCCCCGACGCCCTCGTGACCACGATGGTCCGCCGGGGCGCGTCACTCGGCGCGGGCACGGTCGTTGTGTGCGGCACGGAGATCGGCGAGTACGCGTTCGCCGCGGCCGGAGCCGTCGTCACCCGCGACGTCCCCGCGCACGCGTTCGTCGCCGGCAATCCCGCCGTCCACAAGGGATGGGTCTGCCGCTGCGGCGCCCGTCTCGACAGCGAGCTCGCCTGCACCGAGTGCGGCGAGCGCTACCGCGAGAGCGACAGGGGGCTCGTCCCGGCATGAGCGAGGGTCCGAAGGTCGACGTCGTCATCCCCTGCTACCGGTACGGGGCACTGCTGCCCGCGTCCGTACGCAGCGTCCTCGCCCAGGACGGCGTCGACGTCCGGGTGCTGATCATCGACGACGCGTCCGGCGACGGCAGCGCCGACGTCGCCCGTGGGCTCGCTGCCGCCGACCCCCGCGTGTCGGTGGAGGTGCACCCCGAGAACCGTGGCCACATCGCCACGTTCAACGAAGGCGTCATCGAGTGGGCGCGGGAGCCGTACACGCTCCTCATCTCCGCCGACGACGAGCTCGCCCCCGGCGCCCTGCAGCGCGCCACCACCCTCCTCGAGGACAACCCCGGCGTCGGCCTCACCTACGGCAACTCGCAGATGTGGGAGCCCGAGGACCCGGGCCGCCCCGTGCTGCGCACCGGCCGCTGGCGCCCGATCGTCTACCCCGGCCACAGCTGGCTGCGGAGGCGCTGCGCGTCGGGCACAAACCCCGTCTTCTCGCCGTCGGTCGTCGTACGCACAGCACTGCAGAAGCAGGTCGGCGGCTACGACCCCCGCATGCTCCACACCAGCGACCTCGAGATGTGGCTGCGGATGGCGCTCTACGCCGACATCGGCTTCGTCGCCGGCGTCGACCAGTCGATCACCCGCGTCCACGAGAAGAACATGTCGTCGACGTACCTCGAGTCCGACCACGGCCTCGAGGACCTGCGGATGCGGCTGCTGGCGTTCGACGCCGTCCTCGACCGCGGCGCCGACCTGCTCCCCGACGCCGATCGCCTGCGCCGGCGCATGCGCCGCGCCCTGGCCCGCGACGCCCTCATGCGGCTCGACCGGGCCGAGGACAAGAACATCCCCCTCGGCGACACCGCCGACGCCCTCGCCGAGTTCGCCCGCGAGACCTGCAGCGCCGCGATCCGCAGCCCTGAGGGCCGCGCCCTGCGCCGCCGGCACACGCTCGGGCCCCGGCTCGCCGCCGTCGTGCGACCGCCCATCGTGGCCGCGGCCCGCCGCAAGCTGCGCCAGGAGACCCGCGACCGCGTGCAGCTGCACCGCGGCGTCTGACCACCCCTTCACGATCGGAGAGATGTGAGCCTGCAGGAGCGCGTCCGCGACTCGCTGGCCTGGCGGACCGAGATGGCCCGCGACCGCGCCGCCCTCGGCCGCGCCTACGCCGAGCGTCAGGCCATCGCCCGCACCCGGGCGCCGCAGCCACCGACCAGCCGAATTCTCGCGTACCACACCGTCGGCATGCCCAAGATGGGTCTCAACGACGTCTCCCTGCAGCGCATCCGCCGCCAGCTGGAGATGGCGAAGATCGCCGGCTACCGGTTCGTGACCGCCTCCGAACTGGTCGCCGAGCCCGTCGACCCCACCCCCGGCGACCGGCGGATCGCGCTGACCTTCGACGACGGCTTCCGCAGCATCCTCACGACCGTCGAGCCGCTGCTGCGCCGCCTCGACATCCCGTGGACCGCCTTCGTCTGCAGCGGGCTCGCCGACGGAGACAAGGGCCACGACGACTACCTCGACTGGGACGAGATCGGGGGCCTCGCCGAGCGCGGCGTCACGATCGCCAGCCACTCGGTCACCCACCCCAACTTCGCGACGCTCACCGTCACCGAGACCGTCGACGAGCTGGAGCGCTCCCGCAAGGCACTCCGCGACCGCCTGGGCATCGAGACCGCCGAGTTCGCCATCCCCTTCGGGCAGTCCCGCGACTGGCCCGAAGCCGCCCGGAAGGCCGCCGCGGACGCGGGCTACACGACGGTCTACGCACAGTCGATGGACCGCCGCCCCACCGGCACGGTCCCCCGCACCTTCGTGACCCGGTTCGACGACGACCGCATCTTCCGCGCCGCCCTCGGCGGCGCCTACGACCGCTGGGAGGAGTGGTACTAGACCACTCCTGACCTGCCCGGGTGCCCGTCTCGCCTGCTCGAGGCGGGCACTCGCGCGTGCGGCCCCGTCGCCGGGACGACCGCGACACCCACCTTCCCCCACCCGCCGCACTCGACACCAGGCTGGTCCGCACGCCGCCGGGACCAGCTCAGGTCGAACTCGGAGGATCCGCTCAGCGGGACGGCCGGGGAGCTGCGAGCGGTGCGCGGACTACGACGAGGAGCTCCCGTCCGAGGGTGTCGGACGGGGCCGGGGCCGCGGGGACGGGCGGCGCGGCGCGGCAGGTCCTCGGTCGTCGCGGCTGTCGCCTCCCCCGGGTCCCGAACCGTTCGCACCCTTCGGAGCCGACCCGTTCCCGCCGGTCGCCGGCGTTGCGTTCGTGTTCCTCGGCGGCGTGCCGTTGGGGCCGAGGCTCTTGGGCTGTGCCCCGTTCGGGCCTGCGCCGTTCGGGCCTGCGCCGTTCGGGCCTGCGCCGTTGGGTGCCGGGCGCTTCGCCCCCGAGCCGGACGGCACCGGCTGCCGGGGGTCGGCGGGGCGCGGGGGCCGGGCGTCGCCCGGGGACCCGTTCGTACCCGGACCGCTGCCACTCGCGCTGTTCGAGGGCCGGCCGTTCGCGCCGGCGCCCTTGTCGCCGGCCCCGTTCGTACCCGGCCCCCCGGTGCCCCGGGGCTTCTGGGGAGCCTTGCTGGTCGGCGCCTGCGGCGGCCGGGCGGTCAGCTTCCGGGTCTCCTCGTCGAGGGGACCGGGCTTCGCGGGGGAACCGGCGGGGGCGCCGGTCGTCGGGCCCGTCCCCGTCCTGCCGTCACCGGTGGGACGGGCGCCCGAGGATGCGGGCTTCGCGGGCGGCGTGCCCTTTCCGGGCGTCGTCTGCTGTGCTGTCCCCGGTCCGGGCTCCCCGGGTGGCCGCGTGCCCTGCGCGGGCTTCGCCTGCGACGACGTGCCTGCGCCGGGCTTCACGGGGTTCACCGTCGGCGACGGGCTTCCCGTCGACGCCGGCTGTGCGCTCGCACCGGACGTCGCGCCGCTCCCGGTCTGCGCGCCCGTGGCGGGCTTCGCGCCGCTCCCAGGCTGCGCGCCCGTGGCGGGCGGCGTTCCGGTGCCGGACGGCGTTCCTGCGCCGGGCGTCGTCCCCGGACCGGACTGCGCGGCGGCCGCCGGCCCCGGGCTGCCGGGCCGGGCTGTGTTCGTGGCGGCCTGAGGGGCCCTGGACGATGCGGGGCCGCCCGAGGCCTTCGCGGGCGCCGGACCGCCGGTGCTCGCCCGAGCACCGGTCGTTCCGGCTCCGGGGCCCCCGGCCGAACCGGCGGCGGGGACCTTCGTGGTGGCCGACGAGTCGCCTGGCGGCTGCGCGGCGGACGGCTCCGGCAGCGGGGTGGGCCGCGGCCGCGGCGAGGGGCGGCGAGGGGCGTCGTCGCGACCCGACGTCGCCGCCCCCGGGGGCGCCGGGGCGGGGTCGGTCGGGGTCACCGAGCGCGTGACCGCGGTGGCCTCGGCATCGGCGCGGGCGGGCGGCTGGGCCTGGGTCGCCTCGGGATCGGCGGGCAGCGAGGCCGCGGCATCACCCGCGTCCGCAGCGCCCTCAGCACCGTCCGCGCGATCGCCGCCCGTCGGGCGCAGGCTCTCCAGGGTGCCGCTCCACCGGCGTCCGTCGCTGGTGACCGTCGCGTCTCGGACCGAGTCGTCCGGGGCGGAGAAGAGGTCCACACCGGCGGCAGCCGGCGTCGCGACGGTCCGCTCGGCGCCGCCGGTCTCCGCCGGCTCGACGGGCGTTCCGTCGACGGTGACGGCCTTCATGACGATCGTCTCGTCGGTGGCGTTGCGACCGTCGTCGGCGGAGGTGCGCTGCGGCAGCGGAGCGAGCGGGAGCTTGCGCTCGCTGCGGTTGCGGGACTTGACCGTCGGCATCGGCTGGATGAGCCGCATCTGGACGGTCGCGTCGTCGAGACCCTCGGAGATGACCTGGCGCGCGAGCCCGATCATGCCGCTGGCGGTCATCGGTGGCAGCTGGATCGTCATCTCGGACGCACCGGGCGCCGCGCCCGCGCCGACGAGCTCGCGGTCCGGGCCGGTGGGTCCGGGGCCCGCGCCGACGCCGGCGTCGTCGTCCTCGTCGTCGTCCTCGTCGCCGTCCTCGTCGCCACCGCCGCGGCGGACCTTGTTCATGACCGCGCCGATCATGGAGCGGCCGAGCTTCGGGGCGATGGCCGTGAGCACCGCGAGGTAGATGATCGCGAAGATGATCGTCTCGAGGACGAGTAGCAGGATGCCGAGGATGACGCCGTGCTCGTCGGCGCCGAAGGTGTTGCGGTCGAGCCACCACGTGGCCGCCATGGCGACAGCGGCGGCGATCGCGGGCGGGACCAGCATCCACGCGAGACGTCCGACGGAGAACTTCACGACGCGTCGCGACAGGATCAGCACGACGATGCCGACGGCGATCTCGGTGATCGACATGGCGATGCCGACGCCGATGAGGCCGAGCGGGAGCAGCGCGACCAGCGTGCCGATGCCCAGGACGAGGCTGGTGGCGGTCGTCCAGTTGAGCATCTTGGACGCGCCGACGGCCTTGATGACCTCGCTGCCGACCGCCTGCAGGGCGATCCCGACGCCGTAGCCGGCCATGACCATGAGCGCCACGCCGGCCTCACGCCACTTCTCGCCGAGGAGCACGACGACGGCGGGTTCACCGACGGCGATCATGAGCCCGGCGAAGGGCGCGGCACCGACCCAGGTGACCTGCAGGGCGCGTTCGAAGGCGCGGGCGAAGCGGGGCGGGTCGGACTGCAGCCGGGAGAACGCCGGGAACAGGACGTACGAGCCGATCTGGACGATCACCAGGGACGGCAGCTGCGCCAGGGTCACGCCGTAGCGGTACTGGCCGAGGGTGTTGGCGTCGAGGCGGCGGCCGATGAGGGCGGTCTCGGCGGCGGTGCGGACCCGCTCGACGATGCCCTCGACGAGCAACGGGGCCGCGTAGGCGGCCATCTGGCGCCAGAGCGTGAACGAGAACTTGCCGACGCCGGGGCGCCAGCGGGCGTAGCGCCAGCTCAGGAACAGCCAGATCGCGATGCCGACATAGTTGCCGATGACCATGGACCACACGCCGAAACCGAGCACCGCGAGCGTGATGGTGACGACGGCGTAGCCGAGCACACGGGTGGGGTCGACGATGAGACGCCGTTTGAAGTTGAAGCGGCGCTGCATGAGGCCGTCGGGCACGTTGGTGAGCGCGTGCAGGACGACGGCCCCGGAGGAGACGGCGGCGATGGTGCCCGCGACATCGCTCTTGAAGACCATGCCGACGAGCGGCGCCGTCGCCAGCGACAGCAGGGCCAGCCCGAGACCGGAGACGAAGGTGACCCAGAAGACCGTGTCGGCGGCGTCCTCGACGTCGCCCTCACGTTGGATCAGCGCACCGCGCAGGCCACCCTCGGAGAACCCGAGGAGGAAGCCCATCAGGACGGTGCCCGCCGCGTAGAGGCCGATCTGCTCCGGGTCGAGGATGCGGGCGAGGATCAGCGTCTGGACGAACGAGACGACCTGCACCAGGCCGAGTGCGAGCGCCGACAGCATGGCGCCACGCTTGAGGGTGCTGCCCAGCGTGGAGATGTCCGGGTCGCTCGTCGCCTCACGCGTGGTGGCGATGCTCGCCCGGTGCTTCCCGAGTGCCACTCAGCACCGCCCTGCCCGGGCGATGGCGGGACGGCCCGCGGCCGTTCCTCGTGCACTGGTCAACTCGATGTCCTCGGATCGCCTGGGCGAACTGTTACCCCGAGCAGCGTAACGGCGGACCCCGACAGCGTTGCGACGGCCGGAACAACTCGCCGTGATGTCACCGCTTCCGGTGGTCGAGTTCCTGGTAGAGACGGTCGAGGTTGCGCGCAGTGACGTCGGCGGCGAAGTGCTCCTCGACGCGGCGGCGGCCCGCGGCACCCATCTCCCGGCGGACCGCGACGTCACGCACGAGGGGTTCGAGGGCATCGGCGAGCTTCTCGGGGTCCTGGACGGGCACGACCCGGCCGGTCACCCCGTCGTCGACGGCGCGGCCGATGTCCCCCACGTCGGTGGCGACGACGGGAAGACCGCCCGCCATGGCCTCGAGGATCGACAGCGGCATGGCCTCCCACCAGGACGGGAGGCTGAAGATGTCGGCCGCGGCGTACTCGGCGGGCATGTCGGCGGGGTCGCGGGTGCCGAGCAGGGTGACCCAGGCGGGGAGGTTGTCGCGGACGGCGGCCTCGGCCTCGGGGCCCTCGTCGGGGGCGCCGCCGAGCAGGTGGAGCTCGTGGTCGGCGCCGCGAGCGCGCAGGATGCGGGAGGCCTCGACGAGGTCGAGAACGCCCTTGCGCGGGGTGAGCAGGCCGACGTAGAGGATGCGCGGCGGGTCGTGCGGCGCCTCGGGCTCGGGGACCCCGTCGAGCGGTACCCCGTTGTCGATCAGCGTGACCTTGCCGGCGGGCAGCACCTCGCGCAGCGCATCCTCCCCCGCGGTCCAGACGGCGACGACGCTGTGCGCCGGTGCCATCGCGAGCCGCATGACCGCGCGCCGCAGCGGCGTCGTCAGCCAGGTCTGGATGTTGCCGCCGTGGGCGTGCACCACGACCGTGCAGCCGCGGCTGCGCCCGGCGAGGGCGAGCAGCCCCGCCCGGACCACCGTCACCGCAGGCGCGAGCGCGGAGTGGATGTGGACGACGTCGGCCCGGCGGCCGTTCCTGCGGACGTCGAGGGCGTCGCGCAGGGTGCGGCCGATGTTGCCGGTGGTGAACCTGCCGCCCTCGCGGACGCCGGAGTGGGCGACGTTCTGCAGCCGGACGTCGTGGCGTTCGGCGAGCGGGCCGCCGCGCAGCATCTCCAGGAACGTCGGGATGCCGCCGCGGTCGGGGTAGGACTTGCCGACGAGCAGCACCCGCATCCGGCGCCCGGCGGGCTCGGCCCCGGCAGGCACGGGCGTCGTCTCCTGAACGCTCATCGCACTCCCTCGCTCGCGCTCGGTCGGCGCTGCGCGCAGGCGCTGTACCGACTGTTCCCTCGCTCGCGCTCACTCATCGATCCCCCCGCACCCGGGAGACGGCCGCGTCGGCGACGCCCCGCCAGAAGCCGAGGCCCCAGCCGATGTGCATGGCCAGGAAGGCGGGGGCGACGTGGCGCCCGTCGCCCGGCTCGAGCTCGCGGGCGGTGCGCACGGACGCGGCGGCGACGGCGACGGCGTAGGGCGCGACGAGTGCCGCCCCGAGTCCGGGCCGCCGCAGCGCGACGACGGCGGCTCCCGCCAGATAGGCGACGAACGCCGGGACCATCAGGTGCCTGGGCCGCATCGAGCGCGGGTGCAGCAGCGCGACGGCGACCTTGCCGCGGCCGTAGCGGCGGTACTGCATGTAGAGGTCGCGGACGGTCTGGCGGCTGTGCCAGCTGATCGTCATCGACGGGTCGAACAGGAGCTTGTGGCCGGCGAGGCGCAGCCGGTGGTCGAACTCGAAGTCCTCGTTGGCGACCAGGTTCTCGTCCCAGCCGTCGAGCTCGCGCACGAGCGCGGTCGGGTAGGCCCCGAACGGGATGTGGTCGACCTCCTGGCGCTCGGTGCCGTGGTGGTAGACCGAGCCGCCGACGCCGAACGGGCTGCCGAGGGCGGCGGCGATGGCGCGGCCCTGCGGGGTGACGCCACGTCCGTCCTTGCGGCCGCCGACGCCGCCCCACTCCCCCTCGCGCAGGAGCGCGACGGCAGTGGAGACGTAGTCGGCCGGGACGGTGGAGTGCGCGTCGACGCGGACGAGCCAGCGCCCGCGCGCGGCGTCGACCGCGATGTTGAGGGACGCGGGGATGCCGCCGCGGTCGTTGCGGTGGATCTCGATCCGCGGGTCCTCGGCGGCCATCGCGGCGACCTGCTCGGCCGTGTCGTCACGGCTGCCGCCGTCGATCACGACGACGATCTGCAGACGGCGATGGTCCTGGGCGCGGACCGAGCCGAGGCAGGCTCCGATGAAGCCGGACTCGTCTCGCGCGGGGACGAAGACCGTCACGAGGTCACCCGCCTCGGCAGGTGTGGTCTCCGTCACGGTCTGCGGGACCGTATCCGGGTCTGTCACGGACTCCACCTTCCGGCCGTTCGTCGGGGCGGCCCGACCGTACTCGGCAGGGCTGACCGGGCGATCCGCGCCCCGGCGGCCTTCCGGCGGCCCGCGGCGATCCCGGTGGCGACCTGCGAATTCCCCCCTGACGGAGCTCACCGCAACCGGATGCGACCGATCGCCCGGACGTGTAAGCCGAACGGTGGATGACAGCCACGGAACGTCACTGACGACCCACCGTCGGGGGCATCGGCTAGCCCGATGGGTTGCTCGAAGACCGGAAGCAACATCCCCGGCGGTGAAACGTCTTTAGGGATAGCGGCGATGGCCGTCGTGAGTGCCCGGGTCGTGTGGACGTCGAAGACGCGCCGCGCAGCAAGGGGGCCCGGAGCCTTCTCGAGGAGGAACGTAGTTGACCGAGGTATTCGATTCGGCGAAGCGATCGACGGCGCCGTCCGCGGCCCCGTCCGCCGGGGGGAGCACATCGGCGATGGGCAGGCATGCGCGTGGGGGCCGCGCGGCTCGCAACAGGTTCACGCTCATCGTGAACGGCCTCGAGGTCGTCGCGCTCGTCGCGACGGCCGCACTGACCGCGTGGCTGCTCGCCCCGCTGCCGGCCGTCGTGATCACCGCGGCGATCGTGGTGGGCATCGTCGGTAGCCGCCGCAACGCGTGGCGCTTCGCTCTCTCCGTGCTCGACGACCTGCCGGCGACGGCGCTGCTCGTCGCGGTGCCGACCGTGCTCGCCGAGGCCCTCATGGTCCCGGCCGGGCTGGCCCGCCCGCTCGACGCGCTGCTGTCGGGCGCGGCCGCGCTCGTGGCGCTCGTCGTCGCCCGCACCGTGGCCCTCACCGTGGTCCGCCGCCGCCGCAAGGACGGCCGCGACCACCTGCGCGCCCTCATCGTCGGTTCCGACGAGGCGGGCACCCGCCTGGGCAGCAGCCTCGACCACGGCCTGCAGCACGGCATCCGCGTCGTCGGCTTCGTCGACGACGACCGCCCGCTGCTCGCCGACCTCGGCCCGCAGCTGGGCTCGGTCGACGTCCTCCCCGAGCTCGTCGAGGAGCACCGGATAGACGTCGTCCTGGTGACCTTCGGAGCCCACCGCGACGACGCGGTCGTCGACGCCGTGCGCGACCTGACCGGCTCCGGCGCGGAGATCTACGTCGTCCCGCGCATGTTCGAGCTCAACCAGTGCAACAAGGTCTCGGAGATGGTCGACGGCATCCCGCTGCAGCGGCTGCGTCCCATCTCCCACCCGCGTGGCGCCTGGCGCCTCAAGCGCGCGGTCGACGTCGTCGTGTCCGCGGTCGCGCTCCTCATGGTCAGCCCGGTGCTGGCCGTCATCGCCGCGGCCGTCCGCAAGGAGACCGGCCCGGGCGTCATCTTCAAGCAGGAGCGGATCGGCCAGCACGGCGTCCCGTTCACGCTGTTCAAGTTCCGCTCGCTGATCCCGGTCGGCGGCGAGGGCGACGTCCGCTGGAACATCGACACCGACACCCGCCTCGGTCGCGTCGGCAAGTTCATCCGCGCCACGAGCCTCGACGAGCTGCCGCAGCTGGTCAACGTGCTCAGGGGCGACATGAGCCTCGTCGGCCCGCGCCCCGAGCGTGGCTACTTCGTCGAGCGCTTCAACGAGACGATCCCCGGCTACCGCTACCGCCACCGCGTCCCCGTCGGCCTGACCGGCTACGCGGCGGTGCAGGGCCTGCGCGGCGACACCTCGATCCACCAGCGCGCACACTTCGACAACCTGTACGCCGAGTCGTGGTCGCTGTGGCTCGACGTCAAGATCGCCTTCTGGACGATCTCGCAGCTGGTACCCAAGCGTGCCCCCGAGGCCGTCCTCCCGGTGCCGTCCCCGCCCGCCGAGGTCCCCACCCCGCCGGCCCCGATGGACGACGCACCCACCACGGTGCTGCCGCGGCTGCCGCAGCGCACCAACGCCCCGAGCCCGGCCCGCGACGAGACCCACCCCGCGTCGCTCGAGATCACCCACGAGATCACCCTTCCCCGTGACTGACCGTTCGCTCCGCGTCCTGCAGATCATCGACACGTTCGCCTACGGGGGTGCCGAGCGGCTGCTCGCCACCCTCAACGGGGTCGCTCCCGACCTCGGGCTCCACATGTCGGTGGCGTCCCTCGCACCGCCGACGCCGGAACGTTCGCTGAGCTTCCCCGTCCTGCAGGACGCGGGCCTGGACCCCACCTACATCGGGATCCGGCTGATGCGCCAGCGCAACGCCGTGCCCCTGATCGCCAGGAAGATCCGGGAGTCGCGAGCCGACGTCGTGCACGCGCACCTGGGCACGTCGTCGGTCCTCGTGCCGCTGGCCGGCCGGCTGGCCAAGGTCCCGGTGCTGTCGACGCTGCACCACCTGCCCGCCCACGGGCGCCCGCTGCCGGCGCGCACCAAGGAGCGGCTCGCGATCCGCTCGGCGGGCCGCGGCCACTCGCTGATCTTCGTCTCCGAGGCCGCCCGCGCGGCCGCCGAGAGCATCCACGGCTCGCCCCGCCCGTCGTGGCGGGTGCTGCACAACGGCGTCGACATGTCGTCGTTCCGGCCGCCCGCAGGCGCCACCTCCGAGGCCCTGCCCGCCGACCTCGACGTGCCCGCGGGTGTCCCCGTCGTGACGATCGTCGCCGCCCTGCGCAAGCCCAAGGGCCACGAGGTCGCGCTGCGGGCGTGGCCGTCGGTCCGGGAGCGGGTGCCGGGTGCGACGCTGCTGATCGTCGGCGACGGGGAGCATCGCGCGACGCTCGAGTCGCTCGCGGGTGAGGGCGTCGTGTTCGCCGGTTCCCGCGACGACGTCCCCGCCATCCTCCGCGGGTCGACGCTCGCCCTGCTGCCCTCGCTCACCGAGGCACTGCCCACCGCCGTGATCGAGGCCGCCGCGAGCGGCCTGACCGCCGTCGCGACCACGGTCGGCGGCACCCCCGAGATCGTCGACGACGGCCGCACCGGCCTGCTCGTCGCACCCGGTGACGCCGCCGCGCTCGGTGACGCGGTCGTCGCGCTGCTCACCGATGACGCACGCCGTGCACAGCTCGGAGAGGCGGCCCGTAGACTCGCCGAGGACCGCTTCGACCTCCGCCGTTGGGCGGGTCGGCTGGCGGACCTGTACGACGACGCCCTCGCCACGAAGGCGGCCGGCTCACGCCGGTTGCGCGTCTGACCCCGTTCCACCGGGGCCGACCCGATCGCCCGTCCTGACCGTCGAACCCACTAAGGAGGCGACGTGAACGACCAGGGACTCAGTCGCAAGGCGTTGCTCATCATCGCCGCGACCGGACTGGTCACCGCGCTCCTCGCCCTGCTCGTGACCCACCTCGTCGTCGGCTCCGCACAGCCGACGTACCGCGCGACCACCCAGGTCGCCCTCGTCCCGGCGCCCACGGTGCCGGCCGAGCAGGTTCCCTCGTACTGGGAGTCACTTGCGGGCGGTCAGGCCGCGACCATCGGGGCCGAGGTCCTCAAGCAGACGCAGTGGCTGGCGCCCGCGGCGCAGGCGGCTAACGTCGCCCCGGCCGACGTCACGGTCACCGCCGCAGCGACGGCCAGCACGAGCCTGATCACCGTCACGGTGACGACGACCAGCCCGCAGGGCGCCGAGGCGGCCGCGACGGCGCTCGTCCAGGCGGCGACGCCGACGGTCCAGCAGGTCTCCGGCCCCTACATCCTGCAGGTGGCGCAGCCGGCCGCCGGGACCGCCGTGTCGGCGAGCATCCCCGAGAGCCAGCTGCTCATGGTGGTCTTCGCGGGTGGGCTGTTCGTCGGCGCCGGTGTGGCGCTGGTCGTGGCGCGCAGCCGCGGGCGTCGCGAGGAGCCGGCCGCGGCTGAGCAGGCCCCGGCCCGTCGCGTCCCGCCGCCTCCTGGTGGCCCGATGAACGGCAAGGGGAACCTGGCACCCGCAGGCGTCCCGGCCAACGTGCAGCCAGGCCCCGGGAACAACGGGCCCGGCAGCAACGGCCCCGGCGGGCCGACGAGCACCTCCGGCGCCCCCAAGGGCGGCCCCGGCCCGAACAACGGCCCCAACAACGGTCCGGGTGGTGGTCCCGGCAACGGGCCCCACGGTGGTCCGGGTGGCGGCCAGGGCGGTGGCCCCGGCAACTCCGGCCCGAAGAGCGGCGGCCCCGGCAGCTCCGGCGCCAAGAACGGCGGTCCCGGCAACGGTGCCCCCGCCAACGGTCCCGGTAACGGCAAGCCCGGCACCCCCGCACGCCAGCCCGGCGCCTACACGCCCCGCGGCTCCTCCTCGTCGTGACCACGACGTCGGTCCGCCCTCCGGAACGGCCTCAGCCCGCTCCGGAGCGGCCGGCTCCTGGTGAGGCCGCCCGACGCACCCCGTCGTCGCTCGGCCCGGTGCTCCAGCGCAACGGCGGGTACATCGCCGCGCTCGGCGTCGCGCTGCTGATCCTGGCCTTCACCGTCGGCCCGCAGATGACTCTGCTCGTCGTCGGCGCGTTGGTCGCGGTCGCCGTCGTCGGTGCCGCCGTCATGATCCCGACGGTCGCGCTGTTCCTCATGGTGGCCAGCGAGTTCGCCAACGCCAGTGGCGTGCTCGCGACCCCGGTCTCGATCTACACGGCGCTGCTCGGGCTGTGCGGCGTCTCGGTGGTCGTCGGGTTCGCTCGCAAGCGCTACCGGGACCGCATCCGTCCCGGCTGGTGGATCCCCGCCGCGCTTCTGCTCGCCTACCTGGTGACGCTGGTCCCGTCCGCGGCGATGAGCCAGAACCCGGCGGCGACCACGTCGGCCCTGTCCGACCACCTCAAGGACATCGTCTTCGTCGTCATCGTGTCGCTGCTGCTGCAGATGTCGTCGAAGCCGTGGATCACGATCGTCGCGATCCTCGTCCCGCTCGCCGGGATCTCGATCCTGACGGCGCTGAGCGAGTACGTCGTCGGCAACTCGCAGACCTTCGGCGGCTTCTCGACGATCCAGTCCTCCGCCGGCGCCGACATCGCCGCTGCGCGGCACTCCGGCCCGCTGCCCGACCCGAACTTCTGGGGCCGGTTCCTCATCCTCGGCCTGCCGTTCGGGCTCGCGTTCGTGCACCGCTCGCTGACCCGCCGCAGCCGCTGGGAGCTGCTGTTCTCCGCGGGCGCGTCGCTGTCGATCCTGGTGGGCATCTACCTCACCCAGTCGCGCGGCACGATGCTCGCGGCCGGGCTGACCGTCGCGGTGTGGCTCGTCGTGGCCGGGCCGCGGATCCGGCGCCGGGCCTTCTTCCTCGCCCCGCTGTCGCTGCTGGTCCTGCTGCTGCCGGGCATCGGCGACCGGCTGCTGACGCTGACCCAGGCCGTCTCGTCGGCGCCCGACTACGCGGCCGACCAGTCGCTCACCGAGCGCGGTAACGTCGGCGACGTCGCCTTCGGGGTGTTCAAGGCCAACCCGCTGTTCGGCACCGGCCCGGGCTCCTTCGCCACGTCGATGCAGCAGTACGCCCCGCTGACCGACGCAGGCCCGACCGGCGACATCACCGCGACGCACAACCTCTACCTCGAGCTGCTGTCCGAGAGCGGCATCGTCGGCATGCTGGGCTGGGCGGTGCTGATCGTCGGCATGCTGGTGCTCGGCCATCAGGCCACGACGCGCCTCGCCGGGGCCTACCCCGACGCGCCGGGCGGGCGGCTGACCCGGGGCGTCGGCGCCGCGGGCGTCGCCGCGATCGTCGGCTTCTCCGCGGCCAGCCTGTTCCTGCACCTCGCCTACTCGCGGACGTTCCTCCTGGTCTGCGCGCTGATCGGTTTCATGTACAGCGTGGCCCGCACCGACCGCGGACTGCGGCGGCGGATGCCCGCTCGCGCCACGGCCCAGGCCCGCAAGGGCTTCCGCTTCGCGGCCGTGGTGACGCTGGCGACCGCGGCGGCGGCGACCGTCGTCGGCGCCACGCTGGTGACCGTGCTGGGCCGCGACACCTACGTGGCGACGAGCGAGCTCACCCTGCAGGCCACAGGCGCCGGCTACCCGGGCTACGCGATGGACATCCGCCGCCGGACGGCGGTGCTGCCGGCCTACGCGTCGCTGATCCAGGGCGGCGCCGCGACACAGGAGACCACGGTCCTGGCCGACCCGACGCGCGGGGTGATGACCGTCCGCGCGGTCGCCGACTCCCCCGCCGAGGCCCTGAAACGCCGCGACGCGGTGGTCGTGAACGCGCCGAAGGCGATCTCGCAGTCGGGACTCAACGCGGTCTACAACGTCGTGTCGGTATCGGTCGCCGACGTCTCCGAGGAACGTGTCGTCGACGGGACCACGCTGCGCATCGTGCTGCTGGCCACCGCGGGCGAGATCGCGCTGGTGCTGTTCCTCTGCGGGCGCATCCGCAGCGAGGAGCGCCGCCGCGGGGTCTGGCTGATCTGACCTGCTCCGGCGACGGCCCGGCCGGCCCCACCCCCGGCACAGAGTGCAGGGCCACCACATGAGGTGCAGAGACCCCGAGCGGACCGGCCGCAACCCCGGCGCACCTCGGCACCCGCGCCGAGCCCGGCCTGGGTCAGTCGTCGCCGCCGTCCTGCAGCGGCGGCTGCTGGACGGCCTGGTTGCAGCGGTTGGTGATCGGCGGACCGTCGTGCTTGTCGGCCTGCGGGCCGTCGGAGACCACCTGCAGCTTGTCGAAGGGGATGTCGCTGAGGTCCTTCCAGACGTCGTGTGACCAGCTCTGCGGGTAGGGGAACGAGGCGAAGCTCTGCGGCGCCGCGGCGTAGAGGGTGAACCCGCCCGCGGTGTCGGCGAGGATCATGCCGTACTTCTGCAGGGCCTTGGCGATCGTGGCCTGGGCGGGCGGGAGGTCGAGATCGTCGATGTCGATCGACGGGTCGAGCCGCAGCCGCGCGCCCTCGGGCAGCGCGTCGGAGCCGCCGGTGGTGCCGTCGCTGGAGGTCGCGGGTGTGACCGGGCCCCCGGACCTGGTGTACGGGTAGGCGAACACCAGCGCGTGGGTGATCTCGCCGGCGGCGAGCTCCTGCGGCCAGATCAGCCCGGCACCGGCGGAGAGCCCGCTGGCGCGCGCGGAGATGCCGTCGGGGTAGATGCCGTCGCCGTCGGACGGGGTGGCGTTGACCCAGGACGCGGCCCAGCCGCTGCCTTCCTTGCGGGCCTGCCAGAACTCGTAGACGCAGCTCGCCTGCCGGTCGACGACGACCATGTGGCCGTCCTCCTCCGGGTCGGCCTTCGCGTCGGCGGGCACGGGGACACCGGGCAGGACCCAGCCGCCGTGGCCGGTGTGGTCCTCCGACGCGGTGACGGTGTACTTCGGGGTGGAGGCGTCGGCGTCGTAGACGGGGATGGTCCAGCCGTTGACGGAGACGAGCGGGCGTTCGGTGAGCAGCTTCTGCACGTAGCGCGCGGAACCCGCGACGGGCGCGGTGCTCTCGGGGACCGGGGTGGTCCAGGGGTTGCCGCTGCCGGCGAAGAGGCGGGACCCGTCGGGGCCGCTGATCCCGGTGGGGATCTTCTCGGCGTCGACGGGTGCGCCCGCGGTCGTGGTCGGGGCCTGCTCGCCGCCGCCTCCGCCCGAGCAGCCGGCCACGACTGCAGCCACGGCGGCGAGCACGGCGACAGCGGTGCGGGTCCGGGTCGTGGCGGCAGGTGCTGACGGCCGACGATGCGGCCGGGGGAACGACATTGACCAGTCCTCCGGGTCGCGGCCGGCGCGGCAGCCGACCGTGGACAAACGGTACCGCCGGTGCGACAGGCGTTCCCGCTGACCCGTCGTTCGGACCCGACACGCCGTCGGAGCCTGGGGATCGACCGGTCGGCGACCGGTCGTCCCCGCGATCACCGCATGTCGGCGACGGGTTCGGTTGTCGCCCGTTCGGGTGGTGTTTCGGCGGGCATACTCCGTCACCGGGAGCTGTGCGTTCCGGGACACCCGTTCCGGAGCGGGTCAGGTGTCAGGGGATGGGACCCCGGGCACCGGTTGGAGAAGCCGGACGTTGGGGCCGACGGCGAGCATGCGGAAGGAACTGCACACCGTGACTCGACACCGTCGGTCGGCGGCTCGACCACGCCGACGTTCGACGGGCCGGCTGCTGCTGGCGGTCGCCGTCCCCGCTCTGGTGGCGCTGGTGGCCTCGTTGCTGCCGATCGTCCTGAACGCCCCCGACTCGAACGCCCCGTTGAACCCGGATCCCGCGGCGCTCACGATCGAGACGAGCCCGCCCACGACCACCACGGAGGCGCCGGACCAGCCGAGCGCCCGGGCGGACGACTCCCCGACGGCCCCGCGGCGCTCGTCCCCGTCGACGGGGTCGCGCGGCACCGCTGGCGGCTCGACGGGGTCGGGCAACGGCACGTCCGCGCTGTTCGGCGGCCCGGGCAGCCCGTGGGGCCAGGTCCTGGCCGCGGGCGCGGCGGTCGACCCGAACTCGTCGGGCTACGTGAGCGCGATGCAGGGCGAGAAGTTCCTGATGTCGTTCAAGCAGTGGACGGTGCCGGTGTACTACGCGGACGCGTCGACACCGCGGCAGACCGTGCAGCTCTCCGAGAACTGGGGCGCGAGCGAGCTGCGCAACGTCCCGGTGCCCGCCAACGCCGAGCCCGACCCGTCCGAGGACGCGCACCTGTCGATCGTCGACCGGTCGACGGGCTGTGTGTACGACTTCTGGGGCGCGAAGGGCGGCGGTGGCGGCCTGTCGGCGTCGTGGGGCAATGCGATCCCGACGAACAGCAACGGCGTCTACCCGGGTGGCCTGGGCTCGCGTGGGTCGGGCTTCTCCGCGGCCGCGGGCATCGTGACGGCCGACGAGCTGCGCCGCGGCGTCATCAACCACGCGTTGGTGTTCGCCTACCCGACGACGAAGTCGGGTGGGCCGGTCGCACCGGCGACCAAGAGCGACGGCCGGTCCGGCGGCGGTGATGCGCTGCCGGAGGGCGCGCGGCTGCGCCTGGATCCGTCGTTGAACCTGAAGTCGTTGGGGCTCAACAAGTACGAGCTGACGATCGCGACGGCGATGCAGAAGTACGGGATGATCCTGGGCGACACGAGTGGCGGCTTCACGATCTACGCGCAGCACCCGCAGAGCGCTCCGGGCGCGTTCACGGGCCTGCTGCCCGACGACACGTGGGTCGACCTGACGAAGATCCCGACGGAGAAGCTCCAGGTGATGAAGCTGCCGGCGCAGACGTCGAACAAGTCGTTCGTGGTCGGGAACCGCTGCAACGGTTGGTGAGGCCGCGACGGTCGGTGGGTCAGCCCTGCACCGGTGCCGAGGCGGGTGCCGGGGCGGAGGCCGAGGGACGGCGGACCTTGCGCTGGAGGACTCCGACGGTCCTGCCCGCGAGGCGGCGCAGCTCCGCGGTGAGCGGGGTGCGGTCGGCGGGGGCCCCGAACGCCGACATCCGCCCGGACGCGGCGCGCAGCCCGGCGGCGACGGCCCTGACGTCGAGTACCCGGCGCGCCGCGGAGACGGCAATCGCACGGGGCAGCGACGTCTCGTGGATCCAGACGGCGGGCCGCGGCGCGGGCATGACGGGGAGGTCGAGCCCCAGTGCGTCGCGGTACTGCAGCAGGGTGAGGTTGATCCCGGCGGCGGTGGCGACGTTGGACTGCAGGTTGGGCCGTCCGACGGTGGGCTCGGTGATGTAGAGCTTCCCGTCGGCGGTGCTGCGCTTGACCTCCAGGGAGCCGACGCCGATGTGTCCGGCGGCGTCGAGGAGGTCGCTGGTGAGGGTGTGGAGCTCCTCGTCGGTGGCCGTGGTCGCCAGCGCGGTGCATCCGGTGCCGACGGGCCACTGCACGAGCTTGCGCCCGACCTGGGACGCGATCTCGCGGCCCGACCGGTCGCGGTAGACGAGGCAGAACCAGACGTCGGCGTCGGTGCCGGGGATCCACTGCTGGAGGACGAACCGCGGAGCCGTGTCGAAGAGCCGGAACCCGATCTTCGCGACGTCGGCGGCCGACTCGAGGCGGTAGGCCTTGTGCCGTGGGCTGGCGGCCTGCCATTCGGCGGTGCGCTCGAAGGGCTTGATCACGGCGGGGTACGGGATGCGGGCGAGTGCGGCGTCGAGTGCAGCCTGGTCGGCGACGATCTCGGTGTGCGGCACAGGGAAGCCGTGCTCGACGGCCCAGCCGTGGAAGGCGGTCTTGTCGAGCAGCGTGGTGACGACGTCGGCCGGCGGGAGCACGAACTCGACGACGGCCGCCACCTCGTCGGCGTGGGCGGCGACGAGCTCGACGACGTCGTCGCGGACCGGGATGAGGACGGTGCGGCCGTGCCGGGCGGCGACGCCGCGGACGGCGGTGATCCAGCCCTCGGGGGTGCCGTCGCCCTCGTCGACGATCTCGTGCCAGAGCCCGGACCGGCACGGTGAGGCGGTGACGTCGTTGGTGAGGCCGACGATGGTGAGCCCCTGGTCGCGCAGTGCGCGGGCGACCCCGAGTCCGGTGGGCGACTCGGCCCCGGCGACGAGCACGACGGCACGATCGGGCTGCGGCATCGGGCGATTCTCGACCATCGTGACGACTCGGGGGGCGCCGGGGTCGGGTACCGACAGTGATCGACGAATTGTGCGTTACGTCCGGTTGTGCAGTCCGCCAGTGTGGCATCGCGGGCCGACGGCGCGGTCGCGGGGTGGCCACCGGCGGGCGTGGCGGACGAATCTGGTAGACCCGTCGATGGCAATCCCCCGACCGGGTCACCGGTCCCGGGAGCGCCGAGCCGGTCCCCGATCACCCGAGAGAGCCCGTGAACCGCAGACGCGTCGCCTTCGTCGAGTTCCCGCCCGCGGGCGGTCTCTACCAGTTCAGCGCGCAGCTCGCCGCGGCGATGGCCGAGCGCGGCCACGAGGTCCACCTCTACACGGGGCCGCGGCCGGAGCTGGTGCCGCAGCACCCGAACCTGCGGGTGCGGGCGGTGCTGCCGACGTGGCACCCGGCCGACCCGAAGAAGGTCCACCCGCTGCTGCACAAGGTCCGCCGGGTCCTGCGCGCCGGGCAGCTGGTCGTCGCCTGGGTGGTACTGCTCGCGTTCCTGGCGCGCGACCGGCCGGGCACGGTGATCTGGTCGAACTGGCGCTACACGGTCGACGCGCTCGGCGTGCTCGCCGTGCGGCGGCTGCTGCGCCGCTCGACGCTGGGCCTGATCTCCCACGAGCCGGTCCTGCACAACCGGCAGGACACCACGTCGTACCGCTCCGGCCGGGTGCTCGACCCGACGCTGGCCAAGGCGTGGAAGTCGATGGACGTCGTCTTCGTCCTCGGCGACGAGCCGCGCAGCCGCGTGCTGGAGCGATGGGCACCGGGCTGCCCGGTCGTCGTCATCCCGCACGGCGACGAGAACGCGCTGCGTGGCGACGGGCCGGTGCCCGACGTCGCCGACACCGGGCCGAACGTGCTGTTCTTCGGCACCTGGAGCGCTTACAAGGGCATCGACGTGCTGCTCGACGCGGTGCCCGCGATCCGGGCCGCGGTGCCCGACGCGACGGTGGTCGTCGCGGGCGCGGTGTACGGGGTCGACCTGCCCGCACTGCAGGCCCGCGCCGACGCGCTGGGCGTCGAGACCCACCCCGGCTACATCCCCACCGAGCAGGTGCCGCTGCTGTTCGGCGCCGCCCGGGTCGTCGTGACGCCCTACAAACGGGCGACGCAGAGCGGCGTGGTGCACCTGGCCTACACGTTCGACCGGCCGGTGGTGGCGACGTCGGTGGGCGAGCTGCCCTCGGTGGTGCACGACGGGGAGACGGGGCTGCTCGTCCCGCCCGACGATGCGCCCGCGCTGGCCGCGGCCGTCGTCGAGCTGCTCACCGATGCCGAACGGGCCCACAAGATGGGGCTGGCGGGCGCGCGCTGGCTGGCCGACGTGGCCTCGTGGGCCGCCGTCGCGGAGAAGATGGACGCGGGGCTGACCGAGGCCGACGCCGCGCGGGCCGGCCGGTGAACCCCCGACCGAGCCGTTCCGGACGATGTGGAATGGTCGAACTGTGAGCATCCTGTGCTACCACTCGGTCGCGCCGGGGTGGGACGACCCGGTGTCGGTCGAGCCGATCGACTTCGACGCGCAGTGTGCGGCACTGGCCCGTCGAGGTGGCGTCGTGTCGCTCGACAGTGTGCAGGCGCACGTCGCCGCTCACGGTGATGCTCCCGTCGGCGCCACGGTCCTCACGTTCGACGACGGCTTCGCCGACTACGTCGACCATGCGGTGCCGATCATGTCGCGGTACGGCCTGACGGCGTCGATGTACATCGTCGCCGGCTCGCTGCGTCCCGGGGGCGTGACGATCGACTGGATCACCGGTCTCGACCCGGCCGACGCGCCGCCGTTGATGACGGCGGACCAGATCCGTGACCTGCACGACCGCGGCTGGCACATCGGCAGCCACACGATGGTCCACGCCGACCTGCCGACGCTGTCGGAGGCCGAATGCCTTGCCGACCTCACCGAGAGCCGCGAGCTGCTGTCGGACCTGCTGGGCACCGCGGTCACCACACTGGCCTACCCGTTCGGCCGGCACGCCGAGCACGTGCGGCGCGCCGCGCGGCGGGCCGGCTACGACATCGCGCTGGCCCTTCCCGACAAGCCCGAGCAGGGCGAGCGCTACGCCGTTCCCAGAACGGGCGTGTACCGAGGCAACCCGATGTGGAAGTTCCGCGTCAAGAACATGGGGCTGTACGCACGCGTCCGGACGTCGTCGGCCTACCAGCACGCCACGGGTGCGGCGAGCGCGTTGCGCTCCCGCATCGGTGCCTGACCGGCACCCTTCGAACCGACAGCGCCGTCCATCCGAAGACCCTCGACAGGGACCCGTCCCCACCCGATCGTTCCGAACCGCACGATAATCCACCACGATTCGCCACACAGACGCACCGGTCACACCTCGCGCCCCCTCCGCGGAGCCGCCGGTCGCGACTTTCCGGACAGGAAGGACGCGCTGTCGCATGTCCCGCACCGAACAGGCCGCCCGGCTCCTCAGGCTCACGAGGCTCGACACCCTCGCCCGCCGCACGTGGAGCGGACTGCTGATCTTCAACTACCACCGGTTCGGCGCCGCGGGCCCGCACGACGAACCCGACCTCTACAGCGCGACGCTCGAGGACTTCGAGACCCACGTCGCCGAGCTCGCCGACCGGTTCGAGATCGTCGCGGCGGGCAGCGCCGAGTGGGGTGACGGCCCGGCCCGGCGCGTCGCGATCACCGTCGACGACGGGTACCGGGACCAGGTCGGCGCAGCCGAGATCATGTCCCGGCACGGGGTGACCGGCACGTTCTTCGTGTGCACCGGGTTCGTCGACCAGCCGCACCACGCGTGGTGGGACGAGATCGCGTGGCTGACCGGCGGCGGGGCGTGCGACCTGCCGCCGTCGGAGTGGTTCCCCACCGGGCTCGACTCGGCGGGACTGTCGACGACCGCGTTCCGGCGCCGGGTCAACCTCGCCTACAAGGCCCGGGCCGGCGAGTACGGCGAGAAGTTCCTCGACGACCTGGCCGACGCCGTCGGCCGGGCCCGGCTGGCCACCGACACCAGCGACCACTGGATGAGCTGGGACGACGTGCGCCGGGTCCGTGAGCTGGGCATGGAGATCGGCGCCCACACGGTGACCCATCCCGTCCTCGCGACGCTGCCGCGGCAGCGTCAGCATGAGGAGGTCGCGACGTCGGTCGAGCGGCTGTGTGCCGAGCTCGGCGAGCCCGTCGACCTGTTCAGCTACCCGGTCGGGGCCCGCGCCAGCTTCGACGACGCGACCCGCGGGGTGCTGCGCGACATCGGCGTGCGGCGGGCGTTCAGCTTCTACGGAGGCGTCAACGGCCGTCGCCACGACGACATGTTCGACGTGCAGCGGGCCGGGGTGTACGCGGCGCACACGACGCCGGTCGTGCGGGTGATGGCCGACATGCCACGGGTGCTCTGCAAGGGCTAGGAGGGTGCGCGCCCGACGCCACGCGCCGGGCGGTGCTCGCTCCGGGGCGACGTCCTCGTCGCGCGCCACCTCGCTGCTCTCGTGGCGCCGACCCACGGCACCGAGGTTGCGCGCCGGGGTGTCAGGCCTTGACGCGCGCCTTCACCGACCGCAGCGTGCGACCCAGCGGGCCCTCGTCGCGGGCCAGCGGAGCCAGCCCGGCGCGGACGACCCGTTTCGCCCGCCGCGGCAGCGACGACAGCGACGCCGCGTCGAGCGCACCCGTGCGGACCACGAGCTCGCCGGTGGCCGTCGCGTCCTTGTAGTCGTGCGCGCCGCGGCCCAGGTCGAGCTGCGTGACACCGCGCTCCGCCGCCGCCTCCGCGATGGCGAGCAGCAGGAGGATGCCGGGCGAGTAGCGGCCGAACTCGGGGTCGTAGGCCGGGAACCACCACGACAGCACCGACTCCGAGTGCAGGCCGAGGTGCGCGGCGACGAGCCGGTCGCCCGCCCACAGCGCCGACACCGCCCCCGTGCACTCCGGTGCCTGCGACGCCGCGAGGGCCCGGGCGATCGCGACGATGCCGGGGTCGGCGAAGCGGTCCCACTCCCCCAGCGCGGCGTACTGCCCGGACTTCCAGTCCATCAGGCTGCGCAGCACCGCGGGGTCGGTGGTGTGGAACTCGAAGCGGATCCCGCCGACCTCGCGTTCGAGCTTGCGACGCTTGCGCCACGTCGAGGCCAGCCACTTCTTGGACCGGGCCGAGATCGTCGCGAGGTAGTCGTCCCAGCCGGGCGAGAGGTCGAGCACCGGGGAGCGCTCGGCGTCGACGCGGTAGGCCCCTGCCGGGAGGAGCCCGTCGGCGAGCGTGTCGAAGTCCCACCCGGCGAGGCCCTCGTGGGCCAGCAGCGCCGCCATGTCGACGTCCGTGCCCGGCGCGAGGACCGGCCCCTCGCTGTCGGCCAGCAGTGTGCCGACGGGGCGCGCCACCCGTCCGTGTCGTTCGTGGGCGAAGAAACCGACGGTCGTGGCGCCGTCGTCGATCACCGTGACGCGGGTTCCGGGGCGCGCCGCACCGACCGCCACGGCGAACTCCGCGGACAGGAAAGGGTTGCGCGGCAACGTTCCCGCACCTCGGATGTCCTGCCAGCGGGCCAGCTCCGGGGTACTCAGATCGCGTGGGTGGACCGTGGAGAACCGCACGCGCAAAGCTCCTCGTTCGACGTCGGTGGGGGTGCTGGGAGTCTCGCACGGGTGACGCGCGGGCATGATGGCGCCCGGAGCCGGGCCGTCCGGGGGCGGCGACCGGGAGAGGAGGACCGCCGGTGCGCAAGCGGATCGTGCTGCTGACGGTGGCCGCCTCGACGGTCGCGATCCTGCTGTTCGTGCTGCCGCTCGCGGTCGTCGCGATGCGCTTCTACACCCGCATCGAGTACGCCGAGCTGGAGAGCCGCGCCCACACCGTCGTCGACCGGATCTCCGACACGGTCCGCGACCACGGCGTCCCCGGGCCGCGACAGCTCTACGTCGGCGACGAGGACACCGGCGCGGCGCTCTACGGCCCCGACGCCCAGCGCCTGGTCGGCGACGGCCCGCCCGCGGGTGAGTGGCTCGTCGACGACACGATCCACAGCGGCGAGGTCCACGAGGGCGACGTCGACGGCGACCTCGTGGTGGCCGTGCCGATCATCGACGACGGGGAGGTCGTCGGCGTCGTGCGCGCGGCGACGTCCAGCGGCGACGCGGCGTCCCGGATCGCCACGCGCTGGGTCGAGATGTTCGGCCTCGCCGTCGTCGCCCTGATCGCGACGTGGGCGTTCGCCCGCTACCAGGCCCGCCGCCTCGCCGACCCGGTCGAGGAGCTGGCCCGCGACGCCGAACGCCTCGGCGACGGCGACTTCAGCGTCGAGGAGCGGACCGTCGGGATCCCGGAGGTCGACGAGGTGCGGACCGCCCTCAACGCCACCGCCTCCCGGCTCGACGCCCTCATCGCCCGCGAACGCGCCTTCTCCGCCGAGGCCTCCCACCAGCTGCGCACCCCGCTGACCGGCCTGCAGCTGCGGCTCGAGGCGGCGCTGCGCACCCCGGGCAGCGACCACACCGCGGCGATCCGGGCGAGCCTCGCCGAGGTCGACCGCCTCGAACGCACCATCGCCGACCTGCTGGCGCTGGCCCGCGGCACCCGCCAGCGCGGCGTCCTCGACCTCGACGCCCTGCTGCACGAGGTCGGGCAGGTGTGGGGACCGCGGCTGGGCAGCCAGTCCCGCGAGCTCGCGTTCGCCGTCGAGCCCGGCATGCCGCCGATGGAGGCCTCGACCGCCGCGATCCGGCAGGTGTTCACGGTGCTGCTGGGCAACGCCGTCGAGCACGGGGCCGGCCGGGTGACGGTCGGGGTGCGTGACATCGGCGAGGCCGTGGCGATCGACGTCGCCGACGAGGGCCGCGTGACGCAGGGCTCCGACCTGTTCGACCGGCGCGAGCCCGACTCCGAGGGCCACGGCATCGGCCTGGCGCTGGCGCGGCGGCTCGTCGAGGCCGAGGGCGGGCGGCTGCAGCTGACCAGCGCGGACCCGACCCGGCTCACCGCGTTCCTGCCGATCGTCACCCCGGCCGCCGACGAGGCGCCGCCGGCCCCGCGGCCCGAGTCCACCGAGGTCCCCGACAGCTCGCCCGCCGCGCGGTCCTAGGCTCACCCCGTGGCCCAACTGCTGCTCGTCGAGGACGACGCGACGATCGGGAACGTGCTCCGCGCCAGCCTGGCGTCGTCGGGGCACGAGGTGACCTGGCACTCCGAGGGCCGTCCCGCGATCGAGTTCGCGACGACGGCCCAGCTCGACCTCGTCCTGCTCGACCTGGGCCTGCCCGACATCGACGGCATCGACGTGTGCCGCCGGGTCCGCGCGGTGCAGCCCGGCTGCGTCATCGTCATGCTGACGGCACGACACGAGGAGATGGACGTCGTCGTCGGGCTCGAGGCCGGCGCCGACGACTACCTGATCAAGCCGATCCGCCTCGGCGAGCTGCTGGCCCGGGTCCGGGCGCACCTGCGCCGGGTCGTCGCGGCCGGCTCCGACGAGACGCAGGTGATCGGCGACCTCGTCGTCGACGCCGGACGCCGCAGGGTCACGGTGGGCGGCGAGGAGGTCGTGCTGCGCACCAAGGAGTTCGACCTGCTGGCCCGGCTCGCGGCCGAGCCCGGGGTGGCGCTGAGCCGCAACCAGCTGATGGCCGACGTGTGGGACACCAACTGGTTCGGCTCGACGAAGACCCTCGACGTCCACGTCGCGGCGCTGCGCCGCAAGCTGGAGTCGGCCACCGCGCCCGAGGCCACGGTCCCGCAGATCGCGACGCTGCGCGGCTTCGGGTACCGCCTCGAGGAGACCTGACCCGCCCTCGTTCTGCAGGAACGGCACTGTCCCGCAATCCGGGTGCGGGAAGGTGCCGGTCCGGCACGCCGGGACCGTCCGCGTACGGGCGGCGACAGCCGGTAGCGACCGCGTGGCCGACGCTGTGACATGGGAAACCCTTGCCGGACGGTAGCGCCGGCTTTGCCGACCGCTAACCGTCCCCCGTCGAGACTGGGTCCATGACCGCGACGCTCCCCGTCTCCAACCCGACCGACACCGACGCGACCCCCCGCTCCGCGCGGCGTGTCCTCGTCACCGGTGTCGAGCACGCGGGTGGGCTGGCCGCGCTGCGCGGGCTGGCCGCGGCCGGGTACGAGCCGTGGGCCGCGACCGACGACATGTCCTCCTACGGCGCGCTGTCGCGGTCCTCGGGTGGCGTCGTCGAGGTCGCCGACCCGCGCCTGGACGCGGAGCGCTTCGCCCGCGACCTCGTCGAGGCCGCCGCGCGCATCGGCGCCGTGGCCGTCCTTCCCGGCACCGAGGCCGGGCTCATCGCCCTCGGCCGCCACCGCGACCTGTTCCCGGGCGATGTCGCGGTCGGTGCCCCCGACGTCGACGACACCGTCGCCGCGCTCGACAAGGACGCGCTCGCCGGGCTGGCCGCCCGCGCGGGGTTCCGCACCCCGCCGACGCTGCGGCTCTCGGCCGCCGACGTCGCCGCCGCCGACATCACGTTCCCGGTCGTCGTGAAGCCGGTCCGCTCCGAGCTCGTCACCGACGACGGCCTGGCCCGCTTCGAGGTCACGCAGGCCGCACACCGCGCCGAGCTGGCGTCGACGCTGGCCGCCCTGCCCGGCCGGGAGGGCCTCGTCCAGCCCTACCTGAGCGGGCGCATCCGCACCGTCAACGGCGTCGCGTGGAAGGGCGAGACCCTCACGACCGTGCACAAGCTGGCCGAGCGCACCTGGCCCGCCGACTGCGGCGTCGTCACCTGGGCCGAGACCGTCGAGCGTGACGAGCAGCTCGAGGCGGCGGCCCGCGCGCTGATCGCCGAGCTCGGCTGGAGCGGCCTGTTCAACCTCCAGCTCATCGAGTCCGGCCCTCACCACTACCTGATCGACGTGAACCCGCGGATGTACCACTCGCTGGGGCTGGCGGTCGCCGCCGGCGTCAACCTGCCCGCGATGTGGACGGACCTGCTGCTGGGCGAGCGGCCCGAGGTCGCCGAGTACAGCCGCGGCGTGCGGTTCCGGTCCGAGGAGGACGTCCGCAGCCTGTGGGCGATGTTCCGGGCCGGCAAGCGCGGTGCGGCGATCCGCGGCCTGCTGCCGCACGCACGCACGACCCACGCGGTGGCGTCGGTGGCCGACCCTCGTCCGCTGGCCGCGGTGGTCCGGCGCGCGATCCGTGTCGCCACGCGCCGTCGCTGACCGGACCCTCGACGACCCGCTGGTTCACCGACCCGGGTCTTCGGTGACCCACATGGTCACGGACTGTCGCCGCCGTGCGGCCACATCAGTCACACCCGTCGCATAACACGACTGGGTTCACTCCCGACCATGTTGTCACCCTGATAGGTGATCTTCACTCTCGAGCTTCGGCGTGCCGTGATCGAGCTGGCTAGCGTCCCGACGTCATCGCCACTCCTTCGGATAGAACGGCCGAGGCAACCATGTACGCAAAGCGACCGGCACGGACCCGACGCTCCCTCGCGGGCGCCGCGCTCGTCGTCGCCATGGCCGTGCTCCTGGCGGTCGTGGTGAACTCCGCCGCGCCCCGATCCGAGGACCCGGTGGCCGACGCCGCGGCGTCCGTCCCCGCCCAGACCGCTGCCGGCACCACACTGCGCGTCGCCGCCGACGGCTCCGGCCAGTACAGGACGATCTCCGAGGCCGCGGCCGCCGCGAAGCCCGGCGACACCGTCCTGATCGCCCCCGGCAGCTACGCCTCGTTCCAGGTCCCGACGAGCGGCACCACCGACAAGCCGATCACCTTCCAGGCCGGCCCCGGCGGCAAGGTGACGCTGACCAGCGGCGGCACGAGCAACGGCCGTCTCGACCTCAGCGGCCGCTCGAACCTGCGCTTCGTCGGCATCGGCGTCTCGAAGTCCAGCCGCTTCGGCATCTACGCCGACAAGGCACAGAACATCGTCCTGCAGAACTGCGAGGTGGCCGACTCCCAGGACGGCGGGGCGGTCTTCATCGCCGGGTCGAACATCCGCATCGTCGGCTGCGACGTGCACGGCAACAACGCCAGGGGCACCAGCGCCGACATGGAGGGCATCAGCCTCGAGAACGTCGACGGGTTCGAGATCGCCGGGAACCACGTCCACGACAACGGCGAGGAGGGCATCGACGCGAAGTACGAGACCCGCAACGGCTCGATCCACGGCAACCGCGTCGAGAACAACCGCGGCCCCAACATCTACGTCGACTCCGCGCACCAGATCAAGGTGTACGACAACATCTCGATCGGCGCGAAGGAGAGCTCGAAGGCGGGCATCGCGCTGGCCGTCGAGAACTACTCGTCGACCCGCAAGACCTACTCCGTGCAGATCTACAACAACGTGATGATCGGCAACGCCGGCGGCGGCATGAGCTTCTGGACCGAGGGCAGCGGCTCGTTCACCGACATCTCGGTCGTGAACAACACGTTCGTCGCCAACAAGAAGGCGGGCATCTCGATCGCCGGCGGACAGTTCGCGGGCACGAACATCCTGCGCAACAACCTGTTCAGCGGGAACCCGGCCGACGTCTCGGGCAGCGCGTCGGCGTTCGAGGCCGACCACAACCTGTTCTCCGGCAGTGGGATCGGCGCCAACCTCATCACGGGCGTGGTGAAGTTCGTGAACGCGACCGCCAACGACCTGCGGCTCGCGCCGGGCTCGGCCGGCCTCGACGCCGGGTCCACCGACGCCGCCCCCACCACCGACCTCACCGGGGCCCCGCGCCCGAGCGGCAAGGGCGTCGACGTCGGCGCCTACGAGCTGCAGGTCGCGCCCCCGACCACCGCCCCCGTCGTGCCGACCACCGTTCCCGTCGTCCCTACCACCGTGCCGGTCGTCCCGACCACAGTCCCGGTCGTCCCGACCACAGTCCCGGTCGTCCCGACGACAGTCCCGGTCGTGCCGACCACCGTCGCGCCTCCGACGACCGTGGTCCCTGCCGTGAGCTCGGCGCCGGTGGTGCCGTCGACGGTGACCTCACCTGCGGTGTCGGTCCCGGTGGTCCCCCCGGTCTCCGTCCCGGTCGTCCCCGCCGAGGGCGTGACCGCCGTCCCGCCGGTCCCGCCGGTCCCGCCGGTCCCGCCGGTCCAAGCGTCCGCGGTGTGCGTTCCCTTCGTGCCGGCATGGGTCGTCCCCGCCGCCGGATCTCGGCCGGGCGTCCCGGCCGGGGTCACGCCGGCTTCTGTGACCATGTCGTTCTTCCCGATCGGGCTGATGACGGTTCCGGGGCCGGTGCCCTTCGTCATCCCGTGCGCCCTCCCCCGGACGTGACCGGCCGCTGACCCACCGCCGAGTTCGACGTCGGACTGGCTCCCGTTGCGGCGCAACCAGTCCGACGTCGAACTCGGCGTGTCAGTTCCGGCCGCGGACCGATTCGTCGGCCGCGGGGACCCGATCGGCGGCCGCGACGTCGCCGTCGGCGGCAACCAGGCGCAGCCGGGCGAGGGTGCCCGGCCCACCCGCGGCCGGCCGCAGTACCAGGCTGCCGCCCTCGTGCTCGGCGAGCCGGCGACTGATGTGCAGCCCCAGCCCGGTGCCGCCGGCGCCGATGTCGCGGGTGCCACGCTCGAACAGGATCTCGGGGTCGCCGGCCGGCAGTCCCGGACCGTGGTCGCGCACGTCGACGACGACCGCGGCGCCGTCCTGGCGGGCCGTCAGCAGGACGGGGGCGCCGTGGGCGTGCCGGTCGCAGTTGGCCAGCAGGTTCGTGACGATCTGTGACAGCACCGCCGAGTCGCCGCGGGCCTGCAGCCCCGGCTCGACGTGCAGGTCCACCTGCTCCCCCGGCCCCGCGGCGCGGAGCGCGACCAGCCCCGTCAGCACGGGCTCGAGGGAGTAGGTGCCGTCGACGGTGAGCTCCTCGCCGTCGAGGATGCGGTGCAGCCGGCCCAGCTCCGAGAGGACGGCGAGCTTGAGCCGCGCGTGCTCGTCATCGCCCCCGTCGGCACCGAGGAGGTGGGTGATGCCGGCCAGGCCGGCGAGCCCGTTGCGCAGTTCGTGGTCGCGCTCGGCCGCGTGCTCGGCGGCGCGTTCCATGTGCCGGGCCGCGGTTTCGAGCTCCTCGCGGTGGACCGTCTCGCGACGGCGCACCGTGCTCAGCGCCGACGCCGCGAGCCGGCCGACCCCGAGGAGGACGATCGCCAGGCCGATCAGGCGCAGCGCCCCGAACGCGAGCCCCGCGGCCGCACCGGTCGATGCGAGCAGCCGGTAGAGCTGCGCCGCCGCGATCACGACGAGGCCGAGCCCGATCCGGGCCCGCGGCAGGGAGCGTTTGCGCAGCGCGTCGGCGACGAACCCGACCGCGACGATCGCCCAGCCGACGAGCACCACAAACGTCGGGATCGGGCCCTCGACGAGCACCCTGATCGACTCGGTGCCGGGCACGGTCAGGGAGGCGACGGTCGCGACGGCACCGAGAGCGGCGACGACCCAGCCGCCCCACCAGCCGGCCCGCTGCGGCGGGCGGACGGCGACGACCAGGAGGATCAGCGCGGTGGCGTAGGCGACGAGCCGGGCGAGCCGGTGCGGGACGTCGAGAGTCGCGCCGGGGGCGGCCGCCGTCCACGGCAGCACGACGACGCAGTAGAGGACCAGCGCCGGTGCGAGCCACGCCATCCGCAGGTCGCCGAACAGCCGGCCGACGACGACCGAGAGGATCGCCGAGCCCGCCCCGACCGCGGCCGCGGCGACCGTCAGCGTGGCGATCGCGAGCGCGGGGTCGACGGTCGAGACCGGCCCGCTGACCAGTCCGCGGGCCAGCATGACCCCGGCCCCGACGCACACCACCGCGGCAGCCAGCACGTCGACGGCCAGCCGTGCGGGGAACCGCACCGCCTTCGACACCTCGACCCTTCACCTCCTGCTAGGGAGTGAACGGGATCACACCGAGGTGCTCATGCCAACCGCGCGCGTGCACATGACACGGCCCCGGGTAACCCGGACGCCGCGTCAGACAGCGACCCTCTCGCGGATGCCCAGGTGCTGGATGGGCGCGTGCTTGCCGGCCTGGTCGGCCAGCATCCGCAGCCCGCTCAGCAGCCCACCGAAGAGGTCGCCCTCCTTGAAGGACGCCACCATGCTCATGATGGCCAGCTTCGCGCTGCGGTCGGGCAGCCGGACGCGCGCGTCGTGGCCGGTGAGGACCTCGACGAAGCGCTGCCCCGGGCTGACCGCGATGAGTACGGCGTCGGCCGCGCCCTCGACGCCCGCGTGCAGCTCGCCCGTCCGCGTCACCGGGTCGTCGCCCAGGTCGCCGACATAGACGGTGAAGCGCAGCCCGGTCGAGCGGCTGGCCAGCATCATCGCCTCGTCGATCCGCGCCAGCTGCTGCGGCGTGAACGCCGTCGCCTCCGGCTGGTTGGCGGCGTAGTCCTCGGCCGCGGAGACTCGCCCGGACAGGGTCACGTTCGCGCCGTCCGGAAGGTCCTTCGGGTCGACGGCGGTGCCGTGCCCGTGTCGTGGTCACCACTCACCGCGCGCACCTCCTCGTCCGGTCGTCGCGGCCGGGTCGTCGACCTGCCCCGGGGGCAGACCGGTGCCCACCGGGTTCGCCGTCCAGAACAGCGGCTCGTGCGTCCACGGCTGGCCGACGCGGTAGCGCGACCGGCGGCCGCGGTTGCGACCGACGATCACAGCGAAGAAAGCCCCGTAGACGGCGGCCGGGATCAGCACGTAGATGCCGATGGTCTGCCACACGCTCATAGCGGTAGAAGGTAGTGCACCGAGTCCCGTCGCAGGTCATCGACCGACGGCGATCACAGCCGTCGCATCCCCGTCGTGGGGGAGATCACCGGTGACCCGAGGGCGCCGCACACCCCCGTGCCATCGCGTGAGCCGCCGACCACGCTGCGTCGAATTGCGCCGCCGGACGTGTGACCGGTTCGGGCGCCCGTTAACGCCACCACCACACAGAGCGAGCATTCCGACGACGGACTAGCCCAGAAGGGGGCATCATGAAGGTAGTCCTGTTCTGCGGCGGTTACGGGATGCGCATGCGTGACGGCCAGTCGGACATCCCGAAGCCGATGACGACCGTCGGTCCGCGGCCGCTGATCTGGCACGTGATGCGGTACTACGCGCATTTCGGGCACAAGGACTTCATCCTGTGCCTGGGGTACGGCGCGCACCACATCAAGGACTACTTCCTCGACTACTCCGAGACCGCCTCGAACGACTTCGTGCTGTCGGGCGGGCAGGTCGAGCTGCTGGGTTCCGACATCCAGGACTGGAACATCACGTTCGTCCACACGGGTCTGGACTCGTCGATCGGCGAGCGCCTGCGCCGCGTGCGTCAGCACGTCGAGGGAGAGGAGATGTTCCTCGCCAACTACGCCGACGTGCTCACCGACCTGCCGCTCAACGACATGATCGACACGTTCAAGGCGAGCGAGGCCGTCGCCACGCTCGCGGCCGTGCCGCCGCAGACGGCGTTCCACTGCGTCGAGGTGAGCGACGACGGCATGCTCACCGGCATCAAGACGCTGCAGGACATGCCGGTGTGGCTCAACGGCGGGTACTTCGTGCTGCGCCCGGAGATCTTCGACTACGTGCCGGAGAACGGGGACCTGGTGGCCGACGCGTGCACCGCGCTCGCGGCCGAGGGCCGGATGCTGGCCTACCGGCACCACGGCTACTGGCACCCGGCCGACACCGTCAAGGAGCGCACCGCGCTCGAGGCCGCCTACCGGTCGGGGCAGAGCCCGTGGATGGTGTGGGAGACCGCGTCGCAGCGCGACCCGCTGCAGGCCACCATCGCGGGCCTCGGCGCCCCCGAACCCGCCGCCTGACGCCACGAACGGCCCTCGACACGACGGCCCGGACACGACGGCACAGCCGCGCAACCTGGTTGCGCGGCTGTGCCGTTCGTTCGTGAAGGATCGGGTCAGCGCGCCGGCAGGCCCACGGAGTGGAACGCGCCCCACGGCACCGGCACCGCGTCGTAGGTGGCCTGGACCGACGTGTAGGCGAAGCAGCCCGATGCGGCGTACGCGGCCCGGTCGGCGTCGGTCATGCTGATCGAGTACATGAGCTGTGTGCCACGCGTGGTCGCCGACTGGGTGGCCCACTGGTCGCCGCAGGCGTACTTGCCGAAGAAGTTCACCTGGCCGTCGTGGTGCTCGACCATCCCGCCGTCGGCGAGGGCGTTGCCGTCCTTGGCGGCGTCGGGATAGCCACCACCCGACGGGCCGAGCCCGCCTGCCGTCCAGGTCCCGTTGACGATGACGACCATCCGGTGCTTGTCCGCCACCTGTCGCATGGTCCGGGTGACGGCGATGGCGCCGTCGCGGTAGGCCTGCTGGTCGGCCACCGACCAGCTGTTCCAGTTGATGTTCGGGAACCAGGAGCGGCTGCCGACGTCGTCGGCGAAGAAGCCGGAGATGCTCGGGTTCTCGGTGGCCATCTTCTCGAGCACGCAGCCGAGCTTGTTCTGCAGGACGCCGCCGACGCGGAAGTCGCTCAGCACGCCCCACTGGCTGGCCTTGGGGTTGCCGGGCCAGTTCGGCACGACCGGCCCGCACTCCGAGGCCTCGAACAACATCGTGTGGTAGCGACCCTGGGGGTTGTCGATGATCGGGTCGAGGTAGACGAGGACGTGCCCGCCGGCGTTCGCGACCTGTGTGAACGCCGGGTCGGCGTAGTTGTCACGACCGGCGACGACGAGCGCGCCGGGCTTCGCGTAGCCGGTGACGCCCCTGGTCGAGGTGTAGGCGAGCCCGGCGGGCTGTGACGGGCCGACGGTGACCGGGCCGACGGGCGGCGTCGTGCCCGTGCCACCCGGGGACGACGACGTCGAGGTCGGGGGAACCGTGGTCGTCGTGGTCGTCGTGGTGGTGGTGGTCGAGGTGGACGGGACGGTGCCCGCCGACGTTCCGGGGATCGACGGCGATCCCGGTTTCGACGGCGGTGGGGGGCTCTGGGTCTGGGTCCTGCCGGGCGATCCCGGTCGGCCGGTCTGCTCGCCGCCGGAATGGGCGATCACGGGTACGGCGACCATTGCGGCCAGCAGGGGGGCCAGCAGTTTCATCAGCCACGAACTGGGGAGCACTGCATTCAACGCCTCTCGGATCTCTCCCGGCCGGTCGGGACGCCGGTCGGGTCGGAGAGTCCCGGGCAACGGATCTTCCTCGTCGCACATGAACCAGGCCCACACCGTGGTGCAGGCCTTCTCCGGAGCGGGTGTCGTGCGGCCGGACCCGGGCCGGCTGGGGTTCGGCACCGTGGGGAGCGGTCATGACCGCACGTCCGCGCTCGGCATCCATCCGACCCGTATCGGTGACAGCGGGGAACACGGAGGTTGCTCGACGTCGACCACGGGTTCTCCCCACGCGCCGAGTCGTCGAACGGTACGACTCTCCGGCGGACCGTGGCCCGGCGTTCGGCTCAGCGTGCCCGAATCGCCCCGATCATCTCCTTCACCAGGGGCCGCGCGATCAGGTACAGGACACCACCGTAGATCGAGAGGTACACGAGGGCCTCGGACACGATGACGGCGAGCCCGACGCCGAGGTGCAGCTGGTCGGAGTGGAGCATCAGGTGCTCGAGTACGACGACCGGCACGGCGGCGACGGCCGCGGCGATGAGCGCCGGGTACATCCGGCGGACGATCTCGCGCACGCTCACGCCGGCCTCCCGGCGGGCGAGCAGCACGCTGGTGAGGCCGGCGGCGAACGTCGCCGTCGAGAGCGCGATGCCGATCCCGACCAGCCCGAAGTTGGCGAGGGCGAGGAACAGCACGACCCCTGACCCGATGCCGACGGCGGTCACCCGGTTGATCAGGTGGGTCTTGCCACTGCCCTTGATCGACTCCATGCCGACGGCGCTGAGCGCGGTCCCGGGACCGACGAAGGCGGTCGCGGCGAAGATGACACCGGCACCGCGCCACGGCTCGCCGAGCAACAGCACGGCGAGCGGGACGCCCACGGCCAGCAGCAGTCCCGCGAGCGGGATCGACGCGACCCACAGCAGCGTCAGCGCCCGCAGGAACGCGGTCCGGAACCGCACCGGGTCACCCGCGATCCGGGAGAACGCCGGGAACAGGACGTAGGAGCCGACCTCGATGATGGCGGTGCCCGGCAGGGCGGCGAGGCGGCGGCCGTAGCGGTAGTTGCCGAGTGCGGCCGTGTCGAGGAACCGGCCGACGATCGCGGACTGGAACATGTCCTGGGCGCGGTCGAGTCCCGTGCCGATGATCATGGGTGCGGAGAAGCGGGCGAGCTCGCGCCACAGCGCGCGGGACGGGGTGCCCTTGCCCGGCCGCCACCTGGCGATGACCCAGGTGCTCACCACCCAGCAGACGTGCGACACGTAGGTCGCGACGACGAGCGACCAGACGCCCATCCCCCGCAGCGCGAGCACGACGGAGGTGACCGCGTAGGACACCGCGACGACGGGCTGCACGATGAGCCGCTGCCGGAAGTCGAAACGACGTTGCAGCAGCGCCTCGGGAACGTTGGTGAGGGCGTGCAGGACGATGCTGCCCGCCGTCGCGAACGCGACCGCGGCCGCGAGCTCGCTGTCGAAGAACAGCCCGATCAGGGGCGCGACGGCCGCGGCGAACAGCGCCCAGCCGATGCCCGCGATCAGCGTCGACCAGAACGCGGTGTTCGCGGCGTCCTCGAGCCGGTCCCGGCGCTGGACGAGGGCGTTGCGCATGCCGCCCTCGGAGAACGTGACGAGGAAGCTGGACAGCACGGTGCCTGCGGCGAAGACGCCGACCTCGGCCGGCGAGAGGATGCGGGCGAGCACGAGGGTCTGCGCGAACGCCACCAGCTGGACGACGACGAGCATTCCCGCCGAGATGACCGCTCCGCGGCGCATCGTGCGCCCGAGGGACGACGGCGGGTCGGCCTCCGGCGCCGCGGGGGCCGGAGAGGCCGGGGACGTGGCGTCCCCGACTCCGGGCTTTCCGGTCACTACCAGCCGATCCCCACGTAGCCGTCCTCGCGGCGGCGGTCGCCGGCGTCGGGCAGCCGCACGAGGTCGATGACCACCCGGGAGGCGACGGTCCGCTCGTCGAGAGCGTCGACGACCTCCTCGCTGCGGTTGCCGACGATGCAGATCTCGGCGTGGCCGATCACCTTCTGCAGGTCGTCGGTGAGCAGGCTGCCGATGTGGGGCAGGTGCTCGGCGATGTGCTCACGGTTGGCGCCGACGAGCCGCGACACCGCGACGAAGGGGTCGTAGATCAGGACGTCGTAGCCCTTGCCGATGAGCCGCTCCGCGAGCTCGACGAGCGGGCTCTCGCGCAGGTCGTCGGTGCCGGGCTTGAACGACAGCCCGAGCAGGCCGATGCGGCGGCGCCCGGAGGCGACGACGAGGTCGACCGCCCGGCGCAGGTGCGCCTCGTTGGCGGGGAGCAGGTTCGACAGGAGCGGGACGTCGACGTCGTTGCTGCGGGCGGCGTGCACGAGCGCGCGGACGTCCTTGGGCAGGCAGCTGCCGCCGAAGGCGAACCCGGGCCGCAGGTAGGCGGCGCTGACGTTGAGCTTGGTGTCGGCGAGGAAGACGTCCATGACGTCGTGGGAGTCGAGGCCGACGGCCCGGCAGACCGAGCCGATCTCGTTGGCGAAGGCGACCTTGAGGGCGTGGTAGGAGTTGTCGACGTACTTCGACATCTCCGCGACCCTGATCGCGACGCGGAATCGGGGGCCGGGCACGCCCTCGTAGAGCGCGTGGACGATGTCGCCGCTGCGCGCGTCGGACTCGCCGACCACGGTCTTGGGCGGGTTGTTGAAGTCCCGGATGCTCGAGCCCTCGCGCAGGTACTCGGGGTTCACACAGACGCCGAGGTCGTCGCCGACCTTGCGCAGTGACTCGCGCTCGAGGATCGGGATGAGCAGGTCCTCGCAGGTGCCGGGGATCATCGTGCTGCGGAAGACGACGACGTGCCTGCCGGGCTTGTCGCGCAGGGCCCGGCCGATCTCGGCGCAGGCGCGCTCGAGGTAGGCGGTCGAGAGGCCGCCGCCGGCGCCGGACGGCGTCCCGACGCAGACGATGGAGACGTCGGTCGCGGCGATGGCGGCGTCGACGTCGCCGGTGACGGTCAACCGTCCGCTGTGGACGGCGGTCCCGACGAGCTCGGCCATGCCCTCCTCGATGACCGGCGTGCGCCCGTCGCGGATCAGAGCGAGCTTGTGCGGGTTGACGTCGACCCCGACGACGCTGTGGCCCCGGTCCGCCAGACAGGCTGCCGACACGGCCCCGACGTAGCCGAGACCGAAGACGCTCACCGACGGTCGATCGGCGATCTCGCGCGCCATATCCGGTCCCCTTCCCAGCCCCCGACGCCCGGCCGACCCGGGTCGCTGTGTGGCTCGCACGGCACCGTGGAACTGTTACTTTCCGTTTTCAGCAGCTGCACCCGAATGGCGCAGTACGACCTCGGCCCAGTTGCGCCCGACGCTGTCCCAGCGATAGTTCTCATGGAGTAAGGCGTTGGCGGACAGGCGAATATGCGCCCTCAACGCCGCGTCGTCGAGGAGCGACGTGACTGCCGTCGCAAATGCCGGCCCATCACTTGCGGTGATCAGATGGTCGCGCTCGCGTACTTCCGGGAAGGCGTCGACACCGCGCGGGGTCGACACGACGACCAGGCCCGCGCCGAACGCCTCCAGCACCTTGTTCTTGAGCCCGCTCCCGGTCCGCATCGGATTGACCATCACGGGGTAGGGCACCACGGCCTCGACGAGGTCCTCGACCCGCCCGGCGAGCCGGATCCCCGAACCGGGGCGGGCCGCCCGCGCCGTGAGCCACTCCGGCGCGCCGGAGCCGACGACGAACAGCTCGACGCCCGCGTCGCGCAGGAACGGGTCGTGCACATCGTCCAGGTAGAACTGCAGCGCCGTCCGGTTCGGGGCGAAGTCGAGGTTCCCCCAGAACGCGACGCCCCGGCGGTCACCGGGGACGGGCAGGGGGCCGGTGAACACCTCACCGACGCCGTTGGGGACGACCGTCACGTGGTCGGCGGTGCCCCCGACGAGGGCACGGAGCTGCTCGGCGTCGGGGGCCCCGATCGCGGTCACCGCGGGGAAGCCGCGCACCAGGGCCGCCTCCTCGCGGCGTGCGCGCAGCAGGGCGAGCCGCTCCCCCGCGCTGCGTGCCCCGGCACGGCTGAGCGTGAGCGTGACGCTGTCGCAGACGTCGACGACGGTCCGCGGTCCCAGGCCCGCGGCCGCGGCGAACGGCGCGACGTTTCCCCCGAAGGCGACGACGTGCGTCGCGTCGACCTCACAGGCGCGAGCGGCGAGCGCACCGGCGGACGCGGCGAAGCGGTCGGGCGCGGCGAGCTCGAGGAACTGCTCGTCGGAGCGCCGCAGGTGGCGCCGGAGCGACAGCGGGCCGCCGAGGACGGGCGGGAGGACCATGACGGAGTCGAACACGCCGAGCAGCTCCGGCGTCACGACCCCGCCCTCGGGCCGGTCCAGGATCGACGTGACGACGAGATGGCGCTCGCCGGGCAGCGCCGCGGTGAGGTGGGCGACCCGGATGTCGTAGCCGCTGCTCGACCGGTCGGGGACGGCACTCGTGACAACGACGGTGCGCATCGTCGCCGGCACGGTCAGCCGTCGCCGGAGCGGCGGGCCGCCGGGCGAAGCGTCCGGGCGGTGGTCCTGACAGCGTCCTCGGCGCGGCGCTTCATCGGATGCACCCGCGCCATCGCGGCGGGGGCGACCCTGAGCGCGGTGACGATGAGACCCGCCCGGGCGGTGCGCCGGTGAGCGAAGGCGGCGCGGGCATGGGCCCGCGCGCCGGCGACATCACCGTGGTCGAGGGCGACGCGGGCCCGGCGGATCTCCTGGAAGTAGCCCTCCCGGCGACGGAACCGGGTGAGTGCGGCGAGCGACTCCGGGTCGCCGTCGGCGAGCGCGGCCCGGCGCAGGACGGCGTAGCGCTGCTGCTCGATCGCCTCGGAGGCCTCGGCGTCGTCGACCGGTCTGCTCACCGACCCGGCCTCGACGCGGTAGCGGGCGAGCCGGTCGGGCAGCACCCGGACGTCGTGCCCGCCGACGAGGACCCGCAGCCAGAAGTCGAGGTCGCCGACCGCAGGGCTGTCGGAGTTGAGGCCGTCGACGGCCTCCCAGACCTCGCGCCGGATCGCACCCCCGTAGAACGGGCACGGCCCGTCGACGACGTCGGCGACACGCAGCGGGCGCGTCGGGTCGGGCGGGACCCTCGCCCCGGCGGTCTGCAGATAGCTGCGCGGCAGGATCCGGCAGCCCGGGTCGGTGAACGTCCAGGCGTCGCAGGTGACCGCGCCGACGCCCGGCTGGGCGTCGAGCACCGCGCCCACCCGGTCGAGGTAGCCGGGTTCCACGGCGTCGTCGGAGTTCAGCGGGACGAACACCTCGCCCACGGCGACGGCGGCCGACGCCATGGTGCCGCCGTCGGGACCGTTGTTGGGCTGGCGGACGAGCCGGATCCGGGGATCGTGGGAGTACGACCGCACGATGTCGGCGATCGGGTCGGACATCCCGTTGTCGGTGACGACCAGCTCCCAGTCCGACCGGGTCTGCGCCCGCACCGAGTCGATCGTGCGGTGCAGGGTGTCCTCCGCCCGGTACGCGGGGGTGAGGAAGCTGAACACGGTCGGCACGAGCGACAGGCCCTTCACGCGCGACGGCTGCTCACCCGGGTGCGGCAGCCGGTACGCCCCGGTACTCGCCCGGGCGTCCCCGAGCGTTACGTTCGGGACGGCACGACTGCGCGACCGGGCCGGTCAGAGCGCGATGCGCTCCACGATGGACGCGTCCCCCGCGCGAAGTGTCACGAGGATCGTGTCCTCGTCGACGGTCACGAGGAGTGGGCCGTCGAGCGGGTCGCCCGGCCTGCTCTCCAGGGTCCCGGGTGGGACGAACGCCGTCGCGACGACGACCCGCCCGGTCCCGCGCACGGCGGCGCCGATCCAGCAAGCGGGCAGACGGGACTCGAGCCGGTCGGCCCACCAGCCGAGACCCGAGGCCTCGTCACCACGCACCTCCTCGCGGGTGAAGGGGACGTCGGCCGCGTGCACCACGTCCATGACGAGCGTGCCGGCGGCGTGGACGAGGTGCCCGGCCGGACCGCAGATCACGTCGAGGTCCGGGTGCAACGGCCAGGTGGTCCGGGCCTCGATGCGGGTGTCTGCCGCCGCGCCGGTCAGGACGTCCACGACGAGGACGGCGGGGCTGCCGGGAGCGGCGACGACCCGGCGCCGGTGCACGACCGGGTCGGCGAGGCGGGTGTAGCCGTCGTGCTCGGCGTCGACGACACCGCCCGCGACGTCGACGCGCCGGACCCGGACCTGCGCGCGGTCGGTCCAGAGGAACGGGCCGCCCGTCGTGGACTGGTCGGCGCCCGCGACCTCGACGGTCGCGTGGGCGCGGGTGCTGCGGTGCACCCGGCGCCGGTCGGGGTGGCCGTAGTAGCTGCCTGCGCCGGGATCGGACACGATCTCGCGGCCGTCGACGGCGAGGGTGAGCGCGAGCGCGTCGGCGTGGCCGTGGGCGGCGATCGACAGGTAGCCGAGCGGTCCGACGTCCATCGTGAGCACCCGGCCGCCGTCGCCGCGCAGGACGACGAGACCGCCGTCGGCGGCGTGGCGGCCCGCGCCGAGTGGCTCGGGCTCCCCGTGCGGCGTGGCCGGCTCCGACCCACCCAGCCACGCCGACGTCACCCCGGCACGCCCTCGCGCGGCCGCGGTCGGGTCGCCGGTGACGGCGCCGACCGCGGCGAGGTGGGTGCGGACGTCGGGGACGGGCGCGTCGTCGAGGCGCAGCGCGAAGCCCTCGTCGTCGTCGCCGTAGCGCGGCACCGGGTCGTCGTCGCCGACGAGCGCGGCGAGGTAGCGCGCAGACCTGTCGAGCCCGGCGGTCATGCCCTCCGGGACAGGCCGGTCCGCCGCGCGCAGCAGGGCGGCGACGACGAGCAGCAGGTCGCCGGTGAACAGCTGGTAGGCGAACGCCTGCTCGGCGCCGGCACCGTCGGGGAGGATCTGGGCGCGGGCCTCGTGGGCGAGGTGGCGCAACGCCCGGGCGAGCCGCGGGCCGGACTCCGTGAGCTCGGGATGCAGCAGGGACACCACGGCGAGCCCCGCGAGCTCGCCGACGAGGTGGTTGTTGGCCGAGCTGTACCGCGAACGGTCGTCCCAGCAGCGGCGGGCGGACTCGTCGAGCACGACGAGGACCGCCTCGTAGCGGTCGCGGGTCGTGGCTGGGGAGTCGCGCAGCCCTTGCAGCGCAACGGCGATCGAGATCGCTCGGACCCCGGCCTCGAACGCGCCGCGCCAGGCGATGCCGTGGCCGGGCGGTGACTGCGCGAGCCAGCCGTCGAGGTGGTGCCAGGCGGTCTCGGCGAACCGCTCGTCGCCGGTGAACAGGTACGCCTGCGCGAGCAGGGGGAGGTGCTGGAGCCGGTTGAGCTCCCAGATCCACTTCGCGTCGCCCGCGGCGCTGCGATGGTTCAGCCGGCCCGAGGCGATGCGGGGCCAGTGGACGTCGGCGACGGGGTCGTGGCTCCAGTCGATGGGCTCGACCAGCCGGGCGGCGGGGTAGCCGAAGAACTGCACCCGGCCGTCGACGAGACGTTCGGCGGCGGCGAGAACGGCGGCGAGGCCGTCGGGGTACTCGTCGGCGATCGTGGCGGCGCGGGCCCGGTCGAGCAGGACGGGCCTGCCGTCGGCGGCACGGAAGCCGTCGAACGCGGTGGCCGTGGCACCGTCGGCGACGATCTCCGCGGCCGTAGGGAGCCGGCGGCGTTCGTCGCGCGCTGCTCGGACGACACCCGATGCGCGCCAGGCGATCTCGCCGACGGACATGGCCGCGAGCCGCCTGCTGTACCACTCGAGCTTGCGCATCGGTGTGAACTCCTGTGATGGTCGGGTGGGGTGTCGTGGCGGCCGACCGGCGTCGGCTGGAACGATAGCCACGGAACCGGTCGAGCGATCGAAGTGGAGTCCCGCGTGGCCCCTCCGGGCGGACTGCAGGACCTGATGCACCGCGTGCGACGCGCGCATCCGGCCGGCGTACTCGCCCGCCGCGACCTCGCGCGTATGGAACGCGCCACGCCGGCCGGGCTCCGTCGTTACCAGGAGCGCCGGCTGCGGTTGCTGGTCCGGCTGGCCGCAGCACGCTCGCCCTTCTACCGCCGGTGGTTCGCGCAGTCGGGTGTGGCACCGTCGTCCATCCGCACCCTCGACGACATGCAGGTGCTCCCGATCGTCACCCGCGACGACCTCCTCGCCGCGCCCCGCGACCTCGCCACCTACCCGGTGCGGGTCATGTGGGAGTCGCACTCCAGCGGGACGTCGGGCAAGGCGATCACCGTGTACCGCACGCCCGGTTCGTCGGTGTACGAGCAGGCGGCGTTGCAACGCCAGTGGTCCTGGTTCGGCCTGGGCCGGGACGCTCGGCGGTTCGTCATGCGCGGCAGCGACTTCGCCGCCGACGCGGGCTCCCCGGTGCTGCACCTGCCGGGCGACCATCAGCTGCTGGTGTCGAGCTACCGGCTCTCCCCCGACACCGTGCCGGGCATCGTCGACGCGATCCGGGAGTTCGGGCCCGACGCGGCGGAGGGGTACCCGTCGTCGATCGCCCTGCTCGCGTCCTACCTGCGCGACATGGGCGAGAAGCTGCCGCTGAAGGCGATCATCACGTCGTCGGAGGTGATGACACCGCGGCAGGTCGAGGTGATGCAGTCGGTGTTCGACGCCCCGATCGTCGACCACTACGGACAGACCGAGCGTGTCGTGCTCGCGGGCAACTGCGAGGAGGGCGGCTTCCACGAGTTCTCCGACTACGGGATCGTCGAGCGGCACCCGATCGTCGAGCGGCCCGGGCGCTACGAGCTGGTGGCCACGTCACTGCACAACCTGGGCTTCCCGCTGCTGCGGTACCGCACCGGCGACGAGGTCGGCGAGGCCGCGCCCGGGCCGTGCCCGTGTGGTCGGGCGTTCCCGCTGCTGGGCACGGTCGACGGGCGCGTCGAGGACTCGTTCCACACCGCCGACGGGCGCGAGCTGCCGCTGCCGAGCATCGTCGTCGACGACCTCACCAACGTGGCCGAGGTGCAGGTCGCGCAGCTGGCCCCGGGCCGTTTCGAGCTGCGCGCCGTCCCCGCCGACGGGTTCGACGCCGAGCGGCTGCGGGCCTACTTCGCCCGCACCGTCGAGCGCCATTTCGGGCCGGGCCAGGAGGTCACGATGCGGACCTTCGACGGGCGGATCCCCCGCCCGTCGTCGGGCAAACTGCGTCCGTCGGTGGTCGAGGGCCGCGCAGCACCGGACGGGCCGGCCGGCGGGACCGCCCCGTGAGACGCGCGACGGTCCTGCCACTGCTCGTGATGGTGCTGGCGTTGATGTCGTGCGCCCCGGCCGCCACCCCGGCCGCCTCGACCCGCGACCTCCCGCTGTTCCCGCGCACGGCGACCGTCGTCCTCGACCAGAACACCCTGCCGTCGGTCGACGACCTGGCACGATTCGACCTCGTCGTGATCGACAGCGAGTGGTACGGGCGCCTGGGCAAGGGGTTCTTCGACGACCTTCGCTCCCGCGACCCCGGCGTGATCGTCCTGGCCTACGTCAACCTCACCGACCGGCCCGTGCAGCTGGGGACGAAGGAGTACTACGCCGACCGCTGGTCGCTGTGGCGCTTCACCGACCCGACGACGAGCGCGTTCCCGCCCGAGTGGGCCGCGCGCACCGCGGCGGGCGCGCCGGTGAGCGAGTACCCGAACACCGTCATGACCAACCTCAGCGACCAGGCGCCCCGGGTCGACGGCCGGACGTTCGCCGAGTACGGCGCGAACTGGATCGCCGACAACATCTGGAGCACCGGTGTCTGGGACGGGATCTTCCTCGACGTCTGGGGCGACACCGTCTACAGCGCCGACGCGACGGCCTGGGCCGTACGCGGTGACGGGCGCGACGTCCCCGATCCGGAGATCTACGGGCCGTCGGGGCCCTGGGCGGCCGGGCTGCTGTCGGCCGAGAAGATCATGCGCGACCGGATGCCCGGCGCCGTGCTGGTCGCCAACGGAACCCGCTCGCTCGTCGACGGCCGGCTCGACGGCCTCGTCTACGAGAGCTTCGCCGACCCGGCCGCGGGCCGGAACCCGGCAGGCGACCTCGAACGCTACGTGCGGGAGACGGCGGGCGACGGGCACCGTGCGCCCGGCGTGAGCCTGACGATCAACGCGGACCGGTCGACGACCGGTGAGGACGCGGCCCGGCGCGACCGCTTCTTCCTGTCGGCGACGTTGCTGCAGAACGGGTTCTGGGCGCCCGCGACCGACGGCTACCGGACGCAGTCGTTCCCGTCGCTGCTCGCGACGAGCGACCGGCACTACCTGGGGACGCCCGTCGTCGCCGACCCGACGCCCGCTCGGTTGCAGGCGCCGTACTCCGACGGGGTCGGGACGGTGGCACCCGGGGTGTTCCGTCGCGACTTCTCCGGCGGTGTGGTGCTGCACAACGCGTCCGGGGTGTCCCGCGAGGTCGCCCTCGGCGGGCCCTTCCGGACGCAGGGCCAGGCGGGCGGGACGGTCACCGCCGT
>NZ_BEGX01000114.1:396996-624394 GCF_002583555.1 Pseudonocardia sp. N23
TCCCCGCCGGCGACGGGGCGATACTCCTACGCGCCGACCGCTGACTCGACCGACTCGGCGACGCGGAGGTCGGCGGCGGCGGTCGTGCGGGGCAGCGGCGCGACGCGTGCGTAGACGCCGAGCAGGTTGCGGGCCGAGGTCGACCAGGACAGCTCCCGTTCGACCCGTTCACGACCGAGGGCGCCCATCGTCGCGCGACGTTGCGGGTCGTCGAGCAGGGCGTCGACGTGGGCGGCGAACGCCTTCTCGTCGTTGGCCGGTGCGTAGGCCGCCGCGTCGCCCGCCGACACCTCGGCCTCGATCAGGTCGAACGACACGAGCGGCTTGCCCATCGCCATGTACTCGACGACCTTGTTCATCGTCGACACGTCGTTGAGCGGGTTGCGCGGGTCCGGCGAGAGGCACACGTCGGCGGTCGACAGGCAGCGCTGCACGAACTCGTCCGGGACCCGACCGGTGAACTCGACGCGGTCGGCCAGCCCGAGCTCGTCGCGCAGGGCGACCATGTCGTCGAAGGCGTCGCCGGAGCCCATGAAGATCGCGTGCACGTCGTCGCGGCCGAACTCGTCGCGCAGGTGGGCCAGCGCCCGAAGTGCGTAGTCGACGCCGTCCTGCGGTCCCATGACGCCGAGGTAGGCGACGAGGTGACGACGGCCGTTGCGCAGGGCGGGGTCGGGCTCGCGGCGGACGAACCGGGAGAGGTCGGGTGCGCTGCGGACGACGACGACGTCCTCGGGGCGCTTGCCACCGCGTTCGATCGCGATCCGGCGGTAGCTCTCGTTGGTGGAGATGACGGCGTCGGCGCTGCGGAAGGTGAGCCGCTCGAACACCCGCACGCCGCGCATGAGGGCCCGGCCCGCGACTCCCCCGCCGCCGTCGGCGAACCGCGACAGGAACAGCTCGGGAACCAGGTCGTGGTGGTCGAAGACGAACCGGGCGCCGCCGGGCTTGAGCGCGAGCGCGACGAGGAACAGCAGGTCGGGCGGGTTGCAGGCCTGCACGACCGCGACGGGGGCCTCGCGGCGGACCTTGAGCGCCAACCGCAGGGTGTGCCACATCGCCGACCCGTACTCACGCACGTAGCCGGCCGGTCCGCCGGTGGCGGCCTCGAGCGGGTAGCGCAGGATGCGGACGCCGTCGATCGTGGCCTCACGCTCCTTGTCCTGCTTGGTCCCCTGCGGGCAGATGACGGTGACGTCGTAGCCGGCCTCGGTGAGGGCGCGGCTCTCCTGCCACACGCGGCGGTCGAAGGGGACGGACAGGTTCTCGACGAGGATCAGTACCCGGGGTCGGTTCATCGCATGTGCTCCCGCGGTCGTGGGTCACCCGACAGGTCCTCCACCAGCGCGGTGAGGTCGTCGGCGGTGGTCTCGATGCGGTGCTCGCGCACCGCGTGGTCATAGGCGGCGGCCCCCATGGCGTCGCGCAGGACGGGGTCGGCGAGGATTCGCCCGATCCGGTCCGCCATCGCGATGTGGTCGCCGATCGGGACGAGATGGCCGTCCGTCCCGTCGGACACGAGGTCGGCGACCGCCCCGCAGTCGGTGGACACGATCGGCTTCGCCGCGGCCATCGCCTCGAGCAGGACGAGCGGTGCGGCCTCGTGCGTCGAGCTCAGCGCCGAGACGTCGATGGCCGGGAGGAGCTTGCGCACGTCGCGCCGGACTCCGGTGAAGGTGGTGATGCCCGCGATACCGAGTCGCCCGGCGAGGGCCTCCAGCTCGGGGCGGCGGGCCCCGTCACCGACGACGACCAGCCGCAGCCGGGGCCGGGACGGGAGCAGCTCGGCGATCGCTGCGAACAGGACCTCGTGGGCCTTCTCCGGGTAGAGCCGGGCGACGATCATGACGACCTCGTCGTCGTCGCCGAGGCCGAGCTCGGCGCGGGCCCACGCCCGGTCGGCTGCGGTCGGGGCGGGACCGATGGTGATGCCGTTGCGCACCACGGCCTCCCGGGTGCGGCGCCACGGCCGCGACCCGACACCCTCCTCGCGGTGCAGGTACTCGCCCTGGCTCTGCGAGAGCAGGACGAGCGCCTGGGAGAGCGCGAGGGTCTCGACGGTGGAGCGCGGGAGGCAGCGGCCGCCCTGGGCGACGAGGTCCATGTTGTGGACGGCGACGAGGCTCACGGCGCCGGTCAGCCGCGCGGCGATGCGGCCCAGCAGCAGCGACGCCCGGTGGTGGTGGGTGACGAGGACCGCGTCGGTACCCGATCTGCGCAGGCCCGAGACGAGCTTCGGGAGGGTGCTCAGATCGTAGCGCCCGTTGCGTTCGAGGACCTCGACCTCGGCCCCGGCGGCACGGAAGTCGTCGGCGAGGGCGCCCCCGTCGCGCAGGCAGACCAACCGCGCGCGGACCCGGGCCGGGTCGAGGTGGCGCACCGTCTCGAGCAGCACGATCTCGGCGCCGCCGAAACCGGTCCGGTCCAGGACGACGGTGAGGACCAGCGGCCGGGACGGCGCGGCGGCGGCGCGAACGGTGGGCTCGCGGCCGGTCACCCGGCGGTAGAGGGCGTCGAGGCGAGCGACGACGACGTCGACGTCGAAACGGTCGCGGACGGCGGCGAGCGCGGCCGCGCCCATCGCGGTGCGACGGGCGTCGTCGGTGACGACGTCGCGCAGCGCGTCGGTGAGGGCCTCCCGGTCGTCGCGCGGGACGAGTATCCCCTGTTCGGGGCCGACCAGGTCGGGGATGCCGCCGACGTCGGTGGCGACGACGGCGAGCCCGTGGGCCATCGCCTCGAGCACCGCCATCGGCTGGCCCTCCGCCCGTGAGGGCAGCGCGAGGACGGCCGCGGACGCGAGCAGGTCGGCAACGGCTCCGGGCCGGATCCAGTCGGTGACCTCGACGCTGTCGCCGATGCCGAGCTCGGTGACGGCGGCACGGGCACGGTCGACCTCGCCGGCACCGGCGATCGTGAGCCGGGCCGTGGCGGGCGGCAGCTCCGCGGTGAGCTTCGCCCACGCGTCGAGGAGCACGAAGGTGCCCTTGGCGTCGCTGACGTCGCCGACGGCGACGACGTGCACGCCGCCGGTTCCGGCGGTCCGGCTCGGCTGCTCGGGGATCCGGACGGCGTTGGGCACCACCAGGATCCGGGCGCGCGGTGCGACCTCGCCGAGCCGGGCGGCCCAGCGGTCGCCGAGCGCGACGACAGTGTCGGCGGTGTGCAGCGTGGCGCGGATGACCGCGCGGGCAGGCGCCGGGCAGCGGTCGTGGAACCTGACGAACTCTCCGCCGTGGACGTGCAGGACGACGGGGACGCGCGCGGCACGCGCGATCCAGGTCAGCGACGCCTTGCGGACGAAGCTGCCGTAGGAGGCGGTGTGCAGGTGCACGGCGGCCGGCCGGCGCACCAGGGCCGCGCACACCCGGACGAGCCCGGTGCCGAAGGTGGCGATCCGGGCGGCGGTGCTGCCGTCGCGGTGGGTGGTGACGTGCCGGACGTCCCAGTCGCGCCAGAGCGTGGTGGACCGCATCGTACGGACGTAGGCGCCGATTCCGCCGCGGGTCTCCGGCGACGTCGAGACCCACAGCACACGGGGTCGGGAGCGGGTCATGCGACAGCCTCCTGGAGTTCCCGCCGACGTGTGGCGACGGGCGTCGGCACCGCCCCTCGGGGTGGACCGGTGATGCGGTCGGCGATACCGGCCACCGCGCCGAGCAGGACCATGACGATCGTGATCGGGTAGTCGTAGAAGCGGAGGTCGACGGTGATCCCCGCGATGACGAGGGTCAGGTAGGCGCCGCCCGCGACCAGGACCAGGCCGCGGCCGGTCAGCCCGTCGACGGGCAGCCTGCGCCAGGCCCGGACGATCCCGACCATCAGCGCGACGTTGACGAGCAGCCACAGCGCGAGGCCCGGCAGCCCCAGCTCGGCGGCGATGCCCAGCTCGTTGAGGTGCGAGGACAGCCCGTAGCCCCGCAGCCACGGGATGTCGCTCGACCACTGCTGGTGGTGGTAGGTGTTGACGACGGAGAAGCGCGCGATGCCCCAGCCGAAGACGGGCTTCTCCCGGATCGCCCACAGCGACGTCTCGATGATGTTGAGCCGGTCGTCGACCTCGTTGGCCGATCCGACGCCGCCGTCGGCGCGGTCGGAGGAGATGAACGTCGACCAGTTCGCTGCGATGGCGACGGCGCAGACGCCGAACGTCAGCAGGTAGCCGGCACGGGACCGGGTCGGCATGACGATGCCGACGACGAGGATCACGGCGAACGCCAGCCAGATCGCGCGGGTGTGGGTGAGGAAGACCCCGTACCCGCAGCCGGCCGCGAGCAGCACGAGCGCCACCTTCGTCGTGCGGCGCATGACGTGGGAGACCATGAACAGCGCGGCGCAGAAGCCCAGGACGAGCACGAGGCCGTTGACGACGGGCTGGTTGAACACGCCGACGGCGCGGCCCTCCCAGCCGGGGCTGGTGACGATGTAGCTCGGCCACACGAGCGCCGTCGGACCGTAGAACTGCATGTGGCTGACGGCGACCGAGTAGGCGGCGAGGGCGAGGACGAGCCACATGACGGCGCGGATCGCGGCCTCGGTGACCACCACGGTGCGGGCCACGACGTAGAGCACGAACGGCATGACGACCGCGATGAGGATGAAGCGCGTGACCGGGACCGTCTGGCTGATCAGGGGGACGACGGCCTCGTACTGGTGCGGGGCGATCGCGGACCCGACGTTCCACAGGACGTAGGCGATCATCGCGTACTCGACGAGGCCGAACCGCGGGATGCGGACGCGGCGCAGCGCGACGCCGAGGCAGATCGCGAGGATCACCCCGACGAAGGCGGGCAGGAGCAGGTCGACGGGGAACTTGCCGGTCAGGGCGAGCCTGAAGAACTGTGAGACCAGGAACAGCACGATCGCGAGCACCGGGTTGCCGAGGCCGCCGGCGCACAGCGCGGCGCCGACCCCGGCGGCCAGGATGAGCAGGCCGCCACGGTCGGGTGCAACGACCCCGATCGCGGCGACGAGGATGACCACCGTCGCGACGACGGCGATCGTCAACCGGTTCATCGGCGCACGCCGGCGTCTTCCGGCTGGGTGCGACGCCCGGTGTCGGCGGCCCTGCCGGCACCCGGGTCGACGGCGAGGTCGGCCGGTGCCTCGACCCGCGATCGCTGAGTCGGGGTGACCGCCTGCACCCGGACGGTGTCGGCGGTCATGTTGGCGGCCGCGTCGGTCGCGGCGCGGTCCTCGGCCGCCGGTTCGGCGACCGTGTCACCACTCGTCACCGCACGGTTGCCGCCGGTGATCCCACCGGTCGAGTCGTTCGTCGCCGCAGGGTCGGCAGGGCGGCCGTCGGAGTGGGGCGGACCCACCAGCACGACCCCGAGCGGATCGACGTCGACCTGCGCCAGCAGGTCCAGCGCGGCGCGGGCGTCGCGCAGGTGGGTCCCGTCCTTCTCCACGACGAGGACGGTGGTGTCGGCGGCGGCGCAGATGGTCTGCCCCTCGGCCGCCTCGAGGAGCGGTACGACGGCGACGACGACGACGTCGACCCGAGACGTGGCCGCTTCCATCACGGCGTTCCACCGGGGCGCGGTGAAGACGGCGAACGGGTCGTCCTCGCGGCAGCCGGCGGGCAGCTCGTCGAACGCGCCGTCGCGGCCCGCGACGATCGCATCGTCGAGGAGTGCGGGCGGTGCGGAGGCGAGGACGTCGACGACTCCCGGCAGCGCGGCGTCGTCGACCGACGAGGCGAGCGGATCGGTGTGCACGAGCAGGGTTCGCTCCCCCTGCGCGGCCCGGAACCGGGCGAGCGCGGTCGCGACGTCGGTCGTGCCGGCGTTGCGGGTGGCGGAGACGACGGCGACGACGATCGGACGCTTGGGCGAGGACGCGACGAGGTTGGACAGCCGCTTGTACTGCTGGGTGCGCTCGTGGCGGGCGCGCACGGAGCGACCGGTGGCGATCGTGCCGAGCGGGGTGACGCCGAGCCGGTCGCGGACGTCGCTCTCGGTCTCGACACGGTTGCGCGCGTAGGCGAGCCCGATCGCGGCGAGGCAGCCGAGGATGAGACCACCGACGAGCGCGAGACCCGCGCTGGTCACGAGCCCTGAGGCGCTGGCGGAGACGCCGCTGGCGAGCTGGAGGTCCTGGAGCTGGTTGCTGCTGTCGGACTGGATGTCGTTGATGCGGCCCTGCAGGTCGGTGATGGCGCGCGTCGCGAGATCGGCGGCCTGCGGGGTGGTGTCGCGGGTCGAGAGGATCGCGGTCTGCTTGTCGATCTCCTGCTGGATGGTGTCGACGCGGGCGTCGCGGTCACGCTTGAGGCCTGCGTTGACGTCGTCGCGGAACGCGGACGCGGCGGCGGGTGCGAGCCGGGCGACGTCGTCGGCGTTCTTCCCGGAGGCCTCGATGTAGATGATCGGGCTCGCGGCGGCGGTGCGGGCGGCGAGCGTCACGCCGGCGGGCGCCGAGGACTGCTCGCGGACCTGCGACAGGTACGACGCGTCGTTGAACATGTCGATGTAGCCGGAGGCGAGGACCGCGTCCTGGTCGGGAGAGCGCCCGGTCGAGCTGATCCCCAGCGTCGCGCGTGCGGTGTAGGTGGTGCCCGCGTTCAGCGACGACCACACCGAACCCGCAACGGCGATCAGCGTGATGAGCAGGACGAGCCATGCCCGCCTGCGAATCCGTTCGCCATGAGCCCGTAGCGGCGTCATCGGAGACCCTCTCGTACACGACCCGGCGACACCCGGGTTCCGTCGCGACGCGCAGTCGTCGGCCTCGGGTACGAGGCAGGCTCTCAGGCGCCCTTCCTTTACTCTGTTGCTCGCCTTGGGCCGGAGATCGTTACCTGCGGTGGCGATATTCTCGACACCGAAGCATTGTTATCTCGAACGGAGTAACGCAAACCTCGCAGAATCCGACTCTGTGTGACGAGTCGCGGCTTCGCCGGGACAAGGAACCTTGAGGAGCACGATGGACGTCCGGGTCGCCGCGGAGGTCGCTCGCTTCCATCTGCGGCCGCTGCGCCGGGCGGCGGGACGCGCGGTCCGGCGCGAGTCCCGGTCCCTGTGGGGCGCCACCGCCGGGCCGATGCACCTCGGCGGGCACGCCGTCCTGTTGCGCCGGCCGCGGCTGGACGACGCCGAGCAGTGGCGGGCCGTCCGGCTGCGCGAGCAGGCCCGGATCGAGCGGTTCTGGGCTACTGCGGGGACCCCCTGGGACGCACGGCATTCCGTCGAGTCCTGGGTCTCGACCGTGCTGATGATGCGCGGCCTCGCCCGCGCCGGCCGGGCCCTGCCGTTCGTGGCGGAGGTGGACGGGCGCTTCGCGGGCGAGGTCGTGTTCACCGCGATCGACCGAGGCACCGGCACCACCGAGGCCGGGGTCTGGTTCGACCCGGCCCTGCTGCGCACCGGCGTCTTCGAACTCGCCCCCGCGATGGGCTTCGACCACGTCGCCGACGAGCTCGGCCTGCGCCGGATCACGGCACCGATCGCGACGACCAACCTCGCCGCCGGCCGCGCCGCGCGGCGCCTGGGCTTCCGGCCGGAGATGCGCGTCCCCGGCTACATGGACGTCGGCGGGGAACGCCGCGACCACGACCTCTACGCGCTCACCACCGACGACCGGCCCGAGGGCGGGTTCGCCGCAGCGGTCCTGCGGCGCTGGACCGCCACGACTGCAGTGTCGTCCCGGAGGACCGTCACCGCGGGCGGCTGACCCCACCCCGCGTCAGCGCGGGTCGAGCCTGCGAGGCTCGGCGCGGGCGCGATGCCCGGGCGCGACCGGGGCACCCCTCAGGTGGTCCTCCGGACGGCCGCTCTCCAGCGCACGCCGGTAGCGCCCCAGCAGGCTCTCGACGGCCTCGACCGTCTGGGTGACATCGCAGTCGGTGTGGGCGGCGGAGACGACGAAGGACTGCCCGAGCACACCACCGCGGAGCAGCCCGTCGAGGAACAGCGTGCGCATGACCTGCGACGGCCGCCCGTCCGCGTCGCACGTACGGAACACCGCGCACGACGGACGGCCGACGACCGAGACGTGGTCGGCGAGACCTGCCCGCGCGACGACCTCGGTCACACCGGCGGCCAGCGCGGCGCCCTGCCGTTCCATCGCCCTGATCGGGTCGGTCTCCCGGTAGGCGCGGACGACGGCGCGGAACGCGGCGAGGCCGGTCGTCTCCGCGCCGTGCGTGCTCGACAGCACGAACACCCGGTCCGCCGGGGCCCGCAGCCCACCCAGCTCCATGAGCTCCCGGCGACCGGCGAGCGCCGACACCGAGAAGCCGTTGCCCATCGCCTTGCCCCACGCGGAGAGGTCCGGGACGACCCCGTAGACGGCCTGCGCTCCCCCGAGCGCCCAGCGGAAACCGGTGATCGTCTCGTCGAACACCAGCACGACGCCGTGGCGGTCGCACAGGGCGCGCACGCCCTCGAGGTAGCCCGGCGCCGGCTCGGCCGTGGCGGTCGCGGCCTCGAGCACGACGCACGCGATGCGCCGGCCTTCCTCGTCGAGCAGGGCCTCCAAGCCGGGGAGGTCGTTGAAGGCGAAGCCGCGCAACAGGTCGTGGGCCGAGCGTGGCACGCCGGCATTCATCGGCAGCGTCGCGACGAACCAGTCCTGCCCGCTGAAGAACGGCTGGTCGTGGCAGTAGGCCACGAGGTCGCGACCGGTCGCGGCACGGGCCAGCCGCACCGCCGTCGACGTTGCGTCCGAGGCGTTCTTGGTGAACTTGACCATGTCCGCGCCGGGCACCACCGAGAGGAAGTCCTCGGCCGCGAGCAGCTCGATCTCGGTGGGCCGGGTGAACGACACACCGTCGGACAGCGTGGCGCGCACGGCCTCCACGACGGGCTCGTAGCCGTGCCCGAGGGTCACCGCCCGCATACCCATGCCGTACTCGACGAACTCGTTGCCGTCGACGTCCCAGACCCGCGCGCCCTTGCCGCGGACGAGCACGGGCGCCATGCCCACCGGGTACTGGTCCGACGCCTTCGCCATCGTGTGGGCGCCGCCGGGGACGAGATCGTGCAGTCGCGTCTGGAGCTCGGTGGAGCGGGTGAAGGGAATGTCGAACACGCTCATCACTGTCGGCCGCTACTGGTCAGTACGCACCGGCACCCTTGGTGACGGCGCCGAGAGTCTTCCACAGGATGAGCGCGTCGAGCGCGAGGTTCCAGTTCTCGACGTAGCGCAGGTCGAGCCGGACCGACTCCTCCCACGACAGGTCGCTGCGGCCGCTGACCTGCCACAACCCGGTCAGGCCGGGTTTGACCAGCAGCTTGCGGGCGGCGTCGCGTTCGTAGCGGGCCACCTCGCTGGGCAGAGGCGGGCGGGGTCCGACGAGCGACATCCGACCAGCGAGCACGTTGAACAGCTGCGGCAGCTCGTCGACGGAGTAGCGACGCAGCACGCGGCCGGCCCGGGTCACCCGCGGGTCCTCGCGCAGCTTGAACAGCAGCCCGGCCCCGTCGTGGGTGTCGGTGAGCTCGGTGAGGCGCGACTCGGCGTCGACGACCATCGAGCGGAACTTGAGCATCGCGAACTCGCGCCCGTGCCTGCCCACGCGCTGCTGCCGGAACAGGACCGGCCCGCCGTCGAGCTTCACGGCGATCGCCGCGGCGACCAGGACGGGCAGCGTCAGCACGATCAGCAGCAGCGCGCCGACGCGGTCGACGAGGTGCTTGATCAGCCAGGACACGCCGTTGAACGTGGGCTTGGTGAGTCGCAGGAGCGGGAGCCCGTCGACCGGCTGCACGTGCAGGCGCGGGCCTGCGACCTCCATCAGACCGGGGTCGACGACCAGCTCGGCACCGGTGTCCTCGAGGTTCCACGCCAGGTGTCGCAACCGGACCGGGGTCCAGCCCGGGGTCGGGACGACGGCGACGATCCGGTGCCGGCCGAGCGCGACCGCCGTCGTGACCGAGTCGAGGTCGCCGACCACCGGAACGCCGAGCACGTCGTCCGTGCCGCCGGTGCCGGTTCCGGTCTGGGTGCAGACCCCGGTCACGACCCACCCCTGGGAGGGGTCGCGGCGGGTCCGCGCGATGAGGTCGACCAGCGCCTCGGCGTCCCCGACCGCCAGGACGGGCAGGGTGCACCGGCCGAGACCACGCAGCCGGTGCAGGTTCTTGCGCAGCGCGAAACGGCCGAGCGCCGCGAGGAGGGCCGCGGCGGGGATGAGGCCGAACGCCCAGGGGCGGGCGGCGAGGGACTCGGTCGCGAGACCGACGAGTCCGATCGCGACCGCCCCGATGACGAACCCGCGGATCAGCCTGCTGAACTCCTCCGAGCCCTTGCCGAGGATGCGGGGCTCCCAGGCGCGGAAGGCGAGCAGGGAGATGAGGACGAGGACGGCCGCGGCGATCCCGACGAGGGGCGAGACCTCACCGAGCCGCGGGACGGTCGTGCCGTAGCCGAGCAGGTGGCCGACGACGACGGCGACGACGAGGACGACAAGGTCGTTGCCGACGACCGCCGCGACGTAGTGCCGCTCCCAGCGCATCGCGTCGGCGCCGCCGGGCAGCGGGTCGCGGTGCGGTGCCGGCGACTCGGGCGCCCTGCACCGCGGAATCCGCTGCGGGTCGAGTCCCGCTCCGGACCCGCTCACTCCCACATCGAACGTCACTGCGTCTGCCTCACTGGTCGGGGTGCCCACGTCGGACAGCCGGGGTCCGTCTGGCCGTTCTGCCAGATGACTCGTCCCGCCCCGTACGACTGTTACGACGCGTCACCATCTTCGAACGTGAGAATCCCGTTCAGCCTAATGGCTCTACGGCTGTACCCTCTTTCAGACGCACCGCACGACGCCATTTGATTACACTGCGTTATATCAGGTGCTGCACTTCTGGCGTCGACGAGGTGCGGCGAGGCCTGCGAGCCTCGTGTGAGGACGGTCGGGAACTGCTCGAACGGGCGGATCGGCGACGTCGGTGGCCATCCGTACACGGACAGCGACCCGCCTGTCCCGAGTGGCGACGTCTCAGCGGCGGGCGATGCGGGAGCGCCGGGCCGAGACGTCGGCGAGGAGAGAGGCGAACGACGCCGCCATCGTGTCGGCGGAGAAGCGCGTCGCCCGGGCCCGCGCGCTCGCGGCACCCATCTCCGCACGCAGACCAGCGTCGGCCGCAAGCTTCCCGACCGCACCCGCCAGCGCCTGCACGTCCCCGACGCCGGCCAGGAACCCGTTGACACCCTCGACGCAGAGATCGCCGTTGCCACCCACATCGGTGGCGACCAGCGGGAGCCCGTGCGACATCGCCTCGAGCAGGCTCATCGACAGCACCTCGGACTCACTGGTCAGGCAGGCGATGTCGGACGCCGCCCACAGCGCGGGGACGTCGGCGACGTGACCGAGGAGCGTCACTGACCCGCCCGCCGCGGCCGCGCGGGCGCGCAGCTCGTCGAGGGCCGGCCCGCCGCCCGCGACGGCCCCCCGCACCCGGACCCCGCCGTCGTTCGCGGCCGCGATCATGTCGACGAAGTCGGCGACCCGCTTCTCCGGGCGCAACGCGGCGACGAGCGTGACGAGTACCTCGCCGTCCGGCGCGAGCTCCGCGCGGAGCCGGTCGCGGTCGGAGTCGGCGACGGCGGCCGCGAGCCCCACACCGTTGGGGATCGTCACGACGCGGTCGGCCCGGTAGCCCTGCCGGATCAGTCCGGGGACCTGCCGCGACGTCAGCGCGACGACCCTGTCGGCGCGCCGGCAGAGCAGCCGCAGCATGGCGGCGCGGCGACGGTCGTGGGGCATCAGGTCGTAGAAGGTGTGCTCGGTGACGACGTAGGGCACCCGCATCGTGCGTGACAGGTGGTTCGACGCCGTGTGCGCGCTCAGGCCACGGGCCACCAGTACGTCGGCGCGGATCCCCGCGGCCCGCACGAACCGGGCCAGCCCGAGGACGTCGCGGCGCGAGGTCCAGCCCGCGCAGTGGGTCTCGATGCCCGCGTCGCGGATCTCGTCGTAGAAGGGGCCCCGGCCGTCGAGGGTGAGGACGACGGGCTCCACGTCGTGGGCCGCCAGCATCGGGAGCAGGACGCTCCACTGCCGCTCGGCTCCGCCGACCTCGAGGTTCGGCGCGACGAAGAGTGCTCTCACCCTGCTCACGTGACCGCCTTCCTCTCGCGCGCGGCCGGTACCGCGTCCCTGGATGGGTCCGTCGACGACCGCGAAGTGTTACCGAGCCGGCTCCGCCGTCACGGCCTGCGCGCGGTCATGGACTCCCCTCCCGGCGTGCAGAGCCCGATCGGGACCTGCACCGCTGAGCCCCGGCCCTCGTCGACCACAGGAGAACCGGTACTCGGACCGCGACGGCCGCGGGGCGACCAGGCCGTCACCTCTCGACGTCGCCCACCGGCACGGCCCGCAGCCGCGGGACCGTCATCCGCTGGAGGATGAAGGGGGTCTTTCCTGTCCTCGAGCGCTCCAGCTCGGAGACGACCTCGACACGCACCTCCACGGCACCGACCCGTTCGAGTGTCTTCCGCCGCAGCAGCTCGACGAGCTCCACCCGGTCGACGACGTTCCCGCGCGGGACGACCCGCACCTCGATCGACCCGTCGGTCTCCTAGCAGATCTGCCCTGCAAGCACACCCTCGACGCCCTTGAACACGAAGTCGAGCCGGCCGATCCGGCGGCCGCCCTCCCCGATCACGACGTCTTCCATCCGCCCCGCGACCGTCGCGAAGTGCCGTCCGGCGCGGCCGCAGGCGCAACGTCCGGTGTCCCACCCTTCGACGGTGTCGGTCACCCGGTAGCGCAGCAGCGGCATCAGGGAGTTGGTCAGGTTCGTGGTGAGCAACCCGTCGTCGACCTGCTCGACGATCCCGTACCCCGGCACCAGGTGGTAGCGCCGTTCTTCGCACTCCATCGCGGCGACGGTCCGCTCCGCGTGGCCGTAGTGGTCCCAGATGCGGCATCCCCATGCCGATTCGATCGCCTCTCGCGTCTGCGGTGCGAGTGTCTCCGACGAGGTGAAGATCGCCGTGAGGGGCGGCAGCGCCAGCCCGCGGGCGAGTGCGACGGCGGTGAGCGAGGCGATCGACGACGGGTATGCCGCCAGCCATTTCACCCGGTGCGTGCGCAGGGCGTCGAGGTAACCGGCGACCGCGCGCTCGCTGACGTGGTACGAGGACAGCAGCAGGGTGCGTCGCGCCGGGACGTAGCGGTAGGCGGCGGCGTCGGTGGCGTCGGCGACGACCTCGCCGCGCATCACCGCGGTGACGTCGCCGGGCCGGTGGCCCGCCCATCCGCGGTGGTGACTGATCCACGCCTCCTCGACGAGGACGCTGCCCACGGAGCGGCGCAGTGCGAGAGGGGTGCCGGTCGTGCCGCTGGTCGTGGCGTCGAGGCCGGGCAGCCGCCGTTGGTAGGCGCGCTCGCGTCCGACGATGTCAGACTTTTCGAGCCGAGGCAGACATTCGAGGATCAATCGGACATCTCTACCGGATTCGGCAGAGACAAGATCGGGACGGATCGCCCGGTATCCCTCGAGATCACGAGCGTTTCGAAATGTCTTTCGGAGGCCAATGAATTCGCGGGCGCGTAGCTCGTCGTCACTGCACGACCACAATCGTTGCAGATTCCGCCGAATGGGCGCAGCCAACGTGCGACGGCCGGCCTCGGCCGCGGCCCGTACCGACGAACTCACCGTGACTTCCCGGGCACTGCGTGCATCCGCCCAGGTGAGAGCGGGCATGCCCACCGCACCTCGGCGGGACCGTCACCTCGCGGCCGGTGCCCGACCTGGCCGATCGGCTCCGAACGGGCCGGACCGAGCAACATCGAGAACTGTCTCGGCGATGCCATCTCGTCCTCCCGGCAGGGCTCCGGGAAACAGCCCGACGGGCCGAATCCGATTCATCGAGAAATCATCACCGCGAAACCGTCGCCAGGCCAGCGTTCCGGTTCGAATTCTCAGGGATGAAACCGACGAAAGGGCGTCGCAGGCATCAAACGACGGGCTGCGGTCAGGACCTCGGCGAGCGGCAGATGTCGCCCGTGCACATGTAGACGAGCGGAACGGGCGCGGGGAGGTGGGGCCGCCCCGGCACTCGCCTCTCCGCCACCGCGACATCGTGCGGCCCCGCCCCGGGATTCGCCCACGACGCGACGGCCCACCCACCCCGCTCAGCCGATCGAGCGGCGGACGACCTCGTGGTCGGCCTCGGTCTGGTCGGCGTAGCAGCGCGCAAACGCGCAGAGCGCGCGCTCCAGGTTGTCGCCGTGCCCGCAGTACCCCGCGATCATCGACGCGCCGCTGGTCCGTGCGTGCCCCTTGGCCAGCATCAGCCCGCAGACGGCGGCGTAGTCGGCGAGGGCGGCGGCGTCGATACCGTCGAGGACGATCGCGCCCTTCATGTCCCGGAACTGCCGGACGTAGAACTGCCGCTCGCCGACGGTCGTCCAGCCCAGCAGCGGGTCCGACACCGTCTGCAACGCCTGCTGGTACTCCACGACCCGCTGCCCCTGGTGGGCGTGCCAGGCCGAGTCGCCGTGGACGAACGACGCCACCACCGACCGGCGGGCCTCCTTGAGCTGCAGGAACAGCACGTCGCCGGGCGTCGACCCCTCGCACAGCGCCAGGTAGGCCCGCAGCCCCACGGAGCCCACCCCGACGACCTTGTGGGCGATGTCGACGACGTGATATCCGCCGACGACGCGCGCCCAGTGCGCGGGCAGCGTCGTCACGTACTGGTCGAGGCCCGCGAGCAGCGCCTCGTACTCCGCGGGCGCCGGCCGGGTGATCAGGGGCGGCTCGGTGACGATGCGGCGCACCCCGCCCTGGTCGGTGGTGAACCGCGGCAGCGCCCGGTCGCTGGTGCGGCGTCGAGCGCGGTCGGCGGCCTGGCGGACGGCCTCACGGCTCGACCGGCCGCTGACGTAGCGGTGCATGGTGTCGGCGTCGATGCGCTCGTAGGAGCGGGCGAGCAACGGTTCCTCGGCCAGGCGTCGAAGGTTGCGACGGTAGGCGCGCACGCATCGGTACACGGCGTGCTCACAATCCTGCTCCGACGCGCCGGCACACCTGCCCGCCACCCACGTGCTCGCGACGAGCCGGCGCAGGTCCCACTCCCAGGCGCCGGGGTGGGCCTCGTCGAAGTCGTTGAGGTCGAACACCAGGTCGCGCTCGGGGGACGCGTAGAAGCCGAAGTTCCCCAGATGCGCGTCGCCGCAGATGACGGGCTGGATACCGGTGGCGGGCAACGTCGCGAAGTCGGCGGCGTTGATCCCCGCGGCACCCCGCAGGAACCCGTAGGGCGAGGCGGCCATCCGCTCCAGCCGCACCCGCACCAGCTCCGACACCCGGCCCTTGTGTGCCCTCGCGAGATGCGTGAGGACGTCGACCCGGTCCGGCGACGCCGTCCACTCCCCCAACGCGCTGCGTGGGGTCGCCTGGCGCAGCGACCGCCCGATCGCCGTCCGCTCGGCCCGCGGCACGGCCGGGCGTGACAGCGCACCGAACGCGGCCCGGTCGACGGGTGGGGCGCCCTCACCGAGCACGGCATGACCCTGCGGGATCGGCACAACGGACTCCTGGCGACGAACGGATCGGACGATGGGCGTCGCGATCATCGTCGCAGTGGCGCCGCCTGCCGCCACCCACGTGGGGGAGCCTTCAGGCGATCGGGATGACGTCGACCAGCGGTGCGCCAGCTCGCCGAGCGTGATCGCGCTGACGATCAGCGCCTCGCCCTTGACGAGGGCGAAGAGCTCGCGCGCCTCGGCGAGCGTGATCCGACGACGCGGCGGCTGTCCGTGCGGAACGATGTCTGCGACCGGTCGGCCGTTCCTCGTCACGGTGAACGTCTCCCCGGCCTCGACCCGAACGTCGAGCAGCTCGTCCTCGCGCTGATCGCGACGTGACACCCGCACGACCTGCAGCGTCTGCAGAAGGCGGCCCCACCGCTCACGGTGCATCGCACGCGGCATCGGGTCGAGAGAGTCGCGCAGCCGGGTCGTCGACTTTCCTACGCGGCGGCAGACAGCCAGGGCTCCCAGGTGGGGTGAGGTTCCACGGCCATCACCAGGATCCCCCCGGCACGCGGCGGAGGAGCCGGGGGGACGGGCAGGGTCCAGCCGAGCTCCTCGAGCAGCCGGTCGGCCTTGCGCGAGTTGCAGGCGCGGCAGGCCGCGACACAGTTGTCCCACGAGTGCGCTCCGCCGCGACTGCGGGGGATCACGTGGTCGATCGTGTCGGCGCGGGTGCCGCAGTAGGCACAGCGCCGGTTGTCACGTCGCAGGACACCGGAGCGGGTCATCGGCACCGCACGCCGGTAGGGAACGCGCACATAGCGCGAGAGACGCATCACCGAGGGAGCCGGGACGGTGAGGTTCTCCGAGTGGAAGGCCGCGCCGTCGAGGACGGCCTCCACGCACTCCGCCTTGCCACTGAGCATCAGCACGATCGCGCGCTTCGCCGTGACGACCGCCAGTGGTTCGAAACTGGCGTTCAGCAGGAGCACCCTGGACCCCGCTGGGACCACGCCCGGGCTCGGCGCGATCCGCGACACCTCCCCTGGATCGGGGTGGGCGTCGATGGGGTCGGGTTGTCGATGGGGCACGCGACCACCTCCCGCTCGTCGCACCTAGTCGACCATACGGAGGGTGCTCGGCGCGACTGTGATCTCGACGTGTCCCACAGGTGGCCGGACGATGGCGACGAACGCACGGAGCATGCCGCCGAGCGGTCGTTCAAGATCGGTTGCCTGGGTGTGGCCCGCGACACATGGAGTGTCTTGTAACGTGGGGTCCTTGAAGCGCGAACCTTCTTTCATGAAGCTCGGTCGGATCGGGGTCCGTCCCACAGCTGTCGGCTACGTGGACTACGTGGTCGAGGCGTCGGACGGGGAGCTGCTGTGCGGGACGTTCCGTCTCGAGGGCAGCCGCACCGAGGACGAGGCCCGTTCGTTCATCGCCGGCCGTCTCGGCGAGGCCCACGGCATGCGCGTCTCGTGGCGCGACGTGCACCTGCTCCAGTCCGCGTCCTGACCTGCCCGCCGGCCCGGGCACCCGCCCTCTGGCCAGGCCTGCCGTCCACGAACCCGTCATCGCCCCCTCCGCGGTGCTCGGCCGCGGAGAGGGCCGACGGACACCTCGTGACGGCGACCTACCGGGACTCCCCGGAACAGTTCACGGGGTGCCACGCTGGACGAGGTACGCCGTCCCCGCATGTGGTCGATCATGCGCTCGCTCAGCCCGCCCGGGCGCAGGAACTGCGCCGGAACCGGGGTCCGCGGGCTCTCGTGCCGGTGGTTCTTCGCGACGAGGCGCGGGAAGTCCCGCTCGAGGATGCCGGCCCGGGCGATCAGCACGACGTCGCTGCCCTCGTCCATCAGCTCTCCGCATCGCTCGGCGCTGTGGACCTTGCCCCCCACACCCAGCCGGACGCCCTTGCGCGGCAGCTCCGCGAACACGCTGAGCATGGTCCTCCCGCGGAACGTCCCGTCCTGGACGATCTGGCGGGAACCCCACAGCGCCAGGTCCAGGTAGCCGATCATCTCCTTGTCGAGGATCTCGGCGGCGATGTCACGCAGCTCGTCGAGCAGCAGCCCGCAGCGTTTGACAGGATCCAGCCGAAGGCGCCGTGGATCGAGATGTCGTCGAGTCCCGCCGTCTCCGCCCGCTTCGCCGCGGTGATGAGCTCCTGACGATGGTGGTGGTGGACAGGCACCGGTCGGCAGCGTCGGCGAGGGTGGTGGCGCGGCACCGGGGCCGGAGAGCTGATCCCCAGATCAGTCCAGCGCCGCGAGCACGTCCTCGACCAGATCCGCGGTGTCCTCGCAGCCCGCGGAGAGCCGCACGAGCCCCGACGCCACGTCGTCACCCCAACGCTCCCGCCGGTCGGCTGAGGTGCGCAGCCCGCCGAAGCTCGTCGCCGACTCGACGAACCGCGAGGCCGCCAGGAACGCCCCGACAGCGGCCGGGTCGCGCAGGGTGAACCGCAGGACGCCGTTCCACCGGCGCATCTGGCGCGCCGCGACCGCGTGCGCGGGATCGTCGGCCAGCCCCGGCCAGCGGACGTCACGCACCGCCGGATGCCCCCGCAACGCCGTGGCGAGCGCGCGGGCGTTGGCCGCCTGGCGTTCCAGCCGCAGGTCCAGCGTGCCGAGCCCGCGGTGCGCGAGCCACACCTCCATCGGCCCCGGGACGGCCCCGCCCCGGGTGCGGGTGTCGCGCAGCCGCGCGGCGAGCGCCGGGTCGGCCGTGGTCACGTGGCCGAGGACGACGTCGCCGTGCCCGGCCAGCGCCTTCGTGTCGCTCGCGACGACGAGATCGGCGCCCAGCTCCAGCGGTCGCTGCCCCAGCGGCGTCGCGGTCGTGTTGTCGACGGCCACCAGCGCCCCTGCGGCGTGCGCGCGGGCGGCGACGACGACGATGTCGCAGACGTCGAGCCCGGGGTTCGACGGCGTCTCCAGCAGGACCAGGGCCACGTCGTGCATCGGCGCCTCCGCGGCCAGGGTCGTCGGCACGAGGCGCACCGGCAGGCCGAGGTCGGCGGCCAGCGCGCGGGCCAGGTAGTAGCCGTCGGAGGGCAGGACGACCTCCCCTCCGCGTGCGCAGGAGAGCAGGACCGCGGCGGTCGCCGCCATGCCCGACGCGAACAGCGTGCAGTCCCCGCCCTCGAGCCCGCCGATCGCGGACTCCAGCACCCGCCACGTGGGGTTGCCGGCGCGGCCGTAGAAGTCGGCGCCGGCCGGGTCGCCCGGCAGGCCCAGCTCGAACGTCGACGACAGCACCGGGCCCGGGTGCAGCGGCTCCCCGACGCCGGGCGCGGGCCCGCCGCCGTGGACGCAGCGCGTCCCGTCACCCAGCTCCGTCATTCCGGCTTCGGCGCCCGGGTGATCAGCTCCTTGGCCATCGCCGACGCGGACAGTCCCTCGTGGCAGACGCGGCGCACGGCGTCGGCGATCGGCAGCTCGACACCGTGGCGCGCACCCAGCTCGCAGATCGACGAGCACGACTTCACGCCCTCGGCGACCTGCCCGTGGTTGGCCTCCTCGGCCTTCGCGAGGCTCTCCCCGCGACCGAGGCGCTCCCCGAACGTCCGGTTGCGCGACAGGGGCGACGAACACGTGGCGACGAGGTCGCCCAGCCCGGCGAGGCCCGCGAACGTCATCGGGTCGGCACCGAGCACCGCGCCGAGCCGCGAGATCTCCGCGAGCCCGCGGGTGATCACCGACGCCCGGCTGTTGTCCCCCAGCCCCATCCCCGCCGCGATGCCGACGGCCAGCGCGATGACGTTCTTGCCCGCCCCGCCCAGCTCGCAGCCGACGACGTCGGTGTTGGTGTAGGAGCGGAAGTAGTCGGTCGTGCAGGCGTTCTGCAGGGCGACGGCACGGTCGTGGTCGGTACAGGCGATGACGGTGGCCGTCGGCTCCTCCCCCGCGATCTCCCGGGCCAGGTTGGGCCCCGACACGACGGCGACCTGCTCGGGCGACACGTTGGCGACCTCGGCGACGACCTCGCTCATCCGCTTGAGCGTCCCCAGCTCGATCCCCTTGGCCAGGCTGACGAGCGTGCGCCCCGGCGGCAGCAGACCTGCCCAGCCGGACAGGTTGCCGCGCAGTGTCTGCGACGGGACGGCCAGTACGACGACGTCGGCGCCGTCGAGCGCGGCCGCCGCATTGGTCGTGGCCGACAGCCGGGACGGGAGCTCCACGCCGGGCAGGTAGCCGGGATTGGCACGGGTCTCGTTGACGGCGTCGGCGACCTCGGGGCGGCGCGCCCACAGCGTCACGTCGCGGCCGGCGTCGGCGAGGACCTTGCCGAACGCGGTCCCCCACGACCCGGCTCCCAGCACCGCGACGCGCTGCACCGCGTGGCTCACACTGCACCGCCCTTGCGGAAGAACTCGGCCGGCGCGGCCTCGCCCCGGACGTCGGCGAGCAGGTCTCGCACCCTGACCATCAGCAGGTCGGTCACCTCACGCAGCAGGGCGGCGTCGATCGGGCGGCCGCGGTAGTCGGACAGGTCCACCGGATCGCCTGCGCGCACGACGATCTCGCGGCGCGGCAGCGGCCGGAACCGCTTGCCGTAGTGGTCGTAGACCTCACGGGTCCCCCAGTGCACCAACGGGATCACCGGCACGTCGGCGCCCAGCGCGAGCCGGGCCACCCCGGTGCGCGCGTGCATCGGCCAGCCGTCGGGGTCGCGGCTGATCGTGCCCTCGGGGTAGATGACGACGATCCTGCCGGCCCGCAACGCCTCCTCACCCTCGCGCAGGCTGTTCTGCGCGTCGACCGACTCGCGGTAGACCGGGATCTGCCCGGTCGAGAGCAGCACCCGCCCGAGGACCGGGACCTTCCACAGGCTGGCCTTGGCCAGGAACCGCGGGACCCGCCGCGACGAGTACACCCACAGCGACGTGTGCACCGGGTCCAGATAGGAGATGTGGTTGGCCACGACGAGAGCGCCACCCGTGCCCGGTCTCGGCAGCCGGTCGCGGCCCTCGTAACGCTTGCCCCCGGTCAGGAAGGCGAGCGGGTGGAAGACCGCCGCCGCGAACCCGACCCAGAAGCCACCCTTCTCACGCCTCACCCACGCCTCCCGTCCACGATCTCCGGGTGAGTCTTCCGGGACGGGCGCCGCGGGTCCACCCGCGGGTGTTGCACGATGGTGGGGTGCCATCGCCGGTCGATCTCGTCGTGCCCGTCAAAGGGCTGTCGGCGGCCAAGTCGCGGCTGCGCGGCGCGGCCGACGGCGGCGCCGGGGATCCGGGCGCCCACGGGCAGCTGACGCTCGCGCTGCTGCTGGACACGCTGGGCGCCGCCCGCCGGTCGGGGGTGCGCAGGCTGCTCGTCGTCAGCTCGGATCCGGACGTCGCGGCCGCCGTCGGGCGGATCGCCGCCGTGACCACACCCGCCGTGATCGACAGCATGGGTGACGGCGGCGACAACGCGCTGCTCCAGGTGCTGCCCGAGGGCCCGGCGCCGGGCCTCAACGCCGCACTGGCGCACGGGGCGGCCGTCCTGCGGGGTGAGGACCCGTCGTCGACCGTCGGGGCCCTGCAGGCCGACCTGCCCGCGTTGCGCCCCGACGAGCTGCGCGCCGCCCTCGCCGAGGCCGTCGCCCGGTTCGCCGACGGCGCCGTCGCCGCCTTCTGTGCCGACACTCCCGGTGACGGGACGACGCTGTTGCTCGCCGCCCCCGGCACCGCGCTGGCCCCGGCGTTCGGGCCCGGATCGGCGTCCCGGCACGCCGCGGCGGGGGCGGTTCCCGTCGGCGCAGCGCTGCCGGGCCTGCGCCGCGACGTCGACACTCCGGCCGACCTGCGCCACGCCGTCGCCCTCGGCGTCGGCCCGCACACCGCGGCCGCGCTGCCCGTCGTCGCCCGCGGCGCCTGACTCCGGCGTGAGACCCTTGCGCCGCAACGCTCCGCGACGACTGCGTCGTCATCACGTTGCCCAGAGTTCACTCGGATGCCACGTGCCTGCGCGAGGCGCAGGGCGTCGATTGGGGAAGAATCTCCGCCGTGAGTGACGACGCACGGAACCCGGACCAGGCCGAGGCCGGACAGGCAGGCGCCGACGACGCGTCCGGCACCCCCGCGCGTACCCGTCGTACCGGCCGGCGTGCGCCGCGGCCGTCGAGCAGGAGGGTCGCGGCCACGTCCGACCGCTCCGCCGCCGCGTCCAGCGCTGCCCCGGCCACCCGGACGCGCGCCGCCGCCCGGCGGTCCACGGCCGCCACCGCCACCACGTCGTCGACCCGCACCACCGCCCCCGAACCCGCGACCGTGACTCCCGCGGCGCCCCCGGAGGCCGCGTCGACCACCGCGACCACCCCGCCCGCACCCGGCGCCGCGCCCATCGGGCCACCCGCGCCGACCACGGCCCCGGCCACGTCGGCCGCGCCACCGCTGCCCGAGGACCGCTACCTCAACCGCGAGCTGTCCTGGCTGGACTTCAACTCCCGCGTCCTCGCCCTCGCCGAGGACCCCAGCCAGCCGCTGCTCGAACGGGCCAAGTTCCTGGCGATCTTCGCGTCGAACCTCGACGAGTTCTACATGGTCCGCGTCGCCGGGCTGAAGCGCCGCGACGAGACCGGCCTCGCCGTCCGCAGCGCCGACGGGCTCACCCCCCGCGAGCAGCTCGGCCGCATCACCGCCCGCAGCCAGGTCCTCTCCGAGGCCCACGCCCGCGTCTTCCTCGACGAGGTGCGCCCCGAGCTCGGCGAGTACGGCATCCACATCCGCCGCTGGACCGACCTCTCCGACGACCAGCGCGAGCGCCTGTCGGACTACTTCACCGACCAGGTCTTCCCCGTGCTCACCCCGCTCGCGGTCGACCCCGCCCACCCCTTCCCCTACATCTCGGGGCTCTCGCTCAACCTCGCCGTCACCGTCCGCGACCCCGAGGGCCGCACCGAGCGGTTCGCCCGCGTCAAGGTGCCCAACAACGTGCCGCGGCTCGTCCGCGTCACCCGCGACGCGGGCGACGACGAGCGCGGCGTCACGTTCCTGCCCATCGAGGACCTGATCGGCGCCCACCTGGGCAAGCTGTTCACCGGCATGGACGTCGCCGAGGTGCACGCCTTCCGCGTCACCCGCAACGCCGACCTCGAGGTCGAGGAGGACCGCGACGAGGACCTCCTGCAGGCCCTCGAACGCGAGCTCGCCCGCCGCCGGTTCGGGCCGCCGGTGCGGCTCGAGGTCGTCGACACCATGAGCGACCACGTGCTGGAGCTGCTGCTGCGCGAGCTCGACGTCGACCCCGGCGACGTCGTGACGGTGCCCGGCCTGCTCGACCTCACGTGCCTGTGGGAGGTCTACGGCGTCGACCGGCCCGACCTCAAGGACGAGACGTTCCGCCCCGCCACCCACCCCGCCTTCGCCGAGCGCGAGACCCCGCGCAGCATCTTCGCGACGCTGCGCGAGGGCGACGTGCTCGTCCACCACCCGTACGACTCGTTCTCCACCAGCGTGCAGCGGTTCATCGAGCAGGCCGCCGCCGACCCCGACGTGCTGGCGATCAAGCAGACCCTCTACCGCACCTCGGGCGACTCCCCGATCGTCGACGCGCTCGTCGACGCCGCGGCCGCGGGCAAGCAGGTCGTCGCGCTCGTCGAGATCAAGGCGCGGTTCGACGAGCAGGCCAACATCCGCTGGGCCCGCGAGCTGGAGAAGGCGGGCGTGCACGTCGTCTACGGCCTCGTCGGCCTCAAGACCCACTGCAAGACGTCGCTGGTGGTGCGCCAGGAGGGTTCGCAGATCCGGCGCTACTGCCACATCGGCACCGGCAACTACCACCCCAAGACCGCCCGGCTCTACGAGGACATCGGTGTGCTCACCGCCGACCCCACGATCGGCGCCGACCTCACCGACCTGTTCAACACCCTCACCGGCTACTCCCGGCAGACGTCCTACCGCAGCCTGCTCGTCGCCCCCTACGGCGTGCGGCGCGGCATCGTGCGGCGCATCGAGGACGAGATCGAGGCCTTCCGCGAGGGCGACACCAGGGCCTGCGTCCGGATCAAGGTCAACTCCCTCGTCGACGAGCAGGTCATCGACGCGCTCTACCGCGCCTCACAGGCGGGCGTCCCCGTCGACGTCGTCGTCCGCGGCATCTGCGCGATCCGCCCCGGACGCGAGGGCATGTCGGAGAACATCCGGGTCCGCTCGATCCTCGGCCGCTTCCTCGAGCACTCGCGGATCTTCCACTTCGGTGCCGCCGAGGAGTACTGGATCGGCAGCGCGGACATGATGCACCGCAACCTCGACCGCCGCGTCGAGGTGCTGCTGCGCGTCGCCGAGCCGCGGCTGGCCGGCCAGCTCACCGAGCTGTTCGAGTCCTGCCTCGACCCGGCCACCCGCTGCTGGACCCTGCAGGCCGACGGCAGCTGGGAGCCGTCGCCGCCGCCGGGCTCCGACATCGACCGGGTGCGCGACCACCAGGCCGAGATGATGGCCCGGCACGCCGCCGCCGCGATCGTCGAGACCGAGTGACCCGCACCGACCTCGCCGGGGCCCTCGGGGTCGACGTACTGGCCGCCGGCGCCGTGCTGTGGCGGGCCGGGCCGCTCGGGCCGGAGGTCGGCCTCGTCCACCGCCCGCGCTACGACGACTGGTCCCTGCCCAAGGGCAAGCTCGACCGCGGCGAGCACCTCGCCGCCGCGGCCGTCCGCGAGGTGCTCGAGGAGACCGGCCACCGCATCCGGATCGGGTGCCGCCTCGGCGACACCCGCTACGACGTGGCCGAAGGCTCCAAGGTCGTCCGGTACTGGGCGGGCGAGTCGCTCGGCGGCGAGTTCGAGCCCAACGACGAGACCGACGAGCTGCGGTTCCTCGCCCCCGCCGCCGCGTCCGGCCTGCTCACCTACGACCACGACCGGGCTGTGCTGCGGCGTTTCGCGGCGTACCCGCGCCCGGTCTCGACGCTGGTCCTCGTCCGCCACGCCAAGGCCGGCAGCCGCAACGGCTGGGACGGCGACGACCTCGACCGACCGCTGTCGGCCACCGGCCGCGCCCAGGTCTCCCGCCTCACGCCGTTCCTGCGGCTGTTCGGGGCCGACCGCGTCGCGTCCGCGCCACCCGTGCGGTGCCGCGCGACCGTGCAGACGCTGGCCACCGAGACCGGAGTGGACCTCGCCGACGAACCGGCGCTGGGCGAGATCGCGCACGCCGACGACCCGGCCGCCGCGACCACGCGGGTCCGCGAGATCGCCGCACAGCCGGGTGTGACGGTGCTGTGCAGCCAGGGCGGCGTCATCCCCGACCTCGTCGACACCCTGACCGCGGGGACGCCGCTGGCCGACCGGGTACGCCCCGGCGGCGCGGCGATCCCCACGCGCAAGGCGAGTACGTGGGTGATCGGGTTCGGCGCCGACCTCACCCCCCGGAGCGCGGACTACTACCGCGACCCGGCGGGCTGAGAGCTACTTCTTCGCCTTGGCCTTCTTGGCCTTGGCAGCGGCAGCGGGCTTCTCCGCCTTCGCCGGCGCGGCCTTGGTGGCCGCGGCGGCCTTCGGAGCCGGCTTCGGCTTCGCTGCCGCCGCCGTCTTCGGCGCCGCCGCCTTGGCCGACTTCGGCGCCGGCTTCTCGGCGAACGACGTCGTCGCCTTGGCCCGGCTGCGCGTCGCCCTGGCGGGGGCGGCCGGAGCGGCTGCGGCGGCCGCGGTGCCACGGGGGCGGCGGGCCGGAGCCGGCTTGGCGGCCTCCGCCGCGGCACCGTTGCCGGAGACCGTCGCCTTGAAGGCGATGCCCGGCCGGAAGGCGGGCACCACCGTCGGCGGGACGGCGACCGTGTCACCGGTGCGCGGGTTCCGCGCGACACGCGCAGCCCGGGCACGCGCCTCGAAGACGCCGAACCCGGTGAGCGACACCGAGCCACCCGAGCCGACCGTGTCCACGATGATCGAGAGCACTCCGTCGACCGCGGACGCCGCGGTCCGCCGGTCGCCGAGCCGCGCCGCGAGCGCGTCCACGAGCTGCGTCTTGTTCATGACTGCGCACGGTAGAGTGTTCTCGCAGCTCACACCAGAGATCAGGCCAAGAAAAACCCTTGCCGTGCAACAACAGTCCCTGTTCGTGGACTGTGCCGCAACGTGTCCGGGCGATCCACTGCCCGCTCGGTACCGAACGGACGGCGCCTCAGCCGACCGGCGTGGTGACCGGCAGCCACGCAGGCCGGCTCGCCTCGAACGTCGTGATGTCGGCTTCGTGGCGCAGGGTCAGGCCGATGTCGTCGAGACCCTCCAGCAGCCGCCAGCGGGTGTAGTCGTCGATCTGGAACGCGAACGTCAGGTCCTTGGCCTGGACGGTGCGTTCCTGCAGGTCGACGGTCACTTCCGTACCCGGCTCGTTCTCCAGCAGCTTCCACAGGAGCTCGACGTCGTGCTGCTCGCACTGCGCCGCGACGAGCCCGCCCTTGGCCGAGTTGCCGCGGAAGATGTCGCCGAAGCGCGCCGCGATCACGACCCGGAAGCCGTAGTCCATCAGCGCCCACACGGCGTGCTCGCGGGAGCTGCCGGTCCCGAAGTCCGGACCGGCGACCAGCACCGACCCCCGCGAGAACGGCTCGGTGTTGAGGATGAAGTCCGGGTGCTGGCGCCAGGCCGCGAACAGGCCGTCCTCGAAGCCCGTGCGGGTCACGCGCTTGAGGTAGACCGCCGGGATGATCTGGTCGGTGTCCACGTTGGACCGGCGCAGCGGAACGCCGATCCCGGTGTGCGTGCTGATCGCGTCCATCAGTCCAGGTCCTCCGGCGACGACAGGGTCCCGCGGACGGCGGTGGCCGCGGCCACGACCGGCGAGACGAGATGGGTGCGGCCGCCCTTGCCCTGGCGGCCCTCGAAGTTGCGGTTCGACGTCGACGCGCTGCGCTCACCCGGGGCGAGCTGGTCGGGGTTCATCCCGAGGCACATCGAGCAGCCCGCCGAACGCCACTCCGCGCCGGCGGCGGTGAACACCTTGTCCAGTCCCTCGTCCTCGGCCTGGAAGCGCACCCGCATCGACCCGGGCACGACCAGCATCCGGACGCCCTCCGCCAGCGTCCGACCGTCGATCACCTCGGCCGCAGCACGCAGGTCCTCGATGCGGCCGTTGGTGCAGGAGCCGACGAACACCGTGTCGACGCGGACCTCGCGCAGCGGCATCCCCGCGTCGAGGCCCATGTACTCCAGCGCCCGCTCGGCGGCGGCCCGCTCGTTCTCGTCGACGATCGCGGCCGGGTCGGGCACGTCGGCACCCAGCGGCAGTCCCTGCCCCGGGTTGGTGCCCCATGTGACGAACGGCGTCAGCTCGTCGCCGTCGATGTCGACCTCGGCGTCGAACGTCGCGCCCTCGTCGGTGCGCAGCGTCGTCCAGTCGGCCACCGCGGCGTCCCACTCCGCGCCCTTCGGCGCGTGGTCACGACCCTCGACGAAGTCGTAGGTGACCTGGTCCGGCGCGATCATGCCCGCGCGGGCGCCCGCCTCGATCGACATGTTGCAGATCGTCATCCGGGCCTCCATCGAGAGGTTCTCGATGACGTTGCCCCGGTACTCCAGGACGTAGCCCTGCCCGCCGCCGGTGCCGATCTTCGCGATGATCGCCAGCACCACGTCCTTGCTCGTGACGCCCGGGCGCAGCGTGCCGTCGGCGCTGTTGACGTTGATCGCCATCGTCCTGAACGGCTTGAGCGGCAACGTCTGCGTGGCGAGCACGTGCTCGACCTCCGACGTGCCGATCCCGAACGCCATCGCGCCGAACGCGCCGTGCGTCGAGGTGTGGCTGTCGCCGCAGACCACCGTCATGCCCGGCTGGGTCAGCCCCAGCTGCGGGCCGATGATGTGGACGATGCCCTGCTCGGCGTGGTTCATCGGGTACAGGTCGACGCCGAACTCCGCGCAGTTGCGCCGCAGCGTCTCCACCTGCGTCCGGGACACCTCGTCGGCGATCGGGAGGTGCACGTCCTTCGTCGGGACGTTGTGGTCCTCGGTCGCGATCGTGAGGTCCGGCCGGCGCACCGGGCGGCCCGCGAGCCGGAGCCCGTCGAACGCCTGCGGGCTCGTGACCTCGTGCACGAGGTGCAGGTCGATGTAGAGGAGATCGGGCTCCTGCCCCTCCCCCTTGCGGACCACGTGCCGGTCCCAGACCTTCTCGGCCAGCGTGCGCGCCTGGTTCACGGCGCCGCCTCCTCGCGTTTCGCCTCATGTGGTGGTGGATCGACCTAGCCTCCCAGATATTGGGAAGCTAGTATCGAGGCGTGAGACAGTCTAGCGGGATCGGCGTACTCGACAAGGCCGTGGGCGTACTTCGTGCCGCGGCCGCCGAACCGTGCGGCCTCACCGAGCTCTGCGAACGCACCGGCCTGCCCCGCGCCACCGCCCACCGCCTCGCCGTCGGCCTCGAGGTCCACGGCCTGCTCCACCGCGGGGCCGACGGCCGCTGGCGCCCCGGCCCCACCCTCGCCGAGCTCTCCAGCGGCCACGGCGACCCCCTGCTCGACGCGGCCGCCGCCGTCCTCCCCCGGCTGCGCGACATCACCGGCGAGAGCGTCCAGCTCTACCGCCGCGACGGCACCCATCGCATCTGCATCGCCACCGCCGAACCCGTCAGCGGCCTGCGCGACACCGTCCCCGTCGGCACCCGCCTGCCCATGACCGCCGGATCCGGCGCCAAGGTCCTCGCCGCCTGGGCCGACCCCGCCACCCAGCGGGCCGTCCTCGCCGAGGCCACCTTCACCGAACGCGTCCTGCTCGACGTCCGCCGCCGCGGCTGGGCCCAGTCCGTCGCCGAACGCGAAGCCGGCGTCTCCAGTGTCTCCGCACCCGTCCGCGACGGCGCCGGCAAGGTCGTCGCCGCCGTCTCCGTCTCCGGGCCCGTCGACCGCATCGGCCGCCGCCCAGGCGTCCGCTGGGCCGCCGACCTCCTCGCCGCCGCCGAGGCCCTCCAGCACCGCCTCTAGGAGCGCGCGGACGAGCACCCGGCCACGTCCCGGGTCCCGATTCGGCCACGGCCGCCGTGACCCGCCGCCCATCCGCCGCGGCCCTGGCATCCTCGTCGGGGGGCGACCCTCCGCACCACGCACGGACCCAGCGGCACCGCTCGACGCCGCGACCCCGGGCCGGTTGCCGGAGTCCGGGCATCGTGACGCTAACGTGACGTCGCTCCGGCTCGATGGACACGGAGAGTCGCATTGGTTGGGGAACCGGACAAAGACGGGTGACGATGAGCTACCTGCTCGGCATCGACGTAGGCACCACTCGGACCGCGGCGGCGATCACCCGCCTCGACGGGGGGCGGATCGTCGAGACCGAGATGGTCAACCTCGGCGACCGCTCCGTCCACGTGCCGTCCGTCCTGTTCATCGGAGCCGACGGCGGCGTCGTCGTCGGAGAGGCCGCCGAACGCCGCGCCCTCACCGACCCCGACCGCGTCGTCCGCGAGTTCAAGCGCCGCGTCGGCGACCCCACCCCGATCCACGTCGCCGGCCAGCCCTGGACCCCCGAGGACCTCTCCGCCCGCCTCGTCCGCTGGGTCGTCGACCAGGTCGCCGCCCGCGAAGGCGGCGTCGCCGACCGCATCTCCGTCACCCACCCCGCATCCTGGGGCGGCCACAAGAAGGAACTCTTCGCCGGCGCCCTCGCCCGCGTCGGGCTCACCGTCACCTTCCTCGCCGAACCCCAGGCCGCCGCCCTGCACTACGCCTCCTCCGAGCGCGTCGAGCAAGGCGCCACCATCGCCGTCTACGACCTCGGCGGCGGCACCTTCGACGCCGCCGTCGTCCGCAAGGACGGCAACTTCGGCCTCCTCGGCCGCCCCGAGGGCCTCGAACGCCTCGGCGGCATCGACTTCGACCAGGTCGTCTTCGACCACGTCGTCGAAGGGATGCCCGACGCCTTCGCCGATCTCGACGAGGCCGACCCCGCCGTCCTCTCCGCCGTCGCCCGCATCCGCCGCGACTGCACCGAGGCCAAGGAAGCCCTCAGCTCCGACACCGAGGCCTCCGTCGCCGTCATGCTCCCCGGCAGCCAGGGCTCCGTCCGGCTCCACCGCAGCGAGTTCGAGCAGATGATCGGGCCGCAGATCGACGAGACCGTCGCCGCGCTCGGCCGCGCCATCGCCTCGGCCGGGCTCACCCCCGACGAGACCTCCGCCGTCCTGCTCGTCGGCGGCTCCTCCCGCATCCCGCTCGTCGCACAGACCGTCTCCGAGGAGTTCGGCAGGCCCGTCGCCGTCGACGCCGACCCCAAGAACGCCATCGCCAAGGGCGCCGCCATCGCGCTGGCCCCGCAGCAGCCCGTCGCCCCACCCGCACCCGGCGGCAACGGCACCGGCGGCCATCCCGCACACGGTGGGCCTCCCCCCGGCATGGGCGCGGCCGCGCTCGGGGCCGGTGCGCTCGGCGCCGCCGCGATGGGGGCCGCTGCCATGGCGCACTCGCCCGCCACCGACGAGCTGCCCACCGTCGACGTCCGCCGCATCGCCGCCTCCGGCGGCTACCACCCGCCCGTCGCCCCGCCCCCGCCGCCTCCCCGCGACGGGACGCCCATGGCCGGCCCCGGCGGCTACGGCGACCCCTACGCCTCCCCCGACCTGGACCGCGACGCCCCTCCGCGGCGCACCCCGGTCCTCCTCGTCGCCGCCGGTGGCGTGCTCGCGGCCCTCGGTGTCATCGCCGCCGTGCTCTTCTGGCCCCAGAGCAACCCCACCAGCGCCGCCAACACCCGCATCGTCCCGTCGGAGGCCGTCACCACGACGGAAGCGGCCCCGACGACGACAGAGGTCCCGCCGGAGACCGAGTCCTCCCGCAACAACGTGCCTCCCCCGGTCGTCCGCACGACGACCAAGGTCGTACCGCCGCCAGTGACGTCGACGAAGCCTCCGGTCACCAGCTCCGTGCCGCCGCCGGTCACCAGTTCCCCTCCGCCGCCGGTCACCAGCTCTCCGCCGCCGCCGGTCACGACGGCCCCCTGATCCTGTGAGTGGGGATGGTCGCCATGGCGACCATCCCCACTCACGACCCCCGGCGGGCGCATCGCCGGACCTGCTCGATCACCAACTCCCGCGAGTTCGACTCCGGACTGCCTCGATCATCGACGCGGGCGGTCTTGTGTCGAGTTCGGCGTGATGTCTGCTGGTTCCGTCCTCGGCGGTGCCCGCGACGGGCCTCGCTAGGCGCCGCCGAGACCTACGTCAATGTCGCCCGAAGGGTCGAGAACAGCACTCACGTCGGTCTCGGCGCACGCGGCGCTCGCGGCCGCGTTCCGGCGTCGCAGAGGGCCCCATTTGCTCACCTGGGGCCGAACACGGCAATGCGGTTGCGCTGAGGACGCGGCTGCACCACGCCGCCGTCCGGGCTCGATGGGCGTCCCGGACCACATTCGGCATTGGGGCTCGTCCATTGGCGTCACCGCACACGAAAGAGGCCCCCGCTCCGGAGAGCGGGGGCCTTTCGTTGTAGCCCCGACGGGATTTGAACCCGCGCTACCGCCTTGAGAGGGCGGCGTCCTAGGCCGCTAGACGACGGGGCCAGGAACTTCTTCGATTATCTTACTGGAAAGCGCTGGAGGCGTTTCCGCTGGGGTACCAGGACTCGAACCTAGACTAACTGAACCAGAATCAGTCGTGCTGCCAATTACACCATACCCCAAAGGGATCGCGTTCTCCGGGCCTTGCGGTTTCCCGCCGGCCCGGTTTCCCGCGCCCTGCGAAGAGAACTCTAGACCACGCCCCGAGCCCGCTCCAAACCGGCCCCCAGTCGCCGCATCGACCGCTCACGCCCCAGGAGTTCCATGCTCTCGTAGAGCGGCGGCGACACGGTCCGACCCGAGACGGCGACGCGCACGGGGCCGAACGCCTTCCTCGGCTTGAGGCCCAGTCCGTCGACGAGCGTGGCCTTGAGAGACTCCTCGATCGCGGTGGCGGACCAGTCGTCGAGGCTGTTCAGGCCGGTCAGGGCCGCGTCGAGGACGGGGGCCGCGTCGGCACCGAGGTTCTTGGCGGCGGCGTCGTCGTCGATCGCGAAGCCGTCCTCGTCGACGAAGAGGAAGCGGAGCATGCGGGCGGCGTCGGACAGGACGACGCTGCGCTCCTGCACGAGCGGGGCGGCGGCGGCGAGGAGCGCGGACTGCGCCTCGGTGGGAGTGCCGGTGATCACACCCTCGGCCGCCAGGTAGGGAACGACCCGGCGGGCGAACTCGTCGACAGGGAGCAGCCTCATGTGCGCGGAATTGATCGCCTCCGCCTTCTTGAGGTCGAAGCGGGCCGCATTCGACGAGACGCGCGACACATCGAATGCGGAGACCATCTCGTCGAGGGAGAAGACGTCGCGGTCCTCGGCGATCGACCATCCCAGCAATGCGAGGTAGTTGAGCAGTCCCTCGGGGAGGAATCCGCGGTCGCGATAGTGGAACAGGTTCGACTCGGGGTCGCGCTTGGACAGTTTCCGGGCACCCTCGCCGGTGACGAGGGGCAGGTGCGCGTAGCTGGGGGCGCCGGTGCCGATGCCGACCCGCTGGAACGCCTCGAACAGCGCGATCTGGCGTGGGGTGGACGACAGAAGGTCCTCGCCGCGCAGGACGTGGGTGACACCCATGAGGGCGTCGTCGAGCGGGTTGGTGAGCGGGTAGAGCGGGCTGCCGTCGCCGCGGGCGAGGACGAAGTCGGGCACGGTCCCGGCCTTGAACGTCACGTCGCCGCGGACGAGGTCGGCGAAGGTGATGTCGTGGTCTGGCATGCGCAGCCGGAAGACGGGCTTGCGACCCTCGGCCCGGAACGCCGCCTTCTGCTCGTCGGTCAGCGCACGGTCGGCGTTGTCGTAGCCGAGCTTCGGGTCGCGGCCGGCGGCGCGGTGGCGGGCCTCGATCTCCTCGGCGGAGGAGAACGACTCGTAGACCTCGCCCGCCTCGGTCAGCCGGGTGAGGGCGTCGCGGTAGAGGTCGGAACGCTCGCTCTGCCGGTAGGGGCCGTGGGGGCCGCCGACCTCGGGGCCCTCGTCCCAGTCGAGTCCCAGCCAGCGCAGGGCGTCGAGCAGCGCCTCGTAGGACTCGACGCTGTCGCGCGCCGCGTCGGTGTCCTCGATCCGGAAGACGAACGCGCCGCCGTTGTGCCGGGCGTGGGCCCAGTTGAACAGCGCGGTGCGGATGAGGCCGACGTGCGGCGTGCCGGTGGGCGACGGGCAGAACCGCACCCGGACCTGGGAGGGAGAGCTCACCTCCCCATGGTCTCGCACCCCTCGACCGGCCCCGGAACCGGGGATACTATTCAACACATGGGGAAAAACGAGCGCACCACCGTCGCGGTCGTCGGAGGCGGACCCGCCGGTATGGTCATGGGGCTGTTGCTCGCCCGGGCCGGGGTGGAGGTCACCGTCCTGGAGAAGCACGCCGACTTCCTGCGTGACTTCCGTGGCGACACCGTCCACGCCTCCACCCTCACCCTGCTCGACGACCTCGGGCTCGGTGAACGCTTCGCCGCCATCCCGCAGCGTCGCCTCGACCGGGTCGCCGCCCAGCTGGACGGCGGGCTCGTCCAGATCGCCGACATGAGCCGGCTGCCGGGCGCCCACCAGCACATCGCGTTGGTCCCGCAGTGGGACTTCCTCGACCTGCTCGCCGCCGCCGCGGCCGACGAGCCCTCGTTCACGCTGCTGCGCCGGGCGGACGTCACGGGCCTGCTGCGCGAGAGCGGCCGCGTCACCGGCGTCCGCTACACCGACCGCGCCACCGGCGAGGAGCACGAGCTCGCGGCGGCGCTCACCGTCGCCTGCGACGGCCGGCACTCCGCGGTGCGCACCGCCGCCGGACTGCGCCCACGCGGCTTCGGCGTCCCCATGGACGTGTGGTGGTTCCGGCTCCCCCGCCGTGCCGACGACGTCGCCGGCGGGCTCGGCCGCTTCACCGCCGGGCACTTCTGCGTCCTCATCGACCGCGGGGACCAGTGGCAGTGTGCCTACATGATCCGCAAGGGCAGCGACGCCGAGCTGCGCGCGAAGGGCATCGGTGAGCTGCGGCGGCGGATGGCCGGGCTCGTCCCGTGGCTGGGCGACCGCGTCGACACCCTGGAGTCGTGGGACGACGTCAAGCTGCTCGACGTCCGGCTCGACCGGCTGCGCCGCTGGTTCGCCGACGGCCTGTTGCTGATCGGCGACGCGGCACACGCGATGTCGCCGGTCGGGGGCGTCGGGATCAACCTGGCGGTGGCCGACGCGGTGGCCGCGGCCCGGATCCTCGCGCCGGAGCTGCGCCGCGGCGGGACGGCGTCGACGGCGGCGCTGCGCCGGGTCCAGCTGCGTCGCTGGTGGCCGACGGCGCTGGTGCAGGGCGGGCAGCGGCTGGCGCACCGCGCGGTGCTCGGCAAGGCGCTGAGCGCCGACCAGGACCTCCCGGCTACGACGACGGGCACCCTCCCCCTGCCGATCCGCATCACGCAGCGGTTCCCCCTCCTGCAGGGCATCCCGGCGCGGCTGGTGGCCATCGGCCCGCTGCCCGAGCGCGCACCGGCCTGGGCACGCCGCCCCACTCCTCCCGGAGGAACGGCCCAGTCGCGCGACTGAGTGGCGTCACCGAGCCGTTCGTTCCCGGCGGGGCAGGGCGAGGCACCGGCACAGGTGCGCCGCACCTGCGGAGGCACTGCACGTTCGGGGGCCCGCGATCCGGCGCGGGTGGGCATGATGGCGGGCGAGGCCGTCGACACCGAGGTCGTGGCCCCGATCGGGAGGCATTCGTGTCCTACCAGCTCACCGCTCTGTACAACCACCCCTCCGACGTCGCGGCGTTCGACAAGCACTACGACGACGTGCACGCGGTGCTCGCCGCGAAGCTGCCCGACGTGCGGAGCTTCAGCATCTCCCGCCCGCAGCCGGGACCCGACGGCACGAAGCCCGACTACCACCTGATCGCCGTGCTGGTCTGGGACTCGGCGGAGGCGGCGGGCGCGTCGCTGGGGAGCGAGGCAGGCAAGGAGGCCGTCGCGGACCTGGACAACTTCGCGGGCGCCGGCGTCACGATGCTGACCGGCCCCAGCACCGCGGTCGTCTGACCACCCACCCCGCACCCGACGACGGCGGCGGGACCCCGTGCTCGGGGTCCCGCCGCCGTCGTCGTGCGTGCGCGGGATCAGGCCGGCGCGGCAGCCTGGCTGACGAGCGCGGCGAGCCGGTCGCCGATGGAGCGGGTGTGGCTGTTGGCGCCGTGGTCGCGCGTCGCCAGGTCGAAGGCGACGGCGGCCTCGATGCGGCGGGCGGCGTCGCGCTTGCCGGTGTGGTCGAGAAGCAGCCCGACCGACAGGATGGCGGCCGTCGGGTCGGCGATGCCCTGCCCGGCGATGTCGGGAGCACTGCCGTGCACCGGCTCGAACATGCTCGGGTTCTTGCCGCTGGCGTCGATGTTGCCACTGGCCGCGAGGCCGATGCCGCCGGTCACCGCGGCCGCGAGGTCGGTGAGGATGTCGCCGAACAGGTTGTCGGTGACGATCACGTCGTAGCGCGACGGGTCGGTGACGAGGTGGATCGTCGTCGAGTCGACGTGCTGGTAGGCGACGGTGACGTCGGGGTGCTCGAGCGAGACCTCCTCGACGATCCGCGACCAGAGCGCCCCGGCGAAGGCGAGCACGTTCGTCTTGTGGACGAGCGTGAGGTGCTTGCGGGGACGGCGCTCGGCGCGGGCGAAGGCGTCGCGCACCACGCGCTCGATGCCGAACGCGGTGTTGGTGCTGACCTCCGTGGCCACCTCCTGCGGGGTGTCCTTGCGGAGCAGCCCACCGGTGCCGACGTACGGGCCCTCGGTGCCCTCGCGGACGACGACGAGGTCGATCTCCGGGTTGCCGGCGAGCGGGCCGCGGACACCCGGGTAGAGCCGCGCGGGGCGCAGGTTCACGTGGTGGTCGAGCTCGAAGCGCAGGCGCAGGAGCAGGCCGCGCTCGAGGATGCCGCTGGGGACCGAGGGGTCACCGACGGCGCCGAGCAGGATCGCGTCGTGCCCGCGCAGCTCGGTGAGGACCGACTCGGGCAGGAGCTCGCCGGTGGAGTGCCAGCGTGCGGCGCCGAGGTCGTAGTTCGTGGTCTCGACGCCGGGCGAGACCTCGTTGAGGACCTTGAGCGCCTCGTCGATGACCTCCGGCCCGATGCCGTCGCCGGGAATGACCGCAAGGCGCATGTCAAGGGTTCCTCTCTGCTTGGGGAGTCGCAGCACGCTACCCGCTGCAACACCGCCGACCGGCGGTCGATCACTCTTTCGAGGTCACCCGACCCGGTGGTTCGGGCGCCCGCCGCGCGGCGGAACCGCGTAACCGGGGGCGCGACACGCCCCCGAGCGGGTCTGATTGTCCGCCCGACACATGGGACGGCGGCAGCCGGGGTGTCCCGGCGGCCGCCGTCAGGTCCGATCACCCGCCCGTGGCGGGTCGCGCTCAGTCGAGCGAGATGAGCTTGATCGTCCGCGCGCCCACGGACGCGCCGATCGGGTCGAGCACCACCTGGTCGACGGAGCGGTCGATGCGGAGCAGCATGATCGCGTCGGCACCGTCGGTGGTCTGGCTGATCTGCGCGGCCTCGATGTTCACCGCGGCCTCGCCGAGCAGGGACCCGACGCGGCCCATGACACCCGGCCGGTCCGCGTACTCGAGGAGCAGGATCTCACCCTCGGCACGCAGGTCGAAGTGCCGGCCGTTGATCTCGACGAGCTTCTCGACCTGGGCGCGGCCCGTGAGCGTGCCGGAGACGGTGATCGCCTCGCCGTCGGGCATGGCGGCGCGCAGCTGGACGACGCTGCGGTGGTTGGCGCTCTCGGGGGCCGTGGTGAGCTCGACGGAGACGCCGCGCTCGGCGGCCAGGGCGGGCACGTTGACGAAGGTCACCTGGTCGTCGACGACGTGGGTGAACACCCCGCGCAGAGCGGCCAGCGGCAGGATCGAGACGTCGTCGCCCGACAGCTCGCCCGCGACGTCGACGGTGATCGACGTCGGCACGCGGCCCGCGAGTGCGTGCAGGACCGTGCCCATCTTCTGCACGAGCGGCAGGTAGGGGCGCACCTCCTCGCCGACGGCGCCGTCGACCTGCACGTTGACGGCGTCGGGGACGAACTCGCCGGCCAGCGCGAGCTGGACCGACCGCGCGACGTCGGTGCCCGCGCGGTCCTGGGCCTCGTCGGTGGAGGCGCCCAGGTGCGGGGTGACGACGATGTTCTCCAGCTCGAACAGCGGGCTGGAGGTGGTGGGCTCGGTGACGTAGACGTCGATGCCCGCGCCGCCGACGTGCCCGGAGCGGACGGCCTCGGCGAGGGCGACCTCGTCGACCAGCCCACCGCGCGCGGCGTTGACGATGATCACCCCCGGCTTGGTGATCGCGAGCTGGTCCTTGCCGATCAGACCCAGGGTCTCGGGGGTCTTCGGCAGGTGGATGGAGATGACGTCGGCGCGGCGCAGCACGTCCTCGAGCGAGGTGAGCTCGATGCCGAGCTGGGCCGCACGGGCAGGCGCGACGTAGGGGTCGTAGGCGATGAACGTGACCCCGAAGGCGGCGAGGCGCTGCGCGACGAGCTGGCCGATCTTGCCCAGCCCGACGATGCCGACCGTCTTGCCGTTGAGCTCGACGCCGGTGTAGGCGCTGCGCTTCCACTGGCCCTGGCGCAGCGCTGCGTCGGCCGGCGGGATGTGGCGGGCCGCGGCGAAGAGCAGCGCGATGGCGTGCTCGGCGGCGGACACGATGTTGGAGGTCGGCGCGTTGACGACCATGACGCCACGCGCGGTGGCGGCGGGGACGTCGACGTTGTCGAGGCCGACGCCCGCGCGGGCCACGACCTTGAGCCGGGTCGACGCGGCGAGGACCTCGGCGTCGACCTTGGTGGCGGAACGCACGAGGAGGGCGTCGGCGTCGGCGACCGCGGACAGCAGCGCGGGCCGATCGGTTCCGTCGACGTGGCGGATCTCGACGTCGTCGCCCAGCAGCTCCACCGCGGACGGTGCGAGCTTCTCGGCGAGCAGGACGACTGGACGGGTGGCGGCGGTGCTCACGACGCTGCAGGGCTCCCGGATCGGTGTCGGCTGGGGTACCTCGCCGATCCTAGATGCGCTGCTCGGCGCGGGTCTCCCCACCGTGAGCGGCGCGATACACGGGTGGGGCGGATCCGGACGAAAGGGACTGCGGAGGCAGCCCACCGGAACCACGATTCCGGTGGGCGGCAGACCGGAGTCGTCAGGCCGGTACGGCCGCCCGGGCGGCGAGCAGCTCGAACGAGCGGTACCACGCCGTCCGGTCGACCGCGGGGCTGGTGACGATGAGCTCGTCGATGCCGACGCGCGTCGCGAACTCCGTCAGGTAGTCCTCGACGACATCCGGGGTGCCGACGGCGGTGTAGCGCATCATGTCGAGGATCTGCTGTCCCTGCGGCATGTCGATCGCGAGGGCGGCCTCCTCGTCGGTCAGGTCGTGCCCGCCGCGGGACAGGAAGCGCTTGACCCGGTCGAGCTTCGCGATCCGCAGCAGCTCGTCGGCGTCGGCCGCGTCGTCAGCGGCGATGACGTTGACGCCCGCGAGCACCCGCGGCGCCGCGAGCTGCGGCGACGGCCGGAACTTCTCCCGGTACAGGTCGACCGCGCGTTCCAGCTGCTCCGGCGCGAAGTGCGAGGCGAACGCGTAGGGCAGGCCGAGGAACGCGGCGACCTGCGCACCGTAGAGCGAGGACCCGAGGATGACGAGCGGGACCTCGGTGCCCTTGCCGGGGAACGCGTCGACACCCGGGACCAGCGACGCCGAGCCGAGGAAGCCCGCCAGCTCCTGGACGTCCTGCGGGAACGTCTCGGACGCGTTCGGGTCGCGGCGCAGCGCGCGGAAGGTGGCCTGGTCGGTGCCCGGGGCGCGGCCCAGGCCCAGCTCGATACGGCCCGGGTACAGCTCGGCGAGGGTGCCGAACTGCTCCGCGACCTGCAGCGGCGAGTGGTTGGGCAGCATGATGCCGCCGGCGCCGAGGGTGATCCGCTCGGTCTGCGAGGCGACGTGCCCGATCAGCACGCTCGTCGCCGACGACGCGATGGCGCGCATGTTGTGGTGCTCGGCGTACCAGATCCGCTGATAGCCCCATCGCTCCGCGCGGCGGGCCAGCTCGACGGTCGCGTCGAGCCCTTCGCGCACCGACTCACCCGGGGAGACCAGGGCGAGATCGAGGATCGACAGGGGCGGCAGGGAGACGTCGGGCACGTCCTGCCCAACGCCTCCCCACCCGAACTTCTTCCGGACCGGCCTCGTGAGTGGCGATGGTCGCTATGGCGACCATCGCCACTCACAGGTCACTTGGCCTTCTCGCCGACCCAGCTCATCAGGCCGCGGAGCTTCTCACCGACGACCTCGATGGGGTGCTCGGCACCCTCCTGCTGGAGGCGGGTGTAGTTCGGGCGGCCGGCCTCGTCCTCGGCGACCCACTCGGACGCGAAGCGCCCGTCCTGGATCTCGGCGAGGATCTTCTTCATCTCCTCCTTGGTCGCGGCGTTGACGACGCGCGGACCACGGGTGAGGTCGCCGTACTCGGCGGTGTCGGAGATGGAGAAGCGCTCGTTGGCGATGCCGCCCTCGTACATGAGGTCGACGATCAGCTTGAGCTCGTGCAGGCACTCGAAGTAGGCGATCTCCGGGGCGTAGCCCGCCTCGGTGAGGACCTCGAAACCGGTCTGGACCAGCGCGGCCGCGCCACCGCAGAGGACGGCCTGCTCACCGAACAGGTCGGTCTCGGTCTCCTCCTTGAAGGTGGTCTCGATGACGCCCGCGCGGGCGCCGCCGATCCCGGCCGCGTAGGAGAGGGCGAGAGCCTTGGCGTTGCCGGTCGCGTCCTGCTCGACCGCGATGAGCGCAGGCACGCCCTTGCCGTCGACGAACTGGCGGCGGACCAGGTGGCCCGGACCCTTCGGGGCGACCATGGCGACGTCGACGTCGGCCGGCGCCTTGATGAGGTCGTAGCGGATGTTGAAGCCGTGCCCGAAGAAGATGGCGTCGCCACTCTTCAGGTTGGGCGCGATGTCCTCGGCGTAGATGAAGCGCTGCTTCGTGTCGGGCGCGAGGATCATGATCAGGTCGGCCCACGCCGAGACCTCGGCCGGGGTGAGGACCTCGAGGCCCTCGTCGGTGGCCTTCTGCCGGCTCTTCGACCCCTCGGGCAGCCCGATCTTGACGTCGACGCCCGAGTCGCGCAGCGACAGTGCGTGCGCGTGCCCCTGGGAGCCGTAGCCGATCACGGCGACCTTGCGGCCCTGGATGATCGACAGGTCGGCGTCGTCGTCGTAGTAGATGTTCACGCTCATGACGGGTGTTACGTCCTCTCCGAGGGTGGGTTCGGGCAAGTCTCTAACGGACCGCGGCGGCGGTGATGGACCGGGGTCCGCGGCCGACGGCGACCAGACCGGACTTGACCATCTCGCGGATGCCGTAGGGCTCGAGGATCCGCAGCAGCGCAGCGAGCTTGTCGACGGTGCCGGTGGCCTCGATGGTCAGCGCCTCGGGGGCCACGTCGACGACCTTGGCCCGGAACAGCTCGGCGGCCTCGAGCACCTGGCTGCGGATGGCGGCGTCGGCACGGACCTTGACGAGCAGCAGCTCGCGCTGCACCGAGGCGACCGGGTCGAGCTCGACGATCTTGATGACGTTGACCAGCTTGTTGAGCTGCTTGGTCACCTGCTCCAGCGGCAGGTCCTCGACGGCGACGACGATCGTCATCCGCGAGATGCCCTCCTGCTCGGTCGGGCCGACCGCCAGGGAGATGATGTTGAAGCCGCGCCGGGAGAACAGGCCCGAGACGCGGGCCAGGACGCCGGGCTTGTCCTCGACGAGGACCGACAGCGTGTGGGTGTGCATCATCGGACTACTCCCCCGCCTGGTCGTTGTGCTCCAGGGCCCGCTCGGTGACGGCGTCGACCTCTGCGACGTCCGCGGCGAGCTCGTCGCCCTCGAACAGGGGACGGATGCCGCGGGCGGACATGACCTCGTCGTTCGACGTCCCCGCGGCGACCATCGGCCAGACCTGCGCGTCGGCGCCGACGGTGAAGTCGATGACGACGGGCCGGTCGTTGATCTCCATGGCCTGCCGGATGACCTTGTCGACCTCGTCCTTGGACTCCGCGCGCAGCCCGACGCAGCCCATCGCCTCGGCGAGCAGCTTGAAGTCGGGGATGCGGTGCTTGTGGGTGCCGAGGTCGGTGTTGGAGTACCGCTCCTTGTAGAAGAGGTTCTGCCACTGCCGGACCATGCCCAGGTTGCCGTTGTTGATGATCGCGACCTTGATCGGGATGTTCTCGATCGCGCAGGTCGCGAGCTCCTGGTTGGTCATCTGGAAGCAGCCGTCTCCGTCGATGCACCACACGACGTCGTCGGGCCGGGCCATCTTGGCACCCATCGCCGCGGGCACCGCGAACCCCATCGTGCCGAGGCCACCGGAGTTGAGCCAGGAGCGCGGCTTCTCGTACTTGACGAACTGGGCCGCCCACATCTGGTGCTGGCCGACCCCCGCCGCGTAGACGGCGTCGGGTCCGGCGATCGCGCCGATCCGCTCGATGACGTACTGCGGCGACAGCGCGCCGTCGTCGGGCCAGTCGTAGCCCAGCGGGAACGTCTCGCGCAGGTGGTTCAGCCGGGTCCACCAGGCGGTGAGGTCGGCCGTGCCGTCCTCGCGCTCGGCGCGCACCGCCTCGAGCAGGTCGACGATGACCTCCTTGCAGTCGCCGACGATCGGCACGTCCGCGCGGCGGTTCTTGGAGATCTCGGCCGGGTCGATGTCGGCGTGCACGACCGCGGCGTGCGGCGCGAACGACGACAGCTTCCCGGTGACGCGGTCGTCGAAGCGCGACCCGAGGGCGACCAGGAGGTCGGCCTCCTGCAGCGCCGCGACGGCCGACACCGTGCCGTGCATGCCGGGCATCCCGACGTGCTGCGGGTGGCTGTCGGGGAACGCCCCGCGCGCCATCAGCGTCGTCACGACCGGGATGTCCGTCAGCTCGGCGAGCTCCAGCAGCTCCGGCGACGCCTCGGCCTTGAGCACGCCGCCACCGACGTAGAGCACGGGCCGCTGCGCCGAGGTCATCAGCTTCGCGGCCTCCCGGATCTGTTTGCCGTGCGGCCGGGTCGTCGGCCGGTAGCCGGGCAGGTTCAGCTCGGGGGGCCACGTGAACGTCGTCTGCTCCTGCAGGACGTCCTTGGGGATGTCCACCAGCACCGGGCCGGGTCGGCCCGTCGACGCCAGGTGGAAGGCCTCGGCGATCGCGCGCGGGATCTCCGTCGCTTCGGTCACCAGCATGTTGTGCTTGGTCACCGGCATGGTGATGCCGGTGATGTCGGCCTCCTGGAAGGCATCCGTGCCGATCAGCGGGCGGGACTGCTGACCGGTGATCGCCACCATCGGGATCGAGTCCATGTAGGCGTCGGCGATGGGGGTGACGAGGTTGGTCGCGCCCGGCCCCGACGTCGCCATGCACACGCCGACGCGGCCGGTCGCCTGCGCGTACCCGGTGGCGGCGTGGCCCGCGCCCTGCTCGTGGCGGACCAGGACGTGACGGACGCGAGTCGAGTCGAGCAGCGGGTCGTACGCGGGCAGGATCGTGCCGCCGGGGATGCCGAAGACGACCTCGCAGCCGATCTCCTCGAGTGAACGCACGAGCGACTTCGCCCCGGTCATCGGCTCGGGCCCGATACGGGGGCCGGGCACGTCGGTGCGGACGCCGTCGGTCCGGGCCCGGTCACCCGGGCGGCCGGGCGGCGGTGCCGGTCTGGGTCCGGTGGCTCCGGAGCGGGAGGTGGCGGTGGTCATTCGGTCAGCCTCGCTGCGTCGTGGACGATGCGGTCATTGCTGGAGCTGTCGTCAGGGCATGAAAAAACCCTCGCCGCCGTGGCGGAACGAGGGTGGCGCGTCGTCGTCCGAGAACTCGATCAGAACTCAGGCGAGAACGCGCCTGCGAATTACGAGGACTCCGGAAACGAACATGTGCCGACGCTAGCACGGTGGCGCACCGCATCGTCGGGCGGATCGTCGACCCGCGGTGGACGTCACCCCGCCGGGTGCGACGATGGGGCGTGTGAACAGCACGGGACGGCGGCCCGACCAGGACGACAGCACCCCGGTGGAGGCGCCCGCCCGGGCCGCCTTCCGGCCCGCGCGGCTCGGCTACCTCTTCCCGATCGCGCTCGCCGTCTTCGCGATCCCCGCCGCCTTCGGCGCGCCGTGGTTCTGGCTCGTCTACGTCGTGCCCGTCGGCATCGTCTACTGGCTCGCGCGCACCCGCACCGTCGTCGACACCGAGGCCGTGACCGTCCGCAGGCCGTTCGGCAGCCGCCGCGTACCGTGGGAGTCGATCAGCTCCTTGCGCCTGCAGCCCGCCACCCGGTCCCGGGGTGCCCGCGTCAGCGCGGTGCTGACCAGCGGCGGGGAGCTCCCGTTGCCCGCCGTGCACGTCCGTGACCTGTCCCAGCTCGCCGCCGCAAGCGGCGGCAGGCTGCCCGATCCGGCTGGAGAGTGAGCCGATGCCGGCCCTGCGTTCCCGTGTCACCACCCATGGCCGCAATGCCGCCGGTGCGCGTTCCCTGTGGCGCGCCACCGGGATGACCGACGACGACTTCGGCAAGCCGATCGTCGCCATCGCCAACAGCTACACCCAGTTCGTGCCCGGCCACGTGCACCTCAAGGACATGGGCGACCTCGTCGCCGGTGCGGTCCGCGAGGCCGGCGGCACCGCCCGTGAGTTCCACACCATCGCCGTCGACGACGGCATCGCCATGGGCCACGGCGGGATGCTCTACTCCCTGCCCAGCCGCGAGGTCATCTCCGACGCCGTCGAGTACATGGTCAACGGTCACGCCGCCGACGCGCTCGTCTGCATCTCCAACTGCGACAAGATCACCCCCGGCATGCTCAACGCCGCGATGCGGCTGAACATCCCGACGGTCTTCGTCTCCGGCGGGCCGATGGAGGCCGGCAAGGCCGTCGTCGTCGACGGCGTCGCCCACGCCCCCACCGACCTGATCACGGCGATCTCCGCGTCGGCGTCCACCGAGGTCGACGACGAGGGCCTCGACATCGTCGAGCGGTCTGCGTGCCCGACCTGCGGCTCCTGCTCGGGCATGTTCACCGCCAACTCGATGAACTGCCTCACCGAGGCCCTCGGGCTGTCGTTGCCGGGCAACGGCTCCACCCTCGCGACCCACGCCGCGCGCCGCGAGCTGTTCCTGCAGGCCGGCCGGACCGTCATGGACCTGGCCACCCGCTGGTACCGCGACGACGACGCCTCCGCGCTGCCCCGCAACATCGCCACCCGCGCCGCGTTCGAGAACGCGATGGCGCTCGACGTCGCCATGGGCGGCTCGACGAACACGGTGCTGCACATCCTCGCCGCCGCACAGGAGGGCGAGGTCGACTTCACCCTCGCCGACATCGACGCCATCTCCCGGCGCGTGCCGTGCCTGGCCAAGGTGTCGCCGAACTCCAGCTACCACATGGAGGACGTGCACCGGGCCGGCGGAATCCCCGCCATCCTCGGCGAGCTGCGCCGCGCCGGGCTGCTCGACACCGACGTCCACACCGTGCACTCGCCGACGCTGGAGGCCTGGCTCGACGAGTGGGACATCCGCGCCGGCGCGCCGTCGGAGCGTGCCGTCGAGCTCTACCACGCCGCACCGGGCGGGGTCCGGACCACGCAGGCCTTCTCCACGGAGAACCGCTGGTCGTCGCTGGACACCGACGCCGCCGGTGGCTGCATCCGCGACCGCGAGCACGCCTACACCGCCGACGGTGGCCTCGCCGTGCTGCGCGGCAACCTCGCCGAGAAGGGTGCCGTCATCAAGACCGCCGGCATCCCCGAGGACATCTGGCGTTTCGAGGGCCCCGCGCGGGTCGTCGAGAGCCAGGAGGAGGCGGTCTCGGTCATCCTGAACAAGGAGATCCAGCCCGGCGACGTCCTCGTCGTCCGGTACGAGGGTCCCGCCGGCGGGCCGGGGATGCAGGAGATGCTGCACCCCACCGCGTTCCTGAAGGGCGCGGGCCTCGGAGCCAAGTGCGCGCTGATCACCGACGGCCGCTTCTCCGGCGGGTCGAGCGGCATCTCGGTCGGGCACGTGTCCCCCGAGGCGGCCGCAGGCGGGCTGATCGGTCTCGTCGAGAACGGCGACCGGATCCTGCTCGACGTCCGTGCCCGCGCGGTGGAGCTCCTCGTCGACGACGAGATCCTCGCCGCCCGTCGGGCGAAGATGGAGGCCTCCGAGCGGCCGTGGCAGCCGGCCGACCGGCAGCGCCAGGTCTCGCAGGCCCTGCGCGCCTACGCCGCCCTGGCCACCTCGGCCGACACCGGCGCGGTCCGCAGGGTCCCGTGACCCTGTGAGTGGCGATGGTCGCTGGAGCGACCATCGCCACTCACGACCTCCGGGCTGCGGTTACCCGGGCGCGATGAGTTCGGGCCTCCGGACCGGTCTGTCCGTCGACCCCCGTCGCTCCCAGGAGGCGCCATGCCCCGCACCCGCGTGCACAACCTCAACATCTCCCTCGACGGCTACGCAGCCGGCGGGACGGTGACCGTCGACGCCCCCATCGGCGGCGCGGAAGCCCTCTTCCGCGGGTTCGACGGGCGGTTCATCCACGGGATCGACTCCGTCGAGGCCCCCGTCACGCTGGACCGGGCACTGGCCACCCTGTGGGGTCAGGGCATCGGGGCCGAGATCATGGGCCGCGCCAAGTTCGGCCCACCCCTCGCCGACCGGCCCGACGACTGGCGCGGCTGGTGGGGCGACGAGCCGCCCTTCCGCACACCCGTGTTCGTCATGACCCATGACGCACTGCCGCCGATCGAGTTCGCGAACGGGACGAGCTTCCACTTCGTCGACGGGTCACCGCAGGAGGTACTGCGCCTGGCCCAGGAGGCCGCCGGGGGTCTCGACGTCCGCCTCGGCGGCGGGCCCTCGACCGTCCGCCAGTTCCTGCAGGCCGACCTCGTGGACTTCCTGCACCTGGTGACGGTGCCGATCACCCTCGGGCGCGGGACGTCGCTGTGGGACGGGGTGAGCGGGACCGAGGACCGCTTCACGGTCGAGTCGGTCACCTCGCCGAGCGGGCTCGTCCATCAGCTGTGGAACCGGACGACGCCCGCCTCGACGGGGTCGTGAGTGGCGATGGTCGCCATGGCGACCATCGCCACTCACAGGGCCTGTCGGCCCCCCTCCGCCATGTCCGCCAGCTCCCGGACGCGTGCCGGGCCCAGGTGGTCGGCCGCGAAGCCCAGGTAGGCGACGGCCATCGCGAGGTCGGACCAGCCGTCCTCGGCCGGGTCCCCCGTCGACACGTCCGTGCCCTGCGCGCGCAGCACCGCGAGATCGAAGCCCGCGGGAGCGACGCGGGCGTTGCCCCAGTCGATCAGCCGCCCGCCGACGACGTTGCCGCGGTGCGGGTCGCCGTGGGTGAGGGTGCGCGGGGTCGCCGTGGCGGCGTGCAGCGCGCGGGGGTCGTCGGCCCAGGCACGCAACGCCTCCGCGACGTCCGCCACCTCGGGGAGGGCGTCGACCGCCGGGGCGGTCCGCTCCAGGCACAGCTCGCGCCACCACGCGGCGTCGGCGACCGGGACCGTGCGCGGCCGCCTGCCGCGCCAGTGCGCGTGCACGTTCGCGAGCGCGGTGAGCACCGTCGCGGGAACGGGCTCGTCGTCGGTGAGCGGGCCGCCGCCGTGGAACGGGACGACCACCCAGCCGGTGCCTGCGGCGAGCAGGACGGGCTCGTCGAGGGCCGGAACCACCGCGACGGCCCGCAGCGCCGCCACCTCGCGGGCCGCGGCCTCCTTGACGACGACGGACGTCCCGTCTGACAGGTCCACGCGCTCCGCACCCGCTGACGCGTATCCGCCGGTCAGAACCTCGCGGCCGGTGACGGTCAGCGGGCCGCGGCGGCGGGTGAGGGCCGGCAGCCAGACGTCGTCGGGGATCAACGCCGCAGCGTCAGCATCACCACGAGGACGACCGCGACCGTCACGACGAGGCAGACGACCGCGTAGGGCATCGGGCGTCGCAACCAGGTCCGGCCGTTGTCGAGCGCGATCCGGCCCGCACCCGCGAACAGCAGTGTCGCGGCGCCCGCGCCCATCAGGATGTCGAGCTCGATCGCGTCGGGCGCCTGCGCCGCGAAGAAGTACACCGCCGGCACCTTGACCAGCAGCGCCACGACCTTGATGGCCAGCAGGCCCGCCGCGGCGAGCGGGGTGAACAGCCCGAGGACGAGGAACGCGCCCGCCGCGAGCTCCACGATCCCCAGCGCCCAGGCCAGGCTGGTCTGCTGCGCGACGAACCCGTACGCCGCCAGGTTCTCGGCGGTCCGGGTGATGCCCAGCCCGCCCCACATCCCGAAGACCTTCTGCGCGCCATGGGCGAGGAAAAGCCCGCCGACGGCGAAACGCAGGATCAGCAGTCCGATGTCCGCGGCGCCGTTCGAGGGGACCGGCCGCCGCTCCGGCCGGGTCGTCGACGTCGCGGGCTCGGAGTCGAAGGTCCCGAAGTCGATCGACCGGGTCGGTTCGCTCATGTCGCGCAACAGTAGTCGTCGCAGGTCACCGGTCGATCGAGCCGGGGCGGCGTGTCAGTAACCGTTCTCCACGAGGTTCGGCGGCGCCTCCCCGCGGACGAACGCCGCGATCTGCTCCACGGCGATCCCGTAGGCGCGCCGCATCGCACCGGGAACGCTCCCGCCGACGTGCGGGGTGAGCAGCAGCCCGGGCGCCGACCACAGCGGATGCCCCTCTGGCAGCGGCTCCGGGTCGGTGACGTCGACCGCCGCCCGGAGCCGCCCCGACGTCAGCTCCGCCACCAGCGCGTCGGTGTCGGCCACCGGGCCGCGCGCGGCGTTGACCAGGACCGCGCCGTCGGCCATCGCCGCGAGGAAACGGGCGTCGATCAGGCCGCGGGTGTCGTCGGTCAGTGGGACGATGACGACGCAGGCGTCGCAGTGCGGCAGCAGGTCGTACACCTCGTCGATGCCGTGCACGCCGTCACGGGCCCGGCGCCCGACGAGCGTCGTCGACACCCCGAACGGCGTCAGCCGCGCGACCGTCTGCGCTGCGACGTCGCCGGCGCCGACGACCAGCACGCTCTTGCCGTCGAGCTCCTCGGTGCGGTGGTAGTCCCAGCGGCCCTGCTCCTGCGCACGCTGGAAGGCCGGGAAGTCGCGGTAGATCGCGAGCAGGGCGCCGACGATCCACTCCGCCGTCGCGCCACCGTGCGCGCCCTTGCAGTCCGACAGCGCGACACCCTCGGCGAGGTTGCCGACCCAGATCTCCGCGCCCGCCGTGAGCAGCTGGACCAGCCGCAGCTCCGGCATCTGCTCGGCGAGCTTCACGCCGCTGGCCGGGGACAGGAAGGGCGGGACCAGGATCTCGGCCGTCGCCGCCTCGGGCGGGAGCGGCGCGTCCGGGTCGTAGTGGACCGGGCGCACCCCGGGGAGCTGTTCGAGGGCCGCGTGGCCCTCCTCGTCACACACCAGGACGTCGATGTCAGGCACGCCGTCACGCTATTCCGCCGGGTCACCGGGATCGAGCACCGGTGGCAGCACTCACGGGGGGATCACCGGCGCCGCCCTAGCCTGGAGGCATGGGGCACGGTCGGGTCGCCAGCGGGCGTCGGGGCGGCGGGCTGTGGGTGATGCTCGTCGCACTGCTCGTCCTCGTCGCCGGCTGCGCCGACTTCCCCGACGACGGGCAGCGGGCCTGGACCGACCAGGTCGAGAACTCCGGGGAGCTCGGCGGCCCGCCCTCGGTCCAGCAGCCGCCCCCGCCCGGCAGCCCGGGCGGCGGCCGGAGCCAGCCGCCGCAGAGCTCCGCGCCGCAGCAGCCCGCGGGCTGCGTCGACCCGGATCCACAGGTCGTCGCCACCTGCCTCGGGCCGGTCTCCGCCATCGCCGTCCTGCCCGACGCCACCTCCGCCCTCGTCGCCGAGCGCGCCACCGGCCGTGTCCTGCGTGTGCAGCGGGGCACCGCGCCGCAGGTCGTCGCCACCGTCTCCGTCGACGCCGCCGCGGGCGGCCTCGCCGGGCTCGTGCTCTCCCCCAGCTACGCCGAGGACGAGCTCGTCTACGCCCTGGCCGCCACCGGCACCGACCTGCGCGTCGTGCGCATCTCCGCGGGCGAGCCGCCCAAACCCGTGCTCACCGGGATCCCCCGTGGCCCCGGAGGCGCGCTCGGGGTCGACCCGGCGACTGGCGCGCTGCTCGTCGCCACCGGCGGTCCGAGCACCGATCCTTCCTCGCTGGCCGGGAAGGTCCTGCGCATCGACACCCTCGGCAGGCCCGTGGCCGGCAACCCCGGCGGCACCGCCGTCTACGCCTCGGGACTCAACAGCCCGCAGGGCATGTGCACCGGCGCCGACGGCACCACCTGGGTCACCGACCGCGCCCCGGGCCGCGACGTCCTGCACCGGGTCACCCCCGGCACCCTGCCCGCGCCGGCGTGGACGTGGCCCGACCGGCCCGGCGTCGCCGGCTGCACCGCCACCGCCGGGGTGCTGGCCATCGCGCTGACCGGCACGAAGTCGCTGTTCGCACTGCGTCCCGGGGAGAACGGCACCTTCACGGGCGACCCGCAGACCCTGCTGCCCGACGCCTACGGCCGCCTCTTCGCCACCGCACCGGGCCCCGACGGCCTGTTGTGGCTGGGGACGGTCAACAAGGACGGCGGCGCGGGCGCGGCGCCGAAGCCCAACGACGACCGCGTCGTCCGCATCCAGCCACCGACGGGCGGCGGCGCGAGTCGGGCGTGATCGCCCGTTCGGAACGGGTGGGAAGCTGCGAACGTGACCCTTCCGCTCGTCGCCAACATCTCCCTGCTGTTCGCCGAGGTCCCCTATGAGCAGCGGTTCGCACGCGCCGCGGCGGCAGGGTTCGACGCTGTCGAGACCTGGTGGCCGTGGCCCACTGCCACACCCCCGCCCGGGGGCGAGGACTTCCTGGTCGACGCGCTGGAGTCGGCAGGGCTGCGCCTCGCCGGGCTCAACCTCTTCGGCGGCGACCTGGGCGCAGGGGTCCGCGGCATCGCGTCCGACCCAGGCCGGCGTGAGGAGTTCGACGCCAACCTCGACGCCGTCGTCGCCATCGCCCGGCGCACCGGCTGCCCGGTGTTCAACACCCTCTACGGCCAGCGCCGCCCCGACCTCCCCGAGGCCGGGCAGGATGCGACGGCCGTCGCCAACCTGGCGCTCGCCGCACGCCGGCTCGGCGAGGTCGGGGGCACCGCGCTCGTCGAGGCGCTCGGTCGTGGGCTCAACGGCGCCTACCCGGTCGAGACGGCGGCCGACGCGGCGCGGGTCGTCGAGACCGTCCGCGACGCGGGTGGGGAGGCGGTCGGGTTCCTGTTCGACACCTTCCATCTGACGACGAGCGGCGACGACCTCCTCGCCGCGGTCGATGCGCACGTCGAGCTGATCTCACACGTCCAGATCGCTGACGCGCCGGGCCGCGGTGAGCCGGGGACGGGGACCGTCGACGTCCCGGCGGTCGTGGACCGCCTGTGGGACAAGGGATACCGCGGTGCCGTGGCCGCGGAGTACACGCCGACCGTGCCGACCGAGGAGTCGCTGGGCTGGCTCGACGGCGTGGCGCACCTGCAGCCGCTGCACCCCTGACCCGAACGCACGGCCCCGGACGAACGGCACCGGTTCATGCTCGAGCACCGCCCGCAGTCGCTGCTGCGGCGGCTCATCGAGCCCGAGGAGATCGCGAACATGGTCGTCCCCCTCAGCTCGGACCTGGCCTCGGCGACGACGGGTGGGGCGGTCCGCGTCGACGGCGGCTACGTCGACGCGATCCTGCCCTGACCGCGACCGGCGACGGGGCGGTCCTCCCGACAGCAGGAACGGCACTGTCCCGCACCCGGGTTGCGGGACAGTGCCGTTGCTGCAGAAGGGTCAGGCTCCGCAGCGCTCGATGATCAGCTCGCGGACCCGCTTGGCGTCGGCCTGGCCCTTGGTGGCCTTCATGACCGCACCGACGATCGCGCCGGCCGCCGCGACCTTGCCGCCGCGGATCTTCTCCGCGACGTCGGGCTGCGCGGCCAGGGCCTCGTCGACGGCGGCGATGAGCGCGCCGTCGTCGGAGACGACCGCCAGCCCACGCTTCGCGACGACCTCGTCGGGCTCGCCCTCGCCCTCCAGCACGCCGTCGACGACCTGGCGGGCGAGCTTGTTGTTCAGCTCCCCCGACGTCACCAGCTCGATGACCCGGGCCAGCTGGGCCGGGGTGATCGGCAGCGCGTCGAGCACGACCCCGCGGGTGTTGGCCTGCTGCGACAGGTACGACACCCACCACGAGCGGGCGTCGCCCGAGGGGGCCCCGGCGTCGACGGTCGCGGCGACCAGGTCGAGCGCCTCGGCGTTGACCAGGTCGCGCAGCTCGGCGTCGGAGAGCCCCCACTCCCGCTGGATGCGGGCGCGCCGCTCCCAGGGCAGCTCGGGCAGGGTGCCGCGCAGCTCCTCGACCCACTCCGCCGACGGCGCGATCGGGACCAGGTCGGGCTCCGGGAAGTACCTGTAGTCCTCCGAGGTCTCCTTGATCCGGCCCGACCGGGTGGATGCGGTGTCCTCCTGGAAGTGCCGGGTCTCCTGGACGACCTTGTCGCCCGCGTCGAGCACGCCCGCGTGGCGCGACATCTCGTAGCGGACGGCCCGCTCGACCGAACGCAGCGAGTTGACGTTCTTGGTCTCGCTACGGGTACCCAGGATCCCGCTCCCGCGCGGGGACAGCGACAGGTTCACGTCGCAGCGCATCGAGCCCTGGTCCATGCGGACGTCGGAGACGCCGAGCGAACGGATCAGGTCGCGCAGCGCGGTGACGTAGGCGCGGGCCACCTCCGGGGCGCGGGCACCGGTGTCGGGGATCATCTTCGTGACGATCTCGATCAGCGGGACGCCCGCGCGGTTGTAGTCGAGCAGCGAGTACTCGGCGCCGTGGATGCGACCGGTGGCGCCACCGACGTGCAGCGACTTCCCCGTGTCCTCCTCCATGTGCGCGCGCTCGATCTCGACGCGCACCACGGTGCCGTCCTCCAGCGTCACGTCGAGGTGCCCGTTCACGGCGATGGGCTCGTCGTACTGCGACGTCTGGAAGTTCTTCGGCATGTCCGGGTAGAAGTAGTTCTTCCGCGCGAACCGGCCCCACGGCGCGATGTCGCAGTTCAGCGCCAGCCCGATGCGGATGGCCGACTCGACCGCGGTGCGGTTGACCACCGGCAGCGAACCGGGCAGGCCCAGGCACGTCGGGCAGACCTGCGTGTTGGGCTCGGCGCCGAACTCGGTGGGGCAACCGCAGAACATCTTGGTGTTCGTCGACAGCTCGACGTGGACCTCGAGACCCAGCATCGGGTCGTAGCGGTCGACGACGTCGTCGAAGTCGACCAGCGTCGGGGCGCTCATGCCCGCACCTCCAGCTCGGGAGCCCGGGTGGCGAATGCGGACCCGTCGGCGGCGTCGCGGGCCGCCTCGTATGCCGCGCCCACCCGGTACATGACGGCCTCGCCCAGTGCGGGGGCCATGATCTGCAGTCCCGTGGGCAGCCCGTCCTCGGCGGCGACGCCACTCGGCACCGACATCGCGGCCGTCCCGGCGAGGTTGGTCGGGATCGTGGCGAGGTCGTTGAGGTACATGGCCAGCGGGTCGTCGACCTTGTCCCCGATGGGGAACGCCGTCGTCGGCGCGGTGGGGCTGACCAGCACGTCGGCCTGCTCGAAGGCAGCGGCGAAGTCGCGGCTGATCAGCGTCCGCACCTTCTGGGCCTGGCCGTAGTAGGCGTCGTAGTAGCCCGACGACAGCGCGTACGTGCCGAGGATGATGCGGCGCTTGACCTCGGGGCCGAAGCCGGCCTCGCGGGTCGCGGCCATGACCTCCTCCGCGCTGGCGCCCTTGTCGACGCGCAGCCCGTACCGCATGGCGTCGAACCGCGCGAGGTTCGACGACACCTCGCTCGGCAGGATCAGGTAGTACGCGGCGAGCCCGTACTGGAAGTGCGGGGCGCTGACCTCGACGACCTCCGCGCCCAGCTTCTCCAGCTCGCGCAGCGCGGCGTCGAAGTTCTCCTGGACGCCGGCCTGGTAGCCCTCGCCGGTCAGCTCGCGGACGACACCGACGCGCAGGCCCCGCAGGTCGCCCTCGGCACCGCGGCGGGCGGCCTCGACGACGGCCGGCACGGGTGCGTCGATCGACGTCGAGTCCAGCGGGTCGTGCCCGCCGATGATCTCGTGCAGCAGCGCCGCGTCGAGAACCGTGCGGGCGCAGGGGCCGGCCTGGTCGAGCGACGACGCGCACGCCACCAGCCCGTACCGCGACACCCCGCCGTAGGTGGGCTTCACCCCGACCGTGCCGGTCATCGACGCCGGCTGGCGGATCGAGCCGCCGGTGTCGGTGCCGATCGCCAGCGGCGCCTCGAACGCCGCCAGCGCCGCCGCCGAGCCGCCGCCCGAACCACCCGGGATCCGGTCGAGCGCCCATGGGTTGTGCGTCGGCCCGTAGGCCGAGTACTCCGTCGACGAGCCCATCGCGAACTCGTCCATGTTCGTCTTGCCCAGGATCGTGATGCCCGCGGCGCGCAGCCGCGACGTCACCGTCGCGTCGTACGGCGGCCGCCAGCCCTCGAGGATCCGGGAGCCGACGGTGGTCGGCATGTCCGTCGTCGTCAGGACGTCCTTGAGCGCCAGCGGGACGCCGGCCAGCGGCGATGCCGGGGCCGTGCCGGCGGCGAGCGACTCGTCGACCAGCGTGGCCGACTCCAGCGCCGCCTGGGCCCCGACGTGCAGGAACGCGTGCACGTCGCCGTCGACGGCCTCGATCCGGTCCAGGTGCGCTTGCGCGGCCTCGACGGCCGACACCTCGCGCGAGTGGATCCTGGTGGCCAGCTCCGCGGCGGAGAGGCGCGTCAGATCGTCGTTCACTGCTCCTCCCCGAGGATCTGCGGGACGCGGAAACGGCCGCCCTCCGCCGCCGGAGCCCCGGACAGCGCCTGCTCCTGCGTGAGGCTCGGGCGGCGCTCGTCGGGCCGGAACACGTTCTCCAGCGGGACGGAGTGCGACGTCGGCGGGATGTCGTCGGCCGCGACCTCGCCCACCCGGGCGACCGCGCCGAGGATCACGTCGAGCTGGCCGGCGAACACGCCCAGCTCGTCGTCGGTCACGGCGAGGCGGGCCAGCCGCGCGAGGTGCGCTACCTCGTCACGGGTGATGGCCCCGCCGGACGACGGGGAATCGGGAGACATGTCCCTCCAGGGTGCAACGACGGATCGGTGCCCACGCGGGCTGCGAACGCTCGCGGCAGCCGGAGCCACCCGGCGCGCGGCGTCACGACCGGGCCTGATGCCGAGTCTAGGACCCCCCGTCGACCGGGTTCCCGCGCACCCGCGACCACCGGATCGGCACGCCCCGCGACCGCAGCGGCACGTTACGTCACACGCGTCACGCCACGGTGGGTGCTGTGGGACCCGGCCGCGCCTGGCAGGATCGCCGATGTGCCGCGTCGGCCGCCAACGGGGCACACCCCTGGGGCGCGCGCGGCGCCCCGCCCGGCCATCGGGGTCGCGTGGGCCAGGTGAGGAGGCATGACCGGGTGACGTTCTTGCTCCGCGTGGTGCTGCCGGATCGACCGGGCAGTCTCGGAGCGGTCGCATCCGCCCTCGGCGAGGCCGGTGCGGACATCCTGGGTGTCGACGTCGTCGAACGCGTCGACGGGATCGCCGTCGACGACCTCACCGTCGAGCTCCCCTCCGGCCGCCCGCCGGACGTGCTCATCACCGCGGCCGAGTCGGTCCGCGACGTGCAGGTGGAGTCCGTGCGGCCCTACTCCGGGCGTCTCGACACCCACCGCGAGCTGGAGCTCGTCGACCGCATCGCCGGCGAACCCGCTCACGGCCTGCAGCTGCTCGCCGAGGAGGTGCCGCGGCTGTTCCGCGCCGGCTGGGCGCTGGTCGCCGTCCGCGAGGGGACGCGGTCGTGGCGGCTCGCCGAGTCGTCGGCCGCACCCGAGACCCGCGCGGGCGACCTGCCGTGGCTGCCGCTGGCCAAGGCCATCGTCATCGACCCCGAGAAGCACTGGGTCCCCGACCCGTGGCGGGCGCTCGACACCGAGCTCGCCGCCGCGCCGCTCGGTGCGGCGTCGGTGCTGCAGGTGCTCGTCGTCGGCCGGCCCGGTGGCCCCGCGTTCCGGGCGTCGGAGCTGGCCCGGCTGAGCCACCTCGCCGGGATCGTCACCTCGGTGCTGGGCGGCTAGATGGACCGGCCCTGGGCGCACGTGCCCGGATGGGTCGGTCCGGCACTGGCCCCCGACCTGCTCGCCGCGGCCGACTCGATCATCGCCGCCGTCCGCGCCCAGGTCCCCGAGTACGCCCGCCCGCTCGAGGGCCGCTTCGGCGAGCGCATCACCCGTGGCGTCACCGTCGCCCTGCGACAGTTCGTCGCCCTCCTCGGCTCCGAGGCCGACCTGCCCGACACCCGCGTCTACCACGACCTGGGCCTCGTCGAGCACCGCGAGGGCCGCACCCTCGCGGCGCTGCAGGCCGCGTACCAGGTCGGCAGCCGGAGCGTCTGGCAGGCCATCACCCGGGGCGAGACCGCCCGCCGCCTCGAACCCGACGACGTCTTCGCCCTCGCCGAGGCGCTGTTCGGGTTCATCGAGCAGCTCTCCGCCGCCTCGGTGGTCGGGTGGGCACATGCCGAGGCCACGGTCGCCGGGTCCTTGCGGGCGCGCCGCCAGGAGCTCGTCGAGCTGCTGCTGCGCACCCCGCCCCCCACGACCGCCGAGCTCGACCGCGCCGCCGCCGCGGCCGGCTGGACGCTGCCCACCTCGATCGTCCCCGTGGTCGTCGACGACGCCGTCGAGATCGCTGGCCGGCTGCCCGGTGCCGTCGGAGCCCGGATCGAGCCGCTCGGCGTCGTGCTCCACGGCGACCGCGACGACCTCGCCGACGTCGTGCGCCGCGCCGTCCGTGGACGCCGCGCCGTCCTCGGGCCGGCCGTCGCACCCGGTGACGTCGCCCGCTCCGTCGCCCGTGCCCGCGCCGCCTGGCCGCTGCACGTCGCGGGCACCCTGGGTGACCGGCCCGTGGTGCGCGCCGACGACCATCTCGTCACCCTGCTGCTCGCCGCCGACGCCGGGCTCACCACCGACCTGTGCGACCGCGCCCTCGCGCCCCTGCGTGCCCTGCCCGCGGGCGCCGGCTCACGCGCCGAGGAGACGCTGCGGGCGTGGCTCGACGCGCACGGCGACGTCACCGCCACCGCGGCGTCCCTGCACGTGCACCCGCAGACCGTCCGCTACCGCCTCGCCGGGCTGCGCGACGTGTTCGGTGACGCCCTCGACGACCCGATCCGCCGCCTGGAGCTCACCCTCGCCCTGCGCGCCTGCGAGGGCGGCGGCCGCTGAGCCCTGCCGGAGCCGACCGACCGGCACAGTCGCGCAACTGGACTGCGCCACTGTGCCGTTCGTGGCCACTGTGCCGTTCGTGGGTTTCTGGGGCGGTCAGGCCGCGCGGCGCGTCACCGGGGGCAGGCGCACGCCCGTGCGGGGACGCAGCTTGCGCACCGGTGCCGGGGAGCCGCCGTAGCGCTTGTGTCCACCCGGGAACGCCAGCCGCGCCAGCCGGCGCAGCACCGTGCCGTACTGCCGCGGCAGCGACCCCGCGCTGTAGGGCAGCCCGTAGCGCCGGCACACGTCCCGCACCAGCGGCGCGATCTCGTGGTAGCGGTTGCTCGGCACGTCGGGGAACAGATGGTGCTCGATCTGGTGGCTCAGGTTGCCGGTCATGATGTGGAACAGCGGGCCGCCGGTGAGGTTCGCCGAACCCAGCAGCTGCCGGATGTACCACTGCCCGCGGCTCTCGCCGTCCAGGCGCGCCTCGTCGAAGGTCTCGACGCCGTCCGGGAAGTGCCCGCAGAAGATCACCGCGTGCGACCACACGTTGCGCACCAGCGCGGCGGTGGCGTTCGCGGTCAGCGTCGACACCGCGCCGCGGCCCGACAGCAGCGGGAACAGGATGTAGTCCTTGGCGAGCTGCTTACGGGCCTTGCGCCAGATCGTCTTCATCTCGGCCTTGGCCTCGTCCCAGGACTTCGTGCCCTCCTGGACGCGGTCGAACTCGATGTCGTAGATCGCGATGGCCCACTCGAAGAACGCCGACAGCCCGAGGTTGTAGATCGGCTGCAGCAGGTAGGCGGGGTGCCACGGCTGCTCCGGGGTGATCCGCATGATCGCGTACCCCAGGTCGCGGTCCTTGCCACGCACGTTCGTGAACGTGTGGTGCTCGTAGTTGTGCGAGCGCTTCCACATCTCCGACGGGGACGCGTGGTCCCACTCCCACGTCGTCGAGTGGATGTCGGGGTCACGCATCCAGTCCCACTGGCCGTGCAGGATGTTGTGGCCCAGCTCCATGTTCTCCAGGATCTTCGCGACGGACAGCGCCGCGGTCCCGGCCACCCACGCCGCGGGCACGCGCGAGAACAGCAGCAGCGTGCGGCCGCCGGCCTCCAGCCCGCGCTGCACACGCACAACGGTGCGGATGTAGTGGGCGTCGGCCTCGCCGAGCGTGTCGACGACGCCGGCCCGGATCGCGTCGAGCTCCTCGCCCAGGGCGTCGATCTGCTCGTCGGTCAGGTGGGCGTCGGCGACGCCGTTCCTTGTGGGCACGGTTCTCCTACGGATGCTCTAGAGATCGATGGTGACGTCGCCGAGCGGAGCGGAGACGCAGGTGCGGACGGCCTCGCCCGCGGTGTCGTGCGTGTCGCCGGTGATCAGGTCACGCACGGCGCCGGAGCGCAGCGGACCGACACACGTGTGGCAGATGCCCATGCGGCAGCCCGCGGGCAGCAGCGCCCCCGCGGCCTCCCCGGCGGCCATCAGCGGCTGGCCCTCCGCGGCGTCGGCGCTGACCCCGCTGGCCGCGAACGTGACGCGGCCACCGGTGCCGGTGGCGTCGTCCCAGGTCGGCGGACGGAAACGTTCGACGTGCAACGCCGCCGGGTCACCCGCCCGCGCCCAGTGGTCAGTCAGGTCGTCGAGCATCTCGGTGGGCCCGCAGGCCCACGCCTCACGGGCGGCCCAGTCGGGCACCAGGTCGGTGAGCGAGTCGGGATCGAGACGGCCCGCCGTCGCCGTGTGCCGCTCGACGAGCCGCAGCCCGGTCCGCGCCGCGACGGCCCGCAGCTCCGGCCCGAACACGACGTCGGCGGCGGTACGGTCGCTGTGCACGTGGACGGCGCCCTCGAGCACGGCCGGCTGGGTGGCCGCCAGCGTCCGGAGCATGCCCATGACCGGCGTGATGCCGCTGCCCGCGGTCACGAACAGCAGCTTCTCGGGGGTGGCGGCCGGCAGCGTGAAGTCGCCCGCCGGCTCGGAGATGCGTACGAGCGTCCCCGGCCGCGTGCCGTGCGCGAGCCGTGTCGACACCAGGCCGCCCGGCACCGCGGTGACGGTGACGGCCAGCAGCGGGTCACCGGGGCGTGACGTGATCGAGTAGCTGCGCCACGTCCACACACCGTCGACCTGCACTCCCAGGCCTACGAACTGGCCGGGCCGGTGGGCCGGCAGGGGCGCGCCGGGGCGCAGCAGCAGCGTCGTCGCGTCCCCGGTCTCGTGGCGGACGTCGACGACCCGGGCCCCCGGCGCGCGCTTCGAGCGCAGCGGCCGCCAGACGGACACGAAGTCCTCCGGCAACAGCGGCGTCGTCAACGCGCGGGCCGCGGCCAGGACGCGACGTGCGAGGGGAGCCATGCCTTCGACGGTAGGGAGACCCCTCCTACGGGGTCCACGCCGTAGGCAACGGCGAGATAACGGAAACTGTTGCAGGAGCCACAAGCCACCACAACGCCGTGACCGGGGTCATCGCGTGCCACCCGACACAACGCTCTGACCTGCATGAACACCGTCCACACGGGTCAGGGGCGGAAGCTCAGCGCAGACCTCACGAGATCGTCGTTCCCGGTCGCCAGCCACCCGTCGGGGCGTACCAGGACGTCCTCGAAACCGATCCGGGTGTCCTTGCCCATCCGCAGCGCGTACTCCAGGACCGGCCACGCGCCGTCCTCCTCGCCGTGCAGCATCACCGGCACCGGCAGCGACCCCAGCGCCCGCAGGATCCGCACCGCCTCCGCCACCGCCGTCGCCGGGTCGGAGACCGTCGACTCCGCCAGCACCCGCACCGTCGACGGTGGCACTCCGTTCTGCCGCAGCGTCACGGCGTCGCCCATCGTCCAGACGCCGAGCTCCACACCGATCCCGACCGACGCCGCCGCCTTGCAGACGTCGACCCAGCCCTTCTCGTGGACGTTCACCGAGCACACGTCGGGCCGGCCGTGGTCGAGCCGCCCCCAGGCCAGGACCGCGTCGATCCGCTTGCGCGGGTCCGGCTGGATCCAGCGGCCCGTGGTCACGCCGATCTCCATGTTCGGGACCTCGTGGCGGATCAGCGCCACCGCGTCCCCGACGTGCACGGGGTCCAGGGTCTCCTCGCCGTCGGCGTCACGGGGGTGCACGTGCACCGCGGTGAGACCGAGGCGGGCGACTGCGCGGGCGTCGCGCGCGAGATGCCGGGCCTGGATGGGCAGCGCGGGGTGCGCGTCGGCCGGACGCGAGCCGTTGAGAACCGCCTGCAACACCCTCGGACCCTCCCTCGTCAGCGCGAGCCTAGCGAGTGCCGGGCCGCCCGCGACGTGATCGAGCCGCGCCCCGACAGTCGATCACATCCCGGCCCCGCCGTCGCCCGGCCGCGCCGGGTCGAACCCGGACGTGACCGAACCGGTTCAGTCGCTGCGCCCGTTCGGCTCCGGGCGTCGTCATCGGTCCGGCGCAGTCCGCCCGCGCACCCGCCGACGCCGCATCGGACACCCCCGACGACGCCTGTCCGCACGGACGGCTCACGCCGCCCTCCGGCGCCCCGCGAGGTCGCCTCGTGGCCCTGCAGAGCCCCGGGACCGCTGCCGGCCCTCCGCCTCACTGCTCCCCCGGACCGATGCACAGCCGTCAGGTTGCGCGCGAGACCGACGCGGCCTCAGCGCTGCTTCCCTGTTGCCCGGCGCGGACCCGAGCGCGCCGGGCTGGCGACCGACGGACGTCGACCTCGACGTGGGACTGGTCGCGACCGCCGGACACCGGTCCCACTCGAACCCGGCGGGCTGCGTCAGTCGGTGGGGGCGAGGGTCGCGACCTTCTCGGCCTCCTCCGGCCCCGAGGCGAGGAGCACGCCGAGGCCCGCCTCGTCGAGGATCGGGACGCCCAGCTCGAGGGCCTTGTCGTACTTGGAGCCCGGTGCGTCACCGGCGACGAGGAACGCCGTCTTCTTCGACACCGAGCCCGCGGCCCTGCCCCCGCGCGCGGCGATGGCCTCCTTGGCCTCGTCGCGCGACCAACCCGCCATCGACCCGGTGATCACGATCGAGAGCCCGTCGAGCGTGCGCGGGATCGACGCGTCGACCTCGTCGACCGTGCGCACCCCCGCCGCACGCCACTTGGCCACGACGTCGCGGTGCCAGTCGACGGTGAACCAGTCGCGCAGCGCGGCGGCGATCGTCGGGCCGACCCCCTCGCCGCCCGCGATCGGGGCCAGCGCTGCCGCGACGGCCTTGGCACGGGCGCGGGTCGCGTCCCGCTCGGCCTTGGCCGCGGCCACTGCTGCGGCCTCGGCGGCGTCCGCCCCGGCGTCGGCCCCGGAGTCACCGGCCCCGGAGTCGCCGGCCGCGGCGGGCTCCTCGACCGCGTCGGGCTCCTCGACCGCGTCGGGCTCCTCGACCGCGTCGGGGACTGAGTCCACGTCGGGGACGAAGTCGGCGTCGGGCTCGTCCGACGAGCCGTCGGAGGTGATCTCCACACCGGCCTTCGCGGTCTCCTCGGCGGCCCGCGCGGCGGCCTCCTCGATGGCCTCCAGCGACCCGAACTCCCGCGCGAGCGCCTGCGCCGCGGTGGGCCCGACGTGCCGGATCGACAAGCCGACGAGCACCCGCCAGAGCGGCCGGTCCTTGGCCTTCTCGAGGTTGTCGAGCAGCTTGCGGCCGTTGGCGCTGAGCACGCCGGCCTTGGTGCGGAAGAGGTCGACCTGCAGCAGGTCCTCCTCCGTGAGCGAGAAGACGTCGCCCTCGTCGGTGACCACGCCTGCCTCGAGCAGGGCGGTCGCCGCCTTGTAGCCGAGAGCTTCGATGTCGAACGCGCCACGACCGGCGATGTGGAACAGCCGCTCCCGCAGCTGCGCGGGGCAGGACCGGGCGTTGGGGCAGCGGATGTCGACGTCGCCGGCCTTCTGCTGTGCCAGCTCGGTGCCGCACTCGGGGCAGTGCGTCGGCATCACGAACGCGCGCTCGGTGCCGTCGCGGACGTCGATGATCGGGCCGAGCACCTCGGGGATGACGTCGCCCGCCTTGCGGATGACGACCCGGTCGCCGATGAGCACGCCCTTGCGGCGGACCTCGTCGGCGTTGTGCAGCGTCGCGAGCGAGACGGTCGACCCGGCCACGACGACCGGCTCCATGAACGCGAACGGGGTGACCCGCCCGGTCCGCCCGACGTTGACCTGGATGTCGAGGAGCTTCGTCGTGACCTCCTCGGGCGGGTACTTGAACGCGATCGCCCAGCGCGGCGCCCGCGACGTGGCACCGAGCCGACGCTGCAGGGCCACCTCGTCGACCTTGACGACGACGCCGTCGATCTCGTGCTCGATGTCGTGGCGGTGCTCGCCCCAGTACTCGACGTGGGCGACGACGTCGTCGATGCCCTGCACGATCTTCGTCCGCTCGGAGACCGGCAGTCCCCAGGTGCGCAACGCGTCGTAGGCCTGGGACAGCCGTTCGGGGTTGAAACCCTCGCGCTTGCCGAGGCCGTGGCAGATGAGGCGGAGGTTGCGCGATCCGGTGACCCGCGGGTCCTTCTGCCGCAACGAGCCCGCCGCGGTGTTGCGCGGGTTGGCGAACGGCGGCTTGCCGGCCTCGACGAGCGAGGCGTTGAGCGCCTGGAAGTCCTCCAGCCGGAAGTAGACCTCGCCGCGCACCTCGACGAGCTCCGGCACGGGGAACTCGGCGGTACCGGTGAGCATCTCGGGGACCTCGGCGAGCGTGCGCATGTTGAGCGTGACGTCCTCGCCGGTGCGCCCGTCGCCCCGGGTGAGCGCGCGGACCAGCTTCCCATTCTCGTACAACAGGTTCACGGCGAGTCCGTCGATCTTCAGCTCGCACAGGTAGTGCGCGTCGGCGCCCACCTCGCGGCCGACGCGCTCTGCCCAGCCACGCAGCTCGTCGGCGCTGAACGCGTTGTCGAGGCTGAGCATCCGCTCGAGGTGGTCGTGCGCCACGAACTCGGTGGCGAACCGGCTGCCGACCTTCTGCGTCGGGGAGTCCGCCGTGATCAGGTCCGGGTAGCGCTCCTCCAGCCCGACCAGCTCGCGCCACAGCTCGTCGAACTGGCCGTCGGACAGGACCGGCGCGTCCAGCACGTAGTACCGGAACTGGTGGTCGGCGATCTCGGTGGCGAGCGCGGCGTGCCGCTCCCGGTCCGCGTCGGGCGCGGGACGGGGAGCGGTGCCGGCGGGACTGTCGGTGCTCACGCGCAAGAGGTTAGTGGCGCGCACCGACAGTGTCTGTCAGGAGAGCCCCAGGTCCGCGAGCCGCTCCACCTGATCGGGTTGCCCGGCCAGTGGTAGCAGACGACCTCGTCGACGCCCCGGTCCGCGAAGGCCCGGACCGTCGCGCGCAGGGCCGCCGGCTCGGTCACCAGCCCGGCGACCATCCGGTCGGTGTCGCCGGTGAAGCCGTAGTACGCCCGTATGGAGGCCCTGGCCGCGGCGGCGGTCGGACCGAGGGCCACGTTGACCTGGGCGACGTTGCGCGGTGCCCCGCAGCGGCCCGCTGCCTCCCAGTAGCGGGCGACCGTCTCGAACACCGGACCCGCCGACGACGGCGGCGCGGCGCAGAGCAACCCGTCGCCGGACCGGGTGACCCGGGCCGGAACGCGCCGGACAGTATCTCGGGGCAGCGCGGCGGTCGAGCAGGCCGAGGATGGTGAACGGCCCGGCGTCGGCGCGGGCAGCCCAGCCGAGCAGGGCCTCCGGGCTCGACGGGCAGGCCGATTCCGATCTTCACGGGGCACTCCTTCAGGGCACGCGGGAACCGAACCGCCCGCTCCTGGCGAGGATCACGCCGGCGTCCCTCTGCCGCATCGTTCTCCCGGGACCACCTGCCGGAGTAGTCGACGACGCCACCGCGCCGCGTCACAGGGTTTCGAGGCCCGCGAGCAGCCGGCGCAGGATGTCGTCGAGGCGACGACGATCGGCGGCCGACAACGTCGAGAGCAGGCGTTCCTCGTTGGCGACGTGCTCGGTGACTGCCTCGTCGACCCGCGTGCGCCCGGCTTCGGTGAGGCTGACGCGGATGCTGCGGCGGTTGCCGGGGTCGATCTCGCGGACGACGAGGCCGGCGTTCTCCAGCCGGTCGAGCCGGTTGGTCATCGCGGCGGGCGAGAGCATCACCGTGCGGGCGAGCAGGGTCGGGGTGAGCGTGAACGGGGATCCGCTGCGGCGCAGCGCGGCGAGGACGTCGAACTCGCCGTGGGTGAGGTCGAAGCGGGCGAAGACCTCGTCGATCCGCGGCCCGGCCAGCGCGGCCAGCCTGCCCAGCCGCCCGAGGGTCGCCATCGCGTCGAGCGGCAGGTCCGCCCGCTCGGCGCGCCACTGCTCGACGATGCGGTCGACGGCGTCGCTCATCGGCACATCCTACCCGCGACCGTTCGATCTCGAAGAATCTCACCCCGAACTATTGTCTCGAACATTTCGATGTCGTACTTTTCGAGGCATGACCAATCGACCCATCGACCGGCCATCCTTCGTCGCCGAGACCGACAGGAGTGTCGCCGCGGCGACGCCGGAGAACACTCACGTCGGTCTCGACGACACCCACGGGTGCACGAGCGGGGCAGCGCGATGATCGAGGCGCGGGCGTCCGTCGAGATCGGCGTGGAGGCGGCCGCGGCGTGGGTCGTCGTGGCGAACTACCGGCTCGACCCCCTGTGGCGCAACGGAGTGCTGGAGATGACCCCCTCCCCCGACGGCGTCGTGCGGCCGGGGACGACGACCGTCGAACGGATGCGGCTCGCCGGGCGCACGATGCGCAACGACGGCGTCGTCCGGCTCGTCGACCCCGGCGCGTCGTTCGAGTGGCGCACGACCGCGGGAGCCGAGGCCGAGGGATCGCGGACGGTCGTCGCGCTCGGCGCGGGGCGCTGCCGGGTCACCCTCGTCCTGCGGGTGACGCCACGAGGGCTCTCGGTGCTCGCCGCGCCCGCCCTGGGCCCGATGCTGCGCCGCGGGCTGCGGGCCGACGCCGTCCGGCTGGCACGGCTCGTCGAGGGACGGGAGCGTCAACCCGGAGTTGACATTTCTGGATCGTCAACCCACAGTTGACGCATGGCATCCGCGCCCGGCGACCGCCCCGCGGTCCGCCTCGACGACCTCATCGACACCGTCCTCCACCGCAGCACGACGCCCGACCCTCTCGACCGGCTGGGCAACGCCGTCCTCGTCGCCGACGACCTCGGCGAGGTGGCCGACCATCTCGTCGGCCACTTCGTCGACCAGGCCCGCCGGGCGGGCGCGTCGTGGACGGAGATCGGGCGCGCCATGGGCGTCACCAAGCAGGCCGCGCAGAAGCGCTTCGTCCCGCGCGCGAGGGAGGAGGACTTCGAGGGCGGCCCTTACGCCCGGTTCACCCCGCGCGCCCAGGCGACCGTGCTGGCCGCGCACGAGGCGGCGCTGCGACTGCAGGAACCCGAGGTCACGACGCAGCACCTCGTGCTCGGCCTGCTCACCGAACCGGAGTCGATCGCCGGCGTCGCGCTCGCCCGGCTCGGCAGTGACCTCGACCGGGTCGGCGACGCCATGGAGGGCGCCGCCGGGCCGGCCGTCGAGGAGCCGCCGACGAACCCGCCCTTCAGCGGGTCCGCCCGCAAGGCGCTCGACCTGACCCGGCGCGAGGCGCTGCGCCTCGGGCACAACTACATCGGCACCGAGCACCTGCTGCTCGGAATCCTGTCCGACCCTGCCGATCCCGCTGCCACGGCGCTCGCCCGGCTCGGCGTCGACCACGCCGCCGTCGAGACGTTCGTCCACGAGGCCCTGGCGGCTGTGATCGCCGCCAGGAAGCCTTCGTGAGAACGAGGTCAGGCCAGCAGCTCCCGGATGGCACCGGTCAGCGTGACGACGGACCGCTCCGTGGCGGCGTGGCCCATCATCCCGATCCGCCACGCGCGACCGGCGAAGGTACCCAGCCCGCCGCCGACCTCGATGCCGTACTCGGCCAGCAGCCGCTTGCGCAGCGACCCCTCGTCGAGTCCACTGGGCAGCGTCGTCGCCGTGAGCTGTGGCAGCCGGTTCGACTCGGGCGCGATCAGGCCGAAACCCAGCTCCGGCAACGCCGACTGCAGCTGCCGGCCGATCCGCTCGTGGCGCGCCCACACCTGCTCGACGCCCTCCTCCAGCAGCCGGCCCAGGCCCGCGTTCAGCGAGTAGGCCAGCGTCGAGGACGCGGTGTGGTGGTACGTGGGCGGGCTCGCGAGGAAGTACTCGTGCAGCAGGCCGAGGTCGAGGTAGAACGACCGGATCGGCGTCTTCCTGGCCTTCATCCGGGCGACCGCGCGGGAGCCCAGCGTGACCGGCGCGAGCCCGGGAGGGGCGCCGAGGCACTTCTGGGACGCGGAGTACGACGCGTCGATCTGCCAGGCGTCGACCTCGAGCTGCGTGCCGCCGAGTGCGGTCACCGCGTCGACGAGCAGCAGCGTGTCGGTCAGCGCCAGGGCAGCGCCGATCGGGGCGATGTCGTTGCGCACGCCCGTCGACGTCTCAGCCGCGACGACCGCGAGCACCGCGGCGTGCGGGTTGGCCTGCTGGGCGGCGATCAGGTCGGCCGGGTCGATCGGGGTGCCCCACGGGGCCTCCACCCGGACGACCTCGGCGCCACCGCGGCGCGCGACCTCGCACAGCCGCTCACCGAAGTAGCCGTTGACACCGACGATGATCGTGTCACCGACCTCCAGCAGCGACGCCAGGCACGCTTCCATGCCGGACGATCCGGTCCCGCTGACCGGCAACGTGAGCTCGTTGTCGGTGCGGAACACCTGACGGAGCTGGTCGCGGATCGCGCGGATCACGGCGAGGTATTCGGGGTCGAGGTGGCCCAGGACGGGACGCGTGAGCGCCTCCATGGCCTCCGGATACGGCTCGGACGGCCCCGGACCGAGCAGCAACCGATCTTCGTGCATGCCTGCGACGGTACCCTGGCACCCCCGGAGGTCTCACCCCCGGAGCGCGGGATGTGGCGGGGTACGTGGCGGGGGTGGACGATGCTGGTGACCTGCGACGACGGGATCGTCCTGACCGGTGAGCACCACGAGAAACTTCTCGATGCGCAGCCCCTGGACGTTCCCGGCATCGAGGGCGATCTGGCCGGCTGCCGCACCGTCATCCATCTCGGTACGGCCGTTTCCGCGAGCCGGGAGCTCGCGTTCGACCTGCGCACCGCGATCCGCCTCTACGAACGCGTGCCCATGGGTCCGGACGGCGCCGACGTCGACCTCACCCTGGACGACCGCACCCTGCTCGCCTGGCTGCGTCGCCGCGGCGGGGCCGTCGAGATCCTGGCGACCTGACCCGGGCCGCGGCTCAGCGAACCCGCTGCAGGAAGATCGCGGCAGGCACCCGACGCAGGACGCCCACCCCTCGCGAGCGGCGTCAGCGGTCGTCGACGTCCTTGTCGCCCGTCGGGTCGAGGAAGGCCGCGCCCAGCTCCCGGCACAGGCCCAGCGCTGTGCGGGCCCAGTCCGGGTCAGTCCCGGCGAGGCCGCAGGTGGGCGTCGGGACCGCCAGCTCGGCGAGACGGTGCCGGGCGAAGCCGAGGCGGTCGGCGAGGTCGAAGGCCCGCTTGGCGAGCGCCGTGACCTCCGGCGGCCGGGGAGGCGCCGTGGTGGCGACGAGCCCGAGCATGATCGGCGTCCCCGCGTCCCACACCTCCCCGATCGCGTCGAGGGCGGCCGGGAGCGCGGTGTCACCGGTGACCGAGCGGCGGGTGCCGTCGATCCCGATGGCCGCGGCGCCGACACCGGACAGGAGCTTCATGGGCGGCTCGTCCGCGCAACAGTGCAGCACGACCGGCGACCCGATCCCGGCGAGGGCGTCGACGAACTCGCGCAGCACGTCGGCGGCGTCGATCCTGTCGACGGAGCGGACGGTCCCGTAGCCCGACGCCGTCGGCAGTGTGCCGCGCAGCACGGCGGGAAGGGACGGTTCGTCGAGCTGGACCACGACGCGGGCCCCGGACCGGGCGGCCACCTCGGCGACGTGGGTGCGCAGCCCTTCGAGCAGGCTCGCGGCGAACTCGCGGACGGCGCCGCGGTCGGTGAGCACCCGGTGCCCGGCGTGGGTCTCGACGGAGGCGGCGAGCGTCCAGGGGCCGGCGGCCTGCACCTTCACCCAGCCGGGGCGGACGGGGTCGCAGGCCTCGTCGAACGCGTCGAGGTCGCCGCGCAGGAGGTCGACGGCGCGGCGGTGGTCGCGGCCGGGTCGCTGGGTGACGCGGTAGCCGCTCGGGACGACCTCGACGGCGATGTCGACGAGCAGCCCGGCGGTGCGCCCGATCATGTCGGCGCCGACACCGCGGGCCGGCAGCTCGGGCAGGAACGGCATGGCCCCGATCTCACCGGCGACGATCGCGGCGGCCTCGCGGACGTCGGTGCCCGGCATGGAGCCGACGCCGGTGGCGATGCCGGACGGCCAGCGCGGCAGGTCCTCGGGCTCGTCGTCCTCCTCGCGGGTGGTGACGGTCATCCCGCCCCCGAGCTGGGGCGGGGCGGGGGCGCCGGGGACGGTGTCGGCCAGTCCGGCGGCGGCGAGCGCGGCGGAGAGCGGGTCAACGGGGGCGGGCGGCGCGACGCCACCCAGCCCGGCCCGGGCCAGCGCCTCGGCGAGCGCGTCGGCGGCGGGGTCGCTCGCGGAAGTCATGCCGGTCGGTCTACCAGAGGGGTCCTGAGTGGCGATCGTCGCTATGGCGACGATCGCCACTCACAGGGGGTCAGGAGCCGCACGAGCTGGTCGGCGACGTGGTCGGCCAGCTCCTCCACCGACAGGGAGCCGGACGGGTCGTACCAGCGGCGCAGGTAGGCCAGCGAGCCCATGGCCAGGTACGTCGCGATCCGGCCGTCGCCCGCGGGGAGGCCGTTCTCGGCGGCGACCTCCGCGGCCAGGTCGCGCACGATCGCGGCGTGCTCGCGCGACAGCTCGCGGACGCGGGCCTCGAGCACGGGGTCGGGCAGGTGCATGAGGAACAGCGGGGCGAACGACGGGTAGTCACGCAGCTCCACCAGGGCCTGCGAGGCGAACAGCCGCCGCAGCCGGTCGACCGCCGGCCCGCCGGAGTCGGCCACCTCCCGGAGCCGGGCGACGACCTCGGCCGTCGCGTTCTGCACCGCCGCGAGGAACAGGTCCTCCTTCGACGGGTAGTAGTGGTAGAGGCTCGCGCCGCGCATGTCGAGGCGCGCGGCGATCTCCTCCAGGCTCGTCCGCTCGTAGCCGCGCTCGGCGAACACCTCCGCGGCGACGCGTTCCATGAGCTGTCGGCGTTCGGCCCGTTTCCGGGCGACCCGCCCGGTCGACGCAGCCGCCGTCACACCGGTAGCCCCAGGCCACGTGCGATCAGCATCCGCTGCACCTCCGAGGTCCCCTCGCCCACGGTGAGGATTCTCGCGTCCTGGTGGTGCCGCGTCGACGCGGTGTCCTCCATGAAGCCGTACCCGCCCGCGAGCTGCGTCGCGGTGTAGCCCGACGAGTTGGCCAGCTCCGACGCGACGAGCTTCGCGATCGCGGCCTCCCGCTCGATCGGCAGCCCCTTGTCGTACTTCCAGGCGCCGTCGTAGGTCATGACGGTCGCGGTGGCGACGGCCGCGGCCAGGTCGGCGACCTGGAACGCGACGCCCTGGTGCCCGCCCAGCGGCTTGCCCATCGAGGTGCGCTCCCCCACGAACCGCATGCTGTCGACGAGGCAGCCCCGCGCCACGCCGATGCTCATCGCCGCGATCGGCAGCCGCGCCCACGTCAGGAAGCGCAGCGCCTCGCGGTAGGCGCGGCCCTGTTCGCCGAGCAGGGCGTCGGCGGGCAGCCGCACGTCGTCGAAGTAGAGCGGGTGTGTGTCCGACGAGCGCCATCCCTGCTTCGCGTACGCCGGGCCGACGGTGACGCCCGGCGCGTCGAGCGGGACGAGGAACGCCGAGACGGGCGGTCGGCCGGTGCCGGGGTCGTCCCCGGTGGCGGCGAAGAGGATCACGTAGCGGGAGAACTGCGTGCCGGAGTTGGTGATGAACTGCTTGGCGCCGTTGATCACCCAGTCATCGCCGACGCGCCGGGCCCGGGTGCCGATGCGGCCCGCGTCGGAGCCACCGGAGGGCTCGGTGAGCCCGAACGACACGAACGTCGTGCCCGCGGCGGCGCCCGGGACGATCTCCTTGAGCAGGTCGGTGCGGTCCGCGGCCAGGTGCACCAGCAGCGCGACGCTGATCGCCTGCACGTGGACGGTGACTGCGAGCGAGGAGTCGACGGTCGCGATCTCCTCGGCCGCCAGGCACGCGGAGCGCAGGTCGGCGCCCGCGCCGCCGTACTCCTCGGGGGCGAGCAGCCCGAACGCGCCCAGCTCCCCCGCGGCCTCGACCAGCGACGGGTCGAAACGGGCCTCCACGTGCCGTGACGCAGCTCCGGGCTCGACGACGTCGGTGCAGAACCGGCGGACGGTCTGCTGCCACTCGCGGTGCTCGTCGTCGAACGCCCAGGGCACGTCGTAGATCGCGCCGGTCCGCAACTCGTCGGTCATTGCTGTCCTTCCAGTACATGGACGACGGCACATGCCACGTCCGTCCCGACGATCCCGCCGAGGTTCTGCGCCATCGCGATCCGGGCGCCGTCGACCTGCCGGGCGCCACCGCGGCGGGTCAGCTGGGTGTGCAGCTCGACCAGCTGCGCGACGCCGGTCGCGCCGATCGGGTGCCCGCGCGCGAGCAGCCCACCGCTGGTGTTGACGGGCCGTTTCCCGCCCAGCCGCGTGGCCCCACCCGCGACGAGCGCCTCTTCGCCACCATCAGGGCAGAGCCCCAGCTGCGCGTACAGCTCCAGCTCCCCGACGGCGGTGGCGTCGTGGAGCTCGACGAGATCGAGGTCGTCGGGTCCGAGCCCGGCCCGGTCGTAGGCCTGAGAAGCGGCGCGTTCGACAGCCGTCGGCATGGTCGGGTCGTCGCCGCGGCCACTCGTCATCGCCGAGGCCAGCACACGAACCGGACCCCCGGTCCCCAGCACGACGGCGGCAGCCCCGTCGCCCATCGGCGCGCACATCCGCAGCCGCAGCGTCCCGACGATCGGCCGGGACGCCAGCACCTCGGCCGCGTCGAGCGGGGTCCGGTACTGCGCCAACGGGTTCAGCGCGCCGTGGGTGTGGTTCTTCGCCGCGATCTCCGCGAGCAGGTTCTCGTCGAGGTCGTCGCGCCCGGCGTAGTGGTCCATGAAGATCGTGCGGTCGGTCGGCGGCTCGGGATGCAGGGCGCGCATCTCGGCGAGGTCCATCGAGGCGTCGAAGGCGCGGAAGGCCTTCTCCCGGTCCGGGTGCACGAGCTTCTCGTAGCCGACGACGAGCACCCGCTCGTACAGCCCCGCGACGATCGCCTGCCAGCCGAGGTGCGCGGCCACGGCTCCGGACGCGCAGGCGTTCTCGGTGTTGACGACGGGCACCCCGCGGATCCCCGTGCCGCGCAGCACGACCTGGCCGCGCACCGACTCCTGCCCCGTCATCAGCCCGTCGACGGCGTTGCCGACGACGACCGCGTCGACGTCACCCGGTTCGAGGCCGGCGTCGGCGAGCGCAGCGGCGACCGCCTCCTCGACGAGGTCGCGCGGGCTGCGGTCGGGATGGCGCCCGAACCGCGTCATGCCCGACCCCTGGACCGAGACGGCCGTCATGCGCCGTGCACCCGTCGGTCGTGGCCCGCCCAGTGCGGCTCGCGCAGCACCTTGCGCTGCACCTTGCCGACGGGGCTCTTGGGCAGCGGTTCCGTCGTGATCTCGACGCGGCCGGGCTTCTTGTAGGAGCCCAGCCGGTCGCGCACCAGGGCGACGACCTCCTCGGCCTCCAGCGACGCGCCCGCCGCGACGACGCACACCGCCATCGGCGTCTCGCCCCACTTCTCGTGCGGCACCCCGAAGACCGCGACCTCGACGACATCGGGATGGTCGTTGATCGCGCTCTCCAGCTCCGCGGGCCAGATGTTGAACCCGCCCGAGACGATCATGTCGTCGGCCCGGTCGAGGACGTAGAGGTAGCCGTTGGTGTCGACGCGGCCGATGTCGCCGGTGCGGATCCAGCCGTCGATCAACCGGGTGCGGGTGTGCACGTGGCCGGGGTCGTCCCAGAACTCGCGCATCTGGCCCTCGCACTGGGCGTAGATCTCGCCCTCGGACCCGAGCGGCAGCACGGTCTCGCCGTCGGCGTCGCGGATCTCGATGCGCACGAACGGCAGCACCCGCCCGGCGGCGCGCAGCGGGGTGGAGCCGGGGACGTCGGAGAACCACTCGGCGGGGGTCATCTCGGTCAGCGGCACGGCCTCGGTCTGGCCGAACACCTGGTGCATGACCTCGCCGAACACGCGACGACCGGCCTGCGCGGTGGAGTCGGTGATCGGGGCGCCGCCGACCAGCACACACTGCAGCCTCGACCAGTCCCGCTGCGTCGCAGAGGGTTCCGCCGTGAGCATCTGGATCATCGACGGCGGCGCGAACATGTGTGTCACCGCGTGGCGCTCGGTCATGTCGAGCACCTTGACCGCGTCGAACCCGCCGAAGAGCAGGTTGGCGCTGCCGTGCAGCCAGGCGGGCAGGAACAGGTAGCCCGAGGCGTGCGAGATGGGCCCGGCGTGCCCGACGACGCTGTCGAGCTGCAGCAGCGGCAGCCGGCAGTACCAGTTGCGGCAGTTCACCAGCCAGTCGTGCTGGGTGTAGCCGACGCCCTTCGGACGCCCGGTCGTCCCCGCGGAGTGCCGGATGACGTACCAGTCGTCGTCGCCCACGACGACGTGCGGATCCTCGCCGGACTGCCCGGCCAGCCAGTCCTCGTACCCCGCGTCCCGCACGACGACGTGGCGCAGGCAGTCCACCTGGGCCTCGAGCCCCTTGACGCTGTCGGCGTAGGCGGCGTCGGTGAGCAGCACGACGGCGCCGGTCTGGCCGATCATGTGCGCGTGCGCGTCGGACGAGTTGCGCGCGTAGAGCGGCACCCGCACGGCCCCGGCGATCGCGGCGCCGATGAAGAGATCGGCCGCGCCGAGGTTGTTGTCCTCCAGGCCCGCGACCCGGTCGCCCGGCTGCACACCGAGCGCGATCAGGGCGTTGGCGAGCCGGACGCCACGGTCCCAGGCCTCGCCGTAGGTGAGCGTGCGGTACTCGTCGATCAGTGCGGTGCGGTCGCGGTGGAACGCGACGGACTGCCGCATCATGTCGGCCACGTACACGGGCGGACCTCCTCGCCGACGCCGGTGTCGGATCGTCCGAGCATGGCGCCGGTCACGGAAAAGTTCAAGTCATGAGCAGAACTTCTGTCGATGCCTTGCCCGCATACGATGCCCGCGACAGCACACCGACGGAGGGACGAGCACGTGGCGAAGGGGTACTGGGTCGTCACCTACAAGTGGGTCACGGACCCGGAGGCGCTCGCGCAGTACGGTGCGAAGGCGGCGCCCGTGGTGCTCGCGGCGGGCGGCCGGTTCGTGGCCCGCGGCGGGAGGGTCACCGCGCGGGAGCACGGCGTGGCCGAACGCACCGTGGTCGTCGAGTTCGCCGACTACGACGTGGCTGTCGCGACCTACACCGACGAGGAGTACCAGGCGGCCGTGCGCATCCTCGACGGCGTCGCCGAGCGCGACTTCCGGATCGTCGAGGGTGCGGACTGAGCGCTCACCGCTTGCGGCAGCGGGCGTCGAACAGGCAGTAGAGGCCGAATACCGCCAGCCCCGCCGCCAGCACGAGCAGCAGCGCCGGACCGTAGGGCTGGGCGCCGAGCGTCTTCACGCCGGCGTCGAGCCCGACGGGCTGCGCCGGGTCGTAGCGGACCGCCGTGCGCACCGTGAGGACACCCGCGGTCAGGTACGCCAGCCCCAGCGCCACCCAGCCGACATGCCCGGCGAGCACCCCGAGCCGGCCCAGCCGCGGCCCGCAGCGCGACAGGTCCAGATCGCGACGGAACCCGCCCCGCACCCCGCGCCACACCGCGAACCCGGCCAGCACGGCGACCCCGACACCCGCCGCGCCGACGAGCCACTGCCCGCCCGGCCACCCCAGGACCGTGGTGAGCACCGAGCCCTGCGACGACCCGCCCGCAGCGATCTTGGCCGCCGACACGGCGAGCGCGGCGAAGAGCCCGGCCTCGGCCAGGTCGATCGCGCTGCGCAGCACCCGGCGCCCGGTGGGCAGCCCGCGGTGGCCGAACACCACCTCGGCGAGCGTCCACAGGGTCAGCGCGGCGAGCCCCACGACCGCCACCCACAGCGCGACCCGGCCCGCCGCGGTCTCCGCGACCGTCGCGAGTGCCCCGGTCTTGTCGGCCCGCTCGGCGTCGCCGAACGCGACCTGCGCGGCCAGCGACGCGATGACCAGGTTGACCGCCCCGTAGGCGACCAGCCCGAGCCTGCCGAGGACGCGGACGGGCTGCGACTCCGCGAGGTCCTCGGCAGTGTCCGCGGCGGACTCCACCGTCGCCGACCGGGACTCCGACACCGCGCCACCTCCTCCGACCGAAGCGCAGCATGTCCCTTTCAGACGGTATGCGCCACTCGACCGGGTGACACGCCCTCGCGCCGGCCCAGTGCGGTGTCGAACTCGACGGGTCGACGCCGACCGTCAGCGGGCGGCGGAGATCGTCGCGCTGCCGAGGACGACGTCGCCGTCCGGGTCGGGCCGGTAGAACGCCACCGACTGGCCGGGGGCGACCCCGCGCAGCGCCTCCCCCAGCTCGACACGCAGCGCACCCTCGGAGGTGGGCCACGCCGTCGCGGGGGCGAGACCGCCGTGCGCGCGGACCTGGACGACGCAGCTCACCGGCCCGTCGGGGGCGGGGCCGCAGCCCCAGACCGGGGTCTCGGTGTCGATCTCGTGGACGTCGAGCGCCTCCGCCGGGCCGACCGTGACCGTCGCCGTGACCGGCTCGATGCCCAGGACGTAGCGGGGGCGGCCGTCGGCGGCGGGGCGGTCGACGCCGATGCCCTTGCGCTGCCCGACGGTGAAGCCGTGCACGCCGTCGTGGCCGCCGAGGACCTCGCCGCTCGCGGCGTCGACGATCGGGCCCGGACGCGCGCCGAGCCGGTCGGTGAGGAACCCGCGGGTGTCGCCGGACGGGATGAAGCAGATGTCGTGGCTGTCGGGCTTGTCGGCCACCCTCAGCCGCCGCTCGGCGGCCTCCGCCCGCACCTGCGCCTTCGGGGTGTCGCCGATCGGGAACATCGCGTGCGCCAGCTGGAACGGCGTCAGCACCGCGAGCACGTAGGACTGGTCCTTGCCGTCGTCGACAGCGCGCCGGAGCACGCCGCCGTGCAGGCGGGCGTAGTGGCCGGTGCAGACGGCGTCGAAGCCCAGCGCGAGGGCCTTGTCGAGCAGCGCGGCGAACTTGATCCGCTCGTTGCAGCGCACGCACGGGTTGGGGGTGCGGCCCGCGGCGTAGGCGGCGACGAAGTCGTCGACCACGTCGGCGGAGAACGGCGCCGCGAAATCCCACACGTAGAACGGGATGTCCATGATGTCGGCGGCGCGGCGGGCGTCGTCGGCGTCCTCGCGCGAGCAGCAGCCCCGCGAGCCCGACCGGAGCGCGTCCGGCGTCTCCGACAGCGCGAGGTGCACCCCGACGACGTCGTGGCCGGCGTCGACGGCCCGGGCCGCGGCGACCGCGGAGTCGACCCCGCCGCTCATCGCGGCCAGGACCCTCATCGGGCGACCGCGCGCGGCTGGGCCGTTCGTCCGCCCCGGGCCTCGGGGCGACGGTGGGCGGCGGCGTTCTGCCCGGCGCGGCGGGCCCGGTCCACGACGGGCCCGATCGTGCCGGCGAGCGAGTCCACGTCGCGCTGGGTGGAGGTGTGGCCCAGCGAGAACCGCAACGAGCCGCGGGCGGTGGCCTCGTCGGCGCCCATCGCGAGCAGCACATGGCTGGGCTGCGGGACGCCTGCCGTACAGGCCGAGCCGGTGGCGCACTCGATGCCGTGCGCGTCGAGCAGCATGATCAGGCTGTCGCCCTCGCAGCCGGGGAACGACAGGTGCGCGTTGCCGGGCAGCCGCGACGGTCCACCGTCGATCGCCGACGTACCGGGGTCGCCGTTGAGCACCGCGTCGGGGACGGCGGCGACGACGCGGGCGACCAGCTCGTCGCGCAGGGCGCCGATCGTCCCGGCCCGGCGCGGGGCGTCGGCCACCGCGAGCTCGACGGCCGTGGCCAGCCCGATGACCGACGGGGTGTCGAGGGTGCCGGAGCGGACGTCGCGCTCCTGGCCCCCGCCGTGCAGCAGCGGTGTCACCGCCACCTCGCGGCCCAGCAGCAGCACGCCGGCGCCGTAGGGGCCGCCCAGCTTGTGGCCGGTGAGGGTGAGCGCGTCGACGCCGGACGCGGCGAAGTCGACGGGCAGGATGCCGACGGCCTGCACGGCGTCGGTGTGGAACGGGACGTCGAACTCGTGGGCGACCGCGGCCAGCTCGCGTATCGGGTTGACCGTCCCGACCTCGTTGTTGGCCCACATCACCGACACCAGCGCCGCCGAGCCCGGATCGCGCTCCAGTGCGGCGCGCAGCGTCTCGGGCCGGACCCGGCCGTACCGGTCGACCTCCAGCAGCTCGACCTCGGCGCCCTCGTGGGCGGCCAGCCACTCCGCGGAGTCGACGACGGCGTGGTGCTCCACCGCCGAGACGAGCACGCGGATGCGGCGGGCGTCGGCGCCCTGGCGGGACCAGTACAGGCCCTTGACGGCGAGGTTGTCGCTCTCGGTCCCGCCCGTGGTGAACACGACCTCCGACGGCCGGGCTCCGACCGCGGCCGCGATGACCTCGCGGGCCTCCTCGACGCGACGCCGGGCGCGGCGGCCGGAGGAGTGCAGGGCCGAGGCGTTGCCGGTGGAGGCCATCGCCTCGGCCATGGCGGCGACGGCGTCGGGGAGCATCGGCGTCGTCGCCGCGTGGTCCAGGTACGCCGCAGCGGCGTGGGGGCCGCTGGTGCCGGTCCCGTTCCCGTCGGTCACGGTGCTCACGAGGTCCTGTCCGTCCCTGTCGGTCGTCAGACCGTCCAGGGTAATCGCCATCGCTCGCGTCCTCCCGCGGGGCGGGTCAGGCGGCGGCCGGCTCCGTCTCCACGGAGGCGGCCCGGCGCAGCGCGGCACCGGTGACGACGCGCCGGGCGCGGGCGGCCAGCACCCTCCGGTCCTCCCCCGGGCCCGGGCGCAGCAGAGGGTGCAGGGTCAGCTCGCACACCAGCCCGTCGAGGGCCAGGACGCGGCGCAGCGAGTCGGCGAGCGTCTCGTCGCCGACGAACGAGGCCGCGGTGGTGGGCCGGCCGTCGGCCAGGCGCAGCTCGAGGGTGACGGGCCGGACCGGGACACCGGCGTCGACGGCCGCCTGGAACGGGGCGCGGCGGAACGGGCCCGCAGCGGAGCCGCACCACGTGGTGCCCTCGGGGAAGACGCCGACGGCGGAGCCCGCGCGCAGGGCGTCGGCGGTGTCGTCGACGACGGCGGGCAGCGACCGCAGCCCGGCCCGGTCGACGAACAGGGCACCGCTGCGGGCGGCGATCCGGCCGACGACCGGCCAGTCGCCGACCTCGCGCTTGGCGATCATCCGGACCGGCTGGACCGCGCCGAGCGCGAGCACGTCGATCCACGACAGGTGGTTGGCGACGACGAGCACGCCGCCGTCGTCGGCGAACCGCTCGCCGCCGGTGACCCGCAGCTCCACCCCCGCCGCGCGGAGCGCCGCGCGGGAGGTCCGGCGCATTGCCCGGTCGGTGGCCCGCCGCCCGAACAACGCGACCAGCGGCAGGGTGGCCACCGCGGCGGCGATCACGGCGAGCAGGGCGACCGTGCGGCGGGCCGCACGCAGCCGCGCGGGCCGGGCCCCGGGCGGGAGGCAGTCCGGCCCGCACGGCGAGTAGGGGGGCCAGGGGCTGCCGTCGCGCTCGGTGGCCCGCGGTACCCCGGGGTGGGTCGGGTGCTCGACGACGTGAGCCGCGCGGTGCCCCCGGCCGAGCGCGCCCACGTCCCGCGGACGGCGGTCCTCGACCGGCGCACTCACGCGACGTCGCCCAGGAAGTAACGCAGGTAGCGCTGGTCGAGGCGCTGCATGTCGAGGAGCACGAAGAAGTCGGCGCAGCCGAAGTCGGGGTCGTGCGCGGGCGGGCCACCGACCCAGGTGCCCAGCCGCAGGTAGCCGCGCAGCAGGGGCGGCATCGAGAGCTTCCCCGAGCGCAGCACCGGCCCCGCTCGCCACGGGTTGCGCGGGCTCACCCGGTACGGGTCGGGCGCGAGGTGGCGCGAGCGGACCCGCTCCCAGACGCCCGCGGCCGTCGCCCCGCCGTCGTCCAGCGGGACGCTGGCACACCCGGCGAGCCAGCGGTTGCCCGACAGCAGCATGTAGCGCGCCAGGCCCGCCCACACCAGGCTGACGACGGCGCCGTCGCGATGGTCGGGGTGCACGCAGGAGCGGCCCGTCTCGACCAGCGCCGGACGCAGCGGGTCGAGCGGGGTGAGGTCGAACTCGCCGTCGGCGTAGAGGGCGCCGGCCTCGCGAGCCCGATCCGGCGGCAGCATCCGGTAGGTGCCGACGATCCGGCCCGTCGCGTCCTCGCGGACCACGAGGTGGTCGCAGAACTCGTCGAAGCGGTCGACGTCGATCCCCGGGACCGGCGAGTGCAGCTCGGCGCCGAGCTCGCCCGCGAAGATGTCGTGACGCAGTTTCTGGGCCGCCCGCACATCGGCGGCGTCGGTGGTCAGCAGCAGCGAGTAGCGGCCCGCCGGGCTCTGCGGAGTCGTGCCCAGCACCCGCGAAGTGGTCGAGGAGGTCACGGCGGTATTGGTACGGCTCGTGAGCGAACGGACGATCCGTGCTGCGTCGTCCGCGGCGTGGCGATCGGGTGAACACAGCCCGTCCGTCCGTCCGCCGCCCGCCCGATGTGCAGGACGCGGACCGGGCCGAACGCACGACGCCCCCGGACCGCAGGGGCCGGGGGCGTCGGGAGCTGTGCGTCAGGACTTGCGCTTGACGATCTCCTCCTGCAGCTGCGGCGCGACCTTGAACAGGTCGCCCACGACGCCGTAGTCGGCGATCTCGAAGATCGGCGCCTCGCCGTCCTTGTTGACGGCGATGATCGTCTTCGACGTCTGCATGCCGGCGCGGTGCTGGATCGCACCGGAGATGCCGAGCGCGATGTAGAGCTGCGGCGACACGGTCTTGCCGGTCTGCCCGACCTGGAACTGGTGCGGGTAGTAGCCGGAGTCGACCGCTGCACGCGACGCACCGACGGCAGCCCCCAGCGAGTCGGCCAGCTTCTCGACCAGCTCGAAGTTCTCGGCCGAGCCGACGCCGCGGCCACCGGACACGACGACGCTGGCCTCGGTCAGCTCCGGGCGGTCCCCGCCTGCGAGCGGCTCGCGCGCAGTGACCGTGGCCGAGCGGCCGGACGCCGCCGGGACCTCGACCGACTCCTCGGCACCGGCCCCGTCGGCAGCCTCGATCTCGATCGAACCGGGACGCAGTGTGATGACCGGGTGGTCGGTGTTGGCCTTGGCCTCGGCGATGTAGGCACCACCGAAGACGGAGTGGGTCACGCCGTCGGGCGAGACGCCGACCGCGTCGCCCAGCAGCGCGGAGTCGGTGCGGACGGCGAGGCGTCCGGCGATCTCCTTGCCGTCGGCCGACACCGAGATCAGCACCGCCACCGGGTTCGCGGACTCGACCAGCGCGGCGAGCACGGAGACCTGCGGGGTCAGGAAGTCGGTGGAGTCGGTCTCGGCGACGTAGATCTTCGCCGCGCCGTGGGCCTTGAGGCCGTCGGCGAGCTTGCCCGCGGTGCCCGCCGGGCCGACGACGACCGCGGCCGGCTCGCCGATGCCGCGCGCGGCCGTCAGCAGCTCGTACGTGCTCTTCTTGTTCTCACCCTCGACGTGGTCGACGAGGACCAGGACCTCTGCCATGGTGTCTTCTCCTTCTCGTCGCTGCGCGTCAGACCAGCTTCTGGGAGACCAGGTACGCGGCGATCTTCGATCCGCCGTCACCCTCGTCCTCGACCTTCTCGCCCGCGCTCTTCGGCGGCTTGGGCTGCGAGCTCGTGACGGTGCTCAGTGCGTTCGCGAGCCCGACCTGCGAGGCGTCGATCCCCGCGTCGGCCAGCGACAGCGTCGAGACCGGCTTCTTCTTGGCCGCCATGATCCCCTTGAACGAGGGGTAGCGCGGCTCGTTGATCTTCTCGTTGACCGACACCAGCGCGGGCAGCTCGGCGGTCAGCTTGGTGACCCCGTCGTCGGTCTCGCGGGTGACGGACACGGTGCCGCCCTCGACGGTGACCTCACGGGCGTGGGTCAGCGCGGGCAGGCCGAGCAGGTCGGCGACCATCGCGGGGACCGCGCCGGAGCGGCCGTCGGAGGCCTCGTTGCCGGCGAGCACGATGTCGTAGCCGCCCTCGACGGTCTCGATCAGCTTGGCCAGCGCCTTGGACGTCTGCACCGCACACGAGCCGTGGAGTGCCTCGTCGGAGAGGTGGACGGCCTTGTCGGCGCCCATCGACAGCGCCTTGCGGATGGCGTCGGTCGCCCGGTCGGGGCCCATGGCGACGACGGTCACCTCGGACCCGTCGTTGGCCTCCTTGAGCTGGAGCGCGGCTTCGACGGCTCGCTCGTTGATCTCGTCGAGCACGGCGTCGGTGGCCTCACGGTCCAGAGTGCCGTCCGAGCCGTCGAGCTTGCGTTCGGAGTAGGTGTCGGGCACCTGCTTGATCAGCACGACGATGTTCATCGGACCTCTTCGACCTCCTGCCGGTGCGAGAGCCGTGCCCGTGTGGTGCGCGGCCCGTACGTCGGACTCTCCTCCGCCGGTGACCGCCGACACCGCGGGGCGCCCGCCCCCGCCGAGTGACTCGTGGGGCGCGGCGCGCGTGGCCGCGGATCGAGGGTCACGGACGACTGTCCCGCGCCGGTACCTGGCGGTCCGCCGCGGTGTGTGAACTCTCCGGAACCATTGTTACCGGCGGGTTCAGGTCGGGCAAACGGTCACGGGGTGAGAGTCCTCACGAATCAGTAAGACATTTGTGCTTTCACATCGGTTAGACGACTGTCACGATCCGCGCCCGTTCCGGGCGTGGCACCGCCGTCAGCGGTACAACGGACACCTCGCCGGTGCCGTTCCGGCGGACTACCCAGGCGGGGGTGCCAGGTGCTGGTGACCGGCTTCGACGACCGCACGGGCTGTGGGTACGTGTTGCGGACCGGCCCGCACACCGCCGACGACGGGGACAGCACCCCGGTCGTCGACGCAGGCGTGACGGTGCTCGCCACCCCGGAACTCGCCGTGACGTTGCGGGACGCACTCGCACACCACCCGGTCGCCCTGCTCGGCTGGTCGGGCCCCGAGGTGCCGTTGACCCTGGCCGACGACGTGCTGCTGGGCTGGCTGACCCACACCGTCGGCGGCGTCGTCACCGTGGAGGGCGCGCCCACGGCCTGAGGCCGCGCATCTGGAGGATCCTCCGAAGCGGGGTCGCCCGGACCTGTGCGCTTCGTCGTTTCGACGGGTGTCCGCCGCTGTGGCGCGGGCGTCATGGTGGGTCGCGTCACAGCCGACCGATCCCACTGCGAGGTGCCCGTGCGCGCCCGATCCGCCCCAGGCCCGTCGTCGACAGCGCCGCCCGAGCGGCGCCATCCCGTCGACGAGGTACTGCCCCCGGCGAAGCTCGCCGTCTACGGCTTCCAGCACGTCCTCGCCTTCTACGCCGGCGCGGTCATCGTCCCGATCCTGTTGGCCGGGGCCATCGGCCTGAACGAGCGCGAGCTCATCCACCTCATCAACGCCGACCTCTTCACGTGCGGCATCGCGTCGATCATCCAGTCCGTCGGGTTCTGGAAGGTCGGGGTCCGGCTCCCGCTGCTGCAGGGCGTGACGTTCACCGCCGTGTCGCCGATGATCGCGATCGGCATGGCCGCGGGCGGTGGCACCGACGGGCTGCTCGTGATCTACGGCTCGGTCATCGTCGCGGGTCTGTTCACGTTCCTGATCGCGCCGGTGTTCGGCAAGCTGATCCGGTTCTTCCCGCCGGTCGTCACCGGGACCGTCATCACGATCATCGGGCTCGCGCTCCTGCCCGTCGCCGCGGCCGACGCCGTCGGCGGGGCCGCCGACCCGCACCCCGAGGACTGGCACAACCTCGCGTTCGCGCTCGGCACGCTGGCGCTGATCGTCGTCATCCAGCGGGTGTTCCGCGGGTTCATGGCCACCGTCGCCGTGCTGATCGGGCTGGTCGCGGGCACCCTCATCGCCTGGGCCACCGGGTTCGCGACGTTCTCCGCCGTCGGCGAGTCGGCCTGGTTCGGCGTGACCACACCGTTCTTCTTCGGCATTCCGAAGTTCGGCGCCGCCGCGATCGTGTCGATGATCGTCGTCATGCTGATCACCGCCGTCGAGACGACCGGCGACGTGTTCGCCACCGGTGAGATCGTCGACAAGCGCGTCGGCAAGAACGACGTCACCCGTGCCCTGCGCGCCGACGGCCTCGCCACCACCCTCGGCGGCGTCCTCAACTCCTTCCCCTACACCTGCTTCGCCGAGAACGTCGGCCTCGTCCGGCTGACCCGGGTCAAGAGCCGCTACGTCGTCGCCGCGGCGGGCGTGATCATGATCCTGATCGGGCTGGTGCCCAAGGCGGGCGCCGTCGTCGCCGGCATCCCGCACCCCGTGCTGGGCGGCGCCGCGCTCGCCATGTTCGCCACCGTCGCCGTCGTCGGCTTCCAGACGCTGTCGCGCGTCGACTTCCACGACCACCGCAACGTCGTCATCGTCGCCTCCAGCGTCGGTCTGGCCATGTTCGTGACGGCCCAGCCCGACGTCGCGAAGGCACTTCCCGGCTGGGCGCAGATCGTGTTCGGTTCCGGCATCACTCTGGGCTCCATCACCGCGATCGTGCTGAACATCGTGTTCCACCACATCGGCCGCGGCCGCGGACCTGCCGTCGCCGGCTCGCCGGGCGCGGGCACGATCCGGCTCGAACAGGTCAACCGGATGAGCCGCGAAGAGTTCGTCGCGACGTTCGGGCGGCTGTTCCAGGGCGAGACCGCCGTCGTCGGGCACGCGTTCGACCGCAGGCCCTTCACCGACACCGACGCCCTGCGCACCGCCTTCCAGGAGGCGCTGTTCGCGGCACCCCGCGAGGAGCAGCGTGCGCTGATGGCCGAGTACCCGGACCTGGGCGGCGTCGAGATCGGCGAGGACTCCGAACGCGACCAGTCCAGCGCCGGGCTCACCCGCCTCGCCGACGAGGACCAGGAGGAGTTCGGGTCGCTCGCCGCGACCTATCGCGAACGGTTCGGCATCCCGCTCATCGTCTGCGTCCGCGACGCCCACAACCGCGACCACATCCTTCGCGACGGCGCGCTGCGCCTCACCAACTCGCCGGCCCAGGAGCACGCGGCGGCGCTGATCGAGATCGCGAAGGTGGCCAACCACCGGTTCGCCGACCTCGTCGCCGACGCCAACCCCATCCACAGCGCCCGCACGTCATGGACGCACTCGCGATGAGCCTGCGGCTGTTCAACGAACTGCCCGCCGCGGAGGCCGAGCGCGCGCTGACGGCGTGCTGCTCGGCCCCCCGGTGGGCCCGGGTCGTCGCCGCCAGGCGTCCCTTCGCCTCCGTGGAGGAGTTGCAGGCCGCTGCCGCAGACGCGTTGCGCGACAGCGATCTCGACGACGCCCTGCGCGGCCATCCCCGCATCGGCGACCGCGTCGCGGGAGGAGCGTCGGCGCGAGAGCAGTCGGGCGTCGCAGCCGCATCCGCCGAGGTCCGCGATGCTCTCGCGCTCGGGAACCGCGCCTACGAGGCCCGGTTCGGGCACGTCTACCTGGTGTGCGCCAGCGGGCGCAGCGCCGAGGACCTGCTCGCGACGTTGCAGGCCCGGCTGACCAACGACCCCGCGACCGAACGCAAGGTCGCGCTCGGCGAGCTGACCGGGATCAACGGGCTGCGGCTGGCGCGGATGGTCGGGGCGCCGCTCCAGGAAACACCGATCGACGGCGCCCTGCTCGACGACCCGCCGGTCGAGGGGGCGACGTGAGCCTGTCGACGCACGTCCTCGACGCCGCGACGGGCGCTCCCGCCGCCGGCCTGATGGTCCGCCTGGAGGGCGGCAGCACGGTCGTCACCGACTCCGACGGGCGCGCCCGGTTCGCCGAGTCCCCCGGCGCCGGGACCTGGCGGCTGGTGTTCGACACCGGCGGCTGGTTCGGCGACCGGCCTCATTTCCATCCCGAGGTCGTCGTGACGTTCACCGTCACCGATCCCGCGGCACACCTGCACGTGCCGCTCCTGTTGTCCCCCTTCGCCTACTCCACCTACCGCGGGAGCTGACACCCTCATGATCACGCTGGGTACCAACCAGTACGGCAAGGCCGAGAACCGGGTCGTGCGCATCCACCGCGACACCGCCCGCCACGAGATCCGCGACGTCACCGTATCGACGTCGCTGCGTGGCGACTTCACCGCCGCGCACCTGCAGGGCGACCAGGCCCGCGTACTGCCGACCGACACCCAGAAGAACACCTGCTACGCCTACGCCAAGGAGAAGGGCCTGCGCGAGATCGAGACCTACGGCCTCGACCTGGCCCGGCACTTCGTCGCCGACGTCGAGCCCGTCACCGGTGCCCGCGTCGCCGTCGACGAGCTCGCCTGGGACCGCGTCGAGGTCGGCGGGCAGAGCCACGACCACACCTGGGTACGCCGCGGACCGGAGGTGCGCACCACCGTCGTCACCGTCGACGAGACCGGCGAACGGGTCGTGTCCGGCCTGCGGGACCTGGTGCTGCTCAAGTCGACCGGCTCGGAGTTCGCGGGGTTCCTCATCGACGGGTACACGACGCTGGCCGAGACCCACGACCGGATCATGTCGACCTCGCTCGTCGCGAGCTGGACCTACGCCGGCGACTCTTTCCGCGGCACCGACGTCGACTGGGACAAGACGTGGGGCGACGTTCGGCGGATCCTGCTGGAGCAGTTCGCGCTCGTGCACTCGAAGGCGCTGCAGCAGACGCTGTGGGAGATGGGCCGCGCCGCGCTGGAGGCCCACCCCGAGATCGCCGAGATCTCGCTCTCCGCGCCGAACAAGCACCACTTCCTGGTGGACCTGGCCCCGTTCGGCCTGGACAACCCGGGTGAGGTCTTCCACGCGGCGGACCGCCCCTACGGCCTGATCGAGGCAACCGTCATCCGCTCCTGATGGCTCGCCTCGCCTCGCCTCACCTCACCTCGCCGAGACCGACGCGGGTGCTGCTCCGGACCGCGTGGACAGCACTCCTGTCGGTCTCGGCGATCGCACCCGCAAAGGGCGGGCGCGAATTCGGCGCGGGCACGGGCTCCTGCGCGACAGGGTGCGCGGGTGCTGCTCGACGAGCCCTTCCGTGCGAGCGCGGCGATCGCTGCCGGGGTCGTGACGCGGGGCCGGCTGCGGGGGCCGCGGTTCGTACGGCTGTTCCCCGATGTGTACGTCCGGGTCGGCGAGACCCCTCCCGACCTCCTGGTGCGATCGATCGGCGCGGCGGAACTCGTCGCCGGCCGCGGGATGCTCGGCGGCTGGTCCGCGGCGCGACTGCTGGGTGCGGACGCCGCACCACGGAACGCCCCGGCGGAGGTCGTCGTCACGCGGGAACAGCGGGCCCATCCAGGTCTCCTGGTCCGTCGCGGCGTCGTCGAGGCCGCGGAGACCTGGAGCGCCCACGGCTGCCCGGTCACCTCGCCCCTGCGCACGGCCTACGACCTCGCGCGTCGGCTGCCACTCGTCGAGGCCGTCGTCGCCGTGGACGCCCTGGCCCGGGTGCCCGCGGCCGGGTTCGTACCGTCCGACCTGTTGCAGCGCAGGGAGCCCGGCGCACGAGGCTGTCGACGTCTCGACCGCGTCGCCGAGCTGGCCGACCCGCGCGCGGAGTCGCCGATGGAGACCCGGACCCGGCTGATGCTGGTGCTGTCCGGACTCCCGGCGCCCGAGGTGCAGTACGTGCTGCGTGACGCCGGCGGGCGGGTCGTCGCCCGGTTCGACCTCGCCTACCCGCGGGCCGGGCTCGCGATCGAGTACGACGGTGCCGGCCACGACGTCTTCGGACAGCGCGGCCTCGGCTACGACGACCGCCGCCGGGACCTGCGCACCGGCGCCCTCGGTTGGCGGACGATCCGCCTGACGGCCGCGGACCTGACCACGCGCCGCGCGGACACCGTGGCAGCCGTCCGCGCACACCTTGCCGCGACGCCGAGACCGACGTGAGTGCACTTTCCGGGGCCGCGAACGACACTGGCGTCGGTCTCGACGTACGACCTAGTCTCTGGGAGTGCCTCCCGAGGACGGGCTCGTCGTCGTGGTCAAGCAGGACTGTCCGACGTGCCGGCTCGTCGAGCCCGTGCTGGCGGCGTTGCCAGGGCTGACGGTGTGGTCGCAGGACGATCCTGGGTTCCCGGCCGGTGTCGGGGCCGTCGGCGACGACCGCGCGCTCGACGTCAGCGTCGGGCTCGACATCGAGACCGTGCCGACGCTGATCAGGTTCGCCGGCGGCCGGGAGGCCGAGCGGACCGTCGGCTGGTCGCGGGCGGCGTGGCGCGAGCTCACCGGCATCGACGACCTGGGCGCCGACCTCCCCGAACACCGGCCCGGCTGCGGTTCCCGCACGCTCGACCCCGACGTCGCCGACGAGCTGCTCGTCCGTCGCGCCGGGCACACCCTCGCGGCACGGCGGATCGAGGTCTCCGCGCTGGAGGACGAGGCCGAGGCGATGTTCGACCGCGGCCTCACCGACGGGCTGCCCGTCGTCACACCGACTCCGGTGCGGGTGCTGCGGATGCTCGCCGGGACGTCGCACCCCGCCGACGAGGTCGTCGCCGTCGTACCGCCCAACCTCGTCGAGGTGACCGTCGAGAAGGTTGCTGTCAACGCTGTGATGGCCGGGTGCCGGCCGGAGTACCTGCCCGTCGTCCTCGCCGCCGTCGCGGCCGCGTGCAGCGAGACGTTCAACGCCCACGGCGTGCTCGCGACGATGTGGAACGCCGGCCCCGCGATCCTCGTCAACGGTCCCGTCGCCGCCGAGATCGGGATGAACGCCAAGGGCAACGTGCTGGGCCAGGGCAACCGCGCCAACTCGACGATCGGGCGCGCGCTGCAGCTGGTGATCCGCAACGTCGGGGGCGGCCGGCCCGGCGGCGTCGACCGCGCGACCTTCGGCAACCCCGGCAAGGTCGGGCTCTGCTTCGCCGAGGACGAGGCCGGCTCACCGTGGGAGCCGCTGTCGGTGAGCCGCGGGTTCGCGCCGGGCTCCTCGACGGTGACGGTGTTCGCCGCGGAGGGGCCCGTCGGCATCCTGGAGCAGATCTCGCGGACGCCGGAGTCGATCACCCGCTCGCTGGCGTCGACGTTGCGGGTCGTCGGGCACCCCAAGACCGCGCTGTTCTTCGACGCCACCCTGCTCATCGGCCCCGAGCACGCCCGCATCTACGCCGACGCCGGCTGGGACCGCGCCCGGCTCACCGCGGCACTCGACGAGGCGCTGCTGCTCGACCGCGCCGACGTCGAACGCGGCGCGCGCGGCATCGAGGACGGCATGCTGCCCGGCCCCGAGCGGAGGCTCCCGAAGTTCCGGCCGGGCGGCCTGCTGGTCGCCCATGCCGGCGCCGACGCCGGCCAGATCTCGACGATCCTCGGCGGCTGGGTCGGTGGACCCGCCGGCAGCTCCCCCACGACACTGGAGGTGGACCCATGGCGCTGAACGCCCCGCTGGTGTTCCTGGACCCGACCGACGAGTCCCGGCCCGCGGCCCGCACCGCGATCGACCGGCCCGCATCGCTCGACGGCCTGCGGATCGGGCTGCTCGACATCAACAAGGCCCGCGGCAACGTCTTCCTGGACCGCGTCGAGCAGCTGCTCACCGGGCAGGGGCTGGCGGTGGCGCGCTACGCCAAACCGACGTTCACCCGGCCCATGCCGCCCGACCTGCGCCGGGAGATCACCGCGCACTGCGACGTCGTGATCGAGGCACTCGCCGATTGAGGCTCGTGCACGTCGTGCAGTGTGCACGACTTCGTGACGCTCGAGTCCGCGGGTGTGGTGGCCGCCTTCGTGGCCTCGGTGGAGTTCGTCGTGGCCGCCCGGACGCAGAGCAACGCCCTCGGTTACGCGACGGTGCCGTCGGTGTTCGTCCCGCACCCGATCCAGGACCGCACCGACGCCGAGCTGCACGCCCTCGCCGACGGCGCCCTGCCGGCGATCCTGGCCGCGGTGACCGGCTGACCGCCGAGACCGACGTGAGTGCTGTCCCGAGCGGCCCGAACAGCACTCCTGTCGGTCTCGGCGCGTGCGGGCGGAAGAGGCGTCAGCGCGCCCGCAGCGCCAGGTAGACGTCGACGCGGTCGGTGAGTGTCGACAGGTCGCGGCCGGTGAGCTCCTCGACCCGCCCGATCCGGTAGCGCACGGTGTTGACGTGCAGGTGCAGGCGTTCGGCGGTGCGGCTCCACGATCCCGAGCACTCCAGGAACGCCTCCAGCGTCTCGACGAGCCCGGCCCCGGTCCGCTCGTCGTAGGCGAGGACCGGGTCGAGGACGCTCGCCGCGAAGGCGCGGCGGACCTCGTCGGGGACGGCGGCGAGCAGGGCGACGTGCGAGGTGACATCGGCCGCGGCGACGACGTGCAGGTTCCCGGGGCGTCCGTGCGCGAGGTCGCGGGCGTGCTGGGCCTCGCGCAGCGCCCCGGCGAGCGCACCGGGCTCGGCGGGCCGGCTGGTCCCGACCACGAGGGGGCCGGGCAGCCCCGGTTCGAGCCGGCGCAGTCCGGGGTCGAGCGTCTCCGCGGGTCCGGGCAGCAGGGCGACGGCCGTCCCGTCGAGCACCCCGACGACCGGGTCGCCGGCGTCGCAGCCGCCGACGTCGAGCAGGATCGAGCGCGCGGTCTCCGCGAGGTCAGGGCGTCCCGGGAACCCCGCGACGACGACCGTCACCGGGCCCGCCGCGCGCAGGCCCGCCTGTCGCAGCCGCACGGCCGTCTCCGGTCGGTCGCCTGCACCGCCGGCGACCAGGGCGACGGCGTCGTCGGCGATCCCGGACGCCACACGCTGCCCCTCCCCGCGGCGGGCCCGGTCGAGCGCGGCGATCGCGACGAGCTCGCCGACGGCGTCGGCGACCTCGGACTCCCAGGCGTCGAACCGGCCGTCGGCCGCGACGAACCACGACGTCACCCGCGCCCCGGACCCCACGGGGAACACCGAGCACCCCGTCGCGGCGGCGGGGAGCCGGGACGCGGTGAGGAACGTCGACACCAGGTCGTCGGCGGCGGGGGCGGGTGGTCCGGCGAGGAGGCGGCCGCTCGCCGACAGGACGCGGCACCCCACCCCGGCGGCCGCGGAGACCTGGGCGACGAGCTCGTCGAGGCCCGCCCCGCCGGCGACGGCCGTCAGCAGTTCGCGCTGGCGGCCGAGGGTGTGGGCGAGCCGGTCGCCCCGGGCCGCGGTGACGGCGCCGACGACGACCTCGGTCACCGTCCCGAACGACGTCTCCTCCGGCACCGCGAGCAGCGCGACGTCGTGGCGCCGGCAGGCCTGGACGAGGTCGTCGGGAACGGTGTGGAAGACGGCCTCGCCAGCGGCCAGCGCGGCGACCCCTGACGCGGCGAGGGTCGCGACGAACCGCTCGCTGTCGCCCGCGTCGTTGCGCCACACCAGCCCGCTGATGACGAGCTCACCGCCGGAGAGGTAGCGGCCGGGGTCGATGAGGTCGGTCGTGTAGACCCACCGGACACCGCGGTCGAGCGCGGCGTCGGACCCGTGCAGGAGCCGCAGGTGCAGGGCGGGGTGCGCGAGCAGGTCACGCAGCAGCATTGGAGGAACGTACAAGACCGGGGCGTGACCCGGGCCACCGATTCGTGGCGACGGCGACTTATCCGCAGGTCGGCGCCGGGCTGTACTCGACGGCATGGACTTCCTGGCACCGAGCACGTGGGCCGAGGCGCTCGCGGCGAAGGCGGAGCGGCCCGATGCGCTGCCGGTCGCCGGTGGCACCGACGTGATGGTCGAGATGAACTTCGACCATCGCCGTCCGGGGGCGCTGCTTGACCTGACACGCGTATCCGACCTGCGGGAATGGGCGCTCGTCGACGGACGCGTCCGGCTCGGCGCCGGCGTCACCTACGCGCGGATCATCGACGAGCTGGGAGCGACGCTGCCCGGCCTGGCGATGGCCGCGCGCACCGTCGGGTCACCTCAGATCCGCAACCGCGGCACCGTCGGCGGCAACCTGGGTGCGGCCTCCCCCGCCGGTGACTCGCACCCGGCGCTGCTGGCCGCGGACGCCGTCGTCGAGATCTCCTCGGCGGCACGCGGCACCCGGCTGGTCCCCGTCGCCGACTTCTACACCGGCGTCAAGCGCAACGCCCTCGAACCCGACGAGCTGATCGCGGCGATCCTGATCGCGCCGCCCGCGGGGCCGCAGCAGTTCTGCAAGATCGGGACCCGCAACGCGATGGTGATCGCGGTGTCGGCCTTCGGGTTCGCGCTGCACACCGACCGCCGATCGGTGGGGACGGGCATCGGGTCGGCCGCCCCCACCCCGCGCCGGGCCACCGACGCCGCCGCGTTCCTCGCCGGTGAGCTGGAGGCCGGCGGGCTGTGGGAGTCGCGCGGCGCACTGCCCGAGGGCCTCGCCGTCGAGTTCGGCCGCAAGGTCCGCGACGCCGCCGCCCCGATCGACGACGTGCGCGGCACCGCCGCGTACCGCCTGCACACGCTCTCGGTGATGGCGCGCCGCGCCGCCACCTGGGCCTGGGACGAGCACCGGAGGGCCGCCTGATGCGGATCGAACTGACGGTCAACGGCGCACGCCACGAGGCCGACGACGTCTGGGAGGGCGAGAGCCTGCTCTACGCGCTGCGCGAGCGGCTCGGCCTCCCCGGCTCCAAGAACGCCTGTGAGCAGGGCGAATGCGGCTCCTGCACCGTCTATCTCGACGGGGTACCGGTCTGCTCGTGCCTGGTCGCGGCGGGCCAGGCGCAGGGACGCGAGGTCACGACGGTCGAGGGGCTCGCCGATGACGACGGGCTCGACCCGGTGCAGCGGGCGTTCGTCGAGTGCGGGGCCGTGCAGTGCGGCTTCTGCACCCCGGGCTTCCTGGTGTCGACGCACGACCTGTTGGCGCGCAACCCCTCGCCGAGCGACCCCGAGATCCGGGAGGCGCTCGCGGGGAACCTGTGCCGCTGCACCGGCTACGAGAAGATCCTCGACGCGGTCCGGATGGCGGCGCAGTCGTGATCATCGAAGGTGCACACGTCGTCACGGTGACGGGCGCGGAGTTCGAGAACGGCCACGTCGTCGTCTCCGGTAACCGCATCGTCTCCGTCGGCCCAGGCCCCGCACCCCTTGCCGACGGGCCGCGGGTCGACGGGCGCGGCTGCCTGCTCACGCCAGGGTTCGTCAACACCCACAACCACCTCTACCAGTGGGTCACCCGCGGCCTCGCCGTCGACGCGACGCTGTTCGAGTGGCTGACCACGCTCTACCCGATCTGGGCGGGCATCGACGAGCACGCCGTCCACACCGGCGCCACCGGCGCGCTGGCCCAGCTGGCGCTGACCGGCTGCACCACCGCCGCCGACCACCACTACGTCTTCCCCCGCGAGGGCGGGGACGTCCTGGGCGCCGAGATCCGCGCGGCCGCCGACGTCGGGCTGCGCTTCCACGCCACCCGCGGCTCGATGGACCTGGGCCGCCGCGACGGTGGCCTGCCGCCCGACCACGTCGTCGAGGACCGCGACGCCATCCTCACCGCGTCGGCGGAGGCGGTCGCCCGCTGGCACGACCCGTCGCCCGACGCGATGCTGCGGATCGCCCTCGCGCCGTGCTCGCCGTTCTCGGTGACCGGCTCGCTCATGCGCGAGTCCGCCTCGTTGGCCCGCGAGCTGGGCGTACTCATGCACACCCACCTCGCCGAGACCGTCGACGAGGAGGACTTCTGCCGCGAGCGGTTCGGCTGCTCGCCGCTGGAGTACGTCGAGAGCCTCGGCTGGACCGGCGAGGACGTCTGGTTCGCCCACGGCATCCACTTCGACGACGCCGAGGTCAAGAAGGTCGGCTCCACCGGGACCGGGGTGGCGCACTGCCCGTCGTCCAACGCCCGCCTCGGCGCCGGCATCTGCCGCACCCGCGACCTGCGCGACGCCGGCGCCCGCGTCGGACTCGGCGTCGACGGCGCCGCGTCCAACGAGGCCGGGAGCCTCCTCGAAGAGGCCCGGCACGCGCTGCTGTTCGCTCGCGCGGTCGGCGGTCCGACCGCTCTGACGGTCCGGGACGCCCTGTCCCTCGCCACACTGGGCGGCGCCTCCGTATTGGGCCGGTCGACCGAGATCGGCTCCATCGAACCCGGCAAGCTCGCCGACCTCGCCCTCTGGCGCATCGACGGTCTCGGCCACGCCGACGTCGCCGATCCCGTTGCGGCCCTGGTGCTCGGCACCCCGCCGCCGCTGGACCTGCTGCTCGTCGACGGCCGTCCGGTCGTGGAGCGCGGCCGCGTGAGGACCGTCGACACCGCCGCCGTGGCCCGTGAGTGCGCTGCGGTCCACCAGACCCTGCTGAGGAAGGCATCATGACCAGCACGGAGACCCCAACCGCCGGCCGGATCGGCGACAGCCCGCTGCGTCCCGACGGCACTCTCAAGGTCACCGGCGAGTTCGCCTACTCCTCCGACCTCTGGCACGACGACATGTGCTGGGGTGTCACGCTGCGCAGCCCGCACCCGCATGCCCGCATCCACGGCATCGACATCTCCGCCGCGCTCGCCCTCCCCGGGGTCTACGCCGTCCTCACGCACGAGGATGTACCTGGACTGAACCGGGTCGGGCTCGAGCACCTCGACCAGCCCGCGCTCGCCGAGGACGTCGTGCGCTACCAGGGCGAAGCGGTCGCGCTCGTCGCCGCCGACCACCCCGAGACGGCGCGGCGCGCCGCGAAGCGCATCGTCGTCGACTACGAGGTGCTGCCCGCGCTCACCGACCCCCGCCACGCCCTCGACGACGACGCACCCCACGTCCACCCCGACGGCAACCTGGTGCGCGCCATGAAGATCCGCCGCGGCGACCCCGAGCCGACCGCACCCGTGGTCGTCGCGCTCGACTTCGAGGTGGGCATGCAGGACCAGGCCTTCCTCGGGCCGGAGTCCGGCCTCGCCGTCCCGGACGGCGAGGGCGGGCTCGATCTCTACGTCGCGACGCAGTGGCTCCACGTCGACCAGCAGCAGGTGTGCCGGGTGCTCGACCTGACGCCCGACCGGGCGCGGCTGCACCTGGCCGGCGTGGGAGGCGCGTTCGGCGGCCGCGAGGACCTGTCGATCCACGTCCACGCCTGCCTGCTCGCCATGCACACCGGCAAGCCCGTGAAGATGAGCTACTCGCGCGACGAGTCGTTCTTCGGGCACGTGCACCGGCACCCGGCGTGGCTGCGGTACGAGTTCGGCGCCTCGGACACCGGCGAGCTGATCTACGCCAAGGCCGACATCCTCTTCGACGGCGGCGCCTACGCCTCGTCGACGACGGCGGTCGTCGGCAACGGCGGCACGCTGGGCCTGGGGCCGTACAACATCCCGTCCGTCTCCGTGGACGCGCGCGGCGTCTACACGAACAACCCGCCCTGCGGGGCCATGCGTGGCTTCGGCTGCGTACAGGCCGCGTTCGCCCACGAGGCGCTGATGGACGAACTCGCCGACCGGGTCGGTGTGGACCGGGTGGAGATCCGGGCGCGCAACGGCATGCGCGAGGGCGACCGCAACATCACCGGCCAGCTGATCGACTCCGCCGCACCCGTCGCGGAGCTGATCGAGATCGTGCGCGACCTGCCCCTGCCCGCCGATCCCGTGGGCGAGCGCGACATCCGCGACCTGCCCGGCGGCGCGGCGAACTCCACGCACGGCGAGGGCGTCGTCCGTGGGATCGGCTACGCCGTCACCTACAAGAACGTCGGCTTCTCCGAGGGCTTCGACGACTACTCGACGGCCCGGGTCCGGCTGGAGATGACTGCCGGCGAGCCCGTCGCGACCGTGCAGACCGCGGCCGCCGAGGTCGGGCAGGGCCTGATCACCGTCGAGCAGCAGATCTGCCGCACCGAGCTCGGGGTCGACCGGGTCGTGGTGTCCCCCAAGGACACCAGCGTCGGCTCCGGCGGTTCGACATCCGCGTCCCGGCAGACCTACGTGACCGGCGGCGCGGTGAAGGCGGCGTGCGAGGCGGTCCGGGCGTCGGTCCTCGCTCGCGCGGCGGCTCAGCTGGGGGCGCGCAACCTGCGTCTGGACGGCGACAAGATCATCGCGGAGAACGGTGAGGTCCTCGCCTCGCTGGCCGACGTCCTGGGCGACGACGCCGTCGACGAGACCGTCGAGTGGCACCACCGGCCCACCGAGGAGATCGACCCGGAGACCGGCCAGGGCAACGCCCATGTGCAGTACGCCTTCTCCGCGCACCGGGCAGTCGTCGACGTGGACGTCGAGCTGGGGCTGGTCAAGGTGGTCGCGCTCGACACCGCGCAGGACGTGGGCAGGGCGATCAACCCCGACGCCGTCGTCGGCCAGATCCACGGGGGCAGCGCCCAGGGCATGGGACTCGCGCTGATGGAGGAGATCGTCGTGACCGACGGGAAGGTCCGCAACCCGTCCTTCACCGACTACCTGATCCCGACGATCCTCGACATGCCGCCGATGCAGGTGAAGGTCCTGGAGTACGCCGACCCGCACGCGCCCTACGGCGTCCGGGGCGTCGGCGAGCCCCCCACGATCTCGTCCGGCCCGGCGGTGGCAGCCGCGATCCGCGCGGCAACGGGCAAGGCCCTGCGCCGCGTCCCCGTCCGCCCCGAACACATCACCCTGTGAGTGACCCCTTCTCGTTGGAGGCTCGTGTGCCCCGCATGTTCCTGAACGGCACCGCGATGGCAGGCGGCGCCGACCACCACCTGGCCGGCGGCGCCCCTTGCCTCGCGTCGACGACCACGGCGAAGCGCTACCGGTTCCACGCCGTCGGCGGGGCCTACCCGGCGCTGGAGGACGTCGGCGCGGACCAGGGCGCTGCCGTGCAGGGCGAGGTGTACGAGCTGTCCTACGAGCAGCTGCGCGATGTACTCCTGCCCGGCGAGCCTGCCGGACTGGAGCTGGGCGTGATCGAACTGGCCGACGGGACCGGGTCGCTCGCGATGATCCTGCGCCGGCCGCATCCCGACCGGCCGGAGCTGACCGACATCTCCGACCTCGCGAGCTGGCGCGCGTACCGGGAGCGGTCGTGATCGTCCTGCGGGCGCGGCGTGCGCTGCTCGACGGGGTGCTGCGGCCCGCCGCCGTGCTCGTCGACGGTCCCCGGATCGCGGCCGTCGGACCGCGCGACGTCGTCGTCCCGGGCGCACGGGAGGTCGTCCTGGCCGACGACGAGGTTCTGCTGCCCGGGCTCGTCGACAGCCACGTGCACGTCAACGAGCCCGGCCGCACCGAGTGGGAGGGCTTCGCGTCGGCGACCCGGGCGGCCGCGGCCGGTGGGGTGACGACGATCGTCGACATGCCGCTGAACTCGTTGCCGCCCACGGTGTCCGTGGCCGCTCTGGAGGTCAAGCGGGCCGCCGCGTATGGGCAGTGTGCGGTCGACGTCGCGTTCTGGGGCGGGGCGGTGCCCGGCAACCACGACGACCTGCGCCCGCTGCACGACGCAGGGGTCGTCGGGGTGAAGGCCTTCCTCGTCGACTCCGGGGTGCCCGAGTTCCCGCCGCTGCTCGACCCGCGGCCCGCCCTGCGCACCCTCGCCGAGTTCGACGGGCTCCTCATCGCCCACGCCGAGGACGGCGCGCTCATCACACCCACGACGGGCCGGCGCTACGCCGACTTCGTCGCCTCCCGGCCCCGCGCCTCGGAGGACTCCGCGATCGCCGGCCTGCTGGCCGCGGCGCGGGAGACCGGGGCGCGGGTGCACATCGTCCATCTCTCGTCGGCCGACGCCCTGCCGCTGCTGGCGCAGGCACGGGCCGACGGGGTGCGCGTCACCGTCGAGACCTGCCCGCACTACCTCGCGCTCACCGCCGAGGAGGTGCCCGACGGCGACACCCGCTTCAAGTGCTGCCCGCCGGTGCGCGAGGCCGGCAACCGTGACGCTCTGTGGCAGGGGCTCCTCGACGGCACGATCGACATGGTCGTGTCCGACCACTCCCCCTGCACACCGGACCTCAAGCAGCTGGAGACCGGCGACTTCGGCGCCGCGTGGGGCGGCATCGCCTCGTTGCAGATCGGCCTGCCCGTCGTGTGGACCGAGGCGCGGGCGCGCGGGATCGATCTTGCCGATGTCGTGACCTGGATGTCGCGCCGCCCTGCCGATCTCGTCGGTCTGACGAACAAGGGCCGCATCGAACCCGGCGCCGACGCCGACCTCACCGTCTTCGCCCCCGACGCCACCTTCGACGTCGGACCCCTGCACCACCGCAACCCGATCACCCCCTACGCGGAAAGGACGCTGCACGGCGTCGTCCGCGCGACCTGGCTGCGCGGCAACGTGATCACCGACGGTGACGCCCCGCGCGGCCGGCTGCTCAGCAGAGAGGACGCCCGTGTCTGACTTCCGGCTCCTGCCCGACCTGGCCCGGCGCGATGTCGGCGGCGCCGTCGTCTCGGCCAACGACGAGGCCTTCGCGACGCGCGAGAACCTCATCAACCCCGGCCCCGCCGTGTTCGACCCGTCGACGTTCGGACCCAAGGGCAAGGTCTACGACGGCTGGGAGACCAGGCGGCGCCGCGAGCCCGGCCACGACGAGGCGATCGTCCGGCTCGGGGCGCCCGGCGTGGTGCGCGGGATCGTCGTCGACACCGCGTGGTTCACCGGCAACTATCCGCCCGAGGCGTCCGTCGACGGCCTCGCCGGCGAGACGTGGGTACCGCTCGTACCGCGCTCGCCGCTCAAGGGCGACACCGAGAACGTCTTCGACGTCGGCTCCGGCGAGCGCATCACCCACGTGCGGCTGCGGATCTTCCCCGACGGCGGGGTGGCGCGGCTGCGGGTGCACGGTCACGCGGTCCCGGACCCCACGCTGCTGGACGCGCTGGGCACGGTCGACCTCGCCGCGATCGAGAACGGCGGCCACGTCACCGCATGCTCCAACCTCTTCTACAGCTCGCCGCAGAACCTGCTGCTCCCCGGCCCGGCGCGGAGCATGGGCGAGGGTTGGGAGACCGCGCGGCGCCGCGACGAGGGCAACGACTGGGTCGAGCTGGCGCTGGCCGCTCCTGCCGTGGTGCGCGTGGCGGAGCTGGACACGAGCTGGTTCCTGCACAACGCCCCCGGCTCGGCGTCGCTGCGCGGGCGGCTGACCGACGACGAGGAGTGGCGGGAGCTGTTGCCGCGGACGCCGCTGGAGCCCGACACCCGGCACCGGTTCGTCCTGCCCGCGACGACCGGCCCGGTCCGCGCCGTCCGGATGGACGTGTTCCCCGACGGTGGGATGGCGCGGCTGCGCCTGCACGGCACGTTCGCCTCGAACTCATGAGGGCGTCCCGTGTGCGCCCGCGACCTCCGACGCCGCCGCGACCGTCGCCCCCTCCGCGATGCGTTCCAGGCCGCGCAGCAGCATCCGTTGCCGGCGCCGGCGCCCGGGCGATCGCGCGGGCGGGCGTCAAAGGCGTGGAGCGCTACCTGTCGAGCGAGCTGTGGTTCGCCGCCGTGTGGAGGTCCACCTCCTGACCCCGGCTCCCGAGCCGTGCTCCCGGCCCACCCGCGCGGTGGGCCGGGAGCGTCGGGATACGGTCGGCCGGTGACCGGCCTGCCGCTCACCGGCGAGCGCACCGTGCCGGACGTCCCCGACGAGAACTACTGGTTCCGCCGGCACGAGGCCGTCTACCTGGCGCTGGCATCGCGGTGCCGGGGCGTCGTCGTCGACGCGGGCTGCGGCGAGGGCTACGGCGCCGACCTGGTCGCGGCCACCGCCGACCGGGTGCTCGCCCTCGACTACGACGAGCCTGCGCTGCGCCACGTCGCCGCCCGGTACCCCCGGGTCGCCCCGGCCCGCGTCAACCTCGTCGCGCTGCCCGTCGCCACGGGCGTTGCCGACGTCGTGGTCTCGCTGCAGGTGATCGAGCACCTGTGGGAGCAGGAGGTCTTCGTCGCGGAGTGCGCACGCGTGCTGCGCCCGGGCGGCGCGTTCCTGGTGTCGACGCCCAACCGGCTCACCTTCTCCCCCGGCCGCGACACCCCGCTCAACCCGTTCCACAGCCGCGAGTTCGCCCCCGCCGAGCTGTCGGGCCTCCTGCGCGGCAACGGATTCCGCGAGGTCGAGCTCCTCGGTCTGCACCACGGGCCCCGGTTGCGCGGCCTCGACGCCGCCCACGGCGGCTCGCTCGTCGACGCGCAGGTCAGGGCCGCGGTCGCAGGCACGCCGATGTCCCCCGCGCTCGCCGCGGACGTCGCCTCGGTGACGGTCGAGGACTTCGTACTGGGTCCCGGAGATCTCGACGGGTGTCTCGACATCGTGGCGCTCGCCGGATGACCGACCCGGTCGGGACGTTCTGCCTCGTCCTGCACTCCCACCTGCCGTGGCTGGCCCGTCACGGGCGCTGGCCCGTCGGCGAGGAGTGGTTGTACCAGTCGTGGGCGCACGCCTACCTGCCCGTCGTGGACGTGCTGGGACGCCTCGCCGCCGAGGGCCGTCGCGACCTGCTGACGCTCGGCGTCACCCCGGTGCTCGCGGCGCAGCTCGACGACCCGCACTGCCTGCGCGGCATGCACGACTGGCTCGGCGGCTGGCTCCTGCGCGCCCACGGCGCCGCGCCGCGGCTGCCCGGGCTCGCCGTCCGCGAGCACCGTGCCGCCACCGCCGCGCTGGCGGTGTTCGAGGAGCGGTGGCGCCATGGTGGCTCCCCCGTCCTGCGCGACCTCGCCGGCTCACACGCGGTCGAGCTGCTCGGCGGTCCCGCGACGCACCCGTTCGCACCGCTGCTCGACGACACCGTGCGCGCCTTCGCCCTCGACGCCGGGCTCACCGACCACACCCGCCGGTTCGGGCACCGGCCAGCCGGGATCTGGGCGCCCGAGTGCGGCTACGCGCCCGGCATGGAGACGGGGTACGCCGCGGCGGGCGTCGAACGGTTCCTCGTCGACGGCCCGGCCCTGCACGGCGACACCGCGCTCCTGCGACCCGTCGGCGACTCGGGCGTGCTGGCCGCCGGCCGCGACCTCGACGTCACCTACCGGGTGTGGTCACCCCGCGCCGGCTACCCCGGCGGTCCCGACTACCGCGACTTCCACACCTTCGACCATCCGTCGGGGCTCAAGCCCTCACGGGTCACCGGTCGCCATGTCGCTCCGCACGACAAGCAGCCCTACGACCCCGTCCGGGCCGCCGCGGCGGTGGCGCGGGACGCGGCGGACTTCGTCCGGGTCGTGCGGGAGCGGCTCGCCTGCATCCGCGGACGCCTGGGCCGTCCGGGGCTCGTCGTCGCCGCGTTCGACACCGAGCTGTTCGGGCACTGGTGGCACGAGGGGCCCGCCTGGCTGGAGGCGGTCCTGCGCGCGCTGCCCGCCGCGGGCGTGCGGGTCACGACGCTGCGCGGCGCCATGGACGCCGGGCTGGTGGGCGGGCCGGTCACGCTGCCGGAGTCGTCGTGGGGGCTGGGCAAGGACTGGAACGTTTGGGCGGGTGACGCCGTCGCCGACCTCGTCGCACTCGGGGGGACCGTGCAGCGCGACCTGGTCACGAGCGCTGCCGGCACGTCCTCCCGAGCACGCGACCCGCTGCGCGACGCCCTGGCCGAGCAGGCGCTGCTGGCGTTGTCGAGCGACTGGGCGTTCATGGTCAGCCACGACTCCGCCGCCGACTACGCCCGCGGCCGGGCGCGCAGCCACGCCGACCGGGTCGCGCAGCTGTCCCGGCTGCTCGCCGCGGGTGACCGCGCCGCCGCGGCGACGGCCGTCGCGAGCTGGGAACCGGGTCCGTTCGGCCATGTCGACGCCCGCCGGCTCGGGAGGCCCCGGCCCACGGCCGGGCTCAGGCCCCGGTGATCGACCGCAGCAGCGCGGCGGCGTCGGCGTCGAGGTAGCTGGCGTAGGAGACGTCCTCGCTCTCCCCGCCCTGCTGGTAGCCGCCGGTCACGCCGATGACCTCGGTGCCGTCGCGCAGCCAGGGCCCGCCGCTGGTGCCACCGGGCAGGTCGGCGTCGGCGAGACGCAGCTGGGTGGGGCTGAAGCGCGTCGCGACGCCCGACGGTGCGACGGGGGCGTCCGCGCCCTCGGGGTAGCCGACGACCTGGACGGGTCCACCGTCGCCGGGGTCGACGGTGAGCCGGTAGGCCCCGGTGATGTCCTGCAGCGGGCCGGCGCCGCCGCGGCCGACGACGAGGAACGCGATGTCGAGGTCGGGATCGGCGTCGTCGATCCAGCGCTGGTCGACGGCCGCGTCGCTGACCGTCCACGTCCCGAAGGGCGCGACGCCGTCGTGGTAACCCGGGACGAACACGAGGTCGGTGTCGGGAGCACTGCCGTCGCCCTCGGCCACGCAGTGCGCCGCGGTCACGACGGTGTCGCCCGTCGGGGTGTCGACGACCGCGCCGCTGCAGAAGTGGTCGCCCGTCGGGCCGTCGGGTCCGACGTCGGCGGCGTCGAAGATCGCACCGATCGCGGGCCAGGCCACCTGCGGCCCGGCCGCGGCCGCTGTGGTCGTCGGCGCGGTGCCCGCCGCGGCGGTCGGCGCGCCGGGCGCGGCAGGTGATCCGGTCGCCGCACTCGCGCGCGGCCACGCGACGACGGCCGCCACCACGGCGATCACCGCCACCACACCCGCGACGACCGTGACCGGTCGCGCCACCCGTCCCTGCACCGCACCTCCCCGCATCCGCGCACAGGATCCCGCGAGCAGGCCCGGCGCACATCAGCGGGGCGGCGATTCACAGCACGCCCACACGTGTGGTCAGCCCGGTGGCGGCTCCGTCAGCGGGGTCAACGCCGGAACGTTCACCACGATGCCCTCCTGCGTGCTGCGCGAGATCACGACGACGGCGGGTTGCGCGGGGTCGGGGTTCTCCTCGCGGTGCGGGACGTACGGCGGCACGAAGATGTAGTCGCCCGGGCCGGTGCGGATGCGGACCTCGCCGTGGCCGTCGTGGAACACGAACTCGGGTCGCCCGCTGACGACGTAGATCGACGTCTCGGCCTCGCCGTGGTGGTGGTTGCCGGAGTTCGTGGCGGGCGCGACGTGGGTCTCGCCCGTCCAGATCCGCTCGGAGCCGACGGTCCTGCCGCTGACGGCCTCGAGCCGGGTCATGCCGGAGGTCTGGGCGGTGTCGCCGACGAGCTCGCCGGCCCGGACGTGGTGGATGTGCGCGCGCGACGGCGCCGCGGTGGCCGCGAGGTCGGGGTGGAAGGTCATCGGTGCGGCCCGAGCGTCTCGACGTGGGCGATCACCGGGACGTCGGCCCCGAGCCGGAGCCGTTCCAGGAACTGCACGACCGACGCGGCGGCGGTGCGGTGGGTGGCGTCGTTGAGCGCGTCGTGGTGGCCGTCGACGACGGTGACGAGCTCGCCGCGTGCCAGCCCGGTGTACCAGGCGCGGGCGCCGGTGAGCGGGCTGACGGTGTCGGCCGCGCCGTGCAGGCCCAGTACGGGGACCGCGATGCGGGCGGGGTCGGCGGAGGCGAGCCAACCGGTGGGGACGCGGTCGGCGAGGGCACCGCGGCGCACCCCGGAGTCGTCGTCCAGCCGGGCCCGGTGGGTGGGGCACGCGGTGCGGGCGACGAGCTCGTCGTCCCAGCCGGCAGGCCCCCGGCCGGTGTCGACGGGCAGCCCGGCGAGGACGAGTGCGTCGACACCTCCGAGCCCGCCCGCGACGAGCCCGGCGGCGAACAGGGCCCCGGTGTCGGACCCCACGAGGACGACCGGCCCCGGCTCGGCGGGCAGCAGTGAGCGGATCTGGCCCTCGGCGCGGTCGGTGTCGACGGCGGGGTCGGCCACGGCCCACACCCGGTACCCGTCGGCGCTGATGCGGCGGCCGAAGCGCTCGTAGACACCGGCGTGCTCGCCGCGTCCCGGGACGACGACGACGGTGCCGCGCACGGCGACCGCTGCGGGTTCACGCCAGCAGGCGACGACAGGGACAGCGCTGGTCAGGCTCACGTGAGCACCTTTCCGTTCGGGGAGTGTGCGAGCTGTGCGCGCAGCTCGGCGCGCTCGGCGCGGCCCATCCCGCCGCCGCCGATCGTCGGCGCGGAGCCGATGAGCAACCGTGTGTAGGGGTGGCTCGGCGCGGTGACGACCTGCTCGGTCGTCCCGGTCTCGACGACGTCGCCGTGGTGGAGGACGGCGAGCCGGTCGGTGATGCCTGCGACGGAGCCGAGGTCGTGGGAGATGTAGAGCAGCCCGATGCCGCGGTCGGCGCACAGGGACGCGAGGAGGTCGAGGACCTGCACGCGGGTGGCGGCGTCGAGGGCGCTGACGGGTTCGTCGCAGATCAGCAGCCGTGGGCGGGCGATCATGGCGCGGGCGATCGCGGCGCGCTGGCGCTGTCCGCCGGACACCTCGGCGGGCAGCCGGGTCGCGAGCGCCGGGTCGAGCCCGACCAGCGCGAACGCCCCGGCGACGCGGTCGTCGAGGTCCGGGGTGCCGCGCACGTGCAGCGCCTCCCCGACCGACTCGCCCAGGGTGAGGTCTGGGTCGAGGCTGCGCAGCGGGTCCTGGAAGACGTACTGCACGGCCCCGGAGCGGCGGAACGCGCGCAGCCGGGCGCCGCGCAGGGCGGTGACGTCGGTGCCCGCGACGTCGATCCCGCCCTGCTCGACGCGGTGCAGGCCGAGGACGGTGCGGGCGAGCGTCGTCTTGCCGGAGCCGGTCTCGCCGATCAGGCCGACGCTCTCGCCAGGGGCGACGGTGAGGTCGACGCCGTGCAGGATCGTGCGCCGTTCGCCCCCGCGGCCGAGGCGGACGACGAGGCCGGAGACCGCGAGGAGCGGGTCAGCCATGGACGGTCACCGCCGGCCGGAACCGCTCGATCCCGTAGCGGGCGTGGGCGTCGACGAGCGAGCGTGTGTACGCGTGCGCCGGCGCGGTGAGGACGTCGCCGGCGGTGCCGCGTTCGACGACGACGCCGTCGCGCATGACGACGACCTCCTCGCACACCTGCGCGACGACGGCGAGGTCGTGGGAGACGAGGATCAGCGCGAGCCCGGTGCGCTCCTGCAGGTCGGAGAGCAGGTCCAGGACCTCGGCCTGCACGGTGACGTCGAGCGCGGTGGTCGCCTCGTCGGCGATCAGCAGGTCCGGCTCGGCGCAGATGGCGACGGCGATCAGGACGCGCTGCAGCATCCCGCCGGACAGCTCGAACGGGTACTGCCGGTACACCCGGGCCGGTTCGTGCAGGCCCATGTCGGCCAGCAGCTCGACGGCGCGGTCGCGGGCGGCGCGCCGGCCCAGCCCGACCCGCACCCGCAGCACCTCGGCGAGCTGACGCCCGACGGTGATCGACGGGTTGAGGTAGGAGGCGGGGTCCTGGAAGACCGCGCCGATCCGGGTGCCGCGGATGCCGAGCCAGCCGCGGGCGTCGAGGGCGCGCAGGTCGGTGCCGTCGAAGGTGATCGTGGTGTCGTCGCCGTTACGCAGCCCGGGCGGCAGGATCCCCAGCAGCGACCGGCAGGTGAGCGACTTGCCGCTGCCGGACTCGCCGACGACGCCGAGCGTCGCGCCGCGGGCGACGGTCAGGTCGACGCCGGTGACGAGCGGCGTGTCCCCGGTGTGGACGGACAGGTCGCGGACGGTGAGCAGGACCTCAGCCGACATGGGCGGTCACCTTCCGGGGGGCGGGACGGCCGGGGGCGTCGCGCAGCGCGTCGGCGATCCCGTTGCACGCCCACACGGTGGCGACGATCAGCGCCGCGGGAACGAACGGGCCGAACGGTCGCTGGAACAGGTACTGCAGGTCGGTGGCGAGCATCCCGCCCCACGTCGGCGTGGGTGGGGTGATGCCGATGCCGAGGAACGTCAGCGACGACACGATGACCAGGCTCGCGCCGAGCAGGCTCGCTGTGGCGACGGCGACGGCGGGCACGACCTTGGGCCACACGTGGCGGTGCAGCACCGTCCACGGCGACGCCCCCGCCAGCACCGCGGCCTCCACGTACTGCGCGGTGGCGACGGGCAGCGCGGCGGCCCGGGTGACCCGGTAGAAGCCGGGCGAGATCAGGATCCCGACGGCGAGCATCGCCTGCTGCAACCCGTTGCCCAGCAACGCGGTCATGGCCACGGCGAACACCAGGAACGGCAACGTCACGAACGCCTCCATGAGGCGCAGCGAGAACCACTCGAACACCCGGCCCAAGCGCACCGACAGCAGGGCCGGGACGACGCCGAGCACCAGCCCGACGGCCACGGCCTCCAGCGCGGCGACCAGCGACAGCGTCGACCCGGCGAGCAGCCTGCTGAGCACGTCGCGGCCGACGTTGTCGGTGCCGAGCCAGTGCCCGGCGGACGGCCCGGCGAGGATCGCCCGCGGGTCCTGCAGCAGCGGGTCGTGCGGGGCGAGCCACGGGCCGACGGCGGCCAGCACCGCGACGACGACGAGCACGACGGCCGAGATCGTCCCCGACCGGCTCGCGAACAACGGGCGCAGCATCAGGTCCTCCGGCGGGCGGCGGGGCGCAGCCGCAGCAGCAGTGTGTCGACGACGAGGTTCGCGACCAGCACCAGCACGATCGCGACGACGAGCGCGCCCTGCACCACCGGCACGTCCCCGCGCAGCGCGCCGTCGGCGGCGAAGCGGCCGAACCCGGACATCCCGAAGATCGACTCGGTGACGACGGCCCCGCCGACGAGGATCGGGATGCGCAGGCCGAGCACGCTCAGGGCGGGTCCGGCGCCGTTGCGCAGCACGTGGACCAGCAGGACCCGCCGCGGGGAGAACCCGCGGACGACCGCCCCGAGGACGTAGTTCTCCTGGTAGGCGCTGACCAGGCCGGTCCGTAGCTGGCGGGCGATGTCGGCGACGGCGTCGAGGCTGAGCGCGATGGCGGGCAACGTGATCAGCGCGAGCCACATGCCGGGGTCCTGTGAGAAGGGCACGTAGCCCGCCGACGGCACGAGCGGGACCAGCACGCTGAACACCACGATCAACGCGACGGCGACGACGAACGGCGGCAGCGCGGAGACGACCGAGCAGAAGGCAGTGACGGCCCGGTCGAACAGCCGGCCCCGCCACACCGCGGCGCCGATCCCGAGCAGCGTGCCTGCCACGAAGGCGATGACCAGCGCGAACCCGGCGACGGACAGGCTGATCGCGAGCCGGTCCCCGATCTGCGACGACACGCTCACGCCGTTGAGCCACGAGCTGCCCAGGTCGCCGCGCAGCACGTGGGAGAGCCAGTCCACGTACTGGACCAGGACGGGCCGGTCGAGGCCGAGGTCGGCGCGCACGCGGGCGACGTCGGCAGGGGTGGCGGAGTCCCCGAGCAGCAGCCCGGCGGGGCTGAGCCCGCTGACCGCGCCGAGCAGGAAGGTCAGGAACGTCGCGAACAGGAAGACGGGCACGGTGAGCGCGACGGTGCGCAGCAGCCAGCGGACGGCACCGCCGAGCGGGCCGCTGCGCCGCGGCCGGGCGGGGTCGGCGACTGCGGCGGCCGTGCCCCACCCGGTCCCGGCGACGGAGACCGTCACGACGTGCTCCCGACCGTCACGCCCTCCCACCGGTACTGCGACAGGAAGTGCGGCAGCGGCGAGACCTTCTTGTTGCGCACCGCGACCCGCGGCAGGGTGCCGAGGGAGAAGCTCGGCGACATCTGGACGCCCGTGCGCACCGCGGTCTGCAGCACCGTCGGGTAGTCCGGGGAGTCGAGCGGGGTGCGGCGCACGGCGTCGAGGGCGGCGAGGAACTCCGGCGTCGAGACCTTGCTGGTGTTCATCAGGCCCTGCTCGCCGTAGACGACGGTGAGGTTCTGCACCGGCGACTCGCGCCCGACCGTGCCGTCGAGCGCGAACTGCGCCTTGCGCCCCAGGTAGACCTCCTGCTGCCAGGTCGACGACCCCGGCGGCACGACCTTGATCGTGGCGTTGACGCCCACGCCCTGCAGCTGCTGCTGGACGAGCTCCGCGGTGGACTGCGAGACCGAGTTGACCGTGATCGTCAGCGCCAGCTGCCCCGGCGCGTAGCCGGCGTCGGTGAGCAGCTGCCGCGCCTTGGCCGGGTCGTAGGCGAACAACCCGTCGAGGGTGGGGTCGTAGGCGACGTAGCCCTTCGGGAACGGCTGGTAGGCCACGTCGCCGACACCGGCGTTGACGACGTCGACGATCTGCCTGCGGTCGACCGCGTACTTGAGGGCGTCGACGACGCGGCGGTCGGTGAGCGGGGCGAGGCCGCTGTGCACGTCGACCTGGTTGACCTGCAGCGAGTCGATGACGTCGACCTCGAGCCCGGCCGCCTTGGCCTGCGGGATCTGGTTGCCCGGGATGTAGGAGACGTCGAGCGCGCCGGACTGGACGGCGGCGACGACGGTCGCCGCGTCGGTGGTCGGGGTCAGCTCGAGCCGGTCGATCTTCACGTCGGCCGCGTCCCAGTAGCCGGGGTTCTTGACCAGCACGGCCTTCGACTCCGGCACGAAGCTCTCGAACCTGAACGGGCCGGCACCGACGGGCGCGGTCGGGATCGCCGCGGCGTCTTTGGTGAACGCGGCCGGGCTGACGATCGCGCCGGTCTTGCCCGCCAACAGGTTCGGCACCTGGTAGTCGGGGGCCGCGAGCTGCAGGGTCACGTCGCGGTCACCGGCGACAGTGATGTCCTTGATCGTCGCGAGCTGGTCCTTGAGCAGGGAGTTCTGCTGCGTCTTGCCGCGCAGGAGGCTCTGCTTCACGGCGTCGGCATCGAGCGGGGTGCCGTCGGTGAAGGTCAGGTTCGGCCGCAGCGTGAACGTCACCGCGGTCCCGTCGCCGTTGTACGTCCAGGACTCCGCGAGACCGGGGACGGCCGTCGCCTTCTCGTCGAGCTGGGTGAGCGAGGCGTAGACCAGGCTGATCGTGTTGATGTCGTTGCCGGTGCTGGACGTGACGGGGTCCCACGAGGTGGGCAGCGCGAAGCCCCACCTGAGGGTGGCGCCGGACGCCGAGCCGGCACCGGTGCCGCACGCCGCGAGGGTGACGGCGGCGGCCGCGACGAGCGCGGCGACTCTGAGGAGGGTGCGGGGGCGGGCCATGGGGGGTGGTCCTCCGGGGACTCGGATTCGGGGACTGGGGGTCGGGATCAGCTGTGGACGGGCACGCGCGCGGCCTCGCGCGCGACGGTGTGGACGTTGCGCGGGATCGGCAGCCCGAGGTTGCCGCGCAGGGTGGTGGCCTCGTACTCGGAGCGGACGACGCCGCGCTCGCGCAGGATCGGCAGCACCTCGCCGGTGAAGCGGGCGAGCTCGCTGGGCACAGTGACGTGCACGTTGAGGCCGTCGAGGCCGCGGCCGGTGAACCAGCGCTCGATCTCGGCGGCCACGGTCGTGGCCGACCCGACGAACGGCTGCGGCGTCGACGACATGAACCGCTCGACGGTCTGGCGCAGTGTGAGGCGCTCCTCGCGGGCGACCTTCTTGATCTGTTCGGCCTGGGTGCGGAACGAGTCGGCACCGAGGTCGCCGAGGTCGGGGAAGGGCGCGTCGAGGTCGTAGGAGGAGAAGTCGTGCCAGCCGAAGGGCCGGCCGAACTGGGCGAGGTTCTTGGCGAAGTCCTTGCCGAGCCGGTTGGCCCGCTCGATCTCGCGGGCCTCGTCGTCGGTGTCGGCGATCACCGGGGTGACCCCCGGCATGATGAGGACGTGGTCGGGGTTGCGCCCCTTCGCCGCGACGCGCGCCTTGATGTCGCGGTAGAAGGCCTGCGCCTTCTCCAGTGTCGGTGAGTGCGTGAAGATGCCCTCGCCGACGCTCGCGCCCAGGTCGCGGCCCTCGTCGGAATCGCCGGCCTGGAAGATCACCGGCTGTCCCTGCGGCGAGCGGGAGATGTTGAGCGGGCCGCGGACGGAGAAGTGCTCGCCCACGTGGTCGAGGCGGTGCTGCCGGGTCGGGTCCACGAACACCCCGGACGTGGTGTCGCGCGGGAACGCGTCGTCCTCGTAGGAGTCCCAGAGTCCCTGGCAGACGCGCACCGACTCAAACGCCCGGCCGTAGCGGGAGGCGTAGTCGAAGTGCTCGTCGCGGCTGTAGTTGGCGGCGGTGCCGCCGTCACCGGTGGCGACGACGTTCCACCCGGCGCGACCTCCCGAGATCAGGTCCAGTGACCCGAGCCGGCGAGCCAGGTTGAACGGCGTGTTGTACGACGTCGTCAACGTGCCGACCAGCCCGATGTGGGTGGTCGAGACGGCCAGGGCCGACAGGAGCGTCAGCGGTTCGAGCCGGTTCAGGTAATGGGGTGGCGAGTCCGGGGTGATGAACTGGCTGTCGACGATGAACACCAGGTCGAACAGGGCGGCCTCGGCCTGCCGGGCCCGTTCGATGTACCAGCGGATGTCGATGCTGGCGTCGCCCGGGATCTCGGGGTGGGTCCAGGTGTCGTGCTGGCCGGGACCGCCGACGCCCATCAGGACGGCGCCGAGCTTCAACTGCCGGACCATGCGGTGCGACCTTTCTCGCGCAGGGGTCACCGCCCCGGGACGCGGAGGCGCACGGGAGCGGTGTGAGGGTGACGAGCGGGACGGAGACCGGTCGGGCGGGCACAGGAGTGCCCGGGCGTTCAGCGCGCGGGACCGGTCAGGCGGTGTGGCGACGACACGTCGCGGTGGACGTCCGGCCGAGATCCACGGCACGGCGTCGGGTGAGCAGCACGGCACCGGCAGCGCACGAGGTGCGCACACGAGCCGGGCGGTCTGCCATGACCCGATCGTGTCACGCGGGGTTCGGCGCGGTCCAACTCGGAGTTCCGATCACATTCGATAGAGAACATTGATCGGTGTGTGCTTCTCTCTGCGCATGGGCGGAACCCTGGACCTGACGCAGCTGCGCAGCTTCGTCGCCGTCGCCGACTGCGGCGGCTTCCATCGCGCCGCCAACGCCCTGCACGTCAGCCAGCCCACGGTGAGCCATCACGTCCGCAGGCTCGAGACCGTCGTCGGACAGCCGCTCATGGTCCGCGAGGGCCGCACGTCGCGGCTCACCCCGGCGGGTGAGCTGCTGCTCGCCGAGGCCCGTCGCATGCTCGCGCTCAACGACGAGACCCTGCGCCGTCTCGGCGCCGCGCACGACGTCGACGAGGTCGTCGTCGGGTCCACCGAGCACGCCGCCGATCAGCTGCTCCCCGAGCTCGCCTCCGCCCTGCAGGACTCTCTCGGGGTCAGCCGCGTCCGGTTCCGGCTCGACCGCGGAGCCGTCCTGCGGTCCGCCCTCGACAAGGGCGACGTGGACCTCGCGCTGCTGTTCGGCACCCCCGACGACGACCGCTCCACCGGATCGGGGCGGCTGACGCTGCGCTGGTACTCCGCGCCCGGCTGGGCCCCGCCCACCGACGGCACCGACATCCCGCTCGTCGCCTTCGACGAGCCCTGCGCGATCCGCTCCCGCGCGCTCGACACACTTGCCGCGCACCGGCTCCCGGCCGCCGTGGTCTGCGACGCCGCCTACCTCGGCGGGGTGCTGGCGGCTGCGCGGGCCGGGCTCGGCGTGGCCCTGCTCGCGACCGTCGGGCGCACCCCCGAGGGCCTCGTCGCCCGTGACGACCTGCCCCTCGTCGACCCGATCCCGCTGGCCGTGCGCTCACGGCGCGGCCTGCGCCGCGATCTCGCCGCCGAGGCCGCCCGGTCGATCCGGCAGGTCCTCGACGTCGCGGGCTGACCGCCTGCGAGCATGTGCCGGATGCGCGTACTGGTGCTGAGCTGGGAGTACCCGCCGGTCGTCGTGGGCGGGCTCGGGCGGCACGTGCACGCGCTGGTGCGGGAGCTGGCCGCGGCGGGGCACGAGGTCGTCGTCGTCGCGCGGCGCGAGACCGGCACCGACGCCGCCACCCACCCCACCACCGACGGACCCGATCCCGACGACCCACGCGTCCGCGTGCTGCACGTCGCCGAGGACCCCGCTCACCTGCGATTCTCCGACGACATGGTCGCCTGGGTGCTCGCCATGGGGCACGCTCTGCTGCGGGCCGCGCTGACCCGGCTGGGAGGCTGGCGCCCCGACGTCGTGCACGCCCACGACTGGCTCGTTGCCCACCCCGCGATCGCGCTCGCCGACACGCTCGGCGTTCCGCTGGTCGCGACGATCCACGCCACCGAGGCGGGGCGGCACGCCGGCTGGCTGACGACCCCGCTGAGCCGGCAGGTGCACTCGATCGAGTGGTGGCTGGCCCGCCGGGCCGACGCCGTCGTCACCTGCTCGCGGGCGATGCGTACCGAGGTCGCCACCCTCTTCGACCTCGACCCGGACACGATCTCGGTGGTGCACAACGGGATCGCACCACGCCGGTGGAGCGTGCCCCCCGCCGCGCGCGACGCCGCCCGCCACCGCTGGGCCCCCGGGGACGTGCCGCTGCTCGTCTACTTCGGACGGCTGGAGTACGAGAAGGGTGTCCAGGACCTCGTCGCGGCGCTGCCCCGGGTCCGGCGCGCGCACCCGGGGACGCGGCTCGTCGTCGCCGGGACGGGTACCCAGCGCGACATGCTCGTCGACCAGGCCCGCCGGCACCGGGTACGCCGCTCGGTGCGTTTCGCCGGTCACCTTCCCGACGATGATCTCGCCGCCCTGCTCACCGCAGCGTCGGCGGTCGTGCTGCCCAGCCGCTACGAGCCGTTCGGCATCGTCGCCCTGGAGGCCGCGGCCGCGGGCGCGCCGCTGGTGGCGTCGACCGCAGGCGGCCTCGGGGAGGTCGTCGTCGACGGGGTGAGCGGGCTGTCGTTCGCTCCGGGCGACGTCGGCGGCATCGCGGACGCCGTGCACCGGGTGCTCGACGACCCGGTCGCGGCGGGCGAGCGGGCCCGCACGGCGCGGGCCCGGCTCGCCCCCGACTTCGGCTGGCCGGTCATCGCGGTGCGAACCGCGGCGATCTACGCCGCCGCCCCAGCGGGCGGCGCGATCGAGGCCGGACGGCCGAAGATCCCGACCGGGAACGTGCTGGACGGGCTCACCCTGCGGTGAGAACCTCGAGCGCCGCGTCCGGATACTCGTCGGCCAGCCGGGCAACCGTGTCGAACCGGTCCTCGGCGACGGCCTGGTTCACGGCCGCGGTGTAGTCGTCGGCGAGCGCCTGAAGTCGCTCGGACATCTCGTGCGTCATGGTGCGCTCCTCTCGGTGGTTCGTCCGTCATCTGCATGAACGAGGTGATCTTGAGCGTCGTTAGCGATGACGTCGCAGGTCACACCGGGTTCTCGCGGACACCTGGCCCTTCGGTGAGGCTGCGCTGCACCGCGGCGTCGGTCTTGCGGGCGATGTCGGCGATCGCGGCGCGGTGCGCGGCGGCGGCCTCGTAGTCGGCGACGCGGTCGCGCACCACCCGCGCGGGCGCTCCCACGGCGATCGAGAACCCCGGGATGTCGCCCTTGGCCACGGCGTGCGCCCCGAGGACGGTGCCGCGGCCGATCCTGGTGCCGCGCAACACCGTCGATTTCACCCCGAGCCAGCAGTCCGGCCCGATCCGCACCGGGGCCTTGACGATCCCCTGGTCCTTGATCGGGACGGTGACGTCGTCGACACGATGGTCGAAGTCGGTGACGTACACCCAGTCGGCGACGATCGTCGCGGCCCCGATCTCGACGTCGAGGTAGCAGTTGACGGTGTTGTCCTTGCCGAGGACGACCTTGTCACCGATGCGCAGCGAGCCCTCGTGGCAACGGATCGAGTTGCCGTCGCCGATGTGCACCCAGCGGCCGATCTCCAGCCGCCCGTAGCCGGGGCGGGCGTGCAGCTCGACGCGGCGCCCCAGGAACACCATGCCGCGCAGCACGACATGCGGGTTGGCGGCCCGGAACCGCAGCAGCCGCGCGTAGCGGACCAGGTACCAGGGCGTCCACGCCCGGTGCCGGACGATCCAGCGCAGGGAGGCGAGGGTGACGAACCGGGCCTGCTCGTCGTCGCGGCGGCGGGACCAGCGGCGCCACACCGGCGCCCCCCACATGCTCGTCATGCGCCGACGATAGGACGTGTGCGGCCCTGGCGGCGGGGGTAGGCCCGGCGATGGCAGACAACAGATCCCGCACCGGCGACGCCCCCGGCGACGAGGGGGGCGGCGGCTCGGTCGCCGACCCCGGCTCGCACAGCGGCGGCGACGACTCCGTGACCACGGTCGTCAGCGGGGGCGAGGGCGACGAGGGAACCTCCCGGACCGCGGCCCGGGAGGTCGCCGGCGAGGACGAGAGCGAGCCGACGCGGTCCGAATGACCCCGGCCCTCACGCCAGACCGTTCTCGATCGCGTACCGCACCAGCGCCGCGCGGCCCACGACGTCGAGCTTGCGCAGGATCCGCTGCACGTGGTTCTCCACCGTCCGCGGGGACAGTACGAGGCGCACCCCGATCTGGCGGGCGGTGAGCCCGTCGACGACGAGCCGCACGATGTCGAGCTCCCGTTCGGTGAGCGGCACGGGATCCGCGGCGGCGGTGCCGTAGGAGTCGAGCACCAGGTCGGCGACACCGGGCCCGAACACGACCTCACCGGCGGCGACGCGGGTGACGGCGTCGGCGAGCTCGGTCCAGCCGGTGTCGCGGCGCAGGAACCCCGACGCCCCGGCACGCAACGCCGCCAGCACCGGCTGGTACTCGACGGTCTCCCCGACGGCGAGCACATGGGCCGTCGGGGCGGCGTCGAGCAGCACGCCGACGAGGTGCAGGCCCTCGGTCCCGTCGAGCGGGTCGGCCGCCGCGAGGTCGAGGACCACCACGACGTCGTCGGACGTCAGGAGCTGCACCGCCGCGGCCGCGTCCCCCGCTCGCCCCCGGACGTCACAGCCCGCGGCCCGCAGCCCTGTCGCGATCCGCTCGCCTACCCCGGCCTCAGCGACGACCACGACCCGCGCCGACATCCCGCTCCTCCCGCGCGCCACCGGCCCACGGCCGGGCACACCCGGCGCATCGTCGCATCCCCGCCGGGACGGTCCTGCGCGTTCGCGACCGCACCACCCGTCCGGACACGAACGACCACACCCCCGGCGCGAGTGCGATCACCGTCAGTCGTCGAGGCCTTGTTCGATGGCGTAACGGACGAGCTGCGCCCGGTTGTGCAGCTGCAGCTTCCGCAGGGTGTTCTGGACGTGGCTCTCCACCGTGCGGTGCGACACCCCCAGCCGGTCGCCGATCACCCGGGCCGTGAGCCCCTTCGCGACGAGCCGCAGCACGTCGGTCTCCCGCTCGGTCAGCGCGGGCACGCGCCCGTCGCCCGCGGCCGGGCACGGGTCGTCGGCGAGCCGCCGGTACTCCCCCAGCACCAGCCCCGCGAGGCCCGGCGTGAACACCGGGTAGCCGTCCGCGGTGCGGTGCACGGCGTCGAGCAGCTCCTCCGCGCTCGCCGACTTCACGAGGTAGCCGGTCGCGCCCGCCTTCACGGCCTCCAGCACGTCGGAGTGCTCACCGGAGGCCGACAGCACGAGGATGCGGGTGTCGGGCAGGGCCTCGACGATGCCGCGGATGGCGTCGGCACCCGACGTCGCGCCGAGGTTGAGGTCCATCAGCACGACCTGGGGGCGGACGGCGCGGGCGATGCGCACGGCGGCGTCGGCGTCCGGGGCGGTGGCGACGACGTCGAGACCCCGTTCGCCCAGGTCACGGGCCACGCCCTCACGCCAGATCGGGTGGTCGTCGACGACCATGACTGTCACGCTCACGTCTGCACCATCTCCCGCGGCACCCTGATGGTCCACTCCGTCCCGCGGCCCGGGCCGGTGTCGCAGGTGATCGTGCCGCCGAGCTCGCGCACCCGCCCCCGCATCGACGCGGCCACCCCGAGCCGGCCCTCGGCCTCCGCGGCGGCGAGGCGGCCGTCGGGGATTCCCGGCCCGTCGTCGCGGACGCTGATCTCCACCTCGCCGCCGAGGTCTTCCACGAACACCCAGGCAGGCGCGTCGGCGCCGACGTGCAGAGCCGTGTTCGCGAGCGCCGCCCCGACGGCGCCGAGCAGGGCGTCGACGACGCGCGCGGGCAGGTCCAGGGCGTGTGCGGGCGCGGACACGCTGATCCGGGACGACGCCAGCGTGCGCACCGCGGCGGCCAGGTCGCGACGGCCACCGCCGTCGACCCCCGCGGTCCCGCTGGTGAGCAGCGTGCGCAGCACGATCTCCTGCTCCCCGGCGAGCGTCCCCAGCTCGCCCGCACCGCCGCCGAGCTCGGCACCGCGGCGGCGGACGTGCGCAAGGACCTGCAGGACACCGTCGTGGATGCTGCGGGCGAGCCGTTCGCGTTCGGCCGCCGCGGCCTGCTCGGCCACCGCCGCGCGCACCCGTTCCGCGGAGCGGCGCAGCACGCCGGAGCAGAACCCGACGGTCGCGCCGGCCAGGATCAGCAGCTGGACGTCGGCGAGGTCGACGAGCGTCATCGGACCGGACGTCAGCGTGACCGCGACCAGCGCCCCCGCGATGACGGCCGCACCGGCCAGCCCGCCGCGCAGCCCGAACGCGATCGCCAACGCCAGCGCGGCGCCGGGCGTCCAGATCGAGCCCATCAGCGGGGTGTCGCCGGTGAGCTGGGCCTGACTCTGCACGAGCGGGGTCGTCAGCATCACCGCGGCGGTGACCACGAGGTCGACCGCCGCGACCGTGCCCCGCCGGTCGGGGCCGTCGCGACGCGGGAAGTAGGCCAAGCCGGTGACGACCGTCCACACCCCCATGACGGCGACGACGAGGCCCGCGCCGAGCGGATGGGCGTACTCGCGCACCGACACCATTACGAAGATCGACGTGCTGACGAGCGTGAGCACCCGGTAGACGAGCAGCCCCCGCCACAGCGGCTCCAGCGGGCGGTCCATGCCGACATACTGCCGGGTGCGCCCGACGCCCGGATCCGTACGTCTACGCAGGCCGCGTGCCCGTGACCAGCGCGTTGTAGAACCATCCCCGCGGAACGACCCGGGAGAGCACGTTCTCGTCGAGCCAGGACAGCCGCTGCCAGCCGCGGTAGGCGAACATCGCCCAGCCCCAGCCGAGGCGCTCGGCCGGGACCGCGGCCTCGAACGTCCGCACCGGCCAGCCGAGCATCGCGGCGGTGAACTCCTCGGTGACGACGCGGACACCGTCCGCGCCCGCGGCGACCGCGGTGCGCTCCAGGTCGGCGGGGTCGAACACGTGCTGGTCGACGACGGCCTCCAGCGCAGCCGCGCGCGAGGAGCCGTCGAGCTCGGCCTGCGGGCGCCGCCAGCCCTGCAGTCCGGGCAGCCGGGTCAGGGTCGTCGTCGCCTTCCAGGTCAGCATGCCGAGGCGACGTGCGTAGAGGTCCCCGATCCGCGTCGGCTCCCCCGCGAACACGAACCGCCCCCCGGGCTTCAGGACGCGCAGCACCTCGCGCAGCGCCGCCTCGACATCGGGGATGTGGTGCAGCACCGCGTGCCCGACGACGACGTCGAACGTCGCGTCGTCGTAGGGGATGTGTTCGGCGTCGGCGACCCGGCCGTCGACGTCGAGCCCCAGCCCTTCGGCGTTGCGCAACGCGGCCGCCACCATGCCGGGTGAGAGGTCGGTGACCGAGCCGCGCGTGGCGAGCCCGGCCTGCATGAGGTTGAGCAGGAAGAACCCCGTGCCGCAGCCCAGCTCCAGGGCTCGCTCGTAGGGCCGGTCCGCGACACCCGCCGCGTGCCGGAACCGGCCCGCGGCATAGTCGATGCAGCGCTCGTCGTAGGAGATCGACCACTTCTCGTCGTACGAGCCGGCTTCCCAGTCGTGGTAGAGCACGTTGGCGAGCTTCGGGTCCGACCGCGCGGCCTCGACCTCCGCAGCCGTCGCGTGCGGGCGGGGCGGCGGGTCCGTGCTCATGAGGCCGACCCTAGCGACCCTCGTGACCGGCGATCGTCGCCGTGGCGACCATCGCCACTCACCGGGGTCAGCGGCCCGTGAACGTCGCCTTGCCGGGGCCGTTCTCGATGAACGACGCCATCCCGATGGTCCGGTCCTCGCTCGCGAACAGGCTCGCGAAGAGCTCCGACTCGATGTCGAGGCCGGTACGCAGGTCGGTGTCGAGCCCTCCGTCGATGGCCTTCTTCGCGGCCGCGTAGGCCAGCGCCGGGCCCTTCGCGAACTGCGAGGCGTACTCGACCGAGCGGGAGTAGACGTCGTCGGCCGGGACGACCTCGTCGACCAGCCCGATCGACAGCGCCTCCTCGGCGCCGACGAACCGGCCGGTGTAGATCAGGTCCTTGGCGATCGACGGCCCGACGAGCCGCGCGAGGCGCTGGGTGCCGCCGCCACCGGGGAAGATGCCGAGCAGGATCTCGGGGAAGCCGAGCTTGGCGTTGTCGCCGGCGATCCGCCGGTCGGCGCCGAGCACGACCTCGAACCCGCCGCCCAGCGCGTAACCGGTCACAGCGGCCACCGTCGGCTTGGGGATCGTCGAGATCGCGCCCAGGCCCGCCGAGAGGCGCCGCGCCACAGGAGCCATGTCCGCGTAGGACATCGCGGCCATCTCCTTGACATCGGCACCCGCGGCGAACGTCTTCTCCCCGCCGTACACGACGACGGCGCGCACGTCGTCGCGCGTCGCCGCCTCCGTCGAGACCTGCAGCAGCTCCTCCTGGACCTGCCTGTTCAGGGCGTTCATCGGCGGCCGGGCCAGCCGGATGGTGCCCACACCGTTGTCGACATCGAGGCTCACGAACTCCGTCACGCCCGGACCCTAACCCGGGTGAGGGTCGCGTCGCCGGAGACGCGGGACACGGTCGGGAGGCGTCAGCGCAGCCAGGCGGTGTAGCGGCCGCGACGGCGCTGCACCGCGAGCGGCAGCCCGAACGTCTCCGTCAGGTTCTCGTCGGTGAGGACGTCGTCGAGCAGCCCCGCGGCGACGACCGTGCCCTCGCGGATCAGCAGCCCGTGGCTGTAGCCGCGCGGGATCTCCTCGACGTGGTGGGTGACCAGGATCGACGTGGGGGCGTCGGGGTCGGCGGCGAGCGTCGCCAACCGGCCGACGAGGTCCTCGCGCCCACCCAGGTCGAGCCCGGCGGCGGGCTCGTCGAGCAGCAGCAGCTCGGGGTCGGTCATCAGGGCGCGGGCGATCAGGGTGCGCTTGCGTTCCCCCTCCGACAGCGTGCGCCACTCCCGGTCGGCGAGCCTGCTCATGCCGAGCGCGTCGAGGAGCTCGGCGGCCCGCTCGATGTCGACGGAGTCGTAGGACTCCCGCCAGCGCCCGAACACCCCGTACCCCGCGCTCACGACGATGTCGCGCAGCACCTCGTCGCCCGGCACCTGCAGGCCGAGGGTGGCCGACGACAGCCCGATCCGGGTGCGCAGCTCGAACACGTTGACACGCCCGAGCCGCTCGCCGAGGACGTGCACCGTCCCGCTGGTGGGGTGCAGCTCGGCCGAGGCCATGCGCAGCAACGTCGTCTTGCCCGCGCCGTTGGGGCCCAGCACGACCCAGCGCTCGTCGAGCTCCACGGTCCAGTCGATGTCGGACACGAGCGTGGTCCCGTTGCGCCGCACCGTCACCCGATCCATCGCGACCACGACGTCGGTGAGGTCGCGCTCGGGTTCACCGCCCCGTTCGGGGGCGGTGACGGACGACTCAGGCGATGATCCGGACCGGTCCACCCCCCTATCCTCTCCGATCGTGCCGGTGTTCCCGTTGGGTGCCCATGTCGACGGCGACGCCGTGCGGTTCGCGGTCGCGTCGTCGGTCGCCGACGCCGTCGAGGTCTGCCTGGTCGACGGCCCGGACGACGCGCTCACCGAGCGCCGCGTCGAGCTGACCGAGCGCACCTTCGGGGTGTGGCACGGCACCGTCTCCGGGGTGCGTCCCGGCCAGCGCTACGGCTACCGGGTGCACGGGCCGTACGAGCCGTGGCAGGGAACCCGCTCCAACCCGGCGAAGATCCTCGTCGACCCCTACGCCCGGCAGATCACGGGCCGCGTCACCGACGTCCTGGCCGCCCGTGGCTGGCTCGACGACCCGATGACCGGCCCCGCCGACCCCGTCGACTCCCTCGGGCACGTCCCGCTCTCGGTCGTCACGGCCACACCGACCGGCCCGGCCCGGCCACGGCCCGACGTGCCGTGGGCGGAGACGGTGATCACCGAGCTGCACGTCCGCGGGTTCACCCGGCTGCATCCGGAGGTGCCGGAGCAGCTGCGCGGCACCTACCTGGGGCTCGCGCACCCGGCCGTGATCGCGCACCTGGTCCGGATCGGGACGACGGCCGTCGAGCTCCTGCCGGTCGCGTCGATCGCCGACGAGCCGTCGCTGCTCGAACGCGGTGCCCCGAACTACTGGGGCTACTCGACGCTGGGCTTCATGGCCCCGCACGCCGGCTATGCGAGCGTGCCCGGCGCCGAGGTCGCCGAGTTCGCGACGATGGTCGACGCGCTGCACGCCGCCGGCATCGAGGTCATCCTCGACATGGTCCCGAACCACACGTGCGAGGGCGGCGTCGGCGGCACCACGGTGTCCTACCGCGGCCTCGACGCCCGCGCCTACTACTCGTTGGGCGGCAACGGCTACGACGCCGACATCACCGGCACCGGCAACACCCTGGACTCCGGCTCCCCCACCGTCATCCGGCTGGTGTGCGACGCGTTGCGGCACTGGGTGACCGCCTTTGGTGTCGACGGGTTCCGCATCGACCTGGCGTCGGTGCTGGGCCGGCCCCGTTCCGGCGGCTTCGACCCGAACGCCTCGCTGCTCACCGCCATCACCGTCGACCCCGTGCTGTCGACGACCAAGCTCATCGCCGAGCCCTGGGACGCCACCGGCGAGGGCTACCGGGTCGGCGGGTTCGGGGTGGCGTGGTCGGAGTGGAACGGCCGCTACCGCGACGCCGTGCGCGACTTCTGGCGGGGCCACGGCGGTATCGGGGAGCTCGCCTCCCGGCTGACCGGCAGCTCCGACATCTACGCGCTGTCGGGGCGCAGGCCGTGGGCGTCGGTCAACTTCGTCACCGCCCACGACGGGTTCACCCTGCGCGACCTGGTCTCCTACGAGCGCAAGCACAACGAGGCCAACGGCGAGGCCAACCGCGACGGCACCGACGACAACCGCTCGCAGAACTTCGGCGTCGAGGGCGAGACGCGCTCGCCCGTCGTCGTGGCGCGGCGGCTCACGACGGCCCGCGCCATGATCGCGACGACCCTGCTGTCGATCGGTACCCCCATGCTCGTGGGCGGCGACGAGCGCTGGCGAACCCAGGGCGGCAACAACAACGCCTACTGCCTCGACGACGAGACCTCGTGGGTCGACTGGACGCCCGGCGAGCTCGCCGAGGACCTGACGGCGTTCACCGCGCGGGTCGCCGCGCTGCGCCGCGCCCATCCCGACCTGCGCCGCGACCGCTGGCTCGCCCACAGCGAGACCGTGTGGTGGCATCCCTCGGGGCGGCGGATGACCGACCGCGACTGGCACGCGCACGGCCGCACGATCGGCGTGCACGTCGGGGAGAGCCTGCTGCTCCTGCACGCCGACGGCGGCGCCGCGACCTGCACGCTGCCCTCGGGCGGCCCGTTCCGTACGGTGCTCGACTCCAGCCGCGCGACCGGCCGCCCGGCCACCGACCGCCCGCTGCCGGGGGGCACGACGATCACCCTGCCGCCGCACTCGGTCCTGCTGCTGCGCTCCTCCTGATCCGTGCCCGCGTCCCGGGCCGGCGGACCCGCCGAGCTCGACGACGGACCGGTTCGACCATGGGGACCGGCACCCCCGCGTCGGCCTCGGCGTCTGTTCGCGGGGTCCCGGGCGGTGGGGCCGCGGCGTACGCTGCTGCCCGTGCCTCGTTACGAGTTCCGCTGCCGGGAGTGCGACGCGACCTTCGAGGTCAACCGGCCCATGAGCGAGTCCGGCGATCCCGCAGCCTGCCCGGGCGGGCACGCCGACACGGTCAAGCTGCTGAGCACCGTCGCCCTGGCGGGCGTCGGCGGCCGCGGTGGTGCCGCCCCGCGCCCCGCCCCCGCCGGGGGTGGCGGAGGCGGGTGCTGCGGCGGCGGCTGCTGCGGCTGACGGGTCAGCCCGCCAGCACGACCTTCCCCAGCTCCGCCGACGACGCGAGCAGCGGGTTGGCCGGCAGCACGCGCACCGTGTAGCCGGTGAGCCCGGCGTGCGGCAGCGGGACGACGGCCTCGAAGCGGTCGAGCCCGTCGACGGTGCCGACGTGCTTCATGACCGCCGTCATCGGCGAGGCGAGCTCGTCGGTCTCGTCGACCCGGCCGACGACGGCCTCGACCGTGACGTCCTCCGGGGCCAGCCCGGCGAGCGCCACCCCGGCGCGGACGGTCATCGGCGCGCCGACCACGGGGGTGTCGGGCAGCCCGGTGGCGTCGACGCCCGCGATCTGCACCCGCGGCCACGCCGCGTTGAGCCGCGCCCGGTACTCCGCCAGCGCCTTGGCCCCGGCGTAGGAGTCGGCGTCGACCTCGCGGGCCGCGAGGGCCGCCGGTGCGTACAGCTCCTCGACGTACTCGCGCACCATCCGGCTCGCCTGCACCTGCGGGCGCAGCGTGCTCAGCGTGTGCCGGACCAGCTCGACCCAGCGCTGCGGCACGCCGTCGGTGCGGTCGTAGAACGTCGGACCTACCTGGGTGGCGAGCAGCTCGTAGAGGGCGTTCGCCTCGAGGTCGTCGCGCTTGACCGGGTCGTCGATGCCGTCGGCGGTGGGGATGGCCCAGCCGTTGGAGCCGTCGTAGAACTCGTCCCACCAGCCATCGCGGATCGACAGGTTGAGCCCGCCGTTGAGCGCCGACTTCATGCCCGACGTGCCGCAGGCCTCCAAGGGGCGCAACGGGTTGTTGAGCCAGACGTCGCAGCCCCAGTACAGGTAGCGGGCCATCGACATGTCGTAGTCGGGCAGGAAGACGATGCGGTGGCGCACGGCGGGGTCGTCGGCGAACCGGACGATCTGCTGGATGAGCGCCTTGCCGCCGTCGTCGGCGGGATGGGACTTGCCGGCGACGATGAGCTGCACCGGGCGGTGCGGGTCGAGCAGCAGGTCGCGCAGCCGGTCGGGGTCGCGCAGCATCAGGGTGAGCCGCTTGTAGGTGGGGACGCGGCGGGCGAAGCCGACCGTCAGCACCTCGGGGTCGAAGACGTGGTCGACCCAGCCCAGCTCGGGTGCCGACGCGCCGCGCTCCAGCCACGCCGCGCGCACCCGGCGGCGGACCTCCTCGACCAGCCGGGCGCGCAGGGTGGCGCGCAGGGCCCACAGCGTCGCGTCGCTGATGTCGTCGGTCGGGCCGGCCTCGCCGGAGGGGCCGGGCTCGCCGAGCAGGTCGGTGACCTCCCGGGCCTCCCAGGTGTGGCCGTGGACGCCGTTGGTCACCGAGCCGATCGGCACCTCGTCGGCGTCGAAGCCGCTCCAGATCGTGGAGAACATGCCGCGCGAGACCGTGCCGTGCAGCTTGGAGACGCCGTTGGCGCGCTGGGCCAGCCGCAGCCCCATGTGCGCCATGTTGAACATGTCAGGGTCCTCCTCCGCACCGAGGGAGAGGATCCGGTCGAGGGCGACGCCGGGCAGGACGGCCTCGGAGAAGTGCCGGCGGACGAGGTCGACCGGGAACCGGTCGATGCCCGCGGGCACCGGGGTGTGCGTGGTGAAGACGGTGCCCGCACGGACCGCGGCGACGGCCTCGTCGAAGTCGAGGCCCTCGGTGTCGAGAAGCTCCCGGATGCGCTCGAGCCCCAGGTAGCCGGCGTGGCCCTCGTTGGTGTGGAAGATCGCCGGGGCGGGGTGGCCGGTCGTCGCGCAGAAGGCACGGACCGCGCGGACGCCGCCGACGCCGATGAGCAGCTCCTGCTTGATGCGGTGGTCCTGGTCGCCGCCGTAGAGGCGGTCGGTGACCCCGCGCAGGTCGACCTCGTTCTCCTCGATGTCCGAGTCGAGCAGCAGCAGCGGCACCCGGCCGACCGCGGCCTGCCAGATCCGCACCGACAGCGTGCGGCCCTCGGGCATGCCGACCTCGACGAGAACGGGCTCGCCGGCCTCGTCGGTGAGCAGCTGCAGCGGGAGGCCCTGCGGGTCGAGCACCGGGTAGTGCTCGAGCTGCCAGCCGTCGAGCGAGAGCGACTGCCGGAAGTAACCGGACCGGTAGAGCAGGCCGACGCCGATCAGCGGGACGCCCAGGTCCGACGCCGCCTTGAGGTGGTCGCCAGCGAGGACGCCGAGGCCGCCGGAGTAGTTGGGCAGCACCTCGCTGACGCCGAACTCCATGGAGAAGTAGCCGACGGCGGCGGGCAGGTCCTGGCCCTCCTCGACGGCGAGCTGGTACCAGCGCGGCTCGGCGAGGTAGGCGTCGAGCTCGTCGGCGAGCTCGCGGACGCTGACGACGGTCTCCGCGTCGGCGGCGAGCTCCGCGAGCCGGGTGCTGCTGATCTCGCCGAGCAGCCGGACCGGGTCGCGCCCGGCCCGCTCCCACGCGTCGTGGTCGAGCCGCGCGAACAGGTCCTGGGTCGGCGGATGCCAGCTCCAGCGCAGGTTCGTCGCCAGTTTCTGCAACGGGGCGAGCTGCTCGGGCAACTGGGCGCGGACGGTGAAGCGACGCAGGGCTCTCACGCGGACGCAGCGTACTGATCCCGGTGTCGGGCGCTCTTCCGCCCGTTCCCCCGACATGTCCGGCGCGCCCGATCGGGTGGGTTCGGCCGGGTGCACGACACCGCACCCGGAGCCGCTGCGCCGAACGGCGGACCGCTGGTCCCGGCGGTTCGACCGGTGGGCGTCGGAAGTGTCGGTGAACGCGCCGGCAACGTCGGTGAACTGCATGTAACGACCTGCGGATTCGCCAACCCTGTTACCGCGGAGGGTCGACGGGGTAGCTACTGTTGTGACACACGCGACGGGTGGTGACCGGGTGGGTGCGTACCCGGCTCACGGACCCGGCCGGGTCCTGCCGAACGAGCGCAGGACCTGCCGGCTCCCGACACCCGCGGTTCGGGAATCTCGGCCAGACCTGGGGGTGGGGCACCGATGACCGGTCGTCTCGGTATCGACGACGTCAGCCCGGCGGTCGGTGACGGGCGGCATCCAGCCAAAGCCGTTGTCGGCGAGGTGATCCCGGTGCGCGCCTCGGTCTGGCGCGAGGGACACGACGCGGTGGCCGCCAACGTCGTCTGGAAGAAGCTCGGCTCGGACAGCGAGACCACGCACGTGCGGATGGTCCCCGACGGCATCGGCAACGACCGGTTCGTCGGCACCGTCGTCCCCGACGAGCCCGGCCTGTGGACGTTCCGGGTCGACGCCTGGTCGGACCCGTGGGCGACGTGGCGTCACGGCGTGCAGGCCAAGCTCGCCGCCGGGCAGAGCGCCGACGAGCTGTCCAACGACCTCGAGTCCGGCGCCCGGCTGCTGCAGCGGGTCGGCCGCCGCCCCTCCGAGCGCGCACACCGTGACCTGCTGTTCGGCGCCGCCAACGCGCTGCGCGACCACGCGCTGCCCCTCGGCGCCCGCGTCGCCCCCGCGCTGTTCCCGGCCGTGCACACGATCATGACCGAGCGACCGGTCCGCGAGCTGATCACCCGCGGCCGCGCCCAGCAGGTGTACGTCGACCGGCCGCGCGCCCTCTACAGCTCCTGGTACGAGTTCTTCCCGCGCTCCACCGGCGGGCGCGACGAGACGGGCCGGGCGGTGCACGGCTCGTTCGTCACCGCGGGCAAGGAGCTCGACCGCGTCGCCAACATGGGTTTCGACGTCGTCTACCTCCCGCCCATCCACCCCGTCGGCACGGTGCACCGCAAGGGGCGCAACAACTCCGTCAACGCCGAGCCGGGTGATGTCGGGTCGCCGTGGGCGATCGGTGCGGCGTCGGGCGGGCACGACGCGATCGACCCCGAGCTCGGCACGTTCGAGGACTTCGACGCCTTCGTCGCCCGCGCCGAGGACCTCGGCATGGAGATCGCGATCGACCTCGCCCTGCAGTGCGCACCCGACCACCCATGGGTCACCGAGCACCCGGAGTGGTTCACCGCACGCCCCGACGGGACGATCGCCTACGCGGAGAACCCGCCGAAGAAGTACCAGGACATCTACCCGCTCAACTTCGACAACGACCCCGCAGGCCTCTACGCCGAGTGCCTGCGCGTGGTGCTGCTGTGGGTCGAGCACGGGGTGAAGATCTTCCGGGTCGACAACCCGCACACCAAGCCGCCGAACTTCTGGCACTGGCTGATCTGGCAGGTCAAGGCCCGCCACCCCGAGGTGCTGTTCCTCGCCGAGGCCTTCACCCGTCCGGCGCGGCTGTTCGGGCTGGCGCGGCTGGGCTTCACGCAGTCCTACACGTACTTCACCTGGCGGACGACGAAGGAGGACCTGACCGAGTTCGCGCTCATGCACGCCGAGCGCGCCGACGAGGCCAGGCCGAACCTGTTCGTCAACACCCCGGACATCCTCCACGAGTCGCTGCAGACCGGTGGCCCGGCGATGTTCGCGATCCGTGCCACCCTCGCCGCGACGATGTCGCCCACGTGGGGCGTCTACTCCGGCTTCGAGCTCTACGAGGGCGAGCCGGTGAAGCCGGGCAGCGAGGAGTACCGCGACTCCGAGAAGTACGAGCTGCGCCCGCGCGACTTCCAGGCCGCGCTCAACCGGGGCGAGTCGCTGGAGCCCTACATCACGCGGCTCAACGAGATCCGCCGCGCGCACCCCGCACTGCAGCAGCTGCGCGACATCCACTTCCACGACGTCGACAACGAGGCGATCATCGCCTACTCGCGGACCGACCCGGCCACGGGCGACACGGTCCTCGTGGTGTGCACGCTCGACTCGCACGCCGTCCAGACCGGCACGACGGCGCTGGACATGCCGGCGCTCGGCCTGGGCTGGGACGACCGGCTCACCGTCGTCGACGAGGTCACCGGCGACACCTACGAGTGGGGCGAGCGCAACTATGTGCGTCTCGACCCGTGGGCCCACGTCGCGCACATCTTCCGGGTGCAGCACGCCTGACGACCCGTCGACACGCTCGGTTAGGCTCCACGCCCGCGTGATCATCCGGTCACGCGGGCACGGGTGGAGCAGTGGTGAGCGAACGCACGATCGTCGTCGATGTCGAGACCGAGCCGGGTGCGGGCGACACGCCCGAGGCCCGGGGCTGGCGCGCAGCGGTCGCCGAGGCGGTGGCTGCAGTCGTCGGCGAACGCGAGGTCGACGCCGACACCCGCTACCAGGTCGAGGTCTACTTCCGGCTCCCGGAACGCGGCGACGCGCCTGCCGGGCACCTGAACGCCCTGGTGGCGACGACCATCGACGCCCTCGGCGCCGCGATCGGCCGGTGCCCGGAGCGGGGTCACCCGTACGCCGACGACGCCCGCGTCGACCGGCTCGTCGCGGGCAAGCGCACCGCCCGCGACGGCGAGACCCTCGGCGCCCGCATCCGCGTCACCGAGATGCCGCGGGTCACCGGCCGCCCGGCCTGACCCGTTCCCGCCGGACCACTGCTCCGGCCCGGCCCCTTCGAGCCGCCCGGCCTGCGAACCGCGGGTGCTCCGGGTACCAATGGGGCAAGCCGCCCCTGCCGACTCCGCCGACCGGGAGGACGTCTCATGCCCATCGAACCCCGGACCGCCGACGCGACCGCCGCGCAGGACCGCGCCGAGGACACTCGCGCCGACGACACCGACGCCGAGCTGGACGAGACCTCGTCCGACTCCTTCGACCACGCCCGGCCACTGGCCGTCGACCACGACTGGTTCAAACGCGCCGTCTTCTACGAGGTGCTCGTCCGGGCGTTCTCGGACTCCAACCGCGACGGCACCGGTGACCTGCGCGGGCTCACCGGGAAGCTGGACTACCTCCAGTGGCTCGGCGTCGACTGCCTGTGGCTGCCGCCGTTCTACGACTCGCCGCTGCGCGACGGTGGCTACGACATCCGCGAGTTCCGCACCGTGCTGCCGGAGTTCGGCACCGTCGAGGACTTCGTGACGCTGCTGGACGAGGCGCACAAGCGCGGCATCCGGGTCATCACCGACCTGGTCATGAACCACACCTCCGACACCCACCCCTGGTTCGAGGAGTCCCGCCGCAACCCCGACGGGCCCTACGGGGACTTCTACATGTGGGAGGACGACGACTCGCGCTACCCGGAGGCGCGGATCATCTTCGTCGACACCGAGGCGTCGAACTGGACCTACGACACGGTGCGCGGCCAGTTCTACTGGCACCGCTTCTTCTCCCACCAGCCCGACCTCAACTACGACAACCCGGCCGTCCAGGACGCCATGCTCGACGTGCTGCGGTTCTGGCTGGACCTGGGCATCGACGGCTTCCGGCTCGACGCCGTGCCGTACCTGTTCGCCCGCGACGGGACGAACTGCGAGAACCTGCCCGAGACCCACGCCTTCCTCAAGCGAACCCGCAAGGTCATGGAGGACGAGTACCCGGGCCGGGTCATGCTCGCCGAGGCCAACCAGTGGCCCGCCGACGTCGTCGAGTACTTCGGTGACGCCGAGGTCGGCGGGGACGAGTGCCAGATGGCGTTCCACTTCCCGCTGATGCCGCGCATCTTCATGGCCGTCCGTCGCGAGAACCGGTTCCCGATCTCGGAGATCCTGGCGCAGACGCCGCCGATCCCGTCGGGCGCGCAGTGGGGCATCTTCCTGCGCAACCACGACGAGCTGACGCTCGAGATGGTCACCGACGAAGAGCGCGACTACATGTACTCCGAGTACGCCAAGGACCCGCGGATGAAGGCCAACATCGGCATCCGCCGCAGGCTGGCCCCGCTGCTGGAGAACGACCGCAACCAGCTGGAGCTGTTCACCGCGCTGCTGCTGTCGCTGCCGGGCTCGCCCGTCCTGTACTACGGCGACGAGATCGGCATGGGCGACAACATCTGGCTCGGCGACCGCGACGCCGTTCGCAGCCCGATGCAGTGGACCCCGGACCGCAACGCCGGCTTCTCGACGGCCGACCCCGGCCGGCTGTACCTGCCGCCGATCATGGACCCGCTCTACGGGTTCCAGGCGGTGAACGTCGAGGCGCAGCTGAACTCGACGACGTCGCTGCTCCACTGGAACCGGCACATGATCGAGATCCGCAAGCGGCACGGTGCGTTCGGCCAGGGCGACTACCACGAGCTGGGCGGGTCGAACCCGTCCGTGCTGGCCTACGTGCGGACCCTGCACGCCGGTGGTGCCGACGGCGCCGACGACGTCGTGCTGTGTGTGAACAACATGTCGCGGTTCCCCCAGCCCGTCGAGCTGGACCTGTCGGCATGGCAGGGTCGTCGTCCCCACGAGCTGACCGGCGGAGTGCCGTTCCCGCGGATCGGCGAGCTGCCCTACCTGCTCACGCTCCCCGGGCACGGCTTCTACTGGTTCTCGATCACCCCCGAGGAGGATCCCTCGTGAACTCGCCGTCCCCCGATCCGGCGGCACTGCTGACCGACTGGATACCTCGGCAGCGCTGGTTCGGCGCCAAGGGCCGCGAGGTCGGTTCCGTGACCGTGGTGGCGACGACGCCGCTGCCCGTCGACACTCCCGACGGCCCGCTCGACGTCGACCACGTGGTCGTCGAGGTCACGTTCGCCGACGGCGGGCCGACCGCCCACTTCCAGGTCCTCGCCGCGAGCCGCGAGGGGGCCGGCGACGAGTTCGAGCACGCCGCGATCGGGACGCTGGGCGACCGGCTGCTCTACGACGGGCTGTGGGACCCGGCGGTCACGTCGTGGCTGCTTCGCGCGATCCGCGAGGGACGTACCGTCGGGGACCTGCGGTTCCTGGCCGAGCCCGGGATCGAGATCCCACCGGCGCCGCCGGGCCGGGTACTGGGCGTGGAGCAGTCGAACACCTCGGTCGTCTACGGGGAGAAGTCGATCCTGAAGCTGTTCCGCCGGGTCGTCGCCGGCGGCAACCCCGACCTGGAGCTGCACCGCGCGATGCGTGCGTCGGGCGGCACCGAGGTCGCGACGTTGCAGGGCGCCATCGAGGGCGTCCTGCACGGCGAGAGCGCGGTACTGGGGATGCTGCAGGACTACGCGTCGAACTCCGCCGAGGGCTGGGCGATGGCGCTCGCCTCGGTCCGCGACCTGCTCGCCGAGGCCGACCTGCGCGCCGACGAGGTGGGCGGCGACTTCGCGGCCGAGGCCAACCGCCTCGGCCAGACCGTCGCCGTCCTGCACTCCGACCTGGTTCGCGCCCTGGGCACCGCCGAACGCGACGCGGGCGAGCTCGCCGCCGCGATGCGGGCACGGCTCGCCGTCGCGGCGGCCGCCGTTCCCTCGCTGCAGCCCCATGTCGAGGCGATCCGCGCCGTGTACGACGAGCTCGCGGCGCACCCCGCTCCTCTGTTCGCGCAGCGCGTGCACGGCGACCTGCACCTCGGTCAGGTCCTGCGCACCCCGCTGGGCTGGCTCGTCATCGACTTCGAGGGTGAGCCCGCGACCCCGCTGGAGCTGCGTGTGCGGCCGGACTCGCCGCTGCGCGACGTCGCCGGGATGCTGCGGTCGTTCGACTACGCCGCCAACCACCAGCTCCTGGAGGCCGACGAGCCCGAGGCCGACCCGCAGCGGGTGTGGCGGTCGGCGGAGTGGGCGCAGCGCAACCGGTCGGCGTTCCTCGACGGCTACGCCACCCGCGCCGGGGCCGACCCGCGCGAGCACGAGCTGGTGCTGCGCGCATACGAGCTGGACAAGGCCGTCTACGAGGTCGTCTACGAGACCCGCAACCGGCCGTCCTGGGCACCCATCCCGCTACGGTCGATCGCCCGGCTGCTCGACCCCGACCGCGGACGGGCCGAGTTGCCGACCGATTCCGTTCAGTAATCAGATTCGCCACACGTCACCCTCTCGGCGTCCCACTCGAGGAGATTTTCGCCGGGGGTGTAACACTGCGTGGGCCTTCGGCGCTGTGAGGCCCGGATGTCCGGACGGAGCTCCCCACCGCCCGGCCGCCATGCAGTAGGAGGACGTGTGCACGCTGTTGCCGCCGGTCTCGGCGCCGACGTCGCGGTGCCTCATGCCCGTGCGCCGCACGCCTCGACCGCCGTGGCCGCCGCCGCTCCGACGAGGAGCCGTGGCGAGCTCGACGTCGCGCTGGCGGCGGCCTGTGCGGGGGACGAGGACGGGTTCGTCGCGCTCTACCGCGACCTCCAGCCCCGGCTGCTGCGCTACGCCACCGCGCTGGTCGGCAACGACGCCGAGGACGTCACCGCCGAGACCTGGCTGCAGATCGCCCGCGATCTGCCCCGCTTCTCCGGCGACGTCGACGGCTTCCGCGGCTGGGCGTCGTCGATCTGCCGCAACCGGGCGATGGACGTCGCCCGGTCCCGGTCCCGGCGTCCCGCCACCCCCACCGACATCGACGTCCTCGCCGAGCAGCCCGCCCCCGGCGACGCCGCGGGCTCCGCGCTCGAGGCCATGTCGACCCGCGAGGCCATCGCGCTCATCAGCGAGCTCCCCCAGGACCAGGCCGAGGCCGTCCTGCTGCGCGCCGTCGTCGGCCTCGACGCCCCGTCGGTCGCGACCGTGCTCGGCAAGCGCCCCGGCGCCGTCCGCGTCGCCGCCCACCGCGGCCTGCGCCGGCTCGCCCGGATGCTCGACGACGGCGAGGTGGGCCGTGCCTGACGGACCCGTCTCCTTCACCGGCCGCCACGCCCTGCGGCCCCACGCCACCGGCGGCCGCCTGCGCCGGCCGTCCCCCGCCACGTCGCTCATGCCCGGCGACGTCGCCGACCTCCTCCTCGACGGCGAGCCCGGCCCGCACCCCGTCACCGCTCTGCTCACCGCGGCCTGCCGGCCGGGCACCGCGCACGAGCTGCGTGGCGAGGCCGCGGCGCGCCAGGCGTTCGTCGACGCCATGCCGCTGGCCGTGCCCGTTGCGCTGCCCACCGCCCGCGAGCGCCACAGCAGGCACCGCCGGATGCGGGCCGTCCGGACCGTCGTCACGGCCAAGGTCGTCGGCATCGCCGCGCTCACGCTGACCGCGGGTGGCGTCGCCGTCGCCGCGACCGGCCCGTCCGGCGCACCCGCCGAGGAGCGCATCTCCGACGGTGCCGTCCCCGGCGCGGACGTGACGCCCGGCGCCGAGCTGCCCGCGACCGGCCGGGCCCCGGCGGCAGGCCCCGGCACACAGGCCCGGAGCCGGACCGGCGGCTGCGGGCCCGTCACCGGAGCGGCGATCGCCGACCTCGCGCGCGTCTGCGGCGACCCGGGCGACGACGGCCAGGGCGACCGGTCCGACGACCGGCGCGCCGGCCTGATGGCCTTCGGCTCGCCGGACACCGATGCGCGCCGGGGCGCCCCGGACCTCCGCGATCCACCGCCCGCCCCGCCGGCGACGGCGCCGCCGACCACCGGCCCGCCGACGACCGCGCCACCGACGACCGCGCCGCCGCAGGCGGGTTCCGGCGCGCCCGCCGCCGACGCCCCGGCATCCGCCGGCCCGGCCACCCCGCCCCCGACCCGGGCCGGTGCACCCGGCGCAGGGACCGGCGGCCAGGGTTCCGGCCGTGACCAGGGCAGGGACGAGAGCCGGGGCCAGGGCCGCGACCAGGCCCGGGACGGTTCCGGCACGACCTCCCGAACCACACCGCCGGGCAAGACCGGCACCCCGGTCACGGGACGGGGCGCACCGCCCTCCCCCTGACCCCCTGACGCACGGGCGCCACCGGACCCCTTCCCGGTGGAACCCCCGTGCCGGTCGCCGTCCTTCCCCGAGGACGGCGAGACGTGGCCGTACCGCAGACGCCCCCCGACTGCGGTACGGCCACCCGAACGGCGGCCCCGCCCCGCGCGGCGCCCGCCGCCGTGGAGCACTACGGTTCACGAGTGGATCGCGAGGACACCAACACCCGGACGATCGGTTCCGAGACAACGGGTCCGCACGCGCCGGACCCCCGCACCGTCGACCGTCTGCTCGGCGGTGCCCACCACAACCCGCACGGCGTTCTCGGCCTGCACCCGGGACGCGACGGCACCGTCGTGCGCACCCTGCGCCCGCACGCCGACGCCGTGAGCGTCCTGCTCGGCGGCGACGCCGACAGGGCCCACCCCCTGACGAAGGTGCACGACGCCGGGCTCTTCTCCGGCATCGTCCCCGGAACCCCCGACGACTACCGCCTGTCCGTCACCTATGGCGAGGACACCCACATCGTCGACGAGCCCTACCGCTGGCTGCCCACCCTCGGCGAGGTCGATCTCCACCTCATCGCCGAGGGCCGCCACGAACGACTCTGGGACGTGCTCGGGTCACACGTCCGCAGCTACGACACCCCGTCCGGCGCCGTCACCGGCACCAGCTTCGCCGTGTGGGCCCCCACCGCGCAGGGCGTGCGCGTCACCGGCGACTTCGACGGCTGGGCCGGGTGGGCGCACCCGATGCGCTCGCTGGGCAGCTCCGGGGTCTGGGAGCTGTTCGTGCCCGACGTCGGCGTCGGGACCCGGTACAAGTACCGGATCCTCGGCCAGGACGGCCGTTGGCGCGACAAGGCCGACCCGATGGCCTTCGCCACCGAGATCCCACCCGCGACGGCGTCGGTCGTGACCGAGCCCGGCCACGAGTGGGCCGACGGCGAGTGGATGACCGCACGCACCGACCGGCGCGCGCACGCCGAGCCGATGAGCGTCTACGAGATTCACCTCGGCTCCTGGCGGCCCGGCCTGAGCTACCGCGAGATGGCCCACGAGCTCGTCGACTACCTGAACGAGACGGGCTTCACCCACGTCGAGCTGCTGCCGGTGGCCGAGCACCCGTTCGGCGGGTCCTGGGGATACCAGGTCACGTCGTACTACGCCCCGACCTCGCGGTTCGGCAGCCCGGACGACTTCCGCCACTTCGTCGACACCCTCCACCAGGCGGGCTACGGCGTCATCGTCGACTGGGTGCCCGCGCACTTCCCGCGCGACGAGTGGGCGCTCGCGAAGTTCGACGGCGGCCCCCTCTACGAGCACGCCGACCCGCGCCGCGGCGAGCAGCCCGACTGGGGCACGCTCGTGTTCGACTTCGGACGTCGCGAGGTGCGCAACTTCCTCGTCGCCAACGCGCTGTTCTGGTGCGAGGAGTTCCACATCGACGGGCTGCGCGTCGACGCGGTCGCCTCGATGCTCTACCTCGACTACTCCCGCGCCGACGGGCAGTGGCTGCCCAACATCCACGGCGGCCGCGAGAACCTCGACGCGGTGGCGTTCCTCCAGGAGATGAACGCCACCGTCTACCGCAACCACCCCGGCGTCGTGACGATCGCCGAGGAGTCGACGGCGTGGCCGGGCGTCACACGGCCCACCCACCTCGGCGGCCTCGGCTTCGGGTTCAAGTGGAACATGGGCTGGATGCACGACACGCTCGACTACACCGGGCGCGATCCGATACACCGCAGCTACCACCACAACCAGATGACGTTCGCGCTGATGTACGCCTTCAGCGAGAACTACGTCCTGCCCATCAGCCACGACGAGGTCGTACACGGCAAGGGCTCGCTGTGGACGCGCATGCCCGGCGACGACTGGAACAAGGCCGCGGGCGTCCGCGCCCTGCTGGCGTTCATGTGGGCCCACCCCGGCAAGCAGCTGCTGTTCATGGGCAGTGAGTTCGGGCAGGTCCGCGAATGGTCCGAACAGCGCCCGCTCGACTGGGAGCTGCTCGAGGACCCGCTGCACTCGGGCGTCCGGTCACTGGTCGGCGACCTCAACCGCGCCTACCGCGACCAGCCCGCCCTCTGGGCCCTCGACACCTCCCCGGCCGGGTTCTCCTGGATCGACGCCAACGACGCGTCCGGCAACGTCCTCAGCTTCCTGCGCCACAGCGGACGCGACTCCGACGACGGCACCCCCACCGTGCTGGCCTGCATCGCCAACTTCGCGGGCGCACCCAACGAGAACTACCGTGTCGGGCTGCCCTTCGCCGGACGCTGGCGCGAACTGGTCAACACCGACGCCGAGGCCTACGGCGGCTCCGGCGTCGGCAACCTGGGCGTCGTCGAGGCCGAGCAGACGCGCTGGCACGGACGGCCGGCGTCCGCGGTGCTGCGGCTGCCCCCGTCGGGTGTGCTGTGGCTGGTGCCCGACAACACGGGTGGCCCGGTGCACCGCAGCGCCGTCGCCGCGGCCGCGGTGTCCGACGCCCCGGCGCCGACCCGTGTCACCGAACCGCCGGTGGTTCCCGTGCCCGAGGGCGCGGGCATCTCCCCGGTCCCGGGCCCGCCCGCAGCACCGGTGCCCGACGCCGATCCGGGCGCGGTCAGCGAGGCCCGCGACATCGAGCCGCCGGCTCAGCCCGACGCCGCGGTCCGTTCGGGTTCGTCGGCCGGAGCGTCGGCGGCCGTCCCGGCGCCGCGGTCCGACGCCGCCGGCACCGACGACGCCACCAGCAGCGACACCCAGTAGGCCAGCAGGACCACGCAGTACAGCGACCGGCCGACGGGCGACCACGGGTCCCCGTCGGCCCACAGCGCGCCCCACGACACCGGGATCACCGGAACCGCGAGGAGCACCGCTGCGACAGGCCGCGACCAGCGCAGCTCCCGGCCGGGCTGCTCACGGCCCGGCTGCTCACGGCCCAGGGCCACCAGCACGAGCACGCCCGGCCACAACAGGAGCAGGTAGTTGTGCCAGGCGATCGGCGCCGTCAGCAGACCCGCGGCCACCACCGCCCACGGCGCCGTCCCCGCCGGGTCGGCCGCACCGCGGCGGGCGCTCCTGCCCAGCACCACCAGCGTCGCCACCAGGAGCAGTGCGCCTGCGGCCGTCCCGATCGTCGACGACAGCCCGAACCGCACCGCCACCCCGGGCAGCGCCGCGTTGTCGCCGACGTCCGGCACCGCCGTCGTCAGCCCGATCCGCAACCACTCCAGCCCACTCGACCAGCCGGCCACCGCGACCCCGACCAGGGTCGCCGCCGCCGCACCGCCGATGCCTGCCGCGCCCGGCCGCCACCGGCCCTGCACGAAGGGCAGCAACAGGATCGGCGCCAACGACGGCTTGAACGCCACCGCCACCCCGTACAGAACAGCCGCGAGCACAGGACGTCCGCGGCGCTCCGCGATCCAGCCCGCCGCCATGGCCACCAGCAGCAGCCCGTAGATCTGGCCCAGCAGCAACGTGCCGTGCAGCGGCGACGACAACAGCAGCGCCAGCACCGCCGCCGTCGTCCAGAACGTCCCGAGCCGCAGCTCCCGCGCCACCGCCAGCACCGCGCCGACGATCATCAGCAACGTCAACGCGATCCACAACCGGTACGCCGGCAACGCTCCCAGCAGCGCGAACGGTGCCAGCAGCACAGACAGCACCGGCGGGTTGAGGTTCGTCAGCTTCGCGGGCGTCCGGTAGATGTCGTCGCCGTGCAGCATCGCGACGGCCGAGTGCCAGAACGTGTCGAAGTCGGGATGCAGCTCCCGCATGTCCGGCGACGGCACCATACCCAGCAGCACCGGCTGGTAGCGGACCGTCAACGTCACCGCCGTGCCGAGCGCCACCGCCACCAGCACCGCCGCGACGATCCGCCCGGGGGTGGCCGCACCGCGCAGGCGGGCGGCCACGGCTGGGCGCTGGGGGTGTGAGTCCGACACGACCGTCGACCGTAGCGACGCCGTGACGACCGGCCGCCGCCGGGCCCTGCGCACCCCTGGGGTCCCGCCCTCCCCTGCGCGGAGTTCGGCTGGGGTCCCGCCTCCCCCCGCACCGAGTTCGACATCAGGCTGGTTGCGGGTCGCTCGGGATCGGGCAGTCCCGTGTCGAACTCGGCGACGCCGTCGCCGCGTCCGATCGGTGGGATCGCGCACTCCGGCCCCACAGCCGCGTCCCGACGATCACAATGGGCGGGTGCTGCGGGCGCGACGAGGGACGGCTGCGGTCGTGGCAGTCCTGTCGCTGGTGCTCGCCGCGGTCGCGAGCGCGTGCGTCGGCCCCACCCCGCCGCCGGTGAGCGCCCCACCCACCGGGGCCGCCACCGCCGGGGTCGCCGCCGTCACCCCGACCGCCGACCCCGCGCTCCCCGGCCGCAGCACCGACGACATCGCCCGGCTCACCGTCGACGCCCTGCAGGCCTACTGGCGCTCGGCGCTCCCCGCCGACCTCGGGACGCCGTGGCACGACGTCGCGACGATCGCGCCCGTCCACGTCGACGACCCGTCCGCGCCGCAGCCGCCCTGCGCCGCCAAGGCCGCCGACCTGCGCGGCAACGCCTTCTACTGCCCCACCGCCGATGCCGTCGTCTGGGACGCCGACGTTCTCCTGCCGCAGCTGCGCGAGCGCTTCGGGCCCGCGGGCGTCGTCGTCGTGCTCGCCCACGAGTTCGGGCATGCCGTCCAGACCCGGATCGGTGTCGACGACGCCCAGCGCACCGACCCCGCCGCCCACCCGACGATCCTGCTCGAGGCGATGTCGGACTGCTACGCGGGCGCGGTGATCCGGCACCTCGTCGACGCCACCGCCGCGGGCGGGCCCGTCGAGCTGCCGATGGGCGCCGCCGAACGCGACTCAGCCCTGCGCGCCCTCGTGACCTTCCGCGACCCACTCGGCATCCTCGCCGCCGACACCACCGCGCACGGCAACGCCTTCGACCGGCTCTCCGCCGTCGAGGACGGCTACGACTCCGGGCCCACCGCCTGCGCGGCGATGACCCTCACCAACCGGGAGTTCACCCAGCGCCGCTTCGGCTCCGCCGCCGACCGGGCCCGCAACGGCAACCTGCCCCTCGACCGGCTCCTCCCCGCCGTGGCCGGCAACGCCGGGACCTGGTTCGACGGGCTCGTCGCCGCCAGGGGCGTCGCCGGGTGGAAGGCGCCCGGCCCGCGATCCGTCCCGGGCTGCACCGGCGCCGGCGACCAGGGCCCGGTCGTGTTCTGCGGCGCCGACGGCGGCGTCGTCACCGACCTGCGCGCTCTGGAGACCCTGCAGAAGCGCTCGGGCGACTTCGCGGGCGGCACGCTCCTCGTCTCCCGCTACGCGCTCGCGGCCCGTGGAGGCGCACAACTGTCGACGACGGGCTACGACGCCGGCCGCTCCGCCGTCTGCCTCGCGGGCGCCTGGACCGCGCCGCTGGTCGACCCCGCCGGAGGCTTCGGCCTCTCCCCCGGCGACCTCGACGAGGCCGTCTCCGTCCTTCTCGACCAGGACTGGGCGGAGACCGACGCGGTGGGCACCGTCGATCCGGCCGACAACGGCTTCGAACGCCTGGGGCACTACCGCCGCGGTTTCCTCGGCGGCCCCGCCGCCTGCGGCCTCTGAACCTTCGCGGGCCGGGCCGAGACCCGCCGTGGGCGAGGTCTCGACAGCAGCCGTCCCACACGCGCTGAGGACACGCCCCGCGGCCGCGCGGGACACAGCGCAGCGGAGGCCCGGCACGACAGCACCCGCCGACCGGGTCGACACCGGACGTGACACCAACGCGATCGGACCACGCTCACGACACAGTGGCGGCCGGGCGGCGGCCGACCTGTCGTCGGTTCAGCCGGGCCGCCCGGGGCCGACGATCAGAACAGGACGCGGGCGAGCGCCCTGCGGGCCGCGGCGACGCGGGTGTCGTCGGCCGGGTACAGCTCGAAGAGCCCGACGAGGTGCTCACGCACCCGGTCACGCTCATCTCCGAACGTCGCGCCCGCGGTCCTGACGAGCCGTGCGAACGCCGCCTCGACCTGGTCGACGGCCACCTCGGCGTCGGCGGCGGCGAGCTGGGCGTCGACGTCGTCGGGCGCGGCGTCGGCCGCCGCGATCGACGCCGGATCGGCCGCCTCGGCCCGCGCCAGGAACCGGACCTGCCCGATCGCGGCCTGCGCCTGCTCGTTGGCGGGCTCGACGTCGAGGATCGCCTGGTAGGCGGCCTCGGCCGCCGTGTAGTCGCCGGCCTCGAGCGCGTCCTCCGCGGCGGTGAACCGCGGGTCCTCGAGCTCCTCCTCGGGCTCCTCACCGCCCTCGGCCGCCTTGCGCTCCTCGGCCTGCCGGATGCCCGGCATCTGGGGGCGCAGGGTCTCCAGCAGTCCCTCGATCCACTGCGCGACCTGTGGCTCGGGCAGAGCGCCGTTGAAGCCGTCGATCGGCTGACCGCCCGCCAGCGCGATGACCATCGGGATCGACTGCACGCCGAACGCCTGCGCGATGCGCGGGTTGGCGTCGACGTCGACCTTGGCCAGGATCCAGGCGCCCTTGCCCTTCTCGGCGAGCCGCTCGAGAACAGGGCTGAGCTGCTTGCAGGGCTGACACCACGTCGCCCACAGGTCGACGACGACCGGGATCTGCGTCGACCGGTCGAGGACGTCCGCCTGGAACGTCTGCTCGGTGACGTCGATGACCCAGGCCCCGCCGCCGGCGTCCGGACCGGGGCCCGGGGCACCGCCCGCGGGAGAGCCGGGGGCCTGCGCACGCGCGGCCGCTTCGGAACGCGCCTTCAGCGCGGACAGGTCGACGGCACCAGCCATCGACGCCATCGCCGCCGACTGCGCCATCTGGCGAGGATCAGGACGTGACACGTCCCTCATCCTGGCACGACCCCACACCAGCGGGCGCGCCCGCCCCGGGCCCGGGGCCTCCGGGGCCGGACAGCGGCGACCGTGTCGACGACGGCGCTCGGCCCGGACCTCGGCCCCGGCCCGGCCGCGCCCCGGGGCCGAGGTCCGCCGCATCACTCCGCCGGTCCGTTCGTTGGACCGGGCAGGGGTGCGTTCGGCGAGCACGCCTGCACTCCGCGTGACCGAAACCCGGGCCGTCTGGGCGGCCGACCCGACCGGAGGACGCAGCATGAGCGAGAAGAGGGCCGAGAACGCGGTGGCCGACCGTCTATTGAGCGAGGCGCGCAAGCGGACCGCGCATCAGCAGAAGGCGCCCACCGGCCGTGGCAAGATCGCCATGATCGTCGGGATCGTCGCCCTGGTGGCGAGCCCGATCTCGATCGCGGGCTGGGTCTTCGGCCTGGTCACGCTGGGCATGGGCATCAGCGCCGTACGCAGGCCCGACCAGGCGAAACTTGCGAAGATCGCCATCGCGCTGGGTGCCGCGGCGATCTTCGTCGGGACGTTCTTCTACACACTGAGCATCTCGATGCGCTGATCCGCCGGCACGTCCCGGTCCGTCAGGCGTCGCCGAGAGCCTGGTCGATCCGCTCGACCTTCGCCGTCAGCTGGTCGGTGAACCCCGGCCGGATGTCGGCCTTGAGTACCAGGCTGACCCGCGTCGACCGCGCCTGGACGGCCTCGACCGCGCGCTTCACGACGTCCATCGCCTCATCCCAGGTCTCGGCCTCGATCGTGGTGAACATGGACGTCGTCTCGTACGGCAGCCCCGACTCCCGTACGACCCGCACCGCCTCGGCCACCACGTCGGCCACGCTGTCGGAACCGCCACCGGCCGGCGCCACGCTGAATGCCACGAGCATGTCCGCAGCCTGCCGTACCGGGCGGCCGCCCGCGAGGCCCGTCGACGCGGCTCACACCTGCCACGCCGACGCCGATCATGGGTCTCGGACAGCGCTCCGCACTGCTAGCGTTCCTGGTCATGGTGTCGCGCGATCCGCTCCCGTTCGACCCGATCGAGCGCGCGGCCGAGCTGTGGGAGGCGCGGATCGGGCCGTCGGGGACGATGGCCGCGGTCACGAGCGTCATGCGGGTGCAGCAGATCCTGCTCTCGGCAGTCGACGTCGCACTGCGCCCCCACGGCCTGACGTTCGCCCGGTACGAGGCACTCGTCCTGCTCTTCTTCTCGCGCCGTCGCAGTCTCCCGATGCGGGTCATGGGTGAGCGGCTCCAGCTCCACCCGACGAGCGTCACCAACATCGTCGACCGGCTGCAGGCCGACGGCCTCGTGCGGCGCGTCCCGCACCCGACCGACCGCCGCGCGACGCTCGTGGAGATCACCGAGGACGGCCTGAACCGGCTCGCCGACGCCACGAAGTCGGTCACCGACGACGACTTCGGCCTCCGCGGCCTCGACCCCGGCGAGAGCAAGCAGCTCACCACCCTGCTCGGCCAGGTCCGCCACGCCGTCGGCGACTTCGACTGACCGTGCGGCTGCCTGCCGCGGCCACGCGGGGGGCGCCCCGGATGGTCCGACCGCCCACCGAGCGCCCCCGCCGGCACGGCGTTCATCCGCGACCGACCCGCCGGCCGCGGCCCCGGCGCGGGCGCACCTCGCCCGACCCCGACCTGCGCACGTGCCCGTCGGGGCCCGGCCACGCCCGCATGGTGCGGGGAGCCGTCGTACCGCGCCGACGCCGCGCGCGACGGGCGCGCCCCGCGCCGTAGCCCGCCGCCATCCCGCTCCCGACCGACCCGGCGATGATGTACACCGAACACGCTGTCCACCCCACTGTCGCTCCACCCCTGCTCGTGGCAGCACCCGCGGCCGCCGTGAACACCTGTCGACTCAACAGGGTTGACAGTAGCCATGGCCCCCGACAAGATCGTCGCCGTGAACGTCGAGGAGATCGGTGGCGCGATGCGTGCCGAGCGCGCGGCCCGTGGGTGGTCGCTGGCCGACGCGGCCCGTGAGGTCGCCGCGCTCGCCGCGCGTACGGGCGGGCGGACGGCGTCGCCCGCGAGCCTGCGGACGCAGATCTCACGCTGGGAGAACGGCCGGGTCGTGCCTGACGCGGACTCACTCGCCCTCCTGCGAACGCTCTACGGCAGGCCCGATCTCGCCGTCGGAGAGCAGCCCGCGGTCGACGGTCCGGCAGCCTCCCCGGCGGAGCGGTTGCGCGCGGCGGTCGCCCGGGCCCACGCGGTCGATGACGGCGCACTGCGCCTGCTGCGCAGGCAGCTGGCGCTGACCGCCGAGCTCGACGCGACGCTCGGCGCGGCGGGAGCGGCCACGGTGGTGGCGGCGCAGATCGAGCAGCTCGACGTGACGTCGGCCCACGCGATCGACCCGTACCGCAGGCGCGCGGTGGCCGAGCTGCTGGCCCGAGCCGCACTCCTCGGCGGCTGGCAGGCCCTCGACCAGGACGAGGCCGATGTCGCCTTCGCCCGGCACCGGCAGGCGCACGACGCGGCCCTGGTCGCCGACGCACCGCCGCTCGCCGGTCAGGCGTTGGCCGGCTGCGCGGCGGCGCTCCTGGCCGCCGGGCTGCCCGCCGAGGCCGAAGCGGTCCTCACCGGAGCACCGGAGTCGGGGCCCGGTGGGGCGTGGGCCCGCATCGCCCGCGCCGAGATCCGGATCGCCGGCGGCGAACGGGGCGAGGCGACCCGCCTCTACGACGATGCGGCAGCGCTCGTCGAGGACACCGACGACGGCGAGCGCGTGCTGTGGCGGGACGGCGTCGTCCCGCCCGTGCTCGCGCCGCAGGTCTCCCACCGCCGCGACGCGGCCTTCGCCCCCTACGACGACGAGGCGCTCGCCCACCTCCGGGCCGGTGTCGACGAGCCCGGTCTCCCGGCCCGGGAACGTGCACGCCTGCGGACGCAGCTGGTCCTCGCGCTGGTGGCGCGGGGCGTCCGCGAGGAGGCGCAGGAGCAAGCCGGACGTGCGCGTGAGCTCGCCGGAGCCATCGGCTCACGACGGGCGCAGCGGCTCCTCGACGAGGCACTCGGATGACCTCCGCAGCCAGGCCCACGGTCGGCCGGGAGCACCGAAAGGGCGCCGCGGACGCGATGGGGTCGCCACGACAACCGGCTCCCGGGTGTGCGAGATCCGGTCAGCCCGGTCGCCCGACCCCGAGGGCCTCGATCAGCGCGTCGGCGGCCGAGTACGGGTCGAGATCCCCCGCTCCGACGCGCGCGGCGAGCGCCGGCAGGGCAGCAGACCCGCCCAGGTCGCCGAGGCGCTCCTGGAGTCTGCGCAGCGCGACGGCCTGGATCTCCGCCTCGGCTCGCCGGTTGCGCCGGCGCGCCCCCTCACCGCTGCGGTCGAGCCACTCGCGGTGGGCGTCGACGGCGGCCACGAGCTCGTCGATGCCCTCGGCGCGGGCGGCGACGGTGCGCACGATGGGCCGGGTCCAGCGCTCGTCGACGTCGCCACCGTCGGCGGCGTCGGTCCGAGCTCCGAGCGAGACCATGTACCGCAGGTCGCGCACGGTCTGCGCCGCTCCGTCGCGGTCGGCCTTGTTCACGACGAGGACGTCGGCGATCTCGAGGATTCCGGCCTTCGCGGCCTGGATGCCGTCGCCCATCCCCGGGGCGAGGAGCACGAGGGTGGTGTCCGCCAGCCCCACGACCTCGATCTCGGACTGCCCGACCCCGACGGTCTCGATGAGCACCACGTCGCAGCCGGCGGCGTCGAGCACCCGCAACGCCTGCGGCGTCGACCAGGCGAGCCCACCCAGCTTGCCGCGGGTGGCCATCGAGCGGATGAACACGCCGTCGTCGGTGGCGTGCTCACCCATCCGCACGCGGTCCCCGAGCAGTGCTCCACCGGAGAAGGGGGACGACGGGTCGACGGCGAGCACCCCGATCCGGCGCCCCTGGGCGCGCAACAGGGCGACCAGGGCTGACGTGGTCGTCGACTTGCCGACGCCGGGCGAGCCGGTGATCCCCACGATCTGCGCCCGCCCGGTGTGCGGGGCGAGCGCCTCGGAGGCCTCACGCAGCTGCGGGCCGTCGTTCTCCACCATCGAGATGAGGAGGGAGACCGCCCGCGCCTCGCCGCGCCGCGCGCGGGCGACGAGGTCGTGGGGATCGTGTCGTGGGCTCAGCGTGGCCGCCTGGCGTGGCCTGGACCGGGCATGCGGGTCAGGACGTGGCCGGCACGCGGACGATGAGGGCGTCGCCCTGGCCGCCACCACCGCACAGCGCGGCAGCACCGACACCGCCGCCGCGGCGGCGCAGCTCCAGCGCGAGGTGCAGCGCGATGCGGGCACCGGACATGCCGATGGGGTGGCCGAGCGCGATCGCTCCGCCGTTGACGTTGACCTTGTCGTCCGACAGGCCGAGCTTGCGGGCCGACACCACGCCGACGGCGGCGAAGGCCTCGTTGATCTCGACGAGATCGAGGTCGGAGGGGGCGATGCCCTCCTTCTCGCAGGCCTTGGCGATGGCGTTGGCGGGCTGCTCGTGCAGGCTCGCGTCCGGTCCGGCGACGACGCCGTGGGCACCGATCTCGGCGAGCCAGGTCAGTCCGAGCTCCTCGGCCTTCGCCTTGCTCATGACCACCACGGCAGCGGCGCCGTCGGAGATCTGCGAGGCGGAGCCGGCGGTGATGGTGCCGTCGGAGGAGAACGCGGGACGCAGCTTGCCGAGGCTCTCGGCGGTGGTCTCGGCGCGGATGCCCTCGTCGGTGGAGAACAGCACCGGGTCGCCCTTGCGCTGCGGGATCTCGACGGGTGCGATCTCCTCGGCGAAGACGCCGTCCATGGTCGCCTTGGCCGCACGCTGGTGCGAGCGGGCGGCGAACTGGTCCTGGTCGTCACGGCTGAGCTCGTACCGGGCGTTGTACTTCTCGGTCGAGGCGCCCATCGCGACCTGGTCGAACGCACAGAACAAGCCGTCGTAGGACATGTGGTCCTGCATGGTGACGTCGCCGAACTTGAAGCCCTCCCGCGACTTCGCCAGCAGGTGCGGGGCCTGGGTCATCGACTCCTGGCCGCCGGCGACGACGATGTCGAACTCGCCCGCGCGGATGAGCTGGTCGGCCAGGGCGATGGCGTCGATGCCCGAGAGGCAGACCTTGTTGATCGTGAGGGCGGGCACGTCCATCGGGATGCCCGCGGCGGCGGCGGCCTGGCGGGCGGGGATCTGGCCGGCACCTGCGGTGAGGACCTGGCCCATGATCACGTAGTCGACCGCGTCGGGTGCGACACCGGCGCGCTCGAGCGCGGCCTTGATCGCGATGCCCCCCAGCTGGGCGCCCGAGAAACCCTTGAGGGAACCGAGCAGGCGCCCCATGGGGGTGCGGGCACCGGCGACGATGACGGATCCGGACACGGAAGACCTCCAGCGACTGCGGCGGCTGAGCAGTGGACGGTTGAGGACGTTCGACGGCCGACTGACCGGCCTGGGGCGCACTGCCGCACGTGGTGCGGCCCCGTGTCCCGGCGTCGTGGCGCAGCCCGCGAGAACCGCGCCGGCGGCGGGACCTCCCAGGGACCATACCTGCGCGCCGGAGCTTTCGAACCTGTCGCAACGGATGAGCCGATGAGAGCCCGAACACGCCGTCCCGCAGCTACATTCCCTGGTCATGACAGCAGACACGACCGGCATCGGCGCTCTCGTGACGGCAGTGGACCACGTCGGCATCGCCGTCGCAGACCTCGACGAGGCGATCGCCTGGTACCGGGACAACCTGGGGCTGGAGGCCGTCCACGTCGAGACGAACGAGGAGCAGGGGGTGCGCGAGGCCATGCTCTCCGCACCGGGCGACTCCGGCACCCAGATCCAGCTCCTGGCGCCGCTGAACGAGCAGTCGACCATCGCGAAGTTCCTCGATCGCAACGGCCCCGGCCTGCAGCAACTGGCCTACCGGGTGCACGACATCGACGCCGCGGCGGAAGCCCTGCGGGCGAAGGGCGTGCGCCTGCTCTACGACGAGGCCCGCAACGGCACGGCGGGGTCGCGGGTCAACTTCGTGCACCCGAAGGACGCCGGCGGTGTCCTGGTCGAGCTGGTCGAGCCCGCGGCGGACGCACACCACTGACCTGGCCGGACGGGCAGCCGCCGACCTGTCCGGACGGACACGGCGCCGGCGTCCCGGACGGCTTCCGCCGGCGTGTCCCGGGCGCATCACAGTCGCACCCCGGGCGCATCACAGTGCCGCTCGCGCCCTGGTCGGCGTCGCCGTCCCGTGGCCGTCATCCCGGACGTCCAGGACGTGGCGTCGACCACCCGGTGCGGTCGACCAGACACGCAGCTGTTGTCGTTTGGCATAGTTATCACTACCTTCGGGATGTCAAGCGGCAGCAGTTCGCGATGCCGGACACGACTCAGCCACCGGAGGCAGGCCGTGAAGGAGATTCTCGAGGCGGTTCTCGCCGAGCAGTACGACGCGATCGGCGCGCTGCCAGTGCCGGAGGACTACCGCGCCGTCACCGTCCACAAGGACGAGCAGACGATGTTCGAGGGCATCGCGACCAGGGACAAGGACCCGCGCAAGAGCCTGCACATCGAGCAGGTCGCCACCCCCGAGCTGGGCCCGGGTGAGGCCCTCGTCGCGGTCATGGCCAGCGCGATCAACTACAACACCGTCTGGACCTCGATCTTCGAGCCGGTGTCGACGTTCGGGTTCCTCGAGCGCTACGGGCGCATGTCGCCGCTGGCGTCGCGGCACGACCTGCCCTACCACGTCGTCGGGTCCGACCTGGCCGGCGTCGTCGTGCGCACCGGCCCGGGCGTCAACGCCTGGAAGCCGGGCGACCGCGTCGTGGCGCACTGCCTGTCCGTCGAGCTCGAGAGCCCCGACGGCCACAGCGACACGATGATGGACCCGGAGCAGCGCATCTGGGGCTTCGAGACCAACTTCGGTGGCCTCGCCGACCTCGCGCTGGTCAAGTCCAACCAGCTCATGCCCAAGCCCGAGCACCTCAGCTGGGAGGAGGCGGCGAGCCCCGGCCTGGTGAACTCGACCGCCTACCGGCAGCTGGTGTCGCGCAACGGTGCCGACATGAAGCAGGGCGACACCGTCCTGATCTGGGGCGCCTCGGGCGGGCTCGGCTCCTACGCGACCCAGTTCGCCCTCAACGGCGGCGCCACACCGGTGTGCGTGGTCTCGTCGCCGGAGAAGGCCGAGATCTGCCGGAAGATGGGCGCCGACCTGGTCATCGACCGCAACGCCGAAGGCTACAGGTTCTGGAAGGACGAGCACTCCCAGGACCAGAAGGAGTGGCGGCGCTTCGGCAAGAAGATCCGCGAGCTCACCGGTGGTGACGACCCCGACATCGTGTTCGAGCACCCGGGGCGCGAGACCTTCGGCGCGAGCGTCTACGTCGCGCGCAAGGGCGGCACGATCGTGACCTGCGCGTCGACGTCGGGCTACGAGCACCAGTACGACAACCGTTACCTGTGGATGAACCTCAAGCGGATCGTCGGCTCCCACTTCGCGAACTACCGCGAGGCATGGGAGGCCAACCGTCTGGTCGCGAAGGGCCTCGTGCACCCCACCCTGTCGCGGGTCTACCCGCTCGCCGAGACCGGGCAGGCCGCGCTCGACGTCCACCACAACCTCCACCAGGGCAAGGTCGGCGTGCTGTGCCTGGCTCCGGAGGAGGGGCTCGGTGTCGTCGACCACGAGAAGCGCGCCCTGCACATCGACGCGATCAATCGGTTCCGCGGGGTCTGACCCATCGATACCCGGAGCGACGGGCGGCCCCGGCACCCGTCGCCCGGTACGGTGACGCGCATGACGGGTGCCCCGGACCCTCGACGTTCCCCGGTCGGATTCCGCGTCTCGCGTCGCGGATACGACCAACAGCAGGTGGACACACATCTCCAACGCGTCGACGCCGATCTGCGCATGGTCGTCGCGGACCGTGACGCGGCCGCGGCCGGCATCACGGAGATCACCCGAGAGCTCGACGTCGTGCGCTCGGAGAACGAGGCGTTGCGGCTGCAGGTGCGCAAACTCTCCGCTCCCCCGCAGGACGTGGCGGGCATGAGCGAGCGGCTGCGGACGATGCTGCGACTCGCCCAGGAGGAGGTCGCGGAGGTCCGCGCCCGGGCCGACGGGGAGATCGCCCAGGCCCGCGCCGACATGGAGCGCGACGCAAGCCGGCTCGTCGCCGACGCCCGTGCGGAAGCGGCGCGGATCGTCGAGGAGGCCCGGCAGGCCAAGGCGGCTGTCGAGTCGCACCGCGCGGCGGTGGAGGACGACCTGGCGCGGCGCCAGGCGGTCGCCGAGGCCGAGATTCGCGCCGGCGACGACCAGGCCCGTGCCCACCGCGAAGGGCTGCTGGCCGAGTCGGAGCAGCGGCGCCGCGAGGTCGACGAGGACTTCACGATCGCGATGAACCAGCGCCGTTCCGAGGCGTTGGCGGCGTTGACCACCGAGCGCACCACGGCTCAGCGGGAGATCGCCCAGCGGCGCGCCGACTCCCAGGACGAGGCCGCCGCCACGCTCGCGCGGGCCCAGCAGCAGGCGCGGTCGATCGTCGCCGACGCGGAGGCCCACCTCGTCGAGCTCACCCAGCTGCGCGGCCGGATCGCCGAGCAGCTCAGTGGTTCGCGGGCGCGGATCGACCAGCTGCTCGAGGTCATCTCCCCGCTGCACGGCGAGGCGGAACTCCTCGACCGCCGCCCTCCGGGCCCGCTCCTCTGACCCACGCCCCGAATGCCCCGGACGGCGCGAGCCCATCCTCGCCGGGTTCGACCTCAGCCCGGTCCGATCACGATCGGAACCGGTCCGTGGTCGCGCTCGGCGAGGAGCACGGCGCACCCGGAGCGGGGCGGTTCAGCGGCGGCGGCCCGGGCGGCGGCGCTCACGGGCGTTCCAGCAGGGCAGGTGCCAGTGCCGGCGCTCACCGACGGAGCCGTACTCCCCCGCCGGCCAGGTCACGACGTGCGGTGTGCCCGACGGCAGGGTCTGGTCGCAGCCGGGGCAGCGGTACTCCTTGACCGACGCGCCACCGGGGATGTGCCGGACGTGCCAGTCGCCGTCGGAACCCGACTCCGTCCGGCTCAGCGCCGCGGAGCCCAGCGGCCGGTGCGGCGTGGCCCACTTCGAGGAGGCCGTCGTCGCGGCCCGGCGGGGGCGGTTCGCGCGCGGCACACCCCGAGGATACGGGGTGCGCCGCGCGGGGAAGATCAGCGTCCGGCGTAGTCGCGGAACCCGTGCCCGGTCTTGCGGCCCAGCCGTCCGGCCGTCACCAGGTGCTCCAGCAGCGGCGCGGGGGCGAACCCGCTCTGCCGGAACTCCAGGAACAGCGACTTCTCGATCGCCAGGGACACGTCGAGGCCGACGACGTCGAGCAGCTCGAAGGGGCCCATCGGCAGGGCGCACCCGGTCTTCATGGCGGCGTCGATGTCGTCGGCCGTGGCGTAGTGCGCCTCGAGCATCTTGACGGCGTCGTTGAGGTACGGGAACAGCAGCGCGTTGACGATGAACCCGGCGCGGTCGCCGCAGGACACGGCCACCTTGCCGAGCTTCTCGCACAGGGCGACAGCGGTGGCGGAGACGCCAGGGTCGGTGGTGACGGTGGACACGACCTCGACGAGCTTCATGACGGGCGCCGGGTTGAAGAAGTGCAGGCCGACGACGTCGGCGGGCCGTGAGGTCGCGGCGGCGCACTCGACCACGGGCAGCGACGACGTGGTGGTCGCGAGGATCACGCCGGGCTTGCAGATGTCGTCCAGGGCGCCGAAGACGGCTCGCTTGACGTCGAGCTCCTCGGCGACTGCCTCGACGACGAGGTCGACGTCGGCCATGTCCTCGAGGCTCGTGGTGGCGCTGATGCGGGCGAGGGCGGCGTCGCGATCGGCCTCGCTGAGCTTGCCGCGGACGACGCCCTTGTCGAGCGACTTCCGGACGGCCGCGACAGCGGCCTCGGCCTTGGAGTCGCTGCGGCCGCGGACGACGACGTCGTAGCCGGCCTTGGCGAAGACCTCGACGATCCCGGCGGCCATCGTGCCGGTGCCGACGACGCCGACGCGGGCGATGTCGCGCAGGGTGACGTCGGCGGGGACGGCGCCGGTGGGGGTGTCGGCGTCGGGGACGACCTTGGAGCTGTGCGGCTTGGCGTAGGTGTAGAAGCCGCGGCCGGTCTTCCGCCCGAGCAGCCCGGCAGTGATCATCTGCTTGAGCACGGGCGCCGGGGCGTGCATCAGGTTCCGCGACTCGTGGTACATCGTGTCGAGGATCTCGTAGGCCGTGTCGAGGCCGATGAGGTCGAGCAGCGCCAGCGGGCCCATGGGGTAGCCGCAGCCGTGGCGCATGGCGGCGTCGAGGTCCTCACGGCTGGCGTAGCGGGACTCGTACATGCGCGCGGCGTGGTTGAGATAGCCGAAGAGCAGCGCGTTGGCGATGAAACCGGCGCGGTCGCCGATGACGACGGGCACCTTGTCCAGCGTCGCGGCGAAGGCCCGCAGATCGTCGACGACGTCGGGCTCGGTGACGACGGAGCGGACGAGCTCGACGAGCTTCTGCACGGGTGCCGGGTTGAAGAAGTGCATCCCGACGACCTTGCCGGGACGCCCGGTCCGCACCGCGAGCTCGGTGATCGACAGCGACGACGTGTTGGACGCGAGGATCGCCGTCGGTGCGACGACCTTGTCGAGCTCGGCGAGGATCGCCGACTTGAGGTCGAGGTGCTCGGGCACCGCTTCGATGACGAGGTCGCAGTCGGCGAGGTCGGCGAGCGAGGTGGTCGTCCTGATGCGGCCGAGCAGCTCGTCGGCGTCCTCGCGGGACAGCTTGCCGCGCTCGATGGCGCGTGTCGTCGACGTCTCGAGGTGGGTGCGGCCGCGTTCGACGGCGTCGTCGGTCACCTCGGCGGCGATGACCTGTAGGCCGTTGCGCGCGAAGACTTCCACGATGCCGGCGCCCATCGTGCCCAGCCCGACGACCCCGACCGTCCGGAACTCCCGTGTCACGCCTACGACCTCCCGCATCTTCGAGGGACCCACCAGAGGGACCGACCTGTTCGGCTGCGATCCTCCCATCCCGAGCGCTCGGGATACCACGCATGTCGCGCGGAACACCCGTCCGGTCAGCGCCCCAGGCGCAGTCTCGTCATCCTGACCAGGCCCTTCATCGCCGAGGCCGGCCGCCGGAAGCTGGTCAGAGGGACAGGTAGGGCGAACCGCTGGCGGGCCACCGCCTGGGCCCGGGCGAACTCGCGCAGGCCGTCGTCGCCGTGGATGCGGCCGAAGCCGGAGTCGCCGACGCCGCCGAACGGCAGCGCGGGGATGCCCGCGAAGGAGATGACGCCGTTGACCGCGACCATGCCGCAGCGCAGCCGGTCGGCGATCTCCTCGCCGCGGGCCCTGGAGAACACCGAGGCCCCGAGCCCGTAGCCGGTGCCGTTGGCGCGGCGTACCGCCTCGTCGACGTCGGGTACCCGGTTGACGACGAGCAGCGGCCCGAACGTCTCCTCCGTGACGGCGACGCTGTCCTCGGGCACGTCGGCGACCACGACAGGGTCGACGAAGCCGTCGCGCACCGACCCGGGCCCGCCGACGAGCGCGGTCCCGCCCGCGGCGATGGCGTCGCGGACGTGACGTTCGACGATCCCGGCCTGCGCGGGCATGGTCATCGGCCCGAACGACTCCCCCGCCCGCAGCGTCGCGGCGCGCTTGGCGACCTCGGTGTTGAAGGCGTCGGCGACGTCGTCGAGGACGTAGACCCGTTCCACGCCGACGCAGGTCTGGCCGGCGTTGGACATGCCGCCCCACACGGCGGCGTCGGCGGCGGCGGCGATGTCGGCGTCGGAGTCGACGATCATCGCGTCCTTGCCGCCGCACTCGATGAGGACGGGGACGAGGTTGTCCGCGCACGCCGCCATGACCTTCTTCCCGGTGGCGGTGGAGCCGGTGAACGCGATCTTGCCGACGCCCCGCGCCCGGCACAGCGCCGCGCCCGTCTCCCCGAAGCCGGTGACGACCTGCAGCAGCGGCGCGTCGGGGACGGCTTCGGCGAGGGTGTCGGCGAGCGCGCGGCCGACACCCGGGGTGAGCTCGCTGGGCTTGAAGACGACGGTGTTGCCTGCCGCCAGCGCGTAGGCGATGGACCCCATGGGGGTGAAGACGGGGTAGTTCCACGGGCCGATGACGCCGACGACGCCGACCGGCGGGTACGACACCGTCGCGGCCTGGTTGGCGCCCATCAGCCCGGGGCGCACCGTGCGCTTGCCGAGGACGCGCTTGGCGTTGCGGGCGGCCCAGTCGAGATGGTCGACGGCGAGGATCAGCTCGAGCCGGGCGTCGTCGAGGGGTTTGCCGGTCTCGGTGACGATGACGCCGGCGAGGTCGTCGATGCGCTTGGCCAGCAGCGACCGCCATGCGGCGAGCTTGGGGAGGCGGCCGTCGAACCCGAGGCCGGCCCACCACTGCGCGGCGGCCGTCGCCCGGTCGACGGCGGCCGCGACGGCGGCGGCGTCGTGCACGGGATGGGTGCCCACGACCTCTCCGGTGCGCGGGTCCTGCGACTCGAACGTCCGCGGGGCGGCGTCGGTGGCGGTCATTACTCCACAGTAACCGGGTCGGCGCACGTCATGGGGGCCGACCGCGACCCGAGCGGGCCGCGGCCGGCCGGACCACGGACGGATCAGGCGAACGTGATGAGCGGCTTGATGATGCCGTCCTCCTTGCTGGTCATCATCTCGAAGGCGCGGGAGACGTCGTCGAAGCCGAAGGTGTGGGTCGTCATCGGTGTCGGGTCGATGCGGCCCGACAGCATGAGCTGGAACATCCGGCCCATCCGCTCGCTGCCGCCCGGGCACAGACCGGTGTGGATGGCCTTGTCGTTCATGCCGAGACCGAAGGCGTCGAGCGGCAGCTGCAGCGGCGCGGGGTTCTCGCCGTGGTAGCCGATGTTCGACACCCGCCCACCGGCCTTGGTGACGCGCAGGCAGGCCTCGAAGGTCTGCGGGAACCCGAAGGCCTCGATCGCCGCGTCGACGCCCTCGCCGCCGGTCATCTCCATGATCTGCTCGACGGGGTCGCCCTGGGAGAAGTCGACGATGTCGTCGGCACCGAAGCGCTTGGCCAGCGCCTGGCGCTCGGGCCGGGACTCGACGGCGATGATCCGCCCGGCGCCGAGGGTGTTGGCAGCCATCGTGGCGCTGAGCCCGACCGGGCCCTGGGCGAAGATCGCGACGGTCTCGCCGAAGTTGATCCGGGCGTGCTCGGCGCCCATGAACCCCGTCGAGAGCATGTCGCAGCTGTAGACGGCCTGCGCGTCGCTGAGGGCGTCCGGAATGGCGGTGAGGTTCGCCTCGGCCGCGGGAACCACGAAGTACTCGGCCATGTTGCCGTCCATCTGGACGGTGTACTTGTAGCCGCCGAGCGCGCCGCCGCACTGGCTGGTGAAGCCGCGCTGGCAGTAGGCGCAGCGGTAGCAGGGCGTCACGGCGTTGACGGCGACGCGCTGGCCCTCGGTCCAGCCGTTGACCGCCGAGCCCAGCTTGTGGATCACCCCGACGGACTCGTGGCCGAGGGTGCGTCCGTCCGGGACCGGGAGCGCCCCCTTGACGGTGTGGACGTCCGAGGTGCAGATCAGCGCCGCGGTGGTGCGGACGATCGCCTCCTCCGGACCCGGCTCCGGAATGGGTTTGTCGACGACGGCGGTCGCGCCGACCCGTTCGATGATGAGTGCGCGCATGGTGTCGGTCATGAGATGAGATCCCCTGATTCCCGCCCACTGCGCTGTGGGCGTCGCGGGTCCCACCCTCGTGGAGAGCGCGGCGGTTGGCGACGGGCGCGACCGCGATTCCCGGGTGCCGAGAAAAGGGGCCGGCGGGGCCCGTCCGTCAGAACAGTTTCAGCGACGGGTCCTCGACGCCGCGCAGCGCGTCGTAGTCGACGACGAGGCAGCGGATCCCGCGGTCCTCGGCGAGGGTGCGGGCCTGCGGCTTGATCTGCTGCGCAGCGAACACCCCGGCGACGGGTGTGAGCAGCGGGTCGCGGTTCATGAGCTCGAGGTAGCGGGTGAGCTGCTCGACGCCGTCGATCTCGCCTCGCCGTTTGACCTCGACGGCGACGCTCGCCCCGGACGCGTCGCGCAGCAGGAGGTCGACCGGGCCGATGGCGGTCATGTACTCGCGACGGACCAGCGTGTGGCCCTCGCCGAACACCTCGGGGTGGGCGGCGAGCAGCTCCTGCAGGTGGGCCTCGACGCCGTCCTTGACCAGCCCGGGGTCGACGCCGAGCTCGTGCTTCGTGTCGTGCAGGACCTCGTCGATGGTGATGACGAGCGACTCGTCGGCCTTGTTGCGGACGGTCCAGACGCCGGGCTGCTCCTCGAGCCAGCACGGCGGGCTCATCCAGTTGAGCGGCTTGTAGGCCCGGTCGTCGGCGTGGACGGACACCGAGCCGTCGGCCTTGACCAGCAGCAGCCGGGGAGCCATGGGCAGGTGCGCCGTCAGCCGGCCGACGTAGTCCACCTGACAGCGGGCAATGACGAGACGCACCCCCGAGACCCTAGGGGGTGACCGGCGCCCCGTCGGACGCCCCCTCGGCGCCCCGCGTGACGGCGGGGCCGGGCCCGTGGCGGGTTCGGTGGTTCCACCGATGGCACCGGCCGGACGCGGTTCTAGGAATACGGCATGACCAGCCGAATCGCTCTGCGCGCCGCCGCTCTGTTCGACGGCGCGACCACCGCCACCGGTCCCCTCGTCGTCGTCGAGGACGGGCGGATCGCCTCCGTCGAGACCGGGGGCCGGGGCTCGCCGCCGCCGGGCGTCGAGCTCGTCGACCTGCCGGGGGCGACGCTGCTGCCCGGGCTCGTCGACACCCATGTCCACCTGGGGTTCGACGCCGGCCCCGATCCGGTGGCGGCGCTCGCCGGCCGCGACCGCGAGGAGGTCCTGGAGCAGATGGCGCAGGCGTGCGCGGCGCAGCTGCGGGCGGGGGTGACCACCGTCCGCGACCTGGGCGACCGCGACTACCTGACGCTGGACCTGCGGGCGAAGGCCGCGCCCGGGGAGCTGCCGACGATCGTCGCCGCGGGCCCGCCCATCACCTCACCGGGCGGGCACTGCCACTTCCTGGGCTCCGCCGTCAGCGGGGTCGACGGGGTCCGGGCCGCGGTGCATGAGCACGCCGAGCGGGGTGTCGACGTGATCAAGGTGATGGCGTCGGGGGGGCAGATGACGCCGGGCACGCGCTGGGACGCGACGCAGTTCCCGCCGGAGGTGGTGCGTGCGCTGGTCGACGAGGCCCACGCGCACGGGCTGCCGGTGACCGCGCACGCGCACGCCGTCGACGCGGTCCGCGACGCCCTCGACGCCGGGGTGGACGGCATCGAGCACGCCACGTTCATGACCACCGACGGCCCGCGCCTCGACGACGAGCTGCTCGCGACGCTGGTGCGGCGGCGGATCGCGGTCGGGCTGACGGTCGGGCTGAAGGTCGTGCCGGGCATGGAACCGCCGCCGGACATCCGTCGCCATCTGCCCGCGATCCTCGCGGTGGCCGCGGCGATCTGCGGGTCGGGCGCGCTCGTCGTCGCGGGGACCGATGCCGGGATCGCCCCGCCGAAGCCGCACGGCGTGCTCCCGCTCGGGCTGGTCCATCTCACCGAGCTGGGGATGACGCCGCTGCAGGCGCTGACCGCGGGGACGTCGGTGGCGGCGACGGTGTGCGGCCTCGGAGACCGCAAGGGCCGCATCGCACCGGGCTACGACGCCGACCTGCTCGCGGTCGCCGGGGACCCGCTCACCGACATCACGGCGCTGCTCACGCCGCAGCACGTCCTGGTCGCCGGACAGCCCGTGTGAGCGACCGCCGCCCGGCCCGCGCCCCGGGATCGGGCGCCCGTGCGGGCCCGCCTCACGAGTTCCGTTCGGCGAGTGCGCGGCCGTGGGCGGCCAGCAGTGTCCGCAGCTCGGGCGGGTGCAGGCCTTCCACCTCACCGGCGAGCGCCATGAGCTGCCCGGCGGCGACCTCGATCGACTCGACCTCCAGCGTCACCTCACGGCGGCCGTCCTCGTCGGGTGGGCCGGCCGTGGCGACGGCAGCGGTCGCCGCGTCGGTGTCGGTGACGTGCGGCAACGCCCGCAGGCCACGTGGGGAGAGCCGGACGCGGACGGTGTCGCGCAGCATGGTCCCGGCGAACCGGGCCGCCGACTCCGCCCACCAGCCGGGCAGGTCGAAGCCCGGCGGACGCTCGAAGGGCTCGCCGGTCGGCTCGGCGGCCGCCACCCGGTCCGCACGGTAGGTGCGGACGTCGCCGTCCACGGCGGCGACCATGTACCAGACCCCCGCCTTGAGGACCAGCCCCAGCGGCTCGACGACCCGGCCGACCTGGGCCGACCCCCGCTGGTAGCCGATCCGCACCCGTCGCTGGGCCCAGACCGCCTGCGCGAGCGTCGCCAGGTGGGGCGGTTCGGTGGGGGTCCGGAACCAGCCGGGGGCGTCGAGGTGGACGCGCTCGGCGATGCGCCGGGCGTGCTCGCTGAGGTCGGCGGGCAGCGTCGCCAGCATCTTCGACTGGGCCGCGACCAGCGCCGATCCCATCCCGAGCGCGGAGAGCAGCTGCGGCGCGGCGGTCGCGAGCATCGCGGCGGCCTCCTGCGCGGTGAGCCCGTCGAGCCGGCTCCGCCAGCCGTCCACGAGCCGGATCCCGCCGCCGTGCCCGCCCTCGGTCCACAGCGGCACCCCGGCCTCGACGAGCGCGGCGACGTCGCGGTAGATCGTGCGCTCGGAGACCTCCAGCTCGACGGCGAGCTCGGCCGCAGTCGCCGACCGGCGCCGTTGCAGGACGAACAGCATGGCGATCAACCGGGACGCGCGCACGGGCCCATCATCGCGGCAGACTCGCGTCTGTGGAGCAGGTGAGCAGCAGGCAGGTCTACGCCAACAGCTGGATGACGGTCCGGGAGGACGCCATCCGTCGCGCCGACGGCAGCAACGGCATCTACGGCGTCATCGACAAACCGACGTACGCGCTGGTCGTCCCTCGTGACGACGAGGGCCGGCTGCACCTGGTCGAGCAGTTCCGCTACCCCGTCTGCGCCCGCCGCTGGGAGTTCCCCGCGGGCACGGCCCCCGACCGCGCCGCCCCCCACCCCGACGACCTCGCCGTGCAGGAGCTGGTCGAGGAGACGGGGCTCGCCGCGGGCCGGATGGAGCTGCTCGGCACGATCGACGTCGCGCCCGGGATGTCGAGCCAGCGCGGGCACGTCTACCTGGCCACGGAGCTGACCCAGGGCCCGGCGCAGCGCGAGGCGACCGAGGCCGACATGCGCGCCGGGTGGTTCACGCCGGCGGAGTTCGAGGCCATGATCGACGAGGGCGCCGTCGCCGACGCCCAGACGCTCGCCGCGTACGCACTCCTGATGCTGCGCGACCGGAACGGGGGCCATCGTGGATCTGCGTGAGACCGACGAGCAGCAGCTGCTGCGCGAGTCCGTGGCCGTGCTGGCCGGGCGCTTCGGCGGCGAGTACTTCCTGGCCAAGGCGAAGTCGGGCGAGAAGACGACCGAGCTGTGGGCCGAGGCGGGCAAGGCCGGCTACCTGGGTGTCGCGGTCCCGCCGGAGTACGGCGGCGGCGGGGCGGGGATGGTCGAGCTGGCGATCGTCGCCGAGGAGATCGCCGCAGCGGGCTGCCCGCTGCTGCTGATCGTCGTCTCCCCCGCGATCGTCGCGACCGTCATCGCCACCTCCGGTACAGCGGAGCAGAAGGAGCGCTGGCTGCCCGGGTTCGCCGACGGCTCGCTGCGGATGTCGTTCGCGATCACCGAGCCCGACGCGGGCTCCAACTCCCACCGCATCACGACGACCGCGCGCCGCGACGCGGGAGGCGGCTGGCGGCTCTCGGGGCACAAGTACTACATCTCCGGCGTCGACGAGACCGATGCGACGCTGGTCGTCGCGCGCATGGAGGACGCCGCGTCCGGCACACTGCGCCCGGCGATGTTCGTCGTGCCGCGCGACACCCCGGGTGTCACCTACCAGCCCATCGACATGGCGATCGTCAGCCCGGAGAAGCAGTTCACGCTGTTCTTCGACGACGCGCCCCTGCCCGCCGACGCGCTCGTCGGGGGCGAGGAGGCCGGGCTGTCGGCGCTGTTCGCGGGGCTGAACCCGGAGCGCATCACCGTCGCGGCCTACTCCAACGGGCTGGCGCGCTACGCGCTGGGCAAGGGGGTGGCCTACGCGCGCGACCGCGACGTGTGGGGCACCCCGATCGGCGCGCACCAGGCGATCGCGCACCCGCTGGCGGCCGCGCACATCGACGTCGAGCTCGCCCGGATGGCCACCACCCGCGCCGCGTTCCTCTACGACGTGGGCGACCGCGGCGCCGGCGACGCCGCCAACGTCGCCAAGTACGCCGCCGCCGAGGCCGCGATCAAGGCCGTCGACGCGGCGGTGCAGGCCCACGGGGGCAACGGGATGTCGCTGGAGTACGGGGTCGGGGGGCTGATCGGGGCGGTCCGCGCGGCCCGGATCGCGCCGGTGAGCCGGGAGATGGTGCTCAACCACGTCTCCCAGCACACGCTGGGCCTGCCGAAGTCCTACTAGCGACGCTCGTAGGCCGTCCGGCCGGCCTGTACGTCGTCGATGTGGGTCTCGGCCCCGTACGCGCCGCAACCCGTTGCGGCGGTGGACATGTGGGCATCGTCCGGTTCGCGACGATCACGGTCGGGTGGCGCCGCTGGCGGCCCGACCTATTCATCGACCCGGTCGCGGCGGGCACCGGCAGCTGACGCCCACCCCGAGCGGGACGCTCTCCAGCCGGCGCATCCCCGGCACCGGCAGCCGGACCTGCTCCGGCGGGTCGACGGCCGACGCTCTCCTCCACCCGGGGGCGCAACCCGCCCACCCGCCGCACGGTGAACGCGCGTGGGACGAGCGTGTGCAGCCGGGTGTGGTCGGCACCGTCGCCGGTGACGATGCTGTCGGTCGGGTCGTGCACGAGATCGGGTGGGCGATCAACTCGGCCCGCCGGTCCCTGCCTCCCCCATCGAGTCCGCCGCCTCGTGCGCGAGCCGGCCGAGCACCTCCGGGTCGCCGAGGTGGAGCGGGCGCCCTCGAGGCCGTAGCGTCGCGGGCATGGCGGACTACGAGTACCTGCTCGTCAAGCAGGACGGCGACACCGTCCGGATCACGATGAACCGGCCCGAGCGGCGCAACGCGCTGTCCGAGCCGCACCTGCGCGAGCTGCTGCGCGCCTTCACCGAGGCCGGGGAGTCCGACGCCACCGGCATCGTGCTGGGCGCCGAGGGCAAGGTGTTCTCCGCCGGCCACGACTTCGCCGACGTCTCCTCCCGCGACCTCGCCGGCGTGCGCGACCTCCTGCAGCTGTGCACGACGCTGATGCGCACCATCGAGTCGGTGCCGCAGGTCGTGATCGCCCGGGTGCACGCGCTGGCGACGGCCGCGGGCTGCCAGCTCGTCGCGACCTGTGACCTCGCGGTCGCCGCCGAGTCCGCGGGCTTCTCCCTGCCCGGCGGGAAGGGCGGCTGGTTCTGCCACACCCCCGCGGTCCCGGTGGCGCGCAACGTCGGCCGCAAGCGGCTCATGGAGATGGCGCTCACCGGCGACGTCGTCGACGCCGCCACCGCCGCCGACTGGGGACTGGTCAACTACGCGGTCCCCGACGACGAGCTCGACGCCCGCGTCGACGACCTGCTCACCCGCGCGACCCGCGGCAGCCGCTTCGGCAAGGCCGTCGGCAAGCAGACGTTGTACTCCCAGCTCGACCGCCCCGAGGCCGACGCCTACGGGATCGCCGTCGAGGTCATGGCCTCGATGTCGCAGTCGCCGGGGGCCAAGGAGGGCATGGCGTCGTTCCTGGAGAAGCGCCACCCGGTCTGGTCGGACTAGGTCCTGCGTCGCACGCACCCTCACCGGCGTGGACCCGCTCCGGGACGACCGTGAGGGTGCGCGCGGTGTACTCGGACGGCGGCTGATCGCGGACGGGCCGCCCGCCAGGATGACGCCCGTGAGCAGCGACGACGCGGCCCTCCACGACCTCATCGGCCCGCACGCCCGCCGGGACCCGGACCGGGCGGCGCTCGTCCACGAGAAGCGCACGTGGACCTACGGCGAGCTGGCCGCGGCGGCCACCGCGTTCGGCGCCCGCCTGCACGCCGCGGGCGCCGCGGGCGGACGCGTCGCGCTGATGCTGCCCAACTCCCCCGCGACGGTCGTGGGCTACCTCGCCTGCTTCGCGGCGGGTGCGGTCGCGACCCCGCTCAACTCGCGGTTCGCCCCGCCCGAGATCGAGCGCGCGCTGCGCCGGGCCCGGCCGTCGTGGCTGGTGGTGCACGCGTCGCGGCTGCCGCTGCTCGACCGCGTCGACCCGGCCGTCCTCGCGGGGGTGCAGCAGGTCGTGGTGTCGGACGGCGAGGTCCCGACGGGCCCGGCCGCGACCACCGCCCTGCCCGTCCCCGGCGCCGACGCACCCGCGGTCATGTTCTTCACCTCGGGCTCCACGGGCACACCGAAGGGCGTCGTGCACTCCCAGCGGTCGGCGCTGGCCATGCTGGCGAGCACATCGGAGGCGATGGGTGACGTGGGTCCCGCCGACGTGACGCAGGTGTGCGAACCGCAGGTGCACGTCAGCGGGTTCATCGGCACGCTGACGACGCTGCGCGGCGGCGGCACCGTCGCCCTCCACGACGGGTTCGACCTCGACACCTACGTCGATGGGCTGCTCACCCACCGGCCGACGCTCGTCTGCACCCACATCGACCTGCTCGCCCAGGTGGTGCGCGACCCGCGGGCCACAGCCGACCGGTTCGCGTCCCTGCGCGGGGTCTACACCGGCGGCGACACCGTCCCCGCAGCACTGCAGCGCGACTTCCTCGCGATCGCCGGCCGGCCGATCGCCGTCGGCTACGGCATGACCGAGGCGATCTGGCTGACGATCCAGCGCGCACCCCGCACCGATCGCGACGGCTGCATCGGCGTGCCGGTCGGCGGCGCCCGGCTGCGGACCGACGCCGCGACCGGGGAGATCCTCGTCCGTGGCCCGATGCTCATGACGGGCTACTGGGACGACGAGGTCCTGACCCGCGACTCGCTGACCGACGGCTGGCTGCACACCGGCGACCTGGGCGAGGCCGACGCCGACGGTGTGTGGTGGTTCCGCGGCAGGCTCAAGGACATCATCGTGCGCCGCACGTCGAAGATCACGCCCGGCGAGGTGGAGTCGGCGATCGACGAGCACCCCGACGTCGCGGCCTGCGCCGTCGTCGCCGCACCCGACGCCGAGGAGGGCCAGGTCCCGGTTGCGTTCGTGGTGCCCCGACCGGGACGGAGGCTGTCCGCCGACGACCTGACCGAGTTCCTCACCGGCAGGATCGCCGCCTACAAGATCCCGGCCCGCATCCACTTCCGCGACGCGCTGCCACTCACCGGCAGCGGAAAGGTTGCCCACCACGACCTCCACGAGCCCCGTGAGTGACTGCTGACCTGCGACGACGACACCCAGGACGGGCGCGCGCCGCGGACGTCGCCTAGGGTCGCCCGCGATGCTGACCCGACGCCGGCTGCTCGTGGCCCTCGGCGCCGCGAGCGCCTCCGTGCTCGCGGGTGGAGCCGGCTGCGGCCGGACCGACCTCGCCGGGACCCTGCAGCGGATCCGGGGGTCCGGGGTCGCCCGGGTCGCGATCGCCGGTGAGCAGCCCTACGGGTTCTCCGACGCGGGCGGCCGGGTCACCGGGGAGAGCCCCGAGGTCGCGCGGCTCGTCCTGCGCGCGGTGGGCGTCGACGGGATCGAGGCCGTGCAGGTGCCGTTCGACCAGCTGCTGGACTCGCTCGTCGGCGGTGACGTCGACCTGGTCGCAGCCGGTATGACGATCAGCCCGCAACGGTGCGGGCGGGTGGCGTTCTCCCGGCCCGACTTCGTCGCCCCACCCGCGTTCATGGTGCGCCGGGACGGTCCCGCCGGGCTGCGGTCGTTCGCCGACATCGTCGCCGCCCGGGCGCGGCTCGGGGTGCTCGCCGGGTCCGCGGAGCAGGCCTGGGCGACGGCCTCCGGCATCCCCGACGACATGACGACCACCTTCGATGCGCAGAGCTCGCTGGTCCGGGCGGTCGCCGACCAGCGGGTCGACGCCGTGGTGGCGACGCGCATCTCGCTGCTCGACGAGCTGCGCCGCAACCCCGGCCGTCAGCTGCAGGTGACGCGGCAGTTCCGCGTGACGATCGGCGGCCGCGACGTGGTACCCGCGGGTGGGTTCGCGTTCCGCCGCGGGGACGCCGACCTGGTCGCGGCGTTCGACGACGCGCTCACCGCCGCGCAGGCATCCGGCGAGTGGTTGCGCGCGGCGTCGCCCTTCGGGTTCACGGGCGCGAACCTGCCGCCCGCCTCCCTGACGACGACCGCACTCTGCGCGGGGACAGCCTGACCCCTTCTTTGCAGGAAGGGCGCTTTCCTGCAGCCCAGCGGCAGGAGAGCGCCGTTCCTGCAGCGCGCGAGCTCGGCCCTCAGCGGTCGACGACCGCGTGCAGGAAGGCTCGCGTCCGCTCGTGCTCCGGCGCGGTGAAGAGCTTCTCCGGGGCGGCGTCCTCGATGACACGGCCGCCGTCGAACATCATCACGCGGTCGGAGAAGTCGCGGGCGAAGCCCATCTCGTGGGTCACGCAGAGGAACGTGATGTCGGTCGAGGCGCCGAGGTCACGCAGGAGCGTCAGGACGCCGGCGACGAGCTCGGGGTCGAGGGCGGAGGTCACCTCGTCGAGCAGCAGGACGTCGGGACGCATGGCCAGCGCCCGGGCGATCGCGACGCGCTGCTGCTGCCCGCCGGAGAGCTGCGTGGGGTGGGAGTCCATCCGGTCGCCGAGGCCGACGAGGTCGAGCAGCTCTTGGGCGCGGGCGGTCGCCTCCTCCTTCGACAACCCCAGCACACGCGTCGGCGCCTCGATGAGGTTGCCGCGCACCGTCATGTTGGGGAACAGGTTGAACTGCTGGAACACCATGCCGATGCGCTTGCGGACCTCGCGGACGTGCTTGTCGTCGGCGGGCACGAGCGTTCCGCCCTTGTCCATGTGCGACAACGACGTCCCGCCGACGGTGATCGTCCCGGCGTCGACCTTCTCCAGGGTCATGAGCAGCCGCAGGATCGTGGTCTTGCCCGAGCCCGACGGGCCGATGAGGCAGACGTGCTCGCCGGGGGCGACGGCGAAGCTCAGCTCGGAGAGCACGACGTGGTCGCCGAAGCGTTTCTCCACCCCGTCGAACTCGATCATCGGTTCGGCAGCTCGGTCAGCGGACGGCACGGCGCCGCTCCAATCTCCGGACGGCCAGCGACGCCGGGTAGCTCAGCAGCAGGAACAGCAGGCCGGCGATGGTGTAGGCCTCGACGTAGCGGAACGACTGGCCGCCGACCTCGCGGACCTGCCCCACGATGTCGAGGACGCCGATCCCGATGAGCAGCGGGGTCTCCTTGAACATCGAGATGACGTAGTTGCCCAGCGCGGGCAGCACCCGCGGGACCGCCTGCGGGAGAACGACACCCGTCCAGACCCGGGAGCGTGGCAGGCTCAGCGCGGTCGCGGCCTCCCACTGGCCACGGGGCACGGCGTCGATACCCGCGCGGTAGACCTCGGAGGTGTACGTCGCGTAGTGCAGGCCCAGCGCCAGCACGCCGACGGTCAACGCCGGCAGCACGACACCGAACGTCGGCAGCACGAAGAACAGGAAGTACACCTGCACCAGCAGCGGGGTGCTGCGGACGAACTCGACGACCGCCCTGACGACGATCCGCACCGGCCTCGGGCCGCGTCCCAGGATCGCGAGCACCAGCCCGAGGACGAACGCGATGAGGGAGCCGAGGACCGTCGCGACGAGGGTGATCCGCAGGCCGTTGAGCAGCGCCGGGATGATCTGGCCGGCGAAGTTCCAGTCCCAGACGTTCACGCGACCCCCGCCCCCGTCGCCTGCCGGCGCGACCGTGCCGAGGGTGTGCGGCCGACGCGGGCGGCGGCGACGCGTTCGAGCGTCCGCATGACCGCGGTGATGACCAGCGACATGACCAGGTACATCACCAGCAGGAGCAGGAAGATCTCGAACGCCTGCGGGTTGAAGCGCGGCACCAGCACCTGCTGGGCCTGCCGGGTGATCTCGTTGATCGAGACGAACGAGAGCAGCGCGGTGCTCTTGAGCAGCTGGATGAACAGGTTGTTGAACGGCGGCAGCATCTCGACGACGGCCTGCGGCAGCACGACGCGGCGCATCCGTTGCGCCGGCGTCAGGTTCAGCGCGATCGCGCCCTCGATCTGGGCGCGCGGCACCGACTGCACCGCGCCGCGGACGATCTCCGCGCCGTAGGCCCCGTGGTTGAGCCCGAGCACGAGGATGCCCGCCCAGATGGGCACGATCTGGAAGCCGACGAGCACCGGCAGCGCGAAGAAGATCCAGAACAGCTGCACGACCTCCGACGTGCCCCGCAGGCCTTCGACGTAGACACGGGCGATGATCCGTACGGTCCGCGACGACGACAGCAGCGCGAGCCCCGCGACGAAGGACAGCACGATAGTCAGCGCGATGCCGCCGACGGTCGCGATGATCGTGAACGGCAGTCCCTGGGACAGGACCGACAGGAACGTTCCGAGGTTGTCCACCACTACCCGGTCAGGCGGCGCAGAGCTTCTCGGTCGTGAGGTCCGCCGCCGGCAGGTTCGCCTGGGTGAACCCGAACGGCTGGGCGATCGCCACCCACTGGCCGTTCTTGTGCAGGGTGTCGAGCGCGGTGTCGAACGCCTGCACGAGCGGGCCGTCGGCCTTGCGGAACACGAACCCGCCCGCGGAGACGACCGGCTGACCACCCTGGACCGGGTCGAAGCTCTCGGTGACCTCGACGTTCGCCGAACGGTTCTTGGTGACGAGCCACTTCAGCGAGATGTCGGTGAGCGCGGCCGCGCCGACCCGGCCTGCGGTGACGGCCTGCAGCAGCGCGTTCTGGTCGGGGAAGACCTGGACATCGGCGTCGGGGACACCCGCGTCCTTGGCGTAGCCCTGCTCGACGGCCGCGCCGAGCACGGCGAGCTGCGCGTTCTTCGACGCCACGTCCTGGAACGTCGTGATCCCCTGCGGGTTGCCCTTGGGCACGAGGAACGCTGTCTTGGCCGAGTAGTCGGGGATCGAGAACGTGGCCTGCTGGCAGCGTGCCGGCGTGATGTTCATCCCGGCGCACACCATGTCGTACTGGTTGGCGTTCAGCGCCGGGATCAGCTGGCCGAACTCGACCTGCTCGGCCTCGACGTCGTTGATCCCGATCGACTTCAGCACCGCACGTGCGACCTCCGGGGCCTCGCCGGTGACCTTGCCGCTCGCGTCGGTGAAGCCGTAGGGCTCCTCGCCCGCGATCCCGATCTTGATCCTGCCTGCACCGCGCGCGGTGTCGAGGACGTTCCCGCCCGCACCGGTGCTGGTGCACGCCGAGATCAGCGCGGGTCCACCGAGGACCACGGCACCTGCCACTGCGCTGCGTCGGAAGAACTCCCGCCTGCTCCACGTCCTGCCGGTCATGTCGACTCCTCGGTGCTCGCGCGTCGGTGGGCCTGTGCGCGCGGCACCCTCGAGGAGACACCGCCGCCGATCCGAACCTAGGGGCTCGCCCGGCGCGCCACCCGATGCCGATCGAGGGTCGTTATCCGACCGCAATCGCCTCCTCGACCGGTACCGAACGTTCACCCGATCGGAGGCCATGAAGTCCTTTCGAGGCGGGTATCACCCCTGTCGACGTGTGGCCGGCGGAGCTGCCCGGGCGGCCCCGGGAGCCGGGATGGGCCATGATGCGGTCATGGTCGTACGCATCGCCGGACTCCCCGTCCTCGGGCCCTCCGACGTCCTCGCCGGGGCCCGTGCGGTGGCCGCCTGGACCGAGGACGCCGTCGGCGTCGCGGGTGAGCTGCCGGAGCGCGCCGGGCGCCTGCTCGACGGCGCGGAGGCGCTGATCGGGCGCATCACCGGGATCGCCGACCGCGTCGACGGGCTGCTCGACCGCGTGGACGGCAGCGTGGACTCCGTCGACGCGATGCTGGCCGAGGTCGGTGGCGTCGTCTCCCGGACGTCGTCGATCGTCGCGACGGCCGACGAGCTGGTCGCGGCCGTCTCCGGGGTCGCCGACCAGGCCGAGCACACCGTGCGCACCGCGGGCGCGGTCGCCGCCGAGGCGGAGACGATCGTGCGGACCGCCGGCTCCGTCGCGACGGAGGCGGCCACCGTCGTCGGTGCCGCGTCCGGGGTGGCGCAGCAGGCCGGCGAGGTCGTCGACGGTGCGGCGCTCGTCGCCCGCCGGGCCGGCGACATCGTCGACTCGGCCGCGGCGACCTCCGACGGGGCGCAGGAGATCCTGGCCACCTGGAAGCCGCTGTCGGCCCGGGCGGCGCCGTTGGCGCGCAAGTTCGTCGAGGAGCTCTCGGAGGACGAGGTGCGCGCCGCGATCCGGCTCGTCGACCACCTGCCGCAGCTCACCGAGCACCTCGAGAACGACATCATGCCGATCCTGACGACGCTCGACCGTGTCGGACCCGACGTCCACGAGCTGCTCGACGTGCTCAAGGAGGTCCGGCAGGCGATCCAGGGCGTGCCGGGGTTCTCGTTCTTCCGCCGCCGCGGCGAGGAGAAGGCGGAAGAGGAGTCGTGAGTGGCGTTCAGAGGCCGTGGGCCTCGCGCACCAGCGTCACGATCGCATCCATCATCTCGGTCAGCCGGTAGTCCTTCGGCGTGAAGACGGCCGCAACACCCTTGTCCCGCAACGCCTTCGCGTCGGCGTCGGGGATGATGCCGCCGACGACGACAGGTACGTCGTCGGCACCCGCTGCGCGCAACCCGTCGACCACCGCGGGCACGACCTCCAGGTGCGAGCCCGACAGCACCGACAGCCCGACGACGTGCACGCCTTCCTGCACCGCGGCGGCCACGATCTCCGACGGCGTGAGCCGGATGCCCTGGTAGATCACCTCGAAGCCGACGTCGCGGGCGCGCACGGCGACCTGCTCGGCGCCGTTGGAATGCCCGTCGAGACCCGGCTTGCCGACGAGCATGCGCAGCCGCTCCCCGATCTCCTCGCCCGCGGCCTTCACCCGGGCCCTGACCTCGCCGATCTCGGAGGCGGCCTCGCCCGACGCGACCGCGGCCGAGACCCCGGTCGGGGCGCGGAACTCGCCGAAGATGCCGCGCAGCGCACCGGACCACTCCCCCGTGGTCACCCCGGCCTTGGCACAGGCGATGGAGGCGTCCATGAGGTTGGCATCGGTCTTGGCGGCGTCGCGCAGCGCGTCGAGGGCGGCGTCGACGGCCGGCTGGTCGCGCTGGGCGCGCCAGGCCACGATCGCCTCGACGGCGGCGGCCTCCGTGGCGGGGTCGACGGTCTCGATGGCCGCCGCGCCCTCGGCCTGCAGCGGGCTCGGTTCGGTGGTGTCGAACCTGTTGACGCCGACGACGACGTCCTCGCCCGACTCCATCCGCCGCCGCCGCTCGGCGAGCGCGCTGACCAGCTCGCCCTTCATGTAGCCGGACTCGGTCGCCGCGACGGCCCCGCCCATCTCCTGGACGCGGTCGATCTCGGCGCGGGCGGACTCGACGAGCTCGGTCACCTTGGCCTCGACGACCCGGCTGCCGTCGAAGATGTCCTCGTACTCGAGCAGGTCGGTCTCGTACGCGAGCACCTGCTGCATGCGCAGCGCCCACTGCTGGTCCCAGGGCCGCGGCAGGCCCAGCGCCTCGTTCCAGGCGGGGAGCTGGATGGCGCGGGCCCGGGCGTCGCGCGACAGCGTCACCGCGAGCATCTCCAGCACGATCCGTTGGACGTTGTTCTCCGGCTGGGCCTCGGTGAGCCCGAGGGAGTTGACCTGCACGCCGTAGCGGAGCCGTCGCTGCGTGGGGTTGTCGACGCCGTAGCGCTCCAGAGTGATCTCGTCCCACAGCCGGCCCAGCGCGCGCAGCTTGCACATCTCCTCGACGAACCGCAGCCCGGCGTTGACGAAGAACGAGATGCGCCCGACGACGTCGCCGAACTTCTCGGCCGGGACCTGACCGGAGTCGCGGACGGCGTCGAGCACGGCGATGGCTGTCGACAGCGCGTAGGCGAGCTCCTGCGCGGGTGTGGCCCCGGCCTCCTGCAGGTGGTAGCTGCAGATGTTGATCGGGTTCCACTTGGGGATGTTCGCGACGGACCAGGCGATGGTGTCGGAGATGAGCCGCATGCTCGGCGCGGGCGGGAACACGTAGGTCCCGCGGGAGAGGTACTCCTTGACGATGTCGTTCTGCGTCGTGCCTGCGAGGGTGGCGCGCGGGGCGTCGTGCTCGTCGGCGACGGCGACGTAGAGCGCCAGCATCCACATAGCGGGGGCGTTGATGGTCATCGAGGTGTTGGCCTCGGCCATCGGGATGCCGTCGAACAGTGTGCGCATGTCGCCGATGTGGCTGACCGGCACGCCGACCTTGCCGACCTCACCCTTGGCGAGCTCGTCGTCGGGGTCGTAGCCGGTCTGGGTGGGCAGGTCGAACGCGACCGACAGGCCCGTCTGCCCCTTGGCGAGGTTGCGGCGGTAGAGCTCGTTGGACTTCTCGGCCGACGAGTGCCCGGCGTAGGTGCGGATCACCCAGGGGCGGTCGCGCTCGTGGTCGGTCGGGTACGGCACCGGACACCTCCGCCATCGGACTGCCAACGCGGTTGGGATACCACGCAGCACCTGTCGGGAAACTACGCGAGCGGCGGGGATCCGGGAAGGTCCGACTCGCTCACACCCGGTGGTACCGGGCGTCGAACGCGCAGAACACCCCGAACGAGGCCAGCCCCAGCGCCGCGACGACGAGCAGCACCGACCCGTACGGCTGGGCGGCCAGCGTCTTCAGCGCGGCGTCGAGACCGTTGGCCTCCTCCGGCTTGAACCGCACCGCCGCGACGACGACCAGCACGCCGACCAGCGCCGTCACCGCCCCCTTCGCGATCGTGCCGATCTGCCCGCTGCGCACCGCGGTCTCCCGCGCCCGCTTGTCCGCGGGCAGCACCATGTCGTCGGTGAACGACTTCTTCCAGCCACGCACTGCGGTCACCACGCCGACCACCACGACGACGAGGCCCGCGATGCCGACGATCCACTGCCCGCCCGGCCAGCCCAGCACACCCGCCGCGGCCTGCTGCCCGCCGCCGCCCGACGACCCGCCCAGCGCCGTCCGCACCGCGAGCACCGTCAACGACGCGAACACGACGGCCTTGGCGCCGCTGCCCACCCGCGACGCGAGCTGCTTCTTCGAGTCCGGCTGGTAGGAGAACCCCGCCACCGCCTCACCGGCCCGCCAGAACACGACCGCCACGAAGCCGACGGCCAGCACCCACAGCAGGATGCGGCCGACAGTGCCCTGCGCGAGCGTCTGGAACGCACCCGCCTGGTCGGTGCTCTGCCCGGACCCGCCGAACGCGAGCTGCAGCGCGAGCCATGCGATCAGCACGTGTGTGACGCCGTAGGCGAGGATGCCGACGCGCACCGCCACCTTCGCCGGTTCGCTCTGCGCGGCGTCGCGCACCGTTCCGGCGGCGTCGGACGCCGCACTCGACACATCGGCCATACCGGGCCTCCAGGGTGGGGAGCCCGCAACCTCGCACGATCCGTCCGGCCGCGCGACCGGGACTGCTCCGTCCGGCTCAGCCCTCGTCCGAAACCGTGACCCGTTCGATGTCGGCGCCGAGCCCCGACAGGTTCTCGACGAACCGCGGGTAACCGCGGTCGATGTGCTCGACGTCCCAGACCACGGTCTCGCCGTCGGCACACAGGCCCGCGAGCACGAGCCCGGCACCCGCCCGGATGTCGCTGGCCCACACCGGCGCGCTGGAGAGCCGCGGCACGCCGCGGACGACGGCGTGGTGGCCGTCGGTGCGGGCGTCGGCACCGAGGCGGACCATCTCCTCCACGAACCGGAAGCGGCCCTCGAAGACGTTCTCCGTGATCATCGACGTGCCGTCGGCGACCGCGGACAGGGCGATCGCCATCGGCTGCAGGTCGGTGGCGAAGCCCGGGTAGGGCAGCGTCACGAAGTCGACGGCACGGGCGCGGCCGTCCATCGTCACCGTGAAGCCGTCGGCGTGCGGCGCGACCTGCGCGCCCGCCGAGCCCAGCTTGTCGAGGACGAGCTCCAGGTGGTGCGGATCGACGCCGCGGACGTCGACGTGCCCACCCGTCATCGCGGCGGCGAACGCCCAGGTGGCGCCCACGATCCGGTCGCCGATGACGCGGTGGTGGGCCGGGGCGAGGCTCGTCACCCCGTGCACCGTCAGCGTCGACGAGCCCGCGCCGTCGATCTTCGCGCCCATCCGCTGCAGCATCGTGCACAGGTCGACGATCTCGGGCTCGCGGGCGGCGTTGTCGATGATCGTGGTGCCCTCGGCGAGCACGGCCGCCATGAGGATGTTCTCGGTGGCGCCGACGCTGGGGAAGTCGAGCCAGATCTGGGCGCCGTGCAGCTCCTCGGCGTGGGCGACGACGCGCCCGTGCTCGATCTCGGTGGTGGCGCCCAGCTTGCGCAGGCCACTCTGGTGCATGTCGAGCGGGCGCGAGCCGATCGCGTCGCCGCCCGGCAGCGGGACGACGGCGCGGCGGCAGCGGGCCACCAGCGGGCCGAGCACGCACACCGAGGCGCGCAGCTTCGACACCGAGCGGTAATCGGCCTGCGCACCCGGGTCGGCGGGCACGTCGATCGTCACCGTCGCGCCGTCGACGACCACGGTGCAGCCCAGGCTGCGCAGCACGTCGGCCATCAGCGGGACGTCGAGGATCTCCGGACAGTTGGTCAGCACCGTGGTGCCCTCGGCGAGCAGCGCCGCCGCCATCAGCTTGAGCACGCTGTTCTTGGCGCCGACGACATCGACGGCGCCGTCGAGACGGGCGCCGCCACGGACCGCGAAATGCTCTGCCACGGCCGAGGACGCTATCTGCTCCCCCGTCCTGCCCCGCCCCCACCCCGTGGGCGTGTCGTCCCCGCCACAGTCCTGCGGCGCCGCGGACGGCTACCGTCGGACCATGGCCGTGCACCTGACCAGGATCTACACCCGCACCGGTGACGACGGGACGACCGCGCTCGGCGACTTCAGCCGCGTGCACAAGACCGATCCGCGGCTCGCGGCCTACGCCGACACCGACGAGGCGAACGCCGCGATCGGCGTCGCCGTCACCGTCGGCGGGCTCGACGAGGCGGTCCTCGCGCCGCTGCGCCAGATCCAGAACGACCTGTTCGACGTCGGCGCCGACCTGTGCTCGCCGATCGTCGAGAACCCCGAGTACCCGCCGCTGCGCATCACCGACGCCTACGTCGACCGCCTCGAGGGCTGGTGCGACGAGTTCAACGAGAGCCTGCCCAAGCTGGCGTCGTTCATCCTGCCCGGTGGCACCCCCGGCGCCGCGTACCTGCACGTCGCGCGGACGGTGACCCGGCGCGCGGAGCGGTCGGTGTGGGCGCTGCTGGAGGTCGACGCGCAGCGGTCGAACCCGCTGACGGCCCGCTACCTCAACCGGCTGTCGGACCTGCTGTTCATCCTCGGGCGCGTCGCCAACCCGGGCGGGGACGTGCTGTGGCAGCCGGGAGGCCCCCAAGCCGCCTCCGACGAGGCCTGAGCCTGCCTCAGGAGGCCTGGCGGTAGCCCGTCGTCCGTCCGGGCGGGGCTGCCTCCAGCCACGCGAGGAAGCCCGTCAGGACGCCGGGGGCCATCGCCAGCTCCAGGTCCTCGCCGTGCGTGCGCAGCCGCAGTACCGACGTCGCGGTCGGGATCGCATAGGTCTCGACGGCCCGCGGCGGCCGCCGGTCGACGATCTGCAGGTCGGCGCGGTCCATCCGCAGCGTCGGGCCGAGCCGGACGCTGGTCAGGCGGTGCCAGGCGAACTCGTCGCCGTGGTAGCGGCCGACCCCGAAGTGCCAGCCCGCGACGTCGTCCCGCCCGTCGAACGCAGCAGGGCGGCGGCGCAGACACAGGTCCACGCCACCGCCCCGCATGAGTCGTACCCGCCGCACGGCGAACCAGCCGAGCAGCAGGCAGGCACACAGCAGAACGATCCCGACGACGATCGCAACCGTTCCCACCGCGTGTGTCCCGCTACCGTGCTACTGCGCGCCGGCCGCCCTGAGCCGTGCCTCGGCTCGGGCCCGGGCCGCGGCGCCGGAGTCCTCCGACGCGTCGGCCCGGTCGAGCGCCGATCGTGCCCGGTCCACGTCGATCTCCTCGGAGAGCTCTGCGAACTCCGCGAGGATCGACACGTGGTCCGGCGTGACCGACAGGAAGCCGCCGTGCACTGCGACCGTGGTCGACGTGCCGTCGGCCGCGTCGATGCGCACGACGCCGGCCTCCTCCAGCTGAGCCAGGGTCGGCTCGTGGCCGGGCAGCACGCCGATCTCGCCGACCGTGGTCCGGGCCAGCACGAACGTCGAGCTGCCCGTCCAGATCTTCCGCTCGACCGATACGAGGTCGACCGTCATCTCCGCCATGATGCCCTTTCCGGCCCCGTCAGCCCTGCAGCCGCTTGCGGTTCTTCTCGAGGTCCTCGAGACCACCGCAGAGGAAGAACGCCTGCTCGGGAACGTCGTCGAACTCGCCCTTGGCGATCTTGTCGAACGACTCGATCGTCTCCTTGAGCGGCACCGTCGAACCCGGCTGGCCGGTGAACTGCTCGGCGACCAGGAGGTTCTGCGACAGGAACCGCTCGATGCGACGGGCCCGGCCGACGAGCTGCTTGTCCTCTTCGGAGAGCTCGTCGATACCGAGGATCGCGATGATGTCCTGCAGGTCCGCGTAGCGCTGCAGGATCCGCTTGACCTCGTTGGCGACGCGGAAGTGCTCGTCGCCGATGTACTGCGGGTCCAGGATCCGCGAGGTCGAGGTCAGCGGGTCGACCGCCGGGTAGATGCCCTTCTGCGAGATGGGGCGGGAGAGCTCCGTCGTCGCGTCCAGGTGGGCGAACGTCGTCGCCGGGGCCGGGTCGGTGTAGTCGTCCGCGGGGACGTAGATCGCCTGCATCGAGGTGATCGACCGGCCACGGGTCGAGGTGATCCGCTCCTGCAGCTCGCCCATCTCGTCGGCCAGGGTCGGCTGGTAGCCGACGGCGCTCGGCATACGGCCGAGCAGCGTGGAGACCTCCGAGCCGGCCTGGGTGAACCGGAAGATGTTGTCGATGAAGAGCAGCACGTCCTGGTTCTGGACGTCGCGGAAGTACTCCGCCATCGTCAGGGCGGACAGCGCGACGCGCATACGCGTGCCGGGCGGCTCGTCCATCTGACCGAAGACGAGCGCGGTGTCGTTGATGACGCCGGACTCGGCCATCTCCGTGATGAGGTCGTTGCCCTCACGGGTGCGCTCACCGACACCGGCGAACACCGAGGTGCCACCGAAGTTCTTGGCGACACGGGTGATCATCTCCTGGATGAGCACCGTCTTGCCGACGCCGGCGCCGCCGAACAGGCCGATCTTGCCGCCCGTGACGTACGGGGTGAGCAGGTCGATGACCTTGATGCCGGTCTCCAGCATCTCGGTGCGACCCTCGAGCTGGTCGAACGCCGGCGCCTTGCGGTGGATGCCCCACAGCTCGCCGGTGATCTCCAGGTCGGGCTTGTCGAGGCACTCGCCGAGCGCATTGAAGACGTGGCCCTTGACCTGGTCGCCCACGGGGACCGAGATCGGGCGGCCGAGGTCGGAGACCTCCTGGCCGCGGACCAGGCCGTCGGTCGGCTGCATCGAGATGGTGCGGACCAGGTTGTCGCCCAGGTGCTGGGCGATCTCCAGGGTCAGCGTCTTCGCGAGGTCACCGAACTCGACCTGGACGGTGAGCGCGTTGTACAGCGGCGGCACCTGGTTGCGCGGGAACTCGACGTCGACGACCGGGCCCGTGACCCGGACGACCCGGCCTGTCCTGACCTGGGTGGGCGTGTCGGCGGTGGCGGTCATCAGCTCTCACTTCCTGCGGTCACGAGAGCGTCGGCGCCACCGACGATCTCACTGATCTCCTGGGTGATCTGTGCCTGACGGGCCTGGTTGGCTTCCAGCGTCAGGGTACGGATGAGTTCGTTCGCGTTGTCGGTCGCGGCCTTCATGGCCCGCTGCCGGTTCGCCGACTCCGATGCCGCCGAGTCGAGCAGCGCGGCGAACAGCCGCGCTCCCACGTACTTCGGGATGAGTGCGTCGAAGAGCGCGTCCGCGTCGGGCTCGAACTCGTAGAGCGCCTTCGGCCCGGACGACTGCTCCCGGACCTCGGCCGCGGTCACGCCGCTCGCCCCGCCGGTCGTGGTCTCCGAGTCCGCGTCGAGCGCCGACTCCGAGCCGACGTACTCGACCTCCATGGGCGCCATCCGCCGCGCCTGCGGCGTCTGGCTGACCATGTTGCGGAACTGCGTGTAGACCAGGTGCAGCTCGTCGACGCCCTGGACGCCGTCCTCACCGTCACCACCGGTCCGCCCGTCGCTGCCGACCATGAAGGCCTCGACGAGCGTGCGGGCGACCTCGGCCGCGTGCACGTACTCCGGCTGCTCCGAGAAGCCGGTCCAGGACTCCTGCACCGCCTGCTTGCGGAAGCGGAAGTAGCTGACGCCCTTGCGGCCGATCACGTAGAGGACCGGCTCCTTGCCCTGCTCGCGCAGGAGCGAGCGCAGCTGCTCCGCCTCCTTGAGGACGTTCGCGTTGTAACCACCGCACTGCCCGCGGTCACTGGTGACCACGAGGATCGCGGCCCGCTTGGCCTCCGGCCGCTCGACCAGCAGCGGGTGGTCCAGCGCCGCGTTCGACGCCAGCTCGCTGAGGACCGAGGTCATCAGCTCGGCGTACGGCCGCGACTGCTGGACCCGCGCACGGGCCTTCGCGATCCGCGACGTCGCGATGAGCTCCATCGCGCGCGTGATCTTCTTGATGGACTGCGTCGACCTGATCCGCCGCCGCAGCACACGGATCTGTGCCGCCATCGGTCCCTACCCGTCAGCTCGAAGCCGGTGCCGGCTTGTTGACCTTCACGGTCTCCTGCTCGACGTCGTCCTCGTCGAGTGCCTTCTCGTCCTTGGGGACGACCGACGAACCGTCGGCGGCCGTGAAGTCCCGCTTGAAGTCGTCGACGATGCCCTGCAGCCGCTCGACGTTGTCGTCGTTGAGCTTGCCGGTCTCGCGGATGTCGTCGAACGCCGCCTCGTGGTTGCGGTGGACGTGGGCGAGGAACTCGCTCTCGAAGCGGCCCACGTCGCGGACCGGGACGGAGTCGAGCTGACCCGAGGTGCCCAGCCAGATCGCGACGACCTCGTCCTCGACCGAGAACGGCGAGTACTGCCCCTGCTTGAGCAGCTCGACCAGCCGCTCGCCACGGCCGAGGGCGCGCGCCGACGCGTCGTCGAGGTCGGAGCCGAACGCTGCGAAGGCCTCCAGCTCGCGGTACTGCGACAGGTCCAGCCGCAGTGAGCCCGAGACCGTGCGCATCGCGCGGACCTGCGCCGAGCCACCGACCCGGGAGACCGAGATACCGACGTTGATCGCCGGCCGGACGCCCTGGTTGAACAGGTCGGACTCCAGGAAGACCTGGCCGTCGGTGATCGAGATGACGTTCGTCGGGATGTAGGCCGACACGTCGTTGGCCTTGGTCTCGATGATCGGCAGACCGGTCATCGAGCCGGCGCCCAGCTCGTCGGAGAGCTTCGCACAACGCTCGAGGAGACGCGAGTGCAAGTAGAAGACGTCGCCCGGGTAGGCCTCACGGCCCGGCGGGCGGCGCAGCAGCAGCGAGATCGCGCGGTAGGCCTCGGCCTGCTTGGACAGGTCGTCGAACACGATCAGGACGTGCTTGCCCTGGTACATCCAGTGCTGGCCGAGCGCCGAGCCGGTGTAGGGCGCGAGCCACTTGAAGCCGGCCGGGTCCGACGCGGGGGCGGCGACGATCGTCGTGTACTCCAGGGCGCCAGAGTCCTCCAGCGCCTGGCGGACACCGGCGATCGTGGAGCCCTTCTGGCCGATCGCGACATAGATGCAGCGGACCTGCTTGCTCGGGTCGCCGCTCGCCCAGTTGTTCTTCTGGTTGATGATCGTGTCGACGCAGACCGCGGTCTTGCCGGTCTTGCGGTCGCCGATGATCAGCTGGCGCTGACCCCGGCCGATCGGCGTCATGGCGTCGATCGCCTTGATGCCGGTCTGCAGCGGCTCCTTGACGGACTGCCGCTCGACCACCGTGGCGGCCTGCAGCTCGAGGACACGCTCCGTCTCGGCCTCGATGTCGCCGAGACCGTCGATCGGGGCGCCCAGGGGGTCGATGACCCGGCCCAGGAACGCGTCACCGACCGGCACCGAGAGGATGCTGTTGGTACGGCGGACCGGCTGGCCCTCCTCGATCCCGGCGTAGTCGCCCAGGATGACCGCACCGATCTCGCGCTGGTCCAGGTTGAGCGCAACCCCACGGACGCCGCCCTCGAACTCGAGCAGCTCGTTGGTCATCGCCGAGGGCAGGCCCTCGACGTGGGCGATGCCGTCACCGGTGTCGGTGACGGTGCCCACCTCCTCGCGGGAGGTCTGGCTCTCCAGCGACGAGACGTAGCTGGAGATCGCACTCCGGATCTCCTCCGGGGAGATCGTCAGCTCTGCCATGGCTCTCGTCTTTCCTTCTGTCGGTCGCGCAGTGCGCGTCGCGTGGGGGTGTGTCGGCCGTTGCTCAGGTCGGCAGTCCGCGGCGTGCGGCGGCCAGCCGGCCGGCCACACTGCCGTCGATCAGCTCGCCGCCGACCTGGACGACGAGTCCGCCGAGGACGTCGGGATCGTGCTCGACCTGCAGCGAGATCGGGCGGCCGTACAGCCGGCCCAGCGACTCGGTCAGGCGCTGCTCCTGCTGCTCGCTCAGGGCGACCGCCGACCGCACGTGCGCGACGTAGCGGTCGCGACGGGCCGCGGCCAGCTCGGCGAGCTGACCGGCGACCAGGTCCAGCGCGAGCACCCGCGGCGACCGCACTGCCTGCTCCAGCAGCGTGGTGGTGACCGCGGAGGCCTTGCCGCGCAGCAGCTCCGCGAGCAGAGCGGCCCGCTTGTCGGCGGGCGTGGTGCGATCGACGAGGAGCGCCGACAGCCGGGGCTCACGGTCCAGGACGCGGCCGAAGCGGAACAGCTGGTCCTCGACCTCGTCGAGGGTGCCGTCCTTCTCCGCCACACCGAGCACCGCGCGGCGGGCCAGCGCCTCGAGCGCCTCGACGAGGTCGATCGAGCGCGACCAGCGCGACGCCACCAGGTTGCTGACGAGGTCGAGCGCCGTGGCGCCGACCTTGCCGTCGAACAGCCGGCGGGCCAGCTCGGTCCGGGACTCGGCCGGGACCGACGGGTCCGCCAGGTGGCGGCGCAGCGTCGTCTCGGACTGCAGCAGCCGCTGGACGCTGAACAGGTCGTCGCCCAGCACCGCGAGGTCGGGACCCGCCGACGCGTCGACGTGGGTGTCGAGCCTGCGGACCGCGTCGGCCAGCGCCTCACGGCTGGCCGACTGCAGCGTCGACTCGAGCGTCGACTCGGCCATCAGGCTCCTCCCCCTGCGCCCGCGTGCTCGCCGGCCGGTTGCCCGGCACGGTCGGCCACCAGGCGGTCGATGTCGTCGAGGAAGTCGTCGATCGACGCGCGGCGCGCGCCCTCGTCGGACAGCGACTCGACGACCAGCTTCTCGGCCAGGCCGAACGACTGCGAGCCCAGCTCGGCACGCATCTGCCGGACCACCTGGTCGCGCTGCGCCGCGAGCTGCTCCACGCCGCGGACCTTGGTCCGCTCGACCTCCTGCTCGGCCTGCGCCACCAGCTCCTCGTGGATGCGGGTGGCGTCGGCACGGGCGTCGTCGCGGATGCGGGCCGCCTCCTGGCGGGCCTCCTCGACGGCCGAGTCGAGCTTGGCCTGGGCCTCGTTCAGCTTCTGCGTCGCCTCTTCGGCGTCGTCCACCTGCTGCTGGATCGTGTTCTGGCGGTCCGCGACCATCTTCTTGATCAGCGGGAGCACGAAGCGCCACAACACGAACAGGACGAGGGCGAAGGCGACGAGCTGAGCGATGATCACCATCAGCGGACTCCCTCGGCGTCCTTGGCCTGCCCCTGTTCGAGCTCGGCCAGGAAGCTGTCGACGGTCGCGCGGTGGCGCCCGTCGTCGATCGGACGGCCCAGCACACGCGACGCCAGACCGGTGGACAGGCCGCCGATCTCGGTGCGCAGGGAACGAGCGGTCTCCGCGCGCTGGGCGGCCAGCTCGGCCTCACCCTGCTCACGCAGCCGCGCGACCTCGCGGTCGGTCTCGGCACGCATGCCGTCGCGGATCTTCTGGGCGTCGGCCCGGGCCTCGTCGCGGATCGTCGTCGCCTCGGCGCGCGCCTCGGCGAGCGACGTCGAGTACCGCTCCTCGGCCTCGTGCAGCGTGCGCACGGCCTTGTCGCGCTCCTCGACCTGCTTGCGCACCATCTCGTCGCGCTCCCGCATCGCCGTGGTCAGCGGCGGGACGACGAACCGGTAGAAGAAGAACAGGACGAGGAGGAAGATCACGATCTCGACGACGATCGTGAAGTTGGGCAGCAGGAAGTTGGTGGTCTCGCCACCTGCCTGCGCCAGCACCTCGGTCGTCATGGCGTGATCACGCCAGGACGAAGACGAACAGCGCCATGAACGCCAGGTTGATGAAGTACATGCCCTCGACCAGACCGATGATCAGGAACATGGTCGTGTTCAGGCGGCCGGCGGCCTCGGGCTGGCGGGCGACACCCTGGATGACCGAGGCGCCGGCGAGACCGTCGCCGATCGCCGCGCCGATGGCGCCACCGGCGAGGGCGATGCCACCACCGATCATCGCGAGGCCGAGCGTGCTCGACCCGCCGGCGGCGGCTTCCTGGGCCAGGTAGGAAATGCTCATGACTGACTCTCCTCGTGCTCTCTCGTACCGCGCCGTCACGCGGCGCGAGTCGTGCGTCGGGGCAGGTTGTGGGTTGTGCTCGGTACGGGACGAAGCGCGCTAGTGCGCGTGCTCGTCGGCCTCGCTGCCGACGGCCTCCGTGAAGTAGATGAGGGTCAGCAGGGTGAAGATCAGCGCCTGGATGGCGCCGATGAACATGTCGAACAGCTTCCAAGCGGCCTCGGGGGCCCACAGCACGTAGGCCGGCATGAGACCGATGACCGCGACCATGATCCCGCCGGCGAAGATGTTGCCGAAGAGCCGCAGCGCGAGCGACAGCGGACGCGAGAAGTACTGGGTGATGAACTCGATCGGCGCCAGGAACGCGTAGGGCTTGGTGAAGTGGCCGAAGTAGTTGCCCGCACCCTTGGCCCGGATGCCCGCCACGTTGACCCAGATGATGACCAGCAGCGCCATCGGGTAGACGAGGTTGACGTCGGAGGTGGGCGGCGGGATCCAGTGCTCGGACGGCAGCGCTGCGAGCCAGTTGCAGATGAGGATGAAGGCGAACAGCGTCACGCACAGGCCGACGACGCCGCGCGGCGCCCGCAGGCCCATGCCGTCGCGGATCTGGCCCTGCACCCACCCCGTGAGCGCCTCGAAGGCGATCTGCAGCCCCGACGGCCGGCCCTTCGTCGCGCGCCGGGCCATGTAGTAGCCCGCTCCACACACGATGATCGCGGCGATGAGCGTGCCGACGATCGTGTCGAGGTTCACGGTCAGGCCGAAAAGCGACCCCGTCCAGTGCTCACCGGGCTTGATCTCGCCCTCGGCCGCGAGGACCTCAACGTTCATTTCTGTCGGATCTCCTTGATCAACGGCAGGATCGAGCTCACCGTCGCCAGCAGCTGGAAGACCGCGAGCCCCCCGAACACGGCGATCCCGTAGGGACGCACCAGGAGCGCGCAGCCGAAGGCGACGACGGTGATGACGGCGAGGCGAAGGAGCACGCCGCCGGAGAACTTGGCCCGCGACGGCGCCGAGCTGCCGTGCGAGAACCGCACGACCGACCCCACCGCGAAGGCGGAGTTGATGATCCCGAGTGCGATACCCACGCACCCGAAGAGTGCGAACAGCCCGTACCCCAGGGGTACGCAGACCGCGACGACGACGATCGCCAGTGCGACACCCGCGATGGCGGTGCGCCTGAACGTGGCCCGGCTGACAGGGGGCACATAGCCCGGGACTGCAGTCATCATGGGTGTCTCACCCCGTCTCGCTCGGTCACCGGTTGCCTCGTTTCGTCACTGAAACCTCTTGAACTGTCGATAGACGAGCCCTGCTGCCGTGGCCACTCCGAGGAACAGGCCAACGAACGCGAACACCGGGAACGTCCCGAAGGGTCGGTCGACCAGCCAACCCAGTCCGAAACCGGCCATCACGCAGAGCGCGATGGTCAGGCCCATCGACAGGAGATCGCCCAGCTCGGGGCCGCTCGGGCCCTGCGGACTGTTGCGCTCCACCTGTGTCCTCGCCTACGTCGCCGGGTCCTTCAGGAGCTTGTGGATACTTTCACAAGCTCCGGCAGACCCGACCGACGACCGGTCTCGAAAACGGACGCTATCACAGGAAATTTCACCCGCCGCACCCCCCTGACCTGTGAGGACGACAACGTCCCCCGGCGAGTATGTCCGACTCGCCGTGCAGGTCAGGGCCGCGTCGGTGAGTCGCGTCGCATCACGGCGAGCGCGCGGTCACGTGGGACGAACGTCGCGACCAGTGCGACGACGATCCCGGCGCCCACCGCCCACAGCACGACCGTCGGATCGTCGACGAGCGCCAGCGCCACGGCGCCGAACGCCACGATCGCCGCCCACAGGTAGATCAGCAGCACCGCGCGCCGATGGCTGTGCCCGATCTCGAGCAGCCGGTGGTGCAGGTGCATCTTGTCGGGCGAGAACGGGCTCAGCCCCGCCCGCGTCCGCCGGATCACCGCCATGAGCAGGTCCAACAGCGGGACGAACATCACGGCGGCGACGACGATCACGGGCGCGAACAGCGCGAGGATGTCGGTGCCGTCGGTGGTGGCGGCGATCGGGAGCTTCCCCGAGGCACCCGTCGTGGCCGCGGCCAGCAGCAGCCCGATCAGCATCGAGCCCGAGTCCCCCATGAAGATCCGGGCCGGGTTGAAGTTGTGCGGCAGGAACCCCAGGCACGCACCCGCCAGCACGGCGGCCAGCAACGCGGGCGAGTACGCCGACGGATCGTTGCCGTTCTGATGCACGAGCCCGATCGCGAACACACCGGTCGCGGCCGCCGCGATCATCCCGACGCCCGCCGCCAGCCCGTCGAGCCCGTCGACGAAGTTCATCGCGTTGACCAGCGCGACCGTCAGCAGCACCGTGAGCAGGACGCCCTGGCCCTGTCCCAGGATCAGCAACGAGCCCGAGCTCTGCCCGCCGCCGCCCCACGGCACCCAGAACACCGCCCACTGGATGCCGAACAGCACCAGCACGCCCGCCGCCGTGATCTGGCCTGCCAACTTGGTCAGGGCGTCGAGCTCCCACCGGTCGTCCAGCACCCCGACGCCACACAGCAGCGCCGCCGCGATGACCACGCCGAGGACGTCGTCGGAGTAGTCGAACGCCAGCCGCAGCGCCGGCAGCTGCAACGCGAGCCCGATGCCCGCGAACACCCCGCCGAGCATCGCGAGCCCGCCCCAGCGCGGAGTCGGCGTGGTGTGGACGTCACGGTTGCGCGGCCACGCCACCGCACCGGCCTTGAGCGCGAGGACACGCACCAGGCCGGTGAGCAGGAACGTGACGACGGCGGCCGTCAGCCCCGCGAGCAGGTACTCACGGATGGGCAGCCCGAGACCGACGGGTGCCAGGGCGGGGACGACCGCGAGCGGCACCGACCGTGCCGGTCAGTCGCGCGGGTAGGCCGGGACACGTCCGACCAGCGTCGACACCGCGTCCGCGACCTCCCGCAGCTCGGCGTCGCCCTCCGGGGTGCCCTGCGGCGCCTTGACCGCCCGCGCCAGCAACGACGCGACCTCGGCCATGTCGGACTCGACCATGCCCTGCGTCGTCGACGACGGGGAGCCGACCCGGATGCCCGACGGCTTCATCGGCGGGGCCGGGTCGTACGGGATCGCGTTCTTGTTCAAGGTGATCCGCGCCGCGTCGCACCGCGACTCCGCCTCGGCGCCCGTGACACCGATGGGCCGCAGGTCGATCAGCGCGAGGTGGGTGTCGGTGCCACCGGACACGGCACGCATCCCCTCGGCCTCCAGGCCCTTCGCGAGCGCCTGCGCGTTGGCGATGACCTGCGTCGCGTACTGCTGGTACGCCGGCTGCGCCGCCTCCCGCATCGCGACGGCCTTGGCCGCCACGGCGTGCATCAGCGGGCCACCCTGCGAGAACGGGAAGACGGCCTTGTCGATGGCCTTCGCGTGCTCCTCGCGGCACAGCACCATGCCGCCGCGCGGGCCGCGCAGGACCTTGTGCGTCGTCGCGGTGACGACGTCGGCGAACGGCACCGGCGACGGGATCGCCTTGCCGGCCACCAGGCCGATGAAGTGCGCGGCGTCGACCATCAGCTTGGCGCCGACCTCGTCGGCGATCTCGCGGAAGGCCTTGAAGTCGATCAGGCGCGGGTAGGCCGTCGCGCCACAGATGATCATCTTCGGCCGGTGCTCGCGGGCCAGATCGCGGACCTGGTCGTAGTCGATCAGCTCGGAGTCCTCCCGCACGGTGTAGGACACCGCGTTGAACCACTTGCCCGAGAAGTTGACCTTGCTGCCGTGGGTGAGGTGCCCGCCCTGCTTGAGGTCCATGGCCAGCACCGTGTCGCCGGGCTGGGTGAACGCGGCGTACGCGGCGAGGTTCGCGCTCGCGCCGGAGTGCGGCTGCAGGTTCGCGTGCTCGGCGCCGAAGAGCTCCTTCGTGCGCGCGTTGCCGATCTCCTCGGCGACGTCGACGACCTGACAGCCGCCGTAGTAGCGACGCCCCGGGTAGCCCTCGGCGTACTTGTTCGACAACGTCGAGCCGAGCGCGGCCAGGACGGCCGGGCTGGTGAGGTTCTCGCTCGCGATGAGCTGCAGTCCGCCTCGCAGCCGGTCGAGCTCGTCGAGCACGACTCCCGCGATCTCGGGATCCTGCTGCTGAAGTGCGTCGAAGTCCGGGCCCCAGAACGGTGTGCTCACGTTGGCCGAGATTACCGGCGACGATCCCGATCACCCCAGCGGGAGGGGCGCATCCCACAGAGCAATGCTCTCGTTGGTTGCCGATGCTCTCGAAATGGGGCAGAATCCCCACCGTGTCCGCGCCCCGAACCGCCCGCGCCCGCGTCCGCGCCCAGCTCACGAGCGAGATCGCCGACGTCGCCCGCACCCACCTCGCCACCGGCGGCGCCGCTGCCCTCTCCCTGCGCGCCGTCGCCCGTGAGCTCCGGATGGCTTCCTCCGCGGTCTACCGCTACTTCCCCAGCCGCGACGACCTGCTCACCACGCTGATCGTCGACGCCTACGACGCCCTCGGTGAGGCCGCCGAACAGGCCGAGGCAGGCGTCGCCCGCACCGACCTGCGCGGCCGGCTGCACGCCGCCTGCGCCGCCGCGCGCGACTGGGCACTGGCCCACCCGCACGAGTACGCGCTGCTCTACGGCTCCCCCGTCCCCGGCTACGCCGCCCCGGAGGCCACCATCGGGCCCGCGGGGCGCGTCGGCACCGTGATCGTCGGGATCGTCCGGGACGGGCTCGCGAGCGGCGCCCTCACCCCGCTGCCCGGCAGCGTCGACACCATCGACAGCCGGGTGCTCGCCGAGTTCGACCTGACCGACGACACCGTCCGCGCCGCCCGCCTCGTCGGCGCCTGGTCGGGCCTGTTCGGCGCCATCGGCTTCGAGCTCCACGGCCACACCCACAACATCGTCACCGACCACGTCGCCTGGTTCCGCGCGGTCGTCGACACCCACGCCGACGCCCTCGCCCTCCCCTGACCCGCCCCGCCCTGACCCGCCCCGCAACCTCGCTGCGCGCGCGACGGCGATCTCCGACCGTGAGGTTGCGGCCGGCACACCGCGCGCCACCCCACTGCTGTTCGACGGCCCCGGGACGACGGTGCGGTCGCGATCGCCCGGCGTCCGGTCCGTGCCGGCGTCGCGGGATGGCGAGCGTCGACGGCGCGGCGGCCGGCACGACTCGTCGTCGCGACCCTCGCGGGCGGGGTCGTCGGCGTCGCCTGCGCCGGCGACGCCCGGGGCAGGCGACGCCGAGCAGGGCTTCCCCGCGGCACGGCCGCGTCACCTCTACGCGATGCACCTCCTGGCCGTGCACCACGGGAACGGCCTGGGGCAGGCACTGCCCGACGCCGTGCTCGGCGACGAGCCCGCGCAGCTCTGGGTGCTGTGCACCAACGCCCGCGCGATCGCCTTCTACCCCCGCAACGGGTTCGCGGCGGACCGCGCGGAGTTCACCGACCCGCGCGACCCCGCCATGGTCGAGCTGCGGATGGCGCGCTGACCGCGCCCGCAACCCCGCTGCCCTGCTCGCGACGAGTCGCGACCGTCAGGTCGCGCGCGAACCCGGTTGCGCCCGGGTGTCAGACGGTGGTGACCTCGCGGCCGAGGACCTCGGAGATCGCGGCGAGCGGCACGGCACCCTCGCGCAGGACGCGGGGGGTGTCGGCGGTGAGGTCGACGATCGTCGAGGCCACGTTCTCCCCCGACGACCCGCCGTCGAGCACGACCGCGACGTGCCGGCCGAGCTGGGCCTCGGCGTCGGCGGCGTCGGCGGCCGGGGCGGAGCCGGACCGGTTCGCGCTGGAGACCGCCATCGGGCCGACCTCGCGCAGCAGTTCCAGCGCGACGGGGTGCAGCGGCATCCGCAGCATCACGGTGCCGCGGGTGGTCCCCAGGTCCCAGGCCAGCGAGGGGGCGTGCGGCAGCACGAGGGAGAGCCCGCCGGGCCAGAACGCCTCGATCAGCTCGCGGGCGGCGGTGGGGACGCCGATGACGAGGCCGTCGATCGTCGACCAGGAGCCGACGAGCACGGGAACGGGCATGTCGGGTCCGCGGCCCTTGGCGGCCAGCAGGGACCGGACAGCGGTGGCGGAGAAGGCGTCGCACCCGATGCCGTAGACGGTGTCGGTGGGCATCACGACGAGGCTGCCCGCCCGCACGGCGCGTGCCGCAGCGGCGAGGCCCTCGGCCCGGGCATCCGGGTCGGCGCAGTCGTACGTGGTCACCCGCCGACTCTACGACCGCCGGAGATCAGCTCCCGAGCGGGCTGCGACGCGCGGTGACGAAGCGCGGCCGGCCGGTGAAGTCGAGGTGGTCGGCGACGTCGGAGAAGACACGGCGGCGGGCGAACAGTGCGGGGACGGTCTCGCCGTGGGTGTCGTCGTGCTCGATGCCGAGCCGGCCGCCGTGGCGCAGCAGCCCCGCGGCGGTGGTGATGACAGCGCGGATGATCTCCAGCCCGTCCGGGCCGCCGAAGACTGCGCCGGACGGGTCCCAGTCGGCGACCTCGGCGGGAACCGGCGTGCCGTCGGGGACGTAGGGCGGGTTGCAGACGACCAGATCGACCTTGGCCTCGTGCTCGACCAGGAGGTCGTTCCAGCGGACGTCGGCGGCGTGCACGGTGATCGGGGTGCCGCCCGCGGTGGCGTGGGCGTCGGCGTTGCGCCGGGTCCAGACGAGCGCGCCGGGGTCGGCCTCGACCGCGTGCACGCGGGCGTCGGGACGCGACGCGGCGATCGCGATGGCGAGCGCGCCGCTGCCGGTGCACAGGTCGACGACCAGCGGCGACGAGACGTCGGCGATCGCCTTCAGGCCCCACTCGAGGAGCAGCTCGGTCTCGGGGCGCGGGACGAACACGCCCGGCCCGACGGCGACCTCGGCCGGTCCGAGGACGGCGGTGCCGAGGATGTGCTGGAGCGGCTCACGGGTGGCGCGGCGCGCCACGAGCTGCTGGAAGGCGTCGACGACGTCGGCGTCGACGAGCGGGACCGTCGGCAGCCGGCCGCGGTCGACCCCGACGACCAGCGCGGCCAGGTACTCCGCGTCGACCCGCGGGCTGGCGACACCGGCCGCGGCGAGGGTCCGCTCGGCCTCCATCAGGGCGACCCGCAGCGGGAGCCGCTTCACGACCCGCCGTCCCCGATCGCGACGGCATCGGCCCGGTCGGCCGTGACGAGCGCGGTGATGACGTCGCCCAGGTCGCCGTCGAGGACCGCGGACAGGTTGTGCGCCTTGTAGCCGACGCGGTGGTCGGCGATGCGGTTCTCGGGGAAGTTGTAGGTGCGGATGCGCTCGGAGCGGTCGACGGTGCGCACCTGCGAGCGCCGGACGTCGGAGGCCTTGGCGGCGGCCTCCTCCTCGGCGAGGGCCTGCAGCCGCGACCGCAGCACCTCCATGGCGCGGGCCCGGTTCTGCAGCTGGGAGCGCTCGTTCTGGCAGCTCACGACGATCCCGCTGGGCAGGTGCGTGATGCGCACGGCCGAGTCGGTGGTGTTGACGCTCTGCCCGCCGTGCCCGGACGACCGGAAGACGTCGACGCGCAGGTCACCCTCGTCGATCTCGACGCCCGAGTCGTCGGCCCCGGTGTCGGGGAACACGAGGACGCCGGCGGCGGAGGTGTGGATGCGGCCCTGCGACTCGGTGACGGGGACGCGCTGGACGCGGTGCACCCCGCCCTCGAACTTGAGCGCCGACCAGACGCCGTCGGCGGAGGGGACGCGGGACCGCACCGACAGCGTGACGTCCTTGTACCCGCCGAGGTCGGAGACGGTGGCGTCGAGCACCTGGGTGGTCCAGCCGCGGGACTCCGCGAAGCGCGTGTACATGCGGACGAGGTCGCCCGCGAACAGGGCGGACTCCTCGCCACCCTCCCCGGACTTGACCTCGAGGAGGATGTCGTCGGCGTCGTGCGGGTCGCGCGGGACGAGCAGCTCGGAGAGCTTCTGCTCGAGTGCCGGGATACGGGCGGCGAGCTCGTCGGCCTCCGCGGCGAACGAGGGGTCGTCGTGCGCGAGCTCGCGGGCGGCGGCGAGGTCGTCGCGGGCGGCGGCCAGCTCCCTGGCGACGGCGACGGTCGGGCCGATCTCGGCGTAGCGACGGCCGAGGCGGCGTGCCTTCGCGGCGTCGGTGTGCACGGCGGGATCGGCGAGCATGAGCTCGAGCTCGGCGTGCTCGCTGAGCAACGACTCGGCCGTGGGGGCCGGGCTCTCGGTCATGGTCACCTCCTGCGGGACGGAAAGGGGCCGGACACACGGACGGCGCCCAACCACGAACCGTGGTGGGCGCCGTCGGTGGAGCTACTTGGCGTTGCGCGCCGGGCGCTTGCCGTAGCGGGCCTCGAAGCGGGCCACGCGGCCGCCGGCGTCGAGGATGCGCTGCTTGCCCGTGTAGAACGGGTGGCACTGCGAGCAGGTCTCGGCGTGGATCGAGCCGTTGGCCTTCGTGCTGCGGGTGGTGAAGGTGTTGCCACACCCGCAGGTGACCGTGGTCTCGACGTACTCGGGGTGGATGCCCGACTTCATGGCTGGTCCTCTCGTGGTGGCCGCCGGGTCCCCGCCAGGGGTGAACCGGAGCCGGTACTTGACGGTCAATTGAACCACCAAGGACCGCCGGCTGTTCCCGGCGGCCCCTGGTGGCACTCCTGGTCCCTCCTCGCGGAGGGTCAGTCGTTGTCGTTGCCCGGTGTCGACTTCGCGACGGTCATCAGGAACTCGATGTTGGTGCGCGTCTTGCGCAGCCGGTCGAGGACCAGGTCGATGGCCTGCTGGTCGTCGAGCGCCGAGAGCACCCGGCGGAGCTTGACGGTCACCGCGAACTCGTCGGGCGACATCAGCAGCTCCTCCTTGCGGGTGCCGGAGGCGTCGACGTCGATGGCCGGGAAGACCCGCTTGTCGGCGATCTTGCGGTCGAGCTTGAGCTCGGCGTTGCCGGTGCCCTTGAACTCCTCGAAGATCACCGTGTCCATCGTCGACCCGGTCTCGACCAGCGCCGTGGCGAAGATCGTGAGCGAGCCGCCGTCCTCGATGTTGCGCGCCGCACCCAGGAACCGCTTGGGCGGGTACAGCGCGGTCGAGTCGACACCACCGGAGAGGATCCGGCCCGACGCGGGCGCGGCCAGGTTGTAGGCGCGGCCGAGGCGGGTGATCGAGTCGAGCAGGACGACGACGTCGTGGCCCATCTCCACCAAGCGCTTCGCGCGCTCGATCGCGAGCTCGGCGACGGCGGTGTGGTCCGACGGCGGCCGGTCGAAGGTCGAGGCGATGACCTCGCCCTTCACCGAGCGCTGCATGTCGGTGACCTCCTCGGGCCGCTCGTCGACGAGCACGACCATGAGGTGGACCTCGGGGTTGTTCGTCGTGATCGCGTTGGCGATCGACTGCAGCACCATCGTCTTGCCTGCCTTGGGCGGGCTGACGATGAGCGCGCGCTGCCCCTTGCCGACCGGCATCACCAGGTCGATGACGCGGGTGGTCAGCTTCGAGGGCTCGGTCTCGAGACGGAGCCGCTCGTTGGGGTACAGCGGGGTCAGCTTGGTGAACTCGGGGCGCGCCTTGGCGGTCTCCGGGTCACGTCCGTTGACGGTGTCGACGCGCACCAGCGGGTTGAACTTCTGCCGCTGCTGCTCGCCGTCGCGGGGCTGGCGGACCGCACCGGTGATCGCGTCACCGCGGCGCAGCCCGTACTTGCGCACCATCGACAGCGACACGTAGACATCGTTCGGACCCGACAGGTAGCCGGTGGTCCGGACGAACGCGTAGTTGTCCAGGATGTCGACGATGCCGGCGACGGGCAGCAGCACGTCGTCGTCGCGCACCTCGGTGTCGACGTTGTTCTGGCCGCCGGTGGTGCGGTCGCGGCCACGACGACGGTCGCGGAAGCGGCGGCCACGACGACCGCGGCCGTCACCGTCGTCGTCCCCGTCGTCGTCGCGGTTGTCGCGGTTGACGTCGCGGCTGTCGCGGTTGTCGCGCTGGTCGCTGCCGTCGCGCGGGTCGTTGCGACCGCGCTGGATCTCGCGCTGGTCGCTGGCGCGCTCACCGCGCTGGTCGTTGCCGCGGTCGTTGGCCCGCTCACCGCGCTGGTCGCCGGCCCGCTCACCGCGCTGGTCGCCGGCCCGGTCACCGCGCTGGTCGTTCGCCCGGTCGTTGCCGCCGCGCTGGTTACGGCCGCCGCGGTCGCCACGACCGCTCTCACGGTCCTCGCCGGAGCGGTCGCCGCGATCGGTGTTCCGGTCGTTGCCCCGGTCGTTGCCGCGGCGGTCGTTACCGTCCTCGCGGGAGCGGCGGGAGCCGCCGTCGGTCTCGGGACGGGTGTCCGTGCGCGCCTCGGCCTCGGCGTCGACCTGGTCGCCGCCACGGCGCCGGGTCTGGCGACGACGGCCGGTCGTCTCGGCGGGCGCCTCGGTCGCGGTGTCGGCCGCGACAGCCGAGCCGTTGGTCGACGGAGCCGTCGCAGCGGTCTCGGCAGCGGCGGCAGGCTCGGCGGCGGGAGCGGCCGGGGCCTCCACCGGGGTGTCCGTCGTCGCGGCGGCGGCCACGGCGTCGGCGGCGGGCGACCCGGCAGCCGCCGGGGCATCGGTCGTCGCCCCGGTGGTCGGTGCGGCATCGGTGGCCTGCACGGCATCCGCAGCGGGTGCTGTGTCGCCTGCCGGTGCTGCATCGGCAGCCGTGCGGCTCGGCGCGCCGGCAGGGCGGCTCGCGGCGCGGCGGCGGCCACGGACCGGAGCGACCGGAGCGGCGTCGGCGACGGGAACCGCTACCTCAGCGGCCGGAGCCACGTCGGGGGCGGCCGGAGCCTCGGCAGGAGCGCTGCTCGCGGCCCGCGCAGAGCCGTTGCCCGGCGCCGAGTCACCCAGCGTGAGCTGGGGGGAGGCGTCGGCAGCGGGAACCCCGCCCTGACGCTCCTTGATGGCGGCGATCAGATCGCCCTTCCGCATCCCGGCCGTACCGGAGATGTTCAGCTCACCAGCGAGCTGGCGGAGCTCTGCCAGAACCATGCCGGACAAGCCCTTGCGCTTGGCAGGGGCGGCGGTGCTGACGAGATCGGTCTCGCTCACGAAGGTCCTTCCTGACCGGCCCGGGTCGTCCGGCCCGGACCAGCGGATTCACACGCTCGTCCGAACGGTCCGCCGGACGAGAAGTCGGTGACGGCGCCCGTGGCCGGCTGCCGTCCCGACGACAAAAGGGGTGGCGATCGATGCGACGGTCGCGGGGAAGAGGCCCCCCGGCGCCGGTTCGCCCGCCAGTCCAGTTCACACAGCAGGAGATTGGCGAGGGTGCCGGCTTCGAGAGGGCCACGCGGATGACGCGTGTATCGCCGTGCGAAGCCGAGGGTAGACGGTCCGCCCTGATCGGGGCAACCAACCCCCTGCTCGGCGCGCCGAGAACGGATTCTCAGCCGATCTCGAACCGTGCGCCCTCGATGTCGACGGGGAGCACCACCGTGGCGAACCCGGTGAGGTCGATGCCGTCGGGAATGCGCGCGTCGGAGGTGAGGGCGAGCACCGTCGGACCGGCCCCGGAGATGGTCGCGGGCACACCGCGGGCGCGCAACGCGTCGACCAGGTCGGCCGACTCCGGGTACGCGGGGCGCCGGTAGCCCTGGTGCAGCCGGTCCTCGGTGGCCGCGAGCAGAAGGTCGGGCTGCTGCGTGAACGCCAGCACCGCCAGCGCCGTGCGGCTCCCGGTGAAGGCCGCGTCCACCAGCGGGACCCGTTCCGGGAGCAGGCCGCGGGTCGTCTTGGTGGACGACTCGATCTGCGGGACGAGCGCGACGGGATGGATGTCGGCGTGCGTCGGGAGGCGGACGGCGTGGAACCGGTCGGAGGTGTTCCCCGGCGTCTCCCAGGCGACGACGAACCCGCCCATGAGGCTGGCCGCCGCGTTGTCGGCGTGACCCTCCATACCAGCGGTGACCTGCAGCAACGCCGACTCTTCGAGCTTCGGGTCGCGCCCGGCGAGCACCGCGGCGGCCAGCGCGCCCGCGACCGCGGCGGCCGCGGAGCTGCCCAGCCCGCGCGAGTGCGGGATCGCGTTGCGGCAGCGCATCCGCAGTCCCCTGGGGGGCTCCTCGCCCAGCAGTGCCCACGTCGTGTGCATCGCGGAGACGACCAGGTGCGTTTCGTCACACGGGACCTGACCGGCGCCCTCGCCCTCGACCTCGACGCGCACGGCGTCGCTGCCGTCGACGCACACGTCGATCTCGTCGTAGAGGGCCAGGGCGAGGCCGAGCGAGTCGAACCCGGGTCCGAGGTTGGCCGACGACGCGGGGACTCGGACCCGCACCTCCGTCGGCCCACCCATCAGGCCAGCTCCAGTGCGGCGGCGACCGCCGTCGGGTCGATCGGGACGATCTCCGGGTCCGGAGCGGTGAGCAGCGCGGTGTCGGGGTCCTTGAGCCCGTGCCCGGTGACGGTGCACACGACGAGGGAGCCGCGCGGCAGCGTGCCCTCGGCCGATGCCTTCAGCAGCCCCGCGACACTCGCCGCCGATGCCGGCTCGACGAACACGGCCTCACGCGCCGACAGCAGCCGGTACGCGGCGAGGATCTCGTCATCGGTGACGGCGGCGAACAGGCCGTTCGACTCGTCGCGCGCGGCCACGGCGGTCCCCCACGACGCCGGGGCGCCGATGCGGATGGCCGTCGCGATCGTCTCCGGGTTCTTCACCGGGGCGCCACCGACCAGCGGTGCCGCGCCCGCGGCCTGGAAGCCGAACATCCGCGGGAGCTCCGGGATCAGGCCGTCCGCGTGGTAGGCGCGGTAGCCCTTCCAGTACGCGGTGATGTTGCCGGCGTTGCCGACCGGGAGGCAGTGCACGTCGGGGGCACGCCCGCCCAGGTCGTCGCAGATCTCGTAGGCCGCGCTGGCCTGGCCCGCGATCCGCGTCGGGTTGACGGAGTTCACCAGCGCGATCGCCGGGTAGTCCGACGTCGTCTTGCGGGCGAGCTCGAGGCAGTCGTCGAAGTTGCCGTCGATCTGCAGGATGCGAGCGCCGTGGGCGACGGCCTGTGCGAGCTTGCCCAGCGCGATCTTGCCGCGCGGGACGAGGACGGCGCAGGTCAGGCCCGCGCGGGTGGCGTACGCCGCGGCCGAGGCCGAGGTGTTGCCCGTCGACGCGCACAGCACGCTCTGCTTGCCCTCGGCCAGCGCGGCGGTGACCGCCATCGTCATGCCGCGGTCCTTGAACGACCCCGTCGGGTTGGCGCCGTCGACCTTGAGGTGCACCTCGCAGCCCGTGAGCTCCGAGAGCAGCGGCGCCGGCAGCAGCGGGGTGCCGCCCTCGCCCAGGGTGACGACCGTCCAGTCGTCCTGCACCGGCATCCGGTCCCGGTAGGCCTCGATGACGCCCGGCCAGCGCACAGCGCCCGTCCGCGACGGTGAGACAGCACTCATCGCACGACCTCGCTGACGCTCGGCCGGCGCTGCGCGCAGGCGCCGTGCCGACTGTTCGCTCGCTGTCGCTCGCTCATCCGGTCACCCCCAGGGCGCTCACGGAGCGGCCCAGATCCTCGACGCGCAGCACGCTCTCGACGCCCCGGACGGCGTCGAGGTCGCCGAGCGCCTCCACGGTGGTTGCGAGCGCGGAGTCCGGCGCCGCGTGGGTGACGACGACGAGCCGCACGGCGCCGCTGCCGCCCGCTCCGCCGTTGCGGCCCCCGCCGTACTGGCGGACGGCCGCGATGCTGACGTCGTGCTCGGCGAACGCGCTCGCGACCGCGGCGAGCACCCCGGCGCGGTCGGCCACCTCGAGGCTGACGTGGTAGCGCGTCGAGACCGCTCCGATCGGGCGGACCGGCAGGCTCGCGTACGTCGACTCCCGCGGTCCCCGCCCGCCGATGACGATGTTGCGCGCCGCCGCGACCAGGTCGCCGAGGACCGCGCTGGCCGTCGGGGCGCCACCGGCGCCCTGGCCGTAGAACATGAGCTGGCCCGCTGCCTCGGCCTCGACGAACACGGCGTTGAACGCCCCGTCGACCGACGCCAGCGGGTGCGACTTGGGGATCATCGCCGGGTAGACGCGCGCGGACACCGACTCGGGCTCGCCGTCGCCGCTCTCGAGGCGCTCGCAGATCGCGAGGAGCTTGATCGTGCAGTCGAGTCCGTCGGCGGCGGCGATGTCGGCGGCGCTGACGGCGCGGATGCCCTCGCAGTGCACGTCGGCCGCGGTGACGCGGGTGTGGAAGGCGAGCGAGGCGAGGATCGCGGCCTTCGAGGCGGCGTCGTAGCCGTCGACGTCCGCGCTCGGGTCGGCCTCGGCGTACCCGAGCCGGGTCGCCTCCTCCAGCGCGTCGGCGTACCCGGCACCCGAGGCGGCCATCGCCGAGAGGATGAAGTTCGTGGTGCCGTTGACGATGCCCGCGACGCGGGTGATCCGGTCGCCGACCAGCGACTCGCGCAGCGGTCGCAGCAGCGGGATCGCACCGGCGACGGACGCCTCGTAGTAGAGGTCGGCGCCCGAGGAGTCGGCGGCCTCGGCGAGCGCGGCGCCGTCCTCGGCGAGCAGCGCCTTGTTGGCGGTGACGACGGACTTGCCGCCCTTCAACGCCTCCAGCAGCAGCGTGCGCGCCGGCTCGATGCCCCCGATGACCTCGATGACGATGTCGACGTCCGGGCTTCCGACGAGCCCCTCCGCGTCGGTCGTGACGAGCCCCTCGGGGAGGTCGGGATGGCGGTGCGGGCGACGCACCGCCACGCCGACGAGCTCGACCGGCGCGCCGACGCGCGCGGCGAGGTCGTCCGCCTGGTCGGTCAGCAGCCGCACGATCTCGCTGCCGACGGTGCCGCAGCCGAGCAACGCCACCCTCACGGGTGCGCCCGGACCCCTGTCGGTCATCGCTCTGCTTCTCCCCTTGCGCGTGGTTCTCGTCGCCCGGCCGACGGCGTCGTCGGCGCACACAGGCACCTGCGCAGGCGTCTTCGGCCTGCGGTGTCGCACCGGAACCGCCCCGTGGCGGACCGGCAGTGCACGGTCGCCACCCGGGCGCCCGTCAGATCATCCTCGTTCGCAGCCCGTCACGGTACGGCCCGTCGCCGGGGTCACTCCGCACCCACCTCCAGCCGGAACTGGTCGTCGACGGTCTCGCGGCGCAGCAGCAGCCGGGCCACCCCGTCGCGGACCGCGACGACGGCCGGTCGCGGGAGCCGGTTGTAGGAGCTGGCCATCGAGTAGCAGTAGGCGCCCGTGGCCGCGACGGCGAGCAGGTCGCCGGGCGCGAGATCGGCGGGCAGCCAGCAGTCGCGCACGACGATGTCGCCGGACTCGCAGTGCTTGCCGACGACCCGCGACAGCGCCACCTCGGCGCCACCGTCGGGGCTGTCGGCCGCCGTCGACCGCGACACCAGCCGGCAGTCGTAGACCGCGTCGTAGAGGGCGGTTCTGATGTTGTCGCTCATGCCGCCGTCGACGCTGACGTAGCGCCGTGCGCCACTGCCCAGCGGGACGTCCTTGAGGGTGCCGACCTCGTACACCGTGATCGTGCCCGGCCCGGCGATCGAGCGACCGGGCTCTACGGCCAGCTCAGGCACGTCGAGGCCCTCGGCGTGGCACTCGCGCTTGACGATGCCGCGCAGCTCCTCCGCCAGTTCGGTGACGTCGAGCGGGGTCTCGTCGGCGCGGTAGGCGATACCGAACCCGCCGCCCAGGTCGAGCGTCGTGAGGTCGCCGAGGGCGTCGCCGCCGTGCTCCTTGTGCAGTCCCGCGAGGAACCGCACCACGCGGTGCGCGGCGACCTCGAAGCCCTCGGTGTCGAAGATCTGGCTGCCGATGTGGCTGTGCAGTCCGACGAGCGAGAGGTTGCGCGCCGCGAGCACCCGCCGCGCCGCCTCGGCCGCGACGCTGCCGGCCCCGCCGGAGATGGAGAAGCCGAACTTCTGGTCCTCGTGGGCGGTCGCGATGAACTCGTGGGTGTGTGCCTCGACCCCGACCGTCACCCGGACCATCACCGGCACCACGACGTCGCGGTCACGGGCGACGGCGTCGAGCCGGGCGATCTCGTGGAACGAGTCGACGACGATCCGCCCGACCCCGGCCTCGACCGCCTCCACGAGCTCGGCCACGGACTTGTTGTTGCCGTGCACCGCGATCCGCTCGGCCGGGAATCCCGCACGCAGCGCGACGGCGAGCTCGCCGCCGCTCGCGACGTCCAGGCTCAGGCCCTCCTCTGCGACCCAGCGGGCCACCTCGGTGCACAGGAACGCCTTGGCCGCGTAGTGCACGGAGCCCGCACCGAACGACGCCGCGAACTCCGCGGCGCGGGCCCGGAAGTCGGCCTCGTCGAGCACGAACAGCGGGGTGCCGTACGTCTCCGCGAGCTCGCGCACGTCGACACCGGCGAGCCGAAGGACACCGTCGGCGCCGCGGGCGGCGTTGCGCGGCCACACCGTTGGGGCGAGCTCGTCGATCGCCGCCGCGTCGCCGGGGCGCGGTCCCGCCGTCTCCGGCGGGGTGGTGACGCCGGCGTGCAGTGGACCGGCGGGGTGTGCGTTCATCACATTCGCTCCGGCGCGCTCACGCCCAGCAGCTCCAGTCCGTTGGCGAGCACCTGACGCGCGGCGACGCACAGCGCCAGCCGGGCCCGGTGCAGGTCGGTGATCTCCTCGTCGCCCATCGGCAGGACCCGGCAGGCGTCGTAGAACTTGTGGTACGCGCTGGCCAGCGACTCCAGGTAGCGGGCGACGCGGTGCGGCTCGCGCAGCTCCGCGGCGGCGCGGACCACCTCGGGGAACTCCCCGATCGTGCGGATCAGGTCGCCCTCGCGGGCGTGGTCGAGCAGGCCGAACGCGTCGCCCGGCTCGAGCCCGACGTCGGCGGCGTTGCGCGCCAGCGACGCCAGCCGGGCGTGCGCGTACTGCACGTAGAACACCGGGTTGTCGTTGCTGCGCTTGACGAGCAGGTCCAGGTCGATGTCGAGCGACGAGTCGACCGAGCTGCGGATCAGCGAGTAGCGGGCCGCGTCGACACCCACCGCATCGACCAGGTCCTCCATCGTCACGACGGTGCCCGCGCGCTTGCTCATCCGGACCGGCTGCCCGTCCTTGACCAGGTTGACCAGCTGCCCGATCAGCACCTCGACGACCGCGGGGTCGTCACCGAACGCCGCTGCGGCCGCCTTGAGCCGCGCCACGTAGCCGTGGTGGTCGGCGCCCAGCATGTAGATGCACAGGTCGAACCCGCGGGCGCGCTTGTCGCGCAGGTAGGCGATGTCGCCGGCGATGTAGGCGGGCTTGCCGTCGCTCTTGATGACGACGCGGTCCTTGTCGTCACCGTGGTCGGTCGAGCGCAGCCACCACGCACCGTCGGACTCGTAGAGGCTGCCCGACTCCTTCAGCTGCGCCACCGCGGCGTCGACCGCGCCGGACGCGTGCAGCGACGCCTCGTGGAACCAGACGTCGAAGTCGGTACCGAACCTGTGCAGGTCCTGCTTGATCTCGTCGAACATGAACCCGACGCCGACGCGGCGGAAGATCTCGTCCTGGTCGGGGGCACCCAGCGCCGCCGGCTCGACCGCGACGACCCGCGCCGCGATGTCGGAGATGTACGCGCCGCCGTACCCGTTCTCCGGGGCCGGCTCACCCTTCGCCGCCGCCACCAGCGACCCGACGAACCTGTCGATCTGGCCGCCCGCGTCGTTGAAGTAGTACTCGCGGGTGACCTTCGCGCCGCGCGCCGACAGCACCCGGCCCAGCGCGTCGCCGACCGCGGCCCAACGGGTGCCGCCCAGGTGCAGCGGACCCGTCGGGTTGGCCGAGACGAACTCCAGGTTGACGTTGCGGGCCGCGAGCTCGTCGCCGGTGCCGTACGCCGGCCCGGCCGCCAGTACCTGGCCGACCATCGCGCCCTGGGCGTCCGAGGCGAGCCGCAGGTTGATGAACCCCGGCCCCGCGATCTCGGCGGAGGCGACACCGTCACGCGCCACGAGCGCCTCGGCCAGCCACGTCGCGAGGTCGCGCGGCGGCACTCCCGCCTTCTTCGCGGTGCGCAGCGCGACGTTCGTGGCGTAGTCGCCGTGTTCGGGGTTGCGGGGTCGCTCGACGCCGACGTCGTCGGGCAGCGCCGCCACGTCCAGGCCTCGATCTGTCAGCACGGCACGCGCGGTGGCCCGCACCAGGTCGGCGAGCACGTCGGGAGTCACTCGGAGCAGTCTAGGAGGTGCTGCTCAGAGTGCTCTCAGGCGGCACTTCTACACTGCGGCACCGCGCGGCTTGTGGCGCGCGCGACGGTGCCCGAGGTGGTCGGAAGAGGTCGGCGGATCGATGCCCAGCGGTAAGAACAGCAAGGCGATCAGGAACGCGCGCAGGACGTCCGTCGTCAACACGCGTTCCACCCCGTGGGGGACGATCGCGGCCGTGCTCGTCGTCGTCCTCTTCGCGGGCGGCATCTCCTGGTTCCTGGTGGCGAAGTCGAACGAGCCGTCGTTCACGCCGTCCGACCGCAACCAGGACCCCTCGTCGCAGATCGCCGGCGTCCAGACGATCAAGTACCCCGGCGGCCAGCACGTGCTGCCGACGCAGCAGGTCGCCTACACCCACAGCCCACCCTTCGGCGGCGCGCACGACGGGTACTGGGCCGCCTGCAACGGCGTCGTCTACCCGAACCCGGTGCGCCAGGAGAACCTGGTCCACGGCCTCGAGCACGGCGCCGTATGGATCGCCTACAACCCCGACCAGGTCAACGCCGACGGCGTCGCCGAGCTGGCGGCCAAGGTCCAGGGCCAGACCTACATCATGATGGCGCCCTACCCCGGCCTCGACCAGCCGATCTCCCTGCAGTCCTGGGGTCACCAGCTCAAGCTGTCCGACCCGGCCGACCCGCGGATCGACCAGTTCATCCAGGCCCTGCGGCTCAACCGCTACCAGTACCCCGAGGTCGGGGCCTCCTGCGGCGCGCTCGGCCCGGGCCAGTTCGACCAGGACAACCCGCCGCCGTTCGTCCCCACCCCGCCGACGGGTGACATCGACGGCAAGAAGATCCTCGACGAGAACATCGGCAACCCGGCCGCGGCGAACACCGACACCACAGGCGCCATGCCCGGCGGCACGGGCACCGGAACCGGCTCGGGCCAGTGACGTCGGCCGACGTGGCGAACCGCAGCGGCTCCGCACCCGACCCCGGGGCTGCGCACGACGCCACGACCGGCGAGACCTCCCCGCCCGGTCCTCCCCCGGCCGACGACGACCACGACGGTGGTGACGGCGGCCGCGGCGGCGAACCCCGCTGGGTGCGGCCTGTACTCGTCGTCGGCGCCGTCCTCGCGCTGCTGCTGCTCGGCGGCGCCGGCGGGCTGCTGCTCGGCCTGCACAACGCCACCGGCGACCTCGTCGCCCCCGCGTCCGACTCCGTCGACGTCGGCTTCGCTCAGGACATGAGCACCCACCACCAGCAGGCCGTCGAGATGGCGACCTGGGAGCGCGACCACACCACCAGCCCCGAACTGCGCCAGCTCGCCTACGACATCGAGTCGACGCAGGAGGCACAGATCGGGCGCATGCAGGGCTGGCTCGCCCTGTGGGGCGCGCCGGCCCAGCACGCCGGCGGCTACATGCAGTGGATGGTCGGTGCGCCCGCCCACACCCACGGCCCCGCCGTCGCGAACAACGGCCTCGCCGCCATGCCCGGCATGGCCACCGCCGACGAGCTGCGCCGCCTGCGCGCCTCCACCGGCACCGACATGGACGTGCTGTTCCTGCAGCTCATGCTCCGCCACCACCAGGGCGGCGCCGGGATGCTGGAGTACGGCGCGCGGTACGCCCAGATCCCCGAGGTCCGCAACCTCGCCGCGCAGATGCTGAGCTCGCAGACCAACGAGTCCCAATACATGACCCAGCTGCTCGCCGAGCGTGGGGCCCAGCCGCTGCCGTTGCAGTAGGTGCGCTAGGGTTTCCGACGTACGGCCCCCGTAGCTCAGGGGATAGAGCACCGCCCTCCGGAGGCGGGAGCGTAGGTTCGAATCCTACCGGGGGCACAATCTGTGCCTACAGCCGAAACGGCCCCTCACCTGCTGAAACAGGGCGAGGGGCCGCTTGCGTTGTGTCCGAGCGTTCCTGGGCGTGCGTGGCCGTGAGCGGACGTCTGTGCCCAATGCGTGCCCAGCAACCTCAGCCGTCGTCACGATGGCCGAGCGCGCGCATCACGCGTTGCCGGGCCGCCGCCTCCTGCCCGTCCAGGCACTTCGCATAGACCTTCAACAGCACCTCCACCGAGTGGCCGGCCCACTCCGCGACCTGCGGAGCCGGGACGCCCCCGTTGAGCCATGTCGACACACACGCATGGCGGAGGGTGTAGGGCGTCGCGCCCAGCGGGGTTGCCGCCGCCTCCGGCGTGAACGCCACCCGTCGCGCAGCACGCCAGGCCCTCATATAGGTGAGCTTCGGCAGCTCGGTAGCCCGCTCCCCCACGAACAGCCGGCCGTCGGGAGCGGTGCCGAATGCAGCCATGTGCTGTTGCAGCAATGCGGTCAGCTCCGGTGGACACGGAACGGTCCGGCTCTCCCCTCGCGCCCGGTTCTTGAGCGGTCGGCGCTCACGCTGTCGGCCGTCGTTCGTCCACTCCGCGCCGGCGTGTGGCGTGGCCTCGTCGAGGTGGATCTCTCCCCATCCCTCGCGCGGAATCGACAGGTTGTGCTTGTGGACGTTGGCGGCCTCCTCGGGCCGCATCGCGGAGAAGTACATGAGCCCGAAGAAGGCGACCAGGCGCGGCCCGCTGCGTCGCGTCTGCTCGACGGCAGCCAGCAACGTGCGGGCCTGAACAGGATTGACCACGGACCGGCGATCGACGCCGCCGACTGCCTTGGGCGCCTTCCATTTAAACGATGGGAGGGGATTCGTCGTCAGGGACCCGCGCTCGATTGCGTACTCCACGACGTTGTAGAGGACCCGTCGCCGTTTGCTGACCACGCTGGCAGCTCCGGGCGTCCCGTCCAGCTTCGTGCTGATCTCGGTGAGCACTCGCCGCAGGACCGCCGGCTCTGCCAACCGTGCGGCGGCGCCGGAGTGCCGGCGGATCCACGACAGCGCATCGCGGACGTCCTTCGGCATGTCCGCCCCGTCCCTCCGCTGGCTGTTGAAGGCCCAGCGGTGAAGCGCCCGGCGGATCAACGCGCCGTCGGGACGACCACGGGAGCCGTCGATCAGGCCCACCGTGATCGCGGTGAGGGCTTCCGAGATGCTGCGCCGGTACGTCGCGGCCGCCGGCCCCCACTTCATGTCGACGTAGTCGCAGGCCAGCTCATACCACCCGAGATCACGGCCCGGTGACTCCGCAGAGATCGGGCGGCCGGTCTCGATCGAGAACGCCTCTCCCCTCCGCATCGCCGAGATCAGGTCCGCGCGGAAGCTGTCGGCAAGTGCGCGTGTCTTGAACCGTTCCTTGCGCGGCTTGTCGCCGACCTTCCAGCGAACGATGTAGACGGTTCCTCGCTGGCCCTCGTATGTGCCGATGGCCCACACCCGAACGTCGTACGTCGTACTCATCAGGCCGCCACCTCTTCGAGCGAGTCGAGCCAGTTCTCGAAGTCGGTTCGGCGGATACGGATCTCCCCGTTCGGGAGCTTGATGCATCGGGGTGCGCGCCCCTTGGCACGCCAGTCGTAGAACGTGGAGCGCGAGATTTCGAGTTCGGCGCAGAGGTCGGCGACGGTGAGGCGGGCAGGCGGCCGGCTCAAAGTGTCTCCTTGGTCGGAGTGACGGGCGCTCGGCTGTCACTCGGGCTGTCACGGCGATTTGTGCAGGTCAGATGGCTTCGCAAACGGAGTGACGGCGGGCGACACCGCTGGTGGCGCGCGGCCGGCGCGTCGGCTGGCTCCCGGAGTCACAGCGGTTCGGCCTGGTCGTGGCCGACGCTGTGACGGGGTGACAGCAGTGACGGCGGCTCCACGTCCGGGGTGTCACCGCCGTCACCGGTGTCACCGCCGGCGGGGCTGTACTGGCCGCCGGGCGTGGCGTGGAGCTGTCCGTCAGCGACCATGCGTCGGCAGGTCTGCCGGACGGTGCCGGGATCGAGCTGCAGCGCCTCGGCGATCTGCTTGGGCCGCTGGCCGGGGTAGTCACGGACGTAGCGCATGACCATCGACCGGGTGTCGCGCATGAGGTAGTCCTCGGCCCGGCCGTCGAGCACCCGCCAGGAACCGGCGTCGGAGTCGAACGCCAACGGGTAGTCGGTCTCGTCGACGTCGCGGCCGGTGACGTGCAGGACCCCATCGGCCTGCGCGCGGGCGCGTTCGAGCACGAGCACGGCGTCGGCGGCGCCAGCGAGGCCGTTGGTCCCTGAGACCGTCGCAAGGAAGTCCTCGGCGGCGGCCTTGCGCACGTGGTGGATCAGCAGGATCGCGACGCCGTGACGGTCGGCGACCCGCTTGATCCGCCCCATCGCTGCGTAGTCGGCGTCGTACGCAGCCACCCCGGCAGGGGCATTGCCGCGGACCTTGGCGAACACGTCGATCACGACCAGTCGGGCGCCCGGATGGGCGTTGAGCCAGTTGTCGATCTGCTCGTCTCCGCCGGCCGGCATCGGGTCACACGAGATGGACAGCGTCAGCCCGGCCGGCGCCGACCGCCCGGCCAGAACCGTCCGCATCCGCGACTGCAGCCGGCGCGGGGTGTCTTCCAGGGCGAGGTACAGCACCGGGCCCGCCTCGACCGGGATCGAGCCGAGCGCGGGCCGACCGGCGGCGATGTCGAGCGCGAGGTTGAGCGAGAGCCAGGACTTGCCGACCTTGGGCGGGCCGGCGAGCAGGGTGACGCCTTCGCAGACCAGGCCAGGCACGGCCCACCGAGGCGGCGGGAACGTCATCGTCATCAGCTCCTCGGCATCCCACGCGGTCCGGCGGGGCGCGGGCACGGCTTCCAATCGGCCTCGATCCCGGGCAGTCACAGCGCCACTGGTCGGGCCCTGAGTGGCGTTCTGCGGGCCGTCCGGGTCGGGGGTGGAGTGGTTGGCCGGGCTCATGCGGCGTCCTCGATCCGGCGCGGCCTCTTGGCGCCAGCCCTGAGGCCGGAGGTGATCGTCTGCTCGGCCTGGCGGGGGCTGTAGGCGCGGATCGCGAGGTGCCGCGCCGCCGCGCTGGCAAGCACGGCGCGGGCTTCGAGCTCGGCGAGCGAGCCGCCGGCGACGAGCTGCCCGAGCGCGACCGCGGCGACGTAGAGGCAGGCGTTGCGCTGCGAGGCCGGGGCATCGTGCACCCGTGCTGTTTCAGCCCGTAGCGCGGCGTCGAGATAGCGGGCCCGGCGACCGGTCCCGGTGCGGATCGGCCCGGCCGGCATGGCGGGTGGCGGTGGTGGGCGCAGGCGGGCGAACAACCAGCCGGGCAACTCGACCGGCTCGCGGGCGTCGGTGATCGTGTAGCTGCCGGCGGGGGTGGTGGAGCGGGCGGCGACGACGTAGCCGCCATGAGCCCGGGTGTCGATCTTCCAGCCGAGCAGCCCCGCCGTGTTCCGCAACTCCACCCCGGCCGGCGCGCGGTAGTAGAAGTGCGTCCCGCCCGAGGGCGTGGCGACGGTGAACGTTGCGGGCAGCGCGCCGGCCTGGTCGGAGAGCCGGCGCAGGACGCCGAGCCCGCCGCCGGCGCCGGCCCACTCGACCGGCGGCGGCTCGGCGGGGTCATGGTGGGTGTCGCAGTCGATCACGACGAGCCCGGCCGGGCCGGTGGCCAGGCCGAGGTTGAACGCCGGCCCGGTGGTCCATGCGGTGCGGATGCGGTCGGGGTCGGTGGTGGCGCGTTGCTCCCACCCGAGGTGCCCGCCGGCGCCGGCGCATGGGCCGGTGCCGGGGCAGCGCGCGTGTCCGTGCAGGGCCGGCCGCTTGGTGCCGGGGTGCAGCGGGAACACCGGCCATCCGCGGCCGGCGGCGGCGAGCGCGGCGGCCAGCAGGTCCGCGGCGTGGTGACTGTGCGTGGACATTCGGGCTCCTGTTTCAGGCATGGATCTAGCGGCGCGGCACCCGAGCGGATGCCGCGTGGAGGGGTTTCAGAGGGTGTTTGCGCTGGTGGCGCTAGGTTGCTAGCTGCCTGATCAGATGTGGTGTCGGGCGCTAGCGGAGGGTGCTAGGTCTAGCGAGCCCGGCCGCTAGCGTCGGCGCGCAGCCGGGCCCGGTGATCGGTCACGGGTTGTCACCGTCGGTGCGGCGGCGGCGCTGCTCGGTCTCCTCCCAGGCGGTGGTGATGGCGTCGCGCATGTAGCCGCGCCGGTTGCGTCCTTCCCCGGTGTCGGGGTCGGTGCCCCATACCTGCGCCGGCGCGAGCCCGTAGGGCTTGAACGCCGCCGCCAGGGTGGCCGGGGTGGTGCCCGGGTAGGTGGTGGGCCACTGCTGCGCGAGCCGGGCTGCGATGGTGTCGGACCAGAGCCGGTCCTCGCCGGGGGCGAACAGCGCGAGCACGTCGAGCAGGATCGAGCGGGCGGGCCGCTCGTCAGCCGGGCGCTCGCCGGCGGCGTGGCCGGTGATGGTGCCGGCCAGCTCCCGCAGCGCCCGCGCCCGGCCGGCGATGGCCTCCGCGGTCGGGCCGTCGATATAGGCCGAGCGCACGATCTGGGGTTCGTCGGCGGCGCCGAGCAGGTAGCCGATGCCCTTGTCCCGCGGCCCGAACGTCGTCGCCCGAATCCCGTTCTTGTAGGCCGAGGTGCCGAGCACCATGTCGTTCTCGGTCTGCCCCATGACCCGCAGGCAGAACCGGATGCCGACGTTCGAGCTGACCCCGGTGGGCAGAGACTTCGCGTCCGGCCGCTGCGTCGCGAGGATGAGGATCACGCCCATCGCCGGGCCGCGCTTGATGATCCCGGTGGCCAGCCGGTCCGCCTCGTCGCGGTGATCTGGGTGCGAGAACAGCTCCTGGCACTCGTCGATGGCCACGACCAGCGGGAACAGGCCCAGCTCACGGCGGGCGGCCAGCTCCGGGGTGACCTTGTTCTCCGGGCACAGCTCCCGCGGCAACGACGCGATCCGCTTCGCCCGGGTGTTGAGCTCGGCGTAGACCTCCCGCAGCGACTCCATCGCGGCCTCGATGGTCTGGTCGTCGGCTCCGGAGGCGTAGTGGTGGCAGCAGCCCTCGAGCGGGGACAGGTCGCCGGTGCCCTTCAACTCGAAGATCCGCAACTGGGCGTTGGGGTCGAGGGCGGCGGCGAGCAGCAGCACCCGCAGGGCGAAGGTCTTGCCGAACCGTGGCATGGCGCCGATGAGGACGTTGGCGAACATGAGCAGGATCGACACCAGCCGGCCCCGCTGGTCCATCCCGAACGGCACCGGGCGGAACAGGTCGGCCTGGCCGTGCGCGGCGAGCGGCCACGGCCGGGGCTTGGCCTGGCTCATGTCCTGGTCGCCCACCCAGAGCACCAGCCGGCCGGCGTGCGCGTCGTGCGCGGGCTCGGGCCACACGCACCCGAGCGGACGGCGCAGCCCGGAGGCGAGCCGGTCGCGGCGCTCCACGATGTCGGACACCGTGACCCCGTAGGGCAGGTCGACGTCGGCGCGCCACCCGGGACCGTCGCGGGTGATCGGGGCGGGGAAGGTGATCCCGTTGCTGCCCTTGGCCATCGCCTTGTTGATCTCGCCCAATCCCAAGGCGCCCAAGGCCCGGACGACGAGATCGGAGGTGAGGCGGGTGGGCTTGTGCGCCACCACGGACCGGCCCGTGACCGGCTTGTCCGGGGTGGTGCCCACCCACCCGAGCAGCAGCACCGCGACGACGGCGAGCAGCCCGAGCAGCCAGCCGGGCGCCCACGTGTCGAGGGCGACCAGCCCGGCGGCGCCAGCGAGCACTGCGACGACGGCGAGCCGGCGCCGGGCCCGGACCCGGTCGGCCCGTGCCGCTGCGAGGCGGAGGTACTGGTCGGCCTCCCCGCCGCGGATCGCGCCGTCGCGCAAGGGCTTGGACTCGGCGTCGCCGACCCAGCGGCCGGCATTCGCGAGCGCGACGACCGCGCCGCGGGGGGATCGGGCGGCGAGGCGGGCGGCGTAGATCGGGGTTCGGACGGTGTGGAACCCGGCGGCGTGCCAGGCCCACCCGGTGGCCCACTTCGCCGCGTCGCGGATGTCGTCGCGGCGGCGCAGCCACGGCGCGATGACCGGGCGGCGCTCGATCTCCCGCCCGATCCACGGCAACAGCCCCTCGGGGCGGCGAGGCGCCGGCGGATCGACCAGCAGCGGCCGGGCGCCGTCCTGGTCGTCGGGGTCGGTGTCGTCGGGGTGGTTCACGATCTCGCCCGTGAGGAACCGGTCGGGCTCGACCGCAGCCGGCTCGTGGGCCGGCTGGTCGGCGGGGGTGGGCTCGACAGGGCGGGCCGGGAAGTCGAGCACCCGGCCACCCTCGCCGGCCCCGGTCTCGACGTGCTCGGCGTTGGTGTTCTCGTCATCGTTCGCGGGCGGGTTCATGGGCTGCTCGCTCATCACGCAGCCACCTCCTCACTGGCACCGGGCCGGCCGTTGCGGGAACGAAGATCGGACGGGACAGCAGTCGGGGCGGGTGCGGGCTGGTCGGCGCGGAGGATGGCGGCGAGCTTGACCGAGGTGCCGGCCGAGCAGCCGGTCACCTGCCGACACCACGTCGGCGACGGCTCCACCACCTTGCCGGCGGCGCGAGCGGCGTCCAGGGCAGTCCGAGCGTCGGTCAGGTAGTCGGCCAGCAGCCGGCGCGGCACCGGGCGCGCGGTACGCCGTGGCGTGCGTCGGGCCGCCGGCCGGGCGGGAGTGGTCGGAACGGGTCCGGTGACGGGTTCACGAACCGGCTCGGCCGGCTGCTCGCGAATCGAGGTGTCGGCCGTCAGCGGGGCCGGTGCCTCGCCCCCTGTCGAGCCATCCTCTGCCGCGTGCTCGGTGAGGGCGCGGCGGACGGCCTCAGTAAGCCGGTCGCGCAGCCCGGGGCCGGTCTCGGCGGTGGCGAACACGACCAACGGCGGCACCGAGTGCAGCACCACCCCCGACCAGGACAGCGGCGCCCCGGCCAGCCCCCACGACGTCCACGTGTTCATCACGTAGGTCGCGGCGAACGTGAGCCACTTCGTCCGCCGGCCCCACGCCGGCAGGGCGACCTGGTAGCGGGCGGTGACCTGCTCGGCCCGCAGCACCGCCAGCAGGACCAGCGACACCATCGGGTCGAGCAGCCAGGCCACCCACCACCCGGCCGTGAACCGGTCCGCGCCGGCGGCGGCGAAGCTCTGGACGTTGACCATCGTGAAGGCCAGGCCGAGCACGATCCCGGCCCACAGCAGGGCATCGACCTGCGATCGGACCCGCTCGACACGCAGCGCGATCACGTCTGGGTGCGTGGTCAGGGCGCGGACCGCGGCGGCGTCGGCGGCCTGCTCGGCCAGCCGATCCACCCGCGCCGGCCCGGCCGCCGGGGTGGTCGTGGGGGCGGTCATCGGATGCTCCCGCGGGAGACGCGCAGGACGTCGGCGGGGCCGGCGAGCAGCCGCGCCACGGTGATCCCGGACAGGACTGCCGGGATGCCGAGCACGGCGGCGATGGCGACGACGTCGGTGGTCATCCGCATGACCACCCACTGCACCGTGACGACCGCGACGGCGATGGCGAGCGAGCGGCCGGCGATGCCGCCGGCACGGCCGGCCTGGTGCATCGTGTTGGCCACGGCACGGCCGGCGCGGGCGCCGGCGCTCCAGGACCACACCAGGCCGATCCCGGCGGCGACGAGCAGCACGACGACGATCGTGGCCCCGCTCATCGGGCACCACCGGAGGTGTTCGACGGGGTGGGGGTCGGCTCTACCATCGCGGTCTCCTCGGTTGCCTTGTGGTTGTTGGGGAGAGCTGGCCCGGCGGGTGTGTCTTGGCGGATGTGGCCGCCGGGCTGGTCCTCGGGAACTCGGTAGGGGGCGCGGCTCAACGCGGCGTCGTAGGCGCGCTCAGCCGCGGTCGGCAGGCCGAGCGGGCGGGCGGTGACGTGGCGCTCGTCGATGTGGTCGCAGCGCCCGCACAGCCGCCACATCCAGCCGCAGCCGTCCCAGGCGCTCGGGCCCTGCCACGGCTCGTGGCCGGAGTGCTCGTAGAGCGAGCCCTCACACGCGCAGACCCGCCATACCGGGTCGGGGCCGTAGTCGTGGCCGAACGCCTCACACTGCGCGGCGTCCGAGCAGCGTGGGCACAGCAGCCGGCCCGACAGCCGGCGCACCCAACCCGCCGCCAACGCGGCACCCAACGCCTCACCGCGGGAGGCGAACCAACCTCGGCGCGGGCCGGTGAGCTGCTCGGCGCTGCAGCCGTCACAGACCGCCGTCGCCATCTCGACGATCACGCGGCCTCACCGCCGGCGGCCGAAGCGCCGAGCGCAGTGCGCGAAGGCGCGGCCGGCGTCGCAACGGGCCGGAGCCGACGCGGCCGGATCTCCGCCCGCTCGTCGTCGCTCATCAAGTGCCACGCGGTCGGCTCCGGGCCCCGTTCACGACCCAGCTCGGCGTAGGCGTCGTGCTGCAGCTGACGGATGACCTCGAACGTGAGGCCATCGGGGGTCCACGCGTTGTCGTAGTCGAGTGAGTCGAGCTGCACGCGGTGCATGGCGTCGAGGCGGTGGATGTTCACGGTGTCTCCTGCTCGGTAGAACCACATAGCACCACAAGGTGCTATGTGGTGTTCAGTCTGTCAAGGGCTGCGTTTGTGGTGCCGCGGGGTGGCCTACGCGGCCGGTAGCCTGTCGCCGTGGCGATCGACCCGAACAGCGCCGTCTCGCTCAGCGCGCAGGTCAAGGCGGACATCGTGCAGCGCATCAACTCCGGCGAGTACGCCGTCGGCGAGAAGATCCCGTCGCTGCGCAGCCTCGCGGCGCAGCACCAGGTGGCCGAGCTGACGGTTCACGCCGCGGTGAAGGAACTGCAGTACGAAGGCGTCTTGGAGTCCGCGAGCGGGCGCGGCACCTTCGTGCGTGCCCTTCCCGGTGCCGGCCCGGCGGACCTCGCTGCTGCGGTGGACGAGCTGCGTCGTGAAGTCGCCGAGCTGCGTGACCGCGTGGCCGCCATCGAGAGCGGTAACGGCCGATCCTGAGCCGCTGCGGTGGGCGTCGCTGCTGTTCATGACTACATGGGACCGCGGAAACGCAGACGCCTACACCGCACTTCACGGGCCGCTTCCGGACGTCCCGGATGATCTAGATTCGTCGAAAACGTCCCGGAAACGTCCCACGTTGTGGATGATGGTCCGGTGGCCAACGACCGACTCCGCGCCGCGATCGACGCCGCCAGCCTGACCATCGAACAGGTGTCCGTGCGCGTCGACGTCGACCCCAAGACCGTCGAACGATGGGTCTACAGCGACGCGCGTCGGCCCCACCGGACCACCCGGCTACGCGTCGCCCAGCTCCTGCGCGTCGAGGAAACGCACCTGTGGCCGGCAGACCGGCGCCCCTCCTCTGCTCCTGCCGTCGCCGAGCTTGTCCACCTCTACCCCTCGCGCTCGGCCGTCCCGTTCACGCTCTGGACCGACCTGATCCGGAACGTCAGCGAGGCGATGGACGTGCTCGTGTTCTCCGGACAGTTCCTCGTCGAGCAGCACGACGCGCTACCGGTCGTCCGCACGAAGTCCGAGCAGGGCGTCCGCTTCCGGTTCGTCGTCGGCGACCACACCTCGCCGGCCGTCATCCAGCGGGCCGCAGAGGAAGGCACCACCGGCGGCCTGGAGGGACGCGTCCAGATGATGCGCCGCTATCTCCAGGAGGTCGCTGGCCTACCCGGCGTAGAGGTCCGCACACACGGCACGATCCTCTATAACTCGATCTATCGTTTCGACGACCAGGCGCTCATCAACGGCCACGCATTCGGGTCGCTTGCAGGCCAGAACCCGATGCTGCACATTCGCCGCGTGCCGGGCGGCTCACTGTGGGAGCACTACTTGCGTTCCTTCGAACGTGTCTGGGAAATCGCCGAGCCCGAACCGGCCGGAAGGTGACACATGGGCCGCATCGACTATTACAACGACCCGGACGCGCCAGCCATTAACAGCGTCGTCCCCTCTGTGACCGTCGCCGTGCGGAACACCGCCGGGCAAATCCTGCTGATCCACAAGATCGACAACAACTACTGGGCCCTACCCGGCGGCGGCCACGATCCCGGCGAGAGCATCGTCGACACGGCCCTGCGTGAGGTACGTGAGGAGACCGGAATCGATGTCCGCATTACCGGTCTCGTCGGCACATACACCGACCCGCGACACGTCATGAAGTACGACGACGGCGAGGTGCGACAGCAGTTCTCAATTTGCTTCCATGCCGTGCCACTCGACGACTCCCCCAACCCACGCGAGGACGGCACCGAGACAAGGGCCGTTAAGTGGGTCGAGCCAGTCGACGTGCCCGGATTGAGCATCCACCCGTCCATGCGAATGCGGATTGACCACGCACTCGACGACACGCGGACGACGCCTCACCTAGGCTGAACCAGCCGCCAACCGAGCCTGTGCCCGCTGTACCGACTCGCGAAGCACCGGCGCGGCTGTGAGCCACGCCTGGTGCACCGGATCGCCCTCCGGGTACCGGCGCAGGATTTCCGCAATCCGATCGTCGTACGTCAGCCGCTCGCCCGCCGGCCCGGTCGTCAGGTCTGCGAGCGCAAGCGCATCGAGCATCGGCTCACCGGGGAGCGGGAATGCACTCAGGTCAGCCGAAAGGCCGCGCTCCTTTGCTTCAAAGCGAGCCCCAGAGTGGTGCGCGACCAGGTTAACGACCAATGGCGGCCACCCAGAGGCCGAGAGATACCGAGCGCCGTCGAGCGGGTGGAACCGCGTGTGCCCGATCTCAGGCGAGTAGCCGATGTCATGAAGCCAGGCCGAAGCAACGAGCACGTCGCGCTCATCCGGGTCCACCGTCGATGACAGTTCCCCAGCGCGAGCTGCCACCGCCTGCACATGGGACCAGCGTCGGCCTAGGGGCTCGACAAGCTGCCTGGCTAGGCGTACCGCCTCCACGGCCACCGTCGGGGACACGGGAGGATCCCCTCCCACGTCTCTGATCACAATCACGACGCTACCTGCCCTCTGGCCAGGCGCCAACCTACGGCAGCACAACCCCGACGTCACACGGTCGGACCACGGCGGTTCAGTTCGTAGCGCGTTGTCAGCCAACCTCGAAGCAGACGGAACCCACGTGCCGAAAGGGGTAGACATTCATTGCTAAGTGCCGATCAAATGACTACTTGAACAATTCTTGTACGACTGCCTGCCTATCTTCGTCCACCATGTCCCCGAATAGTGATACGGCGAACCTCGTAGAGAGATCACCCGGAATCTGAGAAGCAAGGGTATCGCGAACCAGCCTCGCTATGCCTCTAAGAGGGTCGGAATATTGATCGATGCCGCATTGCTTAATTGCCAACCTAGTAGTTGCCACCACGACTGCACCGGTTATAGGAAGTCTGGCTTGCAACAGAGTCAGGCTCGCCAGTGCCTCAATTGTGTGGATCAGATCCTCTCCTCTACCTTCGTATCTGGCCGTTAATCCAGAAATAGCTGATCGCAGTAGGAGAGGAACCTGCTCTGGGCGACGAAGCATAAGCTCGACGACCAACTGGGCGTACAATTCAATACCCGCTCCACGAGCTATCCAAGCTGCCGGTCGAGCAATCGCTACAGCTACCGCGGTAACGTCCCAGTCGTTTCGCTCAAGTACCTCAAGCGCATCAGAACCCACGAGCGGGAAGTCGCCCACCCGCGACGCAATCAACGTCTGGATCGCATCGCTATGAATCGCTTCCGTGATGCGACTCTCCCGCCTCATCCATCCGAGGACCGCCGGTGTTGAGATGCACCGGATCGACAAGGCGCGCGAAATGCGACGGATAGCTATATCATCCGTCCACAACAGAATACCTCGCGCCGCGGCGAGATCGACGCAGGATGCCCAGGGTGCAAATTCGTCGGAGTCTGCCTCAGCCAAAACTCTCACTGATGGTCGTGGCAGGACCTGGCAGCTTTGCAATTCGCGGTAGATGCGCTCACCTTCGGTTGCCCATTGGTCTGCAACTTCGGCAGAGACCTCAGTCACGCGCGCACTATCAGACTCTGCATCGTAGTAGACGGTTCCGGTTGCGCGCAGGGCCAACGACCTCATTGCGCGCTCGGCGTCGAATACCGCATCGTGCGTGCTCAATCTGCGACGAAACACTGACCGGAGCTTCTGTTGCAGATCATCTGAAAGCAGCCCAACGACTAGAGCGGCAGATGACTCGATCACTACGTCTCCGTCACGATGGGCATCTACCTCCCTATTGCATGCCTGCTCTTCCAGCGGATCCGGGTGGCGGGCAGGAATTACACCAATCCCCCGTTTCACGAGTACTTCACCATACGACTTGCCGTACCTTGCGGCAAGGAACGCCGTGGGAACAGCACCGGAACCGATATGCCTACTGAGGTCCAGGTCTCGTTGCTGATCCTCCTCAGATCGACGAAGCCGGTCGCTCATCCGACGCATTAGGTCCTCGACGTCGTCGCCTTGAATCTCCTGAAGAAACTCGCCCGCCGGGTAGGCCTCACGGTACCGTGCCATCTCTTGTTGCAGCTGAACGGTTAGCCCTTGAGACAGATCATCCTTTGCGTCATGCATAAATCCGAGAGACAAAACGTGCGCGCTCAGTTCGGCGGACCGACCGAACTGATCGAGGAATGTGAGCCCGTTTGCAATAAGCTCCTCCAGCGGCAACTTCGAGCTGGCCAGCTGGAGCCAGACATGCGCCTCACGCTCGTCTCTAGGCTTGAACTCACTCCCGCCTTCAGCGAACGTCAGCCTTGCTTGCTCCAGGTCGCGCAACCGAATATGCGTTCCCACTAACCCCCACCGAACCTTGGCGTCGTCGGGGCGGATCTTCAGATAGGATCGCATTAAGGCAATGGCACGCTCCATATCGCCAGCATCGTAAGCGAGCTGAGCGCCTAGTCCCATTGCGTCAGCTCGCCCGCCCCAACCCTCCCCAGAAGTGAGCAGTAGGTTTTCAACTATCTCTTGTGCTTCATCTTTCCTTTCAAGCCGGGCGTACTCCGTCGCCGCTCGCAGACTCATCCCTGGATCGCCAAATGCATCTGCGGCGTCGCGCAGGACCTGCGCGGAATCAAGCGGACGCTCAGCACGTCTGTAGACGTCTGACAACGCCAATGCGGCGGTGATCGACTGGTTTTGCAATGGGCGCAGCTGCTCGATTGCCTCTTCGTAATTGCCAGCAGCGGCAGAAGTGATCGCGGCAATTTCCTTAGCTGCGTCAGGGTTCTCCGCAGCGAATGTCAAAAGCGTCGCCTGGTCCGCAGCCCCCGCTCTAGCTAGGCCCGCGATGGCCTGCGCGCGTTCTTGCTCCCCTTCAGCGAGAGCAATCGCATTTGACCATTCCTCGCTGGGATCCTGGTCCCTGCACTCGAGGATCATAGCCATCACGCGATGACGGTCGAACCCCTCAGGAATGTACTCTAGACATTCGTCCGCTAAATCGAACCTGTCCGTTGCACATGCTGCAATTGCGACATGGGTTCGAACCTTGGCGTCATTAGCCTCTGCAATCGTCGCATCACCAGAGCCGCTAGATCCCACCCTGATCGCAGCATCAAAATCGCCATATTGAATCAGGACTTGACAGGCCATCGCTACGGCTTCATTGCTACTTATGCGCAGGCTACGTCGGACGTCTCGCGCGAACAACGCGAGGTCCCTTGCCTCCAGAAGATCCACCTCGACCTGACGGGACCCACCATGAGCAATACGCGCGAGCAGAAGTGTCACTCTCTGGAGTGAAAGTCCACTTGTCTTCGTAAGGGCGAGGCCATCCTCTAAGACCTTAAGAGCGGCGTCCAGGCACTCGACGGTGATCCGGTCGCCACATGATTCCATTGACAAGCGATACAACAGGGTGGTTCGAATCAACTGATCAAGCCGGTCGTCCACGGCCCAGCTGGTTACTACCGAGGCAGCGTCCGGCGAGTTCGATAGAACGCTATAAACAGCAGCGGCAAATTCGTCCGTCGACGTGGCCAACGCGTCGGAGACTGGAGGAGGTTCGCGGCCTTCCACCATCGCCATCTCGTTCAATATCAGCGCAACTCTGGCCCGGTAATAGTCCGCCCTGGGCGCGCCGTCATCTATTGCGTACTGCCAGAATTCAACAGCAGCCTTGGGCACATTGTAAGCATATGCAGCGTCGCCAGCAACGAGGCAAACATTCGCGTCGCCCACTAACCATTCCGGCTTAGTGTCGGCCCAGTCTCGAAGTAGCTGTGCTGGATTGACGTCTGAGTCAGTAAGATGCTGCAGCATCCTACCGGTTGCACCAGGTTCTTTCTCATTCACTGTCGAGAATGTGTGTCGGACAATCTCAGGCAGCTGGGCAATGCGGACTTTCGTCAGCGCTGAGTTAACCTGATCCTGACGCCGCCCGTCGCGTATCTCGTCGACCTTTTCGGCGAGATCATCGACCTTTCCGCCGACGCTCTTGGTGGCGGCCAGGCTTCGCTCTGACGCAAGTCTCGTTGCCCAGCCCGGGTCGTGCTCAGTCAAAACCAGGTGATAGACCTCATCGAGAATAACTTGAGCCCGCGATCGACGGGTTTCCCGATTCATCCACGACCAGTTCTTCGAAACGTGACGAAAGTATGTGCCCTGCGCCCTAGAGAGAGCCTCATCTAGACTGTCGATCGTCTCCGCATTTGGTCCATCCGGGTTCGCAAGGAAATCCCAGGTCTTTGGATCCTTAAGCCACCTTACGAGAGCGCGGCGCGGACGTGGGCGGTCGACTTTCTTTAGAGCCTTCGCCGCGACCCTGCGGGCCCAACGCCGCTTCGTGAGCTGCTGCCCGAGTGACCGTGCGAGTGGGGCTCCGCCAGCTTTCGCGAGGTACTGGCCGACAGTCAGCGAAACAACGTCCATCGCAACCTTCCAGGGGGAGCCCGCCCAGGTACCTCGTTAGGATGACGCACACCACCGACGTTTCCCGTGTTAGGGCAGCTTGACTGGTGAGATCCGGGGCACCGGATGGTGTCTCTTGGTGCGACTTGCGCTCTCCCCTACGTGGGGCTCGGGCGGACGACCTTCCCAATCCCCGTACATGTCACTCCGAGTCGGGACGTGTCTGAGCTGCGCTTACGCGCGTGACATCCAGTGACACGAGTTTCACAGCCCGCGCTGGCTGGCGATCGGCGGGCGTCCGGCTCGTGCCCAATCCGTGCCCAGACGGCGACTCGGCGCACTAGCCACTAAGGCAACAGAGCAGGTCAAGGCTGCTCCCTCGGCTGAACCGATCCCTGCCTCCGGAGGCGGGAGCGTAGGTTCGAATCCTACCGGGGGCACAATCTGTGCCAGACCTCGAATCGGCCTCTCACCAGCAGACACACGGTGAGAGGCCGAGTTCGTCCCCGAACGCGTGAGCGTGACCTGTGCCCAGGCCCAGCACGTGCGGGAGCCCGCGGTCCACGTCCGCCGCCTGACCGGGCCTCGCTCGGACCGGTCGGCGACAGCTTCGACGGTCCGGCGACCCTGCCGTCGAGAAACGGCTGGGCAACTCGACGTTGCCGGTCCTGAACGGCTACGGGCACCCGGCCTACCAGAACTCGATTGCGTGCATCGAGAAGGCGCGGACCCGCGGTCCGTCGATCTGCGGACGCCACCGGAGGGCACGGTCTGCCGGCTGGACAGGCCGCTGTCCCCCGTCACCGGCTGACCGCATCCACGGCTCTGCGCGCGACGTGGATCCGTGGCTGCGGAATGGCGGTCGTCGCAGGTCAGCACATCCGCTCGTGCAGGTGCACATACCCCGCGGAGCGGCGTAGCGTCCGCACTCAGTCATGAGCATCACCACGATCGACACGACGTCGGTGGCGGAACGCGACCGGCTGGATTTCTGGCGCTCGACGGTGTGCGACCAGTTCGTGACGCTCGACGTCCGCCCGGCCTCGGGGACGGACGTGCGCGGCCGCGTCACGGCCGTGTCGATGGCCGACACCCAGCTGCGCAAGATCGCCGCGGGCGCGCACAGCTTCGAGCGGACCAGCCACCAGGTCCGCGCGGCCGACGAGGACTACTTCCAGATCGCGCTCGCCCGCAAGGGCCGCACGCTCGTCACCCAGGACGGCCGCGAGGCGGTGATCGGCCCCGGTGACTTCGTGCTCTACGACAGTGCGCGCCCGTTCCGGTTCGTCACCGCGGGCGACTTCGAGTACTCGGTGTGCCTGTTCCCCACGCGGCTGCTGCCGTTGTCGCGCAGCGAGATGGACTCGGCGACGGCGATCCGGTTCGACGGCCGCTCCGGCATCGGGGCGATGGTGCCACCGCTGCTGGCCGCGCTGCACAGGCTCGACGCGGAGAGTCTTCCGCCGGCCAGCCGCACGGCGATGATGCAGTCGATCGGCGACATGTACGTCGCGCTGGTCCGCAGCCGGGTGGACGCCGCGGCGGCGCCGAACGTGCACCTGATGCGCGCGCAGGCCTGGATCGACGAGCACCTGGACGACCCCGGGCTCGCACCGGGCGACGTGGCGGCGGCGTGCTCGATCTCGGTCAGCTACCTCCACAAGCTGTTCGGTGAGACCGGCACCAGCGTCGCCGCCCACGTCCGGGAGCGGCGGCTGCAGGGCTGCTTCGCCGACCTCGCCAGGCCCGAGCTCGCCCGGCTGACCGTCGGCGCGATCGGCGCACGCTGGGGCCTGCCGGACGCCGCGCACCTGAGCCGGGCATTCCGGGCCCGGTTCGGGGTGTCCCCCAGCGAACACCGGACCCGGACCTGAGACTCAGGCGATCTCCACCTCCACCAGGGTGTCGGAGAAGGTGGGCGCGTTGCCGAGGTCGGCGAACCGCGTCGAGTTGACCGAGGCGAGCGTCGACGTCGACTTGGAGTGCTTGCGCCAGCCGCCGAGGCTCGACACGACGACCCCGGGCATGACGGCGTCGTCGAGCTTGGCGAGCACGGTGAACTCGCCCCGGTCGTTGAAGACGCGCACCGGGTCCTGGTCGGCGATCCCGCGCGCGGCGGCGTCGTCGGGATGCATGATCACGTTGGGCTCCTTCTGCGCCCGTCGGTGGAAGGCGTGGTTGGCGAAGCTGGAGTTCAGGTAGGCGTGCGACTTGGGCGTCAGCAGGTTCAGCGGGTAGCGCGCGGCCCGCTCGGGGTCGGTGTGGGCGGCCTCGCGCGGCGGGATGTAGTGCGGCAACGGGTCCACGGGCTGGCCGGGCTGGAACTCGTTGGAGCCCTGACGGAACAGCGGGACGACGAAGTTGCCGCCCGCCGCGGCGGAGGCGAGGAGCTCGGTCTTCCCCGACGGGGTCCGGAACGCGCCCTCGGCGTGCGGGGCGTACTCGTCGGGCGGCGGGACGTTGAGCCGCTGCCAGCCCTTGGCCTTCAACGACTCCACCGTGATCCCCTCCATGTTCGGGTGGGACCAGTCGAACGCCTCGGCGATCATGTCGTCGTCGGTGCGGTGGAAGACGGGGTCGTCGAAACCCATCCGGGCCGCGAGGCGCCGGAACATCTCGGTGTTGGGCACGGCCTCACCGAGCGGCTCGATCGCCCTCTCGTTGTAGGTCACGTAGAGGTGGCCCCAGGAGAACATGATGTCGTCCTGCTCGAGCTGGGTCGTCGCGGGCAGGACGATGTCGGCGTAGTCGGCGGTGTCGGTCATGAACTGCTCGCTGACGACGGTGAACAGGTCCTCGCGCTGCAGCCCGGCGATGAGCTTGTCCTGGTCGGGGCACACGACGACCGGGTTGGAGTTGTAGACGAACAGCCCCTTGATCGGCGGGTCGAGCGCGAGGCCGCCGGTGAGGGCGTCGCCGAGCAGGAACTGGTTCACCACGCGGGTGCCGGGCGTGAGCATCTCCGGGTGCATCATCGCGCCCCAGTTGACCGGGAACGCCCACAGCGGCAGCTGCAGGATGCCGCCGCCGGGGCTGCGCCAGGCGCCGACGAGCGCGGGCAGGCAGGCGAGCGTGCGCACGGTCTGGCCGCCACCGGCGTGCCGTTCGACTGCGACCCCGATCCGGATGACCGACGGCTGGTTGCCCGCGTACTCGCGGGCGAGGGTGCGGATGGTGTCGGCGGGGACACCGGTCTCGGTGGCGGCCCACTCCGGGGTGTACTGCGTGACGCGTTCGGCGAACTCCGGGAAGCCGACGGTGTGCGCATCGACGTAGGCCTGGTCGGTGAGGCCTTCCTCGATGATCACGTGGGCCATCGCGAGGGCGAGGGCGGCGTCGGTGCCGGGGCGCAGCGGGATGTGCTGGTCGGCGGCCGCGGCGGTGCGGGTGCGTACCGGGTCGATGACGACGACCTTCGCGCCGCGCTTGCGGGCCTCGGCGATGTAGGGCCACAGGTGCAGGTTGGTGCTCATGACGTTGCAGGCCCAGATGAGGATGAACTTCGAGTGCACGAGGCTCTCGGGGTCCACGCCCGCGGTGTCGCCGATCGTCATGGCGTAGGCGGTACAGGAGCCGGAGTCGCAGTAGGTGCGCTCGGTGACCGTCGCGCCGAGCTCGGCGAAGAACGGATCGCCGACGTTGAGGCCGTTGAGGATGCCCTGGGTGCCCAGGTAGCTGACGGGCATGACCGCCTCGGCGCCGTGCTCGTCGACGATGCCGCGCAGCCGCGAGGCGATCTCGTCGAGCGCGTCGTCCCAGCTGATCCGTTCGAACCGGCCGCTGCCCTTCGGGCCGGTGCGGCGCAGCGGGAACAGCACGCGGCCCGGGTCGTAGACGCGGTCGAGGTAGTTGTTGACCTTCACGCACAGCCCGCCGGCGGTGTAAGGATGATCACGGTCACCGCGCAGATCGACGGCTCGGCCGTCCCCGTCGACGGTCACGACCATTGCGCAGGTGTCGGGGCAGTCCTGCGGGCAGGCCGCCCGCACGGTGCGTGTCGTGTCCTGGCCGGTGGCGGATTCGGCGGTCGCCGTCATGCGCTCTCCCCGTCGCTCGTGTGGTGGTCGGGCGTCGGTTCGAGGGTGTCGCGGCTGGACCGGGGGCGCTTGGCGCGGGGAACACTGTCGTTGTCCGTGGGGTCAGAGTTCGTCACCCGTCGGGGAGCCGCTCTGCCTGATCGGATCAATCGGGCAGCCGGATTCCCACCGGGGTTGTGGTGCGGCAGTGAGAACTTTCCATCGGGGTTCACCAGGTCGATGACCAGTTTCCGCATCACGGAATAACGATTCCCGCGCACGTTCTTGACTTTCCGGTGACCCAGACCGCACCCTCCCACATGTCGAAGGGTTCAGATGAACCCTCGGCCATACGTCCGCGAGAGTCCCTATGCAGGAGGTCCCCATGGCCCTGGGCGCATCCGTTCCCACCGTCTCGGCGCCCGTCGTCCCCGTCCGCGAGCTCGTGCCGTGGGCCGTCTTCGCGGGGGTGATCCTCCTGGCGCTGCTCTACCTCGTCGGCATGGACCAGGGCGCCACCTCGGTGTTCTCCGGCTCGATGCTCCACGAGTTCGTGCACGACGGCCGGCACCTGCTCGGCTTCCCCTGCCACTAGCCACATCGTCGGACCGGAGTCACGCTCATGGTGAGGACCCTGCTGGTCCGCGGAATGCTGGCCGGGGTCGTCGCGGCGCTGCTCGCCTTCGTCTTCGCTTGGTTCTTCGGTGAGCCGGCGCTCGACGGCGGCATCGCCTACGAGGACGCACTCTCGACGGCCGCCGGTGAGACCGACGGAGAGGCGCCGCTCGTCTCGCGCGGCACCCAGTCGACCATCGGCCTGCTCGTCGCCCTGCTGATCTACGGGGTGGCGGTCGGCGGCATCTTCGCGCTCGTCCACGGCGGCGCGCAGGGCCGGCTGTTCCGGCTCGCCCCCCGGGCGACCGCGGGTGTGCTGGCGCTGATCGGCTACGTCGTGGTCGTCCTGGTGCCGTTCCTGAAGTACCCGTCCAACCCGCCGGCATCCAGCGTCGACGACACGATCGGGCTGCGCAGCGGCACCTTCGTGATCATGCTGCTGCTGTCGGTGGTCGCGGCGATCGTCGCGGTCGCGGTGGGGCAGCGCCTCGTCGCCCGCATCGGCACCTGGAACGGTGTGCTCGCCGGTGCGGCGGTCTACGTCGTCATCGCGGGCATCGTCGCCGCTCTGCTGCCCGTGGTGTCGGAGACGCCGGCAGACTTCCCCGCCGTCGTGCTCTACAACTTCCGGGTCGCGACGCTGGGCATCCACGCGGTGCTGTGGGCGGCGGTCGGGCTGCTGTTCGGCCTGCTCGTCTCCCGTGGCACCCGCAGCGCCGAGCGCCCCACCGTGGGCGCGGGCGCCGGCTGACGCCCGGCCGGACGAACACCCGACGGGCCACGTCGCGGCATCCTCGCCGCGGTGTGGCCCGTCGCGTTCTGCCCGACCTCCTCGTGGAAAAAGATCCCCTGTGACCATCTGGCCCACCTGGCTCCGCCGTGCCGGTGCCACGTCCGTGCTCGCGGTCGTCCTGCTCCCCCTCGGGACGACGACCGCGTCCGCCCACGCCGCCGGGCTCGACCCGCAGCCCGTGCTGCCCCGGGTCGTCGCTCTCGAACCCGCCGTGCCGGGCCTGGCCGTGAGCGTCGTCGAGTACGGCGCGCGGCTGCGCATCGACAACGGCACGACAGCTCCCGTCGACGTCGCGCCGGCCGGGCAGGCGCGGACCGTCGAGCCCGTCGTCGCCCCCGGCACGACCGGGCGCTGGGTCGACCCGCGCGTCACCGCCGCAGGCCGTGACGACGGACCGGGCCCCGTGGTGTGGAGCATCCCGCTCACCGTCGGCGGCACCGCCGTCGTCGTGCGCGGGGAGACGACACGGCCACCCGCCCCGTCACCGCTGCCCTGGTGGCTGCTCACCGCAGCGGTGGCGGTCGCTGCGACGATCCTCGGGTCGCTCGCGGTGCGCCGCCGCTGGGCAGCCCTCGTCGCGGGCGCCCTGTCGGTCGCCATGGCCGCGTCCTACGTCGTGCACGTGCTCGGCTCCGCACTCGCCCCCGACGGCGCCGACTACTGGCCGACGGTGTGGCGCACCGCGGGTGCCGTCGGCACGATCGCCGTCGTCGCCGCGCTGGCCGGGACGGTGCTCACGGTGGCGGGCAAGCGGTTCGGGCTGCTGTTGTGCGCCCTGTCCGGAGCCCTGCTCGTGCTGCTCACCGGCGCCGACGCCGGCAGCTTCGCCAACGCCGTCCTGCCCTTCGGCTGGGCGCCCGACCTCGACCGGGTCACCACCGCCCTGACCTTCGGCGGCGGGCTGGGCCTGTTCCTCACCGGGTTCGCGGTGCTGCGCGCCCTCACCCCGGCCGCCGACGAACCCGGCGCGTCCGGGTCCCCTGATCCCGACGGGCCCGCCGGCGCGCCCGGTCCCCCGCACGCCGGCCACCCTGCCCCGACGCCGTCCCCGGACGGTTCCGTCGAGGCGGCCGTGACCGACCGTCCCGTCACGTCCGCGCCCGCCGCCGACGCCCAGGAGTCCCGATGACCTCCCGCCCCACCACGTTCGTCGCCCGCCTCTGTGCGAGCGCGCTCCTGCTCGCCCTCGTCGCCGGTTGTGCCTCCGGCACCCATGCGCACGGCGCCGCGGCAGCCACCGCGCCGCCCGCGACCACCACCGCCGCCGCCGCGACCACCGCGGCGCCCGCGTCCCCCGTGCAGGACACCACCGAGCGCATCACCGTCGCGTGGGCAGGCGGCCAGGCCACCGGCGACACCGGCAAGGTCGCCGTCCCGCTCGGGGCGACCGTCGAGATCGTCGTGACCAGCGACAAGGCCGACGAGCTGCACCTGCACGGCTACGACCTGTCCGCGAGGGTCCCCGCGGGGGGCACCGCGACGCTGCGGTTCGCCGCGACGATCGCGGGCGTGTTCGAGCTCGAGCTGCACGGCGCCGACCGGGAGCTCCTGCGGCTGCAGGTGGGGTGATGCTGCTCGCCCACGGCGTCGGCACCCGCGGAGACCTGCCGGTACCGGTCGAGCTCGCCGCCGCCGCGGCGGGTGTCGTGCTGGTGGGCTCGTTCGTCGCGCTCGGCGTGCTCTGGACGACGCCGCGGCTGAGCGGCGGCGACGCCGGGCGGCCGGTGCCCGCGGTCGTCGCACGGATCGTCGGGTCGCCGGCGCTGCGCGGCGTCCTGCGTGCGCTCGTGCTCGTCGTCGCGGTACTCGTCGTCGTCATCGGGTTCGCCGGGCCGCCGCAGACGCCGCGCAACCTCGCGCCGTGGGTGTTCTACGTGACGTTCTGGGTGGGCCTGGTCCCGGCGTCGCTGCTGCTCGGGCCGCTGTGGCGGGTGCTCAACCCGCTGCGGACCGTCCATGCCGGGCTCGCCGCTGCGCTGCGTATCGACCCGGACCGCGGTGTGCGCGACCTGCCCGCACGGGTCGGGCTGTGGCCCGCGGCGGTGTCGCTGGCCGCGTTCGCATGGCTGGAGCTGGTGTTCCCCGAGCCGTCCGACCCGCGCGTCGTCGGCGGGGTGATCGTCGGCTACGGGATCGTGCACGTGGCCGCGGCGCTGGTGTTCGGACGGCGCTGGTTCGCCCATGGCGACGGTTTCGAGGTCTGGTCGACGCTGCTCGGCTCGCTCGCCCCGATCGGCCGCCGCGACGACGGAGAGCTGGTGTGGCGCACCCCGGCCGACGGTCTCGACGCCGTGCGCGGCGGACCCGGGCTCGTCGCGGTGGTGATGGTGCTGGTCGGCTCGACGGCGTTCGACGGGCTGTCACGGTCGGGCCTGTGGGCCGACTCCGTGCCCCGCGGCCCGCTGTTCGGCACCCTCGGCCTGGTCGTGGTCACGGCCGTCGTCACCGGGCTCTACCTGCTCGGCACGTGGCGGCCCGACCCGGTGCGCCGAGCCGAACCCGTCCGGCTGCCGACGGCGTTCGCGCACACCATCGTCCCGATCGCGGCGGGCTACGCGATCGCGCACTACTTCTCGCTGTTCCTGTTCGACGGCCAGCTGCCGTTCGTGCTGGCCAGTGACCCGTTCGGTGCGGGCACGGACCTGTTCGGGACGGCCGGGCGGGCGGTGGACTACTCCCTCGTCGGCACCGTCGCGATCGCCGCCGTGCAGGTCGGTGCCATCGTCGTGGGCCACGTCGTCGCCGCGGTGTGCGCGCACGACCGCGCGGTGCGGCTGTTCCCGCCTGCGATCGCGGTGCGCATCCAGTACCCGCTGCTCGCCGCCATGGTCGTGCTGACGTGCGGCGCCGTCGCGCTGGTCCTGGCGCCCTGACCGGCGTCCGGATCCTCCCCTTTAGACTCCGGCACGTGCCCGGTCCCGACGCGCGTCCGTGGCGCGTCGCCGCCGTTGCCGTCGCGACGGTCGTCCTCACCCTCGCCGCCCACGTGCTCGCGGGCGGCGCCACGATGCCGTCGCTGCCCGTCCTCGGCATCCTGGTGCTGCTCGTCGACCTGTCCGCGACGGTCGTCGGCCGCAGCCCACGCGGCCCGCTCGAGACGGGCATCGCGCTGGCGTTCACCCAGACCGTGCTGCACCTGGCGTTCACCGCCTCGACGGCATCGGTCGACCAGGCCGGACACCTGCACGTCCACTCGCACCTGACGACGCCGATGCTCGCCGGCCACGCCGCCGCCGCGCTGGCGCTCGGTGCCCTGATCAGCCACGGCGAGCAGGTCCTGCGGCGCGCGGTGCGCCGGCTGCTGCCCGTCGTCGCCACGGCGCCCTTCCGCGCCCCGGTCCGGTTCGCGCCGCGCCCGGTGCCGGTGGCCCGCGACGTCCGCGTCCGCGTCGCGACGTCCGTCTCGGACCTGAGCAGGCGCGGCCCGCCCCGGCCGGGCCCGGCCACCGCCTGACCCCTCCCGCATCCGCCGGTGGGGCGGGCGTCGTGCGCCCGCCGTCCACCCCGGCCGCCACGGCCGGGTCCCACCGATGCCCCGAGAGGGATACCCCCATGTCCTCGATCCTGCGCCGCGGCCTGCTCGTCGCCGCCACCGCCGCCGCCCTCGTCCTGTCCGCCTGCGGGTCCCCCGCCGCGCCCGCGGCCCCGGCCACCTCGACCGCGCCCGCGCCCACGTCCACGTCCACGTCCGGGCTCACCGTCACCGACGCCTGGGTCAAGCCCGCCGACGCCGGCATGACCGCCGTCTTCGGCACGCTGACGGCCACCGGTGGGCCCGTCACGGTCGTGTCCGCCGCAACGTCGGCCTCGCCGCGCACCGAGCTGCACGAGGTCGTCATGAACGGGGGCGCGATGACCATGCGCCCCAAGGAGGGTGGCTTCGTCGTCGACCCCGCGGCAGCGCACGAGCTGAAGCCGGGAGGCGACCACGTGATGGTCATGGACCTCGCGTCGCCCATCCGCCCGGGCGACCAGGTCCGCGTCACGTTCACCCTGGCAGGCGGCGGCACCGTCGAGTTCACCGCACTGGCCAAGGAGACGACCGGCGGTGAGGAGACCTACGCCGACCACGCCGGGATGAACGGATGACGGCCGTCGCTCGCCGCGCCGTACTCCTGGGTGGCGCCGCGGTCGCGGCCGGCGGGGTCGTCGCCGGGGCGGTCGCCCTGACACCCGGCCCGCCGCCTGTCGCGGTGCCTGTGCCCGGTGCCGAGACCGTCGCCTTCCACGGCGCGCACCAGGCCGGCATCACCACACCCGCGCAGGCCCACGCGGTGTTCACCGCGCTGGACCTGCGGCGCGGCAGCGGACCCGATGACGTGGCGCGGCTGCTGAGGATGCTCACCGACGACGCGGCCCGGCTCACCTCGGGCCGGCCGCCGCTGGAGGCGTCGGACCCGGAGCTGCCCGCGCTGCCGTCACGGCTCACGGTGACGTTCGGGTTCGGTCCGGGCCTCTTCGACGCGGTCGGCCGCGGCGGCGAGTGCCCGGCCGTGCTGCGTGAGCTGCCCGCCTTCGCCACCGACCGGCTCGACCCGCGCTGGTCGGGCGGGGACCTGCTGGTGCAGGTGTGCTCCGACGACCCGATGCCGCTGTCGTACGCGCTGCGCAGGCTGGTGCGCTCGGCCCGCAGCGTCGCGACGGTCCGGTGGACCCAGCGCGGGTTCGGCCCGGCCCGCGGCTCCGAACCGGCGGGGACGACGCCGCGCAACCTCATGGGTCAGCGCGACGGCACCGCCAACCCCGCGCCCGGCGCCGAGCTCGACGACGCCGTGTGGGTGCGCGAGGGTCCGGACTGGTTGCGCGGCGGCAGCATGCTCGTGCTGCGCCGTATCCGCATGGAGCTCGACACCTGGGACGACTTCGGCCGCGAGGGCAAGCACATGGCCGTCGCACGCCGTCTCGACACCGGCGCGCCGGTCACCGGCGGCGGCGAGTTCGACGAGGTCGACCCGCGGATGGTCGACGGCCGCGGCATCCCGATCGCGATCGGGGGCGCACACGTCCTGCGTGCCACCGCCCGCGACCCGGCCGAGCGGATGCTGCGCCGCGGCTACTCCTTCGACGACGGGCCCACCGCCGACGGGCTTCCCGACGCCGGGCTGCTCTTCGCCGCCTACCAGGCCGACGCCGCCCGGGCGTTCGTCCCGGTGCAGCAGCGGCTGGCGGAGTCCGACGTCATGAACCAGTGGATCACCCATGTCGGGTCGGCGACGTTCGTGATCCCGCCGGGCTGCGCTCCGGGCGGCATGATCGGCGAAGCCCTGCTCGGCTGAACCTGTGAGTGGCGATGGTCGCCATGGCGACCATCGCCACTCACGACCCTGCCGGGCCTCGTGCGGGACGGCCGTCGCCGCCGCGTGACCCGGACACGTGATGATGGACCCGACACCCCGATGATCGGAGTCCACGTGCGCCGGTTCCTCGCCCCCGCCGCGCTCCTCGCGGCGCTGGTCGTCGCCCTGCTCGCCACGATCGGTGGTGTCGCTGCGGCCGAACCGCCGTTGCGCGCCGCCGACCGGATCACCGACAACGCAGGCGCCCTCGACGCGTCGAGCCGCGCGCGGGTGGCCGACTCGATCGCACGGCTGCGTACCGACACCGGCTACGACCTGTTCGTCGTCTACGTGCGCTCGTTCGACGGCCGCGGCGGCCAGGACTGGGCCCGTGCCACCGCCGTGCAGTCCCAGCTCGGCGAGCGCGACGTGCTGCTCGCCGTCGCGACCGGCGACCGCGCCTACGGCTACGACGTCGCCGACGGCTTCCCCGAGTCCGGCTCCACCATCGAGCGCATCCTCTCCGACCAGGTCGAGCCCCAGCTCGCCGCGGGCGACTGGGCGGGCGCCGCCACCGGCATGGCCGACGGCCTGCGCGCAGGGGGCAGCAGCGGCGTCGGGACGTTGCCGCTGGTCGTCGGTGGGGCGGTGGTCGTCGGAGGTGGGGCGTGGCTGCTCACCCGGCGCCGCCGCGCCGCCGCGCACGCCGACGCGACCGCCTCACCCGAGGGCGCGCCGCAGCAGCCATCGAGCGTGCCCGCCGATCCCTTCCCCGGCGAGGCGACCAGCGATCTCGCCTACCGGTCGAGCCAGGCGCTGCTGGCCGTCGACGACGCCGTCCGGACCTCGGAGCAGGAGCTGTCCGCGGCCCGCGGCCACTTCGGCGACGAACCCGTCGCCCCCTTCACCGCCACCCTGGAGGCCGCGCGCGCCGACATGCTCGCCGCCTTCGAGATCCGTCAGCAGCTCGACGACGACGTCCCCGAGGACGAGCCCACCCAGCGCCGCATGCACGCCGAGATCCTGGCGCTGGCCACCGCCGCCGACGAACGGCTCGACGCCCAGGTCGAGGCCTTCGACCGGCTCCGCGCGCTGGAGGCCGACGCCCCCGGCTACGTCGAGGGCGTCGCCGCCCGGCTGGAGGCCGCCGCCGCACGCGTCGCGCCCGTCGAGGCGGCCTGGACGCAGCTGCGCACCCGGTGGGCCGCCACGGCGCTCGACCCGGTCGCCGGCAACCTCGACCAGACCCGGGCCCTGCTCGCCGATGCCCGCACCGAGATCGCGGAGGCCCGCTCGCGGCTGGCGACGCCACCGCTCGCCGTCGTCGACGGGCGCGCCGCCGAGGACGCCGTGACCCAGGCCGAGACGTTGCTCGACGGCGTCGCGCGCCGCGACCGCGAGCTCACCGAGGTCGCCGGGAGCGTCCCCGCGGCCCGTGCCGAGGTGGAACAGGACCTCGCCGAGGCGGCGGCGCTGCCGTCGGCCGACCAGGCGGTCGTCGCCCGCGCCCGCGCCGCGCTCGTCGCCTCGGCGCAGGCGTCCGCCGGCCCGACACCCGATCCCATCGCCGCCCTGCACCTGCTGCAGGAGGCCGACGCCGCGCTCGACCGCACCATCGCCGACGCCCGCGAGCAGCAGGAACGCGACCGCCGCACCGTCGCGATGCGCGATCAGGCGCTGCTGACGGCCCGCTCCGCGGTCTCGGCGGCCGAGGACTTCGTGACGACGCGCCGCGGCGCCGTGGGCACCGGGGCGCGCACCCGCCTGGCGGAGGCGCAGCGGCACCTGCAGGCGGCGTCGTCGGGCGGCGACCCGGCGCGTGCGCTGAGTGAGGCCCAGCAGGCCGAGGCGATGGCCCGTCAGGCCCTCGACCTGGCGCAGTCCGACGTCTCCCGCTGGTCCGGGCCGTCCGGCGGCGGGAGCGGGGGCGGCAGTGCCGCCATCGACCTCGGCAGCCTCGTCCTCGGCGGCATCCTGTCCGGCGCGCTCCGCGGTGGGGGCGGCGGATACGGGGGCGGTGGCTTCGGCGGGGGCGGCTTCGGCGGCGGGGGCCGGTCGCCCGGCAGCTTCGGCGGCTCCGCGACCCGCGGCCGCCGCGGCGGCGGCGGCCGCTTCTGAGCACCCCACCTGCCCGGAGGCGAACGACCGGCACGGACGCGCACCCGAGTCGCGCGAGAGGGCCGCTCGTCCACCCCCCTCGCCGCGCCGGCTGCGGTCACCCCGGGAGCTGCCCCGCGGGCTGGCGGGTCGCGACGTCGAGCCGGTTCCAGACGTTGACCGACGCGATCGCGACGAGCAACGCCGAGAGCGCCTCCTCGTCGTAGTGGCGGGTGGCCCCGGCCCGGACGTCGTCGGGCACCGGGTCCGCGCTGTCGGCGATCCGGGTCACCGCCTCCGTCGGGGCCAGCGCGGCACGCTCGGCGTCGTCGGACCAGGGGGCGTCGCGCCAGGCGGCGACCGCGAACAGCCGCTCGTCGGACTCGCCACCCTTGCGCAGGTCGCGCGCGTGCGTGTCGACGCAGACGCTGCACCCGTTGATCTTGCTGGCACGCAGGTGGACCAGCTCCATGGTGCGGTGGTCGACGCCGTGGCCCTCGGTCGACGCGCTGAGCGCGAGGAGGGCCTTCATCGTCGCCGGCAACGTCATGACGGGATGGGTCATGCGGGCCCGGGCGGTGTGCGGGTGGGCCATGGTCGTCACGGTTGCCTCCGGGGGTCGGTCACACCGGCGCGTCGCGCGCCGTCACTGATGTGACGGACCGCGACGGAGGCATGTGACCGATGGACCCAGCAGTGGACGCAGGAGTGGACGCAGGAGACGCGCTCGCCCGGCGATTCGAGGAGCACCGCCCGACCCTGCGCGCGGTGGCCTACCGGATGCTCGGCTCGACCGCCGAGGCCGAGGACGCCGCCCAGGAGGCGTGGCTGCGGCTGCAGCGCTCGGGCGCCGACGGGATCGACGAGCTCGCCGCGTGGCTGCGCACTGACCGCCGACGATGCGCGTGAACAGGGTCTCTGCGGCGATGCGTCCGATCGCCGTCGGGTCCTGGGCCACGACGGTGACGCCGGGGGAGGTCATGTCCGCGAGCAGGATCCAGGCCGGTCTCCTGGTCGGCCAGCGGGCCGAGGCCGAGCTCGGCCCGAACGCCGCCACCGCGAAGATCGCGATGCTCGACCTCGACCCGACCAGAGGCGCGGGCCGGGACAAGGACGTCCTCATCGTGTCCGTCGACGGCGGCTGCCCCGGCGTCACCGTGGTCAAGGACGGCCAGATCGGCGCCACCTCGCAGCAGTACCCGCTCACGATGGCGTCACAGGGACGGGCCGGTGGGGCGCCTGCGGCGGCGGTCCGGCGACGCCGGTCGCGGGGTCGACGTCACCGGCCAGTGGGCCGGCCGGTCCAGCACCGACGGCAGCCGGGTCGCCGCGTCGCCGCGGGCACCGTGGACCTGGAAGTTCGTGAGGAACAGGCTCGTCGACAGATCCGCGCCGGAGAGGTCGGCACCGCGCAGGTCGGCGCCGATGAGCTCGGCGGATCGCAGGTCGGCGCCCCGCAGGTCGGCGCCGATCAGCAGGGCACCCCGCAGGTTCGCGCCGCGCAGGTCGGCGCCTCCCAACCGGGCCCCGACGAGGTCGGCGCCCCGGCGGTTCGGCCGCGGCCCCGGCGACGCCGCGCGCACCCGCTCTCCCACGCCCAGCAGCACCTCGTTCACCGTCGCCCGGTGGGCGGCGACATCGACGGCGGCGAGCGCGCCGGGCGCCAGTGCGGCGATGCGTTCGGTCTCGGCCAGCAGGGCCCGGGCGTCGTGGTGCAGCGGGGCGGCGGCGGGCGTGGCCAGCGACTCGGCGAGGTACCAGCGCAGCTCGTGCACCGGGCGCAGCACCTCGAACGCCGCGAACATCGACGTCGCGATCTCCGGGTCGGTGCGCCAGTCGCGCCCACCGAAGGTCACCTGCACGACCTGCTGTCCGGCGCCGAAGCAGTCGAACACCGTGCAGCCCGCGTAGCCCTTGCCGCGCAGCCGGTCGTGGATGCCGCAGCGGAAGTCGTCGAGCAGGTTGTGGCACGCGGTCCCCGCGGGCTTGTCGACGGGGAAGTCCGACGACCGCGCGAACGCCGGGGCGACGCAGCACAGCCCGGCGCAGGCGGCGCAGTCGGCGCGCAGGGCGACGCGGTTGTCGCCGGGCGTCGGGTCGTGGGGCACCGGGCCTCCCGGGGTCGATCGTCCGGCGCGCGACCCTACCCGCGCCGCGCCGTCAGGCGTCGACCCGCCGGGCGAGCCGCACCGGCACCGCGCACCCGGCGACGAACGCCGTCCCGAGGAACGTCCCGCACGCGACCATGACGACGCCGACGGCCCAGAGACCCCGTGGTGTCGGCCTCCGCTTCGAGATCATGGGCCGATCGTCGCCGCGACCGCAGTGCCACACCTCCGTACGACCACGCCCCGGTGCGAGGGGATTCACCGGAACGACCCGGGTCGCGATCACTCACGTGAGTGACTCGAACCGGGCGAAACGGCTGTGACCTGCACAACTCGCTCACACGTGAATGTGACACGGCTCACGGCAACGCCGCCGCTCGTCGCGCGTCGTCGGCGACTCGGCGAGCACGTCCGAGTGCCGGACGCGAACAGAGGGTGACCGTCCTACCGTCGGTCCCGGATCACGAATCGGTCACGCAGGACACGGAGACTCCCCACTCCGCCGGGCTCCCCCCGAAACCGGACGTCCGCCGACGAGTGATCAGGAAGGTTCGTCGTGGCACGGCATCGCTCCCCCGAGGGCCGGCCCACGCAACCGGAGCTCCGCGCGGCACTCGACGCCGCCCGGAAACACTCCGGCCGTGCGGCAGGCCCCCGCCATGCTCTCTCACTCCCCGACCCCGCCGACGGCGCGTCCGACGGCACGACACCCCGGTCCGCGATCGGATCGGCCACCGGATCCGTATCCGGAGCCGCCTCCGACGACGACCCGGCCGACGATCGCCGGTCCGCCGTCGCGGTCGCCGAGCGGCCCGCGCTGCCGCGGATCGGCGTCAGCCTCGTGTCTGCCCCCCGCACCGTCGACGGTCCGCGTCGTAGGTTGCGCCGCAAGGGTTCCCGGGCGAGGACCGCGTCGGTCGAGACGCTGTCCCCCGGCTCGGACAGTGGGTCCGAACCGGATCGCGACCCGGTGGCCGACAGGATCGACACCTCCGTCGACATCTGGTCGCCCGAGTTCTGGACGCCCGGCGTGCACACCCCGGCCTTCGGGATCGCGACGACCCGCGACCCCGACGCGCTCGTGCCGGCCCCCCGCCGCGCCACCGAGGACGTCACCACCGACGACGTCACCACCGACGACGCCACCCCGACGGCGGTCGCGCCGTTGTTCGCGCTCCCGGACGCGGTGGACCACGCGGACACCGGCGACGACGCACCCGACCGCGACGGCCGTGCGGTCACCGCGCGGCTGCGGGCCGCCGGGCCCCCCGCCGACGGCGACGGCCCCGACGTCGAGTTCGACGCCGGCGACGACCGGCCCCGTGGACTCGCCCGCGTCCCCGCGAAGGCACGCCGCGCGGCAGCGGTCGTCCTCGCCGCGGGCAGCGCACTGACCCTGGTCGGGACGGTGGCATCGCTGCCCCACGTCCCCGCAGGTACCAACGCCGCCCTGCAGCTCGACGACGCGGCCGCGGCCGACACCGTCACCGCCGACTCCGCCGACGCGCCGCCCGCGCTCGACACCACCGCCCTGGTCGCGGCCGTCCAGGACGCACAGCAGCACGCGTCGCAGATCGCCATGACGCAGCGCGCCGAGGCCGAGCGGAAGGCCGCCGACGCCAAGGCCGCGGCGGACGCGAAGGCCGCCGACGCCAAGGCGGCCGCCGACAAGAAGGCTGCCGAGGCGAAGGCCGCCACGACCCGGACCGCGACGACGACCGGCTCCGCGAACTGCAGCCTCTCGACGGGCGGGCTCGGCGGCGTCAAGCCGTGGGTCGCGAGCGCGGCACAGTTCCTCGGCTGTCTCTACGGCAAGCCGCAGATGCTGGGCGTCGGCAGCCGCGGCAACGCCTCCGACCACCCGAACGGGCTGGCACTCGACTTCATGGTCTCCAAGCCGGTCGGCGACCGGCTCGCCGCCTGCGCGCTGCGCAACAAGGCCGCGCTCGGCATCACCTACGTCATCTGGCAGCAGCGCATCAACTACGGCAGCGGCTGGCAGAGCATGGAGGACCGCGGCGGCGCGACCGCCAACCACATGGACCACGTGCACCTGTCGTTCGCGAAGTCCGCACCCGGTGGCAAGCCCGTCACCTGCTGACCGCACGACACTCCTGTGTTCCGCTCCCCACCGGCCGCCCCGGCCCGACCGCACGTGGTCGCACCGGGGCGGCCGTTCGGCGCGGCAGGATCGCCGTCGGGCCGCGCCCGTGTCGGATTCGTGACCGATCGGCTACGTTTCGACCTCATCACGACGATCGGCTCCCCGCGGACGAGGACACCTGTCCACCCGGCTCCCCACCGGGCGTCCGGTCGATCCGGGTGATCGGAAGGCAGGACGTGTCCCGGCACCGCTCCCCAGGCGGCCGGCGTGCGCGACGTGATCTCGAGCCGGTCTCCGCCGGCATGACGGTCGTGGCGCGCCGCGAACCGCCCCGCCCACCGGCTCCGACCGGCACGGGCTCCACCGACGTGCCCGTCCGCCCGGCGGCGGTTCCGTCCCGGACGGTCGTCCGGCCTGCGCCCGCAGCGCCGCCGGCGAACCCCGCGCGCCTCCCGCACCCCGTCCCGCGCGGCCGGCACACGACGACGCCGCAGCGTCCTCCCGCACCGCGACCCGTCCACCGGCCCGGCCCGTCAGCGGTCGCGGGGGCACCCTTCGCGGCGGCACCGTTCGCGGCGGCACCGGCCGCGCACCGCCGGCCCGTGGGAGTGGCGGCACCGGCC
>NZ_BEGX01000115.1:0-53032 GCF_002583555.1 Pseudonocardia sp. N23
CTCACCAACAACCCCGAGAAGCGCGCCGGGCTCGAAGGCTACGGGCTCACGATCAACGGCCGCGTCCCGATGCCTGTCCGCCCCACCCCGGAGAACCTCCGATACCTGCGCACCAAGCGCGACCGGATGGGTCACGAGCTCCCCGGCCTCGGCGACGCCGCCGAGGGCGCCGCCGGCGGGGCCGGTTTCTGACCGTCGGGCCACAGCTGTCCACAGCGGCCGCGCATCCCGCAGGGGTGCGCGGCCGCTGTGTCTCCGGGGGCTGCGGGGTGCGTGGCCGTCCGCGGGCGCGGCGGGGCAGGATGGGATGCATGAGTGGTGAGGGACGGCCCGTCGATCTCGATGACCTCGGTGGCGCCAACGGCCTGCGCGTCGGGATCGCCGCGGCCAGCTGGCACGCGGAGATCACCGACCGGCTGCTGGAGCGCGCGGTGGCCACCGCGGAGAAGGTCGGCGCGGTGCCGACGGTCGTGCGGGTCAGTGGGACCATCGAGCTGCCCGTCGTGTGCCAGGCTCTCGCCCGCACCCACGACGCCGTCGTCGCCCTCGGTGTCGTCGTCCGCGGCGGCACCCCGCACTTCGAGTACGTCTGCGACGCCGTCACCGCCGGCCTGACCCGGGTCTCCCTCGACGAGGGGGTCGCCGTCGGCAACGGCGTGCTGACCTGCAACACCGTCGAGCAGGCCGTCGACCGCTCCGGTGCTCCCGGCTCGGCCGAGGACAAGGGTGCCGAGGCCACCGTCGCGGCGCTGCACACCGCGCTGGTGCTGCGTGGGCTGCGGGCCGCGCGATGAGCGGCGGGGGCGGACCGACGATGGGGGCGTCGCAGGAGCGCACCGCCGCGGCGGGCGGTCCCACCGACGCCGGGAAGGTGCTCACGCTGCGCCCGCGCCGGGTGCTGCGGCTGGCCTGGGCCGGGTCTGTCCTCGTGGTGGCCCTGTTCGTGGCCATCGCGATCGTGCTGCGCAACACCGACACCGGCGTGTACTTCCGCTTCGCCGACCAGGTCTCGATGGTCCTGCTCGGGCTGCTGATCGCCGCCGGGCTCCTGCTGCTGGCCAGGCCCCGGGTGCGTGCCGACGCCGAGGGCGTCCAGGTCCGCAACATCCTGCAGACCCGGTACTTCCCGTGGGGCGAGGTCATGGCCGTAGCGTTCCCCGACGGCGCCAGCTGGGCCCGGCTCGACCTGCCCGACGACGAGTACCTGCCCGTGCTCGCGGTGCAGGCCGTCGACCGGACGTACGCCGTCGACGGCATCCGCGCCCTGCGCGCGCTGCGTGCCGCGGCCCACACAGCGCCCACCGCCGGAGGGCCCACGGCGCCCGCCCCGGCGGGCACGGACCCCGGCGCGACCCCTTCCATGAAGCCCGCCACGACCTCGGCGGCCGGCGACGCCGCCCCCGCCGCGGAGAACGCCGCCCGTCCCGTGACCGCCGACGGCCCGCCGATCGGCGACGCCGACCGGAACTGACGACGCCTGTTCGACCCGAACGGTTTCAGCAGAACCCTGACCGTCGGTGAGCGGGCCGGTACGGTGGTGCTCCGCCGGCGGAGCGGCCGGCCCGGCTGAGAGGTGGGTGGGTCGATGTCCGCGGCGCCGGTACCCGCGGCGGGGCGAGCGCCCGCGCAGCGACCGCGCGCCGTCCTGCTCGACATCTACGACACGACGCTGCGCGTCGACGTGCTGCGCGCCCGGTTCGTCGACGTCGGCCGCCACGAGCTGGAGTGCGACGTCTTCCTGGCCCGTGCGATGCGCGACGGCATCGCGTTCAGCATGGCGGGCGCCGACGGGGCGTTCGGCTCCTACGTCCGCGAGGCGCTGCGGGCCACGACCGGCCACAAGCTGTCGGAGGAGGCACTCGACCATGTCATGAGCGGCTTCGCCTCGCTGCCCCCGCAGCCCGACGCGGAGCTCGCCCTGATGGCGCTGACCCGGGCGCGGGTGTCGGTGTACGCGTTCGGCTACGGCAACGAGCGGGTGCTCGCCGACGCGCTGGACAGGTCGGGGCTGCGGACCTACCTGCGAGGCACGATCACCGTCGACGACCTCGGCCGGCTCCGGCCCGCTGCGGAGGCCTACCACCACGGCTGTCGCGTCGCGCACACCGAGCCGGCGCGCACGGCACTGGTCAGCGTGCACGCCTGGGACATCCACGGTGCCGCCCGCGCGGGGCTGGTCACGGGTCTGGTCCAGCGCGGGGAGGGTCGGCCGCCGGCGACGATGGAGCAGCCCCACGTGCGGGGCGAGCGCCTCGACCAGCTCGTGGAGCGACTGCTGGCGCTACCGGCCTGACACGGGCGGGCTCACGACGCTCCTGCCGCCAGCCGCGGACCGCCGAGGTCGGCCGAGGCTGCGGCCCGGGCCCCGGCCCGGAAGCCGCTGCCCCGGTGGACGGCCCGCCGCGCCGTGGCCAGGCTCGGGTACGCGGCGGCGAACGCGCGCTCGACCGCAGTGGACCGGTCGGCCAGCACGAGCGCCGCACCCGGCCCCCCGTCGGGCCCGCGGTCGGCCGCCTCGTGCTCGGCCGCGCGCTCGGCGGCGGCGAGCCGTTCGTGGACCCGTGCGGCGTACCCGAGCAACCACGACCGCCGGTAGGCGGCGACGGACTCGCTCGGGTCGGGCGGACGGCACCGCGCCAGCTCGCGGGTGGCCTGCAGGAGCAGCGACTCGAACAGCAGCGCGACGCGTTCCCGGTCGGACGCGTGCCCGAACACCGTGACCGCCGCGACCCGGCCCGCCGCGGCCCGGTGCAGCACCCAGCGGCACCGCAGGGCCGCCGCCGTCCAGCCCAGCAGACGCGCCTTCGCCGCGCTGTAGGGGTCCGACAGGGCGACCCGCGTCGCGCCGACGGGATCGGATCCCGGGGCCGCCGCCGCGAGCAGTGCCGCGTCGATCCCGTGCCGGGCGATGAGTTCGGCGGCCTTCGCGTTGTAGATGCGTGCCTCGGCCTCGGTGCCCGCCCGCTCGGCCTTGGCCAGCAGTTTGCGCACCCGGTCGGCCGGGTCGGCCGGCCGCCGTCCGGTGGAGCCCTCGGCCACGTCCTGCCCTCGTTTCGACCTGCGGAAAGCCCGAACCGACGTTCGAACACGGGAGTCCTATCACCTCCCGCCGACACAACCGCGAACCCCGGCGGGCGCGCCCGGGTACGACGGCAGCTCTACGCTGGGGGAGCCATGTCCGACCCCGCCACGTATCGCCCCGCCCCGGGTTCGATCCCGGACGAGCCGGGCGTCTACCGCTTCTCGGACCCGCGCGGCCGGGTGATCTACGTCGGCAAGGCGAAGAGCCTGCGCAGCAGGCTCAACTCCTACTTCGCCGACCTCTCGAACCTGCACCCGCGCACCCGCCAGATGGTCACGACGGCGACGTCGGTGGAGTGGACCGTCGTCGGCACCGAGGTCGAGGCGCTCCAGCTCGAGTACAACTGGATCAAGGAGTTCGACCCGCGGTTCAACGTCCGCTACCGCGACGACAAGACCTACCCCGTCCTCGCGGTGACGCTGAACGAGGAGTACCCGCGCCTGCACGTGTACCGGGGGCCGCGCCGCAAGGGCGTGCGCTACTTCGGGCCCTACGCCCACGCCTGGGCGATCCGGGAGACGCTGGACCTGCTGCTGCGGGTGTTCCCGGCCCGGACGTGCAGCGCGGGGGTGTTCCGCAGGCACGGCCAGATCGGTCGGCCCTGCCTGCTGGGCTACATCGACAAGTGCAGCGCGCCGTGCGTCGGCACGGTGGACGCCGACGAGCACCGCCGCATCGTCGACGACTTCTGCGACTTCCTCGCGGGCCGCACCGACCGGCTGGTCCGGGAGCTGGAGCGGCGCATGGAGACCGCGGCCGACGAGCTGGAGTTCGAACGGGCCGCGCGGCTGCGCGACGACATCGGTGCCCTGCGCCGCGCCATGGAGAAGCAGGCGGTGGTGCTCGGCGACGGCACGGACGCCGACGTCGTGGCGTTCGCCGAGGACGACCTCGAGGCGGCCGTCCAGATCTTCCACGTCCGCGGCGGGCGGGTCCGCGGCCAGCGGGGCTGGGTGATCGACAAGGTCGAGCCGACCGACACCCCGCAGCTCGTCGCCCGGTTCGTCAGCCAGTTCTACGGCGAGCAGGCGGCACTGGCCGGTGCGGCCGACGACGCGCACCAGCCGGTCCCGCGCGAGATCCTGGTGCCCGTGCTGCCGCCGGACGCCGATGCGCTCGTCACATGGCTCTCGGAGCTGCGGGGGTCGCGGGTGCAGCTGCGGATCGCGCAGCGCGGCGACAAGCGGGCGCTCGCGGAGACGGTGGCGCGCAACGCTTCCGACGCCTTCACGCGGCACAAGCTGAAGCGGGCGGGAGACCTCACGGCCCGCTCGGCCGCGCTGCAGGAGATCCAGGACGCCCTCGAGCTCGCCTCGGCGCCGCTGCGCATGGAGTGCATCGACGTCAGCCACGTGCAGGGCACCGACGTCGTCGCCTCGCTGGTGGTGTTCGAGGACGGGCTCGCGCGCAAGTCCGACTACCGCCGTTTCGAGATCAAGGGCGGCGCGGAGGGCGGCGACGTCGCGGCGATCGCGGAGGTCGTGCGGCGGCGGTTCCGCCGCTACCTGCAGGAGACCGGTGCGGACACGACGAACGGTTCCGGCGACAGCTCGGCGACGGTGACGGGCCCGGTCGGCGACGAGGGGTCACGAACCCGTAACACCCCGGCGTCCGCCGCCGAACCACCCCCCATCACGGACACGGCGAGCTCCCCGGCCGCGACCGTCCGGACGGGCATCGACCCGACCACCGGACGGCCGCGGAAGTTCGCATACGCGCCGAACCTGCTCGTCGTCGACGGCGGGCCGCCCCAGGTGCAGGCGGCGGCCGAGGTGCTCGCCGATCTGGGCGTCGACGACGTCGCGGTGTGCGGTCTGGCCAAGCGCCTCGAGGAGGTCTGGCTGCCCGCCGATCCCGACCCGGTGATCATGTCCCGGACCTCGGAGGGCCTGTACCTGTTGCAGCGGCTGCGCGACGAGGCGCACCGGTTCGCCATCACCTACCACCGTCAGCGTCGTTCCAAGGGCATGGTGGCCTCCGAGCTCGACGGTGTCCCGGGGCTGGGTCCCTCGCGGCGCCAGGCGTTGTTGAAGCAGTTCGGTTCCGTGCGGAAGCTGCGGGCGGCCGGCGTCGACGAGATCGCCGCGGTCCCGGGCTTCGGTGCGACGACGGCGGCGGCGGTCGTCGCCGCGCTGCACGGGGGAGACCCCGGCGCCGACGGCGTGGCGGGGGAGTCGTCGTGAGCGCCCCGATCGACGAGACGGCCCCCGCGGGCATCGAGGTCGCGCTGGTCAGCGGCCTGTCCGGCGCCGGGCGGAGCACTGCGGCCAAGGTGCTGGAGGACCTGGGCTGGTTCGTCGTCGACAATCTGCCGCCCGAGCTGATCGCGACGATGGTCGACCTCGGGGCCCGGTCGCGTGGGGAGATCACCCGGATCGCGGTGGTCATGGACGTGCGCAGCCGCGCCTTCACCGCCGACCTGGGTGCGGTGATCAAGGACCTCGACGCCCGCGGGTACAAGCCCCGGGTCCTGTTCCTGGAGGCCACCGACGCGGTGCTGGTCCGCCGGTTCGAGCAGGTCCGGCGCAGCCACCCGCTGCAGGGCGACGGCCGGCTCTCCGACGGGATCGCCGCGGAGCGCGAGCTGCTGCGCCCGCTGCGCGAGGACGCGGACCTGGTCGTCGACACGTCGACGATGTCGGTGCCGCGGCTGCGGGCGACGCTGGAACGCACCTTCGGCGACGAGCTGTCGCCCGCGACGCGGGTGACCGTGCTGTCGTTCGGCTACAAGTACGGCCTGCCGATGGACTCGGACCTGGTCGTCGACGTGCGGTTCCTGCCCAACCCGCACTGGATCCCCGAGCTGCGCGAGTTCACCGGCCGCGACGAGGCCGTCCGCGACTACGTGCTGAGCCAGGAGGGCGCCGAGGAGTTCATCGAGCGCTACCTCGAGCTGCTCGCCCTGATCGGCGCGGGCTACCGCCGCGAGGGCAAGCGGTACCTGACCCTGTCGGTGGGCTGTACCGGCGGCAAGCACCGCAGCGTCGCGATCAGCGAGGAGATCGCCCGCAGGCTTGCCGGGGCCGAGCACGTCGTCGTGAGCGTGTCGCACCGCGACCTGGGACGCGAATGAGCGGCCGATGAGCGGGGGTCCGATGAACGACGGCGCGGGGCGCGGCCTGCGGGCCGTCGCGCTGGGTGGCGGGCACGGCCTGCACGCGACCCTGACGGCGCTGCGCCTGCTGGGCGACGTCGTCGACGAGATCACGGCCGTCGTCACGGTCGCCGACGACGGCGGGTCGTCGGGCCGGCTGCGCCGCGAGCTCGGGTCGCTGCCGCCGGGCGACCTGCGGATGGCGTTGTGCGCCCTCGCCGCCCCCCTGCGCGAGCCGGGCGCCGGTGCGGCCGACCCGGCCGACCTGCCTGACGACCTGTGGGTCCGCGTCGTCCAGCACCGCTTCGGCGGCACCGGCGCACTCGCCGGGCACGCCGTCGGCAACCTCGTGCTCGCCGGCCTGATGGACGTCCTCGGCGACGCCGTCGCCGCGCTCGACGAGATGGGCCGCCTCCTCGGCGCGCGCGGCCGCGTCCTCCCGATGACGTGCGATCCGCTGACGATCGAGGCCCAGGTCACCGGCCTCGACGACGACCCCGCCGTCGTCCGGCTGATCCGCGGGCAGGTCGCCGTCGCGTCCACCCCGGGACGGGTGCGCCGCGTCTGGCTGCGCCCCGACCGGCCGACGCCGTGCCAGGAGGCCCTCGACGCCGTCCGCGACGCCGACGTCGTCCTGCTCGGCCCGGGGTCCTGGTTCACCAGCGTGCTGCCGCACCTGCTGGTGCCCGGACTCGGCGAGGCACTGGTGTCGACGGCCGCGCGCCGCGTCGTCGTGCTCAACCTCGCCCCACAGCCGGGGGAGACCGCCGGGTTCTCCCCGGAGCAGCACCTGGACGTACTCTCCCAGCACGCTCCCGCGCTGCGCGTGGACGCTGTGCTCGCCGACCAGGCGGCGGTACCGGTCCCCGACCGGCTCCGCCGAGCCGCTCGCACCATGCTCGTCCCGGACGGGACGGTGCACCTGGCCCCGGTGGCTGCGGATGATCCCGCGGCTCCGAGGCACGACCCGGCAGCACTCGCCTCGGCCCTGCGTTCGGTCCTGGTCAGACCGCGCCGGGCTGCAGCGGGAGCCGGCGAGAGGAGGACCTGAGGTGCGCACTCCGTGCAGCACGGCAGGACGTGAGGTCAGGAGGTGTCCCCGATGGCGATGACGGCTGCGGTGAAGGACGAGCTGAGCAGGCTGACGGTGACGAAGCCGTCGTGCCGTCGTGCCGAGGTGGCGTCGCTGCTGCGCTTCGCGGGCGGGCTGCACATCGTCGGGGGCCGGGTGGTGATCGAGGCCGAGGTCGACACGGGGTCGGTGGCGCGGCGGTTGCGCCGCGAGATCCACGACCTGTACGGGCACCAGTGCGAGGCGCACGTCATCACGGCGGGTGGCCTGCGCCGCAGCGCCCGCTACGTGATCCGGGTGGTCCGCGACGGCGAGGGGCTGGCCCGTCAGACCGGGTTGCTCGACGCCCGTGGCCGGCCCGTGCGCGGGCTGCCGCCGCCCGTCGTGTCGGGCGACGTGTCCGACGCCGAGGCGGCGTGGCGGGGTGCGTTCCTCGCGCACGGCTCGCTGACCGAGCCGGGCCGTTCCTCGGCGCTCGAGGTGACGTGCCCGGGCCCGGAGGCCGCACTGGCGCTCGTCGGTGCGGCGCGCCGGCTCGGGGTGACCGCGAAGGCCCGCGAGGTGCGCGGCGCCGACCGGGTCGTCGTCCGCGACGGCGACGCGATCAGTGCGCTGCTGACCCGGATGGGCGCCCACTCGTCGGTGCTGGCCTGGGAGGAGCGGCGGATGCGCCGCGAGGTCCGGGCGACGGCCAACCGGCTGGCGAACTTCGACGACGCCAACCTCCGCCGGTCCGCGCGGGCGGCCGTGGCGGCCGCGGCGCGGGTGTCGCGGGCCCTGGAGATCCTCGGTGACGAGGTGCCGCAGCACCTGCTGGCGGCGGGCCGGCTGCGCGCGGAGCACACGCAGGCGTCGCTGGAGGAGCTCGGCCAGCTTGCCGAGCCGCCGATGACCAAGGACGCGGTGGCCGGCCGGATCCGGCGGCTTCTGCACATGGCCGACAAGCGCGCCGCGGATCTCGGCATCCCCGACACCGAGTCGGCCGTCACCCCGGAGATGCTCGAGGACGCCTGACGGGCGCCGGCCGGTGGTCCCGGCCACCGTGGGCGTCGCGACAGGCGAGTCAGCGGTCACACCGGACATGCCCTGCAGCGGCTGCGCGGCGCACCCGCTGCAGGTCGGGGGCCGTGAATCGATTCCGGCCGGGCTGCGAGGCGGGCTGAGTGCGGACGCTAGTCTGACGTCCAGGTTCGCCTGAAATCCACTCCCGGGAGGTACTCGTGACGGTTCGCGTCGGCGTCAACGGATTCGGTCGTATCGGCCGCAACTTCTGGCGGGCGGTGGACGCCCAGCGCACCGCCGGGACGACGGACATCGAGATCGTCGCGGTGAACGACCTCACCGACACCGCGACGCTCGCGCACCTGCTGAAGTACGACTCGATCCTGGGCCGGCTGCCCTACGAGGTCAGCACCTCCGGCGAGGACATCATCGTCGACGGCAAGCCGCTCAAGGTGCTCTCGGAGCGCGACCCCGCCAACCTTCCGTGGAAGGACCTGGGCGTCGACGTGGTCGTCGAGTCCACCGGCATCTTCACCAAGCGCGAGGGCGCGAACAAGCACCTCGACGCCGGGGCCAAGAAGGTCGTCATCTCCGCGCCGGCCACCGGCGAGGACATCACGATCGTCAAGGGCGTCAACGACGGCGACTACGACGGCTCGCAGACGATCATCTCCAACGCGTCCTGCACCACGAACTGCCTCGCCCCGATGGCGAAGGTCCTCGACGACCTCGCAGGCATCGAGCGTGGCCTGATGACCACGATCCACGCCTACACCCAGGACCAGAACCTGCAGGACGGCCCGCACGCCGACCTGCGCCGGGCCCGCGCCGCCGCGCTGAACATCGTCCCCACCTCGACCGGTGCGGCCAAGGCGATCTCGCTCGTCATGCCCCAGCTCAAGGGCAAGCTCGACGGCTACGCGCTGCGGGTACCGATCCCCACGGGCTCGGCGACCGACCTCACCGTCAACGTATCCCGCGAGGTCTCCGCCGAGGAGATCAACGCCGCGATGAAGGCCGCGGCCGACGGCCCGCTCAAGGGCGTCCTGAAGTACACCGAGGACCCGATCGTGTCGTCGGACATCGTGACCGACCCGCACTCCTGCATCTTCGACGCCGGCCTGACCAAGGTGTCGGGCAACCTGGTGAAGATCGTCGGCTGGTACGACAACGAGTGGGGCTACTCCAACCGGCTCGCCGACATCACCGCGCTCGTCGCCTCCAAGCTGTGAGGTCGCTCGAGGACCTCGTCGACGAGGGCGTCGAGGGCCGGACGGTCCTGCTCCGGTCGGACCTGAACGTCCCGCTCGACGGGGACACCATCACCGACGACGGGCGCATCCGTGCGTCGCTGCCGACGATCTCGGAGCTCTCCGGCGCCGGCGCGATCGTCGTGGTGGCGGCGCACCTGGGCCGTCCGAAGGGCGGTCCGGACCCGGCGCTGTCGCTGGAGCCCGTCGCCTCGCGCCTCTCCGAGCTGCTCGGTGCGCCCGTGCGCCTGGTCCGTGGCGCCGAGCTGCCCAACCTCGCGGCGGGCGACGTCGTGCTCCTGGAGAACATCCGGTTCGACCCGCGTGAGACCAGCAAGAACGACGACGAGCGGGCCGCACTGGCCGACGAGCTCGTCGCGCTGGTCGGCGACGACGGCGCGTTCGTCTCCGACGGGTTCGGGGTCGTGCACCGCAAGCAGGCGTCGGTCTACGACGTCGCGCAGGATCTCCCGGCCTATGCGGGCAGCCTCGTCGAGTCCGAGGTCGAGGTGCTGCGCCGGCTCACCGAGAAGGCCGACCGCCCCTACACCGTCGTGCTGGGTGGTTCGAAGGTCTCCGACAAGCTGGCCGTCATCGAGGCGCTGCTCCCGCGCGTCGACAGCCTGCTCGTCGGCGGCGGCATGTGCTTCACGTTCCTCGCCGCGCAGGGCTACAGCGTCGGTTCGTCGCTGCTCGAGTCCGACCAGATCGCCAACGCCCGCAAGCTCCTCGAGTCGGGCAAGATCCTGCTCCCGGCCGACGTCGTCGTCGCCGACGCGTTCTCCGCCGACGCGCAGACCCGGCTCGTCCCCGCCGACGGGATTCCCGACGGCTGGATGGGTCTCGACGTCGGACCCGAGACGGTCCGCCTGTTCTCCGAGACCCTCGCCGCGGCGCGGACGATCTTCTGGAACGGCCCGATGGGCGTCTTCGAGCTGGCGCCGTTCGCCGACGGCACCCGCGGCGTCGCCCAGGCCATCGTCGATGCGACGGCCGCCGGAGCGTTCAGCGTCGTCGGCGGTGGGGACTCGGCCGCGGCCGTCCGGGCCCTCGGGCTGGGCGAGGACGGCTTCTCCCACATCTCGACCGGCGGCGGTGCGTCGCTGGAGTACCTGGAGGGCAAGGCGCTGCCGGGCCTCTCCGTCCTCGATCGCTGATCGCGGACCGAACGAACGCGAGGACGACTGTGACCCCGACCGGCCGCAAGCCGCTCATCGCCGGCAACTGGAAGATGAACCTCACGCACCTCGAGGCCATCGCCTTCCTGCAGAAGCTCGCCTACGGGCTGCCGGAGAAGTACTACGACAAGGTCGAGGTGGCGGTGCTGCCGCCGTTCACCGCGATCCGCAGCGTCCAGACCGTCATCGACGGTGACGGACTGCTGATGACCCACGGCGCGCAGGACATCTCGCAGCACGAGTCGGGTGCCTACACCGGTGACGTCTCCGGCCAGATGCTGGCCAAGCTGCAGTGCCGCTACGTCGTCGTCGGACACTCGGAGCGCCGGGAGTACCACCACGAGGACGACGCGGTCGTCAACGCGAAGGTGCGTGCGGCGTTCGCCAACGGGATCGTCCCGATCCTGTGCGTCGGCGAGGGCCTCGAGGTCCGCGAGGGCGGTGGCCACGTGGGGCACTGCACCGCGCAGCTGACCGCGGCCCTGCAGAAGGTCACCCCGGAGCAGGCGGCCACGATCGTCGTCGCCTACGAGCCGATCTGGGCGATCGGCACCGGCCGGGTCGCGGGCCCGGCCGACGCCCAGGAGGTCTGCGGGGCGCTGCGCGCCGACCTGGCCGAGCTGTACGGCGACACCGTCGCCGGAGCTGTCCGGGTCCTCTACGGCGGCTCGGTCAAGTCGGGCAACGTCGGTGAGATCGTGGCGGAGACCGACGTCGACGGCGCGCTCGTCGGCGGGGCCAGCCTCGACCCCGACGAGTTCGCCAAGCTGTGCGCCATCGCGGCGGGCGGCCCGCTGCCGTAACCGGCGGCTCGGACGTCGACGGGGTGGGGCCGCACGCGGTTCCACCCCGTTCGTCGTCCGGGACACGGATCGGCCGCCTGCCGGTCGGGGCGCGGACGTGGCCGAAGCGGTGCGTAACGTCCGGAGTGCGCTGTGCGAGCACTCCGGAGAGGAACATCAGGACCTCCCGGACAGGTACTCCTGGTCGGCGGGTAGCCTGGCGGACCCCGATGTGAATGAGGATGGGATGAAGCTCGTTCTGGATATCGTGCTCATCGTCTCCAGCGTGCTGCTGGTGCTGCTGATCCTGCTGCACCGTGGTCGCGGCGGCGGGCTGTCGAGCCTGTTCGGCGGTGGCGTCCAGTCGAGCCTGTCCGGATCGAGTGTCGCCGAGAAGAACCTCGACCGGATGACCGTGTTCACCGCCGCGATCTGGCTGATCTCGATCGTCGGCACCGGCGTGTTGATCAAGATCGGTTGACAGGCCGGTCCCACCGGTCGGAAGAAGGAGTACGGACACATGGCGATGTCTGGTGGCAACGCGATCCGCGGCACCCGTGTCGGGGCCGGGCCGATGGGCGAGTCCGAGCGGGGCGAGACGGCGGCGCGGGTCCGCGTCGCCTACTTCTGCGCGACGGGCCACGAGACCCGTCCGTCGTTCGCCGCCGAGGCGGACATCCCCGAGACGTGGGACTGCCCGCGCTGCGGCCTCCCGGCGGGACGTGACCACACCGCTCCGCCCGCCGCGCCGCGCAACGAGCCCTACAAGACGCACCTCGCCTACGTGAAGGAACGTCGCAGCGACGCCGACGGCGCCGCCATCCTCGATGAGGCGCTCAGCCGCCTCCGGGCCTCCCGCGAGCTCTGATCCTCGTCCGGTCCGGTACCGCGCTCGTGAGCGTGCGGGTCCGTGAGGCTCTGCGCGCCAAGCTGATCCGAGCTGTCGACGAGGTCGTCACCCGTCGGCAGGACGAGCAGACCGCGCTGCTGCGCGCCGAGGTCGCGGCGCTGCGCGCGGACCTGTCCGAGCTGGTGGCCGCGCAGGCCGACCGGGTCACCGGCGAGGTGCACGCCGCCGAGCGGCGCGCCCGTCGTGACCTGGTCGCCGCGGGGGAACGCACCGCTGTGGCGTCGACGTCGGCGTTCGTCGAGTCCGAGCTGGGCGACGCCGTCGCCCTGCCCGACGGCGCGGCCACGCTCGACCGGGCGCTCGAGCTGGCGCCGGTGGGCGGGATGGCGCTGGAGTTCGGCGTGTACGCGGGCCGCACCCTCACCCGGATCGCGGCGGCCCGCCCCGGCGGTGCCGTCGTCGGGTTCGACTCCTTCGAGGGTCTGCCCGAGACGTGGCGCCCCGGCTTCCGCGCCGGAACCTTCGACGACGTCACCGGCCCGCCGGAGGTCGACGGTGCGGAGCTGGTCGTCGGGCTGTTCGCCGACACCCTGCCCGGGTTCCTGGACACGCACCCCGGCCCGGTCGACCTGCTGCACCTCGACGCCGACCTCTACAGCTCGACGGCCACGGTCCTGGAGCTGGTGGGGCCCCGGCTGCGGCCGGGCAGCGTCGTCGTGTTCGACGAGTTCTTCAACTATCCCGGTTGGGAACAGCACGAGGCGCGGGCGTGGCGCGAGTACGTCGCCGCGTCCGGGCGCACCTTCGCGTGGGAGGCATACACGGTCGCCGACGAGCAGGTGGCGGTCCGCATCACGACATGAGGGACCTCCCGCCTGGGGCCGGGGCCTCAGGTCAGAGAGTGACCGGGCGGACGCGTGCGGCGGCGGTCGTCGCCCGCTCGCGGGCCTGCGCGACGTCGTCGCCCGACGCGACCGCCACCCCCATCCGGCGGCGGACGAAGCTCTCCGGCTTGCCGAACAGACGCAGGTCGGTGCCGGGGACGGCGAGTGCGTCGGCCACTCCGTCGTAGGCGATCCCGGTGGCCTCGACCCCGCCGTACACGACGGCGGACGCGCCCGGGCCGGTGAGCGTGACGTCGACGGGCAGGCCCAGGATCGCGCGGGCGTGCAGCTCGAACTCGGAGAGCCGCTGCGTGGCGAGGGTGACCAGGCCGGTGTCGTGCGGGCGCGGCGACACCTCGGAGAACAGGACCCGGTCGCCCGCGACGAACAGCTCCACCCCGAACACGCCCCACCCGCCGAGGTCGGCGGTGACGGCCCCGGCGATGCGGCGGGCCTCGGCGAGCGCGGCGTCGCTCATCGGCTGCGGCTGCCAGGACTCGACGTAGTCGCCGTCGCGCTGCAGGTGCCCGATGGGTGCGCAGAAATGGGTGCCGGTGGTGCCGTCGGCGTTGCGGGCGCGCACGGTGAGCAGGGTGATCTCGTAGTCGAACTCGACGAAGCCCTCGACGATCACCCGCGTCCTGGCGACGCGCCCGCCGGCCATCGCGTACTCCCACGCGCGGTCGAGGTCGGCGGCGGAGCGGAGCACCGACTGCCCCTTGCCCGACGACGACATGACCGGCTTGAGCACGCACGGATAGCCGATGCCGACCCCACCCTCGACGGCTGCACTCTCGACGGGTGAGCCCTCGATCGCGGCGCGGACCTCCGCGAGGGAGTCGGCGAACGCGTAGGGCGAGGTGGGCAGGCCGAGCTCCTCGGCGGCGAGGCGGCGGATGCCCTCCCGGTCCATCGTGAGCCGGGTGGCGCGCGCCGTGGGCACGACCGTGGCGGTGCCGGCGGCCTCGATCGCGGCGAGCGCGTCGGTGGCGATGGCCTCGATCTCGGGGACGACGAGATGGGGCCGCTCGGCCTCGATCACCGCGGTGAGCGCGGCGGGGTCGGTCATGTCGACGGTGTGGGCGCGGTGGGCGACCTGGTGGCCGGGGGCGTCGGGGTAGCGGTCGACGGCGATCACCTCGACGCCGAGCCGCTGCAGCGCGATCACGACCTCCTTGCCGAGCTCGCCCGAGCCCAGCAGCATCACACGGGTCGCGCCGGTGGTCAGGGGCGTGCCGAGACGGATCGGGGCGTCGGAGCGATGGCCGGTCGCGGTCATGGCGATCACCCTATGTCCGGCGTCACCCGCTCCTCGTCCCCGGTCCGGGGACCTCGCGGGGGAGTCGTCTCCGCGCGCCGACTCACGGTCGTGCCGACCGGCTGCGACAGCAGTGGGGTTGCGCGCGGTCCGGTGGCCGCTCAGAGGCTGTCGAGGGCACGCAGCAGCACGCCGGGGCCCGCGACATGCGCGCCGACGGCCTCGACGCGTGCGCGCAGCAGCCGGTCGGCGGTCACCACGACGACCGCGGCGCCCGTCGCGGCCAGGCCGGCGGCGACGTCGACGATCGTCGCGTCCCCGTCGGCGGGTGCCAGGACGACCTCCAGACCGTCCGTGGGGTCGATCCCGGCGGCCCGCGCAGCGCCCTCCAGGACGAGGACGATGCGCTCGACGTCCGGCGCGATGGCGGCGGTCGCTGCAGGACCGGCCCGCAGCACGCCCGCGAGCCGGCCGGCGAGGCGAGCGGCGGCGCCGGGCCGGTCGCGCCACCAGCCGTCGGGCCGCGCGCCGACGACGTTGGCACCGTCGACCACCAGCGCCGTCACGGGACCAACACCGTCACGCGACCAGCGCCGTCACGGGACCAGCGCCGTCACGGCCGGGTCAGCCGATCGGCGGTACGAGGTCGCGGGGCAGCTTGGAGGCGGCGGCCCGGTCGAGCAGCCAGCGGGTGCGGCTGCGGCCGCGCACCCCGGCGACGGGGATCGCGACCTCCCCGGCCCCGGTGAGCGCCATGGCGACGGCGGCGGCCTTCGGCTCGCCGGTCGTCATCACCCAGACCTCCACGGCGCTGCGGATAGCGGGCAGGGTCAGCGAGATGCGGGTGGGCGGCGGCTTGGGGCAACCGTGCACGGCGACGACGGACCGTTCGGTCTCGTAGACGGCGGGGGAGTGCGGGAAGATCGACGCGGTGTGTCCCTCGGGGCCCATGCCGAGCAGCAGCACGTCGAGCGCCGGCACGGAGCCGTGGTCCTCGGGTGCGGCGCGGCTCGCGAGGAGATCGGCGTAGGTCTCGGCGGCGGCGTCGGCACCCGACGGCCCGGTGCCGGTGTCGGCGCCCATCGCGAAGACCTTGGCCTGGTCGATCGCCACGTGGTCGAGCAGTGCCTCGCGGGCCTGGGTCTCGTTGCGGTCGGCGTGCCCGCGGGGCAGGAAGCGTTCGTCGCCCCAGTAGAACTCGATCCGCGACCAGTCGACGGCGTCACGGGCCTGCCCGGTGCGCAGGTTCTCCAGCAGCGCGATGCCGATGCCGCCACCGGTGAGCCCCAGCCGCGGGGTCCGGCCCGCGGCCTGGAGGTCGACGAGCCGCGTCACCAGCCGGGCCGCGACCGCTGCGGCCAGTACGTCGGGGGTGCGGTGGACGACGATGTCCGGTGCGGACGCCATGGGGACCTGCCTTCGGGGTGGGGTGGGCTCAGGGAACGAGGTTCACCGGGGTACGGCCCCGCGAGATGCGCCCGATGCCGGCGAGGGCCTCGGCGTAGATCTCGTCGGGGTCGAGGCGGCGCAGCTCCTCGGCGAGGCAGTCGGGGACGCCGCGGCGGTTCAGCGGGATCATCCGGTCGGGCTGGCCGGGTTGGCGCAGCGTCGCGGTCCGGCCGTCGGGGCGGAACAACTCGATGGCCCCGGACCGGCGGGTGAGCTGCACCGACGACATGCCGCCGCCGTTGTCGATCGCCGGTGACCGCTTGACCTTCACGTCGAGGCGGACCGCGAGCCAGCCGGCGAGCAGGTCGGTGGACGGCGACACGGTCTCCCCGGCGACGACGGCGCCGGTGACGGCCTCGTGCGGCGGGTTGTCGAGCGCGGTGGCCAGCAACGCCCGCCAGTGGGTGAGCCGGGTCCAGGTGAGGTCGGTGTCGCCGGCGACGTGGCCCGCGCGGCGCTGCTCGAACGCCTTGTTGGGGTTGCGCGATGACAGCGCGTCGGTGATGCGGCGCTGCGCGAGGCGGCCGATCGGATCGTCGGACGGCACTGCGGGTGCCTCGCCGGGCCACCACGCGACGACGGGGGCGTCGGGCAGCAGCAGTGGCACGACCATCCCGGCGCCGGCCTCCTCGGAGGCGAGCGGGCCGTAGCCGCGGAGCACGATGACCTCGCTGGCCCCGGCGTCGCCGCCGACGCGGATCTGGGCGTCGAGCCGTGGTGCGGCCTTGCGCGCCCCGCGGGCGACGACGATGACGCGGCACGGGTGCTCGCGGCTCGCCGCGTTGGCGGCCTCGATGGCGTCCTCGGCGTCACCACCGTCGTCGGTGACCATCACGAGGGTGAGCACGCGCCCCAGCGCCATGACGCCGCCGCTCTCGCGCAGCTCGACGAGCTTGCGGTTGACCGCGGAGGTCGTGCTGGAGGGAAGGTCGACGATCATCGCGGGCTCCTGGTGGGGAGGACGGTGCGGGCGGTCACGGTCGCCGCCAGGTGCGTCCGGTGCGGGCCATCATGCGGTTGGACGACTCCGGCCCCCAGCTGCCGGCGGCGTACGGGTCGGGGCCGTCGTCGGCGGCCGTCCACGCGTCGATGACCGGGTCCAGGATCTCCCAGGACCGCTCGACCTCCTGGTTGACCGGGAACAGCGACGGCTCGCCGAGCAGCACGTCGAGGATCAGCCGCTCGTAGGCCTCGGGGGAGGCCTCGGTGAACGCGGTGCCGTAGCCGAAGTCCATCGTGACGTCGCGGACCTCCATCTGGCTGCCCGGCACCTTCGACCCGAAGCGCATGGTGACGCCCTCGTCGGGCTGCACCCGGACGACGAGCGCGTTCTGCCCGAGCTCCTCGGTCATGGTCGCGTCGAAGGGCAGGTGCGGGGCGCGCTTGAAGATCACGGCGATCTCGGTGACTCGGCGCCCGAGCCGCTTGCCGGTCCGGAGGTAGAACGGGACGCCCGCCCAGCGCCGGTTGTCGACCTCGACGGTGATCGCTGCGAACGTCTCGGTGCGGGAGTCCGGGTCGTAGCCCTCCTCCTCCGTGAGGCCGCGGACGAGCTCACCGCCCTGCCAGCCACCGGTGTACTGGCCGCGCGCGGTGGTCTCGGTGAGCGGGCTGACGAGTCGGGTGGCGTTGAGCACCTTGATCTTCTCGGCGCGCAGCTCGTCGGAGGAGAACGAGACGGGCTCCTCCATCGCGGTGAACGCGAGCAGCTGCAGCAGGTGGTTCTGGATGACGTCGCGGGCGGCGCCGATGCCGTCGTAGTACCCGGCGCGCCCCCCCAGCCCGATGTCCTCGGCCATCGTGATCTGCACGTGGTCGACGTAGTGGCTGTTCCAGATGGGCTCGTAGAGCTGGTTGGCGAAGCGCAGCGCCAGGACGTTCTGGACCGTCTCCTTGCCGAGGTAGTGGTCGATGCGGAACACCGAGTCCTCGGGGAACACCTCGTTGACGATCTCGTTGAGCTCGATGGCCGACTTCAGGTCGTGGCCGAACGGCTTCTCGATGACGACGCGGCGCCACTGCTCGCCGTCCTGCGCCGACAGGCCCGAGCGGGCCAGCTGCTTGCAGACGACGGGGAACGCCGCGGGCGGGATCGACAGGTAGAAGGCGTGGTTGCCGCCGGTGCCGCGGACCCGGTCGAGGTCGCGGACGGTGTGGGAGAGCCGGTCGAACGCGTCGTCGTCGTCGAAGGTGCCCTGCACGAAGCGGAAGCCCTCGGCGAGCTTGTCCCACACGTCCTGCCGGAACGGGGTGCGCGCGTGGGCGCGGACGGCCTCGTAGACGACCTTGCCGAAGTCCTCGGAACCCCAGTCGCGGCGGGCGAACCCGACGAGCGCGAAACCCGGCGGCAGCAGCCCGCGGTTGGCGAGGTCGTAGATCGCGGGCATCAGCTTCTTGCGCGACAGGTCACCGGTGACGCCGAAGATGACCAGCCCGCAGGGCCCGGCGATGCGCGGGAGGCGCTTGTCGCGCGGGTCGCGCAGCGGGTTGGTCCAGTCGAGCGCACCCGGACCGGCGGTGGTCCTGCCAGCCGTCATCGGTGTCGTCCCCGTTCTCCTCGTGGTCTGCGAGGTGTTGTCGGTGCTGCTCGTGTCGGTGCTGCTCGTGTCGGTGCTGCGCGTCGGACCGGGCGCCGCCGCCGTGGTCAGAGCTCCTGGACCGCGCGGGCGACCGTGACCAGGCCGCCGAGGCGGTCCCGCAGGTGCAGGCCGAGCACCGGGCGTCCGGCGGCGACGAGGTCGGCGGTCGCGGCCCCGGCCTGCGCGGCGACGATATCGCCCAGCGTGCCGCCGCCCGGGACCCCGTGATCATGCTCGCTGTCGCCGGTGATGACGCAGAACGCGGCGTCCGGCGCGTCGCGATGGTGGCGGCCGGTGCCGTCGAGGGCGCGCGGGGCCCAGCCGAACGTCGTCAGCCGCCCGGTGCGCCGCGCGATCTCGGGCCGCAGCACCGCCGCCGACGCGTCCTCCAGCGGGTCGAGCCACGCCTCGACCGCGAGCGGGCCGCCGGTGCGGGCGGCGAGCTCGCGCAGCGCTCCTGCGACGGTCGTGGCCCGCAGCCAGTCGCCCGCCCGGATCTCGACGTCGCCGTCGACGGCCACGCACGGCAGCGGCGGACCGTCGGACACCGCACGGGACGCGGGCACGGCGTCCGGTTCCGGGACGGGCGGGGCGATGCCCCCGGAGAACGGGTCGGTACCGAGCACCCGCGCCGCCGTCGCGACGGCGTACTGCCACAGCACGACCTGCGCGCCGACACCACCGCGGGTGCGGAACCGGGAGTCGCCGCGGCGCAGCGACAGCGACGGCCCGCGGCCCCCGGAGCCGGGAACGAGCAGCGGGACCGGCCCGCGTCCGCCCGTCGACCCGCCGACGAGGTGCTCGACCCAGTCGGCGAGGCCGTCCGGTCCGCTCTCGGGGTCGACGACGACAGCGCCGCCGTCCTCGGCGAGCAGGAGCCCCGCCAGCACCAGCGCGGGGTTGTCCGGGTGGTCGGCCGCGACGAGCTCGGTGGCCGCGGCGGCGTCGGCGAGGATCCGGCCGACGTCGGCACCGGCGAGCCCGGCCGCGACGAGCCCCGCCGCGCCGAGGGTGCCGAAGCGGGCGGGGACGTCGCGTTCCGCGGTGACGACGGTCGTGCCGTTCCGGTGGGACGTCGTCTCCAGCCGGGAACCGGCCTCGGTGACGACGACGGTCCGCGTGGCCGCGTTCGCGTCCTCGTCGCGGATGGCGTCGGCCAGGATGCCGACTCCCATGTCGGTGGCGCTCTCCGCGCGGCCCGCCGTGTCCAGGTGGACCAGCGCGGTGGTGGCCATGTCGCCTTCGAGGACGTCGATCAGTGAGCCCGGGTCGGCCGAGTCCAGCACGGTCAGCGGTGCGGCCGCGGCCCGGGCGAGCATCGCGGCGCCGTGCGCCAGACCGGGGGCGGCGACGAGGACGACGCGGCGCGCGCCGTCGACACGCAGCTGTTCGCGCAGCGCCGCGATCTGCCCGACGAGGGGGTGTGAGGTGCGGGGCAGCGCGGACCAGCCGACCGCGTCGGTGGCCGTGCGGCCCCACACGCTCGGGTCGGCCTCGCCGATCCGGGAGGCGACGGTCTCGCCCGCCAGCCGGGCCGCGACGAGCACGGCGTCGGCGGCGAGCGGACCGTCACCCGGGTCGACCAGGGAGGAGGAGGTGTCGGGCACGGGCCGGGTCAGCCCGCGGAGTCCAGCTGCTCGCGCACGGTGGCGCCGAGCTCGTCCCAGGACTTGTCGAACTTCTCGACGCCCTCGTTCTCCAGGACGAGGAAGACGTCGGTGAGGTCGACGCCGACGCGCTCCAGGTCGTCGAACACCCGCTGGGCGTCGGGGCCGGTGCCGGTCACCTTGTCGCCCTGGGTGTCGCCGTGGTCGGCGAACGCCTTCAGCGTCTTCTCCGGCATCGTGTTGACGGTGTCGGCGACGACCAGCTCCGACACGTAGAGCGTGTCGGGGTAGTCGGGGTTCTTCACCCCGGTCGAGGCCCACAAGGGCCGCTGCGCGTTGGCGCCCTTGGCGACCAGCGCGTCCCAGCGCCCGCCCGAGAACACCTCCTGGAACGCCGCGTAGGCCAGCCGCGAGTTCGCGACGCCGGCCCTGCCGCGCAGCGCTTTCGCCTCGTCGGAGCCGATCCTGTCGAGGCGGGCGTCGATCTCGGTGTCCACCCGGGACACGAAGAACGACGCGACCGACCGGATCCCGGCCAGCGCGTGCCCGTTCGCGGCGGCCTGCTCCAGACCGTCGAGATAGGCCTCCATCACGGCGCGGTAGCGCTCGACGGAGAAGATCAGTGTGACGTTGACGCTCACGCCCTCCGACAGGGCCTGCGTGATCGCCGGCAGGCCCTGCTCGGTGGCGGGGATCTTGACCAGCAGGTTGGGCCGGTCGACGGCCTTCCACAGGTCCAGCGCCTCGGCGACGGTGGCCTCGGTGTCGCGCGCCAGCGTCGGGGCGACCTCCAGCGAGACCCGGCCGTCGACGCCGCCCGTGGCATCCCACGTGCTGCTGAACAGGTCGCAGGCCTGCTGCACGTCGGCCACGGTGATCTCGCGCACCGCGTCGGCGACCGATGCGCCGCGGGCGGCCAGCTCCCGGACCTGCTCGTCGTAGGCCTCGCCGTGGGCCAGCGCTCCGGCGAAGATCGTCGGGTTCGTGGTGACACCGACGACGTTCCAGTCCTCGATCAGCTCGCGCAGGTTGCCACTGCGCAGCCGCTCGCGCGACAGGTCGTCGAGCCAGATGGACACGCCCGCCGCGGAGAGCGCGGCAAGCCGCTCGTGGGTGCTCATGAAGGTCTCCTCTGCTCGTGTCCCGGTACGGTCCCCGTCATACCCGCGCCAGGCTCCTGCGGGCCGCGGCGACGGCGGCCTCGGTGGTGATCCCGAACTCACGGAACAGCGTCTGGTAGTCGGCGCTCGCCCCGAAGTGCTCGATGGACACGTGCTCACCGGCGTCGCCGGTGAAGCGGTACCACGGCATCGCGATCCCGGCCTCGATCGAGACCCGGGCACGGGTGGCGGCCGGCAGCACCGACTCGCGGTACTCGTCGTCCTGCTCGTCGAACCACTCCACGCACGGCATCGACACCACGCGGGTGGGGACGCCCTCGCCCTCGAACACCTCCCGCGTCTCGACGGCGATCTGCACCTCCGAGCCCGTCGCGATCAGGATCAGGGCGGGACCGTCGGCGCCGGACTCCCTCGCCAGGACGTACCCACCGCGGGCGACACCTTCGGTGGACGTGCCGTCGAGCACCGGCAGGTTCTGCCGGGTCAGCGCGAGACCGACCGGCCCGCCGCGGCGCTCGAGGGTCGCCTTCCAGGCCGCGGCGGTCTCGTTGGCGTCGCCGGGACGGACGAAGGCCAGCCCGGGGATCGCGCGCAGCGCCGCGAAGTGCTCGATCGGCTGGTGGGTCGGCCCGTCCTCGCCGAGGCCGATCGAGTCGTGGGTCCACACGAAGATCGGGTCGGCCTTCATCAGGGCGGCGAGCCGCACCGAGGGCCGCATGTAGTCGCTGAAGACGAGGAACGTGCCGCCGTAGGGCCGGGTCGGGCCGTGCAGGGCGATGCCGTTGAGCGCGGCGCCCATCGCGTGCTCGCGGATGCCGAAGTGCAGGGTGCGCCCGTAGGGGTGGGCGTTCCACATCTTCGTGGCCGCGTCCTTCGGGCCGAAGGAGTCGGCGCCCTTCATCGTCGTGTTGTTGCTCTCGGCCAGGTCGGCCGAGCCGCCCCAGAGCTCGGGTAGCACGTCGGCGAGCGCGTTGAGCACCTCGCCGGAGGCCTTGCGGGTGGCCAGGCCCTTGGCGTCGGGCTCCCAGTGGGGCAGGGCGTCGGCCCAGCCCTCGGGCAGCTCCTGGGCCACGAGCCGGTCGAAGAGCTTCTTGCGCTCGGGCTCGCGTGCGGCCCAGTCGTCGAACGAGCGCTGCCACTGTTCGTGCGCCGCCCGGCCGCGGTCGCCGACCTCGCGGGCGTGGGCGAGGGCCGCCGCGTCGACGTCGAAGCTCTTGGCCGGGTCGAAGCCCAGCGCCTCCTTGACCGCGGCGACCTCGTCCGGGCCCAGCGCGGAGCCGTGCGCGGCGCCGGTGTTCATCTTGTTCGGCGCCGGATACCCGATGATGGTGCGCAGCAGGATGAACGACGGCCGCTGTGTCTCCGCCCTGGCCGCCTCCAGCGCCGCGAGGATGCCGGTGACGTTCTCGCCGCCCTCGACGACCTGCACGTGCCAGCCGTAGGCCTCGTAACGGGCCGCGGTGTCCTCGGACAGCGCGATGTCGGTGTTGTCCTCGATCGAGATCTTGTTGTCGTCGTATACGACCGTGAGGTTGCCCAGCTCCTGGCGGCCGGCCAGCGACGACGCCTCGGAGGTGATGCCCTCCTCGATGTCGCCGTCGGAGGCGATCACGTAGATCTGGTGGTCGAACGGGCTCGCGCCCTCGGGGGCGTCGGGGTCGAACAGGCCACGCTCGCGACGGGCCGCCATCGCCATCCCGACGGCCGACGCGAGGCCCTGTCCGAGCGGGCCCGTCGTGATCTCGATGCCAGGGGTGTGCCGGTGCTCGGGGTGGCCCGGGGTCCTGGAGCCCCACGTGCGCAGCGACTCGAGGTCCTCGAGCGTCAGTCCGTAGCCCGACAGGTACAGCTGCAGGTACAGGGTGAGGCTGGAGTGGCCGCACGACAGCACGAACCGGTCGCGCCCGACCCAGTCGGCGTCCGACGGGTCGTGCCGCATGACGCGCTGGAACAGCGTGTACGCGAGCGGGGCGAGGCTCATGGCGGTGCCGGGGTGGCCGTTGCCCACCTTCTGCACTGCATCGGCGGCGAGGACCCGGATCGTGTCGACGGCCTTGCGGTCGAGGTCGGTCCAGTCGGCGGGCACGTCGGCGTGCAGGAGGGGGGAGACGTCGGTCGCTGACACGGGTTGCGCTCCTGGGGTCGTCTCGGATCGTGGGGGCCCGCGAGACGCGGGTCCGGTCGGGATCAGCCTAGTCACGGTGCCCACCCCCGCCAGGGGTGTTCCGGTCGACGTGAACGGGGCGGACGCGCGATGTGACGATGACTGCACAGTGGACACCGCGTGTCGCGTTCCCGCCCCTGCCGGACCGGCGGCGTCACCGTCGGTGGTGTCGCGGGTGGGACTGGTGAGCGGCCCGTGGGCAGCACCGGGCGGGGCCGCGGGTGGGACCGTGATGCGGTCTACCCCACGCTCCCGCCCGTCACGCCTCCGGTTACCATCGACGCGCTGTAGAAGTAGTGCGGCACGGAACTGCCACGGAACTGCGCCGGTCCTTCGAGGGCCGCAGGGTTCCGACCCACCACATCGAGCCCCACCACATCGAGCGAGGTACCTACTGGTGAGCGCCCCGGCGACACCCGCGGAGCCGGTCCCGACACCGGATGCGGGCGTGCGGCGTGACCCCGGCGCGACCCGGCTGCAGCGGGCGCGCGAGGTCGTCGACTCCTACCTCGCGCTCACGAAGACGCGCATCATCGAGCAGTTGCTCGTCGTGACCGTCCCGGCGATGTTCCTCGCCCAGCGCGGTGTCCCGTCGGTCTGGCTGATCGTCGCGACGCTGGTCGGTGGCGCGATGGCCGCGGCGAGCGCGCACGCGCTGAACTGTGTCGTCGACGCCGACATCGACGCGAAGATGAAGCGCACGTCACGGCGCCCGCTCGCCAAGGGCGTGGTGGCCCCGCGCAATGCGCTGATCTTCGGCCTCGTCCTCGGCGTGATCAGCTCGGTGTGGCTCGCGCTCACCACGAACTGGCTGGCCTCGATCCTCTCGGCCGCCGCGATCGCCTTCTACGTCCTCGTCTACACGCTGCTGCTCAAGCGGCGGACGTCACAGAACATCGTGTGGGGCGGCGCGGCGGGTTGCATGCCCGTCGTCATCGGCTGGGCCGCGGTCACCGGCGACGTCGGCTGGCCCGCGCTGGTGATGTTCGGTGTGATCTTCTTCTGGACGCCGCCGCACTTCTGGGCACTCGCGATGCGCTACCGCGACGACTACGCCGCCGCCGGCGTGCCGATGCTGCCGGTGGTCGCCACCCCGGTGCAGGTGTCGGTGCGGATCGTGATCTACAGCTGGGTGATGGCGCTGTGGACGCTGCTGCTGCTGCCGGTGACGTCGTGGATCTACGCGGGCGTGGCCGTCGTCGGCGGCGCGTACTTCGTGTTCCGCAGCCACCGGATGCACGCCGCGGTCAAGGCAGGGCGCGACGTCACCCCGATGAAGCTGTTCCACCTGTCGAACATCTACCTGTGTGTCCTGTTCGCGGCCATCGCCGTGGACGCCGCCGTCGGGCTCCCGACGTTCGGCCTGCCCTTCTGACCGGGTCCCGGTAGGCGGGGCAGCGGCCCGGGGGAGTACCCGTCAGGGGAGTAGCAGGAGCTTCCCGGTGGTGCGCCGGCCCTCGAGGTCCTCGTGCGCGGCCCGGGCCTCGGCGAGGGCGTAGCGGCCCCCGATCCGCACGTCCAGCGTCCCGGCGGCGACCTCTCCGTACACGGCCGCTGCCCGGGCGAGCAGGGCGTCGTGGTCGACGATGTGGTCGAACAGCTTCGGGCGGGTCAGGAACACCGAGCCCTGCGCGTTGAGCCGCTGCGGGTCGACGGGCGGGACCGGGCCGCTGGAGCCGCCGAACAGCACCAGCATCCCGCGGCGGCGCAGGCTCGCGAGGCTCGCGTCGAACGTGGCGGCGCCGACGCTGTCGTAGGCCACCGCGACCCCGTCGCCGCCTGCCGCGTCGCGGATCGCGCCGGCGAGGTCGTCGACCTCGGTGTAGCGGATCACCTCGGCGGCGCCCGCGGCGCGGGCGAGCTCCTCCTTCGCCGGCGTCGAGACGGTGGCCACGACCCGGCCGCCCCGCGCGGTGACCATCTGGGTGAGCAGCAGCCCGACCCCGCCCGCGGCCGCGGTGACGAGCACCGTGTCGCCGGGGGAGACAGGGAAGGTGTCGGTGACGAGGAAATGGGCCGTCATCCCCTGCAGCAGGGCGCCGACGGCGTGCTCGTCGCTCACCGCGTCGGGGACGGGGACGACCTTCTCGGCGGGCACGGCGATCGCGTCGGCGTAGCTGCCCGCCTGCTCGCTCCAGGCGACCCGGTCGCCCACCGCGACACCGGAGACGCCCGGCCCGAGCGCGAGGACGCGACCGACCCCCTCCAGACCCGCGATGTAGGGCGTGGCCATCGGGTAGAGGCCGCTGCGCTGGTAGGTGTCGATGAAGTTCACCCCGGCGGCGGCGACGTCGACGAGCAGTTCCCCGGGGCCGGGCTCCGGTTCGGCCACGTCGACGAGGGCGAGGACCTCGGGTCCGCCGGGTTCGGTCACCTGGACTGCGCGCATGACGGCCTCCCTGCCGATGTGCCTGCCGATGTCGTGCCGATGACGTGCCGATGTCGTGCCGATGTCGTGCCGATGAGCTTGCGGTGTGCTGCCTGCCGACGTCCGGGAACGGCGTGCCGGGCGCGGAGCGGTCGCGGACCGTCCGGGGCGCGGACGCCGCGACGGTCAGGACTCGGGGCGGCCCGCCGACGCGTGGACCGGGGCGCCGTCGGTGCCGGGTGTGCCGTCCACGGCGGCGGGCGGCGGTGCTGATTCCGGGGGGACGTCGCCGGTCACGCGGTCGTCGGCCGGGACCGGGGCCCGGGTCGCCGTCCACACCGCCGCCGCGGCCGCGGTGACCAGCGCCGCACCGAGCACGTGCAGCGACACGAGGGCCTCGGGGACGCCGAGACCGTACTGGATGCCGCCGAGTGCCCCCTGGGCCAGCACGACGCCGACCAGCCACCAGTAGCGGCGGCGCAGCCGGGCGGGCGCCTTCGTGGCCCACAGCGCGAAGCCGAGCCCGACGACCATGCCGAGGTAGGCGAACAGCAGGTCGGCGTGCAGCTGCGCGAGGGTCGGGACGCCGATGTCGAGCCGCGGGGTCGCGGCGTCACCCGCGTGCGGGCCCGCCGAGGTGACGAGCGTCCCGGCGACCAGCAGGGCGCCCAGCACGACCGTCGAGGTGATCACGAGGCCGCGTACGTGCCGGGGGACGACGCGCGTGGTGGGCCCGCCGTCGCGAGCCTCGGCGACGAGCTCGACGGCGAGCCACACCAGCACGATCGAGGCCAGGAAGTGCGGCATCACGCTCCACCAGGCCAGCCCGACGAGGACGGTGATCCCACCGATGACGGCCTGCGCGACGACGCCCAGCGGCATCGCGGCGGCCAGCCAGACCAGCCGCGTGCGGCGGGGCCTGGCGCCGAGCGCGGCGAGCAGGCACGCACCCGAGACGAGCACGACGACGACGGCGAGCAACCGGTTGCCGAACTCCACCCACTGGTGCAGCGGGAGCAGTTCCGGGTGCGCGACCGGGACGATGCTGCCGGGGTTGCACTGCGGCCACGTCGGACACCCCAGGCCCGAGCCGGTGACGCGCACGACCGAGCCGGTGACCGCGATGCCGATCTGCGCGACCACGGCGGCGACGGCGAGCCGTCTCATCAGCACCGGGGGCGTGACGGGCAGGCGGTCGAGCAGGGAGGAACGGGCCACGGCCCGATGGTAGGCGGCGACGTCACCGCTCCTCGCACCGCGGTGGGGTCGGCTCAGCTCGTCGTGGAACGGACGAACCGGGCAACATGCCTGCGGTCGGGGGTCCGCGCGGCACCGCGGCCTGCAGGGCCCCACCGAACGTGTGCTCGGATCGTCCCGGGGTGCGCCGATCACCCGCTCGATGTCACGGGGTCCGTCGAGCGTGTCGTCAGCGCTCCCGACCCGCGCTGACGACACGTCCGGTGTCGAGCCGATGTCGGGGAGCACCCACCCGCCCGGGGCTCGCGGGTGAGTGAGCAGCGTCGACGCGGGGCGCTGGACACGGGGCGATCCAGCGCGGCGATCCAGCGCGGCAGCAGCGCTCCGGGGCCGGCGCCCACGACACGTCCGGTGCCGGGCGGGGCGCCGCCGAGCGGCGATCCGGGCCGGGAGACCGGGTCGGGAGCCGGGCTCAGGTCAGGCGGACGAGCCGAGCGGCCGCGACCCCGGCGACCACGGCCCACGCGACCAGGACGAGCAGCGGCTGCAGCAGCGATCCGTCGGTCCCGGCGAGGGCGATCCGCAGCCCCTCGGCGAGCGCCCCCGAGGGAAGCAGCCCGGCGACGGTGGCCAGCCCGGCGGGCAGCGTCGCCAGCGGCACGACGATCCCGCCGCCGAGCAGCAGCACGAACCACACGACGTTGGCCAGCGCCAGCACGATCTCGGCGCGCAGGGTCCCGCCGAGCAGCAGCCCGAGCGCGCCGAACGCCGCGCAGCCCAGCAGGACCAGCACCAGCGCGACACCGACCCCGCCACCGGGACGCCAGCCCAGGGCCAGTGCGATCAGCCCGAGCACGACGACCTGGACGACGACCGTGCCCAGGACCGCGACGAGCCGCCCCGCGACGAGCAGCCAGCGCGGGAGCGCGGTGGCCGCGAGCCGACGTACCACGCCGTAGCGGCGGTCGAAGCCGAACGCGATGGCCTGGCCGGTGAACGCCGTCGACATCACGGCGAGGGCGAGCACGCTCGCGAACACGGAGTCGACGCGCGGCGCGGGCAGGTCGATGATGTCGACGAGGCTGAGCCCGACGAGCAGCACGATCGGGATGAGCAGGGTGAGCAGCACCTGCTCGCCGTTGCGCAGCGCGAGCCGCAGCTCCAGCGACGACTGCGTGGCGAGCATCCGGCCCAGGTCGCCGCGGCCGGGCCGCGGGGTGAAGGTGCCGGGGGCGAAGCGTCCGGGGGACGGTCTCGACGCGGTCACGGGCGCAGTTCCCGTCCGGTGAGGTCGAGGAAGACGTCCTCGAGGCTGCGGCGGGTGATACGGACGTCGTCGGCGAGCGCACCCTGGGTGGCGCACCAGGTGGTGACGGCCGCGAGCACGGGCGGGTCGATGCGGCCCTGCACGACGTAGCGGCCTGCGGCAGGCTCGGCGGCCGCGTAGCCGGCGGGCAGCGCGGCGGCGAGCTCGGTCACGTCCATACCGGCGCGGGCGCGGAACCGCAGCTCCTGGCTGTCGGCGGTGGTGGTGAGCTCGGCGGGGCTGCCGTGGGCGACGACGCGCCCGTGGTCGATGATGACGACGTCGTCGGCCAGCGCCTCGGCCTCCTCCATCAGGTGCGTGGTGAGCAGCACGGCCACGCCGTCGCGGCGCAGGCTCTCGATCAGCTCCCACACGAGGCGGCGTGCCTGCGGGTCCATCCCGGCTGTCGGCTCGTCGAGGAACACCAGCTCGGGGCGGCCGACGACGGCGCACGCGAGCGCGAGGCGCTGCTGCTGCCCGCCGGAGAGCCGCTTGTAGGTGGTGCGGGCACAGGAGCCGAGGCCGAGCACCTCGATCAGCTCGTCGACGTCGAGAGGATGGGCGGAGCAGGCGGCGACGAGGCGCAGCATCTCCGCGGCCCGTACGCCGGGATAGGCACCGCCGCCCTGGGGCATGACGCCGATGCGGGCGCGCAGCGCGTCGGGCGCACCGGCCGGGTCGAGCCCGAGGACGCGGACCTCGCCGGCGTCGGCGCGGCGGAGACCGGTGCAGATCTCGACGGTCGTCGTCTTGCCCGCGCCGTTGGGGCCGAGCAGCGCGACGACGCTCGCGGCGGGCACGTCGAGGTCGACGCCGTCGACCGCGGTCGACGGCCCGTAACGCTTGACGAGGCCCCGCACGGTGACGGCCGATCCGGGCGGCCCGTCGGCAGGCAGACTCACGTCGCGGAGTCTACGGAGCGTGTGCGGGGGTCCGGCCGGTCAGGGCCGCCGCGGCCCTCGCGAGGGGCCGCTCCGGGCGGGTCGGCGGGCCCACCTGGCGCCCCGGCGCGGCGGCGGACGACGAGGACCGCGGCCACGAGCAGCAGCAACCCGGCGACGATCGACATGGGCAGCTGGTAGGCGCGGAAGTCGAAGTCGGCGCCGGTGGGCGGCACCATCACGGCGAGCAGCGCGGAGGCGGCGAGCGCGATCCGCCGGTAGCGGGGGAGCCCGCGGGTGGCGGCGAGCGGGATGGCCGCCCACAGCAGGTACCAGGGGTGCACGACCGGCCCGAGCAGCACGACCGCGCCCAGCCCCGCTCCGAGCCCGGTGACGGGGTCGACCCGGCCGCGCAGGGTGGCGAACAGGAGCAGCGCGCACAGCCCGGCCGCAGCGAGGCCGCCGATGCCGCGGGTGAGCATCAGCGTGCTGTCGGTGTGGTCGCCGAGGCCGACGAGGATGCCCAGCTGGCCCGAGAGCTGGCCCAGGTCGGTGGCCAGTGACATCCAGCTGCGGATGCTGTTCGCGGTGCCGAGGGTGTGGACCCAGCCGAACCCGAGGCCGGTGGCCCAGCCGAGCACGACGAGGACGGCCGCGGCCACGGCGGCGAGCACGGCGGCGACGAACGCCACGTCGCGGGCCCGGCCTCCGCGGCGGCGGGCCAGGTACATGCCGAGGAACCCGAGTGCGAGCAGCGCCGGGACCTTGACGGCGGCGCCCGCGGTGATCAGCGCCGCACCGGGGATCCAGCCGAGGGGGCCGGTGGCCCGCAGCCCGAGCTCGAGTCCGGCGAGCATGAGGCCGATCATCAGTGCCTCGTTGTGGATGCCGCTGACGAGGTGGAACAGCACGAGGGGGTTCACCGCGCCGAGCCACAGCGCGAGGCCGGGCTCGACGCCGCAGCGACGGGCGAGCTTGGGCAGCGCCCACAGGACGAGGCCGACACCGGCCAGGGCGAGGACACGGTGCAGGAACAGGCCGAGGACGACGTCGTCGCCCGAGAGCGCGGTGATGCCGCGGCCGAGCCCGAGGAACAGCGGGCCGTAGGGGGCGGGGGTGTCGCGCCAGATCGTCGGGATCGCGCGGGTCAGCGGGTCGTCGACACCGAGGGCCTGGGCCGGCCCCAGCAGGTACGGGTCGATGCCACGGGCTGTGATGGCCGACTGCGCGAGGTAGCTGTAGACGTCCTTCGAGAACAACGGCGGCGCCGCGCACAACGGCAGCGCCCACAGGATGCCGGTGCGGGCGAGCTGCACCCGGTCGGGCGCCGGGGCGACCGCCCCCTTGTCGTTGAGCATCCGGCCGATCCACAGCCACGCGAGGACGAGCATGCCCATCCCCGCGTAGGTGATGGCGATGGCGACCGTGACGTTGCGGCCCGGCAGCCCCAGGATGCGCAGGCCGTTGAGCGGGTTGGGGACGGGCAGCGCGCCCGCTCCGAGCGCACCGAACGCCATGAGAAGTGCCCCGGTGAGCCCGAACCGGCGGGCGATGCGGGACGGATCCCGGTCGCGTGGTCGCGTGGGCGCCGGCTCCGGACCGGTGGACGGGACGGCGCCGGGCCCGGACGTGTCGAGCCCCGGTGCGGCCATGTCCGGAGGGTAGCGAGGGGGTCTGCCGTGACGCCGCTCACCCGAGGGGAGGGGGTGCTTTGCCCCCCGGCCGCAAATAAGCAACACTGGTGTTGTGAAAACAGCCGGCCGCCCCGACGAGGGAGAGCGGGCCGTCGTGGATCAGGGGCTCGACCAGTCCTCCTCCACCGACGGCGGTACCCGCCTGGCTGTGGCACGCCTGCTGCTGGAGCAGGGCCCGGTCACCGCCGCGGCCGTCGCCTCACAGCTGGAGCTCTCGGGCGCCGCGGTCCGCCGCCACCTCGACGCGCTGATCGCCGACGGGGAGGCCGAGGCGCGCAAGGCGTCGCAGAAGGCCAACCGCGGGCGCGGCCGGCCGGCGCGGGAGTACCTGCTCACCGATGCCGGCCGGGTCCGTTTCGGCCACGGCTACGACGACCTCGCCGCCAGCGCGCTGCGCTTCCTCGCCGAGATGGCGGGCGGCAACGCCGTCACCGCCTTCGCCGAGAACCGGGTCGTCGAGCTGCTCGGTCCGCAGGCCGCGGAGATCCGGCGGGCGGCCTCGCCCGACGCCCGCGCCGACGCACTGGCCGAGGTGCTCACCGCCCGCGGCTACGCCGCACAGGCCCGCGAGGCCGGGCACGGCGTGCAGCTCTGCCAGCACCACTGCCCGGTGGCCCACGTGGCCGCCGAGTTCCCGGAGCTCTGCGAGGCCGAGACGAAGGCCTTCGCGCAGCTGCTGGGCACCCACGTGCAGCGCCTGGCCACGATCGCACGCGGCGATGCCACGTGCACCACACACGTTCCGCTGGAGGACACCTCCGACGTCCTGCGGCGGCTCGGTTCGGATCACTCCGGGCCGCAGGCAACGGTGCCTGTGCCGCCGGAGGGTCACGCCCTCACGACCACCACTGGGACGACCACCACGGTCCCGACAGGGAGGCAGCCCGAATGACGACCGCTCCTGAGGTCCAGCCTCAGCTGACGCAGGAGGAGACGCTCGCGACGCTCGGCCGCTACGACTTCGGTTGGAGTGACCCGGACGTCGCAGGCACCTCCGCACGTCGCGGCCTGTCGGCCGACGTCGTCGCCGACATCTCCCGGCTGAAGAACGAGCCCGAGTGGATGCTCGAGTTCCGGCTCAAGGCGCTCAACCTGTTCGAGCGCAAGCCGATGCCGCGCTGGGGTTCCGACCTGTCCGGCATCGACTTCGACAACATCAAGTACTTCGTGCGGTCGACGGAGAAGCAGGCCACCTCCTGGGACGACCTGCCCGCCGACATCAAGAACACCTACGACAAGCTGGGCATCCCGGAGGCCGAGAAGGCCCGCCTGGTCGCCGGTGTCGCCGCGCAGTACGAGTCCGAGGTCGTCTACCACCAGATCCGTGAGGACCTGGAGGAACAGGGCGTCATCTTCCTGGACACCGACACCGGCCTGCGTGAGCACCCGGAGCTGTTCAAGGAGTACTTCGGCTCCGTGATCCCGTCCGGGGACAACAAGTTCTCGGCGCTCAACTCGGCCGTGTGGTCGGGCGGGTCGTTCATCTACGTGCCGCCGGGCGTGCACGTCGACATCCCGCTTCAGGCCTACTTCCGGATCAACACCGAGAACATGGGCCAGTTCGAGCGCACGCTGATCATCGCCGACGAGGGCTCGTACGTGCACTACGTCGAGGGCTGCACCGCGCCGATCTACAAGTCGGACTCGCTGCACTCGGCCGTCGTCGAGATCGTCGTGAAGAAGAACGCCCGCGTGCGGTACACGACCATCCAGAACTGGTCGAACAACGTCTACAACCTGGTCACCAAGCGCGCCAAGGCCGAGGAGGGCGCGACCATGGAATGGGTCGACGGCAACCTCGGCTCCAAGGTGACCATGAAGTACCCGGCCGTGTTCCTCATGGGCGAGTACGCCAAGGGTGAGGTCCTCTCGATCGCTTTCGCGGGCGAGGGCCAGCACCAGGACGCCGGCGCGAAGATGGTCCACATGGCGCCGAACACGTCGTCGACGATCATCTCGAAGTCGGTGGCGCGCGGCGGCGGCCGTACCTCCTACCGCGGCCTGGTCCAGGTCAACGCGCGGGCGAAGAACTCCCGCTCGACGGTGAAGTGCGACGCGCTGCTGGTCGACACGATCAGCCGGTCCGACACCTACCCCTACGTCGACGTCCGCACCGACGACGTCTCGATGGGGCACGAGGCCACGGTCTCCAGGGTGAGCGACGAGCAGCTCTTCTACCTGATGAGCCGCGGCCTGACCGAGGACGAGGCCATGGCGATGGTCGTGCGCGGGTTCGTCGAGCCCATCGCGCGCGAGCTGCCCATGGAGTACGCGCTGGAGCTCAACCGGCTCATCGAGCTGCAGATGGAGGGTTCGGTCGGATGAGTTCGTCCGAAACGGTGGCCGCCAACCCGGAGGGCCGCACCTACGGCAGGGGTGGCGTCCCGCCCGCCGGCGCGATGGAGCGCTTCACCTCCTACGACGTCGAGGCCTTCGAGGTCCCCGGCGGCCGTGAGGAGATCTGGCGCTTCACGCCGATGAAGCGCCTGCGTGGGCTGCACGACGGCACGGCAGCGTTCGACGGCACCGCCGCGATCGGCGTGACGGGCGGGGACGGCGTCACCGCCGAGACCGTCGGTCGCGACGACGCGCGGATCGGTCAGGGCGGAATCCCGTCCGACCGGGTCGGCGCGCAGGCCTGGTCGGGGTTCCGCGAGGCCACCGTCGTCACGCTCGACGGCACCCCCGAGCCGGTCACGATCACGCTCGACGGCCCCGGTGAGGGCGCCACCGCGGTGGCGCACCTGCAGATCCGCACCACCCCGCACACCCAGGCCACTGTCGTGGTCGAGGGTCGCGGGTCGGGCGCGCTGGCCGACAACATCGAGTTCGTCGTCGCCGACGGCTCGAAGCTCGTCGTGATCGTCACCGAGGAGTGGGCCGACGACGCCGTCCACGTCAGTGCCCAGCACATCGCGCTGGGCCGCGACGCGACGATCGTCGCCACGTCGATCGCGTTCGGCGGCGACCTGGTGCGGATCAGCCCGACCGTCAACTACACCGCTCCCGGCGGGTCCGCGGAGCTGTTCGGACTCGGCTTCGCCGACGCCGGCCAGCACCTCGAGCAGCGGCTGCTCGTCGACCACTCGACGCCGAACTGCACCTCGAACGTCCTCTACAAGAACGCCCTGCAGGGCAAGGAGGGCGTCACCGACGCGCACACCGTCTGGATCGGCGACGTGCTGATCCGCGCGGCCGCCGAGCAGACCGAGACGTTCGAGTTCAACCGGAACCTGGTGCTGACCCCGCACGCGCGGGCCGACTCGGTGCCGAACCTCGAGATCGAGACCGGCGAGATCGCCGGCGCCGGCCACGCCAGCGCCACCGGCCGCTTCGACGACGAGCAGCTGTTCTACCTGCAGAGCCGCGGCATCCCCGAGGACGCCGCACGCCGCCTCGTCGTGCGCGGCTTCTTCGGCGAGATCCTCAGCCGGATCCCGGTCACCGAGCTGCGCGAGCGCCTCGAGGCCGCCGTCGAGGCCGAGCTGGCCTTCACCGGCGTCTGAGCACCGTCGCCGAGCACCCCACCACAGACCACGGAGTCAACGAACACATGTCCACCTTGGAGATCAAGGACCTGCACGCGTCGGTCACCACCGATGCGGGCGCCAAGGAGATCCTTCGCGGCGTCGACCTCACGGTCCGCGCGGGCGAGACCCACGCGATCATGGGGCCCAACGGCTCCGGCAAGTCCACGCTGGCCTATGCCATCGCCGGCCACCCCAAGTACCAGATCACCAGCGGTGAGGTCCTCCTCGACGGTGAGAACGTGCTGGAGATGACCGTCGACGAGCGCGCCCGCGCCGGCCTGTTCCTCGCGATGCAGTACCCCGTCGAGGTCCCGGGCGTGTCCATGGCGAACTTCCTGCGCAGCGCGGCCACCGCGGTGCGCGGCGAGGCGCCGAAGCTGCGCACCTGGGTCAAGGAGGTCAAGGGGGCCATGGAGGACCTCGAGATCGACCAGGCCTTCGCCGAGCGCAGCGTCAACGAGGGTTTCTCCGGCGGCGAGAAGAAGCGCCACGAGGTGCTGCAGCTGTCGCTGCTCAAGCCGAAGATCGCGATCCTCGACGAGACCGACTCCGGCCTCGACGTCGACGCGCTGCGCGTCGTCTCCGACGGCGTCAACCGCTACAAGGCGGCCGGCGACGTGGGCGTCCTGCTGATCACGCACTACACCCGCATCCTCAAGCACATCGAGCCCGACTTCGTGCACGTCTTCGCCGGCGGTCGCGTCGTCGAGTCCGGTGGCGCCGAGCTGGCCGACGAGCTCGAGACGAACGGGTACGTCAAGTTCACCGGGGCCGGGGCGGCCGCGTCGTGACCACGGCGCAGGCACCCGCGGGAGCGGGCCTCGCCGGGCTCGACCCGGCGGCCCTGCGCCCCGACTTCGCGATCCTGTCGCGCACCGTCCGCGACGGGCGGCCGCTGGTCTACCTGGACTCCGGGGCGACCTCGCAGCGTCCGCGGCAGGTACTCGACGCCGAGCGTGACTTCCTCGAGCAGCACAACTCCGCGGTCCACCGCGGCGCGCACCAGCTCGCCGAGGAGGCCACGGACGCCTACGAGTCGGCGCGGGCGCGCATCGCCACGTTCGTCGGGGCCGACCCCGACGAGCTGGTGTTCGTCAAGAACGCGACCGAGGGGATCAACCTCGTCGCCTACGCGATGAGCAACTCCTCGATCCGGACCGGCCTCGGCCCCGAGTCCGAGCGGTTCGCGCTCGGGCCGGGCGACGAGATCGTCGTGACGGAGCTGGAGCACCACGCGAACCTGGTGCCGTGGCAGGAGCTGTGCCGGCGTACCGGGGCGACCCTGCGCTGGTACTCGGTCACCGACGAGGGCCGGATCGACCTCGACTCGCTCGAGCTGTCCGAGCGCACCAAGGTCGTGGCGTTCGCCCACCAGTCCAACGTGCTGGGGTCGGTGGCCCCGGTCGAGGAGCTGGTGGCGCGGGCCCGCGCGGTCGGTGCCCTCGTGGTGCTCGACGCGTGCCAGTCGGTGCCGCACCTGCCCGTCGACCTGCGGGCGCTCGACGTCGACTTCGCGGTGTTCTCCGGGCACAAGATGCTCGGGCCGTCGGGTGTCGGGGTGCTCTACGGGCGCACCGAGCTGCTCGCGGCGATGCCGCCGTTCCTGACGGGCGGCTCGATGATCGAGCTGGTCCGCTTGGAGGGCTCCACCTACGCACCGCCGCCGCAGCGGTTCGAGGCGGGCGTGCCGATGACGTCGCAGGCCGTGGGTCTCGGCGCGGCCGTCGACTACCTGACGGCGATCGGCATGCAGAACGTGCACGCCCACGAGATGGAACTGACCCGGGTCGCGCTCGACACGCTGCGTGAGGTGCCGGGCGTGCGGATCATCGGCCCGGACTCGTTGGAGGCCCGGGGCGGGACCGTGGCGTTCGTCGTCGACGGGGTGCACGCCCACGACGTCGGCCAGGTGCTCGACGACCGCGGCATCGCCGTGCGCGTCGGTCACCACTGTGCATGGCCGCTGCACCGCCGGTTCGGGGTGGCGGCGACGGTCCGTGCGTCGTTCCACGTCTACACGACGGTGGACGAGGTCGCCCAGCTCGCCGACGGTGTGCGGGCGGCGCGCGACTTCTTCGGGGTGAGCTGATGCAGCTCGAGCAGATGTACCAGGAGATCATCCTGGACCACTACCGGTCGCCGCACGGGTCGGGCCTCAAGGACCCGTACGACGCCGAGTCGCAGCAGATCAACCCGACCTGCGGGGACGAGATCGTCCTGCGGGTCAAGCTCGACGACGCCGGTGAGAAGGTCCTCGACGTCTCCCACGAGACGCTGGGCTGCTCGATCAGCCAGGCGTCGGCCTCGGTGCTGACCGATCTGGTGGTCGGGCAGACCGTCGAGGAGTCGATGAAGGTTCTCGCCGCGTTCCAGGAGATGGCGCAGGGCCGTGGCAAGGTCGAACCCGACGAGGACGTCCTCGGCGACGCCGTGGCGTTCGCGGGGGTGGCCAAGTACCCGGCGCGGGTGAAGTGTGCGCTTCTCGGGTGGATGGCGTTCAAGGACGCCGTCGTCCGGGTCCAGGACGGGAAGGTGGAGGCATGAGTGAGACCGTGAACGAGACCGGTGCGGCCCCGGCCGAGCCGGCGGCCGACGAGGTCGTGCGCGGCGCGGCCGGCATGCCCGAGCCCCCGGCGGCGCCCGCGGGTGACGGCGACGCCTTCCTCGAGGACATCGAGGAGGCCATGCGCGACGTGGTCGACCCCGAGCTGGGGATCAACGTCGTCGACCTGGGGCTGGTCTACGGCCTCGCGGTCGAGGAGAAGACCGCGATCATCGACATGACGCTCACGTCCGCGGCCTGCCCGCTGACCGACGTCATCGAGGAGCAGACCCGCGCGGCGCTGACCAGTGGCCCGTCGGGCGGCCTGGTCGAGGACATCAGGATCAACTGGGTCTGGATCCCGCCGTGGGGCCCGGAGAAGATCACCGAGGACGGCCGCGAGCAGCTGCGCGCCCTCGGGTTCCGCGTCTGACGCCGTTCCACGCCTGTTCTCCGCACCGCCGCCGGCCCCGGGGCCGGCGGCGGTCGTGCGTCCGGGGCCGCACTCCGCGCGCGTGGCGCCGACGTCAGGGCCGGGACCGGGTGGGTCAGGTCGTGTGGACGATCAGCACGTCGACACCGGCCCGGCGGGCGGCGTCGGACGGGACCGAGCCGAGGAGCCTGCCCGACAACGTGTTCAGCCCGCGGTTGCCGACGACGAGCAGGTCCGCGTCGTGGTCGCGCACCGCGGCGCGCAGCACCTCGACGGGGGAGCCGTCGACGGCGTGGGTCTCGACGTCGCGGGCCCCGGCGGCCTTGGCCCGGTCGGTCGCCTCGCGCAGCGCTTCCTCGGCGGGGGTCCAGCCGCGGACGAGGTGGGCCTCACCCTTGAGCGCGTCCTCGGCGTCGGCGGTGTCGGCGGGATCGGACGGGGTGTAGGCGGACACGACGACGAGCCGGGCCCCGGTGTCGGCGGCGACGCCCGCGGCCCGGTCGACGGCTGCGAACGACGTCGCCGAGCCGTCGGTGCCGACGACGATGGTCCTGTAGGCGGGCATGGGTCCTCCGGCTCCGCAGGCTCGCGGGTGGGTTCACACGGACCACCACGGTCCGTGCGCGGAGGCTACCGCCGGTAGCGTCGGGCTGCGGTACCCGGCGCGCGGTCGTCACCCGCTTCGGGGGGCGGTGCCCGGCGCGGGATCGAGCGCGGGGGCGTGGGGCAGTACAGCGGGTCCGACGAGGCGCCGGCGCAGCGTCCAGCCGGACCGGCCGAACAGCGCGGTCATGGCGGCCAGCGTCGCGCCGAGGTCGTCGCGGGCGGTCAGGTAGGCCCACCGGTGCCGGGCGGGCAACGCCAGGAACGTGTCGAAGAACGCGGGCACCGCGTCAGGAGGCATGCGCAGCAACGCCTCCAGCCCGCGGCGACGCAGCGTGTGCACGGCCCGGGCAGCCGGCGTCCACAGCACCTCACGCTCGGCCCGGGAGACCGCGCCCGCTCCGGCGACGCCGTCGGCGAGCGCACCGGCGAGGACGCCCGCGACACGCGGCGCCAGCGTGAGCGAGGTCGCAACACTGAACCCGGTCGCGGGGTGCACCAGCGGCGCCGCTGCCCCGAACCCCAGGACGGCCCCGGCGCCGTGGTCGTGGCGCGGGGTGTCGACGGGGAACCGGACGCGTTCGACGCGGGCGTCCGCGGGAACGGTGATCCCGTGGTGGTGCAGGCGGGCGTGCAGCCGGGTGCGCAGCTCGTCGAGCGGCAGCCCGGGCCGCCGGGCCAGCGACGTCTCCTCCAGCAGCACGGTTCCGTCGCCCAGCGGGACACCGTAGAGGAACGTCGGCCAGCCGGTGGCGCCGTGGTCGGGGCGCCAGTCCATGAACAGCGCCTCGCCCGGCGTCACCAGCGGTGCGGCCGCGGCCGCGGGGACGACGACGCCGTGGGCGGTCTGCTCGGCCGTCGTCCGGGCGGGCCGCCACGACCCGGCGCCCAGCGGCCTGCGGTGCCCGCCGGCGTCGACGACGACCCGGGCGGACAGCGAGGAGGCGTCACCGCCGGTCACCGCGACGCGGTGCGGGGAGAGCAGCGCCGCGGCCCGGCCGGCGACCACCCGCACGCCGCCGCGGTCCATCCCGTCGTCGAGGTGGGCCCGCAGCGAACCGGTGTCGAGCACGACGTAGTCCCAGCCGAGCCGGTGCTCGGTGAGGGCGACGGCCCGACCTGTCGCGCGGGCCGCGACCACCCCGGGGGTCAGGCCGGGCGGCAGCTCGTCGGCCCACGCGGCGAACGTGGAGCGCCACGGCCGCTGCGGCGCCGGGTCGAGCAGCGTCGTCGTCAGGCCGCGGGCGGCGCATGCGGCGGCCAGCGCCCGCCCAGCGGGACCACCGCCGACGACGAGCACGTCGGCGATGCGGGGGGACGCGGACGGGGAGGTCAGTCCGAGCCTCCGGTGGCGAGCAGGCCGCCGTCGATCAGCACGGTCTCACCGCTGATCCACGAGGCGGCGTCGGAGGCCAGGAACCCGACCAGCGACGCGACATCGGCGGGGGACCCGAGCCGCTGCAGCGGGTAGCGCGCCGCGACCCCCTCCTCGTCGTGGGCGTAGAGCGCCGTCGCGAACCGGGTCTTGACGACGGCGGGTGCGACGGCGTTGACCCGGATGCAGGGGCCGAGCTCGGCGGCGAGCTCGGCGGTGAGCCGCATCAGGGCGGCTTTGGAGGCGCCGTACGCGGCGATGGCCCGGGTGGAGCGCAGACCGGCGATCGAGGCGATGTTGACGACGGCGCCGCCGTGCTCGCCCATCCACGCCTGGTGGGCGAGCTGGACGAACCCGAGCGCGGCCACGACGTTGACGTCGAAGATCTTGCGGACGGCGTCGAGGTCGGCGGCCATGAGCGGGCCGTGGATCGGGTTGATGCCCGCGTTGTTGACCAGGACGTCGAGCCGGCCGAACGTCGCGACGGTGCGGGCGACGGCGTCGTCGCGGGACGGGGCGTCGCCCGCGTTCCCGGCGAGGCCGAGGACGCGGGACGCGTCGCCGCCCGCGGGGCCCGCGACCAGCTCCGCGACGGCGGCCTCGAGCTCGGGGGGCTTGCGGGCCGTGACGGTGACGGACGCGCCGCGGCGCAGCAGCTCGGCGGCGACGGCCAGCCCGATGCCGCGGCTCGCGCCTGTCACGAGGCCGGCACGTCCGGCCATGTCGACCGGCGTCGCCGGGCCGGGTCCGCTGATGTCCGTCACGACGCCGAGCCTATGGGCCCGAGCCTGTCGGGGCGGCCCGGGACGTGACGTCGGCGACCCGGCCCGGACATGGCGCGAGGTCTGCGGGGCCGGGCCGGTACCCTGGGGAGGTGATCCGGATCGGGTAGCGCCCTCGCGCCTCTGCGAGCCGTCCCGCGTGCCTGTGACCGTCCCCGGATTCTGGAGCTTCTTCTCGTGATCACCGCCACCGACCTGGAACTGCGTGCCGGGTCCCGGATCCTGCTGTCCGGGGCCGACCTGCGCGTGCAGCCGGGTGACCGCATCGGCCTCGTCGGGCGCAACGGTGCGGGCAAGACCACGTCGATGCGCGTGCTGGCGGGGGAGTCCGAGCCCTACGGCGGCAAGGTCGGCGCGAACAGCCCGGTCGGTTACCTGCCCCAGGACCCGCGCGAGGGTGACCTGCGGGTCAGCGCGAAGGACCGGGTGCTGTCGGCCAAGGGCCTCGACGACCTGCTGCGCCGCATGGAGAAGGCCCAGACGGCCATGGCGGAGCTGGTCGACGGCGCCGACAACGACAAGGTGGTCCGCGAGTACGGGCGCATCGAGGAGCGGTTCGCCGCCCTGGGTGGGTACGCCGCGGAGTCCGAGGCCGCGCGCATCTGCAACCACCTCGGCCTGCCCGACCGCGTCCTGAACCAGCAGATCGCCACCCTGTCCGGCGGCCAGCGCCGCCGGGTCGAGCTCGCCCGGATCCTGTTCGCGGCGAGCGACGGCGGCGCCCAGAGCAACACTACGCTGCTGCTCGACGAGCCCACGAACCACCTCGACGCCGACTCCATCACGTGGCTGCGCGGGTTCCTGTCCTCGCACGAGGGCGGGCTCGTCGTGATCAGCCACGACACCGAGCTGCTCGCGGCCGTCGTCAACAAGGTGTGGTTCCTCGACGCGACCCGCGGCGAGGCCGACGTCTACAACATGAACTGGAAGCGCTACCTCGAGGCGCGCGCCACCGACGAGAAGCGCCGTCGCCGCGAACGCGCGAACGCGGAGAAGAAGGCCGCGGTCCTGCACACCCAGGCGCTGAAGATGGGCGCCAAGGCGACGAAGGCGGTGGCGGCCAAGAACATGGCCCGCCGCGCCGACGAGATGCTCGCTGCGCTGGAGCCCGAGCAGAAGCACGACCGTGTCGCCAAGATCAGGTTCCCCGATCCGGCGCCGTGCGGGCGGACCCCGATCACGGCCGAGGGCCTGTCCAAGGCGTTCGGGTCGCTCGAGGTGTTCACGGGCGTCGACCTGGCCGTCGACCGCGGTGCGAAGGTCGTCGTGCTGGGCCTCAACGGTGCGGGCAAGACCACGTTGCTGCGGCTGCTCGCCGGCACCGAGGAGCCCGACGCGGGGAAGGTCCTGCCCGGTCACGGGCTGCGCACCGGCTACTTCGCGCAGGAGCACGACACGCTCGACATGTCCGCGTCCGTGTGGGAGAACATCCGGCACGCCTCGCCCGACACCCCGGAGCAGCAGCTGCGCACGGTGCTGGGCACGTTCATGTTCTCCGGGGAACAGCTCGCCCAGCCCGCGGGCACGCTGTCCGGCGGGGAGCGGACGCGGCTCGCGCTCGCGGGGCTGGTGTCCAGCTCGGCGAACGTGCTGCTGCTCGACGAGCCGACCAACAACCTCGACCCGGCCAGCCGCGAACAGGTGCTCGACGCGTTGCGCCGCTTCACCGGCGCGGTGATCCTCGTGACCCACGACCCGGGCGCGGTCGAGGCGCTGCACCCCGACAAGGTCATCGTGCTGCCCGACGGCACCGAGGACCTCTGGTCGGCCGACTATCTGGAGCTCGTGCAGCTCGCCTGAGCGGCTCGCCGACGGGTCTGATGATCTCTTCAGGCGATCAGTACGGGCCCGGAACACCCGGATGACCTCGTCCGATTGCCACTGAGCGCGATGATCACCCATCCGCGTGATCCGTTCGGGGTAACCGTTCACCGATCATCGAGTCGATCACCTGGCACCATCCCAGCAGGTGGCCGATCATTGCCGCACTGCGAGCCGAGCGGGGCTCGGGACCGCGGACGGCCCGCGGCGGGGTTGAGGAGGTCAATGACGTGGCCGACCTGAAGAAAGGCGCCCGGATCACCGGGACGCAGAGGGACAAGCTGGCGACGGACCTGAAGAAGAAGTACGAGAAGGGCGCGAGCATCCGCGCTCTCGCCGAGCAGACCGGACGTTCCTACGGGTTCGTGCACCGGGTGCTCAGCGAGACCGGGGTGACGCTGCGCGGCCGGGGTGGGGCGACCCGCACCAAGAAGAAGTGACCCGGGCCCGCATCCGCGGGTCCGGTGAGCAGGTCCGCCCGGCGTGCACGTCCTGGTCCTACGTGCACGGTGGGCGCTCCGGACGCGACGGGTAGCGTCGCCGTCCGGGGACGGACGTCCGGTCCGTCCCGCCGATGACGGAAGGCGGGAACGGCGTGAGCGCTGCGCATCCGGTGGGGGATCGCCCGGGCGAGCCCGATCTCGTCGCCCCTGATCTCCTGGCGCGCGGTGGCGTCGCCCTGGCGATCGACGGCGCCCGGGCGACGGTGACACTCGACCGGCCCGACCGGCTCAACGCACAGACCCCGGACACGTGGGCAGCCCTCGCCGCGATCGGCGAGAGCCTCCCCGCGGACATCCGTGCCGTCGTCGTGCGCGGCACCGGCCGCTCGTTCTCCGCCGGGCTCGACCGACGCCTCTTCACCCCCGAGGGCATCGACGGCACGCCCGGCATCGGGCACATCGCCGGACTGTCCGACGCCGATGCCGACGCGACGATCGCGCGCTACCAGGAGGGCTTCGTCTGGCTGCGCCATCCCCGGCTGCTCACCGTCGCGGCGGTGCAGGGCCACGCCATCGGCGGGGGCTTCCAGCTCGCGCTGGCCTGTGACCTGCGGATCGCGGCCGACGACGCCCAGTTCGCCATGGCCGAGACCATGCTGGGCATCGTGCCCGACCTCGGCGGGACGGTGCCTCTGGTGCGGGCGGTCGGCTACGCCCGCGCCGTCGAGATCTGTCTGTCGGGCCGCCGGGTCGGCGCCGAGGAGGCGCTCGCGATCGGGCTGGTCCAGCAGGTCGTGCCCGTCTCGGAGCTCGACGCGACCGTCGACGCCGCCGTCGCGGCACTGACCGCCGCGCCCCCGGAGGCCGCGCGGGAGACACTGGGCCTGCTCGCGGGTGTCGCCGACGGGATCGACCCCGCCGCGGCGCTCGCCGCAGAACGCGCTGCGCAGCTGCGCAGGCTGCGGTCGCTGGCGGCGGGCGAGGGCTGATCCGGCTCCCGGCCGGATGCCGGGAGGTGCAGTGGTGGACAACAGGTTCCGAGTGATGAGCGGTGTCGTGAACGCCGCGGACACCCCACGCTCGATCACGCCGGGGACCGCGCGGCGGATCTGGGAGTTCGCGCGCCCGCACCGGCGCGGCATCACGGCGTTCGTCGCCCTCACCGTTGTCTCCGCCGTGATCGGGGTGGCGACGCCGCTGCTCGCGGGCCGGGTCGTCGACGCCATCGTCCGCGGCGGCGGGACGCCCGGGGCCGCGGAGATCGCGGCCGGCGTCGTCCTCGGGCTCGCCGCCGGGATCGCCGCGCTCGCGGTCACCGACGCCGTGCTCGGGCTGGTGTCGCGCTGGTTCTCCGCGCGGGTGGGGGAGCAGCTCATCGTCGACCTGCGGTGCGCGGTCTACGAGCACGTGCAGCGCATGCCGATCGCGTTCTTCACCCGGACCCGTACCGGCGCGCTGGTGAGCCGGCTCAACAACGACGTCATCGGCGCGCAGTCGGCCATCACCTCGACGCTGGCGAACCTCGTCAGCAACTCGATCGCGCTCGTGCTGGCGCTCGTCGTGATGCTCGGGCTGGCATGGCAGGTGACGCTGTGCGCGCTGGTGCTGCTGCCGGTCTTCGTGATCCCGGCCCGGCGGATGGGCAGGCGCATCGCCGATCTGCGTCGTGAGTCGGCGAACCTCAACGCGTCGATGAGCGCCCAGATGACCGAGCGGTTCTCCGCGCCCGGCGCGACGCTGGTGACGTTGTTCGGGCGCCCCGCCGAGGAAGCGGGCGAGTTCCGCGACCGCGCCGTGCGCGTGCGCGACATCGGGGTGCGGACGGCGATGGTGTCGCGCGTGTTCGTCACGGCCCTGTCGCTGGTGTCGGCGCTGGCCCAGGCGCTCGTCTACGGCCTCGGCGGCTGGCTCGCGGTCACCGGCCGGATCGAGGCGGGCACCGTCGTCTCCCTCGCCCTGCTGCTCACGCGGCTCTACAGCCCGATGACGGCGCTGGCCAACGCCCGCGTCGACGTGATGACCGCGCTGGTGTCGTTCGAGCGCGTCTTCGAGGTCCTCGACCTCGTCCCGATGATCACCGAGCGGCCGGGGGCCCGCGCGGTGCCCGACGGGCCGGTCGGCGTCGTGTTCGGCGACGTGCACTTCGGCTACCCGGGCGCGCAGCAGGTCTCGCTGGCGTCGCTGGAGGAGGTCGCGGTGCTCGACGACCGCGCCGGCCGGGAGGTGCTGCACGGCATCGACCTGGAGGTCGCGCCCGGCACGATGCTGGCGCTGGTCGGGTCGTCCGGGGCCGGCAAGTCCACGATCGCCTCGCTCGTCCCGCGGCTCTACGACGTCGACACCGGGTCCGTGCAGGTCGGGGGCATCGACGTGCGGGACCTGACGTTCACGTCGCTGCGCGGGGCCGTGGGTGTGGTGACCCAGGACGGGCACCTGTTCCACGACACCGTTGCCGCGAACCTGCGCTACGCCGCCCCCGGCACCACCGACGACGAGCTGTGGTCGGCGCTGCGCCGGGCCCGCCTCGACGACATGGTCCGGTCGCTGCCCGACGGGCTCGGCACGGTCGTGGGGGAGCGGGGCTACCGGCTCTCGGGCGGGGAACGGCAGCGGCTGACGATCGCGCGGCTGCTGCTCGCCCGCCCGCGGGTCGTGATCCTCGACGAGGCGACCGCGCATCTCGACTCGGAGTCCGAGGCGGCGGTGCAGGAGGCGCTGGCCGAGGCGCTCGCGGGGCGGACGGCCGTCGTCATCGCGCACCGGCTGTCCACGGTCCGGGCCGCCGACACGATCGCCGTGGTCGAGGACGGTCGGGTCGTGGAGCGCGGCACCCACGACGACCTGCTGGCCGCCGGCGGCCGCTACGCGCTGCTGTACCGGACACAGTTCGCGACCCATCCGGGGGTGGGCGGGGCCGGTGACGAGATGTGCGGCATCGACGGCTGTACGGTGCCGCACGGTGGGCCGCACGGCGGCCCGCACCGTGTCCACGATCTCGTCGACTGACGGCCCGGGGCCACCGCACACAGTTGTAGCGTGCTAACTGTTCGGTGCGGAGGCGACGGATCGGAGCGCGATGACGGACGCGACACCCCGTCGACGGTCGCTGATCCTCGCCATCTGCTGCTCGAGCCTGTTCGTCGTCAGCCTCGACAACACGATCGTCAACGTCGCCCTGCCCTCCGTCGCCCGTGACCTCGGCTCGTCGCTCAGCGCGCTGCAGTGGGTCGTCGACGCCTACCTGCTCGTCCTCGCCTCCCTGCTCATGCTCGCGGGCTCGACCGGTGACCGGATCGGCCGCCGCCGCATCTTCCAGATCGGGCTCGGGATCTTCGGCCTCGGCTCGCTGCTGTGCAGCCTCGCGCCCACCACCGGGTCGCTCATCGCGTTCCGGATGGTGCAGGCCGTCGGCGGGTCGATGATGAACCCCGTCGCGATGTCGATCATCACCAACACCTTCCCCGACCGGCGCGAACGGGCCCGGGCCATCGGGATGTGGGGCAGTGTCGCCGGGATCAGCATGGCGCTGGGCCCGCTGCTGGGCGGTGTGCTCGTCGACGCCGTCGGCTGGCGGTCGATCTTCTGGGTCAACGTACCTGTCACGGTCGCGGCGATCGTGCTCACCGCGCGGTACGTGCCGGAGTCGCGGTCCGACAGGCCCCGCCGCGTCGACCCGCTGGGCCAGGTCCTGATCGTGGCCCTGCTGGGCGGGGTCACGTTCGGCATCATCGAGACGCCGGCGCGGGGCATCGGTTCCCCTGCGGTGCTGGGAGCCTTCGCGGTCGCCCTCGTCGCCGCCGTGGTGCTCGTCCCGGTGGAGCTGCGCCGCCGGGAACCGCTGCTCGACCCCCGGTTCTTCCGCAGCGTCTCCTTCAGCTCGGCGACGGTCATCGCGGTGGCCGCGTTCGCGGCGCTCGCCGGCTTCCTGTTCCTCAATGCCCTGTACCTGCAGGGCGTGCGCGGGTACAGCGCGCTGCACGCCGGGCTGCTGACGTTGCCGATGGCGGCCGGGGTGGCGCTGCTGCCGCCGCTGTCGGGGCGGCTCGTCGGCACCCGGGGGCCGCGGATCCCACTGGTGGTCGGCGGGATCGGCCTCGCCGCGGGCGGTGTACTGCTCACGACGCTCGCCGACGCGACCCCGATTGCGCTGCTGATGGTCGCCTACGTCGTGTTCGGCATCGGTTCCGGGATGGTGAACGCGCCGATCACGTACGCGACCGTCTCCGGGATGCCGCCGAGCCAGGCCGGGGTGGCCGCCGCTGTCGCGTCGACGAGCCGGCAGGTCGGGTCGGCGCTGGGCATCGCGGTGCTCGGCGCGATCGTCACCGCGGGGACGACCGGCGCGGGTGCGACGGGCCTGGCTCAGGCGAGCCACACCGCGTGGTGGGTCGTGACGGGCTGCGGGATCGGCGTCGCCGTCCTCGGGGTCGTCTGCACGAGCGGGTGGGGCAGGCGTGTCGACGATCGTGCGGCCGAGGTGATCGCCGCCCACGCGGAGCGCCGGCACGAGGCCGCGACCACAACCCGGGCCGCGACCACCTGAATCCGGGCCGCGACGACCTGGACCCCGGTCCGCGACGACCTGGACCCCGGTCCGCGGCCACCTGTGGATCGCAGGTCATGTCACTGAGGTCATTCGCGTCCACCGGGTGCGACGCTGCACCCAGCAGACGACTCCACCGTGGCAGCAGGGGTGACGTCGGTCAAGCCGCCGATCTTGCCGACGGGCGCCACCTCCGTCCGGGTGACGTCGCCGGACCGTGCCTCCGCTCAGACGTCCGCGGGGGCGCCCGCGCGCCGCACCGACTGCTCGACGACGTCGAGCACCCGGCCCAGGTCGCCCGCGGGCAGCCCCATCGCGAGGTGGGACACGAGCCCCTCCAGGACGAGCTCCAGGTACTGGGTGAGGACCGTGAGGTCGACGTCGGGGCGCAGGGCACCGGACGCCGCCTGCCGCTCCAGCCGTGCCCGTGTCGCGCCCGTCAGCTCGGCCGAGTACGCCTGCCACGACTCGCGGAACGTCGGGTCGGTGCGCGCCTTGCGGGCCGTCTCCAGATAGGTCCCGGTCCAGCCCGCGGGCCGGCTGTCGGGGGAGGACAGCAGCTCGCGCATGACCTGGACGAGGCCCTGCTCGGCCACGACCTCGGCCATCACCCGGGCGTCCTGCGCGGCGATCGCGAGGAACAGCGCCTGTTTGTCGCGGAAGTAGTGGAAGATCGCTCCGCGCGACATCCCGGTGGTCTGTTCGAGCCGGCGCACCGTGGCGCCCTCGTAGCCGTGACGGGCGAAGCAGGCGCGCGCGCCGTCGAGGATCTGGCGGCGGCGCGCCTCGAGCTGGTCGGAGCTGACGCGGGGCACGATCCCAGTATTCCGTACGTACGGATTGCGGGGACCGCACCGGGGCACCGGCGGGACGCGTCCGCGCAATCGGATCGTCGCCTGCGCAACACCGGCGAATGTCGGTCCCTCCGAGTACCGTTTTCGGGGTGATGCAGGAGACGGGTGTCGCCGAGCCCATGGCCGGCCCCTCCCAGGCACGGGTGCAGCAGTTGCGCAGCCTGTCCGAGGCGGAGGCCTACGTGGCGTCGGTGTGTTTCAAGCACGGTCCTCCGCGGCTCCTCGGGGTCGAGCTGGAATGGCTCGTCCACGCCGGTGCCTCCCCCGGGGCGCCGCCGGACAGAGCCGCCCTCGGGGCAGCCCTCGGCCCGCACGCCCCCACCACTCTCGTCCCGTCGTCCCCGGCCCAGGCGCTCCCGCACGGTTCCACCGTGACGGTCGAGCCCGGCGGCCAGGTCGAGCTGGCAAGTCCGCCGCTGGCCGACCTCGGCACGTTGCTCCGGGCCGTCACCGCCGATGCCGCGGAACTCCACCGCCGCCTCGCCGAACACGGACTCACGGTTCAGCCACGAGCCACCGACTCCCTCCGCCCGCCGACGCGCATCCTCGAGCTGCCCCGGTACGCGGCGATGGAGCGCGCGTTCGACCGCAACGGCCCCTACGGCCGCAGCGGCATGTGCTCCACCTCCGCCGTCCAGGTGTGTCTCGACGTCGGGACCGAGGCCGACCTCCCGGTGCGGTGGGAGACGCTGCACGCACTGGGCCCGGTGCTGCTGGCCGCCTTCGCGAACTCGCCGGTCCTCCACGGCAGGCGCACCGGCTGGAAGTCCTCGAGGATGGCGTGCTGGCTCTCGGCCGACCCGGCCCGCACCTTCCCGCCGGCTCCGCTGTCGGCCGACCCGGAGGCCGACTGGGCCGCGCGCGTCCTGGCGACCCCGCTGCTGTGCGTGCGCCGCGACGAGGGGCCCTGGGACGCGCCCGCCGGAGTGACGTTCGCCGACTGGATCGCGGGCGCGATGCCGACGCCGCCGACCACGGCCGACCTCGACTACCACGTGTCGACGCTGTTCCCGCCGGTGCGGGCGCACGGACACCTGGAGGTCCGCTACGTCGACGGGCAGGCCGGCGACGGCTGGGCGCTGCCCACCGCGGTCCTCGTCGCGCTGCTCTCCCGGCCCGAGGTCACCGCGCAGGCCCGGGAGCTGTGCCGGCCCGTCGCGGGGCGCTGGATCGAGGCGGCCCGGTGCGGCCTGGAGGACGGGCCGCTCGCCGCCGCGGCCGGTCCGGTGTTCGAGCTCGCCTGCGACGCGCTCCGCACCCTCGGGGCGCCCCCTGCGCTGCAGGAGGCGCTGGAGGACATGACGGCCCGGCAGGTCCTGCTGGGCCGGTGTCCGGCCGACGACCCGCTCGACGAGGAGCGGCGAATCTGGACCGTCGACCCGCAGGACGCCTGGGAGGTCCTCGCCGACGCCCCGCCGCTCGCTGACGCCTGCCGGGCCCGGCCCGGCAGCCCGGTCGATCGCGGTCCGGCCTCACTCCACCCCGGTTCGGAAGGAGAACCGTCGTGACGATCGACCCCGCCCCCGCAGCCCTCGACGAGGAGACCGTCCGGTCCCGCGTCGCCGAGCTGCTCGGCCGGTCCAGGGCCCGCAGTACCGCCCTCACCGACGCCGTCGACGAGTCCGACCTGGTCGCGCAGCACTCACCGTTGATGTCGCCGCTGGTGTGGGACCTCGCCCACATCGGCAGCCAGGAGGAGCTCTGGCTGGTGCGGGACGTCGGCGGTCGCGAGCCGCTGCGCCCCGAGATCGACGGGCTCTACGACGCCTTCCAGCACAGCCGCGCGAGCCGCGTCGACCTGCCGCTGCTGACCCCGGCCGAGGCCCGCACCTACATCGCCGAGGTGCGCGACAAGGCCCTCGACGCGCTCGACCGGACCCCGCTGCGCGGGCGTCGCCTCGTCGACAACGGGTTCGCGTTCGGCATGATCGTCCAGCACGAGCAGCAGCACGACGAGACGATGCTCGCCACCCACCAGCTGCGGCTCGGCGCGCCCGTGCTGCACGCGGCCGCACCGCCCGCGGGGGTCGACCCGGTCCGGCTCGGGCCACGCGAGGTCCTCGTCCCCGGCGGCCGGTTCGTGCTCGGCACCTCGGCCGAGCCGTGGGCCCTGGACAACGAGCGCCCCGCCCATCCGGTCGACCTGCCCGCCTTCGTGATCGACACCTACCCCGTGACCAACGGCGAGTACGTCGCGTTCGTCGAGGCCGGCGGCTACGACGACCCGCGCTGGTGGAGCGAGGCCGGCTGGGCGCACCGCGTCGACGCCGGGCTGGTCGCCCCGCAGTTCTGGGAGCGCGACACGTCCGGCACGTGGTGGCGCCGCCGGTTCGGTGTCGTCGAGGCAGTGCCGGCCGACGAACCGGTCGTGCACGTCTGCTTCCACGAGGCGGCCGCCTACGCGGCCTGGGCGGGCAAGCGCCTGCCCACCGAGGCCGAGTGGGAGAAGGCCGCCCGCCACGACCCGGCCACCGGCCGGTCCCGGCGCTTCCCGTGGGGCGACGACGACCCGACGCCCGCCCACGCCAACCTGGGCCAGCGCCACCTGCGGCCCGCCCCGGTCGGTGCCTACCCGGCCGGTGCGTCCGCCCACGGGGTGCACCAGCTGATGGGCGACGTCTGGGAGTGGTGCGACACCGGCTTCCACCCGTATCCGGGGTTCGAGATGTTCCCGTACCCGGAGTACTCCCAGGTGTTCTTCGGGGGCGACTACAAGATCCTGCGCGGCGGCTCGTTCGGCACCGACCCGTCGGCGGTCCGGGCGACGTTCCGCAACTGGGACCACCCCATCCGCCGGCAGATCTTCTCCGGGTTCCGCTGCGCCCGCGACGCGACGCCGGCCGAGTCCGCCGGGGGGCTGTGACGGCGTGTGCCGCCATCTCGCCCATCTCGGCCCGCCGACGACACTGTCCGCCCTGCTCACCGAGCCGGCTCACGCGCTGCTGCGGCAGTCGTGGGCGCCGGCGGACATGCGAGGCGGTGGCACCGTCAACGCCGACGGCTTCGGCGCCGGCTGGTACCCGGCGCACGGCACGGACCCGGTCCGCTACCGCAGCGACCGGCCGATGTGGTCGGACACGTCGTTCGCCGCGATCGCCGGCGCCACGTCGTCGGGGGCGGTGCTCGCCGCGGTCCGCTCGGCGACCGTCGGGATGCCCGTCGTGGCCACCGCCGCCGCGCCCTTCGCCGAGGGACGCTGGCTGTTCAGCCACAACGGCGTCGTCCGGGGCTGGCCGGAGTCCGTCACCGGCCTCGCCGCCCGGCTGCCCGTCGCCGACCTGCTCACCCTCGACGCCCCCACCGACTCCGCGCTGCTCTGGGCGCTGGTGCGGCACCGCCTCCGCGCCGGCGAGGAGCCGGGCGCCGTGCTCGCCGACGTCGTCACCGGTGTCGCGGCGGCGGCCCCCGGGTCACGCCTGAACCTCCTGCTCACCGACGGCACCGCGATCTGGGCCACCGCCTGGGACCACGCGCTGTCGGTCCGCACCCGGTGTCCCGACGGTGACGGCGCTGCCGCCGTCACCGTCGTGTCCGAACCCTTCGACGACCTCCCCGGCTGGGAAGCGGTGCCCGACCGGCACCTGCTGCGCGCCACCCCCGGCCGGTACCAGCTCGACGCGCTCACGATCGTGGGCAGCGACAACGGCGTCAGCGGCGACCGTGCCGACGCCGGAGATCGGATGGGAACTCGATGAATCTCGCCGCACTCGACGTCCACCTCACCGAAGCCGACGCGGCAGCAGCCCTGCGCGCCGACGTCGCCGCGGGGCTGACGGCCGAGCCGAAGGTGCTGCCGCCCAAGTGGTTCTACGACGCGCGCGGCAGTGAGCTGTTCGAAGCCATCACCGAGCTCCCGGAGTACTACCCGACACGCACCGAACGCGCCCTCCTCGCCACCAGCGTCGAGGACATCTCCGCCGCATCCGGGGCCGACACGATCGTCGAGCTCGGGTCGGGGTCCTCGGCCAAGACGCGGCTGCTGCTCGACGCCTTCACCCGCGCAGGCACCCTGCGCCGCTACGTACCCCAGGACGTCAGCGAGGCCGCGTTGCGTGGCGCGCTCGACTCGCTGGCCGGTGAGTACCCGGAGCTCGACCTGCACGGCGTCGTCGGCGACTTCACCCACGACCTCGACCGGCTGCCACGTGGCGGGAGGCGCATGATCGCGTTCCTCGGTGGCACCATCGGCAACCTGCTGCCCGCCGAGCGCGCGGCCTTCCTCGCCCACGTCCGGTCCGTGCTCGACCCGGGGGAGCAGCTGCTGCTGGGCACCGGGCTCGTCGTCGCGCCCGAGGTCGTCGTCCCCGCCTACGACGACGCCGCGGGCGTCACCGCCGAGTTCAACCGCAACGTCCTGCACGTGCTCAACCGTGAGCTCGACGCCGACTTCGTCCCCGACGACTTCGAGCACCTCGCGATCTGGGATGCCGAGAACGAGTGGATCGAGATGCGGCTGCGCGCCCGGCATGCCATGACCGTCCACGTCCGCGCGCTCGACCTCGTCGTCTCGTTCGCCGAGGGCGAGCAGATGCGCACCGAGGTGTCGGCGAAGTTCCGCCGCGACGGCGTGCGCGAGATGTACGCCGGTGCAGGGTTCGAGCTGACCCGCTGGTGGGCCGACCCCGACGAGCGCTTCGGCCTCAGCCTGGCCATGGCGGTCTGACGCACGCGGGGCGGCTGCGCCGGTCGGGGCACGTGGTTAGGGTCGCGACATGAACGTCCCCGACTGGCGCACCGCCGGCGTCCGCGTCGTCCCCGCCGACGCGCTGGACACCAACACCCCGCAGACCCCCGGCATGAACCGCGCCGCCGCGGTCACCCACGCGCGCACCGGTTCCCAGCGGCTGTGGGCCGGAACGGTGACGATCCACCCCGGTGCGCGGACCGGTGCGCACCACCACGGCGAGCTGGAGAGCGTCATCTACGTGGTGCGCGGGATGGCGCGGATGCGCTGGGGCCAGGACCTGGAGTTCACCGCCGAGGGTGGCCCGGGTTCGTTCATCTTCGTGCCGCCGTTCGTGCCGCACCAGGAGATCAACGCCCTCGACGACGAGCCGCTGGAGTGCGTGCTGACCCGCAGCGGGCAGGAGCCGATCGTCGTCAACCTCGACATCGAGGGTGTCCCGGACCCGCAGCACGTGCCGTGGATCGACCCGGGCCACCCGGCTCCCTGACCGGCACGCACACAACGAGCCGAATCCGCTCGGCGGAGGCGTGCACCTCTGGTGTCACCGATTCATTGACACGACGCGCACGTCACTCCGCCGGACCGCACGGCGGGCGCGGGG
>NZ_BEGX01000115.1:53088-69997 GCF_002583555.1 Pseudonocardia sp. N23
ACGCGCCGGGTCAGCCCGCCACGACCGGGGGCCGGCGGTCGGCCCAGGGGAGGGCCCGCTCGAGGTCTCCGGCGATCGCGACGAGGGTGGACTCGTCGGCGTAGGGGGCGATGAGCTGGACGCCGATCGGCCACCCCTCCTCGGTGCTGCCCAGTGGCAGGCTGATGGCGGGGTTGCCGGTCGCGTTCGACAGCGCCGTGAACCCGGCGGTGCTGAAGATGTGGTCGTACCACCCGCGGGCGTCGAGGGAGTCGTCGTCGGCGTCGAGGTGTCCGGCGGCGGTGTTGGGCACGTTCATCGTCGGGGTGAGGACGAGGTCGTAGGTCTGGTGGAAGGCTGCGACCGCCCGCCGGGTCGTGTTGAACACCCGCTCGGCGGCGTAGATGTCGGCAGCCCGCATGGTCCGGCCCAGCTCGGCGCACACCCGGACGGTCGCCTCCAGGCTGTCGGGGCCCGCCTCGAACCCGAGCGCCGCGCACATGGAGTCGATGCCGTCGGCGAGGAAGGAGCACCAGGCGACGAGGTTGGCGTCGTCGAAGGCGACGGCGTCGATCTCGGGTGCCGCCCGCTCGACGTGGTGGCCCAGTCCCTCGAGTGTCGTGGCGACGGACCCGGCCGCGGCGATGCAACGGCGGTCCACCGGGCCGTGCCCGGAGAACGGCTCGGTGTGCAGGGCGATCCGCAATGGCCTGCTGCCGGCACCGACCTCGGCGGCATACGGGCGCACGGGGTCGGGCAGGCGGTAGCGGTCGCCGGGCTCGTGGCCGTGGACGGCGTCGAGGAGGCCTGCGCAGTCGCGCACGGTCCGGGTGAGCGCGAACTCGATCCCGAGGCCGCGCAGCGGGTCGGAGTGGTCCGGGCCGGGGGAGACCCGGCCCTGGCTGGGCTTGAGCCCGACGAGCCCGCACGCCGCCGCGGGAATCCGGATGGAGCCGCCGCCGTCGTTGCCGTGGGCGACCGGCAGCGCGCGGGCCGCGACGAGAGCGGCCGAACCGCCGCTCGACCCACCCGGGCTGCGGTCGAGGTCCCAGGGGTTGCGGACCGAACCTGTCGCGAGGGCCTCCGTGTTGGCGTTGAAGCCGAGCTCGGGGGTTGCGGTGAGGCCGAGGGTCGCGAAGCCGGCGCGACGGAACCGCGCCATCAGGTGCGTGTCCTGCGGCATCGCCACACCGGGGCCGAGCAGGCGGCTGCCCGAGCGGGTCGGCACCCCGGCGGCGTGGATGATGAGGTCCTTGATCGCGAAGGGCACCCCGGCGAACGGGCCGTCGGCGGCGTGGTCGAGCGGTCGGTCGAAGGGGCCGTCGACGAGCCCGTTGAGCTCCGGTTGCACGGCGTGGAGCGCGGCGACGGCGGCCCGGGTCACCTCGTCGGGGTGCAGTTCCCCGCTGCGGATCAGGTCTGCGAGACCGGTCGCGTCGAGGTCGGTGTACTCGCTGAGCTCCATTGCTGTCCTCCGTCGGTGTCTGCGGGGGCGAAAGCTAGGCGCGGCACCGGCGGCGGAGATCGGTCGATTGACGGATGCGGTTCGAGGGGTAGCGTCGTCGGCCATGACCGCGCTGGCTGCGGCCCAGGACCTCAGGTCGTTCCTGCGGCGCAACGGCAGCCGGACCGTCGGGTCGGCGCTCGCCGTCGCCGAGGGGCTCCGGGAGATCGTGCCGTCGGACTGCCTGGCTCTGTCGGTGTGGGATCCGGCGCTGGGCCGCCACCGTGCGCTCGCGTCGTCCTACCCGTCGGTGCTGACCGGCTTCCTCGACGAGGACATGCACTCCGACCCGCTGTTCGGGCTGGTCAGGAGGACCGGCACGCCGACGAGGGTCCGCGACCTGCCGGTGCAGCGCCGTCGCGGTGACATCTTCGAGCTGGTCATCCTGCCCAACGGGTTCCGTGACGGCGTGACGCAGTGCCTGTTCGCGGCCGACGGCCGCTACGTCGGCATGCTCAACGCAAGCACGCTCGACGCCCGTCATCCCGACGACGACACCGTCGCGCTGCTCGCCCTGCTGGGCCCCGAGCTCGGCGCCGCACTGGATCCGGTACCGCTGCCCGAGCCGCTCACCGCGCGGCTGGGTGACGGGCTCACCGAGGGCATGATCGTCGGGCCGGGAAGGCGGGTGATGCCGCTGTCGGCGCGTCCGCGTCCCGAGCTGCTCGCGCCACCGTCGGCGCTGCTCGCCGAGCTCGGGCGGCTTCGCGGGCCGGTCCGCCGGTTGCTGGCGCACAGCGGCACGGTCCACGCGATCGACGCATATCCCACGCGTGAGGGCGTCGTCGTCCTCCATCGGGAGGTGCCACCGCCTGCCGGCCTGACGATGCGTGAGCTGCAGGTCCTCTCCGCGATGGCAGGGGGAGGGAGCAACGCCGAGATCGCCGCCGCGCTGGGGGTCGGGGTGCGCACGGTGGGTACCCACGTCGAGCACGTCCTGGCGAAGACCGGCTGCCGCACCCGTGCCGAGGCCGCGGCCCGGGCAGCGACGTGGGGTCTGCGGTGGGGTCCCGGACCGTCGTAGGGCGCAGCGACACACCCGGCCGGGCCCGACCTGCTCCGCGCTGATGACGGTGGGCGCCCGGCGGCGACGGCGCACGATCCCTTCTGTTGTCAACCTATCAATGACACGCCGAAGTCGATCTTGCTGTGGTCGACCCACAGCGCCGGACAAGAACGGCCTACGACGAGGGGCCCCGACGCCGGTCGCGTCGGGGCCCCTCGGGGTGTGCGGGAGGTCAGCCGCGGAGCATGCCGCGCAGCACGTACTGGAGGATGCCGCCGTTGCGGTAGTAGTCCGCCTCGCCGGGGGTGTCGATGCGGACGACCGCGTCGAACTCCACCTTCTCGCCGGAGGACCGGGTCGCGGTCACGTGGACCGTCCGCGGGGTGGCGCCGGAGTTGAGCTCCTCGATGCCGACGATGTCGAAGGTCTCCGTGCCGTCGAGCCCGAGCGAGGACGCCGACTCGCCCGCGGGGAACTGCAGCGGGACGACGCCCATGCCGATCAGGTTCGAGCGGTGGATGCGCTCGAACGACTCGACGATCACGGCCTTCACGCCGAGCAGCGCGGTGCCCTTGGCCGCCCAGTCGCGCGACGACCCGGAGCCGTACTCCTTGCCGCCCAGGACGACCAGGGGAGTACCCGCGGCCGCATAGTTCTGCGCGGCGTCGTAGATGAACGCCTGCGGCGCGTCGTCCTGGGTGAAGTCGCGGGTGTAGCCACCGGAGACGTCGTCGAGGAGCTGGTTCTTGAGGCGGATGTTCGCGAACGTGCCGCGGATCATCACCTCGTGGTTGCCGCGCCGGGAGCCGAAGGAGTTGTAGTCCTTCTTGCCGACGCCGTTCTCGTCAAGGTAGACCGCGGCCGGGGTGCCCGGCTTGATCGAGCCGGCAGGGGAGATGTGGTCGGTGGTGACCGAGTCCCCGAGGAGGGCGAGCACGCGGGCACCCGCGATGTCGGTCACCGGGGACGGCTCCGGCTGCATGCCCTCGAAGTACGGGGGCCTGCGCACGTAGGTCGACGTCGGGTCCCAATCGAAGGTGCGGCCCTCCGGCGTGGACAGCGAGCGCCAGCGGTCGTCGCCGCGGAACACGTCGGCGTAGCTCTTGGTGAACATCTTCTCGTCGATGGCGCCGTCCATGACGGCGTTGATCTCCTCCGTCGACGGCCAGATGTCGCGCAGGAAGACGTCGGCGCCGTCGGTGTCCTGGCCGAGCGGCTGGGTCTCGAAGTCGAAGTCCATCGTCCCGGCCAGCGCGTACGCGACGACCAGGGGAGGGGACGCGAGGTAGTTCATCTTGATGTCGGGGTTGATCCGGCCCTCGAAGTTCCGGTTGCCCGACAGCACCGAGACGACGCTGAGGTCGGCCTCGTTGACCGCGGCGGAGATCTCCTCGGGCAGCGGGCCCGAGTTGCCGATGCAGGTCGTGCAGCCGTAGCCGACGAGGTTGTAGCCCAGCTTGTCGAGGTAGGGCCAGAGTCCGGCCTTCTCGTAGTAGTCGGTGACGACCTGCGAGCCGGGCGCCATCGAGGTCTTGACCCACGGCTTGACCGTGAGGCCCTTCTCGACGGCCTTCTTGGCCAGCAGGGCGGCGCCGAGCATGACCGACGGGTTCGAGGTGTTGGTGCACGAGGTGATCGACGCGATGACGACGGCGCCGTGGTCGAGGACGAAGTCACCCCGCGAGCCGGTGACCGGAGTCGGCTTCGACGGACGTCCCTCGCAGCCCTGGGCGGCCGAGAAGACGACCGGGGCCGCCTCGTGGCCGGAGGGGGACGTCGCCGGGGCGTCGCTGGCGGGGAAGGACTCGTCGGACGACTCGTCGACGCCCGAGAGCTGCTCGGCGACGGCGTCGGTGGTGTAGTCCTGCACGGATGCCCGGAAGGCGGTCTTCGCCGCGGTCAGCGCGATGCGGTCCTGCGGGCGCTTCGGGCCGGAGATCGACGGGACGACCGTCGACAGGTCGAGCTCCATGGTGTCGGAGAACGTCGGCTCGGCGGCCGGGTCGAGCCAGAGCCCCTGCTCCTTGGCGTACGCCTCCACCAGGGCGATCTGCTCGGCGGAGCGTCCGGTGAGGGTGAGGTAGCGGATCGTCTCGTCGTCGATCGGGAAGATCGCGGCGGTGGAGCCGAACTCGGGGCTCATGTTGCCGATGGTGGCGCGGTTGGCCAGCGGGACGGCGGTGACCCCGGCGCCGTAGAACTCGACGAACTTGCCGACGACGCCCCGCTTGCGCAGCATCTCGGTGATCGTGAGGACGACGTCGGTGGCGGTGACGCCGGTGGGGATCTCGCCGGTGAGCTTGAAGCCCAGGACCTGCGGGATCAGCATCGAGACGGGCTGGCCGAGCATGGCCGCCTCGGCCTCGATGCCGCCGACGCCCCAGCCCAGCACGCCGAGGCCGTTGACCATCGTGGTGTGGGAGTCGGTGCCGACGAGGGTGTCGGGGTAGGCCTGGCCGCCCCGGGCCATCACGGTGCGCGCGAGGTGCTCGATGTTGACCTGGTGCACGATGCCGGTGCCGGGCGGGACGACCTTGAACTCGTCGAAGGCGCCCTGGCCCCAGCGCAGGAACTGGTAGCGCTCCTTGTTGCGGCCGTACTCGAACTCGATGTTCTTCTCGAACGCGTCCGAGGTGCCGAAGAAGTCGATCATCACCGAGTGGTCGATGACGAGCTCGGCGGGCGCGAGGGGGTTGACCTTGGCGGGGTCGCCGCCCATCTCCGTGACGGCCTCACGCATGGTGGCGAGGTCGACGACGCAGGGGACGCCGGTGAAGTCCTGCATGATCACCCGGGCGGGGGTGAACTGGATCTCGGTGTCGGGCTCGGCCTTCGGGTCCCAGCTCGCCAGTGCCCGGATGTGGTCGGCGGTGACGTTGGCGCCGTCCTCGGTGCGGAGCAGGTTCTCGAGCAGGACCTTGAGGCTGTACGGGAGCTTGTCGGCGCCGTCGACGGCGGAGAGCCGGAAGATCTCGTACTCGTCGCCGCCGACGTCGAGTGTCCCCTTGGCTCCGAAGCTGTCGGTGCTGGCCACGATGGCACTACCTCCTGGCGTGGTGGGCGCGGTTCGGCGCGTGTCGGGCCCGTTCGTGGTGGTCGGCGGACCCGTCTACCTGTAAACAGTACGCCCGTCCTACATAGAGGTCGAGCGGGGCCACCCCCGACACACGACGGCGGGGCACGGGCAGTGTGCACCCGTGCCCCGCCGTCGGCAGGAGCGGCCGTCCCTCGTCGGGGCGGTGGCCCACCGGCTCAGTTGCCGGCGAGTGCCATGAGGTCCTTGACGTCCTGGGGCTCCAGCACCCCGAGGATGTCGCCGTAGGCCTGGATCAGGGTCTGCGACGGGCTGACGTACCAGGAACCGCCCTCCTCGACCGTGAGCACCTTCACGTTGAGCACGGCCGACACCAGCTTGGGCAGCACACGCTGCACCGAGGCGGGCAGGCTCGACGTCGTCGAGCCGAGACCGAGCTGGCGAACCAGGTCGGTGCTGCAGAACTGCTGCGACGAGCCCTGCACCTCGACGGCGAGGCAGTCGTTCGTCCGGGTCACGGTGATCTGCTGGCCGCCGCCCTCGGTGATGACCAGCTTCTTGAGCTGCAGGGCCGTCATGCCGCGCACGGTGCTCGACTCGGTCTCCAGCGACTGCACCTGCAGCCCGGACGGGGTGCTGCGACCCGCGGCGTCGATGATCGCCTGGCCCGCGTCATGGACGACGGCGAGCTCGGTCGGCGGGGCCAGCTCGACGAGACGACGGGCGTTCTGGTCCATGAGCGCCTGGACGGTCTGCTTGAGCGCGTCCTCCGCGCTCGAACCGCCGCGGGCCTCGATCGACGTCGCCGGCCAGGCCTTCTTCTCCTCGTGCAGCGCGTAGTCGGCGACGGTGTAGAAGAGGCTGACGTACCACTTGCCGTCGACCTGGACGGTCGCGATGCGGATCGGCTCGCCGTTCTTGCGGACCTCCTCGGCGATGTCGATCGTGTTGGTCTCCGCGCCGGGGACGCCGTTCTTGAAGACGCGGTTCTTGAAGTCGTCGGTGAACGGGATCTTGGCCGGATCCTGGTTCAGCGTGATCGTGCCCGAGACCAGCTTGTTGATGACGACGTTGTCGCGCACCTTCTCCTGGGCGCCCTCGTCGAACGTGAGGTCCTTGAACTCGACGGTCCCGAGCGACGAGGTCGTGTCGGCGTCGGGCTTGAGGATCTCCAGCCGCTTGAGCTGGTCGCCCAGGACCTGGTTCATGTCGGTGGCCAGCGACAGCTCGGCGGGGTGGAGCGTCTTCATCGCACCGAGGTAGTCGTCGGTGCTGAGGTCCTGCGCGAGCAGGGTGACTGCGTCGTTCGGGGTGCCTGCGCCACGGTTGCCGAAGACGGTGAACCCGATCAGGACGCCTGCGGCGACGACGATGACCGCGATCAGGGCGGTGATGATCGGCCAGCGCTTGCGCTTCGGCGGCTGCGGCGGCGGGCCCGCCGGGGGGCCGAACGCGGGCGGCGGGGGAGGCCCACCGGAGCCGTCCTGTCCCCACTGGCCGGCGGGGGCCGGCGCTCCGGACCAGCCGCCGCCCGCGGGGTACTGCGCGGTCTGTGGCCCGCCCTGCCAGCCGCCCTGCTGGGGCTGCTGCGGATAGCCGCCCTGCTGGGGGTAGCCGCCCTGCTGCGGGTGTCCGCCCTGCTGGGGGTAGGCGTTCTGGTCCCATGCCTGGGCCGGCGGCGGCCACTGCTGACCTCCGGGCTGGGCCCCCCAGCCCTGTTGCCCACCCTGCGGCCACGGCTGCCCGGGGGGCATCGCTCCACGGCCCTGCTCGTCGGTCATGAGTCCCCTCGGTCCTGCTCGCTCGGGCCGCCTGCTGCGACCGCGCCGAATCGTCCGTCGAATCGTCCAGGCCTCGCCTGTGGCACGGAATGGGGTCAGCACTACGTCTGGAATGCCCGTCAGGGGTGCTAGCTCCCCCGTGCGGGACGGAGGGTATCCGTTACGCCATGTGGTGGAAGTTCACACGGGGAAGCGTGTGACGGTTGGGAACACGTCGCTCGAATGGCACAGTCTGCCCGGCCTCCCAGGTGATCAAGGGGGGCCGGATGAGGAGGGGTCGTGCGGGTCGGGCGCGCGGTGCTCGTGGTGGTGCTGGCCGCCGCGTTGACGGTCACCGTGGGGATCCCGGCGGCGTTCGCGCAGCCGTCTCCGCCGCCACCGCCGAACCCCAGCAACCAGGACCTGCAGAACAGTCGCGATGCGGTGAACGGGCGGTCCGCGCAGGTCGCCCAGCTCACCGGACGGCTCGCCGACCTCCAGGCCCAGGCCGACGACCTCCAGATCCAGGTCGCGGAACAGCACGAGTCGGCCAACGCCGCCCAGGACAGCTACGACTCCGCGCAGTCGGCCGCCGACGCCGCCGCGCAGCGGGCGCAACAGGCACGCTCGGAGACCGAGGCCGCAGGCGCGTCGATCGACGCCGCGCGGACCCGCCTCGACGACTTCATCGTCTCCACATATCAAGGTGGTCTCGATCTGGGACCCCTCGGGCTGCTGACGTCGTCGAGCGGGCCGGAGGACTTCGTCGACCGTGCCCAGCTGACCGAGGCGATCACCCAGCAGCAGACCTCGGCCCTCGACGCGCTGCAGCGCGCCCGCGCCGAGAAGGCCAACGCCGACTCGACCGCCCGTGCCGCCCAGGAGGAGGCCGATCGGCAGGCCGCGGCCGCCGCCTCGGCGAAGCAGGCTGCCGACGCCGCGCTCGACCAGGCCCGGCAGGCCGCCGCCGCGCAGGCCCAGCGCCTGCAGGACGTGTCGGCGCAGCAGGCCGACGTACAGCGCCAGCTCGACGCCGCCGAGAACTCCGACGCGGGTCTGCGTGCGCAGCGCCAGCGCTTCGACGACTGGCAGCGCCGGCAGGCCGAGGCCGAGGCGGCCCGCCAGCGCGCCGAGCAGCAGGCCGCCGCGGCCCGCGCCGGCACGGCCCCACCCCCGTCGTCACCGTCGGTGCCGCGCACCGGTGGCTCGGTGCAGACCGTCATCGACCGCGCGATGTCGCAGCTCGGCGTCATCTACGCCTGGGGCGGCGGCACCGCGCGGGGACCGAGCCTCGGCATCCGCGACGGCGGCGTCGCCGACGCCAACGGCGACTACAAGAAGATCGGTTTCGACTGCTCCGGGCTGATGCTCTACGCGTTCGCAGGCGTCGGTATCCGGCTGCCGCGCTACAGCGGAAACCAGCACGCGGCAGGCAGGCAGGTCCCGCTGTCGCAGATGAGGCCCGGCGACATGCTGGCCTGGGCACGCAACGGCCGCGTCTACCACATCGCGCTCTACATCGGGAACGGCAAGATGGTCGAGGCGCCGTACTCGGGCGCGCGGGTCAGGGTGAGCCCGGTGCGGTACGCGGGTCTGCTGCCGACCGTCGCGAGGATGCTCTGAGGGTTCACCGTCCTCACACGGTGCAGACGGTTGGATGGTCGGCGTGAGCGTGCCCGAGTCCGTGCCCCCCGGTCCGCCCGCGTCGCAGGACGTGTCGCCGAGTCTCGCGAAGCCCGACCCCGGCCCCCCGCCGCCCGCGAAGGACGCGGAGCTGATCGAGCGTGTCGTGTTCGAGGTGAAGCGCGTCATCGTCGGGCAGGACCAGCTCGTCGAACGCATGCTGGTCGGGCTGCTGGCCAAGGGGCACCTGCTCATCGAGGGCGTGCCCGGCGTCGCGAAGACCCTGGCCGTGGAGACGGTCGCGAAGGTCGTCGGCGGCTCGTTCTCGCGGCTGCAGTTCACCCCCGACCTCGTGCCCGCCGACATCCTCGGCACCCGCATCTACCGGCAGGGCCGCGAGGAGTTCGACGTCGAGCTCGGCCCGGTCGTCGCCAACTTCGTGCTCGCCGACGAGATCAACCGCGCACCGGCCAAGGTGCAGTCGGCGATGCTCGAGGTCATGGCCGAGCGGCACGTGTCGATCGGCGGGCGCACCTTCCCGATGCCCGACCCGTTCCTCGTGCTGGCCACCCAGAACCCCATCGAGAACGAGGGGGTCTATCCGCTGCCCGAGGCGCAGCGCGACCGCTTCCTGTTCAAGATCGTCGTCGACTACCCGGGCGTCGAGGAGGAGCGTGAGATCGTCTACCGGATGGGCTCGGAGCCGCCGGTCGCCGGTCAGGTCATCGACCCGGCGGTGCTGGTCCGGCTGCAGGGCACCGCGTCGCGGGTGTTCGTGCACCATGCCCTGGTCGACTACGTGGTCCGGCTCGTGGTGGCGACGCGGACGCCCGCCGAGCACGGCCTTGCCGATGTCGCGGGCTGGGTGTCCTACGGTGCCTCCCCGCGCGCCACACTCGGCATCGTCGCTGCCGCACGCGCGCTGGCGCTGCTGCGGGGGCGCGACTACGTGCTGCCGCAGGACGTGCTCGACGTCGCCCCCGACGTGCTGCGCCACCGTCTCGTCCTGTCCTACGACGCGGTGGCCGACCAGGTGCCCGTCGATCACATCGTGGCGCGGGTGCTGCAGACGGTGCCGTTGCCGCAGGTCAGCGCGCGGCCGCAGTACAGCCCGGCCGGCGCAGCGACGTGACCGGCGACGCCGCCTCCGGTGCGGCGCCGCCCGTCGCCGCGGTGTCTCCGCAGGCCCCCGCCGGTACCCGCCGGCGTGCAACGGCGCCGCCATCGTTGCGCGACGGCCGGCTCGAGGCCGCGCTGCGCAACCTGGAGCTGACTGTCCGGGGTCGCCTCGACGGGCTGCTGCAGGGCAACCACCTGGGCCTCGTGCCCGGGCCCGGCAGCGAGCCGGGGGAGGCGCGGGTCTACCAGCCGGGCGACGACGTGCGCCGCATGGACTGGGCCGTCACCGCGCGCACCACCGAGGCCCACATCCGGGAGACCGTCGCCGACCGTGAGCTGGAGACGTGGGTGGTGCTCGACCTGTCGCCCAGCCTCGACCTGGGCACCGCGTCGTGCGAGAAGCGCGACCTCGCCGTGGCCGCGGTGGCCGCGATCGCGCACCTGACCCGCGGCGGCGGCAACCGCATCGGCGCGGTCGTCGCGACGGGGGAGCAGACCGTCCGCATCCCGGCCCGCAGTGGGACCGCGCACGCCCGCGGGCTCGTCCGGCGTGCGGCGGAGCTGCCCCGCGCCCCCGAGGGCACCCGTGGCGACCTGGCGGAGGCCGTCGAGCAGCTGCGCCGTCCGCCACGGCGGCGCGGGCTCGCCGTCGTGGTGTCGGACTTCCTGGGCGAGCCGACGTGGGAACGCGCGATGCGCGGCCTGTCGGCCCGCCACGACCTGCTCGCCGTCGAGGTGCTCGACCCGAGCGAGCTCGACCTGCCCGACGCCGGGACCGTCGTCCTCGCCGACCCCGAGACCGGCCGTCAGCGCGAGGTCCAGGTGACGCCGCTGTTGCGCCGGGAGTTCGCCGCCGCCGCGAGCGCGCACCGCGACCGGGTCGCCACCACCCTGCGCCGGTGCGGCGCGGCGCAGCTCACCCTGCGCACCGACTCCGACTGGATCGCCGACATCGTGCGTTTCGTGCTGGCCCGCAAGCGCACCTGGTCCGGAGGCGGCCGGTGACGTTCGCGTACCCGTGGTGGCTGCTCGCCCTGCTCGTCGTCGCCGCGCTCGTCGCGGGATACGTGTGGCTGCTGCGCCGGCGTCGTCGCGACGTCGTGAAGTTCACCAACCTGGAGCTGCTCGACAGCGTCGCCCCGAAACGTCCCGGCTGGTACCGGCACGTCCCGGCCGCGGCGATGATCCTCGCGCTCGCCGTGCTGGTGATCGCGATCGCCGGGCCGCAGGCCGACGCCCGGGTGCCCCGCAACCGCGCCACCGTGGTCCTGGTGATCGACGTCTCGCTGTCGATGCAGGCCACCGACGTCGCCCCCAACCGGCTCGCGGCGGCACAGGCCGCCGCGAAGTCGTTCGCCGACCAGCTCACCCCGGGCATCAACCTCGGCCTCGTCTCGTTCTCGGGCACCGCCGCGGTGCTGGTGTCGCCGACGACCGACCGGACCGCGGTCAAACAGGCCGTCGACGGGCTGAAACTGTCGGAGTCCACCGCCACCGGTGAGGCCATCTTCGCGGCGCTCCAGTCGATCGACTCGTTCTCCCGCACCGTCGCCGCGTCCGGCGCGGAGGGCCCGCCGCCCGCCCGGATCGTGCTGATGAGCGACGGCAAGCAGACCGTCCCCGGCCCCGACGGCGAGAACGAGCCGCGCGGCTCCTTCACCGCGGCCCGCCAGGCGGCCACCGAGAAGATCCCTGTGTCGACGATCTCCTTCGGCACCGAGTACGGCACGATCGACATCGAGGGCGGCCGAACCCGCGTCGCCGTCGACGACGCGTCGATGCAGGAGATCGCCTCCCTGTCGGGCGGGCAGTTCTTCACCGCGGCGTCGGAAGCCGAGCTGCGGCAGGTGTATTCCGAGCTCGGGGAGCAGATCGGCTACGAGACGCGCCGCGTCGACACCAGCCGGCCCTGGCTGATGGGCGGGGCGCTGCTGCTCGTCGTCGGGCTGGGAGCGGGCATCGTGATGGGGCGCAGGCTGCCCTGACGGGCGGTCCGGACCGCCGGCCCGGTGCACTAGGTTCTGTCGTCGTGGGACGAAGCGTGCTGGTGACCGGAGGAAACCGCGGAATCGGGCTGGCGATCGCGACAGCGTTCGCCGCCCAGGGCGACAAGGTGGCGGTGACGTACCGGAGCGGAGTCGACGGCCTCCCCGACGACCTGCTGCCCGTGCAGTGCGACGTCACCGACGCCGAGGCCGTCGACCGGGCGTTCACCGAGGTCGAGGAGAAGCACGGCGCCGTGCAGGTGCTGGTGTCCAACGCCGGCATCACCGACGACGGGCTGCTCATGCGGATGAGCGAGGACTCCTTCACCCGCGTCATCGACGCCAACCTCACCGCCGCCTACCGCGTCGCCAAGCGGGCGTCGCGCGGCATGCTGCGCGCCAAGGGCGGCCGCATGATCTTCGTCTCGTCCGTCGTCGGCCTGCTGGGCTCGGCCGGCCAGGTCAACTACGCGGCTTCCAAGGCCGGCCTCGTCGGCCTCGCCCGCTCCGTCGCCCGCGAGCTGGGCTCGCGCGGCATCACCGCCAACGTCGTGGCACCCGGGTTCGTCGACACCGACATGACCCGTGCGCTGCCCGATGCCCGCCGCGCCGAGATCGTCGCCCAGGTGCCGCTGGGCCGTTACGCCGCGGTCGAGGAGGTCGCCTCCGCCGTCACCTGGCTGGGCTCCGAGCAGGCCGGGTACGTCACGGGGGCCGTCATCCCCGTCGACGGCGGCCTCGGCATGGGCCACTGACCTTCCCTCTCCCTCCCCCAAGAAAGGGTCCTCATGGGACTGCTCGACGGTAAGCGCCTGCTGGTCACCGGTGTGATCACCGACGCCTCGCTGGCGTTCCACGCGGCGAAGATCGCCCAGGAACAGGGCGCCCAGGTGATCCTCACCGGGTTCGGCCGGATGCGGCTCGTCGAGCGCATCGCGCAGCGGCTGCCCGAGGCCGCTCCGGTCGTCGAGCTCGACGTCTCCGACCAGGCGCAGCTCGACACGCTGGTCGAGCGCATCAGCCCGCACCTCGGTGACGAGCCCGGCCTCGACGGCGTGCTGCACTCCATCGGCTTCGCCCCCGCGACGTGCCTGGGCGAGGGTGCGTTCATGAACGCGCCGTGGGAGGACGTCGCCACGACGATCCAGGTCAGCGCGTACTCGTTCAAGTCGCTGGCCACGTCGCTGCTGCCGCTGCTCGGCCCGGGCTCGTCGGTCGTCGGGATGGACTTCGACAACCGTCAGGCCTGGCCCGCCTACGACTGGATGGGCGTCGCGAAGTCGACGCTGGAGTCGGTCACCCGCTACCTCGCGCGGGACCTGGGCCCCAAGGGGATCCGGGTCAACCTGTGCGCCGCTGGTCCGGTGAAGACGATGGCCGCCAAGTCGATCCCCGGTTTCGCGGCCTTCGAGGACGCCTGGGACGGCCGCGCGCCGCTGGGCTGGGACGTCAACGACCCGACACCCGTCGCGAAGACCGTGTGCGCCATGTTGTCCGACTGGCTGCCCGTCACCACCGGCTCGATGGTGATGGCGGACGGCGGGTTCCACGCGATCGGGGTTTGATAGACGCGTGGACGTCGACGCGCTGCTGGTGCTCTCGTTCGGTGGCCCCGAGGGCCTCGACGAGGTGCGACCATTCCTCGAGAACGTCGTGCGCGGGCGCAACGTACCGCCCGAACGGCTCGACGAGGTCGAGGCGCACTACACGCCGTTCGGCGGGGTGTCCCCGATCAACGCCCGCAACCGCGAGCTGATCGACGCCGTCCGCAAACGGGTCGACGTGCCCGTCTACTTCGGCAACCGCAACTGGCACCCGATGGTCGAGGACACCGTCGCGGAGATGACCCGCGACGGCGTCCGGCGGGCACTCGTGTTCGCCACCAGCGCCTACGGCGGCTACTCGGCGTGCCGCCAGTACCACGAGGACATCGCCCGGGCCCGTGCCGCCGTCGGGGAGGGCGCACCGGAGCTGGTGAAGCTGCGCCACTTCTACGACCATCCCGCGTTCATCGACGCCAACGCAGACGCCGTGCGCGTTGCCCGGGAGTCGCTGCCCGCGCAGCTGCGTGAGCACGCCCGGGTGGTGTTCACCGCGCACTCGATCCCGGTGGCGGCCGACGAGACCGACGGTGTCCCGGCCGAGGGCAACCACCGCTACTCCCGGCAGGTCACCGAAGCGGCGCGGCTCGTCGCCACCGAGCTGGGTCTCGACGACTACGACCTGGTCTGGCAGTCGCGTTCCGGGCCGCCGCAGGTGCCGTGGCTGACCCCCGAACCGGAGCCGACGGTGGAGGCCCTCGCCGCTGCGGGGGTGCCGGCGATCGTCATGGCGCCCATCGGTTTCGTGTCCGACCACGTCGAGGTCGTGTGGGATCTCGACGAGGAGCTGCGCGAGCTGGCGGTCGGGTCGGGCATGGGATTCGCGCGGGCCGCGACCGCAGGGCCGGACCCGCGGTTCGCGGACATGGTCGTCGAGCTGATGGCCGAGCACACCGGTGGTGTGGCCCCGCGTGGCACGGGCACGGTCCCGCGGGCGGGGTGCACCGTCAACGGTGCCCCGTGCGCGGTGGACTGCTGCGTCCCACGGCCCCGCCGGAGACCGGGCACCTGAGCCCCGGCACCTGAGCCGGCCTGATGTCGAGGCCGGCGCAACAGCGTCGGAGCCGCCGAGTTCGACAAACGGACCGGCTCCCAGGGTCGGCCTGACCGGTCCTGTGTCGAGTTCGGCGCAGTGGGGGGTGTCGGAGGCCCGCTCGGTCAGGCCGGAGGGGGCGCCTGTCGTGCGGCGGCGATGGCCGCGGCGACGAGGTCGGCCGCTGTCGTGTCCCGGGTGCGCATCCCGCGGTCGTAGTGCTCGGTCGTCGTGATCGAGGCGTGCCCGACGTCGGCGCGCACGTGCTGGATGCGGGCGTCCTGCTCGAGTGCGATCGTCACGTAGGCGTGGCGCAGGGCGTGCGGGTGGATGTGGTCGGCGACGTCGGCCAGCTCGGGGCCGGCCGCGGCGGCGACGCGGCGCAGCAGCCGGTACAGGTCGACGCGCGAACAGCGGTTGCCGTCGCGGGTGGCGACGAGGGGAGTGGTGTCGGCTCGCGGCGTCCCGCGCCGGGCCGGGGTCGCCGTTGCGCCGACCCGGTCTCGCTCGGCCAGATAATCGGACAGTGCCTGCCGCGCGAGGTCGGTCACGTAGACCTCCCGCCGCACCCCTCCTTTGCCGTGCACTCGTAACACCTGGTCACCGCCGGTGCGGATGAGATCGTCACGATCAAGGCCGGTGAGCTCGGAGATCCGCAGCCCCAGGGTCAGCAGGGCGACGACGGCGCGGGCCCGCGTCGCGTAGAGGGTCCGCAGTGCCGGGGCCGGGCCGTGCGGCAGTGATGCCGACGCGTCGAGGAGGGCCCCGACCTGACCGGCGGTGAGCCGGATCGTCGGCGACGGCTCCCGGGTGCTGATGACGAGCCCCAGCCGTCGACGGTCGATGGCCGCCGGGTTGGCCGTGACGGCACCGGTCTCGGCGAGGTGGCCGTAGAGCGCGGACAGCGTGGCGAGCATCCGCTGCCGGGTCCGGCGCGCCGCGCCGGCCGCGGACAGGGCGTGCAACCAGGCCTTGACGTGCGCGGACGTCGCGCGCCGGGGGTCGAGGTCGCGGGTGGCGCACCAGCGGAACCAGGCGAGGGCGTGCAGGGGGCCGCGTGGGGCGGCGGGCGGCGTGGCTCGTCCGTCGCGGGCGGGCGGACCGTCGGAGCCGCCGAGGGAGTCGACCCATGCGATCGGCAGCCCCAGTGCGTAGGCGTAGGTGCGCCGGGTCCCGGCGTTGTCGTACTGGGAGAACCAGTCGAGCAGCTGTGCGCGCAGGGCGTCCGGATCGGCGACCCCGGGCCACTGCGGCGCGTCGAGGGTCGCGACGGCTCGGTCCGGCGCCGGTGCGGCGCCTGCTTCCAGGACGAGCAGGGGGTCGTCGATCACGTGCCCATCCTCGTCCCGCCCGGCCCTCCGGACGCGATGCCGCGCCGATGCACCAACGAAACGATGGTTTCGTTGGTCGTCATGTTCGTGCGATGAAACACCAAACTGGTTCGGCAGTTTTGTAACTGCAAACGAGTATGGTTCAACGATGATCGACGAGCTGGTCAGATGCGGATACAGCCGCTGCCGCGCCGAACTGCCGCCTCCCGGACCGCAGGGCGGGCGACGTCGTTCCTTCTGTCGCGACACCCGATGGGACGGCGGCCGCAGCTGTGCCCAGATGGCCCGCGCCGAACGCGACGCGCTGACCTCCCTCGGCCTCGACGCCGGCTCCGGTGCGTTCCGGCTCGACGCCGACCGGTTGCGCGAGCACCTCGACGCGCTCCGCGGGCCCGTCGACGAGCTGCGGGGGATGCTCGACGGCGTCGCCGCCCGTCTCGACGAGGTGCAGCGAGACGCCGTCGCCGCCGTCGACGCCGCGCACCAGCAGGTCGCGGAGGCCGACCGGGCACGCCTCGCGGCGGAGGAGCAGCGTGACGAGGCCGTCGCCCGGGCCCGGCGCAGCGCCGAGGACGCGGACAAGGCGGCCGCCGACCGCGCCGACGCCGTCGCCCGCGCCCAGGCCGCCGCCCGGCAGGCCCTCGACGCCACCGAAGCGCTCGGCGCGGCCCGTCAGGCGGCGGAGGAGTCGGCGGCAGTCCGCGCCGCCGCCGAGGAACGCGCCACCGCCGCGGACGCGCGGGCCGTTGCGGCGCAACGGGAGGCACAGGAAGCGGGGCTCACTGCGCGGGAGGCACTGGGGGAGCGGGACGCCGCCCGCGCCCGCGCCGAGGAGGCATTGACCGCGGCAGCCGCGGCGCGCGACGAGGTGGACGCGTCACGGGCGGCCACGGCTGCGGCGACCGCGGACGCGGCGGGCGCCCGCGCCGCCGCC
>NZ_BEGX01000116.1 GCF_002583555.1 Pseudonocardia sp. N23
TTGGTCTCCCAGAAGATCTTGTCGATCTGGGCGATGTAGTCGAGCAGCTCCTGGCCCGTCTTGGGGTCGTTGGAGCCCTTGGTGCCCGAGGCACCGGCGGCCTTGGTGGCCTTGTTGAACAGCTCGTGGAGCTCGGGGTACTTCTCGAAGTGCGGGGGCTTGAAGTAGTCGGTCCACAGCACCCACAGGTGGTGCTTGACGAGGTCGGAGCGCTGCTCCTTGATCTCGATGGCGCGGGCGCGGAAGGAGACGTCGTCGTTGCCCTGGTACTTCTCCTGGATCGCCTTGACCGACTCGGCCTCGATCCGTGCCTGGGCGGGGTCGTAGACGCCGCAGGGGAGGTCGCAGTGCGCGGTGGCCTCGAGCTGCGGGCGGAAGAT
>NZ_BEGX01000117.1 GCF_002583555.1 Pseudonocardia sp. N23
GGCCTGTTCGTGGAGACCTTCGGCACCGAGCACGTCGACCCGGCCCGCATCCAGGCCGCCATCGACGAGGTCTTCGACCTGCGCCCGGCCGCGATCGTCCGCGACCTCGACCTGCTGCGCCCCATCTACGC
>NZ_BEGX01000118.1 GCF_002583555.1 Pseudonocardia sp. N23
CCAGCCACGGCATCTACGGCGACAAGATCGACCACATCGTCGTGCGCCGCTGCGAGGTCGCCGACTCCCAGGACGGCGGCATCGTCTTGTCGAACGGCCAGGACGTCCTCGTGCAGGACGCCAACGTGCACGGCAACAACGCCCGCGGCACCTCGGCCAGCAACGAG
>NZ_BEGX01000119.1 GCF_002583555.1 Pseudonocardia sp. N23
TTCGAGCGCTTCTCGTAGTACTTGCCGATGGCTTGCAGGTGGTCGCGCCAGTACGTCTGGGCGTCCTCGCCGGTGTCGGTGTCGGTGTCGGTGTCGAGGATTTCCAGGAAGCGTTCGTGGGC
>NZ_BEGX01000120.1 GCF_002583555.1 Pseudonocardia sp. N23
CCAGCTCCAACCACCCGCTCGGCGACGGCCGCATATCCAGCGCCCAGGCCCGGGTCGTCGGGGACAGATCGCGGTGCGACGGGAACGACCCCGCGACCCGCTGCGCCGTGTCCACGCTGAGCAGACCGGCCGCGACCAGCCCGTAGAGCCCGTAGTAGGGCGGAGCCTGCTCGACGACAGCGGCCATCCGCATCCCGAACACCCCACCGACCTCAGCCCA
>NZ_BEGX01000121.1:0-26037 GCF_002583555.1 Pseudonocardia sp. N23
GTCATTCACTGACACGCCCTGGCGCCGTCACTGACATTTCCATGTCGCTCGACACTCACCCTCCTTCTGTCCCTCCTCGCCGCTCCACGTCTCTCCCATCACCACCTCACACCTCGCCAGCACACCCGCTCCCTCACGACTTCCTCGACTCGCCCGCTCCTCCTCGCCCTCACATCCGCCACCGCTTCCAAACCAACACACCTATGCATTAGTTAATGATCATGGGGTTGGTCGGGTAAGCTGATCTCGTGCTCCGGATCACCGCCGTGTCTGCTGGGGCGGTCGAGTACCTGTTGAAGGGGTCAGGCTGCGCCGAGCACGCACACGCTCAGGAGCGCAACCAGGCGCACGGCCAGGAGGTCGAGAAGGGCGCCGGTCTGACGCAGGACGCGGCGGGCTACTTCCTGTCGGCGCAGGAGCACGGGGAGGCCCCGGGGCGGTGGTACGGCAGCGGGCTGGGCATGGTCGGGATGGTCGCGGGGAGCGCGGCCACCGCTGAGGATGTGCGGAAGGTTTTCGGGGAGTTGAAGCACCCGGACACCGACGATTTCCTGGGCCGGGCACCGCGACAGTTCAAGGACTACGACGCCCGGGTGGCGGCCGCGCTGGAGCGGGAGCCGGACGCGACGCCGGAGCGGATCAAGGAGATCGAGCTCGCCGCGCGCACCGACGGCCGCAAGGCCGTCGCCTACTACGACTTCACGTTCAGCCCGGTGAAGAGCGTCAGCGTGTACTACACCGCGTTGGTCGCGGCGGGCGCGCACGCCGAGGCGGAGACGGTGCTGCAGGCGCACCGTGAGGCCGTGGACGTGGCGCTGGGGCACCTGGAGGAGCACGGCGCGTACGTGCGGGCGGGCTATCACGGCAAGACGATGGGTGGGCGTTCGGTCGGCCGCTACGAGCGCGCCACCGGGCTCGCGGTGATCAAGTTCGATCACTCGACGAGCCGGTCGAACGAGCCGCAGCTGCACTGTCATGCGGCGGTGCTGAACCGGGCCGAGACGGTCAGCGACGGGGTGATCCGGGCGCTGGACGCGAAGGGGTTCCGCCCGATCAAGGAGGCGGTGGCGGTCGCCTACGAGCGGGCGCTGGAGGACAAGCTCACCGCTGGTCTCGGGGTGGTGTTCGCGACGCGGCCGGACGGTAAGGCCCGCGAGATCCTGGGTGTGGACTCGTCGCTGGTCGCGGAGGCGTCGACCCGTCGCGCGCAGGTGCAGGAGCGCGCCACTGAACTTGTCGAGGCGTACGTGGACCGGCACGGGTACGAGCCGAGCCCGGCGGCGCGCAAGGCGATCATGCAGATGGCGACGTTGGAGACGCGGCAGGCGAAGGGCCCGGAGTCCGGGCCCCAGGCGTTGCGCGCGTGGGGGGAGCAGCGCGCAGGACGGCTGGTCGCGATGCTGGATCAGGTCGAGGCCGCGGCCGCTGAGGTGGCGCGCGAGGGTCACCCGGACGTCGCGATGATGCCTGACCAGAGCGACCGGGCCGCGATCGTGGCTGCCGCGGTGCTGGACGTGCAGTCGCGGTATGCGACGTGGACGCTGGGGAACCTGATCGCGGCGGTGGACCGCCACGTGCTGCACGCTCCCTGCTCGCCGGAGGAGCGCCCGGCCTACCTCGAGGAGCTGGCGCGCGAGGCTGTGTGTGCGGGCAACGGGTTCGGTGTTCTGGTGCTGAGCGCGGCCGACCTGGTGCAGGTGCCGGTGGCGTTGCAGCGTCCGGAGGACGGGCGGCTGGTGTACCGGCCGCACCTGGACGAGGTGTACACGACCGAGGCGCACCTGGAGACCGAGCGGCGCATCGTGGTCGGGGCGCGGCAGCTGACCGCGCCGGCCATCAGCGGCCCGGAGCTGGAGGTGCTGCGCGTCGAGCTGGCGGCGACCACGCTGACCGAGGACCAGCGGGCCGCGGTGCTCGGGGTGGTCTCGTCCGGGCGGGCCGGGGATGTGCTGATCGGCCCGGCGGGCACCGGGAAGAGCTTCACCGTGGCCACGCTGGCGACGGTGTGGAGCGAGCACACCGGTGGGCGGGTGCTGGGGCTGGCGACCTCGCAGCGCGCGGCGGATGTGCTGAACGAGGAAGGGCTGGAGGCGATCAACACCTTCCAGTTCCTGGCCCGGTTCTCCCCGGACGCGAGCGGCGTGGTCCGCGATCAGGTGCGTCCCGGTGACCTGTTCGTGCTGGACGAGGCCGGGATGTCGGGCACCGACGAGCTGGCCCGGATCAGCGCGCTGGTCGAGGCCGGCGGGGGGAAGCTGCTCTACACCGGTGATCACCACCAGCTCGGCGCGGTGGGGGCTGGTGGCCTGCTGGATCTGCTGGCCACCGACAACGGCGCGTACGAGCTGGAGGCGGTGCGGCGGTTCTCCGCGGACTGGGAGAAGCAGGCCAGCATCCGGTTGCGGGTCGGGGACACCAGCGTCATCGGCGAGTACGAGGACCGCGGTAGGTTGCGCGGGGGCACGGTCGAACAGATGCAGGAGGCCGCGGTACGCGGCTACCTCGCCGACACCCTCGCCGGGCAGGACTCACTGCTGATCGTCGGGACCAACCCCGAGGCCGCGGACCTGTCTCGTGCCGTTCGGGAGCAGCTGGTTGCGCTGGGTCGCGTCGACACCCGGGTGCTGGCCATGGGCAGCGATGAGAACGCGATCAGCGTTGGCGATGTCATCCAGGCTCTCCGTAACGACTACGAGATCGAGGTGCGCGGCGGGCGCGGCATGGTCGTCAACCGCGAGATCTACACCGTGCGCGGTGTCGACGAGCGCGGGCGGCTGGTCGCGGACACCCGCGACGGTGCGACGGCCTACCTGCCCCCGGACTACGTGCGTGAGCATGTGACGCTCGGCTACGCGGGCACGATCCACACCGCGCAGGGCCGCACCGTGGACACCTCGCACAACCTGCTCGGCGTGGCGTCGAGCCGCGAGGACGCCTACGTGGCGTTGACCCGGGGCCGGGAACGCAACACCGCCTACCTGACCACCGAGCGGGCCCCGGATGCGCACGAGCCCGAGCGGCTGGCGCTGGACCCGGTCACCGCCCTGGCCAACATCCTGGACAACACCGACCCGGCCCGCGCCGCCGAGCTCGAGCACCGCGCGGCGGTCGAGGAGGGCCAGAGCCTGGCCTGGATCGGCACGCAGTGGGACCTCGTGTCGCGTGAGTGGGCCGAGTACCGCTACAGCGACATGCTGGCCGGTCTGCTCGGTGACACCGCGCAGGTCGACACCGCGCAGGTCGACACCGCGCAGGTCGACACCGCGCAGGGCGGTATCGGGCACCTTGTGGCGGCGCAGCGCGAGCACGGGTGGGGTCGGCTGATGCGCACGCTGCGCGAGGCCGAGATGGCCGGGCACGACGTCGAGAAGGTGCTGGTCGCGGCGGTGAACGCGCGCAGCCTCGACGACGTCGACAGCGTCACCGACGTGCTGCGCTACCGGGTGCGGCTGCTGACCGACCAGCGGATGCCCGAACAGCAGGTCGAGGCCGGCGACTGGACCACGCTGGGCCCGCCGATCGCGGGGCCGGTGGGCCAGTGGCTGCAGGAGATGGCGGTGCTGGCCAGCGACCGCCAACACGAGCTCGGTGAGCGCGCGGCCGAGGACCTGCCGGAGTGGGCGGTCGAGTACCTGGGCGCGCCGCCGGTCGAGTCGGGTCAGCGGGCGGAGTGGGTGCGTCGGGCCGGGATCGTGGCCGCGTACCGGGAGCTGTCGGCGGTCTCGCCGGAGCAGGTGTCGATCGGTGTCGCGCCCAGCCGGGAGCAGGAGTTCCGCCGCGCGCTGTGGCAGCAGGCGCACGCCGCGCTGGGACGCCCGGTCGACGCGCTGGACCTGGCCACGGCCACCGACGCCGAGCTGCGTGAGATGCAGGCCCGCTGGCAGCGGGAGCAGACCTGGGCGCCGCCGTTCGTCGCCGATGAGATGGCCGCGGCCTACACGGTGGCCGAGGGCTACCGGCAGGACGCGGTCCTCTACGCCGCAGAGCTGGCGACGCTCGACGTCGATGCCCCGGAGTACGAGACGACGCGGGTCGATGTCGAGCGTGCCGAGCGGCTGGCCCGCGACTACACCGAGCGCGCCCGGCAGCTGGAGACCGTGCACCAGGCCCGCCAGGACTGGTTCGCCGCCACCGAGGACGCCCGGGTGCGCGACCAGCTGGCCGGGCAGGAGCTGGAGCGCCGCGACGTCGCCGACCCGACCCTGACGCTCACGGGCGAACCGGAGCAGCTGGAGCTGTTCGGCATCGCGGCTGAGCAGCAGCCGGCCACGGCCGAGCCGGACCAGGAGCAGGCGGTCGAGCCCCAGGCCCGCGAGGCCGCGGCCGGTGAGCCCATGAGCGTTGACCGGGATGAGGTCGAGGCGCGTCCTGGTGTCGAGGCCGAGGCGGCCGAGACCGTGGGGTGGTGGCAGCGCTGGCGGGACCGTCTGGTCGGCCAGTCCCAGCCGGTCGAGGTCGAGCCGACTGCCGACGAGCAGGCGACGGAGCTGACCGGGGCAGCGGCCGGGCGGGCGTCGACGTCGGCCGAGCGATCGGTGGACCAGGCGGTGGACCAGGCCGCGGCCGCCGACCGCGGGCGCGACGAGCGGGCCCTGGCCGAACCGGACCGCGCGGACAAGAACCAGCTGGCGCTGTTCGAGCTCTCCGAAGAGGCCCGCGTCGGCGCGCAGCCGCTGCGGGTCGAGACCGAGACCCCCGAACGCGGCGAAGGCCCGGCGGTCGAGCCCGGCCAGGGCGACACCGAGGTGCGGGTCAGCCTGGCCGAAGCCCGCCAGCAGGCCCGCCTGGCACAGGCCATCCGGGAGCAGCGCGAGGCCGCCGAGCCGGTCCGCGCCGCGGAGCGCCACCGCCACGGCGTCGAGGCCATCGAGGCCGACCGGACCCGGCGCGACCAGGCCGAACGCGACCAGAGCATCCACGCTCCGGAGCGGACCACCGGCCACGAGCACAGCCGGGCCGGAGCGCAGATCGAGCTGGGGCAGGAACAGACCGAGGACTGGGGCCTGGACCTGGACTGATCAGCCGCCCCAGCGCAACCGGTGCGCGCGCTGGCGGCGGACCAGTTCCTCACGGTGCAGCCGCGCGATCACACGCAGCGTCTCCGGCAAGTCCTCCAAGCCGTTCGCACCCCGCACCGCCCACGGCAGGCCAGCCTGAGCGCGGAGCGCCTTCTGCTGGCGGTCGTACGCCCGGACCACCCCGTGGGCTTCCACCCCGGAGGTCACGACCTCACCGCAGATCCTGGTCGCGTTGTCGCGCTCGTCGCGGCTGTAGGGCCGGCCGTCAGGCAGCAGCCCGGCGGGCATGATCATGGCTGGTCCCGGCCACACCAGCTTCCGCTCGTCCGCATCCCACGGCAGGTCACCATCGGACGGGATGGAGGCGTAGTCAGGCTCGACCCACGGAGACACTGACGCCACCGCGGCCGCGGCCGCCGGCGACGGCCCTGCGGCGAAGCGGCGCGCGAGGTAGTCGTCCGGGTCGTTCGGGTCGAAGTACCGAGCATTGATCTCCACCGGCATGGCGATGGGCCTCCTCCACGTCGGGGGTCCTGAGACAACCCTTGATGGTAGAGGCGATCACCGACACTCACGGCCACGTCAGCCGCTGGGACAGAGCAACCGGCATCTGGCTCTGCCCCTCGCCGTGGCCAGGCGTGGATCGAGGGGAGTCGCGTCTCGCAGGTCCGTGCCTCTTCATCTCGTCGAGGCCCGGTCGACACGTGCCCGATCCGGAACTGTGGCGCCGCTAGCAGCGGCGGCCGCGGCCGCGGTCCCGGCGTTGTTCGGTGACGTCCGCGACCCCGACCGCGATGTTGTCCGGCGCGCCGGCGGCGACCGCGAGGTCGAGCAGCTGCGCAACAGCGCGGGTAGGGGTCGGAGCGTCTCGCAGCACTCCGGCGATCGCCTCGGCGGCGACGACACCGTGGAGTCCGTCGGTGGCGAGCAGGAGCCGGTCGCCCGCGCACACCATGTGCTGGCCCAAGTCAGGTTCGACGTCGTCACCAGGGCCGACGGCTCGTAGCAGAACGCTGCGTCGCGGGTGCGATGCGGCCTCAGCCTCGGTGAGCTCGCCGGCCTCGACCATCGACCGGACGAGGGTGTGGTCGTGGGTCAACCGGGTCAACCTCCCGTCGCGGAGCAGGTAGGCCCGGGAGTCACCGACATGCACCAGCGCGAGCCGCCCGGCGCCGCACCGCACCAGGGCAGTGACGGTGGCGCCGGCGTCGGGATCCTCGATCTTCTGCGCGGCGGCGGCGACCAGCCCGTGCAGGCGCTCGAGCGCCTCCCCGGGCTCGAGGTCACCGCCCAGGTCCGCGATGGCTGCGACCAGCGCCGCGCTCACCTGAGCGCCCGACGGGCCGAACCCGTCTGACACGGCGAGGTGGTCGGGTCCGGCCGAGGCCCGGTCGAGGTCGTCAGGCCGTACAAGACCGCGGTCAGTCGCGGCGGCAGCTTCGAACGTGAGCGGTGGCGTCGATGTCGCCATGTCGTCCTCCTGAGCGTGGAATGTGGACAGGAGGTCGTGGACCAGGGCCCGGCGGGCACGGACGTCGCGCTCGGTCTCGGCCCACCATGTGCGGATCGCATCGTCTGCGTGGGCAGGAGCGAGGTCGCAGACGGGGCGGATGCGAGCCAGTGGCATCCCGGCCCGCCGCAGCCAGGCCACGAGAGCGGCCAACGCGAGCTGGTCGCGGTGGTAATAGCGGTAACCAGTCGACTCGTCGACGACCGCGGGTCGCAGCAGCCCGAGGTCGTCGTAGAGCCGTAGTGCCTTGCGGGTCAGGCCACTCGCCCGGGCGAAGGCACCAGTTGTGAGCAGGTCCACGTCACCTCCACGCCGGGCGCTTCCCGGCGACAAGACGAACCCTCGGCCCGGCCCCAGGGGCCGGGTCAAGCACCAGCGCCCCGACCCGCCGTGTCGTAGCACGAGGAGAAATAGCCCCCGCTGGCGTGTCAGGGGGAAGTCAGGGGCAAGCATTCGGTGGCCGGTTGACGATGACGGTGGTGGCGGGCAGGACGTGACACGTGCTGAGGGACGATGGCCTGCGTGAACCGTCAAGAGCTGGCCGCCGCAATCTTCCGGGCATCGCATCTGACGGGCACGTTCGCGCTCCGATCAGGCAGGTCCGCGACGGAGTACTTCGACAAGTACCGCTTCGAGTCGAACCCGGTGCTCCTGCGGGCGATCGCAGCCGAGGCAGCTGACCGGGTGCCTGCAGGGACTGAGGTATTGGCGGGTCTGGAGCTGGGCGGGGTACCGATCGCCACCGCGCTCGGCCTGTCCACCGGGCTCCCCGTCGCGTTCGTCCGGAAGGCTGCGAAGTCCTATGGGACGCGGCGCCTCGCCGAGGGTGCCGAGATCGACGGTCGACGGGTCCTGGTCGTGGAGGACGTCGTCACCTCCGGTGGGCAGGTGGCGATCTCGACAACGGATCTGCGGGAGCGAGGGGCCGTCGTCGACCACGTCCTGTGCGTTGTCGATCGAGAAGAGGGCGGCGCTGAGAAGTTGGCTGACCTCGGTCTCACGATGACCGCGCTGTTCAGCGCCGCGGAGCTACGTTCTGCGGCTTCCTAGCGTTGCGACGCCGGCGTTCGTGGGCGAGCCGGTGACCTTGTGGGGGCGTTGGCCATCCCCGACCGGGTTGTCAGGTCGGCGCGTCGATCCCAGTGAAGGTGCCGGTGAGCATCGCGCACCGCTAGTTCAACTAAGAAGCCAGTCTCAGTACGTCAGTACTGATGACGCTGGTTGTCTGCTATACAGACTCCCGTGATTATGACTGCTGCCGCGGTGTCTGCTGTGGGGTTTGGACCGGATCCGGCGTGGGCTCGCTGCAACGTCGTTGGCCGGTGACGAGGTGGCCAGGGACCAGGCTGGGATGCTGGACGGTGGGGGTGTGGCCAGTGCGCGGCGAGGCCGGGTCGCCAACCCCCGCGGTACGGTTCCCGAGCGGCTGAACTACCTGTTTCAGAACATTCGCAGCATCGAGGACAAGCCATATTCCGCGGCTGAAGTCGCGCGCTGGATCGAGGACAACGGCGGCGAGATCAGCAGCGTCTACATCCTGAAGATCCTCAACGGCGAGCGGACCGAGCCGTCTCAGCGCTACCTGAAAGACCTTGCTCGCTTCTTCGAGGTCTCGCCCGCCTTCTTCTGGGAAGACGAGCCGGCCGACCTCGACGCCGGCGAGCTGCGGGAGCGCATCGTCCTACGCGACGGTCACCTGCGGGCGATGATGCTGCGCGTTGCGCGACTCTCGCCGGGCGCGCGACAGGCGGTGAGCGCGATTGTCGAGGTCCTGCTCAAGGCCGAGGGCAAAGGCTCAGACGAGGAGTTGAGGCGCACCGAGAACACGTCGTTCCTGTAGACGGAGGAGATGTGGCCGTCACCAACCGCGGCCGACACGGCGGGCCTTGCGTTACGCCTTCCTGGCTGCCTTCCGATGTGGGGCCGTGCGGTGGTCCCCGGCACCAGCACACAGAGACCGCGGACCTGCGATCAACAGCAGATACTCGGTGGGGGACCATGGTCACTCTATGGGGTGGTGCGCCTACGTCGACGAGTCCGAGCCCGATCCACGGTTCGCGGCCGGTACCTACCTGCTCGCCGCCGCCGTGATCGAGACCGATGAGCTGCACGCCGCCCGCGCTGCCGTGGCTGCTCTGCGACTGAAGGGCCAGAAGAAGCTGCACTGGCGCGATGAAGGCGCTCCGCGCCGGCGGCGGATCGCCTCCTCGATCGCTGCGTTGCCGATGATGCACACCATCGTGGTCAAGGTCGACAAGGACGCGTCGTCGGAACGGCGCCGCCGGCTGTGTATGGCGAGGCTTCTGCCCGAGCTGCACACCGCGGGGGTCACCGATGTCTACCTGGAGTCGCGGGAGAAGAAGCAGAACACCGGTGACATGGAGCTTCTGAACGGGCTCCGGCGGCAGAAGGCGCTCACGTCTGACCTGCGGATCTACCACGTCCCAGGTCCGAACGACGCTCTGCTGTGGGTGCCGGACGTAGTGGCAGGTGCGATGGGCTCGCAGCTGGCTGGTGAGCCGGCCTACCTGGACATGTTCGCGACGACCCTTGTCGTGTATGACGCCTAGACATGCCGCGAGCCTGGGACCCCGTCGTCCGGCGGGAACTTCCCAGGCTCACTTCCGACTGCTCCGCAGAGCAGCGGCTAATACAGAGTGTAGGTGAACCCCAGAATTACCGGCAACCAGGCGCTGAACGGAATCCCATGGCGCAGGTCAACGGCCCCCTTCGCCGCGTAATCCGGCGTCGTGGCGGCCGGGGGCGAGGTCGAGCTCGGGATCAGCGCGGCGGCGGGTCGTCGCTGGGCTGCTGCCTGGTCTCGGTCTCGGTGTTCTGCGTGGCCAGCTGCTCGTCACGGCCGCGGCGCCAGGCCAGGTCGGCTTGCATGGCCTGGGTGAAGTACCCGCCCCAGTAGTCGGCCCGGATCACTTCCTGTTCGGCCCAGTCCGGTGAGCGCTGTTGGTGTGGCTGGGTTGGGTACTGCTGGTCGTAGGGGTTCGGGTAGGGCGAGGCCTCGCTGGCTGTTGGGTACGGCAGTCCGGGACCGCCGTCGCGCCCGTGCTGGGCGGTCTCGAGGTGATCGATCAGGTGCTCGCCGGGGCCGCCGGTGACCGCGCGGCAGCGTGACTCGGGGATGTGGCGGCGCACCTTCTCCAGTGCTGCGTCGAGCCAGCGGGTGTTCCACTCGGCGGCCTGGTTGGGGTGGCTGGCCGGTAGATATGCCTGGGTGTGGCTGGTGTGCAGCCAGGCCACCTGCAAGAACGCGGGGCGGTGCAGCGCCCAGCAGTCGGGGAGTTGGGCGCGGGTGATCTGGTACCAGCCGGCGAGGACGCCATGCACCCAGTCGCCGAGTGCGACCCATGCTTGCTCGGCGTCGGCGGCGGACATTGTGAACCAGTCCGCGGGCGGGTTCTCCGTCGCCTGCGTGGCGGCGGCGAGCTCGTCGACCAGTCCGCGGAGGCCGTTGAGGTCGCGTTGGACATCGAGGAGCTGGGGGCCGAACTCCGCGACCGTGCCGGCGAGATCGCCCACGGTCGTGCGGAGGCGGTTGACGTCGTCACGGACCCGGCGCAGGTCTGCGGCGACGTCGACGAGCTGGCGGTCGCGGCCGGGCCGCGGGTTGGCCGGTCCCCCGTCGGGTGCGGTGTTCATGTGGTGGCTCCGGCGTGGTCGAGCGGTGGCAGGAAGGGGTCGTGGGGCTGGTCGTGGGTGGGCTGGTTGAGCGGGTGCTGCACGCGGCGGGCGCGTTTGTGGCCGGGTTCGAACTTCACCACGACAGCACGTCGGGCCAGGCCGAGCACGTAGGCGTGCCAGGGCGGGAGCCCGTAGATCGTCTCGCCGGTGATGACCGGTTCGAGGGTGAGGTGGCGGGTGGTGCTCACCGAGCGGCGGCCGAGCAGACCGGCGCCGTCTTGAACCGACTCGCCGTGGGAGAGCTTCTGCACGTGGCGTTTCCCGGCGAGGTAGGCGAGCTCCTCCAGGTCGTCCTTGCTGGCCACGCCGGGCAGCACGATCTTGGTCGGCAGGTTGGCGTAGATCGTCTTGGCCCGGTCCGGGCCCCAGGTGGTGCGCAGCTGCGCGAGGTCCTGGACGACCGCGGTGACGTCGATGCCCCAGCCGCGGCTGTCGGCGGCCCATTTGTCGAGCGGGACCGGGGTGGTCTGGGCGACCTCGTCGAGGATCATCGCCAGCCCCCTCGGGAGCCGTCCACCCGGGCAGGCCGCCGCGGCGATCTTCGCCTGCCGGAACACGTGCTCGGTCAGGGCCGTGATCAGTGGGGAGAGCCGCTTGTCGTCCCCGGCGATCACGAACAAGGCGCCGCCGCGCAGGAAGTCGTGGATGTCGAAGGTCTGCCCGGGCGCGGGTCGACACGCCGCGGCCACGGTCGGGTTGTCCATGAACCCGACGCAGCTCACGACGGTGGCGAAGTAGCCGGTGCGGGTGTTGGGGCTGGCGGCCAGGTGGGTCTTGAAGGTGCCGACCCACGCGGCCGGGGCCCGGTCGGGGTGGGTTTCGAGGATGCCGACCGGGGTCGGGTCGTCGGGCTTGGTGGCCCAGTAGTGGACCGCGCCCATGTCGTAGCCGGCCAGGGCGGCCGCCATCAGGTAGCAGCGGATGATCTCCTGGGCCTTCTGGGCCCAGAAGTCGCTGCGCTCGACCCCGTGGGCTCCCCCACCGCCGCGCACCAGCGCCCACGCCTGGGCGTCCGCGACGGCCTGGTCGTCACAGCCCTGCACCGGGTCCCAGCCGAATGAACTGGCGAGCCCGCCGATGTTGGCGGGGTTGAACACGTGCACCGGGCCGCGGCGGGCGCGTGCGGCGGCGGCCATGACCGCGAGCTCGGGCTTGGTCGAGCTGACATAGACCCCGCCGGGGAAGTCGAACACCTTGTGGACCAGCCACGATGACTTTCCTGAGCCCTGCGGGCCCAGGACCAGAGTGCCGCGCGAGTGCGGGCTGTAGACGCTGCGCCCGCGCATCCAGAACGGTCCCGACACGATCTTGCCGACGTGGGTGGCGAACTCCGTCACGGCGGGTCGGCGGCGTCGAGCTGGGTGGGCGGTGAGGTCGGAGCGCAGGAACGCGGCCTGGCGGCGCATCGCGGCGGCCCCGGCGGAGTCGCGCAGGTCGAAGCGGTTGAGCCAGCCGTCGTCGCCGAGCTCGCGCTGGAGCCGCTTGTGGGGCATGTGCCGCCACCGGTTGTGCGCGATCGCCCCGCCGAGCAGCAGGGCGCTGGTGGTGTAGCCGAACGCGGTGACGTCACCGACCGTGGACAGCGCCGCGGCGTCGTGAAACGGCAACGTGTCGATCATGGCGGTCAGCCCACCACACGCCAGGCCCAGCCCACCGGCCTTGACCTCAACGTGTCGGGCATTCTTGTCCGCGGACATGAGGGCTCCGTTCCCTTGTGTCTAGCGGCGGGGGCGGGAGGCCCAGTCCTGCCCCTGCCGTGCTGCGTGCGGTGAACCGGGTGGACCCTGCCGGGGTCGAGCACGGGCCGCGATCACAGGCGCTGCGCTCGACCCCGACAGGCAACATCGGGTTCTCGGCGCTGGTCAGCCGGGGTTGGCGCTGTCGCCAGCGGCCAGCAGCTTGAGCGCGTCGTGCACGCCCTGGGCGCGGCGCTTCTCGCAGCCGAAGTAGCGGCGGATCGCCTCGACGCTGGGCAGCCCGGTCTGGGCCCACAGCTCCAGCTCCCCGCTCGCGATCGCGGCGCGGACCTTGGTGACGAGGGTGAGGGTGTCGACGGTGTCGGCTGCGAGCCGGGTGCTGCCCGCGTCGGCGACGTCGACGTGAGCTTCCTCGAGGATGGTCGCGAGGAACGCCGCGGCCAGCGGCTGCAGGACGATCGCGACGACGATCAGCACCGGTGGCGCGAGGTGGCCCAGCAGGGTCGTGACGTTGTGCCAGGTCCCGAGGACCGGGAGCACGGGTGCGGCGTTGATCGTCATCGTGGCCAGCAGCAGGAAGGCTTCCAGCAGCCGGATCCTGGTGCGGTTCTCGGGGGCGGGGAAGGTCCGGCCCCACTGCGCGGCGCGGGCGTGCAGGGTCATGATCACCAGCAGCGGCATGGAGAACAGCGGCTCGACGATGTAGGCCAGTGGGGTGCCGTCCGGGCCGACGAGCGCGTCGTGCACTCCCATCGAGGTCCACGCGATGCCGGCGATCGCAACGGCCATCAGCACGAGGCTGACCCCGACGTGGGTGCGCTGCAGCGAGGCCAGGCGCGAGGTGGGGTCGAGCAGGCGGCGGCGGCGGGCCAGCGCGCGGCGCTGCCAGACCTGGTCGGTGGCGTCGGCGCGGGCGAGCTGGCGCTCCGCGCGGCGCCCGCGGCCGTCGAGGCGCGCGGCGGCGACCGCGGTGGCGACGTCGTGGCGCCGGCTCAGGCCGCGGACCCGCCGGGCGGCGCGTCGTTCCAGCCGCTCCTCGGTGGCCGAGAGCACCTCGAGCCGGGACCGGTCGCGCTGCAGCACCGCGAGTTCGCGGTGGTAGCCGGCGGTCGCGGTGCGAAGTTCGATCGTCTCGCGCATCGCGCGGATCTTCCTGGCATTCGCCGAGTCGCGGCCCTGCGCGACGTCGTGATCGTGCGCGGCTGCCAGGGTCGCTGCGGACGCCGTGTCCGAGTCCTCCGCGGGCCCCACCGCGGCCGCGGCGCCGCGGCGGCGGGCACCGTTGATCGGGGTCTTGTCGTCGGCCCTCTGCAGGGCGCTGATCAGCAGGTCAGACATGGCGGGTCTCCTCGTCGCGGCCGCGAGGTGCGGGAGCGGGATCAGACACGGGTGCAGCGGAGAGGGACACCAGCCAGGTCCAGCCCTGGCAGTTCGGGCATCCGGTCGCGCTGAGCTGGGCGATGTCGCTGACGGTCGGAGTGAAGGCGTGGCCGCACGCGGTGCACGCCAGCAGGGGCCGTTGTGGCGGTGGAGTGGGCCGGAGGTGGCCTGGTGTGGCGGAGGCGGTCACGACCACGCCACCGCGCGGCGGTGCAGCGTTCCGCGCATGATCGCCGAGCACGTCGCCAACCACCGCGATTGCGCGCGACGGGCCGCCCGCGCGGGGCGCTCCCCCTCGGGATCGGTGAGCTCGATGCACCGCAGGGCCGCGCACGATCGGCACGAACGACCATCGGGAGCGGTCAGCGAGGCAGGGACCACCACGGCGCCACAGACCGCGACGTAGCGGCCGCGCGGCCGGCCCGCGAGCACCTCACGGTCCTCGACATCGTGGGCCAGCTCATCGACCGCCGACGTGATCGAGGAAGCCCCAGTTCGCGGCGCCGGGAGCGTGCGCCTGCGGGATGAGGCTGAGCGAGGGTCCCGGCTCATCGGAGCACAGCCCGAGCGTCGCGCTGCGCCGGGGCGAGGTCCGGTCGCGAGCCGGTCGCGGCCTCATCACGCAGGTGTTCGGCACGCAGTTCCTCGACATGATCCCAGCGCGGGTCGCGGTAGGTACGTGAACCGAACTTGCCGCTGGTGACCGTCCACCCGCGGTTGTAGGCGCGGGCGTCCTGAGCGTCGAGCCGGTGTGCTGGCCAGCTGAGGGTGCGCCGGATCAGGCGGGTGAATCTGGCGCGCACCGCAAACACGGCCCGTTCCCCTACGGTCGGCGCCTGGTCGGTCGCGGACTTATCCGCCGGGAACATGCGCTCGGCATCGGGGGCACATGGCACCGCCACCGGTGCCCGGCGCGCGGCTGACATCCTGTTCATCGGGTCGACTCCTTCGCATCGGATGGATAAGGCCCACGGCCTCGGCGGAGGGTCAGAGCTCCGCCGAGGCTCCTGTTTGTCAGGGCCGGTCCGTGATCCAGCATGACCCAGCTCAACGCTCTTATGCAAGCGTGAGCGGAATATTTGCTAGGTTGGTGTGGGCGGTATTCCTGTCACGGTTGACTAGGAGGCAGGGTGCTGCGGACACTCGGATCCGCCTAGAGACCTGCTGCGCCATGAGGGGGCCGCCATGCTCGCCAGCCATCGCACGGTGATCACCACAGCTGGGACGAAGGACTCACCGGACCGGAATGACTGCCCGGGCGTGCACACGCTGCCCGGGCGAGAGGAAGCGTTCGTGGTCGTGCGCGACGACGTTGACGATGTTGCTCGTGCAGAGCTTGCCGGCGAGTACAACCCCGACCACGAGCTGCTCGGAACTCAGCCGCGTTGGGTCCCGTGCGGGCTGATGGATCTTGCGACGCTAGGCCGGTTCATGGACGACAATGTCCACTGCCGTGGGGACTGGCGGTTCCGGCTCGAGCAACTCCCGGCCTACAGCCGCAAGAGTGCAGACTTCCTGGCCTGGTTGGCCGGGGACCCGCCGCCGGCGGCCAAGCAGGATTGGCTCGACGAGCTCGCCCGCGACAAGGCTGCGGGGATCACGCACTGCCGGGTCCGGATTCTGTCTGAGAGGCTGACCGACTACGAGCTGTATGCCTGCCAGCGCGGCTACGCGCTCAACAGCGTCCACGAGCGGATCCGGGTGCTGCGCCGCGGCGAGCACGACATTCCGCAGCTACTGGGCGCCGGTGACTACTGGGTGGTTAACCGTATCGTCGTCCCGGTGATCTACCAGTCCGACGGCACGTTCGTCGGCGGCGCCTACATCGGCGCCGCCGACGAACGTGCCGAGGCCTACCGCGCCGACGCCCGCCGACTCTGGGACGCGGCCGAGCCGTGGGAGTCCTGGTGGCTGCGCCACACCGAGTACCACCACGCCCAACCGAGTCGAGCTGCCTAGATGCCTCCACCTAGATCCGGTCGTGATCGGATCTCCCAGCTGCTTGTAGAGATCCGCGGTGACCTCACCCAGACCGAAGCCGCGGCCAGGTCCGGGCTGAGCCAAGGCAGCATCAGCAAGGCCGAGCACGGCCAGCGAACACCCTTGCCCGACGTCGCGGAGCGGTACGCGCGCGCGCTCAAGGCGACCGCCGCACAGCGCACTGAGTTGGTCAAGCTATGCCGAGCGATCGCGGACCTCACGGTCACACGCCAGACCCGCATTGTCCGCAAAGGCGCAGACGCGCAGCGGCGGATCCTGGCTGTGGAGGAGCAGTGCCGCGAGATCCGCTCCTGGCAGGCTGAGATCGTGCCCGGCCTGATGCAGTCGTGGTCCTACACGCTTGCTGTCATCGAGCGAGAACCGGACGAGGCCTGGGCCCAGGCTCGTCGAGCCCGGCTCGCCCTGCTCGACGACCAAGACCGCACCGTGATGCAGCTCCTCCCGGAAGGGGTACTGCGCATGGTGATCGGCTCTAAAGCGGTGATGCGCGAGCAGCTCGAGCACCTCATCGAGCTGTCGCGACGCCCGAACGTGCGCCTCGGTGTGCTCCCCCACGGACGGCCGGTGCCTCCGCTCCCCCCCTCGTTCCACCTGTACGGCGATCGGATGGCGACCAACGAGACCATCGTGGGTACCGCGTTCCTGGACGAGCGAGTGGACATCGACCGGCACCGCCACTGGTTCGACCGACTCGACCAAGCGGCCATTTACGACTCGGACGCGCGCGCAGTCCTCCACGACATCCGTGCCGCACACAAAGACTGATCGCTGATGACGGGTGTCCCAGCGACGTCTATGCCCAAGCGCTGGCCTTGTGGCTAGCGACACTTCACTCGATCAGTTTGGGTAGCGACGGCGTGTCGGCGGTCGGGTGTATCAGAAACTGCGGCACTATCACCGCCATGGCGAAGCGCTCTGCCCCGGCTGGCGGCGGGCGACCCTCCAAGGGCCCCCGCGACCTCTTCGTGACCCGTATCCCAGAGACTGACGGCGCAGAGGTTCGAGCCCTCGCTGAGGAGTACGACCTGTCGTACAGCGACGCAGTCGGCGAGTTGATCCGTATCGGGCTGCGTCACCAGTCCGAACTGCGCGAGCGAATGATGGCTGCCCAGGAGGAGTTGCCTTTGAAGGCCTCCTAGAAACAGAACGAGGCGGCCCCGGCAAGGGCCGCCTCGTCTAGCTCGTACGTCGTGGGGCACCACCCGCGACGTCATACCCCGGCTTCTGCCGGGCCTTACTCAGAACCCTCTTCGAGAAGGGCCGCTTTCGCGTGTCCAAGATACATCTTGGGCAGGGCGATGCGCGAGTTCGACACGACGACTCCGCTCAGCTCTTCCCCACCGGCTGGTGCCAACCCTGCTACGAGCAGGGCAGCTTCGTGCTCGCCACCAGCGCCGAGACCGACAGGTGCGTCGTCCATGGGGCGGCCGGAACCGTGGTGGATCCCGAACGCTTCGGCGTCATCGGGCCGCCCGGGCTCCGGCGGGAGGGCACCCGGCCACCCAGGACGCCGCGTGGCCGGGCGGCGCGCACCCCCGATTCGGTGGCGCCCGGCCGGCGGACGCCACCGGGAACAGCAGGCCGCCAGGTCACCCGCGCGGCCGTGCGCGCACTCGCGTACGGCCGCGACCGTGCTCGGCGCCGGGTCCAGGCCGGGCAGTGGGCCCCCCACCCGGGATGGCGCAGCTTCATCGACACCGGTTGGCGGGTTCTCGTCGACCAGGCTGAGGCGCTGCACCGCGTGGACGAGCTCGTCGATGCTGAAGACTGGCGCGCTGACAAGCGGCACAGCTGGACGCAGATCCTGCGTCAGCTTGTGTGTGCGATGGACTGGTCCACCGGCCTGGTCACCGGCCTGGCGGCAGAACGGCTGGGCGTCGCCGGTTCTCGCGCGCCGCGGACTGTGTCGCGAGTGCTTGCGTGGGCTCGTGACGTCGGGCTCGTCGTGGTCGTGGAAGCCGGTGCGTCCGCAGAGTTCCTCGGAAGCGACCAGAACCGCACGCCCACCTACGCGCTGGTCACCAACCAGCCGCAACCTGCTGTGGCGCAGCCGCTCCCCCCTTCCAGGCCGTCCTCTGTGGATGAAAGTGGCGACCTCCCCGAATCTCTCGTAGGAACTAAGCCCTTGACGGGCGGCACACGGAACTACCCGGCGTGTCAACCAGTGCTTGACTGGCCTGTTTTCCAGATCCCCGACTCCCCTTCGGAACGGAACACCGCAGCTCAGTGCCTGCTCCACAGAATGGGCCTCGACGGCCCCGATTCTGGACGTGCGCCACTCTGGCGTGCCCGGGCTCTGTTGAAGCCCTGGTGGGACGCCGGAATGTGCGTGGCAGGACTGCTGCACGCCCTCGACCATCACCCTGACCGGCCTACTGCCCACCGGGGTCCGGTCACTGAGAACGCCTCTGACGTCCTCAGGATCATGGGCTACCGCCTCAAGCCATGGCGTGGGCGTCTCGCCGAGCTTCCTGCCCGGGTCACTGGACACCGCGGCGGCTACCGCAAGCGGCAGGCCGAGCGCCTGGAACAGCTACTCGATCAAGCGGCTGGTGATGCAGCGCCCCGGCACCTGCCGAAAGTCTCCAATGCCCAGAGAGCCGCCCGGGAGGCCGTGGCCGAGCATCTACGAGCTCTCAAGGCCAGCCGAGACGCAGGCCGCGCCTGATCGCCACGCTGGAGCAGGCCCGCAGCGGCGGCCACGAACGCGTCGCGGCGGCGGGGTGGCTCTACCCCTTGCGTGGACGCGGCGACGGGCTGCCACCGAAATGTATGTTGCGGTGTTGCACTGCAACACCGCAACACACTGTTCATGGCTGCTGTCGGTGTAGTCCTTGGAGCACCACTGCGCTGGCGAACTGCCGGTAGGACAGGAATGGGTCGGCCTGCTTGGCTGCTACGAACGCGTCCCAGAGTGCAGCGCCGGCTTGTTCGTTGAGCCGCAGTGTCGCCGGGGGCCCGCTGCGGCCGCTGCGGCCAGGCTCCGCCGGCGGGGTTCGTGCTGCTTGCTGTGCTGTGGCGGTGGCAGGTTGACCCGAGGTGGGATCGGGGCCCTGGTCGGCGGGTGTGGGCAGGCTCAGTGGTGGCGCCGGCTCCTCCTCCTCATCGGGCAGCGGTGGCACTGGCCCGATCAGCGACCCTGAGCCGAATCGTGTCTTACCTGGCATGACGCGCCGCCGTCTGGAGCTCCTGTACCCGCGTGACCAGCTCACCGGTCAGGTCGTTGTAGGCGAGCCCTAACGAGCGGTCCATGCCCAGGTCCCCCACCACCGCGTGATCCATCGCAGCGTCCTCGGCGGCGATCCGCCGCGGGATCCAGGTGCGGAACGTTGGGAACGGCGAGCTCGCCAGGTCATCGAGCAGAGCCTGGCCGATGCGAGTACGAGGCTGCACCATCGTGGCTACGAGTCCGAGCAGTTGCGCGGCGAGCACCTCGTCGTCTCGGTGCTGGTCGATCCAGCGCACGAACTTGCGCAGCCCGGTCGTGGCCCACACCGTGGCCGAGACCGGGATGACGATGTGCTCGGAGGCCGCGAGCGCACCCAAGGTGAGATGCGACAGATTCGGGCCGGTATCGAACACGACGTAGCTGTAGTCGTCGCGTACATCGCGGAGTGCCCGCCCGATCCGTGTTACCCCTGCTGGCGAGACCACCAACTCCTTGTCCAAGTAGGCAAGGTCGAAGCTTGCCGGCAGCACATCGAGCCCGGCCACCCGGGTCTCGCGGATGACCTTCTCGACCGGCACACGCTCAGCGATGATCGAGCGCAGGTCGAACTCGACCTCGTCTTCGCTGATGAACATCTCGGTGGCGTTGGCTTGAGGGTCGCAGTCGACTAGCAGCGTGCGATGCCCGCGGCGCGCTAGCGCGGCCGCCACGTTCACTGCTGACGTCGACTTGCCAACGCCACCCTTGAACATCGCCATACAGATCGAGGCTGCGCTCACGGACGCGAAGCATCACAGCAACATCGTTGCAAAGCAACCAGGTTGCTGTTTTACAGCGTGTCGCAGCAACACTCCAACTAAGACACACTGTGTCTTTGTTACGTAATAACAATGTCGAACTGATACTAAGTTGCAGTGCAACATCCAGCTCAGGCCATGGATCCGTCTGAAGCGAGCGGGCGCACGTCTGCAACCTCGGGGGGCGGCCCGACGTGCCGCGCGCCCCAACCTCGCCATCGCGCCCACGCGACCGGATCGCGGGGGGCTCCACACGCGCGCAGGCCCTCCCGCGTCCCGACCCCCCCCGTTACCTTCTTGATCAAGCCCGGTGAGGGCTTGCAGGCCACCGGCCACGGCATGACTCGTTGCCCCTGTTGTCGATGATCTGGGGGGTGTTGTCACCGTGGCCGGCGGGCGCCAACGACCGCTTATAGAGACCTGACCCGCTTGCGTGGTCTGCTCGTAACGTGGCTGCCGGCGCGGGCGTCCCGGTCGGCCTGTGGCGACGAGCGAGGAGACCGTCTTGTCCGAACCCGACAACACCGGCTTCGAGGTGTTCTGCGGCCTGGACGTGGGCAAGTCGGTGCATCACGCCTGCGCACTGGACCGGACGGGGAAGCGGCTGCACGACAAACCGTTGCCCAACGACGAGGCCGCGCTGACCGAGGTCTTCACCCGCCTCGCCGCCCACGGCCGGACGCTGGTCGTGGTCGATCAGCCTGCCTCGATCGGTGCGCTTGCCGTCGCCGTGGCCCGCTCGCTGGGCATCGAGGTGGCCTACCTGCCTGGGTTGGCGATGCGTCGCATCGCTGACCTGCATCCTGGCCAGAGCAAGACCGACGCCCGCGATGCCCACGTCATCGCCGACGCCGCCCGCACCATGCCCCACACCCTGCGCCGGGTCAGCACCGATGACGAGACCCTCGCCGAGCTCTCCGTGCTGGCCGGCTACGACGACGACCTCGCCGCCCAGTCGACACGGCTGACAAACCGGCTGCGCGATGCTCTGCTCCACGTCCACCCGGCCCTGGAACGCCTGCTCGGACCACGGATGGACCGCGGCGGGGTGCTCGATCTGCTCGCCGCCGCCCCGACCCCGCAGGCCCTGCGCGACCTCGGCGAGGCCGGGATCGCCGCCACCATGCGTCCGCGTTCCCCACGGCTGGCCACGACACTTCCTGCCATGATCCTGGCCGCGCTCGACACTCAGACAGTCGTCGTCCCGGGCACCGCCGCGTTCGGCCGGGTGATCGCCGGGGTCGCCGCCCAGTTGCGCGAGGTCCGCGTTGAACGAGACAGCCTGGCCGCCGAGCTCGAGGACCTGCTGGAGGCCCACCCTCTTGCCGGGGTCCTGACCTCGATGCCCGGCCTCGGGTTCAGGACCGCACTGAAGATCCTCACCATCGTCGGAGACGGTGCCGCGTTCCCCACCGCCGGTCACCTCGCCGCCTACGCGGGCCTGGCCCCGGTCACCCGCCGCTCCGGCAGCTCGATCAAGGGCGAGACGCGGTCCCAGCGCGGTAACCACGCCCTGAAGTCGGCGCTGTTCTTGTCGGCATTCGCCAGCCTTGCCGATCCGGTCAGCCGCGCCTACTACGACCGCAAACGCGCCGCCGGGAAGCGACACAACGCCGCTCTGATCTGCCTCGCTCGCCGCCGCACCGACGTCATCTACGCCATGCTCCGCGACCGGCGCCCCTACGCACCACCGAGCGTCCCGACGCTGCCACCAGTGGCCGCAGCCGCTTGACAACCCCATAGAGACACCCCCCGCGTCCCGACCTCCCCCCGCCGGCAGCAGCCGAGACGGCAGGGAGGAGTTGGCCCGCGGTTCTGGCGAGGGGAGGGGGGGCCGCGGGCCCCCCCGGCGGCTTCTCTCCCCACGAACACCCCACGGTGAGGGAGCTCGTGCGTCCGATACCTGCCACTTGTGGCCAGCGTATCGTATCGTTTGATACTATACAAAAACGATATGCTATACAATTGACGAAACAATACAAAACCTGAGAGGATGGAGGCATGACGACGCCGCCGCCCGAGTCCCCCGCCAGCGCCGACGCGGTGGCCGAGACAGCTGCCTGGCCCGACCCGCCGGAGCGGGGGCGCTGCTGGTTCCGGGGCTGCCCGAACGAGGTTCCGCAGTCGGCGGGCGGCGGCCGGCCGAAGGTGGTGTGCGAGGAGTGGGTGGACGGGCTGCGGCACACGCGGCTCAACAAGTCGCTGGCCAAGCGTGGGCGGATCACGGTTCCCGCACCGGGCAGCGGGGGAGTCGGCCCATCGTCGGGCTTAGCAGCGCAGGAGTCAGGGGAGCACAGCGACAAGCCGGTGACGGCGGCCCGGCAGACCTACGGGCAGGTGCTCGCGCACGTCCAGGCCACGCTCGGCACGCTGCCGGGGCTCGTCGAGCGCCTGGAGGTCGCGGCCCGCACCGTCGCCGACCAGGAGCAGGCGGCAGCCGAGATCGCGGCCGTGGAGCGGTCGAGTCGGGCGCTGGTCGACGCGGCCGAGGCCGACCGGGACGCCGCCCGTGCTGCGGCTCGCGCGAGCGCGCAGGAGGCCGAGGCGGCCGAGGCTGCTCGTGTCGCGGCGGAGGCGGTGGCCGAGACGGCGCTGGAGAACGAGGAGACCGCCGACGCCGCGCGCGTCGAGGCCCTGGCTGCCCAGGCGGCCGCCGAGCAGGTGGCTGGCCAGCAGCGCCAACGCGCCGACGACGCCGAGCAGACGCTGGTGGCGGTGCGCAGGGAGCTGGAGCGCACTGGTGAGCGGGCCGCGGCTTTCGCCGCCGAGCTGGAGCAGGCCCGCACCCGGGCTGAGGATTTGCGTGGGGAGCTGGAGCGCGCCAAGCAGGAGGCGGCCGACCTCGCCGCCGAGCGTGCCCGGCTGGTCGGGGAGCTGGACGCGGCCCGCGCCGTCCTTGAGGAGGAGCGGGCTGCCATCGGGCAGGTCCGCACCGAGCTGGCCACGGCCACCGCGAAGCTGGGGGCGGCCCGCGACTCCGCCGATCGGGTGCGGGGCGAGCTGGAGGCCGCGCGCGGCGTCGTCGAGGAGGAGCGGGCTGTCATCGGGCAGGTCCGCACCGAGCTGGCCACAGCCACCGCGCAGTTGGAGGCGGCTCGTCGTCAGAGCGACGCCGATCGTGAGCACGCCGCCGAGAGGCTGGCTGACCAGCGCGCCCGTGCCGATGATGCAGTGGCCGCGGCCGAGCGGCTACGCACCGAGCTGGCTGAGCTGCGCCGCGAGCACGCGGACACGCAGGCGAGGGAGAAATGACCCAACTCTTACAGGGGGAGCGGTCCGCGCTGGTTCGGTCGGGTTCGCGGTGTAGGGAAACCAAACCTACCGGATAACAGGCCATTATCCGGTAATGTGATCCACAACGAGGCTCGGCACGCTGGGCGTCCGTGGCGCCGACCAGTGCGTCACTCGCGCACGTTATCCGGTAGGTCGATCGGGGTGTGAGGTTCGGCGATGGCGGCGACCGTGACGAAGATCGACAACCGGCGGTTCGCGCCTGGCGACGGCAAGGTCGGCGGGCCGACCGTGCGCGCCGCGATCGACGCCTTCCTCGATTCCCCGAAGGTCAAGGGCAACCCCAACACTCTGCGCGCCTACACCAACGTGCTCGACCGGACCGGCCAACACCTCGGCTTCGGCCGACCGCTTGCGGGTGTGGACGACGACGAGATCGGCGGGGCGCTGGCCGCGCTCTGGAGCGAGGCACGCCCGGCGACGTGGAACCGCAACCGTGCCGCGGTCGGTTCATGGCTGAGCTGGTGTGCGGACAAGCAACACTGGACAGGCCCCGCCCTGCCTGTCGCGACCGAGCGCCGGCGGGAGAACAACGACGACACCAAAGCCGTGTCCCGCTCACGGATCGACCGGCTGTGCCGGCGGCGGGACGTGCCACTGAGGGAGAAGACGCTGTGGCGGATGCTCTACGAATCCGCCTCCCGCGCCAGCGCGGTGCTCGCACTCGACATCCAAGACCTGGACCTCCCCAACAAGCAGGCCCGCATCGTGGCCAAGGGCGGCAACATCATGTGGATCACGTGGGGCACCGACACCGCCCATTTGCTGCCGAGACTGATCGCCGGCAGGCAGAGCGGGCCGCTGTTCCTGTCTGAACACCGGCCTGGCCCGCACCGTCTGGCCACGACCGACCCGAAAGACATCTGCTCAGAGACCGGTCGAGTCCGGTTGGGCTACGACCGCGCCCGCATCCTGCTCGCCCATCACGGGGACGGGCTCCGGCTACACCAGCTCCGGCACAGCTCAGCCACTCACCTCGGCGAGGCCAACGTCTCCGCCGCCATCATCATGGCCAAGACCGGTCACAAGTCCCTGCGATCCGTACAGCGCTACGTCAAGCCTGGCCTTGCCGCCGTCCACGAGGCCACCGAAACGCTGTCCAGTCCTCGCCGTCGCGGCTGACGCCCCGTCCCGGTCAATTGCCTCTGGTCACACGTTGACCGGTGCGCCCGGGTGCAGAGTCAGCTCTCGCCACCCGGGTCCGAATCGGTCATCGCCGACGCGGATCGGCACGGCTTCGTCAGAGATCTGGACCGACCACTGCGGCTCGCTCGCGCCGCGGATCGCCCAGCGCCCGTCATCGTGCACACGGACCTGAACGGGATCGACGTCGGCCGCCTCGGCCGCCGCGAGTCGTGCGAGATGATCTCTCGGTGCGGTGAGGGCATGGCAGAGCCGGGCGAGCTCACTGATGGCCTGATCAATCTGGGCGCGCGCCTGCTCGGCCGATGTGGGCTCCGGCGTCGGGCTCGGCAGGCGCAGGACGTAAGTGCCGCGGCCCTGCCGACCCTCGAGCAGCCCTTCCTGGATCAGCGGCGCGAGCGCATTCTGGACGCCGCTGACACCGCTGATGCCGTATTTCTGCTGGATCATGCGAAAGGTGTCGATCTGCTCGCCCGGAGCCCATTCGCGGGCGGCAAGCCTGCGCCGGAGATCGTTCGTCACGCTGCTAGCGTCCATCAGACAAGAGTACCAGTGCGCCGGAGCAATTTGGTAGAGATTCCACCGGTCACTTCCCCGAGTGCCTGGCAGACGGTGGTGCGAGGTGGTGGGGCGTCGGCCTGGGCGCGCGCCTGCTCGGCCGATGTGGGCTCCGGCGTCGGGCTCGGCAGGCGCAGGACGTAAGTGCCGCGGCCCTGCCGACCCTCGAGCAGCCCTTCCTGGATCAGCGGCGCGAGCGCATTCTGGACGCCGCTGACACCGCTGATGCCGTATTTCTGCTGGATCATGCGAAAGGTGTCGATCTGCTCGCCCGGAGCCCATTCGCGGGCGGCAAGCCTGCGCCGGAGATCGTTCGTCACGCTGCTAGCGTCCATCAGACAAGAGTACCAGTGCGCCGGAGCAATTTGGTAGAGATTCCACCGGTCACTTCCCCGAGTGCCTGGCAGACGGTGGTGCGAGGTGGTGGGGCGTCGGCTTTGGTCGCGCGCCCTACCTGGTGAGGGGGGTGTCGCGGCTGGTCTGGGCGAAGCCAAAGCCATCAACGGCCATAGCCCCGCTCCGGACCGTTTCGACGTCGCCGCGTAGTTGCGCCCAGTCGGGGCGTTGGGCGATGTCGACGGTGCGGGCCAGGAACGGGCGCAGTGCCCGGTGCAGCACGAGGACCTGTCCGCGTTGCAGCGTGCGCAGGTCGCCGGGGCGCAGGGTGGGGACGGTCTCGACGCCGTATGAGGTGCGGCTGCCGCCGCTCCACCACCCCTCGTTCTGGTGTTGGGCGCGGACCTGCTCGTGGTGCCCGGCCAGGGTGGAGAGCCATTCCAGGGCGTGGGAGTCCTTGAGTCCGCCCCACACGCTGAGGGTGGTGGTGTTGTCGAGCAGCTGCCGGGCCCGGGGTGGGGTGAAGGTGTCTTCGAGTTGCGCCAGCGACTGCGCCGCCCAGTGGATCACCACACCACGGCCGGCGGAGTCGGAGACGATGTCGGGCAGCTGAGGGATCGGGGTGGCGTTCGGGAGCTCGTCGAGCACCGCGGTAGCCGGCGGGTCCAGGCGCCGCGCCGGGTAGTCCAGCGCCATCTCCTGAGCGGTGGTGAGCCAGTGCTCGGCGAATGCGGCGAGCAGCGGGGTGGCCTGGGCGGCCTGGTGTTCGCCGGCGATGAGGAACACCGAGCCTTGCCGGCCGATGAACGACCGCGCGTCGAAGCCCTCCCCGGGCGGTGGGGAGCACAGCTCACGCAGCCGGGGGTCGAGGAAGGGCTCGATGACCCGCCGCACCGACATCCACACAGCGTCGGCGGTGCGCGCGACCATCCCGATCTCTGATGCCAGGTTGGCCGCGATCTGCGGGTAGTCACGTTTGAGCATGGAGACGGGCTCGAGGTCGGCGGGTTTGGTGGTGGCCCACCGGATCAGCGACTCGACCCCGCGGTTGTAGAGCGCGGCGGCGAGCAGGTAGGCGGCGAGCACGAACGTCGCGCGTTCCCGGAACACCCGGTCGTTGCCTGCGCCGCCCCCGCCGCCGGCTTCGACGGCGACCGCGGAGGCCTCGACCATGGTGTGCGCGCGCCGGTAGGCGGTGGGCAGGTCGTGGCAGCCCTGGATCGGGGACCAGCGAAGCCGTGCGGGCCAGCTGGTGGCGGCGGTGGCGTCGAATACCAGGACGGGCCCGGCGAGGTAGCGGCGGGTCCGGGCCAGTGCTGCGAACTCGAGCAGGTCGGGTTTGGTGGTCGAGCACAGCAGCGCCCCGGGCGCGGCGAGGGCTTTGTGGACGAGGTCGCGCCGCGACTTGCCCGACTGGGTCGGGGCCAGAGTGCCGGTGGGG
>NZ_BEGX01000121.1:26047-27659 GCF_002583555.1 Pseudonocardia sp. N23
ATCACGGTGCAGCGGCGCCGCCACTTCCTCGACCGGGGCGCGGCGCCGTTCGGCCGGCGACAGGCTGGGGCGGGTCCACGCGGCGGTGCGGCGCGCCGCAGGCAGGGAGAGCTCGCGGGCAATCTCGGCGCGGGTGGCGTGCCCGGCCGGGCCGGGGCCCCACCGCCGCCACGCCCACACCCCGCCCACGCCTGCAGCGGTGAAGAACACCAGCTCGAGGACCGCCGCGGTGGTCCAGTACAGGCCGGGGCGGCCGGCAAGGCTGGCCGACCACGGGACACCGGCGGCGGCGCCGGGGTCGGCGGGGTGGGTCAGGATCGCGAACCCCAACCGCGCGACCTGCCCGGGCATGGCCCAGAACAGCCCGCCGCCGGCGAGCGGCGCGGCGAGAGTGAGCGCGGCGACCAGGAGCCCGCCCGCGGCGCACAGCGCCATCGCGAGGGCGAACCCGAGCGCGGCGAGCGCGAGGTCCTGCTCGGAGACCGGCGAGCGGCCCAGGAAGCTGGAGGTGCTGCGGGTCATCGGGGGGCTCCTGCGGCCAGCGCCGAGGGCGGCGGGGCGGGTTCGCCGGGCGGGCCGGCGATGTGGCGGATGGTGACGATCTGCGGGGTCCATTTCGACAGCGGGGAGACGATGACGCCGGTGGAGCTGTCGTAGGCGTCGACGACGACGCCGTGCCCGACGTACATGCCGACGTGACGCGGATTGGTCGCCGACCCGAGCGACCCGGGGGTGAGCAGCAGATCCCCCGGAGCCAGCTGGGACAGCGATCCGACGGGGGTGCCGGCGGTCTTCTGGGCGACGGTCCCGGCCGGGATCGGCACCCCGGCCGAGGCCCAGGCGGCGAGCATCAGCCCGGAGCAGTCGAACGCGTTGGGCCCCTTGGCCCCCCACACGTAGGGGGCGCCGATCTTGGAGATGACGTAGGAGACCGCGGCGCGTTGCTGCGGGTCGGCCGGGAGGGTGAACCCGGGCGGCATGTGGTGGCGGTCGAGATCCTCGGGGGAGAGCTGAATGCTCGACCCGCCCTGATCTGCGCAGCCGAGGGTCGCGAACGCCGCGGCCTGCGCGTCGGCGCCCGAGACGGGCGCGCCGTTGACGGGCGGGACTGGGTTGTCCGGGCCCTTCCAGAACCGCTCGACCAGCGCGGTGGCCGGGGTTTCGGCGGGGGCGTAGCGCTCGGGGAACGCCGAGCGCTGCACGGCCTGCTCAGCGACCCCGGCCGGCATGGTGGCCCAGCCGGGGAGCTGGAGCAGGCGGTCGTAGAAGGTGGCGGTGGACAGGGCGGGGTTGAGGATGGTGGCCGGGCTGCCCCAGCCCTGGGAGGGGCGCTGCTGGAACAGGCCGAGGGAGTCGCGGTCGCCGTAGGTGACGTTGTTGAGCTGGGACTCCACGATGGCGGTCGCGACGGCGATCACCGCCGCGCGCCGCGGTAGGGCGCGGGCGACGGCGATCTCGACGATGGTCTGGGCGTTGGCGGTCTGCTCGGCTGACCAGGACCGGGGCCCGATCTGCTGGCTGCCTCCGCCTGTGCCGCCGTCCCCGCCGCAGCCCCCGGCCAGCGCGCCGCCGAGGGTGGCGATCGCGGCGAACCCGCCCAGGACCGCGGTGC
>NZ_BEGX01000121.1:27669-29144 GCF_002583555.1 Pseudonocardia sp. N23
GGTGGTGCGTGACGAACCCACCGCCGGCCTACCCGCGCACCGGTCGGTGGCCCTGGACCCGGTCCGGGCGGGCGGTGCCGGTGCTCATGCGGCGCTGTTCTGGCCAGCACCGCTGTTCGGGCCAGCACCGCTGTTCTGGTCGGCAGCCTGGTAGAGCGCGTAGCCGATGTCGCCGAGTGAGCGCGCGGAGAGCAGACCGGTGTCGTCGTGGAAGCTGGTGACCGCGACGATGGTCCCGGCGCCGGTGCCCGGGTTGAAGCCGGTCAGCCACGGCCCGCCGGAGGCACCCGGGGTCATCGCGCACGGCATCGTCAGCGCGTTGTCGCTGCTGGGGTCGATCGCGGCGGCGCTGGTGAAGCAGCGCCGCAGAGTGCGCCCGTCGAACGGGGCCTCGACCGGGTACCCGAGCGCGGTGACCGCGGTCCCGGCCGCGGGGGTGGTGAACGCGATGCCCTGGGAGCCGACGACGTCCTGGACGCTGCGGCCGCGTTGCGGGCTGATCCGCAGGAACGCGACGTCGTAGGCGATGTCGCCGGTGTCGCGCCACCGGGAGTCGACCCAGGCCCGCTCGATCTGCCAGCGCCCGTACGGGGTGCGGTCGCCGGTGCGGCCGGGGATGAACTGCTCCAGCCGAACCCAGCCGTGGCTCGGGAACGCGCCGGCCATCGGCCCGGCCGCGGGCCAGAACACGCAGTGCGCCGCGGTGACCGCGACACTGCCGGTGCTCGAGGAGACGACCGTGGCGGTGCACGAACTCTCCGTCGACAGCAGCTGCCCGACCGAGATCACCCGCTCCGCCTGATAGAACGCGCCACCGGCGCCGGTGCCGGCCGCGCGGGTGGAGCTCGGCGCGGAGCTGGCCGGTCTCGGCTGGGCCGGCGCCGGTCCGGCGACGTCGTCTCGTGGCGGTCGAGCCGGGGCGAGAACCAGCACGCTGGGGGTGGCGGCGGTCGGCGACGAGGCGGCAGGATGCGCGGCAGCGGGAGCCAGGGGTGGCGCAGCTGCGGAGACGGAGGCGGCCATCGGCAGCACCCCCAGCGCTGTGGCGGCGGCTGCTGCGGCCAGAACGTGCGCGACGGCCGGTCCGAGCCGGCTCCTCCGCCGGGTGGGCGCGGGCCGAGTGGCCGGTTGCGGGCTGGTGGTCATTGATGGTCCGTCCCGAGAAGGGGCTGCGAGTCGCCGGAGCCGGAGCCGCCGCGGTCGAGCAGTGCGCTGGTGACCTTGGGGATGACGCCGGTGACGTTGTCGAGCAGCGTCACGCCGGTGTGTGTGGCGGGTGGGGTGTTGCCGTCGCCGAAGGTGTTGGCGCGCACGGTGATCCCGCTCAGGTCACTGGTGTTGTAGGTGATCCCGCCGCGGCCGTTGGCGCCGATGTGGTTGCCGGTGATCGTGACGTTGGAGAGCTCCCCGCTCGACTCGACCCAGAAGTCGATCCCGGCGCCGACGTTGTCGCGCACCACGTTGTTGGAGACGGT
>NZ_BEGX01000121.1:29154-29541 GCF_002583555.1 Pseudonocardia sp. N23
CTCGGAGTAGTTCTCCACGGCCAGTCCGATGCCGGACTTGCTGGCCTCGGTGGCCCCCCACACCTGGTTACCGGTGACGGTGAGGTCGTGGGCGGAGTCGAGGTAGATGTTGGGGCCGCGGTTGCCCCACACCTGGTTGTTGTGGATGAGCCCGTCGGAGGCTTCGTACTTGGCGTCGATGCCTTCCTCGCCGTTGTCGTGCACCGCCGAGCCGACGATCTCGAAGGTCTTCGTGCCGACGATGGAGATGGCTTCGTTGCTGGCCGAGGTGCCGCGGGCGTTGTTGCCGTGCACGTTGGCGTCCTGGACGAGCACGTTCTGGCCGTTTGACAGGACGATGCCGCCGTCCTGGGAGTCGGCGACCTCGCAGCGGCGCACGACGATGTG
>NZ_BEGX01000121.1:29613-32210 GCF_002583555.1 Pseudonocardia sp. N23
TGAGCCGGATGAGCCGGCGCCGTCGATGACGACGGCCGCGCCGGGTGCCGCGGCGATGGTGAGCCACTTGCTGGGCGCGCCGTCGCGGGACACAGCGAAGCCGGGGTAGGTGCCCGCGGCGACCTGCACGGTGTCACCGGGCTGGGCGGCGTCGACCGCAGCGCTGATGTCGCGGTAGGTCCCGGCGGCGCCCACGGTCAGCGTCCGGCCCCCGCCTGGCGCGCCGTCGTCGATGCCCTTCACCGCCGCACCGCCGGCCCCGTCCTGGAGGCCCGAGCCGGCCGCCCCCGTGCCGGAGCCCGACCCGGTGCCGGTGCCTGTCGTGCCGGTGCCTGTCGAGGTGCTGCAGCGCGGCTGCGCGGAGGTGAGGCCGGCCTTGACGAGGGCGTCGTGGATGGCCTGCGCACGGGGGTCGGTCGCGGCGGCGGTCGCCGCGGCGAGGTCGGCGGCCGCCGCCCGCCACCCGCACGACACTGCAGCGCCGGGGTCGACCACGAGCGGGTGGGCGTCGGCGGCCTGCGCGACGCCCGTGCTCGTCGAGATCAGCCCGAGCACGAGCGCGCCGATCGTGGCCGCCCGCGCGCCCGGCCGACCGGTCCTCATCTCGACGCCCCGAGCGGATAGCCGTTGACCTGCCCGGACGCAGCGGCCCGGACGTCGGGCAGTGGCGGCGGCTGTGGCGTCAGGGGAGCTGGCGCGGGGGGCGTGTGAGCGCGGAGCTGGGCGTTGGTGTCGAAGATCCGCTGCTCAGTGGCCGAGAGGACGGTCTGGACTTTCCACCCGGGATGGTTCTCGATTTTCCACAGGGCGCGGCCGCGGCGTTCCATGGCCCAGCCGTTGGTGACGTCCTGCTCGCGCTCGGACAGCGCGAGCTCGGTGGCGAGCTCGTCGGCGACGCGGGTGGACTGCCCGAGCAGGATCCGGGTCGAGCACAGCGCGAGGAGGTCTTTGGCGATCGCGACCTCCTGCGAGCCGGCGGCGCCGACCGAGAGCAGGTCCGAGGGCTTGTGCATGACCAGCAGCTGGATCTTGCGTTCGGCGCGGGACAGCCGCAGGTCGGAATCCACGGCGTGCACCGCCCGCAGCCCGAGGCGCATCTGGCGCCAGACCTCGTCGCGCACGACGATGCGGATCTCGCCGTCGTCTTGCAGGTCGGTGATCATCGACGACCAGGACCCGAGGCAGGTCAGCGCGACGGCGATGGCCTGGTCACCGCGTGAGCGCAGCAGCGACAGGTCCATCGACTGGATCGGGGCGTCCCAGTCCAGGGCGAAGTTGGTTGGCTCGTCGAACAGCCCCGCGAGGGGGCCGTGGACGAGGTTGGATAGGGCGTCGGTGATCAGGCGGGTGTGGTCGAGGAACTCTCGGGGCCCGGCGAACCGGGCGACCTGCCACAGGTCGTCGTCGGGGTGGGCCAGGGCGCGGGCGACGTCGGGGATGGTGATCGGGCGCAGCCGGGTGCTGCCGTCCTCGACACCGACGAGGCGGCGCAGCACGACCGAGAGGACGAGCTCGTCGGTGACGGTGGGCTGGTAGCCCTGGGTTTCGGCCAGCGCGGCGAGCAGCTTGGTCCAGCGGGCCAGGATCCCGGTGAGCTCCTCGCGTTGCCGGGCGGCGGTCCAGCCGGCCCAGCGGGCGGCCAGCGGGCCGAGGTCGAGCGCGTTGAGCCGGGCCGAGCTGCCCCGGCCGAGCGCGATGGGGGTGATCCCCAGGGAGCGCAGCAGCGGGGTGTACTCGCCCTTGACGTCGCCGGAGATCAGCGTCTTGATCCCGAACAGCATCATCCGCAGGCAGAACGCGACGACGGTGGAGGACTTGCCGCGGCCGGGTTCACCGAAGATGACCATGTTCGGGTTGGTCGACAGGCCGCGGAGCAGCCATTCGATGGGGTGGCAGTAGAACGCCCCACCGGAGAGCACGTCGTAGCCCATGCGGGCGCCGATCGCGGGGACGCCGTTGGCGGCGAGCAGCGGGAACAGCCCGCCGATCTCGCCGGTGGTGGCCTGATAGACCGGTACCCGGGCGGCGGCCTCGACCGGCGCCCACCCGGTGCCGGGCTCGGATCGGCCGCGGCGCGGGGCGAGCGCCCGGTTGATCCGCTCGGTTCGCGAGTCCGGGCTGTCGAGGCCGTCACCGCCTGTTGTGGGGGCGGGACTCAGCGAGCCGCCGGGAGCGAACAGGCTCATCAGGTCCTGGGCGTCCCGCGGCCCGGACGCCGGGCCACCCGCAGCGCGGGTGGAGCGGGCAGGGCGGGCGGGGCGGGGGGAGCGAAGGAAGCGCATCAGTCCAGCGCTCCCCGCAGGCGGGGCAGCCCGATCCCGACCGGGAGCGCGGCCGCGACGAACGCGCTGTCTTGGGCGAGTTCCAGGCGCAGCAGCCGGAACCGGCCTGAGGCGTCGTTCTCCAGCTTCGCGGCGTGGTCCTCGAGGTTCCATCCGGCCGGGACGGTGATCGAGGCGGCGACGGTGAACCGGACCATCGAGTGCCCGGCGGCGACGGCGGACTCCTGGTTGCGTGCGCCGCCGGCCTTGCGGTGTTCGGCGGCGGTGGTGTTGAAGCCCTTGTTGGCCTTCCAGTCGGTCATGACGTTGTTGCGG
>NZ_BEGX01000121.1:32304-34317 GCF_002583555.1 Pseudonocardia sp. N23
GCGCTCCCCGGCGGTCCGGACGGCGAGCAGCGGGCCGAGTGAGCCGAAGATGGTGCCGGCCTCGGGCATCATCACCGCGTACGACACCGAGGAGAACCCGTCGTGGTGGTAGGCGCGGGCGGCCGGGGTCGGGGCGAACGTCGGGCCCGCGGCCGCCATCGGCAGCCCCACCGACCCGCCGCCGGGAGCGGCGGCGGGGGTGAGCTGCTGGTGGGTCAGGTGCTGGTTGGTCAGCACCGCGGCGGCGGCCGGGTTGAACCCGGTGCGGATGGCCTCGGCCATCCCGGCGCTGGTCAGCCAGCTCACCGACCGGATCCCGAGTGACTTCAGCGCGTCGTCGAGGCCGTCGAGGACCCGGTAGAGCACCGCTGCCCGCCCCGCGGTGCCCCCGCCCGCGGCGGCGGCGGGCCTGCGGAGGGCGGACTCGGTGCCGGACACGGTCACGAACAACTCCGTGCGCACCGACACCGAGCCGATCGTGGCGTCGAGCTCGTCGGTGGCCTGCCGGGCCAGGTCCGGGGCGCCGGTGTGTTCGTGGGCGGTGCGCCACACGTCGTACTCGGTGCCGTCGTCGGGGACGGTGCGCACCAGCAGCGACATCCGGTCCACGACCTCGCGGTGCCCGATCGCGATGAGCAGGTTCCCCAGCCGGGCGGCGAGGCGTTCGCACTCGGCGTCGGAGAGCATGCCGACGCCGGAGTGGGTCAGCCGGGCGGTGGCGCCCCAGCGGCCGTCGCTGGTGTCGTGGATCAGGCACAGCCTGCCCTGGTCGCGAAACGGCGGGCCGTCGGGGAACGCGACCCGGGCAAGCACGCCCGGGAGGTCGGGTTCGTCGCGGGGACCGGGCAGCCCGGTGGCGGCCTTGGACTGCCACAGCGACCAGCGCATCAGGACTCCTGTCTGGAAGAAGATCAGGTCGGTGAGCCAGCGGAACGCCGAGCGGCCGCGGACCGGGACGACGATCAGGGCGGCGAGCAGCCCGTCGACGACGAGCCAGCCGAACGCTGCGGCCCACCGCCCGGCCGACAGGCTCAGCAGCACCGGCACGACCAGCGCCAGCAGCGCGACGGCCTGGGCCGGGGTCAGCCCCAGGACCCACCCGGCGCGTTCACGGTTGTTGAGCTCGCGGTAGATCCGCAGCGACCGCGCCGAGGCGGTGTCGCTGCTGGTGCGGGCGCTCATGCGACCGGCGGCACGTCAGCCGCTGCGGCTGCGCCGCCTCCACCACCGGGGCCACCAGAACCGCCGGAGCCACCGCCCGGGCCGCTGCTCACGCCGGCCGGTGCTCCGCCCGGTGTCGGGGGCGCGATCGCCTGCGTGGGGGCGTCCGGGGACACCGGCAGCCCACCATCGACCGGCGCGGACCCATCACCACCAGAGCCCGACCCCGAGCCCGACGCGGAGTCCGAGCCTGTGGAGTTGGGGTCGCGCTGGGAGCGGTCCTGGTTCTGGTTGCTGCTGTTGCTGTTCCCGGCCCCGGCCGGGCCGCCGTAGCCCCAGCCGATCCCGCCCCCGTCCATCTGGGCGTTGCCGAAGCTCGCCGCGGCCGCGGCCGCGCCACCGACCAGCCCACCCAGCTGCGACACCCCACCACCGGACCCGCCGGACGAGCTGCCTCCGCCTGATGAGCCGGACGAGCCGGAGCTGGCTGCGTCGAAGCGGGAGGTGTTGGACTCCTCCGCGGACGAGCCGCCGTCCGCGGCGCCTGCCGAGCCCGACCCCGACCCCGACGCGGAGGAGAGGTTGGAGCGGAACGTGGCTCCGGCGGCGGTGCCGGGCTCGACGAAGGCGAGCAGCCGGAACACCGCCAGCGGGCAGAACAGCGACACCAGCAGCACCCCGGCGCCGGCGAGCAGCCCACCGATCCCTGAGGGCTGGGCGAGCATGTTCACCCCGATGACCAGCACGAGTGCCAGTGCGGGCTTGAGCACGATCGCGGCGATCGTCCAGCGCAGCGCGCGCCAGAACCAGCTCGAGGTCGTGTTGGTCATCAACCCGGCCGCGGTGATCGGC
>NZ_BEGX01000121.1:34327-38115 GCF_002583555.1 Pseudonocardia sp. N23
GAGCACCAGGATCACGGCCTGGCGGAAGACCATCTCCAGCAGGTAGCCGATCGCGGCCGGGATGATCCCGAACACGCTCACGATGCCCAGCACGACCGACCGCGCGCTGCCGTCGACCTGATCGCCCAGGTCGGGTGGGGTGTCGGTGAAGACCTTCCCGAGCTTGGCGCCGTCGAGGATGCCGACGAAGTTGTCCGAGGCCAGGCCCTTCTGCAGCAGCAGCTGGGTCAGCCCGTCAGCCCCGCCGAGCAGGACCGTGACCACGCCCAGGCTCAGCGCGCAGGCAACGCCGAACGCGACCGGGCCGGATGCGACGCGCCAGAACCCGACCCCACCGCGCAGGACGGTGACGGCGAGCTGCCAGAAGAACAGCCCGAGCGCGACCGCGCCGGCGATCCACAGCAGCGTCGGCCACACCGTCGAGAACGGCGCCCCTGCTGCGGGCCTGCCGTCGGCCCCGGCGAGGTTGGTGTTGAAGGCGAGCAGCCCGTCGACCAGCTCCAACGCGGTGCGCAGCAGCCACACCGACGCCGACCAGATCGCCTGCATGATCGAGTCGAGGATCGTGTTGAACGCCGATGAGATGAGGTCCTCGGGGCCGGGGATACCGAGGATGGCAGGCGCTACCAGCGAGGCGGGCATCAGCTGGTCCGCAGCGGTATGTAGCCGGCGCCGAAAGCCTCGTCGGTGCCGGGCCACGCGACCGGCGCTTGGGCGGCCTGGGCTCCGGGGGCGATCTGCCAGTTCTGGCCGTTCCAGCGCATGGCCTGGCAATCGCCACCGCCGGCAGTGATGGGGGTGCCGTTGGCCATGATCGTGGCCTCGCCCAGCACGCAGACGACGGCGTAGCGCCCGCCGTCGGTCGTGCCCTTGATCAGACCGGCCAGCGGTGTGTAGGTCAGCGACAGGCTGGAGACGACGCCCTGTTTGGGCAGACGCCCAGCTTGTCGGAAGGCCATCAGAGTCCGGTGCATGACGCTGGAATCGACCTGCGGTGCGCCCGGCGCGGCGATCGAGTTGTAGGCCAGTTCGTAGGCCTGCGGGTCTGCTCCTTGCAGCCCGACGCGGGTCAGCTCCGCGAGCTGGGCCAGCGCCCCCTCCGGGGTCGGCGGGAACTCGTCAGCGAGTACGTCATTGCGTCCACCCGCAGGCGGCAGGGTGATCAGCGCATCGGGTTCCCGGGTGCTCAGGGCATGCGGCTGCGCGGCTTCCTCGGGCAGCAGTGGCATCGGGCGGGTGGCCAGGGCGGTCTCCGCGGCCAGGTCCCAGCCCGGCTCGACCGATGCCGGAGCGCCGGGCAGGCCCGGGTCGGGGTCTTTGCCCAGCCCGAGGATCACCGCGACGAGCCCGATGAGCAGCAGCATCGCCAGCGCCCCCAGGCTCGCCAGCAACAGCCCACCCCGGCCCCGCTGCCGCGGCTGTGAGTCGGGGGCGGTGACCGGGGACCCGGGGCCGGGCGGCGTCGGGAACGGTGAGCTGGGAGTGGGGCGGGTCGGCTCGTCGGGGGAGAACGGGGCCCCGTTGGGGTTCATCGTCGTCGCCGCGGGTCAGGCGTTGCCGGCGATGGTGGACAGCAGCACGTAGCCGATGGCGTAGAGGAACGCCGACCCGACCGAGGCGAAGATGGTGATCGCGCCCATCCGCCCGAAGCGGTGGTGATCAGCGATCCGGCCGCCGGCGAACATCGCCACCCCGGCGAAGAAGCCGAGCACGATGGCCGCCCCGGCCCCCCACTTCACGTACCCGATGACCTGGGTGATCTTGTCCGCGCCCGGCGGGGCCGTCGCCCCGGGATTGGGGATCTGGGCCGGCAGCGGGATTTGGGCCGGCAGCGTGCTCATCCAGCGCAGGGTGTGGTCGGCCAGGGCCAACGTGAGGGTCATCGGGGTGCCTTTCGGGAACGGGAGGCAGGCGGGGGGAGCAGGTTCCAGCGGGTCAGCAGGGGTGCGAGCGCGTCGAGGAGCCGGTCGGGCAGCAGCTCGGGGGTCACCCCGGCGACGAGCACGTCGTCGTCGTGGGGCAGGAAGACCGCGGTCTCGGTCATCGGCTCCAGCCGGCGCCCGGCCGCGCCCACGACCCCGGCGGGCCAGCGTTTCGCGCCGACCACGACCAGCTGGTACGGGTAGGTCGCGGCGCCGACGTTGACCCAGGGCTCGAGGCGGGCGAGGACCTGTTCGGCGTGGCGCAGCGAGGGGCGGGTCGGGCGGACCACCAGCAGCGGGCGCTGCGCCGGGGTGCCGAGCCGTAACCAGCCGCCGGCACCGGCCAGCGGGCTGGCCGCGGCGCGCCAGCCGTCGTGGCCGACATCGACCACGGTGACGTGCAGGGGGTCGACCTCGGGCAGCCACTGCGGCGGCGGCGGGACCATCCCCGGGGTGATCACCGGCAGGGTTGACTCCAGCCGGGCGAGCAGGGCTTGGCCGCGCCAGGAGTAGCGCAGCGACAGATCCGGGGTGAGCGTCGAGGTCCACGGGCCCTCGGCCTCGGCGGCCGCGGCGAGCCCGGAGCGGGCCGGGTCCGCGGCGTCGATGAGCAGCACGCACTTGCCTGCCAGCTGCAGGAGGTCGGCGATCGCTGCGGCGACCACGGATGCCCCGGCGCCCGGGGAGCCGGCCACGACCGGGATCAGTGCGCCGAACCCGGCCCAGCTCACCGGCTCGACCGCCCCGGGTGGCAGGTCCAGCGCGGTCATGGCGGCCGCGGCGCCCCCCATTCGCGCCGCGACCGCCCCCACGTCACCGCCCTGGCCCGTGGCCGCGCAGCGGGCCGCGGCGGCCGCGGCTTCAGCGAGATCGACCTGGTCGATCCGGGTCTGCCCCGCTCCAGCTCGGGCCGCGCGCTCGAGGTCGGCGACGAACTCCGCCACCGTCCCCGGCCGCTGCGGGCCCGGCCCCGCGGCTGCCTGACCGGGGTGGTGTCCGGTGACTGTCACGACAGACCGAGCTTGCGAGAACAGGCGGGCCAGGCCGAATAGCCGCCACGGTCTGCCTTGACCTTCTCCGCTACCGCGATCTGCTGCTCACGGCTGGCCTGGTCCGCGCTCGGCGCGTACTGGTCGCCGCCGTAAGCCCGCCACGTGGAGGTGTCGAACTGGAGGCCGCCTTCGTAGCCGTTGCCAGTGTTGATCGTCCAGTCGCCGCCGCTCTCACACTTCGCGAGCTGGTCCCACGTGGTGTTCGTGCTGGTCGTGGCATCCGAGCCGGACTGCGTGTCGCCGCCCTGGGCACCGGCAGTCGCCGCGTCATCCGAGGTTCCCTGGTCCTGCGGTCCCTGCTGGTCCTTCGACTTCCCGTCGTCCTGCGCGTCCTGGTCCTGGTCGTCGGAGCTCTGCTCGTCGTCCGCGCCCTGCTGACCGCTGCCCGCGTCCTGAGCACTTTCCTGAGCACTGTCCTGGTCGCTGTCGTCCCGGTCGCTGTCCTGGTCACGGTCGGCGTCCGCGCCGCCAGCGCTCGATGAGGTGTCCGCCCCCGCGGTCGTGCCGGTGGTGTTGGTGCCGGTGGTGTTCGTGTTCGTGCTGTTCGTGGTGTCGGACGGCTGGCCGCGGCCCGTGATGCCCTGGGCAGCGAGCTGCTCGGAGAGGTTGCGCGCGACCGGGTCGTCTCCTGCGGCGGACAACTCGTCGGCCAACGTCTGGGCCTTCGCCTCCCACGCCTGCGCGCCGTCGCCGCGGCCGCCGGTGGACGTCGTGTCGGTCGCGGCCCCCGAGCCGGAGGAGCCGTCGCCCGCGTGGCTGTTGTCTTGGGCCGTGGTGTCGCCACCGGTGGTGGTGTCGCTGCCTCCCCGGCCGG
>NZ_BEGX01000121.1:38125-38976 GCF_002583555.1 Pseudonocardia sp. N23
CCCCTGTGGTGGAGGTGTTGTTGCCGCGTTCGGTGACCTGGTCGTTGACGGTGCTGCCGGTCCCTGTCCTCTTGTCGCGGGCCTGCACGATGATCTGGGCGAGCTGGCGCGCTGCGGGATCGGAGTTGCCGGTCAGCTCAGCGAGGAGGGCGTCCGCCTCGGCCGACCACCCGCCCGCACCGGCACCGGTGCCCGGACCAGCGTCGGTGCCTGCTCCAGCGTCGTTGCCCGGGTCGGCGACGCCTGCGGCGCTGTCGCCGGGGTTGGAGTCGAGTCCGCAGACCTGGAGGCCGTCGGCGGGCAGTGCGCGGACCGCGGCGGCGAGAGCGCCACCGGCGAGCAGCACGGACCCGGCCGCGGCGCTGGGCACGATCACCGGCCCGGGCCCCCCGCCCGTGCCTGCACCTGTGGCCGTGCTGGTGTCGGCGGCTTTCTCGATGCTGGTCCGGAGGTCGGCGGGGGTGGGGGAGTAGCCGGCCTTGACCAGCGCGACCGCGAGCGTCCCGGCGGCTGGGTCACTGCTCATGGCGGCCAGCGTCGAATCGGCGAGGTCGTGTACGCGCTGGCGCCAGCCAGACGCGACCGAGGGCGTGATCCCCAACGCGCGGATGCCTGAGCTCAGCGCCGCGGCGCGGGCGTCCGAGCCGGCGAGAGTCAGTGAGGTCACCAGCTCTCGGACCTGCCCGAGGAGCTTCTCTGCCTGCTCGGGCGTGAGCTGCCCGGCGCCGCCGCCCGGACCACCGGTCGTGCCGGAGTCCTTGGCGGTGGTGGTGTTGGTGGTGGTGTGGACGGTGCAGGTCCTGGTGTCGGTCTGGTCGGCGACGAGCGCGGGGGTGGTGGTCAGGGCCGGT
>NZ_BEGX01000121.1:39086-40148 GCF_002583555.1 Pseudonocardia sp. N23
GGGCCGGTTGCCGAAGACGAGGCACGGAGGGCGTGGGTCGGCTCACGGCGGCGGCAGAGGCAGCTCATCGCGGCCCGTTTCCACAGGTCGCCGCGGTCGGCTCGACCTCCCCCGAGCCGGAGCCGGAGCCGGACCCGGAGCCCGAGCCGGAGGCGGAGTCCGAGGGGGTCGTGTCGGCGGCGCCGGTGTCAGTGATCCCCGTGTCGGCGCCGGCGGTGTCGGTGTCGGCGGGGGTGGTCTGGGTGCCGCCGCTCCAGTCGGCGAGGACGCGGAGCTTGGCCCAGGGGATGTGGTCGAGGGCGACGAAGTCGCCGGAGAGCCCGGCCTGGGAGTAGGCGTTCGAGTCGGGGGCGTACTCGGCGATGAACGCCATGCGGGCGCCGCCGTTGTCCCCGACGTAGGCGCCGTAGGTCTGCAGGGCCTTCGCGATCGCTTTCTCGCCGCTGCTGATCCCGGGGATGGTGTCGACGTCGATGCTCGGGTCGAGCTGCACCCGGGCGCCCTCGGGGATCGGCGAGCCGACGCCGTCCATGTTCGAGCCGTCGGTCTTGGTGGCCGGGTAGCGGACCTCGCCGGGTTTGACCATGTTGGTGGAGAAGAACAGCGCGTGCGGGATCGTGCCTGCGGCGATCTCCGAGGCGCGCACGACAGCGGCGTAGCGGGCGATGCCCGCCCCGGTGGAGGAGCCGTTGTGTTCGCGACCGTCACCGTCGAGTGCGGTCGCCGCTCCCCAGTTCGCGGCCAGCCCCGTCCCGGCCTTCTTCGTCACCCACAGGTTGACGACGGTGTCGGTGGTCGGGTCGGCGATCGCGACGTGACCGTCGGAGCCGGGCGGGATCTTCAGGTTGGCCGGGACCGGCACCTTCAGCCCGGCCAGTGGGTTGCCGCCCCAGTTCTCCGACAGCGGCACCGTCGAGCGCGGGGTGGAGGCGCTGATCTGGTCGGGGTTGACCAGCGCGACACCGAACTCACCGGTGTTGAGGATGTGATCGCCCGAGGCCAGCCCGCCGGCCATCGCGGCGGACTGCGGATCCAGCCGGGCACCGGTGGGGATCGGGTTCC
>NZ_BEGX01000121.1:40158-41605 GCF_002583555.1 Pseudonocardia sp. N23
ACGGTCCCCGACCGGGCACGAGCTCCCGGCCCCGACACCACTGCGCCCACCAGCAGTATCGCCACCACCGGTAGTACTGCCGTTGCCGGTGCCGCAGTTGGTGGTGAACGCAGGTGTGCCGACCCCGGCGGCGGCGAGGCTGTCGCGCAGCCGCGCCGCCGCAGCGTCACCGGCGTGCGCGAGCGCGGCGTAGAGGTCGGAGGCGGTCTGGCGCCACCCGCACCCGGCCGCCGTGGTGATGGTGGTGGCGGTCGGGGCGGTGTCGGTCGAGACGGTGGCGGTCGGGGTGGCGAGCAGGACCGGCGGGGCGGGGAGCAGGGGGCCGGTGAGGGTCGAGGCGGCGATCACCGCGGCCGCGGCCAGCGCGGACACGCCCACCGCTACCGCCCCGGCCCGGTGGTGAATCCCCGAGGGGTGGGGAAGTCCCAGCAGAACGCGTCGGCCACGAGCGCGGCGAGCTCGCGGGCCGCGGCGCGGGTGCGGGGACGTAGCGCGTCGAGGTCGATCTGGCCGCCCTCGGTCAGATGCGGGTCACGGGGGATTTCCACGACGGCCCGGCACCGGTTCTCGAAGTGGGAACGCAACGCGGCCGGGTCGACGCGGCGGGCGCGACGGTCACAGCTCAACACGATGACCGCGTCGGCGACCAGCTCGTCGAACCCGTGCGCGACCAGCGAATCGAGGGTCTTGTCGATGTGCCCGGCGGCGTCGATGGTCGGGGCGCCGGTGACGATGAGGCTGCGCGTGCTCTCCAGCGCGCCGGTCATCGCCGAGTGGATGAGCCCGGTGCCGGAGTCGGTGATGACGATGTTGAAGAACCGCACCAGCAGCGCCAGGACCCGGCGGTACTCGTCGCGGTTGAACGCCTCGGATTTCGCCGCGTCCTGATCAGAGGCCAGCAGCTGCAGCCGGCCGGCGTTGTTGACGAACCGCGCGACGTCGGGGAACGAGACGAGCTGGTCGAGGTCGGGGCGGTCGAGCAGCTGGCGGACGGTGGCGGTGGCCGGGTGGCCGAGCAGGCGGTCGGCGAGATTCCCGGCGTCGGGGTTGGCGTCCATTGCGATGACCCGGTCGGCGCGGTGCTCGGCGAGGGTGAGCCCGAGCAACGCCGAGGTGGTGGTCTTCCCGACCCCTCCCTTGGTGCTGGCCACGGTGACGGTGTGCCAGCCCGACAGCGGGGTGCGGATCCGGTCGAGGTAGTCGCGTTCGGCCAGCTCACGCGGGGAAGCCCCGGGGTTGACCCGCCCCCCGGACAGCGAATACAGCAGCCCACGCACCCCACGTCGAGGCGGCGGCGACGCGACGAGCTCCGCGCGCAGGTAGGTGTCGAACTCGACCGGCAGCGGCGCCTGCGCATTGCCAGCCGGGCCAGGATCGGGCTGCGCAGCGGCCGGGGCAGGCCCGACAGGGGCGGGCGGAGGCGATGTGGGAGCGGGTGGTGGGGGAG
>NZ_BEGX01000121.1:41690-57308 GCF_002583555.1 Pseudonocardia sp. N23
TGGTGCGACAGGTACAGATGCGGGCAGGACCGGCGGCTGCGGTGCGGCCGGTGTCGACCTGCCGGCATCGGCCCCGTCGGCGAGGACTGCGTCGGCGGCGGGGTCAGCGCTCGGACCAGGGGCCGGAACGAGGACCGGACGCAGCGGCACGATCGCGGCGTGGACCTCCCACCGGGCCGGTTCGGGCGACAGCGCCGCGGCGGTCGAGCTCGACGACGTCATCGCGGTGGTGGTCTGACGTCGCCACGGTGGCACCGTTGCCGAGGAGGCAGCCGCGCCCACTTCGCCCGGAGGCGCTGGCCGTGCCGGTTCAAAGGCTTCCGGCGCAGGTGACGGCGGCGTAGGCACTGGACCGGGAGCCGACGAGTCCGAGCCGGCTGCGATCGACTGCGTGGCCGGTGGAGGTTCGCTGGGCTCGGCCGCCCGTTGGGGGAGGTGGGCAACTGGTGGCTCGGAAGGTGTCGCGGCCTGTGCTGCGGTGCGCGCGGTCGGAGCGGTGACGGTCACCGTGCCTGCGTCCTCGTCGAGGCTGAACCGCCACGGCATCAGAGACGGATCCTCGATCCACGAGGCGGACGGATCGGTCATCGCTGCATCCCTCTGCTTCGGTGTGGGTGTGCCGGGCGCTGCGAGGGGCGGAGCCCGAGGTCGATCTTCAGTTCTCCGGTGGCCAGCCGGACCACGGGCGGCGCGAGCCGGGTCCAGGACGACTCGCCGGGTGCCCAGCCGGGCCCGCTCGGTGGCGGGCAACACGACATCGCCGCGGGGTCGGTATCGGTGGGGGCCGTGACGGTGTCAGGGCGCGGGTAGGTGCGCTGGAAGTGCAGCACCCGAGCGGTGACCTCGACGATCAGGCCACCGCAGTCGGTGCGCAGGGTCCGCCCCGGAAGGACCACTTCCACACGCTGCCTGCCCGCGCCCGACCACCCCAGGGTGGCGCCCCTGGGGTCTCGCAGCAGGATCCGAAGAGCCTGCGCACGTCGGGCCGGGTTGTCCTCGTCCCAGGACAGGAACTCCGCGACGAACCGCCCAGCGAACGCCGCGCCCTCGAGCTCACCGACAGGGGCCGGAACCTCGGAGCCGGGGCCGGGATGCGGGGGGCCCGCCTCGGGACCAGGAGCCGTAGGCGCGACGACGGGGATCGGGAGGGTGGTCGCGGCGCGCCGCGGGCCGCGGCGCGCGCTGCGCCGGGGATGTTCGCGGGCGGGCTGGTCGGGTGCGTCCGGCGAAGGACGCGGGATCAGGGCTGCGGCCACCGCCCCGGGCATCCACAGCTCGACGCCGCCGGGGGCGACACACCGGGCGCCCTCGTGCAGCGGTGCGATCGGGGCGCCGGCCGCCGTCCCGGCAAACAGACTTTGCAGCGACGGTGCCCCGACCGGCCCAGATCCCAGTGCTGGCCCCGCCCCCACGGCGGCCCGAGCCGACACCGCCGGCCCTGCTGCTGACAATGACGAGGCCGGAGGCCCGGACCGGATTGGCTCAGGCGGCACGGGTGACGACGGCGTCGGAGCCTGCACGGCGGGTGGCGCGGATGGCGCGGGTGGCGCGGGTGGTGCGGGTGGCATCGAGGAGGGCGGGGCAGGAGCCAACGGGCGCTGCGGGGCCGCTACGGGAGCGAAGCCGGCGGGCCGTACCGGCACAGCCGGTGGCCCCACTCGCCTTGACCCGGGTTCGGCAGGCCCAGCACTGAGCGGCACCGCTGGCGCCGGCATCGGATGTGGCGGGGCCGGTGTGCCCAGGACGGTACCGGCGGAAGCCGTCGGACCAGGGTGAGCCGGGGCCGCAACAGGAGGTGCGCTGACGCCCGGGGCGATCTGCCACCCCGGAGCGACGCCGCCTCGCCCGCTGCTGCCCCGGCTCCGTGCCACCGAGAGCCCCCTTCCAACGACATCACATCGCCATCCCCCGATGGCGGAGGCAACTCTACAGATTTGCTACAAGCGTGCAATAGACGTGTCATATCTAGCTACCGGAGCGTCTACACGAGTACGGTGCAGCCATAGAGTCCTCTGCTGGTTCGATAGCAGCGGGCTGAGGGACCGCGATGCCATGCGGAGGTCGCGCCCCGGACACGGGTGAGTGCGGCGCCGACTTCAGGTGACGTGCTCGGAGAGGAGCTGGGCGTGGGGCTGACCTTCGCGGACCGGTTGAATATGGTGTTCGCCGCGTTCCTGCAGCCACCCAACGAGATCGGCGAGCGGGTGGAGTGGACGAACACCCAGGTCGTGCGAGCCATGGAGCACCTGCACGGCCGGCCGATCTGCACCGTCGGACACTTGCGGTCGCTGCGCAACGGCAGCCGCACCAAGCCCTCGGTGGAGATCGCCAGCAGCCTGGCCCGCACGTTCGAGTACTTGTCGCGGACGGAGCCCGAGCCCGGCCGGGCCTCCGCGCTCGCGGCATACCTCGTCCTGGACCCGGCTGAGGGCCGCGCAGAGGACCTCGACACCATCCGCGGGATCCACTCCCAGCTCGAGCAGGCGATTGCTGTGCGCGACAGCCGCCCGCAGGTCGTCGGGATCATGGCTCGATTGGGGGACCTGGAGGACGAGGAGTCACTGCAGGCCGTCGAGGCTCTTGTGGAACAGCTCGGCCAGGAGGAGAAGAGCCGGCGCGGCATGCTGCGACGCCGCAGATGAGCCCCAGCGTGTCCTGGGGGATGGCATGAGCGGGATCGTTGACGTCGCGTTCCGGGGTCTCGCCATCCTGCTTTGGGCGGCCCTGATCGTGGCAACGGTGCGCCTGACCAGCCTGCGGACTCTGGCCTGGATCGGGGCGCTGGCCCTGGCCGTGACGCTGCGGATCAGCCCAATCGGGGTCAGCGTCGACATCCTCACCGGTCGGCTCGCCCTCAGCGTCCTGGCTTCGGACCTGTTGCTGATCGTCGGGGCCGCCCTGCTCAGCTGCACCCACCTGCGCCACCGCTGTCGGCCCAGGCTGTTGGCCGTGGCGACGCTCGCCGGTGTGGTCGTGTGCGCGGGATGGGCGGCGGGGATCGCTCCCGGCCCGGCCAGCGTCGCCCCGGACGGGCTGATCCCACTGCTGGGGCGTTCCGGCGTGTTGATTGCACTGCTCGGGTTCTACGCGTTCTTCGGGTTCACCGCGGCCCTATTCGTGCAGACCACCGCGGGGGCGCTGTTTGACCTCGCCCCCGGCGCGTTACGCCGCGACCTGACCGCGGCCGCCGCTCTCGCCGGGGCGGTCCTGGCCTGGGCTCTGATTGCCACCGTTCTCACCGTTCGTGCACTGGCCGGCGGTGCTCTTTCGCCCGGCGCCTACCAGCTGCTCGAAGCCGCCCTTGCTGTCCTGGTCGGTCTGGGTATCGCGGCCGGGGCCCGTCCTCTGCTGCGGGGGCGCGGAGTGGCCCCCGACGTTGTGCGCGGCGAGGTCCTGGAGCTGCACCGCTGGCTTACCGACCGCACCCGGCGCGCCACCACCGGCCCCGCCGCGGTGGCGGACCTGTTCGTCGCGGTCGTCGAGATCCGCGACCGGATCTGGGCGGTCCAACGGTGGGTGCACCCCGACGAGGTCAACCAGGCTGTCGCGATCGGCAGGCACCGTGGATTGTCCGGCCCGGACGCCCGCGCGTTCGCCGTCGCGGTGTGCCTGGAGATCGGCATTGCCGGCGTCGTAGCCGACGACCCGCAGGAAAAGCGAGGGGCGGACCTCAGCGCCCTCGGCGGGTCTGCCTTCGAAACGCAGGAAGTCGCCTGGCTCGCCCAGGTTCAACGCGCGCGCACCGAGCACTACGCCGCTGCGGCGGCAGCGGAAATCCTCCACGGATCCGCCGACCTCCGGGCAGGCCCCGTGTGATCATGGACGTGGCCCGAGCCGCACAGGGTCCGAGGAACTTCGAGGAGCACTGGATGAGCCGCGCCGAGCAGTTGCCCGACGCCGCCCTACCCGACGACGCCGCGAGCGATCACGCCCGCCGGCATTTAACGGCAACCGATCAAGCCACTCTGACGCGCTGCCGTCGGCGACTGCGGGCTCTGCTGCCCGACCTGCCCGACACCCTCGAGGAGCTCCGCTTGCGGATGGCGGCCATCCGGGGCCGCGAGATCGACCTGCAGATGACCGACCCGGGCACCCCGAAGCTCCCGTCCGGGATGTGGTGCCAGCTGCGCGCCACCCGCGACCGGCCCGACCGTGACCTGATCTGGGTGGACCGGCGCACCAGCCCATTTGCCCGCACCGTGGTCGCCTGCCACGAGTTCGGCCACATGATCTGCGGCCACGACCCGCAGCCCACCCGCGAGGCTGTCGCCGAACCGTGGGCGGTCGCCCAGCTTGCTCCCCGGCTCTCGCTCGACCCCGCCCAGATCAGCGCGGTGATCGGCCGCTGCGGCGAACCCTACGAACCCGGCTCCACGGAGTGGCAGCGCGAACGCGAAGCCGAGCTCACCGGTCGAATCCTCGCCCAGCACATCCTCGACCCTGACCGGGTACGACCCCGCGGACTGCTGCGCGTACTCATGGGCCGCAGCTAGCGTGGCCGCGGGTGGCGACGGGAGCGCCGCAGCTGGGCGTGAGCCGTTACGCGCGTGCCAGCGCCGGCTCCCAACAGCCCCGGCAGCGGCGCTATGAGCCCGTCCTGGTGGTCTGGTTCGTGCGGGCGCAACCCATGCCGAGACTCAGCCTGCCGGAGCTCCCGACGCACCGCCGATGAACTGCGCCATCCGCCCACTCGGGGAGTTCATGGCGATGTTGTATGCCTCGGCCGCCGTCATCCCGCCCCGGGTCCCTCCGGAGGAGTCCCCGCCCGAGGAATCCCCGCCCGACGAGCCCTTGCCTGACGAGCCCTTGCCGCTGCTGCCGGAGCCCGACGAATCCGAGCCCGAATCCGAACCGGAATCCGACGAGCGGGGCTCGGCCGCAGCCGCGCGCCGCGGCTCCGAACCGGATGAGCCGGAGCGCGAAGAGCCCGAACCCGACGAGTGAGAGCCTGAGCCAGTGCCCGAGGAGTCAGAGCTGCCACGGGGGGTGGGGGAGCCCTCGACGGCGTCGCGCACCGGCTGGGTGGCGGAGCCGACGGCGCTGACGGTGTCGCTGACGGGACGGAGTGGTGTGACCGGCTTGCGGGCCTGCGATGGCGCACCGTCGGCCAGAACCGCCGCGTCACGCCGCTCGCCGTTGCCAGCGGCCGGCGGTGTGTGCGACTCGCTGACCGGCGGTGGCGGCGGGGCAGGTCGGTGATTGCGCAGGTCCAGCACCTGGCTGGTCAACGGGGTGGTCTGGTCCGCCGGGTCGGGAACCGGGCTGGTCTGCACGATCGACACACTTTGCTGCAGCCGCGCAAGGTCGGCCTGGCGGGCAGAGCGCTCCTGTTCGAGCAGGTCACGCCGCGCGTTCAGGGAGTCGCGGACGAACTGCTGATCCGGGCTCAGCTTGCCGTGGGGCAGACCGTCGAGCATTGCAGTGATCTGGGCGAGCTGCCGGTCCAGGTCCGCCAGCTGGGCCCGGGCCTGGGCGAGCTGATCAGCGGTGGCGAGCTGACCCTGCAGCGCGGCGCGCTGTTGCTCGAGCAAGGTCTTGCGCTCCAGCATCGCCTGCACCGCGGCCGGAGTGGTTCCCGCATAGAGCGGAGCGATCTGGCTGTCCCACACCGCCTGCGTCGCCGATATTGCGTTGATCTGCCGGTCGATCGAGCTCAGGGCCACCCGCGCCTGCGACTCCCAGTCCGCCGCGGCGACCGTTCGCGGGAGGTGATCAGAGTCAAGCCAGGCAGCCGGGCCACTGCCGATGAACGTTCCGCCGGCTGCCAGCATCCCGGCAACCCCGACCGCGCCCACCAGCTGTCGAGTCCGCCGCGCCCGCGTTGCGCGCGCCTTCTTCCACTGCGTGAACTCCTCGTGCTCAGCTGCGGGCACCGTGACACGACGTTGTCGGCGACGCTCGCGGGTCGAGGGCAACCCAGCCAGCCCGTCCACGTTCAGTCGAACCCGCGCTGCTGACGTCGGATCGCCGAGACCGTGAAAGGCGTCGTCCGTAGCCGCTAACGCCTCACGACCTCGGCCACGAGCTTCGGCATGGTGTTCCGGGGAGCAGTACCGCCGCGGCGGGCGGCCCTCCTGAGCTGTCGGGACAGGGGTGTCGCATCCGGACAGCGCGCATCGCGAGCGTTCCGACTTCATGAAGTCCTCTGTCTAAGCGTAGTGATGGACCAGCCAGCGTTGAGAATTTCTACGCTGAAATGCGTATGACTGTCCAGGTCGTAGGCGTGTTGCATCTTGCGCCTGCCGTGTGCGGCCGACCCCCGACAGTCACGTCTGGTCACGACGCGCTGCTCCCTTCGGGAGCGATCCCCTGATCTGCACCTCGGGCGACGGTGCAAAGTCGTCGAAGTCCATGACGTGTGGTTACTGTGCAGACAAATCGTGTCCGATCGGCTGAGTCGCGCATCATCGCTAGGGGTGGCGGACCCGGTAGCGAGCTCGCGCGATGCTGGTCGAGCGTGGAGGTTCATGCCCCCGGCCCTCACTTGCACTTGCAGGTGGTTCGCCACAGCGAAGGATTGTGCTCAATGCCAACTCTGGCACTACGCTGAAGGACGGCCATCATGGACTAGATCCCGAGGAGGTTCCGGTTGACAAGCCTGAACCCGGCAGGGCAGGCGCAGCCAACTCTCGCCGAGCGGCTCGATCGGCTGTTCGAGGTCAGCAGACCTCCGCATGCCCCGGAACGCTGCTGGCGGAACAACGAGGTCGTTGCGGCATGCAAGGCGGACGGTCGCGAGCTGTCGGAGTCACACCTGAGCGAGCTTCGCCGCGGCATCAAACGGAACCCGACCATGCGGACACTGGACGCACTGGCCTGGTTCTTCGATGTCCGCGTCGGCTACTTCGTCGACCCAGACGTCGCCCGGGAGGTCGAGCGGGAACTCGATGAACGAGCGGCGCGCTTGGCCTCCAAGGTCGAGGAAGAGCGTCGAGCGCAGGAGGAGGAGCGAGACGCAGCCCTCGCTCTCCAAAAGGCGATCCGCGAGTCTGGTGTCACGAAAGCCGCTCACCGTGCCGGCGACGGCCGCAATCGGCGTCAACGGGCCTCAATGATGCGAGCGCTCGCACGCGCCCTGATCGAGGACGAGAACGAAGACTCCTCCGAGTCCCACCACTGACCAGCCTGCTTCCCTGTCATGATCATAACGTGCAGATGGGGGATCGATAGCGTCCGTCTGTCGCAGTCCGGCGTCGACGAGAGCTGTGAGGGCTTGCTGATGGAAGAACGCATGACCGGTCAGCAGCTACGGGACCTCTGCCGGGATTTGGTCACCGCCCTCTCTCTCCGACCGCCGTTCGCTCCACGGGTGCTCGTGGAAGAGCTGGGGCGCTATCGGGGCCGGCCCATCAAGCTCCAGGCGGCTGGTCTCGGGGCCACCTCCTCCGTCGGTCACCTTGTGGCCGAGGGAGAACGAGATCGCATTCTCTACGAGCGGGCCGCGCCCGGCCTGCAGCAGGCGACGGTCATCTACCACGAGGTCATCCACCTGATTCGCGGCCACCTCGACGGACAGACCACGCTCACCTGTGGGGATTCGTTCGATGACGGCGAAGACGGCGACGGAGCCATGGTCACGGCAGCGAGGCGAAGCCTCTACTCGACCTGGCAGGAATGGGAAGCCGAAGTTGGCTCGACCATCCTCGTTCAGATGTCGCGCCGCCGGCCGCGCCCGGACAGCCTCACGCACATAGCTCATCCTGCGGAGCACGGCATCGCCGCGGCGTTCGGCCTCAGGACCACGGACTGGGCATGACTGCATTCGACATCGTCGAGGCGATCACCGCGGTGGTGCTGCTCGCGATAGCCGCGTGGGAATGGCGTCAGCTGCTGCGCCATCCGCAGGACATCGCACTGCGCGTGTTGACCGCGGGGCTGACTGTGATTGCCCTGGTTGTCACGCTGAGCACCCCGATCGCCGTTTTCGAGCCACTCCACGCCGCTCTTGACGTCATCTTCTTCAGCAACATCGCGTGGTCCGCGATCATCTACTGCTACTCGGTGTTCTTTCTGCTCGCCCGACTGGGAGGAGCCGCCCTCGGGGCAGGGCGCAGAAAGGTGGAAGTCGAGTTCCTGTGGCTTCTCTGCTCCATTGCCGTGATGTTTCTCGTGACCAAGACTGCACCGCCTGGGACTTGGCACACTCCCCGGATTCCTGAGGATTACCGGACGTGGCGCAACATCGTGTTCTACCTCAGCGTCGACGGATACTGCATGGTGATCTGGGTGCTCGGGACATGGCGGGCGCTTGCGTATCTGCGCCAGCTCAAACACCGCTGGGCCCGCATCGCTGTCGCCGCCGTCATCGCCGGCGCCACTGGAATGGTGCTGGCCGTCAACGGAATCTCGCTGCTGCGGCAGGGACTATATATTGCGTTCCCAGGTTCGACCTGGCCTGCCTTGCGTACCTACTACAACATTGGTCGCCTGGGGGGACAGGTCCTCCTGGCAGCTGGTCTCGCAGCGGTTCCCCTCGCGGCTCTTCTTCCTCGTCTCTGGGACCGCATCGACGAGATGGCGAAGCGTCGCTACGTGCGACAGATGACTCCGTTGTGGGAGCGGCTGACGAGCGATTTCTCCTACGTTGTGCTGCCCGAGTTCGCTGGTGAAACCGCGAGCAGGCGGGCCACAGTGCGCTTCGAGCGCATGACTGCCGAGATCACCGACGCGCTCGCCGAGCTCGCGCCCTATTGCTCGCACGAATCACCATCCGGACTGGCGGACCCCCAGGAAGCTGCAGCAGCGATCGATGCCGCGCTTACGCGGGTCGCGGAGGACCGGGCCGCGCGCTGGGCCGGCGCAGGTTACGAACCGCGAATGCCTCCCTACCCGATGCTCGAGCCCGACTTCGGTAGCCGATGGCGGGCACAGGCTCAGTGGATGATTCGGGTTGGTCAGAGTCTCCCGCCATCGCCCGACGTCCGGGAGAAGGGCCCAGGCGATGAGCTCTCCGCAATCTGAGATCGCCCTGTCAGTCCTCGACACATCGCCGATAGTGGCCGGAGCCAACGCGAGAACAGCGCTGCTGAACACGCTCGATCTGGCCGGCCTCGCCGAGAGCCTTGGCTTCGCTCGGTACTGGGTTCCCGAACACCACGGGATGCGGGGAGTCGCGTGTTCCGCGACGTCGGTTGTGATCGATCGAATTGCGTCAGTCACGGCTCGCATCCGGGTCGGTTCGGGTGGTGTTCTGCTTCCCAATCATTCGCCGATTGTGCTGGCTGAGCAGTTCGGCACGCTAGAGATCTTCCATCCTGGCCGAATCGACCTAGGGGTCGGCCGTGCGCTCGGCGGAAAACAGGAAGTCGCTGAGCTAGTGCGGAGCAAATCGGAAAGAACTAGAAGGTCGTTCGAGGAGCAGCTCGATGAGCTCTTGTCGTACTTCCGGCTGGGCGACGCTGCCCATGCGGTGCCGGCGGCAGGGAATCAGCCGTCCATCTGGATGCTCGGCAGCACCGAATACAGTGCGAAGCTGGCCGGTGCGATGGGTCTCGCGTATGCATTCGCCGGTCACCTCAACCCGACGGGTGTGGAGGGTGCCATCCGAACCTACCGTCAAGTATTCAAAGAGTCCGCTCATGACAGTCTGCCGCGGGCAATAGTGAGCATTCCGGTGATCGCCGCGGAGTCAGACGATCGAGCCGATTGGCTCGCCTCCTCAATCAAGGCAAAGGTCCTGGCGCGGCACAGACGGGGCCCCATCCTGCTACCCGCCCCAGAGGACGTAAGTATGCGGGGTTTCTCGGAAGCGGACGAAGTTGTGCTCAACGAGAAGTTCTCCGGTTACGTCATAGGTTCGTCAGCGAGGGTGGCCGGAGAGATGCAGCGGCTGATCGACGCAACCGGCATCGATGAGCTGATGATCACGACACCGATCTATGACCACGCTGATCGTAGGAAATCTTATGAGATCTGTGCTCAACTGCCGCTTCGCATGACCGACACCGCCAGGAACTGACCCGCCAGGCTCCGAGCCACCGGTGCGCGTCGGAATGCCCGGGTCAGGTAGCGCGCCAACCCGCTACGGCTGCATGCCGACGTCGTCCGCGCGCTGCAGGCGATCCTCGGCGACGAGCTGCCGTGAGACGCCGGCGGCGGGGTGGCGCTCGCTGCCCCGATCTAGCCGATCCCGACGAACGAGCAGTCCTCGGTCGGCTCGGGGTAGATCACCTCGCGCCGGCACTCTGACCCGTCTGTATTCGGGACCAGGCACAGCCAGCGGTGATGCCCCCGGTGATCGCGCTGACCGTTGGGACCGCGGCCGCGACAGCCCATCCACGATGCGACCCACGCGCCGGGCACGTCCCACGAATGCTCAGCCGAGCACCGGGCCGGTGTCACAGTCCGGAACCGCCCGTCCGGGGTCGGGACGACCTGCCCGACGAGCTCGGCCCGTCGGGCGTCGACGAGCTGCCACATCAGACTTAGGTACGCCGAACGCCGGGTCGGCTCCTCATGCTCGAGCGCCCACGCATGCGCCTCATCGCGCACGTCGGCGAGCCACGCCTCGCCCCCGTACGCTCGCGCGTCAGCCTCGATCCGGGCGAGGAACTGGGCGTCGGTGCGGGGCAGGACTACAGGCACGACGCCCAGCTGCACGGCGGCGGCGGGCCGCGGTCAACCCTCAGCGAGTGCCGCGACGAGCAGTGGGAGCAGCGACCTCGCCGCGCTACGTGAGGTCCTCGGCGGCGAGGTCGCGTCGAACCCGGATGACGCCCCCGACGACCAGCTCGGTGGTCAGGCAGGTGCTGTTCAGGGGCGCGCAGCGCCGCCCGGGCGGCGCTGCGCGTGCGTCTGGGCGAGCGTCGGCCGGTTGCTGGCCTTGCCGAGGAGGCGACGCTCGGAGCCCGGGCGGCGCCGTGTGACGGCCCACTCGGGGACGACAGCCGGGGCGGTGAGGATCGGCCGGCCTCCGCGTTCCAGTTCGCAGGTGAGGACTGCGAGCCAGAACCCCCGCTCGGTCATGATCTGAGCCCACATGATCGCCCGGGCGGTGCCGCCGATGAACACCCCGCCGGAGCGGTGCCCACGCCCGTATCGCTGTTGCTGGGTGAGGGCGGCGAGGTCCACCCACACCGGCACCGGTGGGTCACAGCGGCGAACGGCCGGGTCCGTGCTGTCCAGGACGTCAGGCACCGCTTTCCCAATGTCGAACATGTGTTCGATTATGGGGCCATCTGGTGGTCGGCGAGAACGGTGTGTTTGAGACGAGGCTGACGCCCCACGCTCACGATCCAGCGACGTGGACCTTGCCGCCGTCGGGCACGGGTGTGTCGAGGTCGGTCACCGTTTCGCCGTCGAGCATGAGCGCTCCAGCTGCGCGGTGGCGTTCGATCCTGTCCTCGGACAGACCAGCCGCGCGGGCGAACTCACCGACGGTGCGGATCGGCTGTTCGGTCATCACACCAGGATGCCTCGACCGTTCGGGCGGTGAGCGGGAGGCGACGCGGACCGAGCGTTGGGCAGCTCGGAGGGCCTTCGGCGCCGCGTAACCGTCAAGATCGGTTCAGGGAGGCCGGTCAGGGGCGCGCAGGGGGTCGGCTGGGTGCGGCGACGGGCGTCAGCGGTTGAGGACGTCGGCGTCGCAGGCCAGCGAGTCGCCCGCAGAGACCGGCCACGCCTCGAGGCCGGTGCAGGCCAGGACCGCATCGATCAGGCTGCCCGAGCCACCGATCAGGGTCGAGTCGAAGTCGATCTCGGTGGCCACACACCAGGAATGGTCCTGCGGCCAGAACAGGTTCGGCGATTGCGGCCACCTTCCCCGCGGGTCACCGAGGCCCGCCGCGGCGGCCAGAGGGCCGGTGAACAGCAGGTAGTTCCGTCCAGGCAACGCCAGGCGAGGCCCGTCGAGGATCTCGAGCGGGAACGCCGACGGGGGCTCTCCCTCCTCGATCACGGTGCCGTCGGCCGCGATGCGCTGATACCAGGCGCCGCGGCCGTCGACCCAGCCCAGGCCCTCCCAGAGCGCGAAAACGCACCGCTGGTCACCGGTCGGCTCAGCGAGGACGTCGAGCAGCGCGGCCAAGGCCCGGGCCGGGAGGTTCCCCGGCTCTGGCGGGGAGCCGGACCAGGCCGAGTGCCGGGTGGCCCACCCGCCGGTGGCGGGGACATCGGGGGTGCGCGAGATCGTCAGCCACTGCATCAGCGGGTGGGCGATTGTGCCGGTGCTCGCGCAGACGTGGGCCCAGGTGCCCGGCTCGCCGGTCATGGTGTGCGGCGGGTGCAGCACACGGGCGTAGGCATCGAACACCGCTGGTACGTGCTGACCCACTGTGCCGTCGAGCCGGTCCAGGTGCGCGGCGATCCAGTTCCCGGCGTCGACGTTCGGGAGCCACTCCGGACGCCTCATGCCGGGCATGATCACTGTGGGGCAGGTCGTCGCGCCACTTGGTTTGACGTGCCGGCCGGAGGTGCGGGGATCACGGGGTGGCGACGCGCAGGGTCGCCCGGGAGACGTTCGGGGTGAGCTGCACCGGAACCGCCCGAAGGCAGCACACCCCGCCCGGGGCGAGCCGGCGATGAACCCGCGCGCGCACCGACACGGGTGAGACGAGCCCCTGCGGGGTCGCTGGCGCGATCCCACCCGGTCCGGCGAGCCGGAACCCCCGCCGGTCCCTGCGGGACCCCGAGCGGCCCGTGCTGGGACGAGCCGCAGTTCCAGCACAACTCCACAGCGAAGGAGCATCCGATGGCCGACCAGACCGGCGTCCCCAGCCTCGAGGGTGTCCCGCTCGTCCTGAGCCCGGGCTCGATCCTCGACGTCGGCGACGTCTGCGACCAGGGTTTCACCACCGACATGCGGCGCGGTCGTTACGACGTGGGCGAGTGGATCGCCTGCCCGGACTGCGGGCAGGAGCACCAGATCGCCGCGGTGACCCCGATCGACATCGTCCACAACATCCGCGTTGTCAGCTGATCTCCCAGACCCCTGAAGGGGCTCGGTTTCACCGAGCCCCTCCAGAGGCGTGTTCTTCCCGGCCACACGCCGGCGCGTGCCCACCTGAGGTGAGGGCCCTCGGCCCGCCTGCAGGGCTGTATGGCCAGGTGAATGGCCGAGTGGCCTGACGGGGAGGGTGAGGCGGGCGCGGTGCGGGCCTCGCCGGTGGGTGAGGGCGTGATGACTCTGCACCCCGGGCCGGGCTTCCCGGCCGATGCCCCGCCTGCCCGGCCCGACACGGGTGAGATCACCGCGGCGGTTGGGGCGCTCAGGCGCGGGCCGGGTGGTGATCTCACACCGGTCGGGCGAACGCGGGCCCCCGCCCGCGCCACGTCCCAGGGCGCGGGCGAGTCACGCCTCACCACCGCGGTGAGGCCGCCCCGGACCCGGCGTCCCCCTCGCCGGAGTCCCGGGGTGTTCTTCGACTCCACCGGGAGTTGCCATGACCGCCACCGAGCTGCTGACCCGCCGTAACGCCGATCTGGGCGAGATCGTCGAGGTCCTGCGCGCCCAGCAGTCCGCGAAGCTCGACGTCGTCACCCCCGCGAGCAACCTGCGGGTGGCCGACGGGGCCCTGCGCGTCGCTGGAGCCGATCACGAGCTGAGCATGGACGGGGTCGCCACCTGTGACGCGGTGCTGAACCCGACCGCATCAGCGGACGCGGACCTGGCCACAAAGCTGGACATCCCGCTGCCCTACCTGCGGCGGATGCGCCAGGCCAAGACCGATCTCTACGACGCCAACGTCAACGCGTGGCTGGCCGACCGGCCCGAGCGCCGGTTCCTGGTGCGGGGTCTGCGTGACACCGCGTCCGCGACACCGGGGGTGCTGCGGGCGCTGCTGTCGGACTCCTACCGCATCGTCGACAACCTCGACATCTTGATGGCGGTCCTCGACGGTATCCGCCGCACCGACGTCCAGGCCGAGGTCACCCAGGCCGATCTGACCGAGTCCCGCATGTATGTCAAGGTCGCGAGCCGGCAGGTCGCCGAGATGGCCCCGGAGCTGCTGGCCGGATACCGCAGCCCGTTCACCGGGGCCTGCGGTGCGGAGAACCCGCTGGTCTTCGCCGGGTTCGTGGTGTCGAACTCCGAGACCGGGCGCGGCAGGTTCACGATCACCCCGCAGCTGGTGGTGCAGGTCTGCAACAACGGCATGACGATCAACCACCACGCCCTGTCCGAGGTCCACCTGGGCGGCAAGCTCGACGAGGGCCGCATCCGGTGGAGCACCGACACCCACGCCGCCGCGCTGGATCTGGTCGGGAAGAAGGCCCGCGACGCGGTCGCGACCTTCCTCGACCGCGACTTCGTCCGCGCCCAGCTCCACGAGATCACCGCGTCGGCCGGCATCGCGATCAGCGCACCCGCCGAGACCATCGAGCACGTCGCCAAGAAGCTCAACTTCACCAGCGAGCAGCAGGACGCCATCTTGGCCGACTTCATCTCCGGCGGTGCCTGCACCTCCGGCGGAGTCCTGCACGCGGTCACCTCCGCCGCGCAGCGCCTGCCCGACGCCGACGCCGCCTACGAGATGGAACGCCAGGGCCTGCGGGCGATGAGCCTCGCCGCCACGTACGCCATCACCCGCTGACCTGCCCTGACCCGCTCTGTTCTGCCCGGCGGCCCCGCACCCACAGCGGGGCCGCCGGGTTTCACGCCCACCGCACTCACGACACCGCACTCACGAAGGACCACCGGCGATGACACAACCACAGAACGTCCCGACCCCGACCGAGCCGACCCCGACCGAGCCGACCCCGACCGAGCCGACGCCGCGGATGCTGACAATCGAGCACACCTACGCCGAGGGCACCTGCCTCGAAGGCACTCGGCGCTCGGATGACCTGTACGCGACGCTGCGGTCGCTGGGGTGGTTGTTCCGGCGTTCGGTCGGGGACTTCAGGTTGCAGGCCAGCCAGGACCGCCCCGCGAAGCGCGCAGCGATCGAGCGCACCGTCGCGGCATTGCGCACGGCCGGGTTCGGCGTCGAGGTCCGCATCGACACCACCCCACGGCCGGTGGCCGAGGCCGAGGGGGAGCGGGCTGTGCGGGCCGAGCACCGCGCGGACCAGCTCACCACCCGCGCCACCCGCCTCGCCGGCGAGGCGGCAGGCCGGGAGCAGGCCGCGAACCGGGTGCTCGAGCACATCCCGCTGGGTCAGCCGCTGCTGACCGATCACCACTCCTACGCCGCCGATCGTCGCCGTCGGGAGCGGGCGCACGCGAACATGGAACGAGCGGTGGCACTCCAGCGGGAGGCCGGGCACACCGCGGCCGCGGCGGCGACCGCGGCCGCGCACATGCGCCACCGGCACAACCCGCACACCGTGGCCAACCGGATCCGCGCCCTGACCGCCGCGCTGGCGCGCTACGAGCGCGAAGTCGCCGCGCTGGCCGCCAACACCGCGATTCCCGTCGAGGCCCGGGTACGGCGCGAGGGTGAGCTCGCCGAATACGTCGAGAACGCCCGCGAACAGCTCAGCTACTGGCAGCGGGTCCGCGACGCCCAGATCGCCGGGGGTGAGGCCACGAACTACAGCCGCGCCGACATCAGCCGCGGGGACCTGATCCGGTACGAGGGCGGCTGGTACGTCGTGGTCCGCGCGAACGCGAAGAGCGTGTCTGTGCCCTCCCCGCTCACCGGTGGGGGCGCCACCCACACCGTGCGCTACGAGCAC
>NZ_BEGX01000121.1:57403-58485 GCF_002583555.1 Pseudonocardia sp. N23
ATGCTCGGTGCCCGGCTGATGGCCCACGGCGGGCAGCTCACCGGCCCGGAGTGGACGAAGGTCGCCGACAGCGTCGCCGACCAGCTTGGCGCGTTGTCAAACCCGGCTGAGACCTCGGATCCCTGACCTCCCGCCGGCGCGTGCCGGTGGGAGGCGCGGTGGTGGTCTCGGAGCGCGGGCCGCGAGGGCGGCGGCCCGCGTTGTGGGACTCGCACCCTGGCGTCCCCGCGCTCGTGCCCGGCGATGAACCCCGCTGGTCCCGCCCCGGGTGAACCCGCCCCCGCACTCGAACCCTGCCCCGCCCGGAAACGCCCCGAGGCCGAAAGGGCGGGTCCACACCGGCCGGACCAGCGCGAACCCCCGCCGGTCAGCGGCGACGGGGCGCCGTGGGCGAGGACGTCCCACCCCGGGACGCACCCCCACGACCACCGGGTCGTGGGCTCGACTCGCGATTCCCTCGGAGGTCCGCGTGAGCACAACCGAACCCACCAGCACCGAACCCGCCAGCACCGAACCCGCCAGCACCGAACCCGCATACCCCGACGGCGCCGCGACCTGCGCCGATGGCGGGACCCCGGCCGTCGGGGCCGAGGAGCTTGGGACGTTGCTGTGGGTGGACCCGGCCGAGCTGGTTGTGGGGATCAACACCCGCACCGAGGTAAGGCTGAGTGCGCATTTCGTCGCTGACATCGGTGAGCGCGGGGTCCGTGAGCCGATCACGGTGCGCCGCCGCGACGACGGCGCGCTGGTGGTGCGCAAGGGCCAGCGCCGCACTCTCGCCGCGGTGAAGGCGGGCCTGGCGCGGGTGCGGGTCCTCCTCGAGGCCGACGACGACCCGGACGGGGCTGACCGGCAGGGCCAGATCGCGCGGATCGTCGACCAGCTCGGGGAGAACAACCACCGGGCCGGCATCGGTGACCGTGAGGAGGTCGCTGCCCACCAGGAGCTGCTCGAGCTGGGCCTGACCGCGGCGCAGATCGCCCGCCAGACCCGGACCCCGGCCGCGCGGATCCGCCAGACCACCCGGATCGCGGCCAGCGAGATCGCGGCCAAGGCGATGGCCCGCTACGAGCTGACCCTGG
>NZ_BEGX01000121.1:58495-59465 GCF_002583555.1 Pseudonocardia sp. N23
GGCCGCGGTGATCGCCGAGTTCGACGACGGCACCGCCGAGGGCATCGAAGCGGTCAAGACGCTCACGGTGTGCGCGGCGCGCGAGCCAGAGCGGTTCGCCCACGCCGCGCAGCGCGCCCGCAACGACCGCGAGGACCGCCGGCTGCTCTCCGACGCCTACGCCCACGCCCGCGAGCAGGGCATCGCCCTGCTCCAGACCGACCCCGACGGCGATCAGGCCACTGGCGATGCGGACGCAGGCCAGTACCCGGGCGCGCGGGCGTTGACCGAGCTGCGCCCGCGGGTCGAGGACCCCTTCTACACCCGGCTGACCGTCGAGGACCACCAGGACTGCCCGGGTCACGCGGTCGTGATGGAGGTCCGCCGGACCTGGCGCAACACGGAGCCGCCGACGGTGGAGACGATCGCCTACTGCCTGGACCCCGACACCCACGGCCACGCCCCGTACTACGAACGCCACGCCAGCCCTGACACGGCGGCCGTGGCGGCCACGGAGGAGGAGGTGGCCGCGGCGAAGGACGCCGCCCGCGTCGAGCGCCGGCGGGTGATCGAGGGCAACAAGGCATGGGACGCCGCCGTCGTGGTGCGGCGGGAGTTCCTGCGCTCGCTGCTCGCGCGCAAGTCCGCACCGAACAACGCTGCCCTGTTCGTCGCCGAGGCGATGGCCTCCGGCGGGCACGAGCTGCGCAAGGCGTTCGAGGGCGGCAACCAGCTCGCCTGCTCACTGCTCGGGGTCGAGGTCCCCGACCGCTGGCACGCCGGCAAGCCCAACCCGCTGCTCGGGCTGCTCGCCGGGGCGAAGGCCGGCAAGGCCACCCAGGTCATGCTCGCGGTCGCGCTGGCCGCCGAGGAGGACAGCCTGCACCGCCACAGCTGGCGAGAAGGCAACGCCAGGCCCGACACCCGCGCAGCGGCGTACATGAGCGCGCTGAAGAACTGGGGCTACACCCCGACCCACGTCGAGGAACTA
>NZ_BEGX01000121.1:59573-61656 GCF_002583555.1 Pseudonocardia sp. N23
AGGACCCGGCAGATGCCGGCCCCGACGACGACACCTCGGACACCGGCGCCCAGGACAGCGACGAGGACGGCGACGAGGACGGCGACGAGGACGGCGACGAGGACGAGGGCGAGGTCGGCGGAGCCGACCTGGCCACGGAGTCGGCCGCCTGATCCGGGAGTGCGGTGGGCCGGGACGCCCCCGGCCCACCGCACCCTCCCTACCGGCGAGAACCGTTGCGCGACAAGGAGAACCGTATGCACGGCGACACCGTGATCGGGTTCATCGACACGACCACCGCGACCGCGGCGCTGACCAGGGTGATCACCCACCCGGGCGGCCCCGAACAGGGCCACGACCGCGCTGGGGGACAGGACCGGGCTGGGGGACGGGGCGGCCGATGAGGCACGTGGAGTGGGAAGACCGTGTCACCGACCTGCACATCTGGCTCATGACTGCGGCCGAGGCGAACGCCGAGCTCAACCCCGAGTGCGAGATTGCCTCCTCGCACGTGCTGGTGCTGAGCTCGGGAGGCGGTGGTGATCTGGCCACCGGCGGCTCGCTCGACGAGCTGGCCGCGCTCGGCGGGCGGATCAGCCGGCTCTGCGCAGGCGCGGGTGAGGCGGAGGAGCGACCAGACGGCCGCCACAGCGCCGAAGAAGGCGACGAGCAGGTCGCGCGCGACCTGACCTGAGAACGGGGGCACGGCGGGTGGATGCGGCCGAGGGCCGCATCCACCCGCTCGGGGGGAGTCCGGGGCGGGGCCGGATGAGGTGGCCGGGCGGTCCGGGCCGGTGGTGGGTGGTGTGGCCGCAGCGTCCGGGTAGGGCGGTGCGACTGGAGCGCCCGGAGGTCAGCACAGACGGCTGGGGCGAGCGGGCCGACGAACCCGTACCGACCCATCCCGGTGAGACCGCGTGCGGTCGGGTAGCTCGGCCGCCGGCCGGGTGGATGCGGTCACACCCGGGATGGGCCAGCCGGAACCGCCGTCCCGTCCCCTTCGGGGACCCCGGCCGCCCGCGCTGAGGCAGAGCCGCGTTCCCGCCGCTCCGCCCACCAGGAGGCCCTGATGTTCCGCACCGCGACCACCACCCCCGCTCCCAGCTCGGGGTTCGGCATCACCGGCGACAGCGCGTGGCGCGAGTTCGACGACCGCGATGCCCACCAGGACCGCATCGCCTCCGACCTTGCTGGGGCTCTCAATGAGCCGGGTTTCTGAGGGCCCGCCCGCGGGCGGGCCCCACCCGGGGCTCGCCTTCTGCGTCGAACGGAGGCAACCGAGGATGCTCGACCCGACCGGCAAGATCAACCAGATCGACCGTTTCGACTACTGCCGCAGCTATGTGCTGCCCGGCGCGGTCGTGACCAACATCCCGTGCGACCGCAGCCAGCTCGGGAGCTACGGCGCCCACGAGTACGCCCGCGGCCTTCTCGTCGAGACCGCACAGCAGCTCGGCGCCCGCCCGGACCAGCTGCACTACACCGACGACGAGTCGACCTGCGCCGAGCGGTGGGACATCTGCCGCGACCCCGATGGCTGCCCCGCCGGCCCGATCACCCTCAGCGTGGTGGCGCTGCAGCTCGCGGTCCCGCTCGACACGATCCGCGTCACGGTGATGTGGTTCCGCTCCCTCGACGACGGTGGCCGTCACGAGGGGTGGCGGCTGAGCATCGACGGGTGGCCGGTCCCCGAGCAGGACCGCACCTACCCGCCCAGCCCCCGCGCCACCGGCGCGCTCGTGGCCAGGCAGCACCGCGCCGCAGCCGAAGCCCGGTGGCGGGGGCGCCCCGCTGACCACCCGCCGGCCCGGACCGCCGACCCGCGGTACCGGGCCGGCTCACACCCCTGAGCTCACGCCCAGCTCCCGGTCCTGAGCTGGCCCGTTCTGCCCAGCTGCCCATGCCCCTGCCCTGTTCTGTTCTGCCCGAAAGGAATCTGATCATGACTACGACGCAGCGACCGATCCGTTTGGCCAGCGGGGATGATGTCCTCGCCGCGATCCCGACGCTGGTCGGGTTCACACCGGCGGACTCGCTGGTGATCATCACTCTCGCCGGGCGGCGGGTCGGGATGGTCCTGCGGGTTGATCTCCCGGCCGCGGGG
>NZ_BEGX01000121.1:61783-63040 GCF_002583555.1 Pseudonocardia sp. N23
CCGGTGTGGTCACCGAGGCGTTGGCCCTGGTCGGGGTCGGTGTGGTGCAGGCCCTGCACACTCCAGCGATCACGGCGGGCATGCCGTGGCAGTGCCTGTGCGGCTGCGGCCATGCGGGCATCCTCGACGACCCGGCGGCCTCGGTCGTGGCTCTCACCGCGGCCGTGAGCACCGGGCAGGTCAGCTACGGCTCCCGGGAGGCGCTGGCCGCGGAACTCGGCAGCCGGATCGACAGCGTGACCGCGCAGCGGCGCGCGCAGCTGATCGACGCGCTCGACGGCGAGGGTGTCGAGGCGGGCGTCGCGATCCTGAAGTTGAGGGAGCGGGTGCTGTCGGGGCGGTGCGACCAGCTCGACGAGGACGTTCTTGTCGGGATCGGGGCCGCGTTGGTCACGGCGGTGCGCCGCGACGCGCTGGTGGAGTGGACCGCCGAGAACACCGAACCCGGTCTGATGCGGTCGGTGTGGCTGCAGATGGTGCAGCAGCTGCCCGGGCAGGCCCGTGCCTACGCCGCGACGTTGTGCGGGCTCGCCGCGCTGCTCGAGGGTGACGGCGCCACCGCCAACCTCGCGCTCGACCTCGCCGAACAGGTCCACCCCGGTCTGACGCTCACCGAGCTGGCCGCCCGGATCGCCGCCTGCGGGATCGACCCGATCACGCTGCGGGAGATGCTGCGCGACACCGCCCGCTGACCCATCTCCGGCCAGCCGGTCACGACCCCCGGCGGGTCACGACTTCTGCTGGTCGGGGGTGCCCGAGCTGCCGTTGCTGCAGCACCCGTTCCGGCCTGCCGCCGCGCAGGCGGGGCGGGTGCTCTGGCGGGCCGTGGACACGCTACGGGCTGGTCGCGGCGGAGGTCACCGCCCGGCCTGCTGAAGCGGCTGCGCGGGATTGGCCGCGCGGGATCGGGTGCGGGACAGCGGGTCGGGTGCGGGGTTCTGGGCGTGCCTGCTGGCCGGAGATCGGTGTGGTTGATCCAGACGCCCGTAGGTCAGCACACACCCCGGGCCATGCCGCGATGAACCCTCGCCCGATCCATCCCGGTGAGACCGCCGCTGCGGTTGCGCGAGCACGACCAGCGCCCGGGTGGATGCGGTCACGACCGGGATGGACGAGCGGGAACCCCCGCCCCAGGCCAGGGGCCGTGTGCTGAGGCAAGCCGCGTCAGCTCAACACACCGACCCCTCGGACAGGAGCCCCACGATGAACGAGAACACCTTCCACGGCACCGTCGGCCGCGAGATCCGGATCAACTAC
>NZ_BEGX01000121.1:63288-65728 GCF_002583555.1 Pseudonocardia sp. N23
GGTGGAGAAGGTGCAGCGCGGCAGCGAGCAGCGCGGGGAGCAGGCCGGCGACCCGCAGAGCGGGCGCCGCGAGACCACCGCGCCCCAGCCGGTCGGCTGACCCTCGCACCTGCGTCTCGGGCGGCCCGGTCCAGGGCCGCCCGAGACGGGGATGCCCGATCCCCGGGTGCTCCCCGCAGGGCAAGACGCGCCGCTCGTCTGCGGCGACCAGCACAAACCCAGCGACCAGCAGGACCCAGCCGAAGGAGACCTGAGATGAGTTGGCGTGAGCAGGCCGCGTGCCGCGGCGAGGACCCCGCACTGTTCTTCCCGGTCGGCAATGCCGGGCCCGCGATGGTGCAGACCGCGAAGGCCAAGGCGGTGTGCGCGGGCTGTCCGGTGATCGCGCAGTGCCGGGAGTGGGCCCACGCCCACGAAGACACCGGTGTGTGGGGTGGTGAGGACGAGTACGAGCGCCGCGCCGCGCGCCGCCGGCGATCGGCTGCATGAACACCACCCGAGACGACAGGTGAGACGGGCCAGCCACCCGGCCCGTCTCACCACCGACCCCGAGACCACCAACCCCAAGACCACCAGTCCGCCGTGGGACCCAGGGAGAACACCTCATGCACACGCCCACCGCAACGACCGCGACCAGCCCGGCGACCACTGTGGTAGCGGCGGTCAGCCGTGAGACCAGCACGAACACCGCGACGACAGGTCATGGGAGGCGAGGTTGTGTCGTGCCGTCCTGGCACAGTGCAGACGATCACCACGCAGACGATCACCACGCAGACGATCACCACGCAGACGATCACCACGCAGGCGATCACCGTGGGGATGCCGCGCGGAGAGATGTCGTTCGGAGGGGTGCGATGGCCGGTCCGCAACGCTCGCGGCGGCGCGCTGCGCGCCCGGCGGGGCCGGGCAGGTTGATGCAGGCCGCGCTGGACGCGGCGGCGGCCGGGCTCTACGTGTTCCCGGTGTGGCCGCGGGGCAAGCTGCCCGCGGTCAAGGAGTGGGAGGCGGCCGCGACCCGCGATCCGGTGGTGATCGAGGAGTGGTGGAGCGTGCGGCCATGGAATCTGGGGCTCGCGGTGGGCCGGTCGAACGTGCTGGTCGTGGACCTCGACCCGCACCGCGGGGCCGCCCCGCCGGCGGAGTTCCCGGGCGCCCGGGGCGGCGCGGACGTGCTGTCGCGGCTGGCGGCCGAGGCCGGTGAGCCTGATCCGGTCGACACCTACACCGTGACCACCCCCTCGGGCGGGGAGCACCGCTATTTCCTGATGCCCGATGGGCTGGAGCTGCGCAACACCCAGGGCCGGCTCGGCTGGAAGATCGACACTCGTGGGCATGGCGGTTTCGTGGTCGGGGCCGGGTCGGTCCGCGGCGACGGGCTCTACCGGGTGTCCCGGCACGGGGCCGTCGCGGCGCTTCCGGGCTGGCTGGGTGCTGCGCTGACCCCGCCTCCGCCACCACCGCCGGCGCCTCCGCTGGTGCTGCCTAGGCGGCGGGCGGATGCGTATCTGCAGAAGATCCTCGACGACGAGCTCGCCGACCTGGCCGCGGCGGTGCCCGGCACCCGCCACGACGCCCGGCTCAAGGCCGCCCGAACCCTCGGACGGCTGGTCGGAGGGGGTGAGATCGACGAGAGCAGCGCGCGGACCCTGCTGCTGCAGGCTGCCGCCGGCCACGTCGGCGCTGACACCCGCGAGAGCGAGGTGATCCGCGATGTCGAGGACGGGATCGCCTATGGCCGGCAGCTGCCCCGCACCCTGCGCCGCGGCGGACCGCGATAACAGACACGGTGACCGCCACAGCGGGGCAGTGCCAGGCCGGCGCGGTGACAGACACAGGAGGGCCGAGGCGGTAAGCGCGGCGGAGCGGTGAGGGGTGCGGGGTGGGCCTGTTCCAGGAGGTGACCCGCGGTGAGCTGGGGCGGTGGTTCGCCGTGCGGATGCCCGGCACCGCCGAGGTGGCCGGTGAGGTCGCCGCCGCCGCGGCGGCCGCGGCCGGGCGCGCGCCGGTGGTGCGCCCACCGCGGGATCAGCGGCTCGGCCCGCGGCACTGGGCTGAGGTCGGTGGGGTGTTCGGGATGCGGATGGCCGCTGTCGTCGAGCAGGCTCCGCCCTACTACGGGCTCTACGGGCTGGTCGCGGCCGGTCTGCTCAGCGCAAGCACGGCCCAGCGGGTCGCGGGGTCGTTCCCGTCGCACCGCGAACTGTCCCCGACGACCCGGGCCTGGGCGCTGGATATGCGGCCGTCGCCGAGCGGGTGGTTGGAGCTGGCCCAGCCCCAGCACGACACCGGCGGGCGGGCGTGGGCTGATGAGGCGGTCATGGAGTTGGTGGAGCGCACTGGCCGCTACCACGACGAGCACGCCCCGACCGGCACCGTCGGCGGGGGAGGGGCCGAACGCGGCCTGGCCCGGGTCTATGGCTGGTGGTCGGCCGCGGAGGAC
>NZ_BEGX01000121.1:65881-68404 GCF_002583555.1 Pseudonocardia sp. N23
CACCTCAGGCGCCCTGCACACGCTGCACGCGCTGGCTGGGCAGCCTGCGGCTGGGAGCCCGTTGGGGTGTGCTGGTCCGGTGTTCGTGCCGCACTGGGCCGACGGAGATCTGCTGGTCGGGGACACCCTGATCGACGTCAAGACCGTGTTGCGGGCTGATGATCCGGGGAAGGTCGGGCCGTGGCTGTGGCAGGTCCTGGCCTACGCCTGGCTCGACAGCCGCAGCGATCACTACCGGATCCGGGCGGTCGGGTTGTATCTGTCGCGGCACGGGGTGGTGCTGCGCTGGCCGGTCGACGCGCTCGCCGCCCGGCTGCTGGCCCACCCGAAGACCGGTGGCACCGGGGTCGGCGCAGCGCGCGAGGAGTTCCTCGCGCACGCGGCCACGGCGGCCGCCCGCGACGGCGCCACGGTCGGGCTGCGCCGCAGCCACCCCTGACCCATCACCCCGACCTGTCACCGGGTCCGGCCTTGGTGTGCGGCTGGCCGGGGCCGCGTTGGTGCTGGTCGCCGGGGGTGGGCCGCCCTGCTGGCCGGTTGGGGTTGCTCGGCTGGCGGGGTGGCCGGCTGGTGGGTGGTGGTCGAGCGCGCTCTGGACGTGGCGGGTGTCCTCCGGCGCCCGGCACAAGTGGACCGCCCAGAGGTCAGCAGACCGGGCCGGGGCGAGCGGGAGATGAACCTGGCCGACTCCATCCCGGTGAGACCGCGCGGCGGTTGGTGAGGTCGGCCGCCGGCGGGGATGAGCGGTCACACCGGGATGGGCCAGCCAGAACCCTCTCCCGTCCCCTTCGGGGACCCCGACCCGCCCTGCTGAGGCAGAGCCGCGTTCCACCCGCACCGACCACCGGAGGACACGATGGCACTCACCCAGATCACCACCCCCGAGCCCAACCTCGCGCAGCTGTCCGCCGCGGAGTTCGACGACTACCTGGGCTGGCTCTCGCGCGAGGTCTACGGCCGGGGCGAGCCGGTCGAGGTCAGCTTCCCGGCGGACTTCGAGCCCCCGTTCTGATGGGCCGCGGGCTGGCCCGCCCCAGCGCGGGCCACCCCGCCCGCTGCCTCGCGGCCCGGCCGCCGCCGGTCGTCTGCGCCGCCGGCTGGTGGGGCGCTGCCGGGTGGGTGCGGGGGAGGGCTGCCGCTCATGGCCGCGGCGGGCCAAGAAACAGCTGATGGACCCGCCTTCGGCGGGACGGTGGGCCTGCCGGCCCTAAAGCTTGAGCACGGCCTCCCTCAACGTAAAGGGCGCTACGCGTCGCCTGCGGCGACAGCCCTTCGGGCTGCCCTTGACGTCGAGCCTCCGAGGCCGAGCGACCGCCGCTTCGCGGTGGCGGGGACGACGCCCGCCACCAGAAACGGGCCGACAGACCCACCGCCACATACCCAGCGACCAGCGAGGGAAGGTCACCACCGATGGACTCCACCATCACCGCCGAGGTCACCGCCGAGGTCATCGCCGGTCGGCTCGCCGAGGTCGCCACACTGGTCGAGAGCGGCGCGCTGCGGGAGGCCCGCCGCCGGACCGGGCAGCTGCTCTCGGATGCCGACGAGGGCACCCAGCAGTTGCTCACTCAGTGCCTGCGCGCGCTGGAATGTCACCCGCAGGTGCGGACCGCACGGCTTCGTCATCTGTGGAAGATCAGCGGCGATGACGGCCGCGCCCTGGTCGAGGCGTGCCTGCCCCGCAGTGACCGTCAGGACCAGCCCCGTGCCGGGTTGCCGCGCCCGCAGGGTCGCGCCGGGGACGCCGGGACGGCGCGGCGGGCACCGCGTGACCTGCCGCGCCGGTGGATCGCGCCGGCGCCCCGCCCGAGCCAGCGCAGCATGGACGCGGGCACTGCTGCCGGGCGGTACTTCGCCGACCGGGTGGAGCCCGAGACCGACCGCGACGACCGCCGCGACGACGCCCGGCCGCTGGACTACGACCTGGCCGCAGTGCCGCCGCTGCGGGGTCTGCCGTGTGTGGTGTGCCGGACCGAGCGTTGTGCCCGCGACCAGCAGCGTCACCACGATGACGGGCTCTGCGAGGACTGCCGCGACCGGGGCCGCGAGGGCATCAGTGCGCCGTCGGCTCCGGCGACGCGCGAGGCGTGGGTGATCGCCCGCTGCCGCCACATCGCGGCCACCTCGGCCACCAGCGCCGAGCGGGTGGCGCGGCTGCGCGCGGACTGGCGCCACCTCGACCACACCGACCGCGCCACCGTGGCCCGCTGGGTGAGCACCCAGGCCGGATAACACCCGCACCGCAACGTGGAGGGGCCCCGCCGGTCGGCGGGGCCCCTCCACGTTTTGCGTGCCGCTGTCGGTCAGACGGTGGCGGCGGCCGCAGCGGCCGGGCCGGGCGGGCCGGCTGCAGGCGGTTCGGGCGCACCGGCCGCCGCCGGATGCCCCGGGTCGGGAGAGTTCGTGCTGGTCGCCGGGCCGGTGGCGGCGGCGCGGTGGGCGCGGAGACGGGGGCGGAGTTTCTTGACTGGGATGTCGACGAGCTCGGCGAGCTGCTCGACGGTGCGGCCGAGTTGGTGGAGC
>NZ_BEGX01000121.1:68525-69170 GCF_002583555.1 Pseudonocardia sp. N23
TTCCAGGTCGGCTAGGCGGCGGTCCTGCTCGGCGACGGCGTCGTCACGGGCGACCGCGACCGCGGCGAATTCCTCGAACAGCTCGTCTTCCCGGCGCCGCCGCGCCTCCTGTTCGGCGTCGAGCCGGTCACGGGCAGCGGTCAACCGGGCAAGGTGCTCCCGCGTGGCGGGGCGACGACGGGAGCGCCCCGACCGCGGCGCGGTCGGCGTGGTCGGCTCGACCATCAGGGTTGGACTCCTCACAGACGACAGCAACAGCAAGATCACGATACTGGCGGCGGCGCGGCGCGGCGGCGGTCTCAGCCGATCGAAGGACCGGCCAGCACGGCGAGCCCGGCTGACATACCTGGCCGAGAACCATCGGCCAGGACATGACGGATTCGGCCGATCACAAGCGACCAATGTGCTGCCGATCCTGGCCGATTCGGCGCGGCCCACCGTCGGCCGAGGCGATGCATCTACCGATGACGTCACGGTCTCAGAGAGCAACACCGCGTGGCCGCCCAGCCCGCCGCCCAGCCGCCGCCCGGCAGCCCCGTAGCGGGCCCTGAACGCGCCCCACAGCCTCGATCACTCGACAGCCCCGCCTCACTGTGGAACGACAGTAGAACGACAGCGGGTCGGCGCCACGAGATGGCAGTCCCG
>NZ_BEGX01000122.1 GCF_002583555.1 Pseudonocardia sp. N23
CGGATCGTCGGGTGCAGCAGCATCTCGCGCAGCTCGTCGAGGTGGTGGTCGCGCAGCAGGCCGACGATGTGACGGAGCCTGCGGCCCGACGCCGCGGGGTCGTGCAGGATGTCGAAATTGAGCGACCGGTAGGCCGTCGTCTTGATCCAGAGCCGGCGGATCTCCTCGACGATGAGGTGTCGGCCGGACAGCTCGTAGATACCGATGTAGAGGTCGGAGAGGCCCTGCATGGCGATATCGGGCCGCCCCGCGGCGGCGTGTTCCTCGATGCCGCGCACCTGCTCCTCGAAGGACGCCAGCTGCTGCTCGTCGGGCCACTCCAGCGACGTCAGCGCCTCCTGCTCCAGGAGCAGGCGCATCGTGTAGAGCTGCTGCATCTCGTCGCGGCTGAAGCGGGTCACGAAGTAACCCTGGTGCATCCCGTGGACGACGAGGCCCTCCGTCGTGAGGATCTCCAGCGCCTCGCGCAGCGGCGGCCGGCTCACCCCGATCCGGTCGGCCCACAGCTGCTGACGGACCTGCTCGCCGGGAGCGAGCTCACCCTGCGAGATCGCCCGGCGCAGCTCGGCCAGGACGAGAGCGGTGGACCGGCCCGCGGGTCGGGCGATCGGCGCTCGTGCCATGGTGGTGCCTCCGGTGCGGG
>NZ_BEGX01000123.1 GCF_002583555.1 Pseudonocardia sp. N23
GTACCGGCACTGGACGATCGACCTGTCGCAGGCCGCGGAGACCGGGGTCGCCTACCTGCGCCTCGACATCGCCGAGGACGGCGGCATCGTCCCCGGCTACGAGCTGAAGATGAACTCCTACGACCTGGGCGTGGACATCGAGCTCTACGACGCGACCCAGCGGCTGCGTTTCGAGCATCCCGAGGTCCGCGCGGTCGTCGTGACCAGCGCGAAGGACCGCAACTTCTGCGCGGGTGCCAACATCCGGATGCTCGCCCAGTCGTCGCACCCGTGGAAGGTGAACTTCTGCAAGTTCACCAACGAGACCCGCAACGGCATCGAGGACGCGACGGCCAACTCCGGCCAGACGTGGATCGCCGCGGTCAACGGCACTGCCGCGGGCGGCGGCTACGAGCTGGCGCTGGCCTGCGAGACGATCCTGCTGATCGACGACAACTCCTCCGCGGTGTCGCTGCCCGAGGTCCCGCTGCTGGGCGTGCTGCCCGGCACCGGCGGGCTCACCCGGGTCACCGACAAGCGCCGTGTCCGCAAGGACCGGGCCGACGTGTTCGCCACCCGCCCCGAGGGCATTCGCGGCAAGCAGGCCGTCGAGTGGAAGCTCGTCGACGAGGTCGTCCCCAAGCGCGCCTGGGACGAGACCGTCGCCGAACGCGC
>NZ_BEGX01000124.1 GCF_002583555.1 Pseudonocardia sp. N23
TACGATCCGACACGACGCTTCGCATAGTGAACGACACGACGCCGTGAGGAAGAGACAGCACATGGCAAAGAAGGTCAGAGCCGCCGCGGTCCAGCTCAACCCGGACCTCGACACCGCCACCGGAACCGTCGACCGCGTCCTCGCGGCGATCGCCGACGCCGCGGCGCAGGGCGCCGAGCTCGTGGTGTTCCCCGAGACGGTCGTCCCGTACTACCCGTACTTCTCCTTCGTGCAGCCGCCGATGATGAGCGGTGGCGAGCACATGCGCCTCTACGACAACGCGGTCGTCGTCCCGGGCCCGGTCACCGACGCCGTGTCCGCCGCCGCACGCCGGCACGGCGTCGTCGTGATGCTCGGTGTCAACGAGCGCGACCACGGCTCGCTGTACTGCACCCAGCTGCTCTGGGACGCCGACGGCACGCTGGTCCTGCACCGCCGCAAGACGGTCCCGACCTTCCACGAGCGCATGATCTGGGGCCGCGGCGACGGCTCGGGCTTCACGGTCGTCGACACCGAGGTCGGGCGCATCGGTGCGCTGGCGTGCTGGGAGAACTTCAACCCGCTCAACCGCTACGCGCTGCAGGCCCAGCACGAGGAGATCCACCTCGCGCACTTCCCGGGCTCGCTCGTCGGGCAGCTGTTCGCCGACCAGGTCGAGACCCTCATCCGCCACCAGGCCGCCGAGGGCGCGTCCTTCGTCGTCTGCGCGACGGCGTGGCTGACCGAGGACCAGATCGCCAAGGTCTCCCCCGACGAGGGCCTGCGCCGCGGCCTGCGCGGTGGCTGCATGACCGCGATCATCTCCCCCGAGGGCCAGCACATCGTCGAGCCGATCACCGAGGGCGAGGGCATCCTCGTCGCCGATCTCGACTTCAACCTGATCACCAAGCGCAAGCGGATGTTCGACTCGGTCGGCCACTACTCGCGTCCGGAGCTGGTGTCGCTGCTGCTCAACGACACCAAGACCTCCCCGGTCCACCGCGCCTTCCCGACCCCGAAGGCGTCCGCCTACGAGGTCGAGTCACTCGCGCCCGCCGACGACAACGGCAGCGCGCCCGTCGTCGAGCACAACGGCAACGGCACCACGAAGGCCGCCGTCTGA
>NZ_BEGX01000125.1 GCF_002583555.1 Pseudonocardia sp. N23
ACGGCGGCAAGAACGACAAGTGGGACAACGACAAGTGGGGCGGCTACGGCGGCAAGAACGACAAGTACGAGGACAAGTGGGGCTGCCACGAAAACAAGTCCGACCACTACGACAACAATAAGTACGACGACGACAAGTACGGCTGCGACGACAAGTACGACTCGAACGACAAGTGGAACGACGACAAGTGGGACTCCGGTTACGGCGGCAAGAA
>NZ_BEGX01000126.1 GCF_002583555.1 Pseudonocardia sp. N23
GTTGCCGGGGTCGACGTAGGCGGCGGCCGCCACCAGCGCCGGGCCGAGCAGCAGAGCCCCGGATCGGGCGCGTTCGACGCGCGCCTTCACCGCCGTGGTCATCGCGTTCACCTCTATTGCCTTTCCTGATAAGCACCGCGGAACCGCAACGAAAAAACAGTCTTCCCCCACCTGCGCGCTCGTACCCGTGCCGCGGGCTAACGATATGTCGGCACCGACCTCGCTCGCCAAACCAGAGGACTAATCCAGCGAGCCCCGTAGCCGAACCAACACCAGGTACCCGAGCGGGAAACGATCTTGGCAGCGCCTGCGCGGAACGTCAGCAAGAATCCCATCAACGCAGAGCAACGCTCCTCACAGCGCAACCCCGGCAAGCACGAGAACCTTCTCAACCGTGAAGTCGTCCATCGCCGAGCGGACGCCTTCTCTGCCTATACCAGACTCCTTCATCCCACCATAAGGCATC
>NZ_BEGX01000127.1 GCF_002583555.1 Pseudonocardia sp. N23
CTTGTCGTTGTCGTAATCGTCGCGGGACTTGGAGGGGCAGGTGCTCTTGAACATTTGGGGGCTCCGCTCGGGTTGTTCTTGTCTGTGTGGAGTGGCCGTTCCGGTCGCTCCGTCGTTGAGAAGAACTTTGCCCGGTTGAGACGTCATTGGGCATCGGCTGCACCCCCGGACAGGCCGGACCCAACCCCCCGACCACAGGTAGGGACCACCCCACCCCAGGCGTGGTCATCCGACGACGAGGAGTCCGGTCAGGTACATGACTGCGAGCCCAGCGACGATTCCCACCGCCACGGGCGGGTCGACGATCCGGCGCGTCGTGGCGTCCCGCAGCGGCGCCGCGACCTGGACGATGACCAGCGCTACCGCGCCGACCCCGACTCCCAGCAGCGCCGCCGACAGCGTGGGGTTGTCGACCGCGGCGCCGACGACGGCCCCGACGATCGCGGGTGCCCCGGCGAGCATCCCGAGCCCGAGCAGCCGCGGCCAACCGACGCGGTGCTCGGCCAGCGGCGCGACGATCGCGAGTCCTTCGGTGGTGTTGTGTAGGGCGAACCCGACCACGAGGGCCGCGCCGACGGCCAGCTCGCCGACGGCGAATGCCGAGCCGATGGCCAGCCCCTCGCCGAGATTGTGCAGCCCGATGCCGCCGGCGACGAGCCACGCGAGCCGCAGCGCCGCCTGCCGGCCGCCGTGCCCTTCGCGCGGCTGGCGGGCCCGCACCCAGCGATCGACTCCGTTGAGCACGACGAACGTCGCCGCCCCGGTCAGGAACACCAGGGCTGGCCCGCCGAACGGCCCGCCCGCGCGGTCGGCCAGCTCGATCCCGTCCAGCGTCGCATCGATGCCGATGAAAGCGAGAAGGCCGATCGTGAAGGCCAGCAGTACGCGCATGACGGTCGGGCCGGCGCGCCGGAGCAGCGGCAGTACGGACATCCCGAGCACGACGGGTATGACGCCGACGTAGAGCCCGAGCAGAACCATCGTTGCGAGGGAGTCAACGGCGACCGGCGGTGTCGCGACCGCGATCGGGATCTCGTGTTCGATCACCGCGCCGGTCGAGGTGAGCAGCGAGACGAGGTAGGGCTGGCCGTCGACCCACGGGTAGTCGATCGACAGGGTGGCCGTCGACAGCCGGGCCACCGGCTCGTCGGCGCCCCGGAATTCGGTGAAGCTGTCGTTCACCGCGACCTGGGCGATGCTCACCGGGTCTGGTCCGGCTCCACGTACCGTGAGCTCGATGGTCCCCGGCGTGAGCACGACTCGTTCCACGGCGAGTTGCTCGACGGGTGGACCGGCGCGATCGGGGAGGGTCGCGCCGCCGAACAGCGCGATCGCGGCCAGTACGGCGCCGATCACCGCCAGCAGCGCGCCGCCGAGCAGCCACGGCGGTGCCTGTCGTCTGCTCGCCTCGTCGCGCTCGTGTTCGAGCATCGGCTACTCCGTCACCTCGAAGAAGCCCATCCAGCCGAGGTCGGCGAACTCGGTCTTGTGGGCGTGGAACATGAACCGGCCGGGGCGGGGGAACCGGACCTCGCAGATTCCGCGCTGGCCCTGGGCCTGCATGATCGTGTCGGTGTACTCCGCCGGCTCCAGACGGGTCCCGGTCGGGAAGTACTCGAAGAAGTTCCCGTGCAAGTGGAAGCTGTTGATCGGGTCGTATTCGAGGATGTTGACCAGGTAGATCCGGACAAGCTCACCGGCCCGGACCCGGACCGGGTCGTTCATGTAGGCGAACGGTATTCCGTTGACGGCATAGAGCTGGTTGCCCTGGCCGTCGAACGTGGTGTTCCAGCCGTGCTGCACCATCACCAGCTCATCGGCCGCCGGCCGGCCTTGCCGCGGGTCGACGATAAACGTCCCGTACATCCCGCGCGCGATGTGCTCGGCCAACGGGCCGACATGACAGTGGTAGAGGTGCAGCCCGAACGGTTCGGCGTCGAAGGTGTAGGCGAACTCCTCGCCCGGTGAGATGACACCGCGACCCACCATCGGGACCCCGTCCATCTCAGCGGGGTGGATGCCGTGGAAGTGCATCGTGTGCGGGTGGGCCGAGCTGTTCACGAACCGGACCCGCAGCACGTCACCCTCGGTGCAGCGCAGCGTGGGGCCCGGCACTCGCCCGTTGAACGTCCACGCCGGGAAGCGGACCCCGGGCGAGACCTCGATCTCCTGGTCCCGGGCCACGACCGTCCACTCGCGCTGGGTCCGCCCGTCCGACAGCGTCGACACGCTCCCGCGATCGAAGTCGCGCAGGATCACGGCGGGATCGAACCCGTTCGCGGCGTGGTTGACGCCTGCGCCTGATCGGAACGTGGCGCCGTTCACGCCGGAGTGCGGGGAATGCCCCGTCGCAGGCGGATCGGCTGGGCCGGTCTGCTCTCCGTGGCCCGAGTGCGGAGACTGCGCCGCGGCCAGTGCCGGGGCGAGTGTGGCGGCGCCGACGGCTCCCGCGGCGCCGACGAGGAAGTGGCGGCGCGTCGTCATCGACTGCCCCGGGCATCTGGCATGACCAGGGACTGTAGGCGCGACAGAGCCACACGAACAGGGCGCCCGACACAAATAGTTCGGGCTGCCTCAAACTGAGACAATCCGGCGGTCGTCCAGGCGTCCCCACCACCGCCGGCAGGCCCGCCATGCGCGCGCCTGCAGTTCATCGATGGCGCTGTCCATGACGGTGGTGACGTCCTCGGTGGGCGTCGGACAGGTCGAGCTCGCCGTTGCGTGCCCAGGCCAGCATGTCGGAGCCGGACCCGGCGGCGGCGACCCAGGATCTGTCCCCGGTCGCCGTAACTTGCACCCGCGCAGCCCTGGAGGCTCACACTCAGGGGCAGACCGAAGGTCGATCCGAGTGCTCGAGGTGGGGTTTACCCCCTAGCAGGAAAACCACGAAACGGTCATAGTTTGTTCACCGGACGAACCAGTCGGAGGTTGCGAAGTCGGTTAACCCAAAGCCCGTGGGGGCTGACGGAACCGTTCTGACGCGACCAGTCGGAAGCGCCGGCCCGTGGGGGGCTCGGTGTTGTCGGTCGGCTGGTCGACGAGTGCGCGTCGAGGGGCGAGGGCCTCTCCCTTCGGCGCGCACTCGGACCGTTGCTTCTCCATGCGTTCGAGCAGAACGGGTCGCCCAGGGCGCACCCCGGACCCGCCCACATGGGCGGCGCTGAGCCTGTACGCCGCGCCCGCTTCGGCCCGTCGCGCGATCAAGACCTGCAGGAAGGAGATGACCGTCGCGGCCACCTGCCATTCGACGCGCATTCGCGTGCCATCAATCGGAACTGACCGGCAGCACCTCGAGGACGACGAGCTGCTGCCCGGTCTCATCGGCCTCGACGACGTAGGTGCCCGGGTCATCGGCGCGAAAACGCAGTTCCCGCTGCGTGGTGGTCGTCGAGAAGATCTCGAAACCCTGAACATGCAGTTGCCCGACCATTCCCGTGGGGGCAACGATCTCGACCTGGCTCCCGGCTTGCACCACCTCCCGCCGCGGCTCCTGTGGGGTGTCCGCCGCAACGGGAAGGAGCTCGATCCGCACGCTCACGGATTCGTGAGCAGTTCGTTCCGGCAGCGGCACCGGTGTCGAGTCGGTCGGCCCCGGAGTCACCGGCTCGCCACAGCCCATGACGAGCGCTGCTGCGATTAACGTGGACCCGGCAGCGCGCCGGGCCACGCCTGCCCGACGCTGCGCCGACCTCACCGCCCACCGCCGTCGGTGGCGGGACCGAGGATCGGCTCAGTGACGTCGTCCTCGTCGCGAGGCAGTGGGACGCCGCGGAGGCGGTGGTCGCGACGGACGCGCCAGACGACCACCGCGGTGATGGCCGTGCAGGCCACCAACGGGATCCCGAGGAAGATCAAGGCGGCGAGGGGCGGGCTGAGCTCGGTGAGGAAGTCAGACATCACTGTTCCCGGGGCGGTGTGGGTGGGGGCGGTCGGAAGCGTCCGAGCGCAAGGCTGTGGGTGACGACGAAGACCGACGACAGCGCCATCGCCGCTCCCGCGACCAGCGGCGTGAGCAGGCCGGACGCGGCCAGCGGCAGCGCCGCGGTGTTGTAGCCGAACGCCCACAGCAGGTTCCAGCGGATCGTGCGGTGAGTGCGTCGGGCCAGCTCGACTGCTGCGGCGACGGCGGTGAGGTCGTCGCGGCCCAGGACGATGTCGGCGGCGTCGATGGCGGCATCGGTTCCGCGGCCGACCGCGATCCCGAGGTCTGCAACAGCGAGGGCTGCCGCGTCGTTGATGCCGTCGCCGACGAACGCGACCCGGTGCCCCTCCTGCTGGAGCCGCCGCACGACGGCGACCTTGTCCTCGGGCGATGCCTCAGCGGTGACCTCATCGGCCGGGTCGATCCCGACGTCGGTCGCGACGGCCGCGGCGGTGCGGGCGTTGTCGCCGGTGAGCATCAGTGGTGTGAGGCCGAGCCCGCGCAGCGTGGCGACAGCAGATGCGGCGTCGGGACGCGGCAGGTCGGTGAGGGCGATGAGGCCGAGCGTCGACCCGTCGACGTCAACGGCCACGACTGTCGCCCCGGCCGTTTCCAGGGCCTGACGGCGGACAGCCAGGCCGGCCGGTAGCGGGGTGCCCGCGGACCGGCCGACGAGCACCCGCCGACCCTCGACCAGCCCGGACACCCCCGCGCCAGGTACGACGGTGAAGTCGTCGACTCGGGCGGCGGCCGTCGCGGCCGCGGCGATCGCGACGCCAATCGGATGCTCGGACCCGTGCTCGACCGCCCCGGCCAGCCGCAGCAGCTCGTCCTCCCCACCCGGCTCGGCCGGAATGACCCCGGCGACCTGCATGCGACCCTCGGTGAGCGTGCCGGTTTTGTCGAACACAACAGTGTCGACGCTGCGGGTCGCCTCGAACGCCGGTGCGCCTTTGAGGAACAGCCCGAGCTGTGCTCCGCGGCCCGTGCCGGCGAGGATCGCCGTCGGCGTCGCCAGGCCGAGCGCGCACGGGCAGGCGACGATGAGGACTGCGACCGCCGTGCTCACGGCCGTCGCGACGGGGTTCCCGGCGAGCAGCCATCCGACGAACGTGCCGCTGGCCAGGACGAGGACGGCGGGCACGAACACGGCGCACACCCGGTCGGCGAGGCGTTGCGCGTTCGCGGTGGTCGTCTGCGCGCTCTCGACTAGCCGTGCCATCCGCGCGAGCCGGCTGTCGGCGCCGACCCGGGTGGTCCGCACGACCAGCAGCCCGTCGACGTCACGGGTGCCGCCGACGACCGCGTCACCAGGCCCGACGTCGCGGGGTACGGACTCGCCGGTGACCGCGCCCGCGTCGATGGCCGCGCGGCCTTCGACGACCACGGCGTCGGCCGGAATCGTCTGCCCGGGCCGCACGATGACGAGATCACCCGAGAGAAGCCGGTCGGCGGGGATCCGCAGGACGACGTCGCCCCGGACCACGTCCACGTCGACGACCGACCGCTCAAGCAATGCCCGCATCGCCGACGCAGCGCGCTGCTTGGACTGAGCCTCGAAGAATCGACCGGCGAGCAGGAACGCGACGACGATCGCGACGACGTCGAGGTAGAGCCCGTCGCCGGCCCGGGCCAGTGCCGACCAACCTGCGCCGAGTCCGGGCTCGACGGGCCCGCCACGGAACATCACCACGAGCGTCCAGCCTGTCGCAGCGAGGACACCGATTGAGATCAGGGTGTCCATCGTCGCGGTGCGATGGCGCAGCCCGCGCCACGCGGCGGCGTGGAACGGCCACGCGCACCAGCCGACGAGCGGCGCGGCCAGGGCGAGGCACACCCACGTCCAGCCCGGGAACCGCAGCTCCGGGAACAGCGACAACGCGAGCGACAGGTCGGCCAGCGGCACGGCCAGCATCGCGGCGACGACGAGCCGTCGGCGCAGGTCACCGGCCCGCTGAGCGAGTGTGTTCCCGACCTGGCTAGTCGCGGCGGTGTCGTCGACACGACGAGCCTCGTAGCCTGCGCGCTCGATCGCGTCGATCAGCATTCGAGGATCGATGTCGTCGGTGCACACGACGTGCGCCTGCTCGGTCGCGTAGTTGACCGTGGCGGTGACACCCTCGAGCTTGGTGAGGGTGCGGGCGACCCGGCCGGCGCACGCCGCACAGGTCATGCCGCCGACCTGAACGGTGTACGCGCGCCGACCGGCGGTGTCGACAATGGCGCTCATCCGGTGCCGGGCCGGGGTTCGGCCGCTATCCGTTCGACCGCCGGCAGCAGCTCGCTGATCCGCACCGAGCCGAGGAAGATCGCGGCGACGCGGTGTCCGCGGTCGAGCACGATCGTCGACGGCACTACGTTGGGCGGGAAGCCGCGCAACGCGGCGAGGCTGCGGCCGGGCGGATCGAATATTGACGAGTAGTCGACGCCTCGGTCGCGCAGGAAGTCGCGGGCCTTGTCGCGGTCGTCGCGTACCGCGATGCCGAGGACGGTCACGCCGTCGTCCCGTTTCAGGCGGTGGACCTGCTGCAGGTCGGGGATCTCCTCCCGGCACGGCCCGCACCACGATCCCCAGATGTTGACCACGACGACCTGGCCGGCGAAGTCCTGAAGCGACGTCGTGCGGGCGGGGTCGGCGAGGTCCTGGCCGGCGAGGCCGCGGACGGCGCCGCGGCTCTCGGGCGGGTCGTAGGTCAGCCGCGTCTGGCCGCCGGGCGCGACGAAGGTGAACTCCCGCGCCTGGCTGGGCGCGTTCCCGCTGGGTGCGGTGAACGAGCAGCCGGCGAGAAGCAGGGCCGCGACGACCAGGAGCGGGAGCCGTCTCATCGCACGCCCGCCGAGCCGGTCCACTCCGACCAGAACCGGGCCAGTACCAGGACGGCGACAGTGATCGTCCACAGCAGGACTGGGACGGAGTGATAGCGCAGCAGGAACGCGACCGGACCGCGGTCGCGGTCGTCGGACCGGGTCCGGGCGAGGTTGCCGAGCGTGACGTACCAGAAGACCGGCACGGTGACCGCCCAGACGACCATGCAGTACGGGCACAGCGCCCCGATCCGGTAGAGCGTGATGACCATCAGCACGTGGACGAGTCCGACGCCCGCGGCGACGCCCAGTTGGAGGCCTGCCCAGAACCATGACCGGAACCGTGCGCCACCGAGAATCGCGACACCGACGGTGAGCACGATCGCGAACCCCATGATCCCCAGCAGCGAGTTCGGGAATCCGAACAGTGCCGCCTGCGGCGACCGCATCACCGACCCGCAGCTCAGCACCGACCCGAGGTTGCAGCTCGGGATGTAGTCGGCGTCGGAGAGGACGTTGGCGCGCTCGACCGTCAGGACGGTGGATGCCAGCAGTCCTGTCGCTCCGCCGGTCGTCAGCATCCACGGCAGGAGCCTGGGGAACGGGTCGGCGAGCTGGTGGGTCGCCGACCCCTCCGTCCGCGGCACGAGTGCCACGGTCACGCTCCGCCACCCTGCTTCACCAGCGCGGCGTCGAGGGCGGCGCGGATGTCCTGCACGGTCTTGGGCTGCAGGCGCGTGCCGTCAAGGAAGAACGTCGGCGTGCTGGTCACGCCGAGGGACGTGCCGTCGGCGACGTCTTCGCGGACCTTCTCGAGCGTGGCCGGGGAGTCGTAGGCGGCGTCCCAGGCGGCGAGGTCGAGGCCGAGCTCGCGGGCGTAGCCGCGGAAGACGTCATCGGCGCGGGTCGGCTTGTCACCCCACTGGGCCTGCCGCTCGAACATCGTCGAGTACATCTGCTCGAACCGGTCCTGCTGCGCCGCGGCCTCCACGGCCCGCGCGGCGGGCTCGGCGTTGTCATGGTTGGGCAAGGGGAAGTAGCGGACGACGAAGGTGACGCGGTCGCCGTAGTCGGCACGCAGTTGCTCGACGACGGGGTAGAGCGCACCGCAGGCCTCGCACTCGAAGTCGAGGAACTCGACGAACGTCACCGGTGTGCTGCCCCGCGAGAGCGTGCGGCTGTCGGTGCGTGCGGCGATCGACGCGGCCTCGCCGGGGGCAGGTGCGGTGACCGCGGCGGGTTGCGACGCGGTGCTGCTGTCGCCGCCGTCGGGGATCAGTGCCCAGACCAGGGTGGCGACCAGGGCCACCGCGGCGACGATCCCGATCGACACCTTCGCGTTGCGGCTCATCGGACCTGCACCTCGTCCCCGACCTGCAGGTCGGCGAAGAAGGCCTTGGCGTCGCCCATGACCAGCTTCACGCAGCCCGCCGACGGAGTCGTCTGCCTGCCCTCATGGAAGGCGACACCGCCCGGCGCGAAGAACACCGAGTACGGCATCGGCGAGTTGTATTCACGACTGATCCAGTTCTCGGCCTTCCACTCGACCTTGAACGTGCCGGTGGGGGTGGGTGTGGACACGTCGCCGTCGACGAAGGTGACCGCGCGGGTGACCTTGCCGTCGCGGATGAGCCAGGCGTTGTGACTGTCGAGGTCGACACAGGCGCGCGCCGTTGTGGTACACGGCGTGCCGGCGACGATGTCAACCGCGACCGGACCGGCCGGCGGGCTGTAGGGGGTGCGCGAGGTCGGCACGTTCGCCGCGGCTACACCCCCGGCGAGGAGGAGCGCGACGCCCGCGGCACCGAAAGCGAGGAGTGGCCGGTGGGATCGGGGACGACGGTTGTCGGTGGACCAACGGTGGTCAGCCATGGTGCGAGCTCGATTCGGGGAACGATCACGGATCATCGACGCGCGGAGTCACCGCGGCGCGACGGCAGGGGACATCGCTGAACCTCCGCGGGACCGGCGACGGCATCGCGCGCAGCGGGCACGATCGTCAGGCGGGTCGAGCGGCGGTGGGACCGATCAGCGTCGACTGACGCAGAGTTCGATGCACAGGTCGACCCCACTGACCTGCACCGTCGGGACGGACCTGTCGGGAGCGACGGCAGCCGCCCCGTCGACACACGGGGCGGGCTCGGAGAACACCGCGGGCACCGAGAAGGCGGACCCACTCGCGGCCAGCCTCGAGACGGGCGTGCCGGAGTCGTCGTGCGTGGAACGCCGGTCGGACGGGCACGCCGGTGCGGGCTCGTCGGTGGCAGCGCCGAAATGCTCAGGATCGGCGAAGACCGCGCTGTGGGCGTGCTCGGCAGCGGACACCTGGATCGGGTGCGCGACGGCTCCGACAGCGACCGAGTCCTGCGACGCCGTGTGCATGACGAGCGCGACCACCATGATCAGAAGCGCGACGAGGGTGACGTGCAGTCGAGCCGGCACCCTCACCCTCCTCCAGCATCGCAGCGGTGCATCGTTCCCGCCGGTCAACGCATGCTACCCAGCGTCACGCAAACGGTTGGTAAACCCTCGGGCGTGCACCCGACACCTGCTGCAACGACGCGCGGGTCGCCGCGATGCGCACGACGTCGTGACCCCGTCGTAACCTGCCGTCGCCCCGTGACCGTACGATTCGCGCCGAACGTCGCCGATGCCCGCCCCCACTCCCCAGCCGAGCAGGGATGTTCCGACACAACGTCCGCGCCATGCCGCTGCGCCATCTCGGGTCGCTGACCCTCGGCGCGCTGGCCGTCGCGTTCCCTGTCCTCGCACCCCACAGCGATGCCGACGACTCCCCGGCGCCTGACACGCGCTGGGCGCCCGTCGCACAGGTCGGTACCGAGGAGCGGCACGACCCCGCACCGCGGGTCAACCCGGTCCGAGCCGAGCGCCACGACCGGGTCGCGCTGGCGTCACTGGACAAGGCGACGCGCCTGGCCGAGACGATCGCCTCCTACGCCGCACTGCGCGACGCCGCCACCGCGCAGGGCGCGCCCGACGCTGCAGTCACCCGTGGCGGCCAGGTGTTCGCGCTGCCGACGACCGGCCGGCTCACCTCCGCGGCCGGCCCACGCTGGGGCACGACCCACTACGGGCTCGACATCGCCAACAAGGTCGGCACACCGGTCTTCGCGGTAGGTAGCGGTACCGTGATCGACTCCGGACCCGCGTCCGGCTTCGGGTTGTGGGTCCGCATCCGGCACGCCGACGGCAGCGTCAGCCTCTACGGTCATATCGACCGCAGCCTGGTCCGCGTCGGACAGAGCGTCCGCGCAGGTGACCGCATCGCACTGATGGGCAACCGCGGGCAGTCGACAGGCCCGCACCTGCATCTCGAGATCTGGTCGGCCGACGGCCGCAAGCTCGACCCGGCGACGTGGTTGTCCCGGCGCGGGCTCGATGTCGGATGAGGGTTACCGTGGGCCGACCGATTCTATTCAACGTAGAAGATCGCGGGAACCGCCAGAAGGGAGGCCGGACGATCGTGGACGCCAGACCGGCCCGGCGCACCGCGCGGGCCCATCGCTCCTTCCGGCTCGTCCTCCTGGTCATCGGGTTGCTCGTGGCCTGTGCGGCGATGATGGCCGCGACCGACACAGCCTCGGCACGGACCACGGCTGCACCCGACAGCGGCCATCACGTCGTCCACGACCTGCACTGCGAGTCGTTCACCGGGCCCACGGCCGCCCCAACCTCCCCGCCGCAGGACGAGATCCCGGCCGTCGACGTCGAGCCGGTAGCCGGTTCAGCGGCACCCGTCGAGGCCTGCGACGCGCCCGCCACCGGATCGCATCCCCCGGGCCGAGCCCTGCTGCTCACGATCGGTATCGACCGCAACTAGCGGTTACGACGGGCACGATCCGCTTCCGGCGTCGTCCCTCTCGATCTTCCCGTCCCGTCGCCCGCGCAGCCGCGACCGTCATATCGTGCTGCCGCGCAGGAATCGAGCCGATCCATGACCGCTGCTGTCGGCCTGTCCACGGCCGCCCTCCTCGCCCAGTCCGCCACCGACCGGTCGGGCATCAGCCCGTGGCCGCTGATCATCGTCGGTGGTGGCGTCGCCCTGCTGTCGCTCCTGATCGTCTGGGCCCAGAACACGACTCCGCCACCCGCCCCGGAACCGGACCCGGCGCCCGCGCCCGCGCCCGCGCCCGCGCGCGTAGAAGAATCCGCACCCTCACCCGCCCTCGATGAGACCGATCGCGACGGCCCGTCGTGAGTGACATCCCCGCCGAACCACTCGGCATCTGGCAGGCACTCACGAGTTGGGCCGTGCCGGAATGGGAGCTCGCCGTCCTCACCGTCGCCGGCGCGGCCTACCTGCTCGGCGTGCACACGTTGCGCCGCAGAGGGGTCCCGTGGAAACGCGGCCGGACCGTGCTCTGGTTCGTCGGCCTCGGCCTCATCGGGGTGTCGACGAGCTCGGCGATCGGCGTCTACGACAGCGCGTCGTTCGCGATGAGCGCCGTGCAGCACATGGTGCTGCAGATGATCGCCCCCGCACCCCTGGGCATGGCCGCGCCCGTGACATTGGCGTTGCGCGCCTCCTCCGGGCGGCCCCGCCGCATCCTGCTGGCCGTCCTGCACAGCCGCTACGTCGCCGTGGTGACACACCCACTGGTCGCCTACGTCCTGTTCGTGATCACGCCGTTCGTGCTGATCTACAGCTCGTTGTTCGAGATCGGGCTCACCAACGGGCTGGTCCACGACCTCACGCACCTGCACTTCGTGCTCGTCGGCGCACTGCTGTACTGGCCGCTGCTGGGCATCGACCCGCTGCCCAACCCTCTGCCCTACGTGCTGCGGCTGCTGCTCGTCGTCGGGCTCGGACCGGCGCACATCGTCCTCGGCATCCCGATCATGCTGCGCGACAGCCTGCTCGCGCCGGGCTTCTTCCTCGCCGTCGCGAGCCGCTGGGGCAACGACCCGCTGGCCGACCAGAAGGTCGGCGGCGGGCTGCTGTGGATCTTCGGCGACGTCGTCGTGCTGTTCCTGCTCGGCGGCATGTTCTCCCAGTGGAGCCGCAGCGAGGAACGCGAGCAGCGCCGCATCGACCGTCACCTCGACCGCATCCACGGCTCGGCCGTCACCACCCCGCCGTGGTGGCTCTCGGCCGCGCCCGATGTCGTCCCCCGGCTGCCCCGCTCGTCCGATCCGACCAAATCCGTCTCGACCCGCACCGACGCGCTCGAGGAGCCGACACCATGACCACCGTGGACCCGAAACCGCCCACCCGCCCGCGCCGCGCAGCCGCCTGGCTCGTCCGAGTCGCCGCGGCCGCCGCCGTCGCCGCGCTCATCGTGCTGGGGACGGCGACGCCCGCGCTCGCCCACGACGAGCTGGGCAGCTCTACCCCAGCGAACGGCGCCCAGCTCGCGACGGCCCCGGACGCCGCACGTCTTGTGTTCAGTGCACCGCTCGATCCGCTGTTCGTGCAGACCGCTGTGACGACGCCCGACGGCAGCCGCTGGGAGGCCGGCCCGACGCGGGTCGAGGGGTCGACCGTCGTCGTCCCCTTGCGCACCGACGTCCCGGTAGGCGAGTACACCCTCGCCTACCGGGTCACCTCGCAGGACGGCCATCCCATCAGCGGCGGCGTCACCTACCGGGTCACGACGAACACCGCTCCGACCTCCGCGGCCGTCCCGGTCACCCCGAACACACCGGCCCCTCCGACCGCACAGGCGGCACCGCTGAGTCCGGCGGCAGAGGTCCAGAACGGTGGCGCACCGATCTGGCCGTGGCTGGTCGGCGCGATCCTCGTCGTCGCCGCAGCGATCTTCGTGATCCGCAGAATCGCGAAGTGAACCGGTCAGTCGTGTCGACGCAGGTAGCGCTCGGTGACTTGAGCAGGCAGTCTCCCGCGCGCCGTCACCTGCATACCCTCCGCCAGAGCCCACCGCCTGATCGCGGTGGTACGTCGCCGTTCGGCCGCAGTCCGCCAGCCTGCGTCCCTCCCCGCGGCAGGCTCGCGCGGCCGCGCCTTCGCCGCGTACGGGGCCAACAGCCGACGTAGCGCCGCGGCGTTCGATATGGACAGGTCGATCTCGTAGGACAGTCCGTCCAGCGAGAACAGGACGGTCTCGTCGGCGGGTGATGCATCGAGGTCATCGACGACCGAGGTGACGATGTGGCGCGCCATCTCGTCAGCCGCGCCTGCGACGAGCTGCGGCCGCGAGCCTTCGAAGCGCTGGCCTCGTGATCCGTCGGGCCGCGCGCCTCGCAGGGCTCACCAGCACGCACCACGCCCATACCGAACGGGCGACGTGTCCAACCCCCTGTGCCCGAGCCTTGCGGTAGCCGACGAGGCCGTAACCGACGGAGCCGATCGGGACGAAACCCGCCCGACGTAGGTCGAAAAGTGGTCGCTGCGCGTCGGAGTACAGGTGCCATGCCGTCCCGTCCGACGGCTCCCGGATGTCGAAGTTCGCGATCAGGACACCACCCGGGCCCAGCGCGGCATGCAACCGCCGGCACGTGGCGTAGACGTCCGGCACATGGGCGAGGGTGTCGACGGCGGTGATCGCATCGAACGCGCCCGCTGGCAGCCCGGCCTCACCGAGGTCGATCCTGGTCACCTCGTCGTCCCGGCGCTCGTGCCGAAAGCGCACGAAGTCCAGCAGCGTCGAGGACAGGTCGGCCGAGGTGGATGACCAGCCCGACCGGGCGAACAGCTGGCTCGTGACGCCGATGCCGGAACCGAAATCCAGGTGCCGGCGACCGATCACGTGCTGTTGTGCGAACCGCAGCGCCATCACGTTCGAGGCGTCGGCACGTCCCTCGGCCTGCAGGTACGCCCACCAGCAGAGATCGAACGCCCAGGATCGGGTCGACCGGTAGAACTCGACACGCCCCCTCTCACCGTCGGAAGCGCCGGCCCTGCGCCACTCATCGGCGCTCGACCGTTCCCAGCCGAGGCACTCCTCGCGTGCCTGATCAGGCGTGATTCCGTGATACGTCGCGAGATCGTCGAGCAGCGACTCACGAACGTCCTTCCCGTCGACACGCAGGGTGTCGACGAATGCTGTCATTTCCGGGCTCTCGAACGCTTCGCGTTGCCGCTCGCCCCAGTCGGACGGGTCCAGAGGCGGCAGCTCGGCGGGGTCGGCGTAGACGCCCTGCTCGCCCTGCGGGACTGCGTCGTGCATGGCTTGCCAGAGGCGAAGGCGGAAAGCGCGATAGAGCAAGTGGCTCGGTGCGGTCGGCATGTCTCACAGTTCCGGGGGTCGGAGCGCACGCCCGCCACCACGGATCAGGGACGGTCGCGCGGCCGCTGATCCGTCGTCACACCGGCGTGAGCTCTCGTGGCAACACGGGCGTCGGATGCTCCGCCGACCTCGGGGGCGCGCGACCCGACCACGTGTCGGCAGGGCTCCACCGGGCTTTCCGGTCCCCAGCGCCTGACGTCGAGGGGCGGTCGGCCGGCTCGGCTGACCGGCCGCTGAAGGCACGCAGATGCCACGTCTGGGACCAGGCCGCCGCCCAGAGCTGTCCGACGATCCACACGACGACCGCATGAATACCCGACCCGATCAACACCAGGCCGACGGGCGGGGCCCCGTGATGGGCGTCGAGATGAGTGAGTGTCTCCAGCGCCGTGAATACTGCGGGGGCAGCCGCGGTCGCCGGCAGGGACTGCTCGAACCGGCCCGACCTGCCACGAAGGGCCGCTCCTGCAATAGCCAACGAAGAGAGCACGAGGAGCCCCAGCGTGGCGAGCACCAACGGGCCCAGCGGACCCCCGTAGCGCTGAGACGCCACGGGCTCTGCCACGACAGGTGCGACCAGGCGATGCGTGATCGTGTGGGTCAGACCCCACAGCGCCGCGCCCACAGCGATGGCGCGGACAAGGGTCGGGCCACCCTGACGCTGCCCGACCATCACTGGCGCACCTCTCTCCGGAACCCGTCCGTCGTGATGGAGTCCCCAACACAGAGTGGCCCGGGCTCGGCAAGCGGCAGGTAAGCCGAAGTCCCGGACATGGCAAAGCGAACAAGTGGCATTGCCCTCGCGAGTCGTGGCAGCAGCGCCCGATCCGTGTGGATCGCGTCGCCAACTGGCGTCTCGGACGACGAGCTCAAGCGGTAGATGGCCGGCAATTCCCCTAGTGCCGGGTGCCCGACGCCATCAGGCAAGTCGAGTCCATCCTCAATACGTCCATCGGCAAGCTTTGACAAGGTCGAGATGTGGAGCCGTCACGCGGCGAGCACCCATCCACCCAGGTAGCGGTCACGGCCGCCAGCTCCGCCACTCCGCATGACGAGATCGAGCGGTCCGAACTGGTGCCTGCCATAAATGTGCTGACATACGCACGTCGACAGAGGCCACGCCTTCTCCAGTCCGACGTGCGAAACGTCCTAAACAGTGGCCACGACGCAGAACAGATGACAAATCTGCAGCTCTAACAGGTCTCTGACCTGGACAAGGGAGTCGACTTAGCGAGTCGACCCGACACCTTCGCATTACGAATTCTACGGATCAGCCATAGGCAGCGGCGGCATCGATGCACGTCAGTGCCCCGCTCTGGGGCGTCAGTGGTCATCTGCGGACGTGATTGGAGGCCACGAAGGAGGCTGCCGTGGCCGGGGCCTGCCGTCGGCTGTCGGCCCGCGCGGCCTTGGGCGCTCGCACACCGGAACACGTCACGGCCTCGACCATCTATGGGCCGTCAGACGATTACCACATCGACCGAGATCGAGCGCCGGTTACGCGGAGCGCAGCACCGCCACTGGCGGCCTACTTGCTCACCGCACACAACGACGCGCGTTCGGGCGGCCCGAGCCCGAACGCGCATCGTCATGTCCTGCAATGTCTGGACCGGGTCCGGGCCGATAGCCATCACCCCCCACGGGTGGCGGCCACCGGCCGGGAAACAGACCCGGCCCTCGTGCTCAGCTGGAGTAGCTCCAGTCGTCGTTGTTGTAATTCTTGCCGCCGTAACCGGAGTCCCACTTGTCGTCGTTCCACTTGTCGTTCGAGCTGTACTTGTCGTCGCAGCCGTAGTTGTCGTCGTCGTACTTGTTGTTGTCGTAGTGGTCGGACTTGTTGTCGTGGCAGCCCCACTTGTCCTCGTACTTGTCGTTCTTGCTGCCGCCGTAGCCGCCCCACTTGTCGTTGTCCCACTTGTCGTTCTTGCCGCCGTAGCCGCCGTCCCACTTGTCGTTGTCGTAATCGTCGCGGGACTTGGAGGGGCAGGTGCTCTTGAACATTGGGGGCTCCGCTCGGGTTGTTCTTGTCTGTGTGGGAGTGGCCGTTCCGGTCACTCCGTCGCTGAGAAGAACTTTGCCCGATTACGCCATCATTGGGCATCGGCTGCACCCCCGGACAGGCCGGACCCAACCCCCCGACCACAGGTAGGGACCACTCCACCCCCCGGCCACAGGCTCGGTCTCCGCCGATCCACCGGCGTGCGGGCAGGCCCGCGATCGGGACGCCACGACCATGCGCCGTTGTCAGACACGGCGAGACGGCCCCTCGGCCCGCGTTGTCGTCGCCGCCGCGTCGTCGCAGCACCCGCAACTGCCGACGGCGTCGGCTTCCGGCGACGACGGGTTGCGAGGGACGACGTCGAGGGTCAGCCGCACGCTCCGGTCAGGAGCGGTGTCGGGCTCCGGGTCCGCACAGCACGCGCAGCCGTCCCCGCAGCCCGACCCGATCGCTGGCGCCGCCACCGGGGCCCGCTGTACCCGTGGTGCGGGTGCGCAGCAGTCGTCGAGGACCGGCGCCGCGGCGACCGACACGTGGTGACGACCCGCCACGGCCGGCGCGGCCGTCAATCCGGGCGGCGGCGGCGTCGTCCGGGCGGCCCGGACCGCGTTGAGGATCACCAGAACCTCGGCCGTCTCGTGCACGACGACGACGACGGCCAGCCCCAGCACACCGAACGCTGCCAGCGGGATCAGCGACCCGATGATCAGCAACGAGAACCCGACGTTCTGCAGCATGATCGTCCGTGCTCGGCGGGCGTGGGCGAGGTTCTGCGGCAGGTGCCGCAGGTCCTCGCCCATCAGCGCGACGTCGGCGGTCTCGATCGCGACGTCGGTCCCCATGGCGCCCATGGCGATCCCGACGTCGGCGGTGGCCAGCGCGGGAGCGTCGTTAACACCGTCCCCGACCATCGCGATCCGCCGCCCGGCCGCGACCGTCGACAGCAGCGCCGCCTTGTCCTCCGGGCGCAGCTCGGCGTGGACCTGGTCGATCCCGGCCTGCGCGGCCAGCGTGCGTGCGGTGCGCTCGTTGTCGCCGGTGAGCATCGCGACGTCGATCCCGAGCTCGCGGATGCGGCGCACAACCTCCGGGGCCTCGGGGCGCAGCTCGTCTCGGACGGCGACGGCCCCGATCAGCAGGCCGGCGCGTTCGAGGAGGACGACGGTCGCTCCCTCGCCTTGCAGCCGTGCGACGTCGTCGGTCAGCGGTCCGGTGTCGATCCATCCCGGTTTGCCCAGCCGCAGCTCGACGCCGTCGCGGGTGCCGGTCAGTCCGCGCCCGGGGATCGCGGTCACGTCGTCGGCCGGCTCGATTGCTGTCGACAGGCCCGCGGCGGCGTCGAGGATCGCCCGGGCGAGGGGGTGTTCGCTGCGGGCCTCCAGCGCGGCGGCGAGCGCGACGACCTCGTCCTTCTCGATGCCGGGCACGGCAAGGACGTCGACGACCTCCGGCCGGTTGCGGGTGAGTGTGCCGGTCTTGTCGAGTGCGACGACCCGGATGCGGCCGAGCTCCTCCAGGGCGGCGCCGCCCTTGACCAGTGCGCCGTGCCGGCTCGAGGCGCCGACCGCGGCCACGACCGTCAGCGGCACCGAGATCGCCAACGCGCACGGCGACGCCGCGACCAGCACCACCAACGCCCGCTCCAGCCACACCCCCGGGTCACCCAGCAGGGACCCGATCGCCGCGACGAGTGCGGCCAGGACGATGATCGCCGGGACCAGCGGACGCGCGACCCGGTCGGCCAGCCGTTGCCCGGCACCCTTGCGTTCCTGCGCTTCCTCGACGATGTGCACGATCCGCGCCAGCGAGCTGTCCGACGCGAGCGCTGTAACCTCCACCTCGATCGCGCCGCCGCCGTTGATCGTCCCGGCGAACAGCTCGTCGCCGGGCCCGGCCTCCCGCGGCACCGACTCCCCGGTGATCGCCGAGGTGTCCAGACTGGTCCCCCCGGCGCGGACCACACCGTCGGTCGCCGCGCGCTCACCGGGCCGCAGCACCAGCAGGTCCCCGACGACGAGCCCGTCGGGCGCGACCACGACCTCCCGCCCGTCCCGAATCACCGTCGCGGTGGGCGGGACCAGCCCGAGCAGCGCCCGCAGGCTGCGCCTGGTGCGGGTGATCGCGTGATGCTCCAGGCCCTCGGCGATCGAGAACAGGATGCCCAGCAGGGCCGCCTCGGCCACCTGCCCGAGCGCGACCGCACCGATCACGGCGATCGTCATCAACGTGCCGACGCCGATCCGTCCGTGCCGAAGGTTGCGCAGCGCGCCCGGGACGAACGTCCACGCCGCGACGGCCGCCGCGACCAGCTCGATTCCCAGGACCAGCGGACGAGGCCCGCCACCGAGGCCGACGACCCACGCGGCGGCGCCGAGCAGCACGGCGGCCGCCGCCGCGAACTGCAGCTCACGCACCTGCCAGAGGCGCGCGGGCCCCCGGTCGAGGTCCTGTTCGGGGCCGCAGCAGACGTCAGACACGGTCGGCCTCCCCGACCAGGCGCGGGTCCTCGACGTCGAGCAGCACCGAGGCGAGCAGCCGGCCCCGGTCGGTCAGCCGGTACATGACCATCCGGCCGTCCTTTCGGGAAGCGACGAGACCGGCCGTCCGCAGCTGACGCAGGTGGTGGGAGACCAGGGCCTGCGACGCGCCTACGACCCACGCCATGTCGCACACGCACAGCTCATCGCCGACCAGCAGCGCCACCGCGATCCGCAGCCGTGTCGGATCACCCATGGCCCGGGCGTGACCCGCCGAGGGCTCCACGTCGTCCACCCCGGGCACCGCGGCCCGGATGCGCTCCGCGTGCGGCAGGTCGAGGCACAGGAGCTCGCAGGCGTCGTCGTTCACCATGCAAACACACTAACGCTCATTGATATGTCGAGTCGATACCGCTTTGCTGGTGGACTCGTCGCCTGACGCGCCGCTAAGATTCATGCATGTTGACGCATGTGTTTGAACGGTGGAGCCAGTGATGAGCCACGGACACGGGCACGGAACCCCCGGCGCGACAGCCGGCGCCGGCTATATCCGGCGCCTCGGTCTGGCACTCGGGCTGACCGCGGCCTACATGGTCGTGCAGGTCGTCGTGAGCCTGACCAGCGGCTCCCTGGCCCTGCTCTCCGACGCCGCGCACATGGGCACCGACGTGCTGGGTCTGGGGCTGGCGCTGGCCGCGGTCGTCCTGGCGAACCGCCCCGCGGCGTCACAGCGCACCTACGGCAACTACCGGCTCGAGGTGCTCGCCGCCGTGATCAACGGCTTGCTGCTGTTCGGGGCCGCGGCGTACGTGTTCGTCGAGGCGATCCAGCGAATCGCCGACCCCACCGAGGTCGCCGGCGTTCCGTTGCTGATCGCCGCCGCGTTCGGCCTCGCCGTCAACGTCGTGAGCATGCGTCTGCTCGCCCGCGGCGCGCAGGACAGCCTCAACGTCAAGGGCGCCTACCTCGAGGTGCTCGCTGACATGGTCGGCTCGATCGGCGTCATCGTCGCTGCGCTCGTCGTCTGGCTCACCGGCTGGATGTACGCCGACACCCTGATCGCCGCCGGGATCGGGCTCTTCATCCTGCCCCGCACCTACGTTCTGATGCGGCACGCGCTGCGGATCCTCATGGAGGCGGCACCTCCGGGTGTCGACGTCAACGCGGTCGCCCGCCGCCTACGCGCGATCGACGGCGTCACCGACGTCCACCAGCTCCACATCTGGACGATCACCTCCGGGATGGAAGCCGCGAGCGCGCACGTTCTTGTCGACTCCGACGAACGGATCCACCCGGTCCTCGACGAGGCGCGCGCGATCTTGGCCGACGTCGGCGTCACCCGCAGCACCGTCCAGGTCGAACCCGTGTCACACACCGACGACTCGGTCGCCGATGTTGGGAGCAGAGAATCAGCCACCCGCTGACGTGAGTCCCGCTCCTGGCGTCGCGACCGACGGTGAACTGTCGGTGTCCGGCCGCACACTGAGTCCATGTCGAGGCTGCGCAGACTCCCGGACTGGGTCGGGCATCCACTGCCGGCCGTCGCCGACGCTGAGTCGATTCTGCTTTCGGTCTTCGACGAGACGAGGGCGCCGCAGGCGCTGGGGTCCTGGGTGAGCTTGGCGTGGCTCGGAGCTGGGAAGGGCCCCGACACGACTGGCCCTTTCCGCCGAGAGGCGCCGACCGAGATGGCGGCGTGGGCCGCGATGTCGGTGGCCGGCTCGGTTGCCGATGCTGAGTTGTATCCGGCTCCCTCCTGGTGGGCTACGCGAGGAATCGCCCGGGCAGATCGGATGAGTCGACAGGAGTGGGTGGAGCGGACCGGCAGCACCTGGGAGCGGCACTATGCGCGGGGTGTTGCAGTGGCGCTGGGCTGGGTGACCGGGGAGCTAACTGACCCCAGGGCGATGTGTCCATCGCTTAACGGAGGTGCCGACCCGATCTCGTCGCTGGACCGCGAGCGGTATCGCACCCAGCTGCACCGAGTCGCTGCGGGGACAGCGGTGCGGTGACGATCTGCTCCTCACCCGACATCGGCCGCGTGTGCCTCGTCGAGGTCCACACTGGCCTCCGAGGCGTGGTCGTCGGTGTGCCAGTGGGCAAGTTGAGCCGCGCGGAGGTCTGCATCGGCCTGGTGGTCGGTAATCTCGCGGGCTTCAATTTCGGCCAGCGCCCTCGCGGCGCGGTCGAGGGAGACCGTGACGTCGTCAGCGCTCGGGACGCGAACGAGGTCGTCGCGAGCCTGGCGGGTTTCGCGGGCGGCCACGTCGCGTAGATCGTCGAGCGCGGTTTCGGGCATCGGTCGGTCGTCGACGTGCGGGAGGGGTACGTGCCGGCGCTCGTCGCCGCGGTCGATGTCCGCATCGGTGATTCCTCGGTACTGGTCTTCGCGCACGTCGGCGTCGCGAGCTGCCGCAAGCCACTCCTCAGCCGTGACCAGTGGTTCCGACTCGATATCGGTGCGACGGTCTGCCAGGACAGCAACGGCCTCGTCGGCTGCTGCGCAACTTCCGGCGGTGTGGGCCAGCCAACGCGCGCGAGCGTCGTCGACTTGCTCGAGCTGGCCGACGCGGCCGTCGAGTGCCTCAGCGAGCGCCGCCGCGTCTGCGGCCTCACGCCGCAGTCGGGCCTGGTCTGGGAGGGGCGCAGCGTCGGCCTCGGCGAGACGCAGGCTTGTGTCGCGTCGGTGGTTCTCGGCAGCTTGTCGAGTGGCAGCGAGTTCATTGCCGACGAACGGCGGGGCGAAAGACTGCTCGCGCTCCCACGCGCGTACCCGCATCCGCAGTTGGCCATCGGACAGTTCCGCGGCCTCCCTGCTGACTTCGGGGCGGCCGAGGGCTCGCCACGCCGCGCGGTAAGCGGCGTAGTGCTCGATCTGACCAGCGCGTGGTGCCCGTCCAAGAACGTCCATCGCACCAGCTGGGTCAGTGAGGTCGCGGTGCGCCGCCACAGCGGTCGCCGCCTGCCGCCAGGCATCCTGCTGCGTGGGTTCTGACGGTAGCGGCCCGAAGGCCTCGACAGCCCAGGCAGGCGGATCGGCAGCGACGGCCATCCCGAGCGCGTCAGAGCGGTCGTCGGCCGTCGACGCGAGACGGTCGAGGTAGGTCTGCCACGCCTGATCGTCGAGTCTGGGGATTCGGGAGGTCCACGTTTCCCCGACGGGGTCGAGCCGAAGGCCGCGGTCGGTGATGCGGGTGTGGATGACGTTGGACAGGTTCCGCGCCCCGGCCAGTGACCGGTCCTCGATCGCTGCAGCGAGGACCATGTGTGGGTCGTGGCCGGCGAGCTCGACGCGCCGCAGGATGCGGGTCAGGGTCGCGGCGCCGTCCTCGGCAGCGATCTGCCGCCGCTGAGACCCGGTCAGGATGCCGTCGGCGGCGAGTTGGTCGAGCCACCGGGCGGTGCGGTCGGTCGCGGCGAGCTGCGAGGCGTCGGCGAGCAACTCGACCGCGGCGCGCAGACTTCCGTTGTCGGCGGCGGAGTCCGCGGCGGTGGTGAGCGCGGAGCGGCTGGTGTGCTGGTCGTCGGGGTCGAGCAGGCCTGCGAGCATCGCCACGGGGTGGCGGTGCAGGGCCTGGTCGGGTCGGCCCTGGGCTGGGTCGTCGATCGTGGCGGTGGTGGCGATGTGGGAGGTGTTGGTGTGGCGGCCTCGGGACATGCCGACGTAGAGCGCGGCCGAACCGGTGCGGGTGGTGACGACGGTGTGGCTGGTGTCGACCGTCGCCCCTTGGGCGGCGTGCACGGTCGAGGCGTAGCCGAGCGCGAGGTGCTGCCGCACATAGGCGGCGGGCAGGACGATACGGTCGCCGTGCTGTTCGCCGTCGGGTCCGTGCCCGGTGATCACAGCGACCTCGAGGCTGCCGTCGAGGCGGGTGGCGGTGACGCGGTAGGTCTCGCGGTTGATCGGGCCGCGCCGGTTCCCCTCGAGCCCGGCGAGGTGCCAGCCGTTGCGGCGGGCCTCGACGAGGTCTCCGACCCCGGCCTGGACGCCCTGCAGGCCGAGCGGCACTCCGTCTTCAGTGACCTTTCCGAGCCGGACGAGCTCGGCGCGAAGCTGGGCGGACAGGCGCCCGGCCTGCTCGTTGGTGTCGACGATGAGCAGGCTGCGGCGGCCGGCGAGGGTGTCGGCCAGCCAGGCGCGGGTCGCCGAGGTCTCGGCCTGTTCGAGAGTGCCGGAGTCCAGCAGGCGGCCGTGTTCGAAGTACGTGCGGAGCACGCGCTCGTCGCCGGCGCGCAGCTGCAGGGACGCGGCCCGTTCCCAGTCGTCGGTGAAGCGGCGGGCGTCGGCGAGCTCGTAGCGCGCACCGGAGTTCGCGAGCAGGTCCATGCCGCCGCCGGCGCCGACCGCGGCGAGCTGCTTGTGGTCACCGACCAGCAGCAGCTTCGCACCGGCCCGATCCACATAGTCGTGGATGGCTGCCAGGGAGGCGGTGTCGGTCATCGCGGACTCGTCGACGACCACCAGGTCCCCCGCCTGCAGGGCCCAGCCGCGGTCGTCGTCGCGGACCATGCCCTCGGCTGGCTTCGCGAGTCGTTCCTGGCCCGCGAGCCAGCGGGCGACGTTGCGCGCGGTCAGGCCCTCGCCGGCGAGGACGTCGGTGGCGACCTGGCTGGTCGCGAGCCCGAACACCCGCCGCGCCGAGGTCCCCTCTGCGCTCGGTGCGGTCTCCCACGCTCGCGCGATCACGCCCACGACGAAGCTCTTCCCGGTCCCGGCCGGACCGACCAGGGACTCGATGCGCGCGCCCGAGGTCAGCACGCCCTCGACCGAGGCGATCTGGTCTTGGCCCAGGGCGATTCCGGACTCGGCGAGACCGGCCAGAAAGCCCCGGGCATATGCGCGAGACACGACCGCAGCCGAGGTGTCGGCGGCGGCGGCGACGAGGAACCGCTCGGTGCGGACATGGTCCGGCGTGGCGTAGAGCTGAGCCCCGGGCTGCTGGTAGGCAGACTCGCCGTTGGCCAGCCGCAGTTGCGCAGGCAACGCGTCGTCCGCGGCCCGCGCAGTGTCCAGCGGTGTCGCAGCGGACAGCGCCGCGCCCGTGAGCTCGTCGAGCAGCCGGCCGACATCAGCGCCCTCGGTGACGCCGAGGTGGTCGGGAAGCGCGGCGTTGATCGCTGCGGTGAGGTCCGCCCGGGTCCAAGCGGCCTTGCGGGACTGCACCTCCGCCAACGCAAGCTCGACGACCGCCGTCGGCGACCATTCCTCCGCAGCCGGGCCGCCCTCGGCGCGCGCAGCCAGGGCTGAGTCGGCGACCCCGGCCAGCCCGCCCGTGACCTCGCCGCGAACGCGGGTGTCGATCCGATCGAGAAGCTGGTCGCGGGTCTCCCCCGTGTGGGACTTCGCGCGGCGGGTGACCAGAGTGGCGTGCTGGGCGATCCGCTCCCGCTCATAGCTCGTCGGCGCCCGCCCGTGCCTTGCCTCGAATCCCGCGATCAGGTCCGCGGCCTTTGCCGTGACGGCCCGACGCCGGGACGAGACGAGAGCCATCGCCTCCTGGGAGACACCGACGACCTCGCGAGCCTTGCCGTCTGGGCGGGTGGCGATCAGCAGCCCGAGGGCGCTCGTGAGGCGTTCTTCGGTAGTGCGTTCGGCAACCGCGGCCCCGGCGGGTCGCCAGCGGTGCAGGCTGCGCCCGTCGACGGTGCGCCAGGTGCCGTCGGGGCCTTCGACGCGATTGAGAATCGTGTTATGGATGTGCAGCTGCGGGTCGTGATCCCGCGAGTCGTGCTGGAAGAACGACGCCACCACCCAGTCATGCGCATCCGCATGCCGACCCGCCGCACCCCCGTGATGACCGAGGCGGGTGTAGCCAGCCTTCTCCGCCATGTAGGCCAGGCCGGCGTTGTTGCCCGCCCAGATCGCGTCCTCCACCGCAGACCGAAACTGCCCCCACGCCTCCGCAGCGACGTCGTCACCAGCGTTGCGGGCGGCCGCCTCCTTCGCCTCAAATGCCGTGTGGACCAGCGTGATGGACTTGGCGACGCTGAACGTCATGTCATAGAACGCCACATTCCGCCGCGCTGCCTTCCCCGCTTCTGTACGGAGTTCAACCCGGCGTTCAGCCGAGGCGTTCGGCTCCCGTTCAACCGCCGCGGCGTACAACTCGTCCTCGGACTGGTAACGCCGTCCGGTGTGCCCGAGCGTCGTCACCTCGTCCCACTGGGCCGGGTCGTTGAACGCGGGATGGCGGGGGTCGAGGAACCGTTCATAGACCGCCTTCATGTCCTGTGCCTCGACCAGCCCACGCAGCCCGAGCTTCTCCGCGCCAGCACCCCACCATCGCCCCGGAGGCTCGCCCTCGGTGACGGCGCCGGTGTAATAGTTCTCCCGCCCCGCAGCGACCTGCTTGAGCAGGTAGTCGGGGCTGTAACCGTTGTTGATCCTCAGCACCAGCGCCACCCCTTTGACCTGCCGATCCGGCCCTGGCGGGGTCCGGCGACGCGGAGCGCGCCGTCGGGTCGGCCGGAGGCCGGTCCTCCCCTTCGGATCGTGATGCAAAGGTGTGATGGCTTTGATCTTGTAGCTGTTGAGTCTGTTTCGGTGGCTTTGTCGGTCTTGCTGGAGTAGTGCGTAGTCGTGGTGGTGTCGTTCGTGAGGTGAGTGGCAGGTCGGTGCTGGGGAGCTGTGGTGGTCATGGCTGGGTGTCCTCGTGCTCGGTGGCGTGGGCGGTGTCCGGTGCCGCAGCGGCGGCGCTGCGCGGCGGGAGGACCGGGTGTGGGTGGTCGCGGAGCGACTTGAGGACGGTCGCGGCCGTGCCGCGCGAGACCCCGGCCTCGGCCTCGACCTCCGACACCGTCGGCAGGGCACCGTGGCACGCGGCCAGCCGGGCCGCGGCTGCGAGCGCCCGGTCCCGCGCCGGGGACTCAGCACCCCGCACAGGCCCCCGTTCAGCCCGTCCAATGGACGGAGTGACCACCGCATCGGCGTCGTTCAGCCCGTCCAGCGGAACCTCGGCATGGGGTCCGGATTCGAGCACCGGCAGGGGCGCGGTCAACGCCTCCGGGTCACCGGTTGAACGGGTTGAACGGTGCTCTGAACTGTTCAACAGAACCTGTTCAACGCTGACCGCTGAACCCTGAACAGGCGGCTGAACGTCTGAACGCTCCTCCGCTGCCAGAGCGGTTGCGGACGAGTCCGGAGCTGCCGCCAGAAGGTGCAGCAGGTGCGCGGCGAGGGCGGCGGCGATGGCCGGCCATGCGCCGATCCCGAACCTCAGCGCGCCTGGCACCGCCAGCCCACCACCCGGCTCCCCCACCCCGGCGGGGCCGACGGGTGGGAGGTCGCTGGCGAGGAACACCGCCTGCGCGAGCCCGGACAGCCCGGCGGACAGGACAACGACGGCCCACGCGTAGCCACGGGCCGAACCGGTGAGCCGCGCGGTGGCGGTGTAGGCGACGACGGCGAGCCCGTCGGTGATCAGCGGGTAGATCCAGGCGATCGGCGTCGGAACCCGCGCGGCCACGGCGACCTCGAACAGCCCGTGCGCGGTCGCCGCTGCGGCGCCGAGGGCGACGATGAGGCCGGGCAGCCACAGCACCCACCGGCTCCCACCGGTGCTGGCGTCGTGGGTGGTCATCGGCGAAGCCGGTCGTGGCGGGCGATCCGGTCGCGCTGCACCAGCCGTGCCGCGACCGCGGTCCAGTCGGCTCCGGCGGAGATCGCGTGCGAGGCCTGTCGGGCCGCGGCTATCCGGGATGCGCGCAGGATCGCGGTCTCGGCGGCGAGGCGGGCGGCGATGATGATCGGGTCGCGCTCGACCAGGCAGCCGAGTACGAATACCGCGACCGCGGCCCGCTGCGTCGTGTCGTCGGCGGCGGTCCAGTTGGGGGTGCCCAGCAGCGGGATGTCGACATCGGGCCCGGTCGCGGTGATCCAGCTGTCGAGCAGCGCTTCGATCGCGTCGACGTCGCGCTCGACGAGGTATGAGCGCGGCACGGGAGGTTGCGGGGTGGAATCGTGGGCGTTGGTGGGTGTGGTCATCGGTGGGCTCCGTTGGCGCTCGGGTCGGTGGGTTCGGGCGGGGCGCTGTCGCGGGCGGTGGCCCACCACGCGGCGATCTCGGCGAGCTGCTCGAGCGCGGGGACCGCGGGTGCCGTGGCGGTCAGCGGTGGGCGGCCGCCGCGGGTCTGGTGACGCTCGACCGAGCACGACCCGACGTTCTGCCGGATGCGCCGCACCACCCCGGGCCGTTGCCGGTCGTGCCAGTCCCCCGCGAGAGCGACGGAGGCGGCGGGGCCTTGGTAGGCGGCGGACCAGGCGTGCATCAACCAGACGAGCTCCTCGACGAGGTCGGGGTGCCAGAGCCAGCAGTCCGGAAGCGCCGCGGCCCCGTCGGGGTAGCGCAGGTAGATGGCGCCCAGCCAGGCGGTGAGGTCGTCGAGCAGGTTCGTGGTGTCGTCGGGGTTGGCGGGGGCGAGCAGCCAGGTGGGGGCGGGGCCGGCGTTGCGGCGGGTGGCGATCGAGGCGACGGTCTCCGACAGTCGGGCCAGGACCTCGGCCAGCTCGTCGACCCGGCCGGGGAGGGTGGTGAGGGGGTCGATGTCGCGGCGCAGGCTGTCGACGAGCCGGGCCAGCCCGGCGACCGGGCCGGACCAGCCGTCCTCGCCTGCCCCCGGGTTCGGCGGTGGTGGGGTGGTCGAGCTCATGAGACGTTCTCCTGACGAAGGCATGGGCATGGTCATGGCGGGCCGGACCAGACCCGGCAGGAAGCGACGGGTCTGGCCCGGAAGGCCGAAGCGGGGTCTGACGGACGGTCAGCCCGTGGGGCGTCGGTCGTCCTCGGCGTCATCGAGCGGGAGCGCATCGACGACAACCAGCCGTGGCCGTCCATTCGACGACACGTGGGGACCGACGGTGAGTACGCCCCGGACCGGGCGGGCCACCGCGCGACGCCGGCAGATGTGCCGGACGCGCCGGCCGATCCGTGCGGGCAGCGCGCGGCACCACTCGCTGAGTCGCTCGAGGTGGTCGACGAGCTCGGGGTGATCGTCGGCCAAGTCGGCCCAGCGGACCTCGCGGCGCTGCCAGATCATCTGCGCCCGCCCGATCACCGGCGGGATCCCCCGCCGGATCACCAGCACCCGCCCCGCGGGCAGGTTCGCGATCTGCGCCGGCGACAACACCGCCGTCTTCCGCGTCGCCCGCGCCGCCGCGTGGCGCCCCGGCTCGATCGCGTCGGCGGGCTCGTCACGCTCCCCGGTCAGGGTCGACCAGAATTGCAGATCGTCCCGGTCCCGGGTGCCGCCGAACACCATGATCGAGCCCGAGTTGTTCAGGATCGTCGCCGCATCATGCGTGCCATACCTTGCGAGGAGCTGGGCGCGGGACTGGAACGCGCAGATGATGTTCACCCCGCGCCCACCCATGTCCGCGGTCCACGATTCGAGCGGGACCGGGCAGATCAGCGCCGCCTCGTCCAGAGCCAGTCGCAGCGGCGGGTCGAGCCGGCCACCGGGGCGGGTGGCGGCGGTGCGGCGGGCCTGGCGCGCGATGTGCCCGGTCAACGCACACACCAACGGCGCGACCTGCGCCTCCTCACCACCGAGGAGATAGACGGTGCCGTTCGTCGCGAGGAGCTCGTCGACGTCGAGCGGACGCGCCCACGGCTTCTCCTCCCCCAACCCCGCCGCGGCCGACGCCGCGGGGGAGGTGAGCCACCCGAGCGCGGGCATGATCGTCGACGTGATCGAGGACCGGGTCCGGTCGTTGGTGCCCAGGAACTGCCCGAGGTCGAGCTCGAACGCCGGCTCCGGGCTGCGGCGCAGCAGGACCGTGACCTCCCGCGACGCCGCCTCCGGATCGGCCAGCCAGCCAAGGATGTCGCGCATCGTCTTCTGACCGAGGGCAGCGGCGTGCAGGAGCGCGGCGAGGACGCGCCGTCCTTGGGCGTCCCAGAACTCCCGATCCCCACTGCTGCCGGCGCGGGTTGCGGCGGCGAGCATGTCGGTCGCCCGCTCCCCCGCCGTTACCGGATCACTGCACCCGGACACCGGGTCGAAGGTGACCGTGGACGGGAGTCCAGCGAGGCCGACGGCGTTGAACACCCACACCGGCCCACGTCCCGACCGAGTCGTGGACGTCAGATCGTAGAGGTCGCCGCGGGTGGAGGCGACCAGGGCGGCGCCGGGGGCGTCGAGGATCTGCCCGGCCAACCATCCCGACTTCCCGGTGCGGGGGCCGCCGAAGATGAGGGTGACGTCCTCGACCGAGGACCACACCCACAACAACCCGCTGCGGCACAACCGCACCGCCACCTCCGCCACCGGCAGCCGCCACCGGTCCCGCCGGTCCATCCCGGCCAGCGACGGCCGGACGGCGCCGGCGCGGCGGCGCATCGCCCCGGACCCGGCGTGACGGACGACGTCGAGCGTCGAGGCGACCCCGGACTTCCGCCGAGACCGCGAGCCCCACCGGTTCACCGTCGACGACGAGCGCGTCCACCGATGCCACAACCACACCCCACCCGCCCCGGCGGCGAGCAGCAGCACCGGGAGCCCGACCGCCGTCGCCAACGCAGCGAAAGGCAGCAGGCCGATCAGCCCGAGGCAGATCGCGAGCACCGTCGCGCCACGCTTGGCTGCCACGACGGTGCCGACTATCGCAGCAACGGGGATGAGGACGGTCCAGAGGTTCATCGGAGCACCCCCAGGGCGTAGGCGACGGTGTCGGTAATCGCCCGGGCATTGGCCGGGCCCATACGGGAAAAGCGGAACCGGTCCTGTCCCAACGCGATCGCCAAGTCCAGCACCGCGATCTCACTCGTCGACGCCTTCGCGAACTCGCCGTCGTCGAACGCGGTACGGGCGCGGGTCCAGTCGATCCAGCAGGTCCCGTCGCGGTCGCGTTCGATGCATGCTTCGCGGAACTCCTCACGGGCCGGCCAGGTGCCGTGCACGATCAGCAACCCGACCGCCGCCCCCACGTGCGGGCTGTTCCCGCGCGCCCACCGGCGCAGCCCGATCACCGCCGAGGTCGACGACGTCGGCGCGCTCACCGAGTCACCTCCGCAGGAACCTGCGCGCCGCCGATCGAGCTATCAGAGTCGTTGACGTCGGCGGGGTCGTGGACGCCGATGTGGCTGATCCGGGACCAGAAGGTGTTCGCGATCCGGTCCGGGCTGCGCAGCCGGGCGGCGAGTTCGTACAGATCCATCGCCGCCGCGTCCAGGCGCTCGCGCGGGTCGGCCACCCGGGTGTCGTCGTAGACCGGGCGGTTGTCGCCGTAGTGGGCGACCTGCCGTGCCAGGACCTCCGCCAGGCTCCCCACCGCGGCCAGGGTGTCGACCACGTCGGCGGTCATCGCGTAGAAGTCCGCGTGATCCGAGACGGCCGTCCGCTGGGCCAGCACGGCGGCGCGCCAGGACTTCGCCCCGGCCCGGGCCTCACGGACCGCCTCGGGAATGTCGGGATCGTCGATGTGGGTGTTCGTGTGGGTGTTCATCTAGTCTTCGTGTCCTTAAGATCGATCTTGTTCGGGGTTGGCGCCCCGGATACCCAGGGCGAT
>NZ_BEGX01000128.1:0-111938 GCF_002583555.1 Pseudonocardia sp. N23
GTCTTCACCCGCACCACGACCGGAGCGATCCGTAATCTCAAAGCCCAGAACCGCTCAGTTTCCTAGCCCGGACGTCAACCATCACCCGGGACAGGAACGTCAAGCGTCAGGTGAGACCAGACAAAGGCAGTTGGGACGCAGTTGTTAGACCGCCGGCCGGTCGGAAGGGCGCCGTCTAGGCAGCCGCCCCGCAACTCGCGCTGTCGTATACAGCACCCGTCGTGGCGACAGCGTCCGCAGCGACGCCTCAGAATGAGTCAACTGCCTGCGAGGGCCCCACAGCAGCCCACACGAATCAGCTGTGACAGAGGTGTCGCTCGCTGTAACAGCCTGCAGACCCTGGACGAAGATCACACGTGTCTGCAACAACGACAGCGTCCGTGGGTCCGCATGACAACGGCCCCGCCAACGAGCTGGCACGGGGCTCACTGTGGCGGAAATGGGACCTCCATGTACACACGCCCGCCTCGATTGTTAATTCGTACGGTTCCGATAATTGGGACAAATATTTCAACGATCTCCGCAACTTGCCCACAGAGCTTAGCGTAATTGGCATAAATGACTACCTCTTTGTCGACGGATACCGGCGAGTTCTCCGAGAATTCAACGCAGGAAATCTACCCAATATCGAAGCCATCTTACCCGTCATTGAATTGCGCCTTGCGAGCTTCACCGGAACCGACGGAAACATCCGGAGAATCAACTGGCATGTCATCTTCGAGCCAGGTATGGATCCGGATGTTATTGAGGCTCAGTTCATCAATGGTCTCAGCGCTCAGTATCGACTAGAGCCAGGTGACGGCCTGGTCGATCCACCACAATGGAGTGGATTCCTTAACGTTGAGAGCTTAAAAAACTTCGGCGCGCAAATTCGCCGTGGGGTACCCGAAGACCAGCAACACCGGTACACCGAATCCGACCTCCAACTCGGCTTCAACAACTTCAATGTAGAGCTATCGGCGGTAGCGAACCTTCTGGACTCGCCTCTTCTGTTTGGAAGAGCTCTTACCGCGGTTGGCAAAACAGAATGGAACTCGCTGAAATGGAATGATCAGTCAATCGCAACCAAGAAGCACCTAATCAATAGTTCGGACGTCGTCTTTACCGCCACACAGTCGGGAGATTTGTATCAGAAGAGCAGAAAAGCGCTGCAAGATGCCGGCCTGAACGACCGACTCCTGGACTGCAGTGACGCTCACCACTTCAGCACCTCAGATGACCCGAATCGAATCGGTGAGAGTCTGACTTGGATCAATGCCGACCCAACCCTGGCAGGGCTCAAACGAGCACTCGTTGAGTTCGACACCCGCATCTACATCGGGACCGAACCACCGAAGCTCACATCTCAACGACTGCGTGCAGCCGACCACATTGAGCGTATCGAAATTGCCCCATCGCCGACTAGGCCTGCAAACGCGGCAACTTTCTTTTCCGTTGACGTTGCATTGAATCCGGGGTTTGTCGCCATAGTTGGCCGAAAGGGCCAAGGAAAAAGTGCGCTCCTTGATGCGCTCGGACTGGCAACAAACAGTCACGAGCAGAGCCACTTTTCGTTCCTAAACAAGGATCGGTTCCTGAACCCCAAGACGGGTTACGGCGATCACTACGACGTAAAATTGACCTGGACGAACTGGACTCAGTCTAAGAAGCGGTTCTCAGCGCGGACGGACCTAGATTCAGCTGAACGGGCAACATACCTTCCGCAGCACCTTCTGGACGAGATATGCAGCTCAGATCCAGGAGCGGCAAACGACAAATTTTCTGAACGACTCTCGTCGGTGCTATTTGCTCATGTCCCTGAGGAGCGACGGCTCGGTACAACGAATTTTGATGCACTTGTGCGGACTCGAACAAGCGCCATCGACGAGCAAATCGCGTCTCTTCGCACGGAGCTGGGGTCCATAAATTCCGAGATTTCACAACTGATCCGCGATAGCCGACCCGAAAACATTGGTCTACTCAGGTCGCAACTTCGAGATGTTGATCAGCGTATTGCTGACCTAAAGCGTCAACAGCCACCAGAGCCGGTCGCGCCCCCGATACCAGGAGAGGACCCGGCGTCTGGCGGCACGCTTCGGGAGCTTCGCAGTAAACGCGACCAGCTCACGGACGATATCCGCCGCCAGCGAGCGACTGAGTCAGCTCTGACCATCAAGGCAGATGCCATCGACCAGATCGTTACTGCGACCGACACCCTGCGGTCGCAATATGAGTCGTTCGTCGTAGCCAACTCGCAACGAGCCATCAACGCCGAGATTGATCTCGCCTCGATAGTGACCTTGACGATTGACAGAACCTCGCTGCTGGCCGTTAAGGACGCGGTTGCAGCTGATCGTTCAGTCGTTGCTAGCCTCCTTCATCCGACCGCCGGATCGTCGCTGCCTACACAGGTCAAAGCCCTCGACAGCTCCATCTCGGATCTGGAAGCAGAACTTGACGAGCCAAGCCGCAAATTTGCAGAAGCCCAGAAGGCCGTGGAGACCTGGAAACAAACACTTGCCGATTTAGTCGACGGAAGCCCCGGCCAACAAGGCAAGTCCTCAATTGAGCGCGAGATTCAGGCACTCCAAGAGGTACCTCAAAAGATTGTAAACCTGACCCAGGTTCGCGCAACGAAGGTCCGCAAAATCCATCAGTCGCTCCTCGCCAAGATCGAGATCCTGAACGATCTATACAGGCCTGCGCGCGATTTCATTGCTCAGCATGATCTTGCGATAAGAAGCGGTCTGGAATTCGCCGCATCCCTCGGCGAGTTGGGTTTTGAGGACCGCTTCTGGGATCTGGTCGGGCGAAATGTCTCTGGCCCGTTCGCCGGGCAAATTGAAGGTTCGGAACGGCTTCGCGAACTTGTCGACGAGACTGACTTCGCGAACAGCGATGACGTCGTCCGCTTTACCTCCGATCTTGCGACGTCTGTTGCCAAGAACCCTAACGGTAGCCCGAATCCAGAGCGGACTCTTCGCAAGGGGAGAACCCTCGAAGAGCTTCTCGACCTTATCTTTGGATTGTCCTACGTGGAGCCGTTCCATTACTTGCAGTATCACGGCCTCCCCTTGGAACGCCTGTCTCCTGGCGAGAAGGGTACGCTCCTCTTAATGTTCCATCTGCTGATCGACCCAAGCGAGCAGCCTCTCATTTTGGATCAGCCAGACGAGAATCTCGACAACGAGACTATTAAGAATCTTCTGGCTCCCGCCATCAAGGAGGCGTCGACTCGGCGTCAAGTCATCATTGTTACCCACAACGCAAATGTTGCCGTTGTTGCCGATGCCGATCAGATTATTGCCGCAGAGATGATCGATGGACGCTTCAATTATCGTTCCGGATCAATCGAGAGCACCGCGATGAATCAGCATGTCGTCGATGTCCTCGAAGGGACGTGGCCAGCCTTCGGCAACCGCCAGGCCAAGTACCACCCTCCTAAGCAATGGGCAACTGGCTGACCAATTCAATCTCACCCATCGATTCGATCATCACGTCAGGTTGCTCCTGCTTAAGTTGCTTTGTCTTGGCGGGGCGGTTCACGAAGGCAATCGCTAGCGTCCCCGCCGCCCTTGCGGCGGCAATATCAGAAGCGGAGTCACCAATCATGACGCACTCCTTCGCGTTGGCGGAGCGCTGTTCAATAGCCGCCTGAAGCAGGTCGGGTCGTGGCTTCATTAGTTCGGGATGTCTTGGGACACGCCCGACGACACCATCCACGATGTGAGCGAGGCCGATCCGACTCAGGTAGGCGATGACGGCGTCCGATGAGTTGTTGCTGACGATTGTGATCGTCCGACCCGAACTGGCGAGGGCAGTAATGGCCTCACGCGCGCGTTGAGTCGGAGTCGCTGTGGTGCTCGCATGCACTTCTTGGGCGACAAATTCGGCTTCAATCAGAGATAGCTCTCGGTAGCTCCGCACGGCGGCATAACGCAGCACCTCCAGCGGATCGCTCGTGTGAGCAATGGGTGCAGGTATATTCAGCGGTCCGCCGGATAGGAGATTGCGGAGCTTCGTGGCCACCTCGGTGTCTGAGCTGCCCCCATATAACGCACAGACGGGACCATCGAAATCGAGGAGGACGTGCCGCACTCCACGCAGGACCTCTGCGAGCGTCACGACGAGAACGAGCGTGCGACGTTGTCCCACAAGCTCTCGAACCACAGCCGGGACTGACGGACGTACTGCGACGCCATGGACTCGGGATCCGCGTCGGCGTTGTGCTGGAACAGGACGGCGTCCTTCCCCATCAGGTCCCACATGGGCGTCTTCTCGCCGTCGAGCGTGACGTCGTGGCGCTCGACCGGGTAGTAGCCGAAGAACACCTCGTCGTTGTTGATCACGTAGAGCTTGAACATCGGGACGGCGGGACTCGCTCGCACCTCGGCGCGGGCCTCCTCGACAAGACCCAGCTCGCCCAGCTCGTTCACGGCCTCGACGACCGCTCCCGTATGGCGATGCACTATCTGCGCCGCCCGCGCGCGGAACGCCGGGCTGTCTGCGAGGTCGTCGACCTGTGCCGGCAGAGCCCACGGCACAGACGGGTCCGGCACGAGCAGCCGGACCGAGATCGACGCCGGACGGAGACGACCAGCCCGAATCTTGTCGAGCGGCTCCGCGATCGCGCCGTGCAGGGTCTCACCCGAGAACCCGGCGAAGTCGACCGACACTCGCGCCTGCTCGAAGGCCCGTTCGAGATGTGGACGGAGTCCGACGGGGCGCTCGGTGCGCTCGCGGACGAACACCCCGCTGCCCTGTCGCGAGACGACCAAGCCCTCGTCACGGAGCACGCGGATCGCCTGCTGCACGGTCATGCGAGCAACGCCGTAGTGCTCTGAGAGCTGCGGGCCGGATGGCAGCTTCTCCCCCGGCGCGAGCTTGCGCGTGAGGATCGACGCCCGCAGGGCGTTCGCTACCTGCTGATACGGCGGTCGCGGGTCGTCCGGGTCGAGGGCCATTTGCAGATGCTACGGCGAATCTGCCCAGCTCAGCTAACCGGCCTAGCCAACTCCTTGCCTGGCTAGCCATGTTGGCCTAATCTCAGCCTGGCTAGCCAAGCTGGCTAAGCCGGAGCAGAGGAGCCGACATGGCGATCAAGAACAGGTTCGCGGTCACGATGGGCGACGTCTTCCCCCATGGCGCCTACGTGGTGTCTGAGGTCGAGCCGGTGCGTGACTTCGACAAGTCCAGCGCCGGGCGTCCGGTGCAGCAGACCGACAAGGATTCCGGCCTTCCGGTGTGGTCGGTCTCGGTCCTCGACGCCGACCCGGAGGCCCGCCGGGCGGACAAGACGGTGGTCGTGAAGATCGCCGCCACGCATCAGCCGGTGCCCCCGGAGGCGGCCGCCGGCCTTCCGTTCCGTCCGGTCGAGTTCGACGGCCTGACCGTCACCCCGTACGTCGCGGAGAACGGCGGACGGCCCCGGGTCGCGTACAGCTTCCGCGCTTCCGGGATGCGTGCTCCTGGCAATCACGGTGCGAAGCCAGTGCCACATAAGGCCAACCAGGACGCGGCCTGACCAGCGCTGTTGGTGGGGACGAGCCGGCCAAGGACCAGCTCGTCCCCGTTCTCCCTCGATCCGCGGATGCCCTGGCAGGCAACAAATTCCGGAAGGACACGAACCCTAGATGAGCACCTACACCGCCCATCAGCACTACAACCGGCCGCCGGTCACCGAGCGGGTGTTGGCCGCGCTCGACGGGCTGACCGACGAGTTCTCCCCGGTCGCCGCCGAGGCGCCCGACTCGAACGCCGCCCACGCGGTGCGCGCGGATCGCTTGGCGATTATCTGTGCCCGTCGCGCCGCCTGGTGGAACCTCCTGCTGGCCCGCCCGCACCGCGACGGGATGTCCCGGCTGTTCCTCCGTGCGGTCATCCATGCCGCTGGGCAGGAGCAGGACCGCGCCCGGTTCTGGCGCGACGCCGCCGCTGACTGGCGTGCCCGCGCCGAGCGCCGCCCCACCTCGGACGTGGCCGGCGCGATGTCGAACCACCACGACCTCGGGATCGCGTCATGACCGGCCGTGGATGGCGCGGCTCGGCCGCCTGCGCCCGGGGTGTGGACCCTGAGCTGTTCTTCCCGCTCGACCTCGACCCCAGCTCCCCCGCCGTCGCCACCGCACGGCAGGTCTGCGCGGGCTGCCCGGTCCGGGCGCTGTGCTTCGACGACGTCATGGACTGGGAGGAACCCGCCCGCCGCTGGGGTGTCGTCGCCGGGTTCACCCCCGACGAGCGCACCGCCCTCGCCACCCGCTCGGCGACCGTCGCCGTGCTCCGCCCGACCGTCCGGGGCGGTGCCGCCGCATGACCGCCAAGCCCACGCCAGTCCGCTGCGAGGTCTGCCGCACGCTCCTGGTCGAACGCCCGGACCCGCGCCGGCGCCGCTGCGCCGACCACCTCGACCAACACCCGCTGTTCCCGCTCTCGGCCGTCCCCGGCCGCCGCCGCACCGGAGGTTCCCGATGAGCCGCAAGGACTGGACAGCTCCCGCACCGCTGGAAGTCGAACGCCCCCGCCTGCCCTGGTGGCTCATGCTGCCCGGCAAGGCCCTGTTCGTCGCGGCACCCGTGATCGCCGCCTACGTGCTCGTCCGGGTCCTCGACTTCACCGCCCGCCGGGTCTGGCGCTACCCGGTCACCCTCGTCGCCGTGGCGGCTGCGATGTGGTTCGGCCTCACGGCCTCGTGGTGGTGGGTCGCTGGTGCCGTCGCCCTGGTCGCGGTCGTCGGCGGGGTGTGGCGGTGGCGCTGGCCCGACTCCTTCGACCGGATCGTGCGCCGGCAGATCGCGTCGGAGTGGCGCCGCGCGTGGGTCTACGGCCGGGTGTGGCGGCGCACGACCCGGTTCGCGAACCTGGTCCGCAAGGCGGGGTCGACCCACTACTACCCCCGCGTCCGCATGGTCCGCGCCGACGGCTGGCGTGACCGCGTCGGTGTGCGGCTGCTGCACGGGCAGAGCCCGGACGAGTTCACCGCTCGGGCCGACTCCCTCGCGCACTCCTTCGGGGCGGTGTCGTGCCGGGTCCGTCAGGACAAACCCCGCCGCATCTGGCTCGACTTCATCCACTCCGATCCGCTGCGCGACCCGATCGCACCGCCCGCCCTCGTCGGACTCGGTGCGGGCATCGATCTGCGCAAGGTCCCGGTCGGAGTGGTCGAGACCGGACGGCCGTGGAACGTCCGGCTGCAGGGCAACCATGTCCTCGTCGTCGGCTCCACCGGGGCTGGGAAGTCCTCGATCATGTGGTCGCTGCTGTGGCACCTCGCGCCGGCCATCGGCGCCGGCCTCGTCCAGGTGTTCGGGATCGACCCGAAGGGCGGCATGGAACTCGGCCGGGCACCGCACCTGTTCGAACGCCTCGTCTTCGACAACGGGCCCAACGCGGTCGACCTCCTCGAACACGTCGCCGCCCTCGGCCGGTCGCGGGCAGATCAGCTGCGGCAGGCCGGCGCCTCCGCATGGACCCCGGCCGCCCGGTCGCCGTTCGTGCTCCTGGTCGTCGACGAGCTCGCCGACGTCGTCGCCTACCAGACCGACCGCGCCTTGAAGACGCGTGCGAACAACGCGTTGCAGACCATCGCCTCGCAGGGCCGCGCCCCCGGCGTCTGCGTCCTCGGACAGGTCCAGGACCCGCGCAAGTCCGTCGTCGACTTCCGCCACCTCTTCCCCACCAAGATCGCCCTTCGGTTGGACGAGCCCGACCAGGTCGACCTGGCGCTTGGGGAGAACGCCCGCACCCGCGGCGCCGCTGCTCACGAGATCAGCGAGGACACCCCCGGCGTCGCCTGGACCATCACCGACGGCCGCAAGGACATCCAGCGCGCCCGCGCGTTCCACCTCACCGACTCCCACCTCGCCGAGCTGAACGCGTTCATGCGCACCGCACGGCCGACCCCGCTCACCCTCGCCCCCTCCGTTGGCCCGACCGGCCCCGCTGAGTCCTTCGACCCGCCCGCCCTCGGGGAGGCCGCATGACCACCACAGGGCCCGCCACCCTGCCCGATGGGCCGATCGACCAGAGCAGCCTGAGCCGGGCGCAGAAGGCCCTCCTCGCGCTGTCCGACGACGTCGCCGCGCAGCTCGCCGAAGATCACGGCGTCTGTGTCCGTCCGATCGCGCTGCGCCGGATCGAGCTGTCCACTGGCCGGGTCGACGTCGTGCCTGTGCCGTGCGGGTCGACGCGGGAGGACAAGTGCCGCCCGTGCGCGGAGAAGGCTCGGCGGCTTCGGATGGTCCAGTGCCGTCAGGGCTGGCACCTCGAGGACGAGCCGGTCACCGCTCCTGCTGATCCGACGGAGGCGCAGAAGGAGCTGATGGCGGTCCGTGCCGACCTGCACGCCGCCCACGCGCTCGCCCGGGAGGCCGGTGATGAGACCGAGTGCGAGAACATCGCCGACGCCGTCGCCGAGATCGACGCGGAGTTGCGCGCCCTCGGGGTTCGGGGGCGCCTGGCCCCGCTCGTCGGCCCGGACCGGCTCCCGGTCAAGCGTTCGACCCGCCGTCGTCAGGACGCTCCGAACCTGCCGCGTCGGCCGGTGGAGAACCGCACCGTTGGGACGGTCTACGGCGGGCGCTACCGGCCCTCGACGTTCCTGACGCTGACGCTGGACTCGTACGGGCGGGTGGACAAGAACGGCGCCGCGCTGGATCCGGACCGCTACGACTACCGCCGCGCCGCACGCGACGCCATCCACTTCCCGAAGCTGCTCGACCGGTTCTGGCAGAACACCCGCCGCTGCGTCGGCTGGGACGTCCAGTACTTCGGCACCGTCGAACCACAGCGCCGTGGAGCGCCGCACTTCCACGCCGCGATCCGGGGCACGATCTCCCGCGCCGAACTCCGCATGATCGCCGCCGCGACGTATCACCAGGTGTGGTGGCCGCCCCACGACGACCCGACCTACAACGGCGATCACGTCCCGCGATGGGACGCCCTCGCCTCCTCGTGGGTCGACCCCGACACGCGGGAACCGCTCCCGACCTGGGACGAGGCCACCGACCCCGCCGCCCTCGACGCGCCCGCGCACACGGTGACGTTCGGCGAGCAGGTCCACGTGAAGGGCATCCTCGGCGGCACCGAAGATGCCGGGCGCCACATCGGCTACCTGACCAAGTACCTCACCAAGTCCGTGGGCCAGGCCGCCGGCCTCGACGAGCACGCCACCATCCGCCAGCGCGCGCACGCCCGCCGTCTCGCCGCCGAGCTCGCGGTCACCCCGTGCTCGCCGCGGTGCCCGATCTGGCTCCTGTTCGGCGTCCAGCCCAAGGGCTCCCGGTCCTCGATGGTGCCCGGGGTCTGCAAGGGCAAGGCCCACCGGCCCGAACACCTCGGCATCGCCGGCCGCCGGGTCCTCGTCTCCCGGAAGTGGTCCAACAAGAGCCTCGCCGACCACCGGGCCGAGCGATCGTCGTTCGTTCGGCAACTCCTCGCGAAGGCCGGCGTGCAGCCCGCCTACGCCGTCGATGACGGGCCGTTCGAGTGGGAGACCACCAAGGCCGGCGACCCCGACGTCCCACCCCGCCCCGTCCTGCTGCTCCACGCGATCCACCAACGCCAACGCTGGCGCGCCGACTACGACGCCGCCGTCCTGGCCGCCACCGAACCCGAACCCGACTGTTCGGCAACCGAGAGCGAGGCAGCATGAGCCGGGCCAACGAGCGGCTGACGGTCGCCGAGCTGTGCGCCGAGCTGCGGGTCTCGCGATCGACCTTCTACGAGTGGCGAGCCAAGGGCCGCGCGCCCCGCTGCATCAAGCTCCCGAACGGCGATCTCCGCGTGCGACGGGTCGAGCTGGAGCGCTGGCTCGACGACCGCGAGGAGGCCGCCTGATGGACACCTCGTACGACGTCAAGATCTGGAAGACAGAGGTCTACACGGGCACGCGGAAGACCACCTATCGCGTCCGGTGGACGGTCGGTGGCCACCCGTTCAAGGAGTCCTACAGCACCTCTGCGCTCGCCGACTCGGTCCGATCCGACCTGGTCACCGCCGCCCGTCGTGGTGAGGCGTTCGACGTGGAGTCCGGCCAACCGGTCTCGGTGATCCGCAACGATCGCAAGGTCTCGTGGTTCGACTTCGCTCGGGAGTACTCGGCGATGAAGTGGCCGCACCTGGCGCCGAACTCGCGTCGCAACACGGCCCGCGCTCTCACGAACGTGACGCTCGCGCTGCTCACCACCGACCGGGGTCGGCCGGACGACCAGGTCCTGCGGAAGACGCTCACGGCCTGGGCGTTCAACCACCGTGCCGATCCTGCGGAGGCAACCGACGAGGTGCAGAGCGCCCTCACGTGGCTCTCGCGCAGCACGCGGAACGTCGGTGACCTCGGCCAGCCGACCGTGGTCCGTACCGCCCTCGACGCCCTCACGCGCAAGGCTGACAAGACGACTGCAGCGCCGGCCACGATCCAGCGGCAACGTGGTGTGCTGGTCAACGTCGGCGAGTACGCAGTCGAGCGGGGTCTCCTCTCCCGCAATCCGGTGACTGCCCTGGCCTGGAAGGCGCCCCGGACGGTCAAGAGCGTCGACAAGCGCGTGGTCGTCAACCCTGACCAGGCGCGCGGCCTCCTCGACGCCGTTCGCACACAGAAGCCCAGCGGGAAGCGGCTGGTGGCCTTCTTCGGGGCGCTCTACTTCGCCGGCCTGCGCCCGGCCGAGGCCGCAACGCTGCGGACATCGAACCTGTCCCTCCCCGCGGAGGGCTGGGGTGAGCTGCTGTTGGAGGCCTCCACACCGTCGGCCGGCGCCTCCTGGACCGACTCGGGTCAGCGCCGCGAGGAACGTCAGCTCAAGCACCGTGCTCGCGGCGAGACCCGCGTCGTCCCGTGCGCGCCTGAGCTGGTGGCGCTCCTCCGGGAGCACCTCGACGCGTTCGGCAACGGCCCGGACGGGCTGCTGTTTCGTGGCCTGCGTGGCGGTCAGCTCTCGGAGAGCACCTACTGCCGCGTCTGGCGGAAGGCGCGTGTGGACGCCCTGGGCAAGGACGAGGCCAAGACACCGCTCGCCCGGCGGCCCTACGACCTCCGGCACGCGGCAGTCTCGACGTGGCTCAACGCGGGGGTTCCGGCCACCCAGGTCGCCGAGTGGGCCGGGCACAGCGTCGCCGTCCTGCTGCAGATCTACGCCAAGTCCATGGCCGGTCAGGAGGACGCCGCCCGCCAGCGCATCGCGACCGCTCTGGGCGGTCAAACTTTGGCGCGTATTGGGCGTGAGCAGTCGGAGAACGCCGGATCCGACCGGACACAGCCGGACAGCACCGGAGCGGACGAGTGAGCGTCTTCGCAGCTCAGAGGCATGAGCACCCTGGTGTGGCCCGGTGCCCCCGGTGGGATTCGAACCCACACTGTGACCCTTTTAAGGGGCCTGCCTCTGCCGGTTGGGCTACGGGGGCGCGGGATGCAGCCTACGGGCGGCACCCCGCGCCACCGGACGTGCTCAGGCCCCGCTGGTGACCGTCTGCTGCTCGGGCAGGTCGGACTCGTCGGCCTCCACCGCCGGCAGGGGCCGGGGCTGGGCCGGGCCCGCGACGCGGCTGAACTCGGCGCGCGGCTCGTGGATCTGGCCCAGCGCGACGACCTCGCGACCGAGGACCAGGGCGCCGGTCCAGTCGAAGACGATCCGGATCCGCCGGTTCCATGTCGGCATCCGGCTGACGTGGTAGGTCCGGTGCATGAACCAGGCGACGATGCCGCGGAGCTTGATGCCGTAGATCTCGGCGACGCCCTTGTAGAGCCCGAGGCTCGCGACCGAACCGGCGTAGGAGTGCCGGTACTCGGCGAGCTTGCGGCCGCGGACGTGGGCGACGAGGTTGTCGGCGAGGACCTTGGCCTGCCGGACGGCGTGCTGGGCCGACGGGCTGGTGCGGGCCTCGGGGTCGTCCTTGGACAGGTCCGGGACCGAGGCGCAGTCGCCGGCACTGAAGACGTCGGGCATGCCGACGACCTGCAGCATCGCGGTGCAGTCGACGCGGCCGCGGGCGTCGCGGGGCAGGTCGGTGTGCTCGAGCATCGGGCTGGGCTTGACTCCGGCGGTCCAGATGATCGTGTCGGCGTCGAAGGACTGGCCGTCGTCGAGCTCGACGTGGCCGTCGACCATCGAGTTGACGCGCGTGTCGAGGTTGACCTCGATGTCGGCGTCGAGGAGGCGTTCGACGGTGTAACGGCCGAGGGTGGGGCCGACCTCGGGCATGATCCGGTTGGCGGCCTCGACGAGGACCCAGCGGATGTCCTCGCGGTTGACGTTCTCGTAGTACTTGCTGGCGTGGCGGGCCATGTCGGCCAGCTCGGCGAGCGCCTCGATACCGGCGTAGCCGCCGCCGACGACGAGGAACGTGAGCAGTTTCCGCCGCATCCGCGGGTCGGTGGTGGTCGAGGCGGCGTCGAGCCGCGACAGGACGTGGTTGCGCAGGTAGATGGCTTCGCCGACGGTCTTGAAGGCGATGCCGCGCTCGGCGAGCCCGGGGACGGGCAGGGTGCGTGCGACCGAGCCGGGGGCGACGACGAGGACGTCATAGCCCAGCGTCGTCGAGGTGCCGCTGATGAGGTCGATGGTGACCTCGCGCTTCTCGTGGCTGATCGAGGTGACGCGGCCGTTGACGTGGTGGCACTTGCGCAGCACCCGGCGCAGCGGCACGACGACGTGGCGCGGCTCGATGGAGCCGGCGGCCGCCTCGGGGAGGAACGGCTGGTAGGTCATGTGGGACTGCGGGTCGATCACCGTGATGTCGGCCTCGCCGCGGCGCAGTTTCTTCTGCAGGCGCAGCGCGGTGTACATGCCGACGTATCCGCCGCCGACGATGACGATCCTCGTTGTCCGGGCCATACCGAAATGCTCCCACTCATCGCGCTCAGGACGAAGCCAGGAGAGCCGATCGTGTTACGGCACACCCTTGTGATGGTCAAGACGCCCGATCGGGTGATACACGTCGGTAACACGACCTTCGGTCATCCGACGATCAGCCCCGCGGCCCGTCCGGCCGCCCCCAGCACGTCCTCGAGCATGGGCGGGGTCAGTTTCCCGGTGAAGGTGTTCTGCTGGCTGACGTGGTAGCTGCCGAAGACGTGCAGCGGACCCGTCGCCCCGGGCAGCGTCACCGACGCGCCGTGGCCGAACTTCGGCCGCGGCCGCGGGACGGGCCAGCCGTTGGCCGCCAGAACCGGCAGCAGCGACTGCCAGCCGAACCCGCCGAGCACGACGACGGCCCGCAACGTCGGCGTGAGCAGCGCCAGCTCGGCGGCGAGCCACCTGCCGCACGTGTCGCGTTCGGTGGGGGTGGGTCTGTTGTCGGGCGGCGCGCAGTGCACGGGCGCGGTGATCCTGGTGCCGTACAGGGTGAGCCCGTCGTCGGCGGAGACGGAGGTGGGCTGGTTGGCGAGCCCGACGGCGTGCAGGGCGGCGTAGAGGAAGTCACCGGAGCGGTCGCCGGTGAACATGCGGCCGGTGCGGTTGGCGCCGTGCGCGGCGGGGGCGAGGCCGACGATCAGCAGCGCGGCGTCGGCGGGCCCGAAGCCGGGGACGGGCCGGCCCCAGTAGGTCTGGTCGCGGAACGCCGCGCGCTTCTCGGTGGCGACCTTCTCCCGCCAGGCGACGAGCCGCGGGCACGCACGGCAGTCGGCCACCCGGGCGTCCAGGACGGCGAGGGGCGTGGACATCAGGAGATGGAGCGGGCGATCCCGTCGAGGATGTCGTGCTCGGACACGACGATCTCCTCGATCCCGGTACGCGCGTGCAGCTCGTCGGCGAGCACGGAGACGATGATCGAGCCGGCGGCGATGACGTCGACCCGCCCGGCGTGCAGCGCGCCCATGGCCTCGCGCTCGGGGCGCGTCGAGGTGACGAGGCGCTGCGAGAGCGCGTGCAGGTCGGCCCGCGAGAGCCGGGACAGGTGCACGGCGTCGGGGTCGTAGGCGGGCAGGTCCTGGGCGATGCCCGACAGCGTCGTGATGGTGCCGGCGACACCGACCCAGGTCTTCGCGCCGTCGAGGGGGACGGCGGCGAAGGCGTCGGCGAGGATGCCGGCGGCGACCTCGCGGGCGGCGGCGACATCGCCGGCCGACGGCGGGTCGCCGGGCAGGGAGCGCTCGGTGAGCCGGACACTGCCGACGTCGACGGAGCGGGCCGCGCGGACGGTGGCGGTGCCGTCGTCGGCGAGGTCACCGATGACGAGCTCGGTGGACCCGCCGCCGACGTCGACGACGACGAACGGCCCGTCGGCGGGGTCGAGGTCGCCGACGGCGCCGACGAACGACAGCGTGGCCTCCTCGTCCCCGGTGATGACCTCGGCGTCGGAGCCGAGCACCTCGCGGACCATGCCGAAGAAGTCCTCGCGGTTGGACGCGTCGCGGGTGGCGGAGGTGGCGACCATGCGGACGCGCTCGGTTCCCTTGCGGCGCAGGACCGCGGTGTAGTCGACGAGCGCGGCGCGGGTGCGCTCGATGGCCTCGGGGTCGAGCCGGCCGGTGGCGTCGACGCCCTTGCCGAGGCGCACGATCCGCATCTCACGGTGCACGTCGCGCAGGTCGAACCCGCCGGATCCGGTGGTGACGTCGGCGACGAGCAGCCGGATCGAGTTCGTCCCGCAGTCGATGGCGGCCACGCGGGGCATCGGGTCTCCTCACGGATCATGGACCGGTCGCGGTCACCGTACGCGGCACGCGGCGGCGGATCGTCCGCGGACGGCCCCGTCGGTGCGTCCGCGCGGTTACCCTCGGACCGTGGTCAGCGGAGAGTCGCACGGGGGCGGACCGACGACGCGGCGGGCCACGGGCACGCGCGGTGCCGTGGACCCGGCCGAGAGCACCCGGCCCGGCGGCGCCGCGCAGGACCGCGACGACGAGCGCGCGACGGTCCCGTCGCCACGCCCGCCCGACACTCCGGCGTCGGTACCCGCGACCGCGCCCACCCCGGACACGGCCTCCGCGGCCGACGAGACCGGCAAGAACGAGACCGGCGACAACGAGACCGGCGAGGCGATCAGCGGCCCCGCCGTCGTCCGGCCCCGACCCGCTGGTCCGGCCCGCCCCGCCACGCCGGTCCCGGCCCACCCCGCGACCGACCTCGGCACCCACGAGGTGACCAACCAGCCGCCACCGCTCGCGGGCTTCGACCCGCTGGCGTGCGACCCGGCACTGGTCGGCGCCGTCGAGCGCGAGGGCGCGGCCGGCGCGCTGCCGACGTTGCGGCTGCTCGGGGAGAAGGTCGCGTCCGCGGAGTTCCGCGAGCACGCCCGGCTGGCCAACGAGAACTCCCCCGTCCTGCGCACGCACGACCGCTACGGCCGCCGGATCGACGAGGTCGAGTTCCATCCGTCGTGGCACGCGCTGATGGAGCTGTCGGTCGGGTGGGGGCTGCACGCCGCGCCGTGGCAGGCGCCGCCGGGCACAGGGGCGCACGTCGCCCGCGCGGCCGGGTTCTACCTGGTCAGCCAGCTGGAGCAGGGGCACTGCTGCCCGATCTCGATGACGTACGCGTCGGTGCCGGCGCTGCGTCACGACGCGGCGTTGTCGGCGTCGTTCGAGCCGGGACTGACCGCGCGGATCTACCAGCCGGGGCTCGCGCGGCCGGGCAGCAAGACGGGGCTGCTCGCGGGCATGTCGATGACCGAGAAGCAGGGCGGCTCCGACGTGCGGACGGGCACGACCGTCGCCGCCCCGTCGGTCGACGGCACCTACCGGCTCACCGGCCACAAGTGGTTCACCTCCGCCCCGATGAACGACCTGTTCCTGACGTTGGCGCAGGCCCCGGGCGGGCTGACCTGCTTCGTGCTGCCCCGGGTGCTGCCCGACGGGTCGCGCAACGCGATCCGGTTGCAGCGGCTCAAGGACAAGCTGGGCAACCGTTCCAACGCCTCGGCCGAGCTGGAGTACGACGACGCCCTCGGCTGGCGGCTCGGTGAGGAGGGGCGTGGCGTCGCCACGATCATCGAGATGGTGTCGATGACGCGGCTGGACTGCGTGCTCGGCTCGGCCGGGACGATCCGCGCGGCACTGTCGGAGGCCGCCCACCACGTCGCGCACCGCACCGCGTTCGGCGAGCGGCTGGCCGCGCAGCCGCTGATGCAGTCGGTCATCGCCGACCTGGCACTGGAGTCCGAGGCGGCGACGGCGCTGGCGCTGCGGCTGGCAGGCGCGGTCGACCGCGGCGAGACCGAGCTGCTGCGCCTCGCGCTGCCCGCGTCGAAGTACCTGGTGTGCAAGCGAGCCCCGACGGTGGTCGCCGAGGCGCTGGAGTGCCTGGGCGGCAACGGGTACGTCGAGGAGTCGGGGCTGCCGCGGCTCTACCGGGAGGCGCCGCTGAACTCGATCTGGGAGGGCTCGGGCAACGTCACGGCCCTCGACGTGCTGCGTGCCGTCACCCGCGAGCCCGACTCGGTGCAGGCCGTCCTGGCGGAGATCGACGCCGCGACGGGCCTCGACCCGTGGTTCGACCGGGCCGCGAAGGAGCTGCGCACCGAGCTCAAGGCCCGTGAGCAGCGCACCGCCCGCCGGCTGGCCGAGCTGGTCGCGCTGTGCCTGCAGGGGTCGCTGCTGCTGCGGCACGCCCCGGAGGAGGTGGCGACGGCGTTCGTCGCGTCGCGGTTCCTTCCCGACGGACCGTGGCGCACCGCGGGGACGCTGCCGGCATCGGCGCACACCGAGGCGCTGCTGGAGCGGGTCAGCCCTCGCTAGGAGCGCACACGCACGGCCCGGCCGTCCACCACTCGCCGACCTCGTCGAGTGCCTCGTCGCCGAACGGGTTGACGCCCCGGCCGCGGGCGAGCGCGTGCCCGGCGTGGACGTGCAGGCACTTGACCCTGTCGGGCATGCCGCCCGCGCTGACGCCGGTACCGAGGGATTCGATCGCGTCGCGTTCGGCCAGGTACGACTCGTGGGCCCGCAGGTAGGCGGCCGCCAGCTCGGGATCCTCGGCGAGCCGGTCGGTCATCTCCCGCATCCGGCCGTCGGCCTCGAGCGTCCCCAGCCGCGACGCGAGCCGCGGGCACGTCAGGTAGTAGAGCGTCGGGAACGGGGTGCCGTCCTCGAGCCTGGGCGCGGTGGCGACGACGGTCGGCAGGCCGCAGGCGCAGCGGTGCGCGACCTCCCGGACCGCCCGCGGCACGCGCCCGAGCTGGGCGGTGACGGCGGCGCGGTCGGCGTCCGAGATGGTGGGGGCGGGAGCGGGGGTGCTCACGGGGCGGGCGAACCTTCCGAGACGACGTTCCAGAGGCGCTGGAACCATGGCTGTCCTGCGGCGAGCTCCTCGGGGCTCGGCGGCGGGACGGGCAGCTCGACGATGTAGGGCACCTCGCCGGGCTTGACGTATCCGAGCCGGGTGCGGGCCTCGGCCTCGACCTGGCCGGGGTCGGACAGCCGGGCCCGTTCCTGGTTGAGCCGGTCGACCTCGGCGGCGATCTGCTGCTGCTGGTGGGTGAGGTCGGACAGCTGCTGACGCTGGGCGACGTAGTTGCGCAGCGGCACCGCCACCGTCAACGCCAGCGCGCACACGACGACGGCGAGCACGGCGGCGCGCCGCGTCGAGGAGACGCCGAGGAACCCGGTCGTCGCGGCGACGACGCCGGCCGCCCGGGACCTGCTGCGGGTCAGCTGCGGCTCGCGGGTGCGCGTCCGCCTGCCTGCCGCGTTCGGCCGGGCCGCCGAAGCGCCGCGGCCCCGGTCACCCCGGGTCCGCGCGCGCTCGTCGGCCGCGGCGGGCACGTCAGCCCTGCGGCACCGCGTACCGCGGGAAGGCCAGCTCTCCGGCGTAGCGCGCGGCGTCGCCCAGAGCCTCCTCGATGCGCAGCAGCTGGTTGTACTTCGCGACCCGCTCGGAGCGGGCGGGGGCGCCGGTCTTGATCTGGCCGCAGCCGGTGGCGACGGCGAGGTCGGCGATCGTGGTGTCCTCGGTCTCGCCCGAGCGGTGGCTCATCATGCAGCGGTAGCCCGACGAGTGCGCGAGCGTCACCGCGTCGAGAGTCTCCGACAGCGTGCCGATCTGGTTGACCTTGACCAGCAGCGCATTGGCGGCGCCGCGCAGGATGCCGTCCTCGAGCCGCTCGGGGTTGGTGACGAACAGGTCGTCGCCGACGATCTGGACCTTGTCGCCGATGGCCGAGGTGAGCGCCACCCAGCCGTCCCAGTCGTCCTCCGAGAGCGGGTCCTCGATGGACACCAGCGGGAAGTCGTCGACGAGCGAGGCCCAGACGGCGGACAGGTCGGCCGAGGACAGCTTCTTGCCCTCGTAGCTGTAGTCGCCCTTGTCGTGGAACTCGGTGGCCGCGACGTCGAGCGCGAGGACGACGTCGGTGCCGAGCGTGAAGCCGGTGGTCTCGACAGCGCTCGCGATGAGCTCGAGGGCGCCGCGGGTGCCGCCCGCGACGTCAGGGGCGAAGCCGCCCTCGTCGCCCAGGCCGGTGGCCAGGCCGTTCTTCTTCAGGACGGACTTGAGCGCGTGGTAGACCTCGGTGCCCCAGCGCAGGGCCTCGCGGAACGACTCGGCGCCGATCGGGGCGATCATGAACTCCTGCACGTCGACCGACGTGTCGGCGTGGGCGCCGCCGTTGAGGATGTTCATCATCGGCACCGGCAGCACGTGCGCGTTGGGGCCACCGATGTAGCGGAACAGCTCCAGGCCCGACGACTCGGCCGCGGCCTTGGCGACGGCCAGCGACACCCCGAGCAGCGCGTTGGCGCCGAGCCGGGACTTGTCGTTGGTGCCGTCGAGGTCGACGAGGCGCTGGTCGACCAGACGCTGGTCGACGGCCTCCATGCCGGTCAGCTCGGGGCCGATCTCGTCGAGCACCGCCATGACGGCCTTCTCGACGCCCTTGCCGCCGTAGCGCTTCGCGTCGCCGTCGCGCAGCTCGACCGCCTCGTGCTCGCCGGTGGAGGCGCCGGACGGGACCGCGGCCCTGGCCAGCGTCCCGTCGTCGAGGGCGACCTCCACCTCGACCGTCGGGTTCCCTCGCGAGTCGAGGATCTCGCGTGCGCCGACCTGCTCGATGACCGCCACCACAGCTCCTGTTCCGGATTCGAGTACTGGACCCGGTGAGCCAGCCTATCCGCCGCCGCTCCCCCAGCCGTGCACCGCGCCGTCAGGTGTCGCAGCCGTCACCCGCATCGGCCCCCTGTCCGTGCGTGCTGTCAAGCCTCGCGATTCCGCCGCCGGGCCCCTACCGTGGAACGACCATGAGTGCACCCCAGGGATCACACGCAGAGGAGCCCCCCGACGATCGCCCCGAGGGTGGTCCTGACGTGGTCGGGGCGTTCCGGCGTGCCGAGCTGCTCCTGGGCGAGAACCGGCCGCTGGACTCCCTGGCGGCCCTGGCCCCGGTCCTGGAGTGCGCGCCCGACGACGCCTCCGTGCAGCTGCTCGCGGGGCGCGCCTACTTCGACTCGGCGCAGCTGTCCCGCGCGGAGGCGGCGTTCACCCGGGTCGTGGAGCTCGATCCCTCCGACCACTACGCGCGCTTCGCGCTCGGCAAGACGTTGCAGCGCCAGACGCGGCTGTCGGAGGCTCTGGCGCAGCTGAAGATGGCCGCCGCGATGGACCCGCGGCCGCAGTACCAGGAAGCTCTCGGCGAGCTGCGGGCCCGCGTCGCCCTGCACCGCGCCGAGCCCGCGTAGTCCCGCCCGTGTGCCCCGCCGGCCGTGGGCCGAGCGTGTCACCGGCGACCTCACTCACAGGAAGAGGGTCCGGCCCCACCAGTCGTCGGGTCCCGCGGTGCCCGGCGGGCAGGCGTAGAGCCCCGACCCGACGTGGCGGATGTACTCGTTGAGCGCGTCGCCGCTGCCGAGCTTGCGCTGCAACGTCACGAACTGGGCCGGGTCGCGCATGTAGGCCAGGAAGAACAGCCCGGCGTCGAGCGTGCCGGTGCGGGCGTCGATGCCGTCGGTGTAGGAATAGCCGCGGCGCAGGATCCGCAGACCACCGTTGTTCTCCGCCGCCGCGAGCCGGACGTGGGCGTGGTCGGCGATGACGGGGCCGCTCGCGTCGACTGCGGTGAAGTCGGGCGTGTCGAACTCGTCCTTGCCGGTCAGCGGCGCCCCGGAGGCCTTGAACCGGCCGAAGACGGCTTCCTGGTCGGACAGCCGGTCGCGGTCCCAGGGCTCGATGAACATGCGGATACGCCGGGCGACGAGGTAGCTGCCGCCGCCGAGCCACCCCGCCCCGTCGCCGTCGGCGACCCAGACGTGCTGTCCGAGGGCGGCGTCGTCGGTGCCCTGGATGTTGCGGGTGCCGTCCTTGAACCCCATCAGGTTGCGCGGGGTGCCGCCGGCGCTCCCGGTCGACGACGTCTTGCCGAACCCCAGCTCCGCCCACCGGGCGACGACGGTGCCGCGGCCCAGCCGGGTGAGGTTGCGGACAGCGTGGAACGCGACGGTGGGGTCGTCGGAGCAGGCCTGGACGGCGATGTCACCGCCGCTGCGGGCGTCATCGAGCAGTTCGCCGGGCAGGGCGGGCAGCGGCGCGAAGGCGGCGGGGCGGCGGGAGGCGAGGCCGAATCGGTCGGTGCCGTCGGCAGCGGTGAACAGGCCGGGCCCGAACCCGACGGTGATGGTGAGCCGGCCGGCAGGAAGGCCGTCGGCCTCGCCGGTGTCGGCGGGCGGCAGCGCGTCCGACGGGGTGGCCCCGGGGACGGGCGCGCCGCGGGTCATGGCCTCGGCGGCGGCGGTCCAGGTCGTGAGCATGGCGACGAGGTCCTCGCGCCGCGCGGTCGAGGCGACGTCGAAGGCGGTGAACGCCAGCCGGTCCTGCACCGGGGTGGCGATGCCGGCCTGGTGCGGGCCGTGGAAGTCGACGATGTCGCTCGCTGCGGCCGCCGACGGGGCACAGCCGGCGAGGGCCAGTCCCGCGCCGGCGGCGCCGGCTCCCGCGATGCCCTGCAGGAGCCGGCGCCGGGACAGTTCCATGGGTGCGTCAGACCACCTTTCCGGCGATCTGGGACAGCGGCTCGGCGAGCGCGTTGACGGAGTCGGCGAGCGAGCGCTTGTCGGTGTCGGTCACGGCGCTGTAGTCCTGGTAGCCGCCGTCGGTGGTCCGGTACTTCGCGAGACCCTGGGTGACGTCGGTGAACCGGGCCTCGAGCTGCTGGGCGAGGTCGGGGTCCTTGGCGGCGAGCGCGGGCCGGAGCAGCTCGAAGGCCTTGCGGGCGCCGTCGATGTTGGCGGCGAAGTCCCAGAGGTCGGTGTGGGAGTAGCGGTCCTCCTCGCCGGTGACCTTGCTGGTGGAGACCTCGGTGAGCAGGTCGGACGCGCCGTTGGCGAGCTCGGCGGGCTGGTAGGTGTCGGTCCCGGCCTTGTCCTTGACCGTCGCGACGTCGGCGTCGAGCTTGTCGGCGATCGGCACCATGCCCGCCAGCGAGTTGTCGGCCCAGAGCGCCTTCTCGATGCGGTGGAAGCCGGTCCACTGCGCCGGGTCGGCGACGTCGTCGATGCGGGCGTCGATGGCCGGGTCGAGGTCGCCGAAGCTCTCGGCGACGGGCTCGATGCTCTCGTAGTGGACGCGGGCGGGTGCGAACGCCTTCTTCGCGGCGTCGGCGTTCCCGGCGCGGACGGCGTCGGTGAACGTCCTGGTGGCCGTCTGCAGCTGGGCGACCTCGGAGACGACGTAGTCGTGGTAGCCCTGGGTCGCGGCGGTCAGCGAGGTCTCGGCGGTGGCGGTGGGGGCTGCGCCGCCGGTGCCGTCGACGGTGAACGTCCACGTGTCCTTGGCCGCGCCAGGGCAGTACACGCTGTAGGTGCCGGGCTCCATGCGCAGCGAGAACGCGCCGTCGAGGCCGGCGGTGATGTTCTCCTTCTCGCCCAAGATCTTCCCGCCGCTCTGGATCTCGGCCTCGGTGACCTTGACCGACGCGGCGTTGGTGACCGCGAAGTTCACGGGCCCGCTCGGGACGATGGCCGGCCTCGGGCCGCACCCCGAGTCGCTGATCTCGATCGTCACGGCGGCGGGGGCCGGATCGCCTGGCGAGGCCTGCTGGGAGCTGTCCGAACAGCCCGCGGCGAGCAGTCCTGCCGACACCAGGGCGGCGGCGCCGCAGGCGAGGCGGAATCGGGTGGGGGTCACAGGTCGCACTCCTCGGTTCTCCGAACGGTGTGCCGGAACGGGATGGCTCAGGCGGCCGGCGCGGGCGCCGGGTTGCGCCGCTTCGTGGCGGGAGCGAGCACGTAGACCAGGAGCGGGACGACGTAGACCAGCCAGACGACGACCTCGAGGACCACCGGGTAGGGCTGGACGCCGAGGACGCCGGTGAGCAGCGACGACACGGGGGTTCCGGGCAGGACCAGCCAGGACAGGTCCAGCGCGCGGGCCTGCCCGACGTTGATCCAGCCGGCCTCGTGGGCGGTGTGCGCGGCCGTCGTCAGCAGTCCTCCGGCCACGATGACGAGCACGACGCCGGTGATCCGGAAGAGCCGCGCAATGTCGAGCTTCACGCCGCCGCGGTAGATGCCGTAGCCGAGCGCGACGGCGACGAGCACGCCGAGCAGCGCGCCGAGTCCGGCGAGCAGTGGGGAGGTCGAGGCCTGGAACGCGGCGAGCAGGAACACCGCGGTCTCGAAGCCCTCCCGGAGCACGGCGAGGAAGGCCATGGCGACGAGCGCCGTGGTGGACCCGGCGGCCAGCGCGGCGCCCGCGGACGTCTCCAGCGACGCGCGCATGTCGCGGGCATGGGTGCGCATCCAGACGACCATGTAGGTGACCATCGCCACGGCGAGCAGTCCGATGACGGTCTCGAGACCCTCCTGTGCGGCCTGCGGGAGGTCGACGGTGACGATTTCGAGGGCGACACCGACGGCGACGCATATCGCGATGCCGACGCCCACGCCGATCCAGACCGAGCGGAGTGCGTCGCGACGGGCGCGGGCGACGAGGAAACTCGCGATGATGCCGACGATCAACGAGGCCTCGAGTCCCTCGCGCAGTCCGATGATGAAGGTGGCGAGCACCCGGAACCTTCCTTCCGTGACACCGGCTCCGCTGCCTTCGCGCGACCGGGCGAATCGAAGTTAGGTATTGCTGCGATTGCCTGTCAATAGGCTCGGATAACCGACGCGAATTGCACCCGTAATCCATTTCGGGAATTGTCGACACGCTCGTCCGTGATGAGCCCCCGAATGGGCGGTCGATCCTGTTCGAACGCTTTTCGTCCGTCGCGGACGACACGTCCGATCATCTGCACCTCGTGCCCGATACATCCGATTCGCGAAGGTGACGGACGCCTCGGGGAGGATCTACCGGCACCCGACGACGAAACGGCACTACCGCCCCGGGCGGGACAGAGGCTAGCCTCGCAGCGCATCTGTGCAGCCTCACCTAATGACGCGGGACGAACCGGACTGGAGACCTCCGAACGTGCTCGGCAACTCTCTGATCGGACTACGGGAAGGCCTGGAGGCCGCGCTCGTCGTGAGCATCCTGGTGGCCTTCCTCGTGCGCACCGACCGTCGCTCGGAGCTGCCCAAGGTCTGGCTCGGCGTCGGCATCGCGGTCACCGTCTCGGTCGGGGTCACCCTCGCCCTGACCCTCACCGAGCAGGCCCTGACGTTCCAGGCCCAGGAGACGCTCGGCGGCACGTTGTCGATCGTCGCCGTCGCATTCGTCACCTGGATGATCTTCTGGATGCGGCGCAATGCGCGGGCGCTGTCCAGTGAGCTGCAGGGCAAGCTCGAGGACGCCCTGCACATCGGGCCGGTCGCCGTCGTCGTCGTGGCCGCACTCGCCGTCGGCCGCGAGGGCCTCGAGACCGCGGTGTTCTTCTTCTCCGCCGCGCAGGCCGCCGGGCAGACGCTGCAGCCGCTGGTCGGGTTCCTCATCGGCATCGCGATCGCGATCGCGCTCGCCTACCTGATCTACCGCGGCGCCGTGACGATCAACCTCGGCAGGTTCTTCACCGTCACCGGCCTGCTGCTGGTCTTCGTCGCCGCCGGGATCCTCGCCTACGGCGTGCACGACCTCCAGGAGGCGGCGATCCTCCCGGGCCTGGACAACCTCGCGTTCGACGTCAGCGCCGCAATCCCGGCCGACTCCTGGTACGGCACCTTGCTCAAGGGGATCTTCAACTTCTCCCCGCAGACCACCGTGCTCGAGGCGACCGTCTGGGTCGCCTATGTCGCCGTGGTCCTCACGCTCTTCCTGCTCCCCAGCCGACGCCGCGCCGCTGTCGCCACCACCTGAGAATCACCGCGCTGAAACTCGAGGAGAACCATGCCACGCAGGACCGCGGCAACCGTGCTCGCCGCAGCCGCGGCGGCCGCCGTGCTCGCCGGATGCACCAGCACCGCCCCGCCGGCGGAGAATGTCTCCGGCGGCGCAGGCGGGCCGATCAAGGTCGCGGCCGCCGACTCGTCGTGCGACGTGACGACCAAGGAGGCCCCCGCGGGCACGATCTCCTTCACCGTCACCAACACCGGCAGCAAGGTCACCGAGTTCTACCTCTACGCCACCGGTGACCGGATCATGGGCGAGGTCGAGAACATCGGGCCCGGCCTGACGCGCGACCTGATCGTCGAGGTCCCCGACGGCGGTACCTACACCACCGCCTGCAAGCCCGGCATGGTCGGCGACGGCATCCGTGCCGCGTTCACCGTCACCGGCAACGCCGCCCGCTCGGTCGACCAGAACACCCGCCTCGCCGAGGCCACCGCCGGCTACAAGCGCTACGTCAACTCCCAGATCGAGGCCCTCGTCCCCAAGACCGAGGAGTTCGCCGCCGCCGTCAAGGCAGGCGACGTCGCCAGGGCCAAGGCCCTGTTCCCGGTGTCGCGCACCTACTGGGAGCGCATCGAGCCCGTCGCGGAGTCGTTCAGCGACATCGACCCCAAGGTCGACGGCCGTGACGACGGCGAGCCCGGCGTGGCGTTCACCGGCTACCACCGCCTGGAGAAGGACCTCTGGGAGACCGGCCTGCAGTCCGACTCGCCCGCGATGGCCGACGCGCTCGTCGCCGACATGAAGGACCTGCAGACCCGCGTCGCGACCCTGGAGCTGACCCCGGTCCAGCTCGCGAACGGCGCCAAGGAGCTGCTCGACGAGGTCGCCACCGGCAAGATCACCGGTGAGGAGGACCGCTACTCGCACACCGACCTGTGGGACTTCAAGGCCAACGTCGAGGGCTCGCAGGCCGCCGTCGCCGCGCTGCGCCCGGTGATCGACGAGAAGGACAAGGCCCTCGGCCCGCTGCTCGACCAGCGCTTCGCCGCCGTCGACACCCTGCTCGAGCAGTACCGCGTCGGTGACGGGTACAAGCTCTACACCGAGCTGACCCCCGAGGACACGAAGAAGATGTCCGACGTCGTCAACGCCCTGGCCGAGCCGATCAGCCAGGTCGCCGTCGTCGTGACCAGCTGAGCGGAGACACGTGACCGACACCAGCCGGACCGAACGCCCCGTCGCACCGCCGCCCACGAGGGGCCCCGACGACGAGGCGCCCAGCGACGCGGGCGGGCTCTCCCGCCGGACACTGTTCGGTCTGGCCGGTGCCGGGGTGGCCCTCGCCGGCGGCGGGGCCGCCGCCGGATGGGCGGTCGGCAGGTCGGCCGGGGAGACCGCGCGGCCCGGGGTCGTGCCGTTCCGCGACGTCCACCAGGCCGGGGTCGCCACCCCGGCGCAGGACCGGCTGCACTTCGCCTCGTTCGACCTGACGACGACCGACCGCGTCGCCGTGGCCCGGCTGCTCGCCCGCTGGGCCACCGCCGCCGAGCGGATGACGGCCGGTGACGAGACCGCCGCGAACGGTGCCGTCGGCGGCAACCCGCTCGCCCCGCCCGCCGACACCGGCGAGGCCCTCGGGCTGCCCGCCGCGTCGCTGACGATCACGGTCGGGTTCGGCGGCTCGTTCTTCGACAAGCTCGGCATCCCCGACCGCCGCCCGCTCGCGCTCGCCGACCTGCCACCCTTCCGCGGTGACGCCCTCGACCCGGCCCGCTCCGGCGGCGACATCTGCGTCCAGGCCTGCTCCGACGACCCCCAGGTCGCGGTGCACGCCGTGCGCAACCTGGCCCGCACGGGCTTCGGCACGGTGTCGGTGCGGTGGTCGCAGCTCGGGTTCGGACGCACCTCGTCGACGTCGACCGCGCAGGCGACCCCGCGCAACCTGTTCGGCTTCAAGGACGGCACCAACAACGTCAAGGCCGAGGAGCCCGCCCAGCTCGACGAGCACGTCTGGGTCCAGCCCGGCGACGGCCCGGACTGGATGACCGGCGGCACCTACCTCGTCGCCCGGCGCATCCGGATGCACATCGAGACCTGGGACCGGACGTCGCTGCAGGAGCAGGAGCAGATCGTCGGGCGCACCAAGGGCGAGGGCAACGCGTTCGGGAAGGCGGGCGAGTTCGACCTCGCCGACCTCGCCGCGCGCGGACCCGACGGCAAGCCGCTGATCGCCCAGGACGCCCACATCCGGCTCGCCTCGGCCGACGAGCTGAACGGGGTGCGGATCCTGCGCCGCGGCTACAACTTCGTCGACGGCACCGACGGCCGCGGCCGCCTCGACGCCGGGCTGTTCTTCATCGCGTTCGTGCGCGACCCGCAGAAGCAGTTCGTGCCGATGCAGCGCGTGCTCGCCCAGCAGGACCCGATGATGGAGTACCTGCAGCACACCGGGTCGGCCATGTTCGCCTGCCCGCCCGGGCTGGCCGGCTCCGACTACTGGGGCAGCGCGCTGTTCGCCTGACCGGCGCTCGCCCTGTCGGCGTTCTCCCAGGCCTCGCGCCAGGCGTCGTCGTCGAGGGCGTGTGCGTCCGCACCCGCAGCCGCAGCCGCGCGCTGGGCGCTGCGCACCCGGTCGGCGAACCGGCGCGCCGCGGTGCGCAGCTCGGCCTCCGGGTCGACCCCGGCGAGCTTGGCGCGGGCGGCGAGGGCGAAGAGCTCCTCCCCCACCCCGGGTCCGGACGGCAGCAGCTCGGCCGGGAAGCCCGCGCGGGCGGTGCGGCTGGTCAGCTTGGCCGCCAGCGCGACCGCGGGCTGCCCCATCGGCACCCCGTCCACACTGGACTCACGCTGCTTCTCGGCGCGCTTGAGCTCGTCCCAGCGGTGCTCCTGGCGCTCCGCGGTGTCGACCGTCTCGGAGCCCGCGAAGACGTGGGGGTGCCGCCCCACCAGCTTGGCGACGAGATCGCCGGCGACGGCGTCGACGTCGAACGGGTCGGCGTCCTCGGTGGCGACCCGGGCGTGGAAGAGCACCTGCAGGAGCACGTCGCCGAGCTCCTCGCGCATCGCGGCGCGGTCGCCGTCCTCGATGGCCTCGTAGAGCTCGTAGGCCTCCTCGACGAGGTACTGCAGCAGCGAGTCGTGGGTCTGCTCGGCGTCCCACGGGCAGCCACCCGGCGAGCGCAGCCGGTCCATGACGGCGACCGCGTCGAGCAGGGCCGCGCCGGGGGGCTCGGGCGTCGAGATCACGGTGCCCGCCGCCGCGACGACGGGATGCGCGGGATCGGTGGTGAGCACGACGGCACCCGCGGGCGGTTCACCGTCGAGCGGCTCGGCACCCCACGCCGCGGGGTCGGCGACGTCAGGCGTGGCGACGACCGCGCTCGCCGCGCGCAGCGGACCCAGGGCCGCGGCGGGCAGGACGGCGCCGAGGCGGGCGGACAGCAGGACGACGGTCGTCACGGCCAGGTCGCCGGTCAGGGCGTGGGCGGCGCGAGAACGCTGCCCGGCACCTGGTCGGCCAGGAGGACCCCCATCGACAGCGGGTCCCACACGCCGTAGCGCGGGTTGACGCGGATGTCGGTGCGCATCGCACGCGGCTGCAGCAGGTGCGTGCCGAACGTCAGCAGCAGGGCGCGGTCGACCTGGTCGGCCGGCTGCTCGGCGTCCTGGCCGCGCGCGGGCGGCGGGGGCGTGACCGTGGTGCGCGACTGCACCTTGGCGACGGTCCAGGTGGTGTCGCCCTGCTGCGGCTTCACGATGATCACCCCGCCCTGCGGGGTGCCCAGCAGCGACCACGCGTACGGCGGGGCCTGGGCGAAACCGGGGACGATCTGCGACGCGGGGACCGCGCGCGCGGGGCCGCCGAAGAACTGGTCGGCCGCCGGACCGCCCGCGAGTGCGATCCTGGCCTTGGCCTGCGCGTCGGCCTCCGACGAGGTCTGGCCGACCTGCACGGCGACGTCGAGCGTGTCGATCTCGCGCTGGGCCAGCTTGACCATCAGCAGGTCGTCGCGGACGGCCTCGCGGCGCAGCGCCGGGTCGCCGTACTGCGCGATCGGCGACTCCAGGGCCGGGGCGGCGGGCTGGTTGTCGTCGGTGGTGCGGTCGTCGGCGGCGATGACCTCGTCGATCTCCGCGTCGGTGACCGTCAGGCCCGTCTCGGCCGCCTCGGCGCGGATCAGGTCGTGCAGGACCGAGCGGCTCACCAGCTCGCGGGCGACGAGATCGGGGGTGACCCCCGACTGCGTCATCAGGTCCTTGAGCCTCGGGGCGGCCAACAGCGTGCCGAGCTGCGACTCGACGCTCGACAGCCCCACCGACGAGTCGCCGACGATGACCGCCGACCCGACCTGGCTCGGTCCGCTACCGCATCCCGCGACGACCGCGCCGAGGATCGACGTGACGGCGATGGCCCGGATCACCCTGCTACGCACGGGCCCACCCTCTCACGTGGCCCTCGACACCCCGCCGAGGGCCACACGTGAGGAGCCCCGACCGCTGCTCGGCGCGGACGACCACCGTGTCGCAGACCCCGCTGTCGTGACACCGGACCCGGCTGCTCAACCCACCGGCGCCGGGGTCCCCGTCAGGTCGGTGAGCAGCCGTGTCGCCCACTCCAGCAGCGCGACGTCGCGCAGCGGGGCCGCACCGATCCGGTCGCCCTCGACGGGCCGCGGCACCGTCACCAGCCGGGCCGCCGGCTTGTAGACGGCCTTCGGGTACAGCCGCCGCAGCCGCATCTGCGCCGAGTCGGCCAGGTCGACCGGGCCGACCCGCAGCACGTTGCCCGCCCCCGCGACCTCGCCGATCCCGTGCTCGCGGCAGGTCTGCCGGAACGCCGCGACGGCCAGCAGGTTGCGCACCGCCTCCGGCGGCTCCCCGTAGCGGTCGGTCAGCTCGTCGACGATCGCGTCGAGCGCCGCCCGGTCGGCCGACTCCGCGATCTTGCGGTACACCTCCAGGCGCAGCCGCTCGCCCGTCACGTAGTCGTGCGGGACGTGGGCGTCGATCGGCAGGTCGACGCGCACCTCGGCCAGCGCCTCCGGCTCGTCCGCGCCGCCGGACCCGGCCTGCTTGCGGAAGGCTGCGACGGCCTCCCCGACGAGCCGGATGTAGAGGTCGAAGCCGACGCCCGCGATGTGGCCGGACTGCTCCGCGCCCAGGATGTTGCCGGCGCCGCGGATCTCCAGGTCCTTCATCGCGACGGCCGCGCCCGAGCCGAGGCCCGAGTGCTGGGCGATCGTCGCCAGCCGGTCGTGCGCGGTCTCGGTGAGCGGGTTCTCCGGCGGGTAGAGGAAGTAGGCGTAGCCGCGCTCGCGGCCACGCCCTACCCGGCCGCGCAGCTGGTGCAGCTGCGACAGCCCGAGGGTGTCGGAACGCTCGACGATCAGGGTGTTGGCGTTGGAGATGTCCAGGCCGTTCTCGACGATCGTCGTGCACACCAGGACGTCGTACTCGCGGTGCCAGAAGCCGTTGACGGTGCGCTCCAGCACCTCCTCGTTCATCTGGCCGTGCGCGACGGCGATGCGCGCCTCGGGCACGAGGTCCTGGATCGTCCTGGCCGCCCGGTCGATCGTCGACACCCGGTTGTGGACGTAGAAGACCTGCCCGTCGCGCAGCAGCTCGCGGCGGATCGCGGCGCCGACCTGCTTGGGGTCGTAGGCGCCGACGTAGGTCAGCGTGGGGTGCCGCGACTCCGGCGGGGTGGTGATCGTCGACATCTCACGGATGCCGGCGAGGCTCATCTCCAGGGTGCGCGGGATCGGCGTCGCCGACAGCGTCAGGACGTCGACGTGCGCCCGCAGCGCGGTGATGTGCTCCTTGTGCTCGACGCCGAAGCGCTGCTCCTCGTCGACGATCACCAGCCCGAGGTCCTTCCAGCGGACGCCGTTCTGCAGCAGCCGGTGCGTGCCGACGACGACGTCGACGGTGCCCTCGGCGAGCCCGGTGATCGTCTCCTTGGCCTCGGCGTTGTCGGTGAACCGCGACAGCCCCTTCACCGTGACGGGGAAGGCGCGCATGCGGTCGGCGAACGTCGACAGGTGCTGGGTGGCGAGCAGCGTCGTCGGGACGAGGACGGCGACCTGCTTGCCGTCCTGCACCGCCTTGAACGCCGCCCGGACCGCGATCTCGGTCTTGCCGAAGCCGACGTCGCCGGAGATGACGCGGTCCATCGGGACCGCCCGCTCCATGTCGGACTTGACCTCGTCGATCGCGGCGAGCTGATCGGGGGTCTCGGTGAACGGGAACGCGTCCTCGAGCTCGCGCTGCCACGGGCTGTCCTTGGCGAACGCGTGCCCCGGCGACGCCTGGCGGGCGGCGTAGAGCTGCACCAGCCCGGCCGCGATGTCGCGGACGGCCTTGCGGGCCCGGCTCTTCGTCTTCGACCAGTCGGCGCCGCCGAGCTTGTTCAGCGTCGGCTGCTCACCGCCGACGTAGCGGCTGATCTCGTCGAGTGCGTCGGTCGGCACGAACAGGCGGTCGGCGGGCTGCCCGCGCTTGGACGACGCGTACTCCAGCACCAGGTACTCGCGGGTGGCGCCCTGCACGGTCCGCTCACGCATCTCGACGAACTTCCCGATGCCGTGCTGGTTGTGCACGACGAAGTCGCCCGGCTGCAGCACCGCGAGGTCGACGGCGTTGCGCCGCCGCGCGGGCATCTTGCGAGCCGTGGCCTCCAGACCGGCGCGGCTGCCGGTGAGGTCGGCCTCGGAGAGCACGACGAGCCCGATCGCCGCGGCGATGAAGCCGTCGGCGACGCGCCCGCACGTGACCGTGACCAGGCCCTTCTCCGGCTCGTCGGTGAGCTCCTCGACCAGCGACGCCGGGACCTCCGCCTCGCGCAGCTGCTCCAGCGAGCGCTGCGCGGTGCCCTGCCCGGGGACGACGAGCACCGCGGCACCGCCGGTGGCGACGTGGGCGCGCAGGTCGACCAGCGCCCGGTCGGTGTCACCTCGGTAGGACTCGACCTCGTGCACGCCCGGCACCAGCGCGTCGTCGGTGCCCGAGAGCAGCGGCGACAGCGTGACGACGGGCCGCCCCGACGTCGTCGAGTGCGCCAGCACCTCGGCGAGGTCGCGGTAGGCCGACGCCCCGAGGTCGATGGGCGCGGCGGCGCCCGCGGCGACGTCGTCGGTGCCCAGCGACGCCGCGAGCCACGACGCCTCCAGGAACTCCTGGCCGGTGCGGACGAGGTCGTGGGCGCGGGTGCGGATGCGCTCCGGGTCGGCGACGAGCACCAGCGAGCCCGCCGGCAGCAGGTCGGTGAGCAGCTGCATCTCGTCGCCCACCAGGGCCGGGATCAGCGACTCCATGCCCTCGGCCGGGATGCCCTCGGCCAGCTTCTCCAGCAGCTCACGCAGCTGCGGGGTGTTCTCGTGCACGTGGGCCAGTGCCGCCGCGCGCTCGCGCACCGGCGCGGTGAGCAGCAGCTCCCGGCAGGACGGCGCGACGACCTCACGGACCTCCGCGTCACCACCGACCGAACGCTGGTCGGCGACGGCGAACGCCCGGATCTCGCTGACCTCGTCGCCCCAGAACTCGATGCGCACGGGGTGCTCGGCCGTCGGCACGAAGAGGTCGACGATGCCGCCGCGCACCGCGAACTCGCCGCGCTCGGTGACCATCTCCACGCGGGTGTAGGCCAGCTCGACGAGCCGCTCCAGCAGGTCGTCGAACCCGTACTCGGTGCCGACGCGCAGCCGGACCGGGTCGAGCGTGCCCAGCCCGGGCGCGATCGGCTGGATCAGGCTGCGGGCTGCCGCCGCGACCAGCCGTACCGGGGAGTCACCGTCGGCCAGCGCCCGGAAGATCGTCAGCCGCCGCCCGACGGTGTCGGGGCGCGGCGAGAGCCGCTCGTGGGGCAACGTCTCCCACGACGGCAGCACCGCGACGGCGTCGGCGCCCAGGAGGTCCGACGCTGCGGCCGCGAGGTCCTCGGCCTCCCGGTCGGTGGCGGTCACCGCGAGTACGGTCCGCCCGCCCACGGCGACGGCCGAGGCGAGGAACGGGCGCAGCGCTGCCGGGCCCTCGACCCTCAGGGCCGGGGTGGCGGCGGTGCGGAGGTCGATCGCGGCGGCGGAGTCGAGGACTCCGGCCAGTGCGGGGACGGTGGCGGTGAGCAGGCCGGACAGTGGGGCCGCGAACACGTCGGGCAACTCCTCGAAGAGGGCATCAGAGCACGCGAGACAGACCCCTCCCCGTGTCGTGCGCCCGGGTCGGGGCCTGGCACCAGCCTACGCGCCGCTCCCTCGCACGTCGCAGCGGTCGGACCCTGTGCGGGTCAGGCGTCGCGGCGGTTCACGACCGCCAGCGCGATCCCCATCAGCACGACCGCGATCGCCGCGAACCAGGCGAGCGAGCCCCACGGGCCGAAGGCCATCGCCGATGTGGACGGCGGACCGCCCGCGTCGCCGCCCCCGCCGGTGAGGAAGTTCGTCGCGTTCACGAACGGCAGCCAGCCCTGGATGTCGGCGCCGACCCGCGGGATCAGCCCGATCAGGTTCTCGACCAGCAGGACCCACACCAGCAGCAGCGTCACCGCGCCCGCGGTCTGGCGGACCAGGATCCCGACGGCCAGCGCGATCACCGCGCCGACCGCCCACACCAGCGCGGTGCCCGCGACGACCCGCCACTCCGCGTCCGTCGACAGACTCATGCCGGCGGGGGAGATCAGCCACGCCACGGCCCAGGCGCCGAAGCCCGCGACCAGCCCGACGACCACCGCCAGCGGCACCACGACGGCGGCCTTGGCCAGCAGCGCCGTCGTCCGGTGCGGGACGGCCTGGAAGGTGGTGCGGATCGTCCCGAAGCGGTACTCCGACGTCACCGCGACGGCCGCCATCACCATGACGACGACCATGCCGAACGTCGCGAAGTAGCCGCTGACGGCGAAGGGGAGCGGGCCGTCGGCGGTGTCCCAGGTGGCCACGACGACCGCGGTCATCCCGATGACGATCACGACCGCGACCGCACTGGTCCACCACGGCGAGCGGGTGGACATCAGCTTGATGCGCTCGGCGGCGACGGCGCTCACGACTGGACCTCCGACCGGTGCTTGCCCACCGGACCGGCCGGAACCGGCGGACCGCCTGCCGTGAACTCGACGTCGCGGCCGGTGATCTGCATGAACGCCTCCTCCAGCGAGCCGCGGACCTGCGTCAGCTCGTGCAGCACGAACCCGGCGGCCGCGGCCAGCTCGCCGATCTGTTCGGTCGTGGCCCCGGTGACGCGCGCCCCGCCCGACGGGTCGGTCGCGACGCCGTAGCCGGCGGCCTGCATGGCCGGGACGAGGTCACCGATCGCGGGGCTGCGCACCAGCACCGACGCCCCGGACGCGCCGTCGACGAACGCCGACGTCCGGCCGTGCGAGATCAGCCGGCCGCGCCCGATGACGACGAGCTCCGTCGCCGTCAACGCCATCTCCGACAACAGATGGCTGGACACGAAGACGGTGCGACCCTCGGCGGCGAGCCCCTGCATGAGGGTGCGGATCCAGTGGATGCCCTCGGGGTCGAGGCCGTTGACGGGTTCGTCGAACATCAGCACCGGCGGGTCGCCGAGCAGCGCGCCCGCGATGCCGAGCCGCTGCGACATGCCGAGCGAGAACGTGCCCGCCCGCTTGCCCGCGACCGCGGTCAGGCCGACCAGCTCGAGCACCTCGTCGGCGCGCGTCGCGGGCAGGCCACTCGCCGCGGCCATCCACTGCAGGTGCCGGCGCGCGGACCGGTTGGGGTGCACCCACTTGGCGTCGAGCAACGCCCCGACCGTGCACATCGGACGCGCGATGTCGCGGTAGCGGCGACCGCCGATCCGGACCTCGCCCGCGTCGGGGCGGTCCAGGTCGAGGATCATCCGCATCGTCGTCGACTTGCCGGCGCCGTTCGGCCCCAGGAAACCGGTGACGACCCCGGGCCGCACCTGGAAGCTCAGGTCGTCGACCGCGAGCGTGGTGCGGTAGCGCTTGGTGAGACCTCTCACCTCGATCATGGACGTCCTCCTGGTCGGTTCGCACCATTCCATCGCGGATCCGCCGGTGGGAACACCGGGTCATCCCTGGGTCGGGTCAGGGCCGACCCCGGCCGATTCACTCTGTGCAGGTGCGCAATCGTTGCGCGCCGTGCATCATCCCGGTCGTGCCCCAGCGCCCCTCCCCGCCCGTCCGCGACCGCGGCCGCCACCTCGGCGACTTCACGCTCACCCCGCGGGTGCTCGTCACCATCGGCTGGGCGCTGCCCATCGGGGCGCTCGGCGCCGTCGCCGCCTGGGCGCTGCTGCGGCTGATCGGCCTGATCACCAACCTCGTCTTCGACGGACGGGTCGACACCACGCTGATCGCGCCCGGCGCCGAGCCGCACCCGGCCTGGCTGGTCATGCTCGCGCCCGTCGCGGGCGGGCTCGTGATCGGCCTGATGGCACGCTTCGGGTCCGAGAAGATCCGCGGCCACGGCATGCCCGAGGCCATCGAGGCGATCCTGATGCGGCGCAGCACCGTCGAGCCGCGGGTGGCCGTCCTCAAACCGATCTCGGCCGCGGTGAGCATCGGTACCGGCGGCCCGTTCGGCGCCGAGGGACCGATCATCATGACCGGCGGCGCGATCGGCTCCATCCTCGCCCAGCACCTGCACCTGTCGGCCGACGAACGCAAGGCGCTCATGGTCTCCGGCGCCGCGGCCGGCATGGCCGCGACGTTCAACTCACCCTTCGCGTCGGTGCTGCTGGCCGTCGAGCTGCTGCTGTTCGAGTGGCGCCCACGCAGCTTCCTGCCCGTCGTCGCCGCCGTCTCCGTCGCGACGATCGCGCGGGTCCCGCTGCTCGGCGCCGCCCCGATCTTCCCCGTCGACCTCGGCACCTTCACCCCGTCCGCACCCGTCGACGTCCTGTGCGTCGCCGCCGGCGTCATCGGCGGGCTGCTCGCCGTCGCCGTCACCGCACTCGTGTACGTCTCCGAGGACACGTTCGCCCGGCTCCCGCTGCACTGGATGTGGTGGCCCGCCATCGGCGGCCTCGTCATCGGCCTGGGTGGCCTCGTCGAGCCGCGGGCGCTCGGCGTCGGCTACGACGTGATCGACGAGCTGCTCACCGGGCGCGCCACGATGTCGCTGATCGTCGGGATCCTCGTGGTGAAGAGCCTGATCTGGGGCCTGTCGCTCGGCTCCGGCACCTCGGGCGGGGTACTCGCGCCCGTGTTCATGATCGGTGCCGCACTCGGAGCCCTCGAGGGCATGGTGTTCCCGCACACCGCCCCCGGGTTCTGGGCCGTCGTCGGCCTGGCCGCGGTCGTCGGTGGGGTGATGCGGTCACCGATCACCGGTATCGTGTTCACCCTCGAGCTGACCCACGCCTGGGCCGCGCTGTTCCCGCTGATGATCGCGGCCACCGCCGCCTACGGCACCTCGGCCCTCGTGCTGCGCCGATCCGTGCTGACGGAGAAGATCGCCAGGCGCGGCTACCACCTCACCCGTGAGTACGAGGTGGACCCGTTGGAGGTGCTCATGGTCGACGAGGTCATGCACGCCGACCCGGCGACCCTGCGGACCACGGACCCGCTGCCCGTTCCCGCGGCGGTGCTGACCGCCGGCGTCCCACGGCGGGGCCGTCCCTGCGACGACCCACCCCGGCAGCGGCTGTTCCCGGTCGTCGACGGCGACGGCGCCCTCGCGGGCGTCGTGCCCCGGCGCGCCCTGACCGACCCGCCCGGCAGCGCCCGGACCGTCGCCGACCTGCTCGTCGCCGATCCGCTCGTCGTCCGCGCCGACGACACGCTGCGTGCGGTCGCGTCCCGGTTCGCGGAGACGGCCGTCGGTGCCGCGCCCGTCGTCGACCGCGACGACCCGTCCCGTCTCGCCGGGATCGTGACGGTCGAACAGCTCCTGGACGGGCGGCTGCGCGACCTCACCGAGGAACACCACCGGGAGCGGCCGATGCGCCTGCTCGGACGACGCGCGACGATGCCCTCGTGAGCGACGCAGCGGCGACCGGCCCGACCGAGGCCGAGATCGAGTCCGTCATGCGGGCGGCCCGGGTGCTCGTCGGAGTCTCTGCGCAGTCGTTCGCCGTCGTCGAGGACCGGGTGACCCTGCCCCAGCTGCGGGTGCTGGTGATGGTGGCCAGCCGCGGTCCGCTGCGGCTGGCCGCGGTGGCCGACGGGCTCGGCGTCCATCCCTCCAACGCGAGCCGTGCCGTCGACCGGCTCGTCGTCGCCGGGCTGCTCGGCCGCACCGACGACCCCGCCGACCGCCGCCAGCTCGTCCTGCGGCTCACCGACGCCGGCACCCAGCTCGTCGACGAGGTCATGCGCACCCGGCGGACCACCATCGACCGGCTGCTGTCGCGGATGGCGCCCACCGCGCGGGCCGGGCTCGCCCCCGCACTGGAGGCCCTCAGCGGCGCCGCCGGGGACGGGTTCGCCCGTGCCGTCTGGTCGATGGGCTGGACCACCGCCGACGACGACACGGCCTGACGGCGGCTCAGCGCGGCGGCAGCTCCGGGCGGCGCCGGGACGGGCGCGTCGCCGGGTCCGGCGGGCGCACCGCCGGGGTCCGCTCCAGCGCCTCCAGGGCGAGCCGCACGGCCGTCTCCAGCTGCGGGTCGCGGCCCGCGGCCCAGTCCTGCGGCGTGATCACCACCTCGACGTCCGGCTCGACCCCGTGGTTCTCCACGTCCCACGCCACGTCGTCGAACCAGAACGAGTACCGCGGCTGCGTCACCCTGGTGCGGTCGACGAGCCCGTAGCGGCTGTCGATGCCGATCACCCCGCCCCACGTCCGGGTCCCGACGACCGGGCCCAGCTGCAGCCGCTTGAACGCCGCCGTCACGATGTCGCCGTCGGAGCCGGAGTGCTCGTCGGCCAGCGCGACCAGCGGGCCCCGGGGTGCGTCGCCCGGGTAGGTCTGGGGCTGGCGGTGCCGCACCACGTCCCAGCCGATCACCTTGCGCGCCAGCTTCTCGATCACCAGCTGCGACGTGTGCCCGCCGCTGTTGCCGCGCACGTCGACGACGAGCCCGTCGCGGCTGGTCTCCCGGCCGAGGTCGCGGTGCAGCTGCGCCCAGCCGTTGGCCACCATGTCCGGGACGTGCAGGTACCCCAGCCGCCCGCCCGACCGCTCGGCGACGAACGCCCGCTTCGTGGCGACCCAGTCCTGGTAGCGCAGCGGCAGGTCGTCCTCCAGCGGCCGGACGACGACGCGGCGCACCTCGCCCGCGCCGGTACGGACGGTGAGCTCGACGAGCTGGTCGCCGGTCCCGACGAGCAGCGGTGCCGGGCCCAGCTCGAGGTCGACCGGCCGGCCGGCGACCTCCAGCAGCACGTCGCCCTCGCGGACGTCGACACCCGGGTCGGCCAGCGGGCTGCGTGCCCGCGTCGCCGACGTCTCCGGCGGCAGCACCCGGGCGACGCGCCAGCCGTCGCCGGTGCGCTCCAGGTCGGCACCGAGCAGGCCGGGGCGGCCCGTCCAGTCGCCGCCGCCGTCGCCCCCGATCACGTACGCGTGCGACGACCCCAGCTCGCCCTGCAGCTCCCACAGCAGGTCGACCAGGTCGTTCTTGCTGCCGACGGCCTCGACCAGCGGCCGGTAGCGGGCCAGCTCGCCCGCCCAGTCGACGTCGGCCATGTCCTCGACCCAGAAGTGGTCGCGCATCAGCCGGCCCGCCTCGTCGAACATCTGCCGCCACTCCGCGGCCGGGTCGACGGTCACCGTGATCCGGGAGAGGTCGATGTCGAACTCGTCGGCGTCGTTCTCCGACGGTGCCGACGACCCCGAGCGGTCCGACCGCAGCACCCGCACGGTCGGCCCGTCGCGCACGACCAGCCGGTTGCCGTCGCCGCTCACCGCGTAGGAGGAGGCGGGGTCGGCGATCACGTCGACGCGGCGGCGGATCAGGTCGTAGCGCTCCAGCACCGGGCGCGGGCCGCGGTCACCGGTGAGCTCGCGGCCCTCGCCCAGCACGCCCGAGACGGGGCGGCGGAACCACAGCAGGCAGTCCTTGGCGGCGCCGAGCCCGCCGAGGCGGCCCTCGGCGACCGGGATCGGCACCACCCGCGCGGCCAGCCCCTCGACGTCGACGACGACGGCGTCCTCGTCGGCCTCGTCGGTCCCGGTCTCCCCGTCGGTGGTCGCCGCGTCCTCGGTGCCGTCCGCGGGTTCGACCTCCGCGTCGCCGCCCTCGGTGTCGGTGGCCGGCAGGTCGTCGGGGCCCTCGTCGGCGCTGGTCGTCGGGCGGCCGTCGGGCGAGGCCCCGAACGGCGACGGCGTGCGCGCCGCCAGCGGCACCAGGAACGGCCGCCACGACGCCGGGAACGTCAGGTCGAACGAGTGCTCGTCGTAGATCGGGTCGAAGGTGCGCAGCGACAGGAACGCCAGGTACTTGCCGTCGGTGGTGAACACCGGGTGCCGGTCGACGAACCGCGGCGGGGTCACCTCGACCAGGGTGTCGTCGGCGAGGCGGGCGATCATGATGCGCGACAGCCCCGTCTCGACGGGGTCGGCGAACGTCAGCCAGGCGCTGTCGGGCGAGTACGACACGCCCGACACCTCGCCGTCGGCACCCCGGGCCAGCTCGCGCAGCGCACCGGTCGCGGTGTCCATGACGAGCAGCCGGCCGTCGTGGGTGGCGAGCGCGACGGTCGACGCGTCGGGCGCCGCCTCCAGCTCCAGCACCCGACCGATCCCACCTGCACCGTGCCGGACCAGTGCCCCGGCCCCCTCGGCCCGTGGGTCGAGCGGCGCGACGACGACGGCGTCCTCTCCCGCGGCGTCGTCGATCCACACGGCGCGGTCGTCGCCCAGTGGCTGTGCAAGCCGCGCCCGCACCCCCGGCTCCGCCATCAACGTCCGCGCGGGACCGTCGCGGTGGGTGAGCCGGTGCACCGTGCCACGGACCTGCGCGATGCTCGCCCGGCCCGTCCGGTCCGGCGAGACGACGTCGAGCCAGCCGCCCGCGTGCACCCGGAACGGCTCGCGGGCCGTGCGGGGGCCGGCGAGGGCCACGTCGATGCGCCGGGGTCGCGAGTCGGCGGCCAGGTCGTCGAGCAGGAACAGCTCCCCCGCCGACTCGAACACCACCCGGGTGCCGTCGGTCGCGGCGTGCCGGGCGTAGAACGCCGGTGAGCCGTCGGCGCCGTGGTCGGTGTGCCGGCGCAGCCCGCCGATGGCGCCGTCGAGGGGCAGCGAGTAGACATTGCCCCAGCCCTCGTGGTCGGACAGGAACGCGATCCGGTCGCCGACGAGCATGGGCGAGTCGAGCTGGCCGTCGAGCTCGGCGGCGAGCCGGGCGAACTCGCCCGTGCCGGTGGCGTCCCACCACAGCTTCCCGGCCGTGCCGCCGCGGTAGCGCTTCCACCAGGCCATCTCGCGCGACATCGTCGTGCCCAGCAGGACCGCGGGGCCGTCGGGCGAGGTCGCGACGTCCGACACCGGGCCGTAGTCGAGCCGCCGCGGCGCCCCGCCCGCGGCCGGGACCGCATACGCCCAGGTCCGGCGGGCCGACGCCTGGCCGGCCGCGCTCACCGCGAGGACCTCCGCGCCCTCGCCGGTACCGCGCCAGCCGAGGGTGCGCGCCCCGCCCAGCCACGTGAGCCTGCTGGCGCCACCGCCGTCGAGGTCGGTCACGAACACCTCGGACGCGCCCTCGCGGGCCGACGTCCACGCCACCCGGTTCCCGTCCGGCTAGAGCCGGGGCCGCGACACGGGAACGTCGTCGGCGGTCAGCCGGTAGGCCCGGCCGCCCGCGAGCGGTGCCGTCCACACGTCGTCCTCGGCCGTGAAGACCAGCGTGTCACGGTGCAGATGGGGAAACCGGAGGTAGCTGCGAGGCACACGCAGACGGTAGTCAGCGCGTCAGGTCCCGTAGCGGGCGGCCGCGCGGGCGCGGGCCTTGGTCGCCTCGACCTCGCGGTCGCGCGGCGGCGCGGTCGTGACCAGCGCGTCGAGCAGGTGCCGGGTGGCGTGCTCGACGGCGGCGACGGCCTCGGCGAACGCCTCCTCGTTGGCCTTCGACGGCTTCGCCGTGCCACTGATCTTGCGCACGTACTGCAGTGCGGCGTCGTGCACCTCGTCGGAGGTCGCGGGCGGTTCGAAGTTGTGCAGGGTCCGGATGTTGCGGCACATGCGGCCGATGATCCTCGCTCCACCGCGCCGGGTCACGCAGCTTCCCGGGGTCACTGCAGAACCGGGTCGCCCCCGGTCAGCGGGGCCACGGCCAGCACGATCCGCGGCACGTGGAACGCCTCGGCGTAGCGCGCCCGGCACTGCACACCCCGGATGCGGGCGAGCCCGCCGAACGTCTCCGCGTCGAACCAGGCCCGGTCGCGCTGCGACCCGTAGTGCTCGTGCAGCTTCGCGACCTTCTCCCGCAGTACCGGCTCCGCAAGCGGCAGGTACACCGACGGCACCGTCAGGTCGTTCTCCCACTTCACGATCTCGTAGCAGAACGTCAGGTGATCGCGGAACACCGTCGGCACGATGTCGGCGAGGGTTCGCAGGTCGGGATCGGTGTCGAGCGGCGACGGCGCGAAGACCAGGTCCGGTTCGCCGTGCGCGCCCATGTCCTCGACGGCCTGCTTCGCGCGGTCCCACCGCGTCGTCAGCCGGCCGTCGGGCAGGTCCAGGACCGTGACCTCCAGCTTCGCGCCCGGGCAGAACGCGGCCAGCGCCGCCCGCTCCTCCTCCTCGCGCAGCGACCCGCCACCGGTCAGGACCAGCGCGTTCACCTGCACGCCCGGGTGGGCACGGCACAGTTCGAGCAGCGCCCCGCCCGCCCCGATCGCGATCTCGTTGCAGTGGACACCGAGCAGCAGCATCCGGTCCAGACGCTCCGGGAGCAGGCTCAGCATGAGGGGCCACCTCTCCGGTGACCGACCGGGCGACACGCACCGACCCGGGGGCGCGGGAACGGCGCGGACACCTCGGGCCACCTCGAGCTTCGGGACGGGAGGACCAGCGCCCGATCAGTCTTCCACGGACGACTCCGCCGCACCCGCGCACAGGGCGTGATCACGGCGCGTCGCGTCCGGGTGAGCCGTCGTCGCCCGGTCAGGTGGCGCCGACGGCGCGACCACGGGTGTCAGCCGGCCTTCAGCTTCTCCAGGCGGCGAGGCGTCGGCCAGCGCACGTCGGAGGCCCAGCCGAACTTCTCGAAGAACCAGATGAGCCGGGCCGAGATGTCGATCTGGCCGGGCAGCACGCCGTGCCGCGCGCACGTCGGGTCGGCGTGGTGCAGGTTGTGCCACGACTCGCCCATCGACAGGATCGCCAGCGGCCAGAAGTTGCGGGACTTGTCGCGCGACCTGAACGGCCGTTCCCCGAACATGTGGCAGATCGAGTTGATCGACCACGTCACGTGGTGCGACACGGCCATGCGCACCAGCCCGCCCCAGAAGAACCCGGTCAGCGCGCCCGTCCACGACCACGTGACCAGGCCACCGATCAGCGCCGGCAGCGCCAGGCTGACCAGCACCCACACGCCGAACAGCTTGCTGACGGTGCGGATCGCGCGGTCGGCCAGCAGGTCGGGGATGAAGCGCTGGTAGTTGGTCTTGCGCCGGTCGAACAGCCAGCCGGTGTGCGCCCAGAAGAAGCCGCGCGCCACGGCCGCGACCGACGTCCCGAACCGCCACGGCGAGTGCGGGTCGCCCTCCTTGTCGGAGAACGCGTGGTGACGCCGGTGGTCGGCCACCCAGGCCATCACCGAGCCCTGCACCGCCAGGCCACCACCGATGGCCAGCACCACCCGCAGCCACGGCTTCGCCTTGAACGAGCCGTGGGTGAAGTGGCGGTGGTAGCCGACGGTCACACCCAGGATCCCGACGGTGTAGAACACCGCCCCGATGACGACGTCGTGCCAGCCCAGGCCCCAGCCCCAGACGACCGGGACGGTGGCCAGCAGGGCGAGCATCGGTCCCACGACGAACAGCCACACCAGCATCTGCTGCCAGCCGCTGCGGGTCACGCCCGTGATCGGCTGGGCGACACCCGGCCGCGCCGGGGCCGCCGCTTCCTGCGGTGCGGGGGGAGCGTCCGTGGGACGCGCGTCGGCGGCCTCTGCGGTCATGCGTCACCTCTCGGGTCGGGAGCGGTCGGCGACGACCGTTGCGCCCGAGAGTAACGAATGCGTTGCGTCCACCGGACGTCGAGACGGAACGAACTCCGTGAATCCGGCGCCAACGGGCGACGACGCCTCGCCCGCCGCGACACGCCCCGGTGAACGGGGTCCGCCCGGGCGGGGCGGCCGGAGGCCTCGTGCCAGGATGGAGGCCTGTCCGCCGTGGTGTAATGGCAGCACCTCGGATTTTGGTTCCGATGGTTCAGGTTCGAATCCTGGCGGCGGAGCAGCCGCGCAGTGCCGCCGCGGTGCACTCAGACGATCTCGACGCGGTCGCCGACCTGCAGATACTCGTAGAAGTGCGCGGCCTCGGCCCGGGTGAGCCGCACGCATCCCGCCGACGTGGTCTCCACGTTGCCCTCGTGGAACGCGATGCCCCCCGGCGCGAAGAAGACCGCGAACGGCATGGGCGCGTTGTTGAACTCGGCGCTGCGGTGGTCGCGGTTCTTCCACTCGACGCCGAAGGCGCCGCGCGGGGTCTCCTTGCCGGCACCGCCGGAGCTGATCGGGACGGGCCCGTGGACGACGGCGCCGTCGTCGATCAGCCAGGCCTGCTTGCCGTCGATCGACACGCACGCGCGGGCGGCGACGGTGCAGGGCGTGCCGTCGACGAGCGGTGCCTCGACCGGGCGCAGCGGCTCGGCGTGCGCGACGCCTGTGCCCCCGAGCGCGCCGAGCCCGGTCAGGCCCGCGGCGACGACCGCCCGCGCCCTCCGGCCGAGGAGGTTCGAACCCGCGGTCGACGACGCACTGTGCCTGCCCACGCCCGTACTCCTGCCTCGCCGGCCGGGGCCGCAGGGGCCCTCGGCCCCCATCACCCGACCGAGTGGTGCAACGACCGTTCCTCCCGAGGGTTACGAACCGGTCCACGGTGACGGAACGGGACGCACGGTGACGGAACCGGACGAGCCGATGCGCACCGGGCGTGCCCGCCGCCACCCCGTACGATTCGGCGGTCCGGGCGTGGGCCCTGCGGGAACGCCGGCACCAACCGCTCCGGACCGCCGGCCCCGCCGACGCGACAGACGAGAGCGACGACCGAGGAGTGCGGCTCATGCCCGATCGTTCCGACGGGCCAGACCGGCCCGACGGGGACGCCCCATCCACAGCGCTCGCCCGGCCCACGGCCGCCGTCGTCCTCGCGGCCGGTGAAGGCACCCGGATGCGGTCGACGACGCCGAAGGTCCTGCACACGATCGGCGGCCGGAGCCTGCTCGGGCACGCCGTCCACGCGGTGGCGGCGCTGGAGCCGGAGCACCTGGTGGTCGTCGTCGGACACGCCCGCGAGCAGGTCGCCGAGGCCGTCGCCACGATGGCCGACGAGCTGGCCCGTCCCGTCGCGACGGCGGTACAGGAGCAGCAGAACGGCACCGGTGACGCGGTCCGATCGGGGCTCGCGGTGCTGCCCGGCGGCCTCACCGGCACCGTGCTGGTCACCTACGGCGACGTCCCGCTCCTCGACTCCGCCACGCTGTCCGCGCTGCAGGCCGAGCACGTCTCCCGCGGCGCTGCGGTCACCGTCCTCACCACCGTGCTCACCGACCCGACCGGCTACGGCCGCATCGTGCGCGACGCCGCCGGCACGGTCACCGGGATCGTCGAGCAGCGCGACGCGACGGCCGACCAGCTGGCGATCGGCGAGGTCAACTCGGGCGTGTACGCGTTCGACGCGGCGTTCCTGCTCGCCGCGATCGGCCGGCTCACCACCGACAACGCGCAGGGCGAGCTGTACCTGACGGACCTGCTCGCGATCGCGGCCGCCGACGGCACGGGGGTCGCGGCCCTCGTCTCCGCCGACGCGTGGCCCGCCCGTGGGGTCAACGACCGGGCGCAGCTCGCCGAGGCCCGCGCGGAGCTCAACCGCCGGGTCGTGCACGGCTGGATGCTCGACGGCGTGACCGTCGTCGACCCGGCGACGACGTGGATCGACGTCCAGGTCCGCCTCGAGGCCGACGTCACCGTCCACCCCGGCACCCAGCTGCACGGCACGACGTCCGTCGCCGGCGGTGCCGAGGTCGGCCCCGACACCACCCTGACCGACGTCGAGATCGGGGCGGGCGCGAGCGTCGTGCGCACCCACGGCAGCGGCGCGGTGATCGGCGCGGGTGCGTCGGTGGGGCCGTTCGCGTTCCTGCGCCCGGGTGCCAACCTGGGTGAGCGCGGCAAGATCGGCACGTTCGTCGAGGTCAAGAACGCCGACATCGGCGCGGGCAGCAAGGTCCCGCACCTGACCTACGTCGGCGACGCAACCATCGGTGAGATGAGCAACATCGGCGCCTCGTCGGTGTTCGTGAACTACGACGGCGTGACCAAGCGGCGCACCGTCGTCGGGTCACACGTGCGGACCGGGTCCGACACGATGTTCATCGCTCCGGTGCAGGTCGGGGACGGTGCGTACACCGGGGCGGGCACGGTCCTGCGCGACGACGTCCCGCCGGGGGCGCTGGCCGTGTCGGCCGGGTCACAGCGCACCATCGACGGATGGGTCCGGCGCAAGCGCCCCGGAACGCCCGCGGCCGACGCCGCGGAGCGCGCCGAGGCGGCCGCGGCCCAGCTCGACGGAGCGGCCACCGCCGCGCCCGCGACGGACGACGCCGGTCACCCCGGCCGAGGAGGCACACGCCGGTGAGCGCGATCTTCGCGACCCCGAAGAAGAACCTGATGCTCTTCTCCGGGCGCGCCCACCCGGAACTGGCCGATCAGGTCGCCAAGGAGCTCGACGTCTCGATCACGCCGCAGTCGGCGTACACCTTCGCGAACGGCGAGATCTTCGTCCGATTCGAGGAGTCGGTGCGCGGGTGCGACGCGTTCGTCCTGCAGTCGCACTCGGCGCCGATCAACGACGCCGTCATGGAGCAGCTGATCATGGTCGACGCGCTCAAGCGCGCCTCGGCCAAGCGGATCACCGTGGTCATGCCGTTCTGGGGCTACGCCCGCCAGGACAAGAAGCACCGCGGCCGTGAGCCGATCTCGGCCCGCCTGATCGCCGACATGTTCCTCGTCGCAGGCGCCGACCGGATCATGACGGTCGACCTGCACACCGCCCAGATCCAGGGCTTCTTCGACGGCCCGGTCGACCACCTGTTCGCGCTGCCCGTGCTGGCCGAGCACATCAAGCAGAAGTACGCCGGTCGCGACCTCGCCGTCGTCTCCCCCGACTCCGGCCGGGTGCGCCTCGCCGAGCGGTGGGCGGAGACCCTGGGTGGCACGCCGCTCGCGTTCATCCACAAGACCCGCGACCCCCGCAAGCCCAACGAGGCCGTGGCCAACCGCGTCGTCGGTGACGTCGAGGGGCTCACGTGCGTCGTCATCGACGACATGATCGACACCGGTGGCACGGTCGCGAAGACGGCTGAGGTCCTCCTGCGCGACGGCGCCCGCGACGTCGTCATCGCCGCGACGCACGGCGTGCTGTCGGGACCGGCGGTCGACCGGCTGTCGACGTGCGGGGCATCCGAGGTGATCTTCACCGACACGCTGCCGATCCCGGAGGACAAGCGCTTCCCCGGGATGACGGTGCTGTCGATCGCGCCGCTGCTCGCCGAGGCCATCCACCAGGTCTTCGAGGACGGCTCGGTCACCAGCCTGTTCGACGGCAACGCCTGAACGGCTCTCCCCCGAGGGATCCGGCTGTACGGTTCGCCCGAACGGTCTGGTTCCGCGTTGAACCGTTCGACGCCGGGGTCCGTCTGACGGTCAGGGGCACCGGATCGGCCGGTGCCCGGCTGTGCCGGGGAGGTCGACATGTCATCGCGGACCGGGGACTCCACCACGAGCAGCAGGACGCGGTCGCTGCCCGCCTGGCGGTGGGCATCGGCGATCCTGCTGCTGGTGATGGGCGGGATCCATCTCTACCTGGTGCTGTTCAGCGGGTTCGACGGGCTCGTCGGCACGCTGTTCGTCGTCAATGCGATCGGTGCGCTGCTGCTGGCCGTGGCGATGATCGCGGTCCCGGACCGGCTGCTCACGATCGCGAGCCTGCTGAGCCTGCTGTTCACGGCGGGCACGCTGCTGGCGCTGGTGCTGTCGCTGGTGCTGCCCGGCGGGTTCCTGGGTGTGCGGGAGCAGATCTCGGCCGAGCTCGTACCGACGACGCTCGTCGCCGAGGCCCTCGGCGCGCTGGTCCTGCTGGGCGCGACGATCCTGGCGGCGCGCCTCCGCCGCCCCTGAACCCGTCACCCGAGCCCCGGTGAGTGGCGATCACCTGCGGTTCCGTCGGCGGCGCAGGGCCACGACCGCTGCGGTGACGGCAGCGACCGCCGCACCGCCGATCGCGAGGCCCGGCCACGCCGGGCTCCGCCCGGGCTCCGTGACGCCGTCCTCGGGCGCGTCCGGCGCGTCGAGCAGCGTGACCGTCCCCGCGTCGCCGTCCACGAGCAGCCGCTCGCCGTCGGTGATCCGCCGCGTCGCGACGGCGGTGCCCAGCACCGCCGGGATGCCGTACTCGCGGGCGACGATCGAGCTGTGGCTCAGCGGCCCGCCGACGTCGGTGACCACGGCCGCCGCCATCGCGAACAGCGACGTCCACGCGGGCGTGGTGATGCTCGCGACGAGCACGTCGCCGGGCTGCATGCGGCCGAAGTCGGCGGGCCCGGCCAGCACCCGTGCCGGTGCGGTCACCTGCCCGGCGCTCGCCCCGACACCCCGGATGACGGGGCCGGTCTGCTCGGTGGTGGCCGTCGGCATGAACCGTTCCATCAGGTCCCAGCTCGTCCCCTGCGGCAGCAGGCCCGGCGGGGTCGCGCGGCGGCGGCCGCGCCACAGCTCCTTCCGCCCGGCGACGACCGCCGACCGGTCCTGCGGCGGTCCGAGGATCTCCTCGCGGAGCAGCCAGAACACGTCGTCGCGGACATCGACCGCCCCGGCGGCGACGAGCCGGTCACCGATCTCGTGCAGCAGCCGCCGCAGCTGCGGCCACGCCAGGCCGACGTCGGCGAGGGCGTCCTCGCGCAGCGGCGCCGCCGACTGGGCCCAGCGCAGCAGCCGGTCGAACACCGCGCGGCGGGCCGGGTCGAGCCGGGCCCGGACCGTGGCGGTGAGGTCGTCGCGACGCCGTGCCGACCGCTGCTGCCGCTCGACCGGGTCGGCGCCCTCGCCGCGGAGGTGGAAGCGCAGCGCGTCGACGAGCGGGGCGGGGTCGTCGGCCGGGACGGCGTGGACGAAGTCCAGGTTGTAGACGGTGTGCCCGTAGGTGTCGAGGTGGCCGCGGAAGCGGGTGCACCAGTCCCGCCACACGTCTGCGCCGACGCCCGCGGGCGGCGCGGAAGGCTCGAGCAGGTCGTCGGCGGGGGCGCTGAGCAGCGTCGCTGCGAGGGTGTCGTACCCGCGGGCCCAGGTGCCCAGGTCGTGCAGGGACCGTTCCGCCCGGATCGGTTCGCTGTCGAAACCGAGAAGCAGGGTCGCGGCGGGCGGGTCGCCGGCGCGGCGGACGAACGTCTCGTAGAAGCGGGTCAGGAGCACCTCGCTGGACGCTGCGATCGGGATGATCGTCTGCACCGAGGTGTAGTAGACGGCGCCGGCGTCGAGGAGGGCGACGACGCCGTCGAGCAGCTCGGCGGTGGAGAGCGCCCCGAGGTCGCGACCCCGCCAGGCCTGGACGGCGGCGACATAGGCGGGGTGGGCTCGGTCGCGCCAGCGGGCCTGCGCGCCGTTCTCGCCGCGCCCCCCGAGCATCCGCAACGCCGCCGGCGTGCGCGCGCTCACCCGCCACATCGCCGAGCGGCTGTAGCGGTAGTAGGCGTAGCCGTTGACGGTCGGCAGGCCGATGTCGTCGTCGGCGAGGACGTCGGTGCCCAGGTACTCCCGCATGAGCGCGATCAGCGAGCGGGTGACGGCAGGGTCGATGAGCTGCGCGAACAGTGGGGTGAGCGGGTCGGGGAGCTGTTCGACGATGCTCGCGCGGGCGTAGAGCCCGCCCTTGGCGACGGTCCAGTCCGTCGGCGGTGCCGTCTCCGGCTCGGGGAGCGCGGTGACCGGGCGGGCCTGCACGATCGCGAACCCGTCGGCGGCGCGGGCCCACTCGATGTCCTGCGGCGCGCCGTAGTGGTCCTGGATGCGCGCGCCGAGCGCCGCGAGGGCGACGGCCTCGGCGTCGGTGAGGACGGCGCGGCGGCGGTCCGCGCCGGCGACCGGCCGCTCCACCGTGTCCTCGCCGGTGGGGACGGTCATGACGGCCTTGTCGGCCGTGGTCCGCGCGGTGACGGCCCCACGGGAGACGACGACGTCGTCGGTGGTGACCGCGCCGCTGACCACGGACTCCCCCAGCCCCCACGCCGCGGAGACGGCGGTCTCGTCGCGGCGGCCGGTGGTCGGGTTCGCGGTGAACATGACGCCGGCCGCGTCGGCGACGACCATCTGCTGCACGACGACGGCGAGCGCCACGTCGGCGGGGGCGATGCCCTGGCGTTCCCGGTAGGCCATGGCGCGGGCCGTCCACAGCGACGCCCAGCAGTCGCGGACGGCGGCGAGCAGCGCGTCGTCGCCACGGACGTCGAGGTAGGTGTCCTGCTGGCCGGCGAAGCTCGCGCCCTCGAGGTCCTCGGCGGTGGCCGACGACCGGACGGCGACGGGACCGCCACCGATCCCCCGGTACGCCCCGCGGACCTCCTCGGCCATCGCGGCGGGCACGTCGACACCGGTGAACAGGGCCCGGATGGCCTGCTCGTCCCTCGTGGTGGCGAGATCGAGGACCCGTGACCCGATCCCCGAGGTGTCGACGAACACCCGGTACGCATCGGTGCCCAGCACGAAACCGGGCGGGACCGGGAAGCCGGCGCGCGTCAGCTCGCCCAGGTTGGCGCCCTTGCCGCCGGCGACGTCGACGTCGCCGCGGCCGATCTCGGAGAACTCACGGACGTACCGCATGCAGGCAGTCTGCTCCTCGCCCGGCGTGTCGTGGGAGCGCCTCGCACACCCTGGTGACACGCCCGTCGCCGGGTGCGCCCGGGGCGCCGACCCGCGCGAGGAGGCCGTGGGGTCCGGGCGTACTCTTCTCGGCAGTTCCGCGGCGAGGGCGGGCGGTCAGTGAGCCCGCCGTGATCGACGCAGGGCCGGTTCGCCCCGGCTCCTCGCCGCGCGCTCACACACTGACCGCGTTCGCATCGAGGAGTATTCCCGTGGCCCAGGCCCGCATCGACGCCGAGACCCGCACCGAGTTCGGCAAGGGCGCAGCCCGCCGCACCCGTCGTGCCGGCAAGATCCCCGCCGTCCTCTACGGGCACGGCACCGACCCGCAGCACCTCGCGCTCCCGTCGCTGGAGTTCGCCCGCGTCGTCCGCGACCAGGGCCGCAACGCGGTGCTCGAGATCAACATCAGCGGCACCCCGCAGCTGGCGCTGACCAAGACGGTCGTCGTGCACCCCATCCGCCCGTACATCGAGCACGTCGACCTGCTGGTCATCAAGCGTGGCGAGAAGGTCGTCGTCGACGTCCAGGTCGTCGTCACCGGCGACGCCGCTCCGGGCAGCATGATCGCCCAGGACCTCAACACCATCGAGGTCGAGGCCGACGTCCTGAACATCCCCGAGTCGATCGAGCTGTCGGTCGAGGGCGTGAAGATCGGCACCCAGATCCTGGCCGCCTCGGTCGTCCTGCCCGAGGGCGTCGAGCTGCGCACCGACCCCGAGGCGCTGGTCGTCAACGTCATCGCCGCGCCGACCGAGGCCGACCTCGAGGCCGAGATCGACACCGAGGGTGCCGGCGTCGTCCGCGACGAGCCCGAGTCCGAGTCCTCCGACAACGCCTCCGCCGAGGCCGAGTCGACCGAGGGCTGACGGCCGTGCCGGGCCCCGCCCTGGTGGTCGGGCTCGGCAACCCCGGGTCCGAGTACGCCGAGACCCGGCACAACGTCGGCTTCCGCGTCGTCGAGCTGTTGGCGGCGCGGGCCGGCGGTGGCCGGTTCTCGAAGCACAAGAGCAACGCCGACGTGCTGGAGGGCCGGCTCGCCGGCCGCAAGGTCGTGCTCGCGAAGCCCCGGACGTACATGAACGTCTCGGGCGGACCGGTCGCCGGGCTGCTGCGCTACTTCTCGGTCCCGGCCACCGAGCTGGTGGTCGTCCACGACGACCTCGACCTCGGGTTCGGCGTCATCCGGCTCAAGCAGGGCGGTGGCGAGGGCGGGCACAACGGGCTGCGCTCGATCAGCCAGTCGGCCGGCACCCGCGACTACCTGCGGGTGCGGTTCGGCATCGGCCGCCCGCCCGGCCGGCAGGACCCGGCCGACTTCGTGCTCAAACGGTTCTCCGGAGCCGAGCACAAGGAGCTGGAGTTCGCGGTCGACCTGGCCGCCGACGCCGCCGAGGCCCTGCTCTCCGACGGCCTGGAGCCGACGCAGAACCGGTTCCACGCGCTGTCGGGCTGAGCGGCCCCCTTTGCGCAGGAACGGCACGTTCCCGCAACCGGGTTGCGGGAACGTGCCGTTCCTGCAGTTCGGGAGGCCCCGGGGCAGCAGAGCTCAGGCGCGGGCGGCGATGAGGTCGCCCGTGGCCGAGCGGCGCAGCTTGCCCGACGGCGTCTTCGGCAGCGTCCCCGGCCCGAGCACCACGACGTCGGCGGGCCGCACCCCGCAGGCCGCGACGACCTTCGACGTGACGTCCTTGCGGATGACGTCCTCCGCGGCCGGGTCCCCTGCCTTGCGCGACTCCACCGCCACGATGAACGACTCACGGTGGCGGCCCTGCCCCGCCTCCAGCCGGACGGCGACGACGTTGCCCGCCCGAACGTCGGAGGCCAGCGCGGCGGCCCGCTCGATGTCGGTCGGGTAGATGTTGCGCCCACCCATGATGATCACGTCCTTGCGCCGCCCGCAGACGACGACCTCCACCCCGGCGAGGTAGCCCTCGTCGCCGGTGTCGAGCCAGCCGTCGGCGTCCTGCGCCGGACGCGGCCCGTCGACGGTCAGGTAACCGGGTGTCACGGAGTCCCCGCGCAGCTGCAGCACCCCGACCTCCCGCTCGCCGAGGACGGTCCCGTCGTCGCCGACGACGCGCACCTCGATGCCGGGCAGCGGCGGGCCGAGCCGGGGGAAGCGCCGCGTCGGCCCGTAGAGGGCGGGCCGGGCGACGCGCTTCTCCTCGATCCACTCGGCGTCGACGTGGTCGATCACCATGCCGGTGTCGCACGGCGCGAACGACACCCCGAGCGCGGTCTCGGCCATGCCGTACGCGCAGACGACCGAGTCGGCGCCGAGCCCGAACCGGGCACCGGCATCGGTGAGGGCCTGTACCGCGTCGGGGTCGATCGGCTCGGCACCGTTGAGCGCGAACCGCATCGACGACAGGTCGAGCGAGTCGGCGTCGGCCCGGGCGAGCTGGCGGGCCAGTACCGCGTAGGCGAAGTTCGGGGCGGCGGTGACGGTGCCGCGGTACGTCGAGATCAGCTCGGCCCACAGCAGCGGCCGGGTCAGGAAGTCGACGGGCGTGACCGTGACCAGCTCCAGGCCGGTGACCATGGGGACGGTCATGAACCCGACCATCCCCATGTCGTGGAACAGCGGCAGCCACGACACCATCACGTCGCGCTCGGTGTCGAGCTGCGCCGCGGTGACCATGCCGCCGATGTTGGCGAACAGGTTGCGGTGGGTGATCCGGACGGCCTTCGGCTCCGCCGTCGACCCGCTCGTGAGCTGCAGCAGCGCGGTGGCGTCCTCGTCGGCGACGTCCACGTCGACCGGCAGCGGCGTCGCCACGGCGGTGTCGAGATCGGTGAGCAGCCGGTAGGCGATGCCCTTCTCGTCGAGCACCGGGGCGAGCGCGTCGAACGGGGCGCCCAGCAGGACGAGCTTCGCGTCGATCATCCCGAGGACCGTGACGGTGTCGGCGGCCCAGACGGCGAGGTCGGTGCGGGCCGTCGGCTGGTGCAGCATCGTGACGCTGCCTCCCGCCAGCCACACCGCCTGCGCGGCGGGCGCGATCTGGGCGGGCTCGGCGGCCAGGACCGCGACCGCGGCGCCGCGCTCGACGCCGGGCACCGCGCCGTCGCCGGCGACGAGTGCCCCGGCCAGCCTGCGCGCCTTCTCGTGCACGTCACGCCACGTGGTGCGCACCGGCTCCTTGGGTTCCCCGGTGATCATTCCCTTGGCGGACCGGCCCGCGCTGTCCGTCAACATCTGGAGGAACCGCGACATGCCTCCGAGACTACGACCTACGCGTACCATCCGGCTCCGTGGCCGATCAGCTGTCCAGCGACACCGCGCTCGCCGCCGCCGTCGACGCCGAGCTCCCCGCAGCCCGCGCCGACCTGGAACGGCTCGTCCGCATCCCGAGCATCTGGGCGGACCCCGCCCATGCCGACGACACCCGCCGCAGCGCCGACGTCGTCGCCGAGCTCGCCCGCGGAGCCGGTGCCGCCGACGTACAGATCCTGCAGGCGGAAGGTGGCGCGCCCGCCGTCGTCGCCCGGTTCCCCGGCCCGCCCGGCACCCCGACCGTGCTGCTCTACGCCCACCACGACGTGCAGCCCACCGGTGGCGACGAGCACTGGACGAGCCCGCCGTTCGAGCCGACCGAGCGCGCCGGCCGCCTCTACGGGCGCGGCGCCGCCGACGACAAGGCCGGCGTCATGACACACCTGACGGCGCTGCGCGCGTTCGGCGGGACGCCGCCCGTCGGCGTCACGCTGTTCGTCGAGGGCGAGGAGGAGTCGGGCTCGCCGACGCTCACCGCGCTGCTCGCCGAGCACCGCGACCTCCTGGCCGCCGATGTGATCATCATCGCCGACGCCGCCAACCCGGCCGTCGACGTCCCCGCGCTCACGACCACGCTGCGCGGGCTGGTCGACGTCGTCGTCGAGGTGTCCATGCTCGACCAGCCGGTGCACTCCGGTGTCTTCGGCGGCCCCGTCGGCGACGCCCTGACCGCGCTGTGCCGGACGCTGGGCTCGCTGCACGACGACAAGGGCGAGGTCGCGGTCCCAGGGCTGGTCCACTCCGGGTCCGACGCCCCCGACATGGACGAGGAGACCTTCCGCTCCACCGTCGGGCTGCTCGACGGCGTCGAGCTCCTCGGGTCGGGCACGATCCCGGACCGCACCAACCTCAAGCCCGCCGTCGCCGTCCTCGGAATCGACGCACCCCGCGTCGCGGAGGCGTCGAACGTCCTGCTGCCGCGGGCGCGGGCGATGGTGAGCATGCGGCTCGCGCCCGGTGAGGACGCGCTCGCCGCGCAGCAGGCGCTCGCCGAGCACCTGCGCGCGCACGTCCCGTGGGGCGCGCACGTCACGGTCGAGGCGGGCACCGGCATCGCCGAGCCGTTCGCGTTGAGCAGCACCGGGTCGGCCTACGACGCCGCGCGCGCCGCGTACTCCCGCGCGTACGGCAACTCCGTCGTCGAGATGGGCATCGGCGGTTCGATCCCGTTCATCGCCGAGTTCGCCCGCACCTTCCCCGGCGCGGCCGTGCTGGTGACCGGTGTCGGCGACCCCGCCAGCCGCTGGCACGGTATCGACGAGAGCCTGCACCTGGGCATGTTCGCCCGCGGCGTCCTCGCCGAGGCGTACTTCCTGCAGACGCTCGCCGAGTGACCCGGGAGCGGCGATGGTCGCCATGGCGACTTTCGCCACTCACGACCCGTGACGCCCAGCCAGGGGCGGTGTTCGCTGCAGCCGCCCGACGCGACACGGCAGACTGACGCCGTGCGGATCGGGGTGCTCGGGAGCGTGGCGGCATGGCCGTCCGCGAACGGCGCCGCGCCCACCGACGGCTCCGGGTCCGACCACTCCGACGTGGCGCCGCCAGGGCTGCGGCTGCGCGGCCTGCTCGCCCGCCTCGCACTGGACGCGGGCCGTCCCGTCACCACCGAGTCGCTCGTCGACGACCTGTGGGGCGACGAGCCCCCGGACACGGTGGGCAACGCGCTGCAGTCGCTCGTCTCACGGCTGCGCCGGGCACTGGGGTCGCAGCTCGTCGTGACGGTCTCCGGCGGGTACCTCCTGGACATCGCCCCCGACGCCGTCGACGCCGGCCGGTTCGGGCGCCTGCTCACCGTCGCCAAGGCAGCGGTCGACCCCGCGGCCGCGGCGTCGACGATGGGCGAGGCGCTCGGTCTGTGGCGTGGGCCCGCGCTGGCCGACGTGCGCCGGCTCCCGTTCGCCGACGCCGTCGTGAACAGGCTGGAGGAGCAGCGGGCCGCGGCGATCGAGACGCGGGCGACGCTGGGCCTGTCGATGGGCGACCCCGCGGCGGGCCTCGACGCCGTCACCGATCTGCTCGCGGCGCAGCCGTTACGGGAGAGCGCCGCGGTCGTGCTCGCCCGCGGGCTGCACGCGACGGGCCGGCAGGCCGACGCGCTCGCCGTCCTCGACCGCACCCGCGAGCGCCTGGCAGGTGAGCTGGGCGTCGACCCCGGGCCGGAGCTGACGAAGGCGCGTCTCGACGTCCTGCGCGGGGTGCCCGCCCCCGCGCCACCGCCGCCACTGTCCACACCGGAACCTGTGCGCCGCAACGGGTCTGCCGCACTGACCAGTTTCGTGGGCCGCCACGCCGACGTCGAGCGCGTCCGCAGCCTGCTCGGCACGGCCCGGCTGGTGACGCTGCTGGGCCCCGGCGGGGCGGGCAAGACACGGCTGGCACGCGAGATCGTCGCCGGACTGGGCGGACGCACGGAGACGCCCGTCGCCGAGCTCGCGGCGCTGACCGGCCCGGAACAGCTCGCGGGCACGGTGCTCGCCGCCGTCGGCGAGCCGGAACTACTGGTCCGCAGGTCCGACGACGGCGCGCCAGACTCCACCGCCCGGCTGCTGACCGCGCTCGGGGACCGCGACATCGTGCTCGTCCTCGACAACTGCGAGCACCTCGTCGACGAGGCGGCGGCGCTGACCCAGCGCGTCCTGGAGGCCGGGTCGCGGCTGCGGGTCCTCGCGACCAGCCGCGAGCCGCTCGCCGTCCCGGGCGAGGTGCTGCACCCGGTCGAACCGCTCGACACCGCGGCCGCCGTGCGGCTGTTCGCCGACCGCGCCGCCGCCGTCGCGCCGGGTTTCGTCCTCGACGCGGGCACCGCCCCGGTCGTCACCGAGATCTGCACCCGCCTCGACGGCCAGCCGTTGCCGCTGGAGCTGGCTGCGGCACGGCTGCGGACGTTGTCGCTCACCGAGATCGCCACCCGCCTCGACGACCGGTTCCGGCTGCTGACCTCCGGCGCCCGCACGGCGTTGCCTCGCCACCAGACGCTGCGCGCCGTCGTCGACTGGAGCTGGGACCTGCTCGGCGAGCCCGAGCGGATCCTGTTGCGCCGCATGGGTGTGTTCGCCGGCGGCGCGACCGCGGCGACGGTCGAGCGGGTGTGCACCGGCGCAGGTGGGCCGGACCGGGCCGACGCGTTCGACCTGCTCGCGGCGCTCGTCGACAAGTCCCTGGTCGTCGCGGTCCCGTCGGGCGACTCGGGCCCGACGCGCTACCGGCTGCTGGAGACGATCCGTGACTACGCGACCGAGCGCCTCGCCGAGGCCGGGGAGGCCGACGCGGTGCTCGTCGCGCACGCGGCGTGGGTCGTCGAGCTCGCCGAGGAGGCCGAGCCGCACCTGCGCGGCGCCGACCAGCTGCGCTGGCTCGCGCAGCTACGCGCCGAGAACGACAACATCGCCGTCGCGCTGCGCCGGGCCACCACGCGCCGGGACGGCCCGACCGCGCACCGCATCGTCGCCGCCATGGGCTGGTCGTGGTTCATCCGCGGCCGCTACGAGGAGTCGGTGACGTGGGTGGAGCAGGTCGCGTCGCTGACGCCGTCTGGCGTGCCGGCGGTCGACGCGCGCAACCTCGCCTACCAGGTGCTGGGCTGCATCGCCCGCGGCGAGGTCGAGGACGCCCAGGCCCGGCTCGGAACGGCGATCGACGCCGCGGCGGCGGCGCCGGAGCCACGCCATCCCGCGCTGCAGCTCATCGCGCCCCTCGGCCGGGCGTTCTCCGGCGACGAGCCGACACTGCTCGTCGAGCTGTCGCGGACCTCGGCCGACCCGTGGGTACGCGCGTTCGCAACGCAGATCCTGGCCCAGCTCGCGGAGAACGACGGCCACATCGACGAGCAGCGCACCCTCGTCCGGCAGGCGCACGAGCTGTTCACAGCGACGGGCGACCGGTTCGGCCTCGGCATGACGCTCGGGTCGCTCGGCGAGCTGGAGGACCTCGCGGGCAACCCCGACGCCGCCGCGAAGGCCTGCGACGAGGCCGTCGCGCTGGCCACCGAGCTGGGCAACGACGACGACCTGCCGCAGTTCCTGCTGCAGCAGTCCCGCCTCGCGATCCGTCGCGGCGACCTCCGCCGGGCCCGGGAGCTGTGCGAGAGCGCCGCCGACCTCGCCTCCGGGCCGTTCGGCGTGCAGACGATGGTGCGCTGCACCCTCGCCGACATCGAGCGCCGGTCCGGCAACCTCCCCGCCGCGCGCCGCAACCTCGCGATGGCCGACCGGGATCTCGGCAACGGCCTCGCCCTCGAGCAGCGCCAGGCCCTCGTCGCCGTGATCCGGTACGGCGTGGAGGACGCGGCCGGTGACCGGGTCGCCGCCATCGAGGCCCTCACAGAGGCACTCGCCGCCGCCGAGCGCGGGCACGACGGCCCGGTCTCGGCCCTCGTGGTCGAGCACGTCGCCGGCTTCGCGCTCGCGAACGGCGATCCGGAGGGCGCCGGGTTCCTGCTCGGTGTGGCGCTGGCGCAGCGGGGCACGCTCGACCACGGCAACCCCGACGTCGTCGCCACCGTCGCCGGGGTGGAGGACGCCCTCGGCCCCGCCGCGGCCGCCGAGGCGGTGCAGCGGGGCCGGGACCTCCCCCGTCCCGAGGGCCTCGCGGCCGTCCGGGACCATGTCGCGGTCCGATCCGGGGATCAGGCCCGCTTGCGGTAGAGCGTCACCGCGATCGGCGCGAACACCACGACGATGACGGCGGCGGCGATCAGCGACGTCGTCGCCGGGCCCGCGATGGGACCGCCGGTGAGCAGGCCGCGGACCGCGTCGGCGACCTTCGAGACCGGGTTGACGTTCACGAACGCCTGCAGCCAGCCGGGCATCGAGTCCGACGGGACGAACACGTTGCTGCCGAAGGTGAGCGGCAGCATGATCATCGCGCCGATGCCCTGCACCGAGCGGGGCTGGCGGACGAGCATGGCCAGCGCGGTGAACACCCAGCAGAGCGCGAAGGCGAACACCATGACCAGGCCGAGCGCGGCGATCACGTTGAGCGGGTTGGTGTGCATCCGGAAGCCGAGGACCGTGCCCAGCACCAGCATGATCACACCGGAGGTCAGGTAGCGGACCAGGTCGGCCATGATCGCGCCGACCAGCGGCGCCGAGCGTGAGATCGGCAGGCTGCGGAACCGGTCGAAGATGCCGGTGTGCAGGTCCTCCGCGAGGCCGACGCCGGTACCCGCCGAGGCGAACACGACGGTCTGCACCAGCACGCCGGGCAGCGCGAACTGCAGGTAGTCGGTGGTGTTGCCGGAGATCGCACCGCCGAAGACATAGACGAACAGCAGCAGGAAGATGACCGGCTGCAGCGTCACGTCGATGAGTGCCTCGGGCGAGTGGATCGTCTTGACGACGCCGCGCCACGCGAGTGTGAACCCGTGCCGCAGCGTCGAGGGTCCGTGTCTGCCGCGTTCGATGTCGGGTATCGGCATCGGCGGGCGGGGCGTCGTTCCGGGTGCGACGGCGGTCGTGGTCATGCCGCCACCTCCTCGTCGGTCGGGTCGGCCCGCTTCTCGGCGTCCTCCGCCGTGCGGCCGGTCAGGGTCATGAAGACGTCGTCGAGGCTCGGCAGGCGCAGCCCGAGCTCGGCGATCGCGAGGCCGGCCTCGTCGAACCGGGCTCCCGCGACGTGCAGCAGGCCGGGCTCGTGGGCGGCGACGGTGAGCTCGCCCGAGGCGTCGACGGCCGGGGGCTCGTCGGTGAGGCCGCCCAGGATCGTCGAGACGGTCGGGATGTCGGTGCGGTGCAGGGGCCGCACGTGCAGCCGCTGGCCGCCGACGTCGGCCTTGAGCGACGCCGGGGTGCCCGAGGCGATCGCACTGCCCCGGTCGATGACGACGAGGTCGTCGGCCAGCTGGTCGGCCTCCTCGAGGTACTGGGTGGTGAGGAGCACGGTCACGCCGTCGGCAGCGAGCGCCCGGACCTGGTCGAGCACCTCGTTGCGGTGCCGTGGGTCGAGGCCGGTGGTCGGTTCGTCGAGGAACAGGACGTCGGGGCGGCCGATGAGGCTTGCCGCGAGGTCGAGGCGGCGGCGCATGCCGCCGGAGTAGGTGCGGACGCGGCGCTTGGCCGCGTCGGCCAGCCCGAACCGCTCGATGAGCTCCGCGGCCCGCACGCGGGCGGCGCGGCGCGGCATGTCGAGCAGCCGGGCGATGAGCATCAGGTTGTCGGTGCCGGAGAGGGCCTCGTCGACGGCCGCGTACTGGCCGGTGAGGCCGATGCGGGCGCGGACTGCGGCGGGTTCGGCGACGACGTCGTGGCCGAGGACCGTGGCGCGTCCCGCGTCGGGGCGCAGCAGGGTGGCGAGGACGCGCACGGTCGTGGTCTTGCCCGAACCGTTCGGGCCGAGCAGTCCGAGCACCGTGCCCTGCCGGGCACTGAGGTCGACCCCGGCGAGGGCCTTCGTGGTGCCGAAGGACTTCTCGAGTCCCTCGACGTGGATGACGGTGTCCATGAGGACGACTCTGACCCTCGCCGCTGATGCGCCGCTGTCACGACGCTGACACCATCTCAGCGCAGCAGTGACGTCACCGTGGCGTCAACTCAGCGACGTGCGCGCAGCCCGTCGACGACGACCGAGCACGCCGCGCACCGGCCGCTGCCGACCATGACCGCGGTCCGCGAGGCTGCCGACGCCCTGGAAGCCGTCGTGGCCGACGACCTGTGGCCGGTGCCGTCCTACCTGGGAGATGCTCTACATCCGGTGACGACGCGGCCGGCCCCGCCGCGCTGCGGCGGGGCCGTTCGCCAGCTCCCGGCTCGTCACGACTCGGCGAGCTCCGCGGCCGCCATCCACTCCAGCTCGACGGCCTCGCTCTCGGCCGTCACCGCCTTGAGCTCCGCGCCCAGCTCCATCAGCCTGCCCGGGTCGGTCGAGGCCTCCGCGAGCTTCGCGTGCAGGTCGGACTGCTTGGCCGTCAACGCCGTCATCCGCCGTTCCAGCCGCGACATCTCCTTGCGGGCGGCACGCTGCTCGGCAGCCGACATCGTCGGAGCGGCCTTGGCCGACCCGGAACCAGAGCCGGCCATCGCGATCGTCGCGACCGGGTCGCCCGCCTCGGCACGACGCCGCAGGTACTCGTCGATGCCGCCGGGCAGGTGGGTGATCGCGCCGTCGCCGAACAGCGCGACGACCGTGTCACAGACCCGTTCGACCAGGTACCGGTCGTGGCTGACGACGATCAGCGTGCCCGGCCAGCCGTCGAGCAGGTCCTCGAGGTTGGACAGGGTGTCGACGTCCAGGTCGTTGGTGGGCTCGTCGAGGAGCAGCACGTTGGGCTCGGCCATCAGCAGCCGCGTCAGCTGCAGCCGGCGCCGCTCACCGCCGGAGAGCTGCCCGACCGGCGTCCACTGCCGGGAGGCCGGGAAGCCGAGCCGTTCGAGCACCGACGACGCCGTGAGCTCGAGCTTCCCGAGCCGCACGAACTTCGCGACGTCCTCGGTCGCCTCCAGCACGCGCATGTCGCGCGGCAGGTCGATGAGCTCCTGGGTGAGCTGCGCCAGCTGCACCGTGGTGCCCTGGATCCGGCGGCCGCTGTCGAGGGGCCGCTCGCCGGTCAGCGAGCGCAGCAGGGTCGTCTTGCCCGAGCCGTTGATGCCGACGATGCCGATCCGGTCGCCCGGCCCGAGCCGCCACGTCACGTCGTCGAGCAGGGTGCGCTCGCCGATCCTGACGGTCGCGTCCTCCAGTTCGAGGACGGTGCGGCCCAGCCGGTTCGTCGCGAAACCGAGCAGCTCGACGGTGTTACGCGGCGGCGGGACGTCGGCGATCAGCGCCTCGGCCGCCTCGATCCGGTACCGCGGCTTCGCCGTGCGCGCGGGCGGGCCGCGCCGCAGCCAGGCCAGCTCCTTCCGGGCCAGGTTGCGCCGCCGGGCCTCTGCGGCGTCGGCCTGGCGGCTGCGCTCTGCGCGGGCGTACACCCAGTCCGCGTAGCCACCGAGGTAGCTCTCGACGCGACCGCCCGCGACCTCCCACGTCCGGGTACAGACGGCGTCGAGGAACCAGCGGTCGTGCGTGACGACCACGACCCCGCACCGGCGGCCGAGCAGGTGCTGCGCGAGCCAGCCGATGCCCTCGAGGTCGAGGTGGTTGGTCGGCTCGTCGAGGACGACGAGGTCGGGCTCGCCGATCAGCGTCGCGGCCAGCCCGACGCGGCGCTTCTCGCCGCCGGAGAGCCCGTCGACCGTGCGGTCGAGGTCGGTGACACCGAGCCCGGTGAGGACGTCGCGCACCCGCGGGTCCGACGCCCACTCGTGCTCGGCGTCGTACTCGGCCAGGACGACGTCACGGATCTTCGCCCCGGCGGGGAGCGGGTCGCCCTGCGCGAGGTGCGACAGCTTGAGCCCGCCGACGCGGCTGATCCGCCCGGACTGCGGCTGCCGACGGCCGGCGAGGATGTCGAGCAACGTGGTCTTGCCGCCACCGTTGAGGCCGACGACGCCGATCCGCTCGCCGCGCTCCACCCCCAGCGACACGGAGTCGAGCAGGACCCGCGACGCATCACCGGGGACGTGCGCGGTGACGGACTCGAGGTTGACCAGGTTCTGCCGAACCGGGGGCATCAGGCACGCACTTTCGGCCAGGAGCCGGTCGGGGGACCCGACGGCGGCTCGTTCTCGTCGACGATCCGGGCCCCGGGGACGGGCCCGTGGGCGACACGGACGGTTCGGCACACACCGGCGCCGGCCAGCTCGGCGGCGACCTCCACAGCGGAGTCGGCACTCTCGCACAGGAAGGCGCACGTCGGTCCCGACCCGGACACCAGCCCGGCCAGTGCACCGGCGGAGACACCCGCGCGCAGGGTGCGGCGCAGGTCGGGGGCGAGGCTCACAGCGGCGGCCTGCAGGTCGTTGCCCAGGGAGAGCGCGAGGTGGCGGGGGTCGCCGCCGGCGAGCGCCTCGAGCACGGGTTCGACCGCGCGCATCGGCGCCTCCTCCGCCGACGCCGATGCCGACGCGGCGCGGAGCCGGTCGAGTTCGGCGAACACGGTCGGTGTGGAGAGGCCCTGGCGGGCCAGCGCGATCACCCAGTGCTGCGGGTGCCGGGACAGGACGGGGACGATCCGCTCGCCGCGCCCGGTGCCGACGGCCGTGCCGCCGTGCAGCGCGAACGTGACGTCGCTGCCCAGCTCGGCGGCCATGACGGCGAGCTCCTCGCGCGTCAGGTCGAGCTTCCACATCCCGGCGAGCGCGACGAGGGTGCCCGCGGCGTCGGCGCTGCCGCCCGCCATCCCGCCTGCGACGGGGATGCCCTTGCGCAGCACCACCCGCACGTCGGTGTCGCGGTCCGCGCGGCGGCCCAGCAGCTCGACGGCCTTCCACGCGAGGTTGCTGCCATCGGTCGGCACGTCGGCGATGGCGTCACCGGTGACCTCGACACCCGGGGCGTCCGACGCTGCGACCGTGACCTCGTCGAACAGGCTCACGGCGTGGAACACGGTGACCAGTTCGTGGTACCCGTCGTCGCGCACGTCGCCGACGGCGAGATGCAGGTTGATCTTCCCGGGGACACGCACGGTGACCGGGACGGGGACGGCGGCGAGCACCTGACAACACTACGTGCCCGGGCGCACGACCGTCCGTGGACGGCCCCCTCCCGCCGACTTCGACACAGGGCTGCTCGCGGTCATGATCACCGCAGTCCCGGGTCGAAGTCGGTTCGATGGTGCGGACCGCTCAGGCCGACGTGGGCGACGGCTCGATGGGCTCGACTGCCGCGGCCCCCCGCGCGGCCAGGTGCCGTGGCACGGCGAACGCCGCGACCGCGACGAACCCGAGCAACAACACCGCGGCCGGCAGGTACATCGCCTGGCCCATGGCGGTCGCGAAGCCCTCGTACAGGAACGGGGGCAGCGTCGCGATAGTGGCGTCGCCGCTGCCGCCGGAACCACCCGCGGGCAGGTTCGCCGCGATCCGCGAGGCCATCAGCGTCGCGATCGCCGCGGACCCGAGGACGGCACCGATCTGGCGTGTCGTGTTGTAGACGCCCGCGCCGCTGCCGGCGCTGGCCATCGGCAGGTTCCGGGTGGCCGTTGTGGCGATGGGCGCCCAGATGAATCCGTTGGCCACGCCGAGCAGGGCGATGGGCAGCAGCAGCTCCCACACCGGCAGACCCGGCCGCAGGATCGCGCCGATCCAGAACAGCGACGCAGAGAAGCAGAGCATCCCGAAGCCGGCGATCCAGCGGGGGTGCACCGTGTCGGTGATCTTGCCGACCCACGGCGCAAGACCGCCCGAGATCACGGCCATCGGGACGAACAGCAGCGCCGAGCGCGTCGGCGACAGGCCCATCACGCCCTGCGCGTAGAACGTCAGCGGGAACGTCATCGCGGTGATCCCGAACCCGACAGTGGTGATCGCGACGTTGGCGAGGCTGAAGTTCCGGTCGCGGAACAGGGCGAGCGAGACCAGCGGCTCACCACGGTTGCGGGCCTGCCACCACAGGAACGCAGCCATGACCACGATGCCCGCGATGATCAGCGACCACACCGAGACCGGGCCCGTGATCGTGCCCCAGTGGTAGGTCTGGCCCTCCTGGATGCCGAAGACCAGCAGGAACATCCCGACCGCGCTCAGCGCCACGCCGAGCAGGTCGAACTTGCGGACGTGGGTCTCCAGCGCCGGGACCAGGCGGTAGGCCATCACGAACGCGACGATGCCGACAGGCACGTTGATGAAGAAGATCCACTCCCAGCCCAGACTGTCGACGAGCACGCCGCCGAGGATCGGGCCGACCAGCGTCGCGACGCCCGCCGTGGCACCCCACAGGCTCATCGCCCGGCCACGGCTCTCCGCCGGGAACGTGCGGGTGATGACGGCCATCGTCTGCGGTGTCATCAGGGACGCGCCGAAGCCCTGCACGACCCGGGCCGCGACCAGCGCGCCGATCGAGTCGGTGAACCCGCACCACAGCGACGCCATCGTGAAGATCGTCAGCCCGACCAGGTAGACCCGGCCCGGGCCCAGCCTGTCGCCGAGGCGGCCGGTGATCAGCAGCGGTACCGCGTAGGCCAGCAGGTACGCGCTCGTCACCCAGACCACCGAGTCGACGCTCGCGTGCAGGTTCTCCTGGATCGCCGGCGTCGCGACCGAGACGATCGTCGAGTCCACCAGGATCATGAAGAACCCGATGACCATCGCCCACAGGGCGGGCCACGGGCTCGCCGGCAGAGCCTTCCCCTCGTTCACAGCCTGTCCTCCGACGGCCATGTCAACTCCTTCGTCTCGAGCCGTTCGACCAGCCGGGTCAGCCAGCGGATCTCGGCCCGCGCCATTTCCATCAGATAGTGGGAATCGAGCAGGTGGACCTCGAGCACCTCGGTCATCGCGTGCGAGACCAGCGACTCGGCGGCGTCGAGGTCGGCCTGCAGGGTGTCGATCCGCGTGCGCAGCAGCGCGACCGCCTCCGCGCGGGGCAGGTTGTGCGCCTCGCCGAGCGCCAGCGGGAACCGCGGGTACTCGTTGACAGGTGCGCCGAGGTTCTCGGCGATCCAGTCGCGCAACGCCTCGCGCCCGGCCCGGGTGACCCGGTAGGTGGTGCGCTCGGGTCGCCCGCCCTCGCGGTCCGTGCCCACGGCCTCGACCAGCGACGCGTCGGCCAGCCGGGCGACCGTGTGGTACAGCGACCCGGGCCGGACCTTGACGATCCGGTCCTCGTGCCGGTCGAGCATCAACCGGTACATCTCGTAGGGGTGCATCGGCTTCTCGCAGAGCAGCGCGAGCACGGAGGTCCCGAGTGCCGTCATCGCCATCGCACTCACTCCGTCCGTTCCGATCGTTCCAGCTGAACTATTCCGTGTGGAATATAGCTACGAGCCGTCCGCTCCGTCACCCGACGGTGTCACGCGACCCCGACAGTTTCCGGCCACGTTCTCGCAGGTCACGGGCATTGCAGACGAACCGGACACACACGTCGGCGAGCCCGGTCGCCGAGTTCGGACAGTCCGCACCGCCCCCGGCCCACGCACCCCGACAAGGGCGAGCCGCAGCACGACCCGCCGGCCTCGTCAGGCGGGGCGGCGTCAGGCGGGGCGGGCGTCAGGCGGGGCGGGCGGCGGCGATCCGGGCGAAGTCGGCGATGCCGAGCTGCTCGGCGCGCGTCAGCGGATCGATGCCCGCGGCCCGCAACGCGGCCTCAGCCGCCGTGGGCGACCCCGCCCAGCCGGAGAGCGCCGATCGCAACGCCTTGCGGCGGTGGGCGAACGCGGCGTCGATCACGGCGAACACGTCGGCGCGCGGAAGGTCCGACGGCGCCTCCCGGGCCGTGAACGACAACAGCCCGGAGTCGACGTTGGGCACCGGCCAGAACACCGCGCGCGGCACCGGGCCGGCGCGTCGGGCGGCGGCGAACCAGGCCAGCTTCGCACTGGGCACGCCGTAGGTCTTGGAGCCCGGAGGGGCGGCGAGCCGGTCGGCCACCTCGGCCTGCACCATGACCAGCCCGCGACGGATCCCGGGCAGCTCGGCCAGCAGGTGCAGCAGCACCGGGACACCGACGTTGTAGGGCAGGTTGGCGACGATCGCCGTCGGCACCGGGCCGTGCAGGTCGGCCGCGCGGATGCGCATGGCGTCGGCGGTGGTGACGGTGAGCCGGTCGGCGAGAGCCGGCGCGAACTCCGCGACCGTGGCCGGCAACCGCTGGGCGAGGACGGGGTCGATCTCGACGGCGTGCACCGCTGCCACCGCGGGCAGCAACGCGAGCGTGAGCGAGCCGAGGCCGGGCCCGACCTCGACGACCACGTCGTCGGGGGTGAGGTCGGCCGATTTCACGATGCGCCGCACCGTGTTCGGGTCGTGCACGAAGTTCTGCCCGAGCTTCTTGGTCGGCCGTATCCCCAGGTCCTCGGCGAGGCCGCGGACCTCGGCAGGGCCCAGCAGCCGCGCGTCGTTCACCCGCAGATCATGCCCAGCCGGATCGGCCGGGCCTCACAGACCCAGCTTGCGCGAGCAGGCGGGCCACGCGCCGTAGCCGCCACGCGCGTCGCGCACCTTGGTGGCGACGGCGATCTGCTGCTCCCGGGTGGCCTGGTGCGGCAGCGGGGCGTACTGCGTTCCGCCGTAGGCCCGCCAGGTCTGCGCGTCGAACTGCAGGCCGCCGTAGTAGCCGTTGCCGGTGTTGATGGCCCAGTTGCCGCCGGCCTCGCACTTGGCCAGCGCGTCCCACGAGCCGCCCGAGGAGACGGCCGGCGCGGCGGGGATGTCCTTGTTGGTGCCGACCTTCACGATCTTCGGCTTGGGCGGCACCGTCGATCCAGCGCTGACCTGCTCGCGCCGGACCTCCTTGCCGTTCTCGGTGAACACCCGCATGACCGAGGACTGCTCGCCCGCCGTACCGGGGTCGACGACGACCTTCTTGCCCACGGCCATCGTCGGGTCGTCGACGGTCTGCTCGGGCGGCGGGATCTTGCGCGTGACGACGATGTCGTTGACCGCATTGCGGACGACGCGGATCTCCATGCCGTCGGTCAGCGGGGCGTCGAGGCCGGGGGCGGCGACGTCGTCGGAGCCGAGCTGCACGCCGCGCTCGGCGAGCAGGCCGCCGACGGTGCCGGACATCGTCGTGACCTGGGTGGGCGCGCCGGAGCCGTCGACGAGCGAGACGGTGCGCTGCACATTGACGACGAGCTGCATGCCCGACAGCGGAATCTCCGAGTCCGGCGACGCCGACATCTGGATGGGCTTCGCGTTCAGCCCCATGCCCGCGAGGGCCTCGGAGACGACGTCGGAGGTGGTCCACACCTGGCGACGCTCGTTGCCCTCGATGAGGGTGATCTGCCGGGCCCGGTCGACGACGATCTCGTCGCCGCTGGAGACGTCGCTCCCGAGGCCGGGGGCGACGCGGTCCTGCGGGTTGGTGGCGATGCCTGCGGCTTCGAGCGCGCCCGCGACGTCGCCGGAGAAGGTGTGCACGACCTGGGACTCGCCGTCGACAGTGATCGTCACGGTCTTGTCCATGGCCAGCGCGGTGCCGCTGCCCGCGGTGAGCGTGACCAGCGCGGCCAGGGCCGTCGCGCGGGCGACGGTGCGGCTGCGGCCGCGGGTGGCCTCGTCGAGCTCGACGACGTCGGCCTCGGTGAGGCCGGCGGGGGCGGTGGTGCGCCGCGGCGCCCGTGTCTGCGGGGCGGGTGCCTCGGCTGCGGGCTCGTCGTCGGCTACGGGCTCATCGGCTACGGGCTCGTCGGCTACGGGCTCGTCGACCGTGGGCTCGTCGACAGCGGGAGCAGCGGCAGCCGCGCGCAGCTCGGCGTCCCACAGGCCGGCGTCGTCGGCCTCGGTGCCGGTGGCGGCCTCACGAACCGGCTCATGGGTGACGGTGTCGGCCGAACGGCTGACGGGCGGCTCACCGGCGAGGGCCGAGAGCCCGTCGAGGGTCGGCGGGTCGACCTGGCGGCGCGGCGGGACCGCCGGGAACCGGTCCGTGCGGGGCTGGTCGTCGACCGGGCCGGGCTGCGCGGGTACGGCGAACCAGTCGGTCCGGTACGCGGCGTGACCGGCGTCGAGCGCGGACAGCGTCGACGGTCCGGAGCTGACGACGGGGAACCACCGGGTGGCGGGCTCGTCGGGGTCGTAGTCGGGCCGTTCCTCGACCGGGGTCGAGCCGGAGAGGCCGAGGGGGTCACCGTCGACCCGGTGCGGACGCGCGCCGGCGCCGTCGCCGCCCGGGTGGGAGCCGTAGTCGGACCAGTCGGAGAGCGACGCGGGCCCGTCCGCCTCGTCGTCGTCCTCGTCGTCGAGGTAGCCCAGGTAGGGCTCGCGGCGCGGCTCGGCGAACCAGCCACCGGTGGCCGGGGAATCGGTCGCGGTCAGGCGCGCCAACAGCGCGTCGGCGCGGGCGCGTGGGTCCAGCTCGTCGTCGAACGGACCGTCGGGGGCGGGGAAACGGTCGACGACGGCGTCGTCGGAGGCGTACCCGAGACGCGCGCGGGCGGCGCGCCGTTGCAGATGCGAGGAGACGTCGACCACTGCGATCCAGACCTCGACGGACCGGGCAGGAGCTGCTGCGGTCACGGTGGCCCGAGGGCGAATGGTTCAGGGAGCGCCCCGAGCCACCGTTACCGCTTGTGCTGGGGAGCGTCACCCCATCCCGGCGATCACGGAACCGTAACGGGCACAGGTGATCCACTTCGCGTCACGACACGCTGTGAGCGCCGAACGGCCTCCCGGCTACGGCGAGCGACGATCGTTCGCGTCGAGAGCGAGGCGCGGCACGATCGGCGGCAGTTCACCGAGCCGGAAGACCCGTTCGGCGTTGCGCCCGGCGACGGTGGCCAACCGTTCGTCGGACACGCCCCGGACGGCGGCCAGAGCGCGGACGGTCCAGGGCAGGCAGTAGGACTCGTTCGCACGGCCGCGGTGCGGGTGCGGGGTGAGGAACGGGGCGTCGGTCTCGACGAGCAGCTGCTCCTCCGGGACCAGCGCGGCGGCCTCGCGGAGGTCGTGGGAGTTCTTGAACGTCACCGGTCCGGCGAACGACAGCACGTACCCGGCGTCGGCGCACTCACGCGCCATCGCGGCGTCACCGGAGAAGCAGTGGAAGACCACCGTCTCCGGCGCGCCCTCCTCCCGCAGCACGCGGAGCACGTCGGCGTGGGCGTCGCGGTCGTGGATCATCAACGGCTTGCCGAGGCGTTTGGCCAGGTCGACGTGGCGGCGGAACCAGGTCTCCTGCGCGGCGGGCGGCGAGTGGTCCCAGTAGAAGTCCAGGCCGGTCTCCCCCACCGCGACGACGCGCGGGTCGGCGGCGAGGCTTTCGATCTCGGCGAAGTCGTCCTCGCCCACCGACGCCGTGCGGGTGGGGTGCAACGCGACGGCCGCGGCGACCCGCGGGTCGGAGTTCGCCGCGGCGACGGCCCAGCGCGCGGCGTCGAGGTCGTCGGCGATCGTGACGACGCGCGTGACCCCGACCGCCTCCGCCCGGTCCAGCGCCGCGGCGACGTCGTCGGCCGTGACGCAGCCGCACGCGTCGAGATGGGTGTGGGCGTCCACGGTCGGCGCCGGCAACGGCTCCGGCGGCTCTGGCCGGGGCCTGCGCCCGTACGCGCCCGTCTCCGTCATCGCGCCGCCCACCGAGGTCGTGAGTGGCAACAGTCGCTGCAGCGACTGTTGCCACTCACAGGGGACGTGCTCACTTCTCGATCGGGGCCCACTCCGGGCCGGTCTCGCCGAGCTCCGGGTCGAGCTTCGCGAAGATCGGCGACGGCTTGGCCAGCGGCCTGCCGGCCTCGATGGGCGTCGACTCCCAGCGGGCCGACTGCGTCTCGTAGTCGCCGGTCAGGACCTTGTAGGCCGGGCCGTCGCCGAGGTCGTCGACGTCGCGGATCTCCGGCTGCGCGGCCCACACGCCCGTACCGCCCAGCGCCTCGTGGACCTGCTGCGCCGCGTGCGGCAGGAACGGCGTCAGCAGCGTGTTGGCGTCCTGCACGACCTGCAGCGCGGTGTGCAGGATCGTGTCCCGGCGCTCCGGGTCGTCCTTGCGCTTCCACGGCTCCTGGTCGGACAGGTACCGGTTCGCCGCGGTGACGACGCGCATCGCCTCGCCCGCCGCCTGCTTGAACCGGTTGCGCGCCAGCAGCCCGCCGACGGTGTCGAAGCCGGCCTTGGAGATCGCCAGCAGCTCGTGGTCGGCGTCGGCCGGCGCGAGCGGCTTCGGGATGGCCCCGACGTTCTTGTGCGCCATCGAGATCGACCGGTTGACGAGGTTGCCCCACTCGTTGGCCAGCTCGAAGTTGGTGCGGCGGACGAACTCGTCCCAGGTGAAGTCGGTGTCCTGGTTCTCCGGGCCCGCGACGGCGATGAAGTAGCGCAGCGCGTCGGGGCCGAACTCGCGCAGGAAGTCACCGACGTAGATGACCCGGCCGCGGCTCGTCGAGAACTTGGAGCCGCTCATCGTCAGGTACTCCGACGACACGATCTCGCTCGGCAGGTCCAGCGTCCCGAACACGCCGGGCTCGCCCCCGCGGTCGCCCGCCCCGTTCTGGCCGAGCAGCAGCGCCGGCCAGATCACGGAGTGGAAGACGATGTTGTCCTTGCCCATGAAGTAGTAGGCCTGGGCCGACGGGTCGGTCCACCACTGCTTCCAGGCATCGGCGTCCGGGCCGCGCCGCGCCCACTCGACCGACGCGGACAGGTAGCCGATCACCGCGTCGAACCAGACGTAGAGGCGCTTCATCGGCTGGTCGCTCCAGCCGTCGAGCGGGATCGGGACGCCCCAGTCGAGGTCGCGGGTGATGGCGCGCGGCTTGAGGTCCTCGACGAGGTTGGCCGAGAACTTCAGGACGTTGGGCCGCCAGTCGGTGCGCGTGGACAGCCACGACCCGAGCGACTCCGCGAACGCCGGCAGGTCGAGGAAGAAGTGCTCGGTCTCGACGAACTTCGGGACCTCGCCGTTGATCTTCGACCGCGGGTTGATCAGGTCGGCGGGGTCGAGCTGGTTGCCGCAGTTGTCGCACTGGTCGCCGCGCGCGCCGTCGTACCCGCAGATCGGGCAGGTGCCCTCCACGTAGCGGTCGGGCAGCGTCCGGCCCGTCGACGGGCTGATCGCGCCCATCGCCGTCTTCGAGACGACGTAGCCGTTCTTGTGCAGCGCCAGGAACAGGTTCTGCACGACCTCGTAGTGGTTCGACGTCGTCGTCCTGGTGAACAGGTCGTACGACAGGCCGAGGCCCTGCAGGTCGCCGGTGATGACCTCGTTGTACTTGTCCGCGAGCTGGCGCGGGGTGAGCCCCTCCGCGTCGGCCTGCACCTGGATCGGGGTGCCGTGCTCGTCGGTGCCCGACACCATGAGCACCTGGTCGCCGACCATTCGCCGGTAGCGGGAGAAGACGTCGGAGGGCACACCGAAACCGGAGACGTGGCCGATGTGCCGCGGGCCGTTGGCGTAGGGCCACGCAACGGCGGTCAGCACGCGGGAGCTCATGTGGCCAGCGTATTCCCCGCCCGGATCCCGACTGTGCGCGGCGTTACGGTGGCGGGGTGAACGTCGAGGTGACCCCTTTGCCCGGAATCGGTGTCCGGAAGGACTTCGCCACGCGAGCCGGGCGGCGCATCGGCGTCGTCACGCACCGGGACGGCAAGATCGAGCTGATCGTCTCCAAGTCCGACGACCCCGACGCCGCCCTCGCCTCCCTGCCGCTGACGATGGAGGAGGCCAGCGCGCTCTCCAACCTCCTCGGCGCCCCGCAGCTCGTCGCGCAGCTCACCGAGGAGCACCGCGACATGCCGGGCATCCACACCCGCCAGCTCCCGATCAACCAGGGCTGCCCCTTCGACGGCCGCACCCTCGGCGACACCGCACTGCGCACCCGCACCGGCGTCTCCGTCGTCGCCGTCATGCGCGCCGGCCAGGTCCACGCCTCCCCCACCCCCGACTTCACCCTCACCGCCGGCGACCTGCTCGTCACCGTCGGGACCTCCGAGGGACTGGAGAACGCGGTCAAGATCCTCAAGCGGGGCTGATGAACCACACCGCACTCGAACTGCTCGAACTCGGTGCGATCTTCTTCGGGCTCGGCCTGCTCGGCCGGCTCGCCGGACGCATCGGCCTCTCCCCGATCCCCCTCTACCTCCTCGGCGGCCTCGCCTTCGGCGAGGGCGGCCTCGTCCCGCTCGGCGACATCGGCGACTTCACCTCCCTCGCCAGCGAGGTCGGCGTCGTCCTGCTGCTCCTGCTGCTCGGGCTGGAGTACTCCGCCTCCGAGCTCATCACCGGGCTGCGACGGTCCTGGACCGCGGGCCTGCTCGACATCGTCCTCAACGCCGCCCCCGGGGTCGCGGTCGCGCTGATCCTCGGCTGGGGACCCGTCGGCGCCATCGTGATGGCCGGCGTGACCTACATCAGCTCGTCGGGGATCGTCGCCAAGGTCCTGTCCGACCTCGGCCGCATCGGTAACCGCGAGACACCGGTCGTGCTGTCGATCCTGGTGTTCGAGGACCTCGTCATGGCGCTCTACCTGCCGATCCTCACCGCGCTCCTGGCCGGGGTGAGCTTCCTGGGCGGCCTCACCGCGGTCGGCATCTCGCTGCTGGTGATCACCGTCGTGCTCGTGGTCGCCCTGAGGTTCGGACGCTACGTCTCCGCGGTCGTCGACAGCCCCGACCGCGAGGTCTTCCTGCTCAAGGTCCTCGGCGCGGCGCTGCTGGTCGCCGGGTTCGCCTCCGCGATGCAGGTCTCCGCCGCCGTCGGCGCGTTCCTGCTGGGCATCGCGATCTCCGGGTCCACCGCCGAGAACGCCACCAAGCTCCTCGAGCCGCTGCGCGACCTGTTCGCCGCGGTCTTCTTCGTCGTGTTCGGCCTCAACACCGATCCCCGCTCCGTCCCGCCCGTTCTCGCCTTCGCCGTCGGGCTCGCCGTGGTGACGACGGTGACCAAGATCGCCACCGGCTGGTGGGCAGCACGCCGCCAGGGCATCGGGAAGCTCGGCCGGGCCCGAGCGGGCGCCGCCCTCGTCGCCCGCGGAGAGTTCTCGATCGTCATTGCGGGCCTGGCCGTCGGCTACGCGGCCGTCCCGGCGGAACTGGCCGCCCTGGCGACCGCCTATGTCCTGATCATGGCCGTCCTCGGCCCGATCGCCGCCCGCTACGTGGAGCCGATCACGAGAAGGCTCGTCCGCACCCCCGCGGCCCCTGCCACCTGACCGCCCGCCCAGCAAGATGCGACCGCCACCCTCGACCGAGTTCGACCTCAGACTGGTTCGATCATGGTCGGAACCGGTCTCACGTCGAGCTCGGCGAGGGGGTGGGCGTGCATTCGAGCGGGGGACGCTAGGAGGGGCGGGCGGCGAGGGCGGCGTTGTAGAGGTCGCGTTTCGGGACTCCCGTCGCGCCGGCGACCACTGCCACCGCGTCCTTCAAGCGTTCGCCCTCGGCCACGCGCGCTTCCACCTCCGGCAGCAGGCTCTCGATCGACGGAGCCTCCGAGGGGGCGGCGCCCGCGAGGACGACGGTGATCTCGCCGCGCACCTCGCCGGTGGCCCACTCCGCCAGCTCGGTGAGCGAGCCGCGGACGACCTCCTCGTACTTCTTGGTGAGCTCCCGGCAGACCGCGGCGGCGCGGTCGCCGCCGAGCACCTCGGCGGCCTCGCGCAGGGTGTCGACCAGCCGGTGCGGGGACTCGAAGAACACGGTGGCACGGCGTTCGGTGGCCAGCTCGGCGAGCCAGCGCCTGCGCTCGCCGGAGCGCCGCGGCGGGAAGCCCTCGAAGCAGAAGCGTTCGCAGGGCAGGCCCGACAGGACGAGGGCGGTCGTGACCGCGGAGGGGCCGGGCAGGCAGGTGATCGGCAGCTCCTCGGCCGCGGCGGCGGCGACGAGGCGGTAACCGGGGTCGGAGACGGCGGGCATCCCGGCGTCGGTGACGACGAGGACGGTCGCCCCGGACCGGATGGCATCGAGCAGGCCGGGTAGCCGCGCGGCCTCGACGGAGTCGTAGTGGCTGACGACCTTCCCGCTCACGGTCACGCCCAGCGCCGCGACGAGGGAGCGCAGCCGTCGGGTGTCCTCGGCGGCGACGATGTCGGCCTCGGCGAGCGCCTCGCGCAGTCGCACCGAGGCGTCGCGGGCGTCGCCCAGCGGGGTCGCGGCGAGGACCAGTCGGCCCGCCGGGGAGTCGGTGCTCATGCCGGGAGCCTACGATCGGCCCGCGTGGGGGTTCGCGGGGAAGTGTTGACGCCCGGCGCGGAGGTCGTGGGCACGCCGCCGCCGCTGCGCCCGCCCGTGACGCTCGACCCGCGCCGCATGCTCGGCGTCGCCGGTCTCGACGACAGGCTCCGCGGCTGGGTCCTCACGATCGTGGTGGGCCTGCTGGGCGGGGTGCTGCGGTTCGCCGGGCTGCGCTTCCCCACCGACCAGGGCACCCCCGTCTTCGACGAGAAGCACTACGTCCCGCAGGCGTGGCAGATGCTGCGCAACGGTGGTGTCGAGGACAACCCCGGCTACGAGCTGGTGGTGCACCCGCCGCTGGGCAAGCAGCTGATCGCGCTGGGCGAGTGGCTGTTCGGCTACGACGCCATCGGCTGGCGGGTGGCGGCCGCAGCGGCGGGGACGTTGTGCATCGTCCTGATCATCCGGGTGACGCGGCGGTTGACGCGGTCGTCGCTGCTGGGTGCGGTCGCGGGGCTGGTGCTGATCTGCGACGGGCTCTCCCACGTGCAGTCGCGGATCGGGATGCTCGACGTGTTCGCGGCGTTGTTCGTGCTGGCGGCGTTCACGACGCTGGTGCGTGACCGCGACGACGTCCGGGAGCGGATGGCCGTCGTGATGGCGGAGGGTCGCGTCGACGACACGCCGTACGGGCCGCGGCTGGGTGTCCGCTGGTGGCGGTTCGGTACCGGGGTGCTGCTGGGCCTGGGCTGTGCGGTGAAGTGGTCGGGCATCTACTGGGTCGTCGCGTTCGCGGCGTTGACGATCCTCTGGGACGTGATGGCCCGCCGGGCGGCAGGCGTCCGCCGGCCCTGGGCCGGGACCGTCAGGCGGGACCTGCTGCCGGGGGTCTGGGCGCTGGCCGTGGTCCCGGTGCTGGCCTATCTGTCGGCGTGGTGGGCGTGGTTCGGCAGCGAGACGTCGGTGGACCGGCACGCCGTGGGGATCATGGTGGGGTCGGGCGGACCGTTCTCGTTCGTGCCCGACGCGGTGCGCTCGCTCTGGTACTACAGCGGCCACGTGCTGGCGTTCCACGAGGGGCTCGACACCCCGCCGGGCAACCCGCACCCGTGGGAGTCGAAGCCGTGGACGTGGCCGATGGGGCTGCGCCCGATGCTCTACTACTACGCGGGTGGCAGCGACGTCAGCGGCTGCGGCACGGGTGACTGTGTGTCGGCGGTGATGCTCGTCGGCACTCCCGCGTTGTGGTGGCCGGCGCCGCTGGTGCTGGGCTGGGCGTTGTGGCGGACGTGCACGCGGTTCGACTGGCGCTATGCGGCCGTGCTGGTCGGCTACGGGGCGGGCTTCCTGCCGTGGTTCCTGAACCTGAACCGGCAGATGTACTTCTTCTACATGGCGCCGGTGGTGCCGTTCCTGGTGATCGGGACGGTGCTGGTGATGGGCGAGATCCTGGGCCGGGCCCGTGCGCATCCGGAGCGCAGGCAGACGGGGTTGCTGGTCGTGGCGTTGTGGGTGGGGCTGATCGTCGCGAACTTCGCCTGGTTGTGGCCGGTCCTCAACGGCGTCTCGATCACGCAGCAGCACTGGCAGGCGGAGCTGTGGCTGCCGTCGTGGCGGTAGCGCGTTCAGTGCTCCGACGCGAGGGTGAACAGGCCGTCGCGTTTGAGGGTGCCGACGACCGGTGACGCCTCGGCCTCGGTGACCCGGTCGAGCCAGGCCGCGGACGTGAGCAGGTCGTGCAGGGCGTCGACGGTCGGGAGCGCGACCTCGGCGACGATCTGCCGGTCGCCGGTGACGCACGCGGCGTGGCGGACCGAGGGTTCGCGGGAGAGCGCGGTGGCTACGGCGGGCACGTCGCGCGGGGCGCAGCGCACCGAGACCACGGCGCGGACGGTGAAACCGAGCAGGGCCGGGTCGACGACGACGCGCAGCCGCAGGCCGCCCTCGCGGCGCAGCCGTTCGACGCGCCTGCGCACCGCGGACGCCGACAGCCCGGTGACGCCCGCGAGCTCGTCGACGTCGCGGCGGCCGTCGTGGGCCAGCGCGGCGAGGAGCAGGGCGTCGGGCCGGTTGACGTCCTTGGCCTCGCCGAAGGGCGCGTACTCGGGTGGGGGCTCGACGTCGACGAGGGCGTCGTGCTCGGCGTCGCCGATCAGGCCGGGCCGCCAGTGCGCGGAGGTGCGGACGTAGCGCAGGACCGTCCAGACCCCGGAGCCGGCGAGCGCGGGCAGCAGCGGCAGCTCGTCGAGGGTGAAGGCGGCGAGCCGGGCGGGGTCGCAGTCGATCTCGGCGAGGCATCCGTAGGGGCCGGCGAGGACGTGGGCGTTGCGCGTGTCGCGGCGGTTGGCCAGGGCCAGCGCCCCGATGCGTTCCTTGCCGGGTTCACAGCGCAGGGCGACGATCGCGCCCGCCGAGGGGGCCGCGGCACCCGTCACCCGGACGGACCCGCCGGCGAGGAGCTCGGTGCCGTGGCGTTCGACGACGCCGTCGGGCTCACCGAGGGCGGCGGCGATCCGCGGCCAGGAGGCCCGGCCGTCCACCTGCAGCGCTCCGACGATGCGGCGTTCCAGCCCTGTCAGGGTGCCTCCCACGTGCACACCCCGCCGTTCGTCGTGCCCGTTCGCCGTGATCATTCTGGCTGATCACGGGCTGTCGGTACTGCCTGGCCGGTGTCGCCCACCCAGGGTAGCCCCGACGGGTCAGCAGCCGTCGAGCCGCAACGGTCTGTGTACCGGATCGACGCCGAGAGTAAGGGAATCGAAGGTCGACCGGTAGCCGCACCCGGGACCGGCGACGACCTCCACCTGACGGTCGGTGGCCGGGTCGCCGTGGAACCGCACCAGGGTGGGCGGGGAGCCCTCGGCGAGCCCCTGCCAGACCAGCGTGTCCTGGGCCAGCGGGCCGGAGCCGCGCCGCAGGTGGACCGAGTACGCGATGTCGGCGAACGCGTGTCCCTCGACGACGACCAGCCGGTACGCCCCACCCTCGACGACGGTCAGGTCGCGTTGCGGGCCGGAGAACCGCAGGCCGACGATCGCGATCGCGCACCAGCCCGCGAGCAGCACCACGCCCAGCAGGGCGGTGAAGACGCGGTTGGCGCGCCGCCGCGGGACGACGGCCGCGGCCGCTGTGATCAGCGCGATCGTCACACCGACGAGAACCGCTGTCGCGGGGCCGCCCCACGCCAGGTGGAACGGGTTGAGCGCCGTGAACGCAGCGAGCACCGCCGCCACGAGGGCGCAGGCCGCACACACCACAGACCGCCGACGGACCGCGAACACCCCCCACGTGCTGACGACGCCCCCGGCGCCGCCCGGCGACCGTATACCCGGCCGGACCCGCTGCGACGCAACGGGTCCGGCCGGCGTCAGCTCGTCTTCGGGGCCTTGGCCGGGGGCTTGCGGACGCTCAGGTGCAGCTCACGCAGCCGCGCCTCGTCGACCTCTGACGGCGCGCCCATGAGCAGGTCCTGGGCGTTGCCGTTGAGCGGGAACGCGATCGTCTCGCGGATGTTGGGCTCGTCGGCCAGGAGCATCACGATGCGGTCGACACCGGGGGCGATCCCGGCGTGCGGCGGGGCGCCGTAGTGGAAGGCGCGCACCATGCCGCCGAACTCCTCGTCGACGCGCTCCTTGGCGTAGCCGGCGATCCGGAAGGCCTCGTACATGACCTCCGGGCTGTGGTTCCGGACCGCGCCCGAGGACAGCTCCACGCCGTTGCAGACGATGTCGTACTGCCAGGCCAGGATGTCGAGCGGGTCCTTGGTCTGCAGCGCCTCCATGCCGCCCTGCGGCATCGAGAACGGGTTGTGGCTGAACTCGACCTTGCCGTCGTCGTCGAGCTCGTACATCGGGAAGTCGACGATCCAGCAGAACCGGAACGGCGCCTCCTCGAACAGGTCGGCGCGCTTGGCCGCCTCGACGCGGACCTCGGCCATGATCTTGCCGACCTCGGACTCCTCGCCCGCGCCGAAGAAGATCGCGGTGCCGGGCTCGCCCTTGACGTCGGCGACGAGCCGGGAGACGACGTCCTCGGTGAGGAACTTGGCGATCGGGCCGGTGAGCGTGCCGTCGTCGGCGATGCGCACCCAGGCCAGGCCCTGCGCGCCCTTCTCGATGGCGAAGGCGCCCATCTGGTCGAAGAACGAACGGGGCCGGCCGCCGCAGCCGGGAACCGGCAGCGCGCGGACGTGCTTGCCCGCGAACGCCCGGAAGTCGCTGTCGGCGAACAGGTGTGTGACGTCGACGAGCTCGAGCGGCGAGCGCAGGTCGGGCTTGTCGGTGCCGTAACGGGCCAGCGCGTCGCGGTAGGCGATGCGCGGGAACGGCGACGTGGTCTGCCGCTCGGGCGCGAACTCGGTGAAGAGCTCGGTCATGACGCCCTCGATGACCCCGAAGACGTCCTCCTGCTCGGCGAAGCTCATCTCGACGTCGAGCTGGTAGAACTCGCCGGGCGAGCGGTCGGCGCGGCTGTCCTCGTCGCGGAAGCAGGGCGCGATCTGGAAGTAGCGGTCGAAGCCCGACACCATCAGCAGCTGCTTGAACTGCTGCGGCGCCTGCGGCAGCGCGTAGAACTTGCCGGCGTGGATGCGCGAGGGGACCAGGAAGTCGCGCGCGCCCTCGGGGCTGGTGGCCGACAGGATCGGCGTCTGCAGGTCGAGGAAGCCACGCTCGGTCATCTTGCGGCGGATGCTCGCGACGACCGCGGAGCGCAGCTGGATGTTGCGGTGCATCCGGGCGCGGCGCAGGTCGAGGAAGCGGTAGGTCAGCCGGGTCTCCTCGTTGACCTTCTCCTCGGGGAACACGCTGAACGGCAACGGGTCGCAGGTGCCGAGCACCTCGATCTCGCCGACCTGGACCTCGATCTCACCGGTCGGCAGGTCGGGGTTGACGTTCTCCGCGTCACGACGCAGGACACGGCCGTCGGCCCGCAGCACCGTCTCCCGCGGCAGGCTGCCGAGCGCCTCGTAGGCGGGCGAGTCGGAGCGGACGACGAGCTGGACGACCCCGGAGTTGTCCCGAAGGTCGACGAAGACGACACCGCCCAGGTCCCGCCGGTTGTGCAGCCAGCCCGACAGCCGGACGTCGGTGTCGACGTCCGTCGCGCGCAGCTCGCCGCAGGTGTGAGACCGGTATCGATGCATCTTCCGTCCATGTCGTCGACTGGGGGTCGGCCCGGGTCGGGGCCGCTCGTCGGCCGCCATCGCGGCGCCAACCCCCTCTGACCAGGGGCTCCCGCAGCGTACCGCGACGGTCCGGGCGCTCTCCGCTCCCCTCGGGGCCGGAAAAGCGCCTTCCACCTGCGGGCCTAGGATCGCCGGATGACGACGCCCGGGCGGAAGGTCTCCCTCACCGGCATCAAGCCGACCGGCGAGCCGCACATCGGCAACTACATCGGTGCGATCAAGCCCGCCCTCGAGCTGGCCGAGCAGTACGAGGCGATGTACTTCATCGCCGACTACCACGCGCTGACGACGGTGCGCGATCCCGAGCTGCTGCGCCACTACTCGCGCTCGGTCGCCGCCACCTGGATCGCCGCGGGCCTCGACCCCGAGCGCATCACGATGTACCTGCAGTCCGACGTGCCGGAGACGTTCGAGCTGAGCTGGATCCTGTCCTGCGTCACCGCCAAGGGGATGATGAACCGGGCGCACGCCTACAAGGCCGCGCGCGACCGCAACGCCGAGGCGGGCAAGGACGACCTCGACGCCGGCATCAACATGGGCACCTACAACTACCCGGTGCTGATGGCCGCCGACATCCTGCTGATGGACTCCGACGTCGTGCCCGTCGGCAAGGACCAGTCCCAGCACGTCGAGTACGCCGCCGACATCGCCGGCTCCTTCAACCACCTCTTCGGGGGCGGCAAGCCGGTGCTCAAGGTCCCGCAGCTGGTCGTCCCGGAAGCCGACACCGGCAAGACCCTGCCCGGCACCGACGGCCGCAAGATGAGCAAGAGCTACGACAACACGATCCCGCTCTTCCTCGAGGGCGCGAAGCTCAAGAAACTGGTGCGGCGCATCCCGACCGACAGCACGCCGGTCGAGGACCCGAAGGACCCGGACAGCTCGTCGGTGTTCCAGATCCTGGAACAGTTCGCGTCCGCCGACGTCACGGCCGACGTGCGCAAGCGGCTCGAGGCCGGCGGGACGGGCTGGGGCGAGCTGAAGAACGCGCTGTTCGACGTGCTCGACGAGAAGCTCGGCCCGCTCCGCGCGCGCTACGACGAGCTGATGGCCCCCGACAGCGAGCTCACCGCGCTGCTGGCCACCGGCGCGGACAAGGCCCGCGTCCGCGCCCGCGAGGTGCTGGGCCGGGTGCGCGAGGCGACGGGCATCCAGTAGCCCGGACCGGCCGCAACCTCGTCGCTCTCCGGAGGTACTCCGACGACCGTGGGGTCGCGCGGGAGGCTCTGCGCGCATCCCTGGCGACGATCGGGCGCCTGCCGTCGGCAGTCGGGGCGCCCCGGAGTGTCACGTCTCGGCTCCTCCGAGCGACATCATCGCCGAACGCGCACCTCGCGTCGTCGACGACGATCGGAGAGCGGTATGTCGGAGAGAGCGGTCGCGGGCGGTCCGGCGGGTACGACACGCCTCGCTGCGACGTCGAAATGGCTCGCCCTCACCGCGATGATGTTCGCCGTCGCGATGACGTTCATCGACCAGACGATCGTCGCCATCGCCGCCCCGAACATCCAGACCGAGCTGTCGCTGTCGAGCAGCGGCGTCACGTGGACGGTGAACAGCTACCTGCTCGCCCTCGCCGCCGGGTTCGCGCTGGGCGGGCGGCTCGCCGACGTCCTGGGGTCGCGGCGCATCGTACTGATCGGGATCATCGGCTTCGCCGTGTCGTCCACGCTCTGCGGGTTCACCCCGAAGAGCTCGCTCGCCGAGGCCTGGATCATCGTCTTCCGGGCGATGCAGGGCCTGTCCGCGGCGCTCATGATCCCGGCCGCGCTCGCCGTCGTCGTGGCGTCGTTCCCGCTGCGTGAGCGGGGCAAGGCGCTGGCGATCTTCTTCGGTGTCAGCGGGGGCCTGACCGCGATCGGCCCGATCGCCGGCGGCTATCTCACGCAGTGGACGTGGCGGGCGATCTTCTGGATCAACATCCCGGTCGCGGTCGTCGCCGTCGTCCTCACGCTCATGGCCGGCATCGCGCCCTCGATGCGGCGGGAACGGATCGACTGGCGGGGCGCCGCGGTCGTCGCCGTCGGGATGGGGCTGTCGGTGCTGGGCTTCGAGCAGGCCCGGAGCTGGGGCTGGGACAGCCCGCTGACCTGGGTGTGCATCGTCGGCGGTCTCGTGGCGCTGGTGCTGTTCGTGTTCCTGGAGCAGCGCACCGAGATGCCGCTGATCAAGATCGGCATCTTCCGCGGGCGGGCATTCATGTCCGACAACCTGGTGCTGTTCTTCTCCATGGTCGCGTTCGTCCCGGTGTTCTTCTTCGCGAGCATCTACTCGCAGGTCTCGCTCGGCTACAGCGCCAGCAGCGCAGGGCTCTACCTGCTGGTGTTCTTCGCGGGCTTCGCCCCGGCCGCCCAGATCGGCGGGCGCATCCTCGACAAGCGGGGTGCGAAGCCGTCGGTCGTCGCGGGCTGTGTCCTGGCCATGGTGGGGTTCCTGTGCTGGGCCTGGAAGATCACCGACCTGGACCTGGGCGCGCAGTGGTGGTGCATCGTCCTGTCGGGCGCGGGGATCGGCCTGCTGCTCGGCCCGGCCAGCACCGACGCCACCAACCGCGCCATCGACGCCTCCTACGGCGAGGTCACCGGCATCACCCAGACCATCCGCAACTACGGCTCCGCGCTCGGCCTCGCCGTGCTGGGCACGGTGCTGGGCAACGTCTTCGCCGCCCGCATGGAGACGACCCTCGCCGGCTTCGGGGTGCCCCCGTCGACCGCGGCGTCGCTGGCCGCGTCGGGTGGCGGGGACTCGTCCCCGGCACTGGCGAACGTCCCCGCGCAGCTGCGCGGCCGGATCGAGGCCGCCGTCGCGACGGACTTCGCGATCGCGACGCGCGCCGTCCTCGTCGGCATGGCGATCGCCCTGGCGATCTCGCTGGTGGCGGCGCTGCTGCACCCCGGCGGCCGGGTCACCGACGAGGTCGTCACCGAGCCGGCGGCGGAACCCGCGGCCTGACCCTGCTCCGGGCCCACGATGTGCGGGATCGTCCGGTCCTTGTTGCACTGGGCGCCACCGAACGAAAGGACGGCACCCGTGTCCGGCACTCCCACGATCCTCGACGGCCCCGCCCTGTGGCCCGCCCAGGCGCACCTGCCCTCCGTCCTCGGACGGCAGCTCGTCATCGAACGGGGCGAGGGCTCCTACCTGCACACCGCCGACGGACAGCGGCTCTTCGACGGCACCGCGGGTCTGTGGCACGCCAACATCGGCCACTCGCACCCCGCGCTCGCCGAGGCCGCCCGCGCCCAGATGCTGACGCTGGAGACCTACCACATCTTCGCCCGGTTCGTGAACGACCAGGCGATCTCCCTGGCGGAGCGGCTCGCGAGCCTGTCGCCGATCCCCGACCCGAAGGTCATCCTCAACTCCGGTGGCTCCGACGCCATCGACGTGGCCTGCAAGCTCGCCCGCCGGCACTGGCAGCGCGACGGCAGGCCCGGGAAGACCGTGATCATCAGCCGCGAGCACGCCTACCACGGCCTGCACGCCTACGGCACCAGCATCGCGGGCCTGGAGTTCAACCGGGAGGGCTACGGCACCGAGTCGCTCGTCCCGGAGACGGCGCGCGTCCCGGTCCACGACGCCGACGCCCTCGCGAAGACGATCGCCGACCTCGGCGCCGAGCGGGTCGCTGCCTTCGTGACCGAGCCCGTCCAGGGCACCGGCGGCGTCAACCCGCCCGAGCCGGGGTACCTGGCCGCCGTCGAGCAGCTGTGCCGCGAGAACGACATCCTGCTCGTCCTCGACGAGGTCATCACCGGCTTCGGCCGCACCGGCACCATGTTCGCCGCCGAACGCTACGGCGTCCGGCCCGACATGATCACCTTCGCCAAGGGCGTCACCTCCGGGTACGCACCGCTCGGCGGCGTCCTCGTCGCACCCCGGATCTGGCAGCCGTTCTACGTCGACGACCCGTCGACGCCGATCTTCCGCCACGGCGCCACCTACGCGGGGCACGCGACCGCCTGTGCGGTCGCCCAGGCCAACATCGACGTGCTGGAGGCCGACGGCCTGGTGCCGCGCGCCGCCGAGCTCGAGACACTGTTGGGCACCCGGCTGGCGCAGCTGGCCGCCGACCGCCCGAGCGTGGCCGACGTCCGCGTCGGCGGTTTCCTGGGCGGCGTGACCGTCGTCGACGAGATCAAGGCCGAGGACGTCGTCGACGGCCTGCTCGACCTGGGGTTCGTCTCACGCCCCCTGCGCGGCAACAACCTGCAGATCAGCCCGCCGTTCATCACCACCGACGCCGAGCTCGTGGCCTTCGTCGACGCGATCGACCACGTCCTGGCCGAGAAGGAAGCGGGCTGACCCTGCGGGGTTCGCGGGACACGAGCGTCACGGGTGGCGCCCATGTCCCCGGAATCGGCGGTCGCCCACAGGGCCGAGGGCCTCGCGCTGACGTGGTCCACGCAGGACGAGGACGAAAGTCCGGGTCCGAGCTCCGTGACCAACCGGACGCCACCGACCGAGCCGACCACCGGAGGGGGTCCGGGGAGCGAATCCCCGCCGGGCGGGGCCCAGGGGCTGCGCCCCCGGAAACACCCGGAGCTCGCCAAGCGAGCGGATTCCGCGAGCAAGGATGACCTGCGAGTGGAGCTGAGGGGAATCGAACCCCTGACCTTCTCGATGCGAACGAGACGCGCTACCAATTGCGCCACAGCCCCGTACCGCCGTCTCCGGCGGGACGTGAAAACCCTAGCAGGGGCTCACTGACCCGCCGCACGGCGGTACCCGGGTCGGGCCCGGCGGTCGAGCTCGCCCAGTTCGAGCTCCTCCTCGTCGACCTCGACGAGGCTGGTCCCGGCAGGCAGCGGGGGCGGCGGAGTGGGCGTGAGGCGAGGCAGGGCCGTCTCGGGCTCGGCGTCCTCGTCGGCCTCCTCATCGTCGGCGCGGACGGTGCGGCGCTTGGCGGGCAGGATGCCCAGCGGCTCGCCGACGCCCTTGACCCGGCTGGGGTCGCCGTCGTCGTCGAGACCCTTGCCCGACGCGCCGCCGTCGGCGTCGTCGCGGGAGGCGTCGACCCAACCGTCGTCGTGGCCGTCCAGCGCAGCGCCGGTCTCGTCGAGATCGTGGTCGTTCTCGTCGAGGTCGCGGTCGCCGTCCCGGTCCTCGCCGTCGCGGCGGCCGACCTCGCGGCCGCGGGCAGCCCATTCGTCGAGGGCGGGGTCGTCGGCGGCGGGGGTGCGGCGGGTGCCTGCGGCGCGGGCGGCGCGGCGGGCCCGGATGGCGTCCTCGAGGCGGACCTGGCGGCGCAGGTACACGAGGTAGCCGGTCAGCCCGGCGGCGACGAGCCCGGTGAGCCACCAGATCCCTGCGGACAGGAACAGCGCGAGCGCCGCCGTCACGACGATGGCGCCGAGCAGGCCGAGGACGATCCGCTGGCGGGCGGCGTAGCGGGCGCGCGCGGACAGCGCGGCGGCCTCGGCGTCGAACCCGCCGCGGCCGGGGCGGAAGCGCGCGGGCGGCCGCTCCCAGCCCTCCTCGTCCTCCTCGGCCCAGTCCGCGAGGCGGCCGGGGTCGTCGTCGACGTGCACGTCGGCGGGCTCCTCCGACGGCCGCGCCTCGGGGGCGCTCTCCTCGGCCTCCACGTCGGCCGCCTCGACCGTGGTCGTGACGCGTTCGTCGGTCCGGTCCATCAGTGCCACCTCCTGGGTACGGCGGTCCTGGCCCGGTCGGGCGAGCACCCGGCCGGACAGCGATGCCGCCGAGGGCCGCGCCACCTCCTGCCGTCGCCGCGCGACCGTCGGTACGAGGATCAGCAGCCAGATGGCCACCAGGCTCACGAAGATCATCGAGCTGGGCAACGGCCGCTCCTCTCCCCCGATCGGCGCAGTCGGGCACGGCTCCCACTCCCCCGAGCAAGATCGCGCCCTCGATCACGGTATCCAGCGCGATCGTGGGATCCCGGAAGCGACGCGCCGTCGCCACCCATATCGAGGAACGTTTCCTCCGGTGCGGGTGTGACGAATGTGAATTCGGAGGGTCACAGCGTGCAGTGCTCTGTTCACTCCATGTGATCGACGGGGTGCGCCAGACCGTGCCGCACGAGCGCGGCGGCCATCCCGCCCGCAGGAAGGTCCTCGGCGGTCAGGGCGAAGCAGAGGTGGTCACGCCAGTCGCCGTCGACGTCGAGGTAGCGACGGAACAGCCCCTCGTGCCGGAACCCGAGCTTGGCCAGCACCCGCAGGCTCCCGACGTTCTCCGGCCGGACCGTGGCCTCCACGCGGTGCAGACCGACCGCGTCGAAGCAGTGGTCCAGTGCCAGCGCGACGGCCGCCGTCGTGACGCCCTTGCCGGTGACGGCGGCATCGCACCAGTAGCCGATGTAGGCCGACAGCAGCGGCTCCCGCACGACGTTGCCCACCATGACCTGGCCCGCGAACCGGTCGTCGACGGTGATCACGAACGGCAGCGCGGCCCCGCGCCGGGCCGCGGACCGCAGCAGCATCCAGCGGGCCGGCCACTCCGCGGCGGAGTGGCGCTGCGCCCACGTGCCGGGGGCGGTGGGCTCCCAGGGGGCGAGGTGCTCCTCGTCGCGAACCCTGATCGCCGACCACGCGGTGGCGTCACGCAGCCGGACCGGGCGCAGCGCGACGACACCCGCCCCGGTGCGCAGCCCACCCGTCCGGGCGGGCCAGCCCGGATGGCGGCCGAGGCGCTCGGGTACCGCATGCGACATCGCGGCCGGTCAGCGCCGGTTGGACAGGAACGCGACCGACACGTGCTCGTCGACGGTCAGGTCCTCCTGGTCCTCGGGCACGATCAGCATCCCGTTGGCCTCGGCGAGTGAGGTCAGCAGGTGGGTGCCGGAGAGGCCCAGGGGCTGCAGCAGGTAGTCGCCGCTGTCCTGCTCGCGCAGCAGCCGCCCGCGCACGTACCCACGGCGGCCCTTGCGCGACACGACCGGCGACGTCAGCCGGGCCTGCAGCACCCGGCGGTGCGGGTCCTCCAGGCCGAGCCCGAGCCGGACGAGCGGGCGGGCGAGCACCTCGAACAGCAGCAGCGCGGTGGCCGGGTGCGAGGGGAACAGGAACGTCGGCACCGCGTCGCGGCCGACGACCCCGAAGCCCTGCGACGAGCCCGGATGCATGGCGACGCGGGTGTCGTCGATCTCGCCGATGCCGTCGAAGGCCGATCGCAGCTCCGCGCCGGGGCGTCCCGCGACCGCACCGCACACCACGAGGACCTCGGTGAACGGCAGCATGTCCTCCAGCGCCGACCGCACCTCGCGGACGTCGGCCCGGACCAGGCGCAGCCGCGACACCGCCGCACCGGCCTCCCGGGCGGCCGCCGCGATGGCGTGGGTGCAGACGTCGGGAACCTGCCCGGCGCCGGCACCGCGCGAGACGTCGACGAGCTCGTCGCCGACCGCGAGCACCGACACCCGCGGCTTCGGGTGCACGAGGACCTGCCCGCGACCCGCCGCGGCGAGCATCGCGACCTGCGCGGTGCCGACGATCTCGTCGCGGTTCACGGCGACGTCGCCGGGCTGGACGTCCTCACCGATGCGGCGCACGAACACCGCCGAGGGCACGGCGCGGTGCACCGAGATGCGGGCCGACCCGGAATCGGTGTGGTCCGACGGCAGGACTGCGTCGGCCAGCGTCGGCAACGGCGCACCGGCGACCACCCGCACCGCCTGCCCGGGCTGCAGCCGCAAGGGCTGGCGCGACCCGGCCGGGATCTCCCCCACGACCGGCAGCGACACCGGCCCCGCGTCGGACGCACCGACGAGGTCGATGCTGCGGACCGCGTAGCCGTCGATCGCCGCCTGGTCGAAGCCGGGCAACGGACGTGACGTGCTCACCGACTCCGCGGACCGCAGCCCGTGGGCGTCGGCGATCGCGACACGGACCGGCGCCGGGCGCACCGCCGCCGCGAGGATCCTCTCGAGCTGCTCGTCGACCGACCGCACCGTCGCCTAACCCTCCAGCCGCGCGGCCAGCCAGCTGCGCAGGTCGTCGCCGTAGTCGGGGTGCTGGAGCGCGAAGTCGACGAACGCCTTCGCGTAACCACCCGGGTTGCCCAGGTCGTGCCGGCCGCCGCGGTGCACCACCACGTGCACGGGGTGACCCTCGGCGATCAGCAGCGCCACGGCGTCGGTGAGCTGCAGCTCACCGCCCGCGCCGGGGGTGATGCGGCCCAGGGCGTCGAAGATCGCCCGGTCGAGCAGGTAGCGGCCGGCGGCGGCGAACGACGACGGCGCCTCGTCGGCCGGCGGCTTCTCGACCATCCCGTGCACGCGCTTCACGTCGTCGTCGGCGGTGTCGGCGACGTCGAACACGCCGTAGGCGGAGATCTCCGGGCCCGGGATGTCGAAGGCGCACAGCACGGTTCCGCCGTGCTGCGCACGCACGGCGGCCATCCGGTCGAGCACACCGGTGGGCAGCACGATGTCGTCGGGCAGCAGCACCGCGACGGCGTCCTCGTCGTCGCCGAGCACGTCGGCGACGCACCCCACCGCGTGTCCGAGACCCTTGGGCTGGTGCTGGGTGACCGTCTGCACCGCGATCAGCTCGGCGGCCCTGCGCACCTTGGCCAGCAACGCGTCCTTGCCGCGCTCCTTGAGCGTCTCCTCCAGCTCGGGCTGCGGCGCGAAGTGGGCGGCGATCGCGTCCTTGCCCGGCGAGGTGACGATCAAGAGCCGCTCGGCGCCCGCTTCGGCCGCCTCGGCGGCCACGAGCTCGATGCCAGGGGTGTCGACGACGGGCAGCAGCTCCTTGGGAACCGTCTTCGTCGTCGGCAGGAACCTGGTGCCGAGACCGGCGGCGGGGACGACAGCGGAGCGGAACGCGCGGGACTCGCTCATGGTCGGCGAGCCTATCGGCGCCGGTAACGTGCCCGCGTGACGGCACACGGAGAACATCAGGCTTCACCGCGGGCACATCCCGACGATCCCGGCGCCGACGGCTCCGGGAAGGCCGGGTTGCGACGGCGGCTGCTGGCCGCGCGCCGCGCCGTCACGCCGGACCGCCGGGTCGCGCGGGACGCGGCTCTCGCCGACGGTGTCGTCGCGGTCGCCGCGGGCCGCGGTGCCGGGCTCGTCGTGTGCGCCTACCTGCCCGTCGGGAGCGAGCCGGGGTCGATCGCGATGCTCGACGCACTGCGCGCCGCCGGCCACGTCGTCCGGCTCCCGGTCGTCCCGGACGAGCCCGGCAGCCTCGACTGGGCCGCCTACGACGGCCCGGGCTCGCTCGCCGACGGACCGCTCGGACTGCGTGAACCCACTGGTCCACGGCTCGGTGTGGCAGGTATCACTGCCGCCGACGTCGTCCTCGTCCCCGCGCTCGCCGTCGACCTGGCCGGGAACCGCCTCGGCCGCGGCGGCGGCTACTACGACCGGACCCTGCCCCTCGTCGGCGCGGACGCACTGGTCATCGCCGTGGTCGACGACGACGAGCTGCTCGATGTCGTTCCCGTGGACCCGCACGACATGCGCGTCGCCGGAGCCCTGCGCCCGGGCAGCGGTGTGACGACGCTCGGAACAGCGGGTTGATCGCGCAGGTTAAACTTGGCAGTCCCTGTATGGGAGTGCCAGCTCCGGAGGATCCCTTGCCGACCTACCAGTACGCCTGCACCGCCTGTGACCACCGGTTCGAGGCAGTGCAGTCCTTCTCCGACGACTCGCTGACGGTGTGCCCCGAATGTGGCGGCGCCCTCCGCAAGGTCTTCTCCTCGGTGGGGATCGTCTTCAAGGGCAGCGGGTTCTACCGCACCGACAGCCGTGGCAGCAGCGGTGTGGCCGCCTCCACCGACTCGTCGTCGTCCTCGTCGGACTCGAAGTCCGACTCCTCGACCTCGTCCGACTCCGGGTCCACCCCGCAGACCGTGTCCGGCAAACCGCCGAAGCACGGCGAGCTGGTCAAGACGTCGGGCCCGTCGAGCAGCAGCTCGTCCTCGTCGTCGGGGTCGTCCAGCCCGGGATCGACGCCCGCCGCCTGACAGGCCGTCCCTCCGGGGTTGTCCACATCCCGCGGAAACCGTCCACAGGCCCGCCGGGAACCCGGTCCCACGTCCGTCCGCGCACCTAGCGTCGGAGCCGATCACGGTTCCGACGAGAGGTCCGCATGCCCGCCTCCTCCACAGCACCGTCCCGTCCGTGGGACGTCCTGCTCGCCCGGCTGCCCGCCACCCGCTGGCGGCGCGGCGTCCTCGCGCGCCGCGTCCTGGCGGGTGCGCTCGTCGTCGCCGCCGCGGTGCTGGCGTTCCGCCCCGCGGCGGGCGCGGGCGAGCCCGTCCTCGTCGCCGTCCGCGACCTCCCCGCCGGTGTCGTCCTCGGCCCCGCCGACCTCGCCGTCCGCCCGTGGCCGGACGCGCTGGTGCCGACGGGCGTGTTGCGCGCCACTGCCGACGCGACCGGCCGTGTCCTCGCAGGCCCCGTCCGTGCCGGCGAACCCGTGACCGACCTCCGGCTGGCCGGGCCTGCCCTGGCCGCCGCCGCGTCGGGCCTGCCCGACGCCGTCGCCGTCCCCGTCCGGCTGACCGATCCCGGCGTCGCGGGCCTGCTCGTCGCGGGCAACGTCGTCGACGTCGTCACCCCCGGAGCCGGTGCCGACGAGGCCGTCGTCCTCGCCGAGGGCGCGGTCGTCACCGCTGTGCTGCCGGCCGATTCGGGAGGGGTCGCCACCGGTTCGCGGGGGCGGATCGTGCTGGTCGCGTTGCCGCCGACACAGGCGACGCGCCTCGCCGCCGCCGCGCTGACGCAGCAGGTCGCGGTTACCCTCCGGCAGCAGAACCGGTGATCCAACGGGGGGACCAATGCTCAAGGGCTTCAAGGACTTCATTCTGCGCGGCAACGTCGTCGACCTCGCGGTCGCCGTCGTCATCGGTGCCGCATTCGGTGCGATCGTCACGTCGTTCACCGAGAAGATCATCAAGCCGTTGCTCAACGCGATCACCCCACCGACCGCGACCGGCCTCGGTATCAACATCATCGCCGACAAGCCGAGCACCTACATCGACTTCGCCGCCGTCATCACCGCGGCGATCAACTTCCTGATCGTCGCCGCAGTCGTCTACTTCGTCATCGTGCTGCCGCTCAAGGCCCTCAAGGAGCGTCGCAAGCGTGGCGAGGAGGCCGGTCCGGCCGAGCCCACCGACGTCCAGCTGCTCTCGGAGATCCGCGACCTGCTCGCCGCGCAGGCCGGCGCCTCCGACGGCAAGCACTCCCCGACCGACGGCAAGCAATCCCCGACCGACGACAGGTAGTCCCCGGGGACGACGCCCGGGACCGCTCAGTCCTGGTCGTGGTGCGGGGGGCGGTTGGCGCGCAGCCACTCGTCGCCCGACGCGTCGGTACGCGGCTCGTCGTCCCCACGTTCGTCACTGGTCGTGACGGGCAGGACGTCGCCGAAGACCTCCTCGATCCGACGCCGCATCTGCTCGGACAGCTCCGCCATGCCTCCATCGTGCCACCGCAGCGGTGGATCGACGCCGTCCCCTGCTGAAACGGCCTCCGCAGTGCCACCATGGACGGACCGGGCGTCGGTCGCGCCCGGTCAGGGATCGGGGGACGACATGGGACTGCTGGACAAGGCCGTCGAGATCGTCGAGGACGTCATCGAACGCGCCACACCGTACGCGAAGGGGGCCGCCGAGAAGGCGGCACCGCACGTCGAGAACGCGAAGCGCAAGGCCGGGCCGTACCTGGAGCAGGCCCGGGAGAAGGCGTCGCCCTACCTCGACCAGGCGAGCAAGAAGGCCGGCCCGGTGCTGGACCAGGCGAAGCAGAAGGTCGACAAGGCGACCGGCGGCCGGTTCCACGACCAGCTCGACACGGTGAGCAGCGCCGTCGGCGACGTGATCGACCGGACGGCAGCGGCCGCGCGCCGAGACCCGGGAGACGACGCTCCCAGCGGCGGCACTCACACCACCGGCCTGCACCCCGCCGATGCGCCGACGGTCACGACGACGCCGGGTCCGGCCGCGCCGACGGCCACCGCAGGTCCGGCGGGTCCCGCAGGTCCGACGGGCACGCCGGCGTCGACAGGCACGGCAACGCCGACAGGCACGGCAACGCCGACGAGCTCGGCGGCGCCGACGCCCGGGACCACCGGGACCCCGTCCGGAGCCGCGCCCACGAGCCCCGGCGCTGCCGCCGAACCGGGCCCGGCGCACGGCGCGAGCGAGAGCAGCAGCCCCAGGGAGCCGAGCACGACCAGGAAGGATCCGGGCGCCTCGGGCGCCTGATCGCGGAGCGGCCCCGCGTGCCGTTGCGGACGCCGGACCGCGGCCCGGAACTCCGCCGCGGCGGTCCTCGACACCTGCGCCGGCGCCCGCAACAACTCCGCCGAACTCGACGTGGGGCTGGTTCGATCATGACCTGAACCCGCCTGACGTCGAACTCGGCGGGTGCGGCCGCGTCCGGCCGGGCCCGGAGTGCTCAGTCGGGCAGGCTCAGTCGGGGTCGAGGTCCGAGAGCTGCGAGATGACGTGGGTGACGAGCGGGGTCAGCGTCGCCATGCCGTCGCGCACCGCCGCCCGCGACGACGCAAGGTTCACGACCAGCGTGCTGCCCGAGACACCGACCAGCCCGCGGGACAGGCCCGCGTCGACGGCACCGGCGGCGAGGCCGGAGGCGCGCAGGGCCTCTGCGATGCCCGGGATCGGTCGGTCGAGGACGCCGGCCGTCGCGTCGGCGGTGACGTCGCGCGGTGAGACACCCGTGCCACCGACGGTGATGACGAGATCGACCCCACCGATGACCGCCGTGTTGAGCGCGTTGCGGATGGCGACGGACTCGCCGGGAACGATCACGACCGCGTCGACGACGAAGTTCGCTTCCTCGAGCAGCTCGGTGACGAGCGGCCCGCTCGCGTCCGCCCGCTCACCGTGGCTCGCGCGGTCGTCGACGATCACGACGAGGGCCCGGCCGATCTTGGGTGGCGCCATCTCCATACCGTCACCGTAGCGGGGGGGCCGCGACGCCCCGGACCCGGCGGCGCGCACGATCCTGGGACGCGGTCCGGTGGCGGTCATCCGGTCGCCGAACCCAGTGTGACCTGCACCGTTCTGTCGGCGAGCTGGACCGGGATGGTCGCCCCGGGTGCTGTGGACCGGATCTGTGCCTGCAGGTCGAGACCCGTGGTGATCTGCTTGTCGCCGAACTTGAGGACGACGTCGTTGGCCTTGATCCCCGCCACGTCGGCGGGCCCGCCGGGGATGACGCTCTGGATGCGGGCACCCGTGATCGTCTGGTCGTCGGCGACACCGACTCCGAGCACCGCCCGGGTGGCGCGCCCCGTCGTCTCGAGCTCCTGGGCGATGCGCTTGGCCGAGTTGATCGGGATGGCGAAGCCCACGCCGATGGACCCGCCCTGGGCGCCGGTCGTCGCGATCGCGGAGTTGATGCCGACGACGCGGCCCTGCATGTCGACGAGCGGGCCGCCGGAGTTGCCGGGGTTGATCGCGGCGTCGGTCTGCAGGGCACTGAAGACGGTGGGGTCGGAGCCTGCGAGCTCGTCGCCGACGCCGACGGCGCGGTTGAGTGCGCTGATGATGCCGGTGGTCACGGTGCCGCCGAGCCCGAGGGGCGAGCCGAACGCGACGACGGGCTGGCCGACGCGGACGCCGTCGGAGTTGCCGAGCTCGATCGGGACGAGGCCGGTGACGTTGGAGGCACGGACGACGGCGAGGTCGGAGCTGGGATCGCGGCCGACGATGGTGGCCGGGACGCTGCGCCCGTCCTGGAAGACGGCGGTGACGTTGCCGCCGTTCGCGGCGTCGGCGACGACGTGGTTGTTCGTGAGGATGAGCCCGTCGGCGGACAGGATCATGCCGGAGCCCTCGCCCTCGCTGCGGGGGCCGGTCACGCGGAGCTGGACGGTGCTGGGGAGCACCCGCGTCGCGACGGCCTCGACCGGGCCCTGGGCGGCGGGGTTCTGGTCGACGTCGGGTAGCGGCTGGTCGAGCACGTTGCCTTGCGACGCCGGTGTCTGGCCGCGGTCGGCGAGCCGGTAGCCGAGATAGCCGCCGACGCCGCCACCGACGAGTGCGGCGACGAGCGCGAGCGCGACCATGGCGGCGGCGAGCCCCCGGCGGCGGCGCGGCGTCCCGGACCCGTCCCCGGCGGCGACGGCGGTGTGGTCGCCGGGCGGCCCGCCCGCCTGCGACCAGTCCTGCTGCCCGGCCCCGTACTGGGCCGTCCGCTGCCGGGCCGTCTGCTGCCGGCTGGTCGGTTGCGGGCCGAGGGCGTGCTGCCCCGTCGACTGCCGGCCCGCAGGCGCCTGCTGCGGCGGGCCGGAGGGAAGGTGGACGGTGTCACGCGCCCCTGCCCACGGCCCGGGAGGCGCGGGACGCCACCCGGGCGGCGTCTGGGGCGGCTGCTGCTGGGGCGGTGGGACCCGCCACTGGCCGGACTGCTGACCCGGCTGGTGCCGCCCGGGCTGGTGCGGCGGCGCCTGGGCGGCCGCGGCGGCGGGAATGCCGCCTGCCGGCGTGCCCTCGGCCCGCTGCCCGTCGCCCGGATGCACGGTCGCGGGGAGCGTCGGGCCGGCCGGTGCGGCAGCCGGGGCGGGCAGGTCGACGGGCGTGTCGAGTGCGGTCTCGGCGACGGCGGCCGGGTCGACGGCGGCCGGGTCGACGACGGCCGGGTCGACGACGGCCGGGTCGACGACGGCCGGGTCGGTGTCGGCCGGGTCGGTGTCGGCCGGGTCGGTGTCGGCAGCGGCCGCGGGAACGTCCTCCGAGAGGACCGGGACCGACGGGCCCGGGACGGACGGCGCCACCGGATCGACCGAGGTGCCCGACGGCGGCGTCACCGGGTCGGTGTCGGGCCGCGGCACCCCCATCGCGTGGGCGGGCGCGTGCTCGGCCCCGCCCTCGTCGGCCGGCTGAGCAGCCGGATCATGCTGCGCCACAACCGGTTCGACAGCCTCGTGCGAGCCGGTCTGCAGCCCGCCCGGTGGCGTCGACACCATCGACCGATCGGGTTCGGCCCGATCGACCGCGGTGCCGTCGTCGGCGCGCCCGGGCGTGCCGGACCCGTCATTCGCCATGTCTGCCGCCCCCACGTCGCGAACCCCTCGGCACAGCCTAGGAGCAATGGTGCAGGCGCGCGCCGTCACCATCCGGTTCCGCGACGGCGCCGGAGTTCACTCGGTCGGGCGACGCCCGGGGAGCCGCAGGACCAGCAGCGCACCGCCCTCGGGGGCGCGCTGCGCCCACACCGCGCCACCGTGCCGCCCGGCTACCTGCCGCACGATCGCCAGGCCCAGCCCCGATCCGGGCATGGTGCGGGCCTGGTCGGCGCGGTAGAAGCGGTCGAACACGTGCGGCAGGTCCTCGTCGGCGATGCCGGGGCCCTGGTCGGCCACCTCGAGGACCACGGTCCACTCGTCGAGCACCTTCGCCTCGACGCGGACGCGCCCGTCCGGCGGGCTCCACTTCGCGGCGTTGTCGAGCAGGTTGAGCACGGCACGCTCGAGCGCGGTCGAGTCGCCGACGAGCGTCCACGGCACGAGGTGCACCTCGAACTCGATGTCCCCGGCCCGGCGGCGGGCCCGTTCCAGCGCGCGGTCGACGACGTCGGTCAGCTCGACGGGTTCGGCCATCATCCGGGGCGCGTCGTCGCGGGCCAGCTCGACGAGGTCGCCGACCAGCTGGGACAGCTCCTCGACCTGCGCGCGGACGTCGTCGAGGATCTCGGCGCGGTCGGACTCGGGCAGCAACGGGGCGCCCGGCCGGTCGGCGGCCGCGAGCAGTTCGAGGTTGGTGCGCAACGAGGTCAGGGGTGTCCGCAGCTCGTGGCCGGCGTCGGCGACGAGCCTGCGTTGCTGTTCCTGGGAGGCCGCGAGGCCGCCGAGCATCTCGTTGAAGCTGTGGGTGAGGCGGGCGAGCTCGTCGGAACCGGAGACGGGGATCGGGTCGAGCTGCCCGGTCGTCGCGATGCGTTCGGTGGCGGTGGTGAGCCGCTGCACGGGCCGCAGACCGGCGCGGGCCACGGCGACCCCGGCGATCGCGGCGAGGGCCACACCGATGCCGCCGATGATCGGCAACGCGACGCCGAGCTTGGTGAGGACCTCCTGCGTCGGCGCGAGCCGTTGCCCGATGACCAGGGCCCGTCCCTCGCCGGCCTGCACCGCGACGACGCGGTAGGCGCCGTCGGCGGACCCGGCGGTGCGCACGGAGTAGTCCTGCGTGCCGCGGGCGACGGAGACCTCCTCGTCACCGAGCGGGGGTGCCGACGCGGGACCCTCTGCCGACAACGCGCGCGGCGGGCCGGTGGGCCCGGCCTGGAGCAGGGCGATGCGGATGTCGGCGGCGCCGAGCACCTCCGGCGGGATGCCGGCCAGCGACGCGGGATCGGACAGCTCGCTCTGCGCAGCCGCCGAGGCGCGCTGCAGGAGGTTGTCGTCGAGGGTGGCGAGGATGTTGGCGCGCACGATGACGAACGCCGCGACGGACACCAGGACGACGGCCACGGCGGCGACGAGCGCGGCGAGGATCCCGATGCGCGCACGCAGCGAGATGTGTCGGAGCGCCGGCAGCCGGGAGCGCACCGACTCAGCATTCCTGGCGGCCGGGGCGACCCTGTCGGTGACCCCGGCGCGGCTCACGGCGGCGACTCGCGCAGGACGTACCCGACGCCGCGGACCGTGTGGATGAGGCGTGCCTCGCCGTCGGCCTCGGTCTTGCGACGCAGATATCCGATGTAGACCTCGAGGGCGTTGCCGGTCGTCGGGAAGTCGTAGCCCCAGACCTGTTCGAGGATCTGCGCGCGGGTGAGCACCCGGCGCGGGTGCGCGATCAGCAGCTCCAGCAGCGAGAACTCGGTGCGGGTCAGGCTGATCCGGCGTTCGCCACGGCGGACGTCACGGGTATCGGGGTCGAGTGAGAGGTCGGCGAACTCCAACGGCTTGCTCGCCCCCGCCGCCGCGGCGGCGATCTCGTCGGGGGTGCGCCGCCGCAGGAGCGCGCGCAGCCGCGCCAGCAGCTCCTCGAGGGCGAACGGCTTGGGCAGGTAGTCGTCGGCGCCCGCGTCGAGGCCGGCGACCCGGTCGGACACGGCGTCGCGGGCGGTGAGCACGAGGACCGGCAGGTCGTCGCCCGCGGCGCGCATGCGTCGGCACACCTCGAGACCGTCGAGGCGAGGCATCATCACGTCGAGGACCATCGCGTCGGGACGCGACGTCTCCAGCGCGTCGAGTGCGGCCTGGCCGTCGCCGGCGAGCTCGACGGTGTAGCCGTTGAACGCCAGCGAGCGCCGCAACGACTCGCGGACCGCCCGGTCGTCGTCCACGACGAGGATTCGCATGTGCCCAGTCTGTCCCCGACGTCTGAGAGGCGCCTGAGAGGCCGCTGTGCGCTGGTCCTCGTATTCAGTCCTCGTCCTCGCGCAGGAAGGAGGCGTCCTCGCGCAGGAAGGAGGCGAGGTACGAGGCGGCCATGTCGTCGTCGGCGTGCCCGGCGTCGCAGACGCGGCGGAGCCGGTCGCGGGCGGCGGCGGCGACGTCGAGGCGGACCCCGGCGGCGGCCCCGGCGTCGACGATCAGCCCGCAGTCCTTGGCGGCGTTGGCAGCGGAGAAGGCGGGCGTCCAGTCCTCGTCGAGGATCGCCGTGGACTTGACCCGCAGGTAGGGCAGGTCGAGCGGGCCACCCTCGATCGCGCCGAGGAACACCGCCGGGTCCACCCCCAGGCCCTTCGCGAGCGCCATGGTCTCGCCGGTGGCCGCGGTCACCGCCATCACCCAGCTGTTGGCGACCAGCTTGAACCGGCTCGCGGCCGCGTCGGCGCCGTCCTCACCGAGCCACACCGTCTCGCGGCCGACCGCGTCGAACACCGGCGCCACCCGCTCGCGGACGTCGGCCGGGCCGGCCGCGAAGACCTGCAGCTGCCCGCTCTCCGCGGGCGCGCGGGTCCCGAGGACGGGTGCGTCGACGAACACGAGCCCGTGGGTGCGGGCCAGCGCGGCGAGATCCGCGAGCGGGGCGACGCCGACCGTCGTCATCTGCGCCCACACCTGGCCCCGGGCGAGCCCGGGTGCCGCGCGCTCCATGACGGCCAGCACGTCGCCGGCATCACCGAGCATCGTGACGACGACGTCCGCGCCGCGTACGGCGTCGGCCGGGTCGTCGACCCCGTGGGCGCCGGCGTCGACGAGTGGTGCCGCCTTCGAGGCGGTACGGTTCCAGACCCGCAGGTCGAGTCCGGCGGCGAGCATGTTGTGCCCCATGCCCGCGCCCATGATCCCGGTGCCCAGCAACGCCACTGTCGTCATGGCGCCGAGGCTAGTCGTGCCCTCCGGGCGCGGCCCGGCACCCGGATCGCGAGGTCATCCCCCGGTTGTCACTCGACGTGTGACGGATCGGGCGCCGGCCGCCGCGCGCGACCGGTTCCCGGCAGGTGATGATCGTCGGGTGTTCGCCGTGCTGTCGCTGGTCCTGCTGCTCGTGACGCACCTCTATCTGTACAAGCGCGCGGTGCACGACGTGTTCGTCGCCAGGCGGGCCCGGCGCGCCGGAGCGGCGGTGGTCGTCGTGCTCGGGCTCGTCGCCGCGGCCGCGTTCACCACACAGCGGATGCTGCCGCCCGACACCGCCCGGCCGCTCGCGCTCACCGGCTACCTGTGGCTGGCCGTCGCGCTCTACTCGTCGCTGCTGCTGCTCGTCGGTGAGCTGGTCCGGCTCGGGCTGCGCGCGGTCGGCCGCTCCGCCGACCCCGAGCGGCGACGATTCCTGTCGCGGGTGGTCGCCGGGACCGCCGTCGTCGCCGCGGCCGGCACCGTCACCTACGGCGCGGTCGCCGCCCGCCACATCCGCGTCGAGCGCCGCGAGGTACTGCTCGACCGCCTCGCCCCCGCCTTCGACGGCTGGACCGTCGCCGCGATCAGCGACATCCACCTCGGGCCGCTGGTGAACCGGGCCGACCTCGCCGGGTTCGTCGCGACGATCAACGACGCCGCGCCCGACGCCGTCGCCGTCGTCGGCGACCTCGTCGACGGCGACGTCGCGACACTCGGCCCGTACGCGGAACCGCTGCGCGACCTGCGCGCGCCCGCCTACTTCGTCACCGGCAACCACGAGTACTACTCCGGTGCGGCGCAATGGGTCGAGCACCTGCCGACGCTCGGCGTCCGGGTGCTGCGCAACGAACGCGTGACGATGCGACGCGGCGACGCCGTCCTGCACCTCGCGGGCTGCGACGACCGCACCGCCGCCCGCTCCGGCGTCCCCGGCCACGGCTTCGACCTGGACGCAGCGCTGGCGGGCCGCGGCCCCGACGAGCCCGTCGTGCTGCTCACCCACCAGCCCGTCATGGTCGACGAGGCCTCCCGCGCCGACGTCGACCTGCAGATCTCCGGGCACACCCACGGCGGCCAGCTCTGGCCGCTGACGACCGTCGCGCTCGTCGATCAACCCGTCCTCGCCGGCCTCACCCGCATCGGCGGGACCTGGCTCTACGTCACCCGCGGCGTCGGGTTCTGGGGGCCGCCGGTGCGTGTCGGGTCGCCGCCGGAGATCACGTTGCTGACGTTGCGGGCCCGGGCTGTGGCACCGTGACAGGGTGGCGCTGCAGGAGTTCGAGTACGACAACCTGACCGGCCGACCGCCCGGCAGGCTCGTGTCCGTCGCCTCCCGGATCCTGCCGGGAGTGCGCGAGGTCCAGGACCAGACCGTCCCGTTCGCGCTGGCGTGGCAGCAGCACAACCGCGCCGCGATCGCCGCCGACGGCCCGCTGTGGGTGGCGCTCGGCGACTCCATGACCGTCGGCCTCGGCGCGCCGAGCCACGACCGCGGCTGGGTCGGGCAGGTCGCCGCCACCCTGCCGATGCGTGTGGTCAACCTCGCGATGAGCGGTGCTCGCGTCCCCGACGTCCTCGAACGCCAGATCCCGGCCCTGCGCTCGCTCGGCGAGGCCGCGCTCGTGACGTTGATGATCGGCTCAAACGACCTCATGAACCGCGAGCACCGGCTCCGGCTCCCCGACGGCATGCGCAGGCTCCTCGACGCCCTGCCTGCCGGGTCCGTCGTCTCCGACCAGCCGGGGAACTCGCCCGCTGCGCTCGGGGTCAACACGCTGATCGCCGACGCCGTCCGCGACCGCGGCCTCGTCCTCGCCGACATGCGCGGCCCCCGCACCGCGTCCTGGCGCGGCCGGCTCGCCGCCGACCACTTCCACCCCAACGAGGCCGGCTACGCGGCGATCGCCGCCGTGTTCGGCGACGCGATCGATCAGTCCCTCCGGGGGTCGCGCGAGTTGTAGGCGTCCTGGCTGCGCTCGATCTCCGCATCGTGCTCGACCGCCCACTCCGCCAGCGTCACGGCCGGGCCGATCAGGGTGCGTCCCATGGACGTCAGCTCGTACTCCACCCGCGGCCGCACCTCCGCATGGACGGTGCGCTCGACGAGCCCGTCCCGCTCCAGATGACGTAGCGTCAACCTCAACATCCGTTGTGACACACCGGGAACACGCTGCAGCAGCTCGGTGAACCGCATGCGCTCGCCGTGCAGGGTTGGCGACCACGAGCAGGGTCCACTTGTCGCCGATGCGATCGAGGATCCGGCGGAACGCGCGGCCGCCGTCGCCACCGACCAGGCAGGTCGTACTCGCCGTACGCCGCGACGGTGCTCCGGGCCACTCGGCAACGCGCTCATGGACGCCGGCTGGTCCCCCGCAGCCGTCACGTCCGCGCGCATCCTCGCCGCCGTGCTGCTGCTCCCCGTCGCCGCCATCCGTCCGGACGCCCTGCGCTTCCGCCGCCGCGACCTGCCATTGCTGCTGTCCTACAGCCTCCTCGGCGTCGCCGGGGTGCAGCTGCTGTTCCTCATCGCCGTCGCCCGGGTGTCGGTCGACGGCGCGATGGTGCTCCTCGACCTCGCGTCCGCCCTCGTCGCGCTCTGGGTGCGCGTCGTGCGCCACGCCCAGCTCCCCCGCGCCGCGTGGCTCGGCATCGGACTCGCCGTCGCGGGCCTCGCCGTCGTCGCGCAGGTGTGGCAGGGCACTCGGCTCGACCTGCTCGGCGTCGCCGCCGGCCTCGGATCGGCAGCCTGTTCCGCCGCGTACTTCCTGGTCGGCGAACACGCCGCCCACCGGCAGGACCCGCGGCGTCACCGCCGCCGGACTCGCCGTCGGCCCGCCATGGACGCCACCCCTGCGGACTCTCGACGCCCCCACGACGCTCGCGGGCACACCCGTCCCCACCTGGGTCGTGCTCCTCGCCCTCACCGTGCTCGCCACCGTCCTGCCCTACCTCGCCGGCCTGCATCCGCGGCGCGGCCTGCCGCCGGCCCCCGCTAGCGTCCTCACCGTCGTCGCCGCCGCACTCGCGTGAGTACTGCTGGGCCAGACCCTCGGCGCCGCCCAGCTCCTCGGCGCCGCCACCCTGCTCCTCGGGCTGCGTTGGTGCAGTCGACGACGCCAACCGGATCACCGTCGAACCCGCCCACAGCACCGGGTAGGCTTTCTGCACGCCCTCGTAGCTCAGGGGATAGAGCACCGCTCTCCTAACGCGAACCAGGCATGATCACTGCCTGCGCGTCGACCTCGACGACCATGATCACCAGGTCACTTGGTAGCCGCTCGTGCCACCTAGTGTCGGGCCGTTCTGCCCGTCATGTGCCCCAAATGTGCCCCGCCTGGACGGACGCACCCCGTTGGCACGCCGCAGGTAACAATCGGTCATATGGGAGCGAAGGAAGATCAGCACCGTCGACCGCCAAAGGGTCGGCACGTACGCGAGGAAGCTGATGTTCTGGTTCGCGCTGGTCTGTGGATGGGTCCTCACCGCAGCAGTCATCGCCCTGGTCTGGATCAACGTCCGGCGTGAAGGACGCCTCGGTGTCGGCGTCGCGGTCGGAGCAATCGGCGGTGTGCTCTGGCCCGTGACTCTCTGGGTCGCCGTTGGTGCGTTGCTCCTCAACCGAGCGACCAACAGGCGGAGGTCCTCGACGGTGTCGACTGTCGCGCAGACCAAGGCACAGGTCGACGAAGCGGAGGCGTTCGCCAAGCAAGCTGAGATCGAGGGGATGCCGACCTCAGCCGCCTACTGGCGCGCGGAGGTGCAGCGACTCAGCGCGCAGAGCCTTGCTACGGCTTCACCTCGCCCCGGCTCGACCGGCGTGGTCGTTCTTGGGAGCGCCGTCGCGGCGCTTGCGACCCTCGGAGCCCTATTCGTTGCGGCGCCGACATCTGCCTCTACCACACCAAAGAGCCCATCCCCTGCCGCATCGAGCGCGGAGCGGCCGACCGGATCAAGCACGACCTCCGACCAGAAACTTACCCCACTCGGCAACGTCCCAAAGAAGTTCGGCGAGACGGCCAGCTATGGAGTTGTCGGCGACCACTCGCCGCTGGACTTTATTGTCAGTGAACCGCGGGCAGCAAAATGCAACTCCTTCGCTTCGCAGCCTGCGAACGGAAAGTTCGTCGAGCTGCCGATCGTCGCCACAACGCACGACGATCCAGAAAAGCGTCTCACCTTTGTCCCTTTCGGGGCTGGCTGGGAGTTCGTTGGCTCTGACGGGCGCTCAGTTAAGGCATCGACCACAGCGGCGGCTAGCTGTTCGTACGACGCACCGTCGACCCTCGGGCCCAACCGAGTGTACGAGTTCCGGGTCGTCGTGGACGTCCCCGAGCAAGACGGGGCGCTGATCTATCGGGCGGTCGCCACTACCGCGGGATGGGAATGGGCGCTGACGAACTGAAGCCGGGAACCCCAGTTCGACGTCTATGCAGAGGGTCGCTCCCACCCTGAGCTGAGCTCTGACCCAAGCGGCCGGCGCGACGTGAACCGGGGTGACCCCGATTAGCCGGGCGCTATTTGCACAACGGGCCACCGCGCCCGTCTCTGCGCTGGGAACTGTGCGGCATCCGCCGACCGGCACGCCGAAGCGCATCGACATGCGGCCGAGCACTCGACCCCCAGGCACTTCCGGCGGCTCGCTCACGTCTTAGAGACCCGCGTGACCACGCCCCCCGGCGTCCGCGAGTGTCCGGCACCGTGTCTACTCGCCCGCCGCGGTTGTCGCTCAGCTAGTCACTCAGGGCTGTCCGCCAACGATCGCCCACAGCCATGCCCTTTCGGCGCGCAGGAGCCTTCCGAACCACGCTCATCAACCTGCCGCATCGTGTCGATGGCGCGGGCCACGCCAGCCCCGAATGGGGTGGACATTCGATACAGAGGGCACCTGTTATCAGCGCAAAACGCAGGCGCAGGAGTACGCTCGGCGGATGGCATTGACGCAAGGCCTCCAATCCAATCTGAGTCGCGGAGTTGACCGACGGACAACACTGCAAGCCTACTTTTCAAAGTCGGTTGACAATGGTGGTCAACTTGTTTGCATGTTTGCTAATCGATGCCGGTCATCCGCGGGAAGTATGGACTTAGCCGAGGGCCAGCTTTCGCACATTGGCGCCCATTATGAGCTTCAAGATTCCGGCAAATCTCTCCGCATTTTAGTGGTACCGATGCAGACTGGGCGACCTGATCAGCATGTGACAATCGAGCAGCGAGCCGCCCAAGTTGAGGCCAGTAAGCCGATTTCGGCCAGACCGATGCCTAGAACCCAGCATATGGACGGCACTGCGCTAGCACTTAAGTCGCTCCTTGGACGCGGGGTCGACGCGCCCGATGATCTGATGATCGGTAATCGACTAGCACATGTCTTTGACTGTTTCGCGATGAGCAATGCAACACTCTGTTCGCGCCTAAGTGGATCCGCCGCAGGAGGCGGGAGCCGCGAGATGTACGAGATGTGCGTGGTACATCTTCGTGAGGTTATCCGAATCCTTGAACCCACAGTCATAGTCGCGCAGGGATGGAGTAAATCGGGCCAGTCGCCGTCCCAGTCAGTGGCTCGGGCACTGAGGATTCCGACCCCGAGTCGGGGAACGTGTACGGCCGTTGACACCGCGTATGGCCCCGTAGGATTCGTATCGGTGATTCATCCCGCCCGATCATGGTTTCGTCCCACGAAGGCGTTCTTTGATGAGGTTCACCCAGCCCTGCTGGAAGCCCGCGCCCTAGTCTTGGATGACTGACCATTCATCTGCAGTCGGTAATTCCGAGCGCGCAGAGCGCCCCACTCGACCGCCACAGGGGGTGCCGCGCGGCAACGCGAGCGCTTCGGTGTGAACCCGGACGTGGACGGTCCGCGCTAGCGATCCAGTGTCGCCGTGTGCTGTCTGAGCTGGGCGTTCGTGTCGCCCCGTGCCGTCCGGTGTCGGCAGCGCTCACCGGCCTCGCTCCGGAAATGCTCCGCGCCACGGACCCGCAGCCACCACCGACGCAGCGCAAGACATGACCGCGATCTACGGCTGAACGCTAGAGGCCGTCCTCAAACTTCTTGGTGAGGTCATGATCTTTTCGTCCCCACTTCCATGAGTCGAGGACACCGCTCAACACGTAGAGCATCGCGAATGTGATCAGCGCCCAGCCGACGCTGTACACGGCGATACCACCGAACTCGCTCCAGGTGTCACCCCGAGCCCAGCGGACAAGTAGGACGATGGCGGCGCCAACGGCCGTGACGAAACACCCGGTCGGCCAGCGCAGGTCCCGCTTGTAGCGCAGGTCCCGCTTGTAGCGTCGGGCATCTTCTTGCTGCATCGCGCCGATAACCCTTCGGATCGTTGCTCTACGTGCGGACAGGCAGCCGTGGACCCTACGGACCTAGCGTCGCGCCCCCTCTGGCCGCCGCGTACGGCACCGAGAACTAGTATCCAGGCCACATTCAGCGTCCGGCCGTCGCGAGGTCCCTCAGGCGTTGGCCGCCACGTCCTTGAGAAATTGGCGTGCCTCGCTGATCAAGTTGGCCATTTCGACCTTCAGGTCGAGCGACGAGGCCCCGTAGCTGATGCGATCGCACTCTAGGAGATCGGCGCGATTGAAGATCGTCAGCGCGTCAGGGTGAGGCCTGCCGAAGACCGTTCCCAGCGCCCGGTCTTCGATGTGCTCGTAGGCGTTCCGGATGTCGTTCACCGCTGCTCGCTTCGCGGCGACCGTCGGCGGCACCGACACTACTGATCCGAGCAACGTCCCCGCCTTATCGATCATGTCGCACACTCGTCCGACGGCGACCACGGCGAGCTCGACCGCCGCGACAAGTCCGAACAGCCCGCGGCGAATGACGGGGCCCGTCAGGCCTTCCTGGGCGAGCTCCTGCCGCCGCTTCTCCACATCGACCAGGAGCACGTTGGCCGCATCGAGCCGGCGCGCAGCTGCCAGCAGGTACCGCACCTTCGCTTGATCATGCCCTCCGCCCACCGACATCCACGTCCACAGCACTGGGGTGATCGGCACGTATTCCCCCTCAGCGACACCGGCCGCTTCCTTCTCGTCGATCGCATCTAGCTCGATGACGATGGCCCCCTGCTCGAACGAAAGCTGGTCACCTGGTCGCACATGCACACGATGGCCCTCGTCAGGCTCCCCATGCGCCAGCGTGCGGGCGAAGACCGTGTTGCCCTCACGTCGTACTGGCACGGCACGCGCCCACGTCACTAGGTCATCGACCCGGCCGACCTCTGCGGTCTGATTCACACTCACGGCCGCGATGGCCGTCATCATCACGAGCTGCTCGCCCTCAAATATGGGGATTCGGGGCGGTTCGCCGTCCGCCGGATCGGCTTGCCGCACAAACACCTGGTTCCCCTCGCGGCCGTCGAGGACGACGGCCACCGGTGCGTCGGTACCCGCCAGGGTCACGTGCCCAAGCCAGCAGACAGGCTCGGGTGCGGGCAACGGCTGGGACGGGTCATGAGTCGTAGACGGAAGGTAGCCAAGTGACCCGACATCTCCGCCCGGATAATGTAGGAGAGACTCAGAACTGGCACTGCTACGTGCGACGACATCCTCGAATTGCCGCTTTCGTCTACACTCCACTTTCATCCCTGCACGCGGCGCGAATGCTCGACTGTCCGACTACGCCGCACCCGGTTCCTGAGTGCCATCCCGTCGACCTGGCGCAGCCCGACCGCGCGGACGCTCGTGGGCGGCCCTCGACGCAACCGCCGGCCGATCTACAGAAGCTCCGCCCACGGGTGGCCGCGTGGTAGCCCTCAGGAGGTCGTCGGGATGGCACGGGCCGCCATCCTGTTGATCTGCCCGCCCGGCGAGGGCGTGTGGAGGTTGTCGGCCACCGCTCGGCCCAACTGCCAATGGACTGCCCGGCTACCCCTTCTCAGTGGAGCTGGGCGGGGCGCGGCTACGAGCCGCTTCCCCTACCTGCCTTCATCTCGGTGAGCCCGGCGGTACTTCTCAATTAGATGGCTCGGAAGCCGGCCTCGGAGCGATACCTGTATCCCCTGCGTCTGGGCCCACTGACGAACAGCGCCTGGATCAGGGCCGTCGACCGGAGCCGACGTCCTCTTCGGCGGCCTAGATGCGGCCGCCTGAGGCTCACTCAGCTCAGGTATCGGGCTGTCAAGGGCCGGACGCGAACCACCGCGGATGGCCAAGTGCATAGCTGCGAGTCGCGCAGCCACAGTTGAAGGAGACGACAACGCACTGTAGGCATTGACCTTGGACTCGTTCTTTCGAACATCGACCGCAGAAATTAGAGGAGAGGCAAGGAAATCCAGAACCTCAGCAATCTCCTCCTGCGATGCTGCGTCCTCACTATTCATGGTCATAAGCCACAGGTCACGGGCAGTGAGTGCGCCACCGCTGGCTTTCACGTGACCTGTATTGTTTGCACTTCGCCACAGGGCGGCAACAACCTCGGCCATAATATCTTGCTGCCGCTTAACCGCCGCCCACTTGTCACGCAGAGCATCGACGCCATCAATACTAAAGATCTGCGCGAGTTCAGACATCGGTAACGGATAGGAGGCCTGGAGCGTCAATACCTGCGACAGTGTCCTTGCCGCGATAAGCACTACCTGCTCCTCCTTGGCCCAATTGACAAGGCGTCCGTCGAATCCTGGCGCAACGACGACAGAAACCGAGGCCTTATGCAATTTCCGATGCTCGCGGAGTACGTTGAATTCGAGCGAGTCCTTCGATCCGTTAGCGGCCGTCTTGGCATCAACTGCAACCGTTCGCGTGCTTCCCGGGGCGAGCCAAGCCTCGACCAAGACATCGGTCTTCCCTGGGCCGCCGATGTGCGTCGCCGAAAAGCCGAGATGCGCAAGAACTTCTGCGATAGCCCGCTCGAATCTCGCCGTACTAGCGACGTCAGTTGAGGAGCTCATTAGTTCATGTTCAAGCTCAGTCAACCGGGACGCGACCCGTTCGCTGACGCCTACATCTCCGTCCGCCTCGGCAAGATCATGCGACTCTTGCTCCTGCAACAGTTGCAATAGGGGAATGGTTGGACTGAAGGCTTTCCCTAGTGGCAGCACCCGATATGAGCTCTGAGTTACACGCTGAACAAGCCCAGCGGCTTCGAGAATTCTCAGACGGCGGGCGATCTCATTTGTAGCTAATCGCTCAATACCGTATTCTTCCTCCAATCGGCGCGCAAGCTCGCCCGCGCCGATGACATCGTCCATCAGCGTCAGGAGTTCCCCAACCCCCACGAAGCTCACATGAAAGAGCCTGACAAGGTCAAGTGGGTCGTCAGTCTCCAGCCACTCTTTGGCCGCTTCACTAACACGGAACTGGGTGGGACCCACCTGTTCGAGGAGGTTCGCAGCTCGGAGCGAATAGAGGCTGCCGGCGGCGGATGTCTCTGCGATGTTGAACTCTTGCGAGCATAGCTGCTCAAACTTCTCCCTGGAAATAGGCGTTTCCGCGAGAGCGACCAGCTGCTGAATTACGTCGATCGGGTCCCCACCTGGCATGTAACTGATTGCCCGTTTACGGTTGCGCAGACTTGCCTGATCGAGTTTTTCGATCTCCCTCAAGATGATTGGCCCCGGCTCACTTATGGCGAGTTCGGTAGAGATCCCGTCCACGTTCGCAATGATCTGCGGAACAGCCAGCTCGATCTGTTCGAGGAAGGCCCTGCCCGCATCAGTAACGACAAGCTCGTTTGACGACCATAGTTCAACAAAGCCAACAGCGCGAAACCACGTCGTTCGCCGACGCACCTGGTCGAGCGTCTCCCAGGGCAAACTGAACTCCTGGACCGCGACTTGCCGGAGATCCTCATGTGTCGTGCCGACTTGTATCGAGGCAAGAAGTTCACCGAAGAAGCGCACGTTGTTGTGAAATAGTGCCATCAAATAGCTGCTGTCGGGCTTAGAGAGCCAGTGCTCGGCCTCCGAAGACAACCGCAGAGCACCCGATGCTTCCCGTACCAGGAGGCCGGATCGGCCGAACGCTCTGACAGCGGCGCGCACTGTTGTTTCGCTTCCACTGTCCGCCCATTGGAAGCGTTCATCAATCGCCGGCGACTTGGCGATTTGGCGGAGCAGCAATTCTAGATTGGGGAGGACCAGATCGGGCGACCCGGGGATCCAAGGCATCGCGGCGCTTCGTAGGCTCCAAGCCTTCAAAGGCGCGTGAACCACGTCGTCAGAGTCAGCCGGTTCCGGATCCTGGGGTGCAAGAGGCATGCACTCAAGTTAGCGACCTACTGTCGGCCATTGCCAGCACATTCAACGCGCGCGTGTCGCGGTGCGTTCTATAGACCAGATGTGCCAGTCGTGTGCCTCGCGGGGACCGGCCGGAGGCCGCACGCCCCACGAGGCACGTGGGGCTGCCTATCGACGGCTGTCAAGCGCCCGAAGGGCGCCCTTGATACGGAATTGAAATTGTGAACACGTGCGCTTCGGCCACGCCCGTCGCGAGGGTCTGACCTGCGGTTACTTGTAGTTCCAGGTGCGGCCCGTGCCTCGGTACTGCTCGACCGGGATGACTGCGGCAGGGTCGGGCATGCGGTCGGTGTAGAGCTTGCCTTCGAGGTGGTCGATCTCGTGGCTGACCAGACGGCTGATGCCGCGTTCGAACGTCGTGAGCCGCAGTGATCCGTCGATGTCGACGTGCTCAACGACGATCTGCAACGGTCGCGCGACCTTGCCTCTGACGTCGAAGAAGCTGAGACAGCCTTCGTACTGCTCGTCGGTGTCGGCGGCGTACTCGACGACGGTCGGGTTGAGCAGTGTGATCGTCTCTCCGTCGGGAGTGCGCACGACAGCGGCAGAGCGTGAGATGCCGATCTGTGGGGCTGCGATGCCCATGCCCTTGCTGAAGACGTGAACGTCCGCGGCACGCTCCATCGCCGAGTGCAGCTCCGCGACGACCCGGCGGGCATCCTCGGCCTCGGTGGGCAGCTCGAATCGGCGGGCGGGCTCACGCAGGAGTGGGTCGCCGTCTTGCACGATGCCGATGGCGGCCATCTGCTCGCTGGGCTTGGGCGTCGACTCGGGCACGGCGGCAGTATCCCCGCGCCCGCGGAAGCGCCATTCGAGGCGGTACCGGGCGTGCAGGGGCGGGTCGTCGGTGCTCCACGCGAAGCGGGTGCGGCCGTCGTCGTGGGTCGACTCGATCGGGCTCCGGAACGGCAGCGCTTCGGCGGTCATCGAGGTCTCCATGCCCCAGACCGTGGGCTGCAGCTCGTCGGGGAAGTCCAGGCCGACGGCAAGGTGTCGGGTGGGGAGCCGGACGGCTCGCTGGAACCACTGGCCCCACTTGTCGGCGCCGACGCTGTAGGAGTAGCGCAGGTCTGCGCTCTGGCCGGGGTAGAGCGGGAAGCGGGCGTCGTCGTTCTCGAACAACAACCACAGCTCTTTGAAGGCGTCGCGGTCGTGCTGGACGGCCCAGCGCATCGGCTCGTCGCCGCAGAACGCGTCGAGGCGCAATTCCTCCCAGGTGAGCGGGTTCGCGCGGTATAGCTCGTTGGAGCGCTCCGGTGCCCCCGGGTAACGGTCGACCGAAATACGGATGAGGTACCGAGACACAGGCGCCGAGCCGTGGTTGACGATGCGGCGGTGCTGCGAGGCTCGGTACACGCCGTCCTCGTAACGAAGCGTCGCCTCGTCGTGGTCGACGATCAGGGCCGCCGGCTCCGTGGCGTCCACCCCTGCGGAGGCCGTTCCCCCGCTGTTGCGCGGTGACGGGGCCTGGCTCGTGTAGGCACGGCGCAGCGCTCCCCCGGCGGCCAGCACCTCGTCCGCGCGGCGAGCGAAGTCGATGGCCGGCCAGTCCGCGCCACTCTCGATCTTTGAGATGTACGAGCGGTCGTAGCCCATCTCGCGGGCGAGGCGGGCCTGTGAGAGTCCTCGGACGTCACGCCACCGCTTAAGCTCCCCGACGAACGCTTCGCGGTCTCCCGACGTCACCCTGCTCTCCCCCTGTGATCAGACGTGAACGGTGAGTGAGTGGTGGGCACCCTGTTCCCACCCCCGCCGTCCGCGGTTTCTTAGACCCCATGGAGCTGACACCGCAGGAAGCCAGGGTGATCCGTTTGCGACTGCGAACGCTGGGACTCTCTTTAGTCGCGCTCGTCGATCGCGCAGCGGCGCTTGACACCGACCCGCTCAGGGCCGGTCGGAACCCTCCAGCCGATCCAGCCGACGAGACAGGTCCGCAACCGTCGCCTGCAGCTCGTCAAGCTGCCGGGTGATGCCCGACATCGTGTCGGGCTCGCGATCCTGCGGGTCGTTGACGAACACACCGACGGCTGGGGTCGCGATCAACCAGCCCTCGTCCTGCAGGACGCGTAGTGCCTTCTGCGCGGTCCCGAGCGAGACGTCGTACTCCTCGGCAACGCGGCGGTTGCCGGGTAGCTGGTCCCCCGGCTTGAGCTGCCCGGCCCGAATCTGCGCCTTGATCGCCTCCACCACGCGCTGGTAGGCGGCAAGGCCAGCCGGTGTCGCACTCATGGCAGCAGTCTAGGCCGCCTGACCCACACCGACATAGATCACTCGATCGGATGACCACAACTGACTCACACTGATATAGATTGATACATGTCAGTTCGGCAAAGGAGGACAACATGCGTGACATCCCGGTCAACCTCGGCGGCTACAAGCTCGTGATCGTCGAGCCCCCGGCACCGAAAATGCGCGAGGACGCCAACGGCGCGCAGGTCCCGGTGACCGACAAGGCGGGTGCCACCCAGTTCGTGGTCGCGTTGTTCGCGAAGCTGCGGACCAACCCTGGTGAGCGGACGCAGAAGGGCGAGGAGATCAAGGTGACCCTGGCGACCGATCCCGGTGACGGGTTCGGGGAGGACGTGCGGGTGGAGCTGGTCGATGCCCGGGTGAGTCAGTACCAGATCGACAACGGCGCGGGCCGGGTCACGTCGGGGCTGTCGTTCAAGGCGATGGGCATCAAGCACGCCCCCGCCCCGCGCGGTGGTGGCGACAAGTGAACCGCCCGGACTGGCTGCCCTCGACCTCGGTGGACGTGAACGTGCACGTCCACGAGACCGCCCGGCTGATCCCTCACCTCTACGACCAGGAAGCGCGCGCCACCGTGCGAGCCGAGGGCTCGGGTGGCTCGGTCACCCGCTACGCCACCCGCGACGGCCTCGCCCGCCTGCGCGACGTCCTCGCCGACGTCGTGGCCCAGCTCGACACTGCCCGCCACAACCCGGCCGCCTGACCGCCTCCCGCCTGCGGGGTAGCCACCCCGAACCACTTCGCGCGATTCCGCGCACCCGTTCCGCAATTCGCCGAATTCGGCTGTGGCTACCCCATGCCCAAAACCGGCCACCACCAGCAGAAAGGAGACCCGGCGATGGCCTGCACGGACTGCTCCGGGAGCGATGCCTGTGACTGCTGCCAGGGCTATGGCACCACCCCCGACACCTACCCCGGCGCCGACGACGGCACCGACTGCCCGGCCTGCGACACCACGGGCGTCTGCCCGACCTGCCACGGCACCACCCTCCCCTGCACGACCCCGCCCGCCGCAACTCAGGAGGTTCTGTCATGAACGTGATCACCACGACCCATCCCGGCGGTCGCACCCGCCCCACGACGTTCGGTGTCGGGCGTCTGGTCCGCCGGTTGGAGCGCGAGCGGCGCCAGTGGATCGCGCCCGACGGACCGGAGCTGCCCACCGAACAGGCATGGCGCGCCGGCATCGCCGAAGGACTCCGTCTGGCCGCCCTCGCGATCCGCAAGGGGGCGTGACCAATGGCCCCGACGTCGACGAAGTCCTTCACCCGCGTCTACCCCCGTGCCCACAACCACCGCCTGTCGTCGCGCTCCGCAGGCGCCGAGTGGCGTGCCCTCGGCTGGCTGGCCCGCCATCCCCTGTTCCTGCTCGCCCTCGCCGCCCTGATCGGCGCGCTGGTCCTTGCCGGTCCGCTCGTCACCGGCTGCGTCCTCGGCGGTCTGCTCCTCATTGGGGGGCTGTGGGGGCGTTGCCACCCGGCTACGTTCGACCGTTGGGCCGCCCCGCTGCTGCGCCCGGCATGGCGACGCTGGACCGCCTACCGGGGCCGTCGCTGGGCCGCCGTACTCGCCGACTGCGAGCTGGCCCGGGAGAACCGCCGCACCGGCCGTCTCGTCGTCCCCCGGCTGCTGCGGGTCCGCTCGTCCTCCCCGTCGATCGACACCCTCTACGTCCGCCCTGCCAGGGGGCAGGACCTGCGGACCTGGACCGACCGCGCCGACGCCCTCGCCGACGCCCTGACCGCGCACCGGGTCGCGATCACCCGCACCCGCCCCGGCGTCCTCGCCATCGTCGTCGAGCGGGAGATGCCGTTCGACCACGTCATCCCCGCCCCCGACATCCCCAGCGACTCAGCTGACGTCGACCTGTCCGCGCTCGACGTCGGGGACAACGAGCACGGCCAGCCGTTCACCCTGCGCGTCCTTGGCACCCACGTCCTCGTCGCCGGGGCATCCGGGTCCGGGAAAGGCTCGCTGCTGTGGGCGCCGATGCGCGCCATGGGACCCGCGATCCGCGACGGCCTCATCCGGCTGTGGGTCATCGACCTCAAAGGCGGCGCCGAGACCTCCCGCGGCGCCCCGCTGTTCCACCGCCACGCCCCCACCATGACCGACGCCCTACGCGTCCTGCACGACGTCCGCGACGTCCTCAAGCAGCGGCAGGAACACATGCGCGCCAACAACCTCCGCCGCCTCGACGTCTCCGCCGACTGGCCACTCGACGTCGTGGTGATCGACGAGATGGCCATGCTCACCGCCTACGGCGAACGCTCCGACGTCCGCGACGCCCTCCGCCTGCTCGCCGAGCTGCTCACCCAGGGCCGGGCCTGCCTGATCTCGGTGATGGGCTACGTCCAGGAGCCCTCCAAAGACGTCGTGGACGTCCGCGAGCTGTTCCCCACCCGGGTGTGCCTGGGCGTCACCGCCGCCTCCCACGTCGACATGGTGCTCGGCGAAGGAGCCCGCGAGCGCGGGGCGCTGGCCGATGAGATTCCCGGCGACCCCCGCCACGCCGGGATCGGGTTCGTCATCGACCAAGGCTCACGGCTACCCGTGCGGTTCCGCGCCGCCTACGTCAGCGACACCGAGATCGACGAGCTGGTCGACCGCTGCGCCCCGGTTCCCCGGCTCCGCGCCCTCGCCCCGAGCGATCAGGACGAGACCGACGACTCTGGGAGGGCTGTCTGATGTGGACCGTCACTGGCTGGGCACTCGCGGTCTGGCTCAAGCTCACCCTGGTCCTGGCTGTCGCGGTCGGCGCCGCGTGGTGGCTGCTGCCGACCGGCTCGGGCTGGTTCCCGCTGATCCTCATCACCGCCGCAGTGATCGAGGTGTGGGCGGTGCGAGCCTTGGCCGCTGAGTGGACCTACGCGGCCCGTAGCTCGTGGTGGTGGCAGCGATGACCCGACACCCCGAATCCGCCGGCCAAGCCCTCCTCTTCGACGACGACCTGACCGACCGCGTCCTGCGCGACGCCCGCGACCCCGGCTACGTCCTGGTCGGCATCGCCGAGAAGGTCCACACCCGCGCGATCGGCACCCGCGCCGCCGAGTTCGCC
>NZ_BEGX01000128.1:111948-187468 GCF_002583555.1 Pseudonocardia sp. N23
GCCCGACCCGACGAAGCCGCCACCGTCCACCACCTGCTCGCGGCCGGTCGGCTCATCCCCGGCGCCCGCGTCCCGGTCCAGCTCGACGGCCGCCCCGAACCCGAACCCGCCACCCTCGTCGACGTCCCTGCCACCGCAACCGCCGCCGCCGCCGGTCCCACGCCGGGTGGCCGGGTCCTCGTCCACGTCGACGTCGTGCGCCCCGGGATGGGCCTGGTCACCTGCGGCGCCGCCGACTTCTCCGGCTCGATCGTCCGCGAGGACGGCGCCTACCTCGTCGAGACCGAGAGCGGCGAGGTCATCGGCCGCGCCCGTTCCTACCGCGCGGGCGCCGAACGCCTCGCCCGTCACCACGGCTTCCGCGCCGACCCCGTCGAGATCGAACACGAACGCGAGGTCTACGCATGACCGATCTCGATCTGACCACCCGACTCCGCTCGTTCGACTACCCGACCTGGCGCGCCCACGTCGAAGCCACCGGCGGATGCGCCCAACCCGTCCGCCTGCGCGGCTCCTCCACCATCTCCACCACATCCGGCCGCGTCCTCGCCGAGCGCACCGGCGAGGTCTGGGCACCGTGCGGGAACCGCCGCGAAACCGTCTGCCCCGCCTGCTCGGACCGCTACGCCGCCAACGCCTTCCACCTCATCCGCGCCGGACTCGCAGGCGGCGACAAAGGCGTCCCCACCACCGTCACACAGCGGCCCCGCCTGTTCCTCACCCTCACCGCGCCCTCGTTCGGCCCGGTCCACTCCCGACGGCTCTCGACCCGAGGACGGGTCATCCCCTGCCCCTGCGGCACCCACCACCGCGACGGCGACCCCCACGTCGGAACACCGCTCGACCCTGACACCTACGACTACACCGGGTCGGTGCTCTGGCAGGCCCACGCAGGCAAGCTCTGGCACCGCTTCACCATCACCCTGCGCAGGACCTTGGCCGCCGGGCTCGGGCTCTCCGCCCGGGAGTTCGCCAGCCGTGCCCGGCTCTCCTACGCCAAGGTCGCCGAGTACCAGCGTCGCGGACTCGTCCATTTCCACGCCGCGATCCGCCTCGACGGCCCCAACGGACCCACCGACCCGCCACCCTCGGGCGCCACCCACGAACTGCTTATCGACGCGGCGCGTCAGGCTGCCCGGTCGGTCCTGCTCGAGGTCGCCCGACCCGACGCCGAACCGCTCGCCCTGACCTGGGGGGCGCAGGTCGACGTCCGCCGCATCAGCGCCACCACTGCCGCTGAGGTCACCGACGAGCGCGGTGAGATCACCGACCAGCGGTTGGCCGGCTACATCGCCAAGTACGCCACCAAGGGCACCGGCAAGACCGATCAGCACCCCGACCGCCCCATCCGATCCCTGGCCCACCTCGACCACCTCCGCCTGCACCCCCACCACCGCCGCATCATCGAAACCGCCTGGCACCTCGGGGGCCTCGACGACTACGCGGAGCTGAACCTGCGGAAGTGGGCGCACATGCTCGGGTTCCGCGGGCACTTCCTCACCAAGTCCCGCCGCTACTCCACGACCTTCCGCGCGATCCACCACGACCAGCGCATCTGGCGCCTCGCCGAGCAGCTCGACGAGCTCGGCCACGACCCCGCCGCCGACCCGGTGATCGTCGTCAACAACTGGCATCTCGTCGGAATCGGTCACCGCGACGAGACCGACCGCGAACTCGCGATAGCCCACGCCGAACGCATCCGAGAGCAGCGCACCACCAGGAGGACGACGTGAAGCGCAACGAGACCACGCCCCTGCTCACCTACACAGTCGACGAGGTTGCCGCGCTGCTCGGCATCGCGCGTGGGGTGGCCTACGAGTCCGTCCGCAGCGGCGAGATTCCGGCGACGCGCATCGGTCGGCGCTGGCTCGTGCCGCGCAAGCGCTTCCACGCCTGGCTCGACGGCACTGCGGACCGGAGCGGGGCAGCCTGATGGCCGACATCGACGACCGTTGGTACCGGAAGGGCGCGAACGGCAAGCAGGTCCGGACCGACCGCTACGGCAAAGGCTCGCGGTGGGTCGTCCGATGGCGTGACCCGGGCGGCGCCCAGCGCAAGAAGTCGTTCCGGCTCAAGGCCGACGCCGAGGACTTCGCCGGTTCGGTGCGCCAGGACCTGCGCACGGGCTCCTACATCGCGCCGGACGCCGGGAAGGTGCTCGGCGAGGAATGGGCCCGCCGCTGGCTCGACGCCCAGGGACACCTCAAGGAGTCCACCCGGGAGCGGACGCGGGGCGTCGTCGAGAACCACGTCATCCCGCGGTGGGGTCGCACGCCGCTCGCGGCGGTCACCTATGCCGACGTGCAGACCTGGGTGACACAACTAGGTCGGGAGGGCTCGTCGCCGCGGTCGGTCGCGAAGATTCACGGCGTCCTGCGGCAGCTGCTCGACTGGGCCGTCAAGGACGGTCGGCTCGCCCGGAACCCCGCCGTGGGTGTTCCGCTCCCCCGGCCCCCTCTGCATGCGCACCGGTACCTCGATCACTCCGAGGTCGCGATGCTCGCGAAGGAGTGCGGCGACTACAGCCCGCTCGTCCGCTTCCTCTCCTACACAGGCCTGCGCTGGGGTGAGGCTGCCGCGCTCCGCGTCGGCTCGGTCGACCTCAACCGACGTCGCGTCCAGGTGGTCGCCTCCGTGACCGAGGTGAACGGGCACCTCGTATGGGGCTCGCCCAAGACCCACGCCCGGCGGACGGTGCTCCTCCCGCGGTTCGTCGCGCAGGCGATCGCGCCGGCCGTCGAGGACCAGGACGCCGACGCGCTCGTGTTCCCCGCACCTCGCGGCGGCGTGCTGCGGGTCCGCAACTTTCGGCGTGGCGTCTTCGACGCAGCCGTCTCGCGTGTGGGCCCCACCGGGCTGCACCCGCACGAGCTGAGGCACACTGCGGCGTCGTTGGCGATCGCATCCGGGGCGGACGTGAAGGTGGTGCAGATGATGCTGGGGCACAAGACGGCCACGATGACGCTGGACCTCTACGGCCACCTGTTCCCTGACCGGCTCGACGACCTGGCCGATCGCATGGACTCCGCGGCATGTGCCCCAGATGTGCCCCACGACGCTGACGGCGACGACGACGGGACGGGGAGCCCCAGGTAGGCTCCTCGCAGGCCCTCGTAGCTCAGGGGATAGAGCACCGCTCTCCTAAAGCGGGTGTCGCAGGTTCGAATCCTGCCGGGGGCACTGGGTTTGACCAGCGGATTCTCTGGAACAGAGGCGACTTGTCGCTGATCGTGGAATCATTTGCGGAGTCACCCCCGTCGTAAGATCATCGTCATGGCGCGACGCAGCAGACCTCGCGGGCGCATCGAGCAGCTGCCTCAGGCAGCTTTCGCGCCAAGGTGTACGCAGGGACAGACCCGCTTACCCGCAAGGGCCGCTACCTCGTCGAGACCGTTGCGACCGCTTCCGACGGGGAACGCGTTCTGACGTGGGTTCAGCACGAGGTCGACGAGAACCGGCACCCGAAGTCTGCGATCACCGTGAACCAGGCGATCGAGAAGTGGCTCGAAGTCGCCAAGCTGGTGCCGACGACCCGAGAGCAGTACGACGACCTCGTCCACCTCTACGTGTCCCCTGTGCCCGGCAGGATGCAGGCCGCACAGCTCGACGCCGAGATGCTCGAGCTTCTACGCCCGGCTCCAGGCCTGCCGCGAGCTGTGCACGGGACGCACCCGCGCGGGCCTACGTCGTGTTCCGCCGCGGCTGCAACTACCGCCTACGCCAGGGCCTGACCGGCTTCGCCGACCCCAGCCGCCAGGCCGACCTCTGGGCCCAGCAGGTCTACGCCCGAGCCTGAACCCGCGGGCACAACCACGCCCACGCGGTGCGGATCCTCGCCCCCGCCTGGCTCCGCATCATGTGGCGATGCCGGCAAGACCGCAGCCCCCTACGACCCGGCCCGCCACCTCGCCGCGGTCGCCAACCGCCACCCCCGTACCGACAACCCCGGACCCACCCACATGGCGTCCTGACCAGCCCTCGCGTCGTTCCTGATAGCGGCCGGCACCAGCCGCCCACAGGCGGTGTCCAGGCTGGCCCGAAGGCCACCCGCAGGGCCCCGGCCTTGACCCCGCCGAGGACGGCGGCACACGCCCGCGCCGGGAACGACCCACCCCCCATTGAAAGGCTTCCCCAGGGTCGGCCGGAGGCCACGTCGTCGACATTCGCGTAAACGACTGTTGACACGAAATTCCATTTTGGCGTTAACTATGAGTACCATGAAAATCGCACGTGCTTACACGATGGGCGCACGGGCCGAGGCCGCCGAAGCGACCCGGCTGGCGATCCTCGACGCCGTGGTGACGCTGGCCGGTGAGCGGATGCTCAGCGACATCGCGCTCGACGACGTCGCCGAACGGGCCGGCGTGAGCGTCCAGACCGTCCTGCGGCGGTTCGGCTCACGCGCCGGCCTGTTCGAGCAGGCCCACCAGCATGGCCGTGAGCAGGTCATCGAGGAACGTCGCGCCCCCGTGGGTGACGTGGCGGCCGCGGTGCGGGTGCTCGCCGAGCATTACGAGCGTCGCGGCCGCGCCGCCGTGTTGTTCCTCGCCCAGGAAGAACGCGAGCCGTTCGCCGCCCGCATCACCACGCAGGGTCGAGCGTTGCACCGTTCTTGGGTCGAGCAGGTTTTCGCGCCCTTCCTGCCCCGAACTCGCAGCGAGCGGGAGCAGGCCGTGGATCTGCTGGTGGTGGCGTGCGATGTCTACACCTGGAAGCTGCTGCGCCTCGACCGCGGCCTGAGCCGGGCGCAGACCACGCGCCGCACGGAACGTCTGGTGAGGAGCGTCCTCGCCGGACTCGGGACGGTATCGGAAGGGAAGTCCGATGTCTGAGTTCCTGATCGCCACCTGGCACGGTGGGGGCAACGTGGCGCCGGCGATGGTGGTCGCGGCTGAACTGCGACGCCGTGGGCACACCGTCCGATTCCTGGGCCACGAATCCCAGCAAGTGGCTTTCACCGCCGCCGGTTTCGCCTTCGCCCCCTACCAGGGGGTGCGGCCCTTCGACGGCACCACACCCAACAGCGTCCCGCGGCTGGTGTCGATGATGACCGACACGAGGTTGGGCCGGGCTGTACTGGCCGAGCTCGCGACCCGACCCGTCGACGTGGTGCTGGCGGACTGTCTGCTCGTTCCCGTCCAACGTGCGTGCGCCGACGCCGGGCAGCCCTACGTCTCGCTCGAACACCTCTTCGACGCCTATCTGCGGCGAGGCTGGCTGCGGGGCCCCGTCGGAACCGTCGCGCGCCTGAAGGGACTGCGCCCCGTCGCGACCTGGAGCCGCGCCGCGCATTGTCTCGTCGGCGCCCCTGCCTCGCTCGATCCCGCTGCAGCCGGCCCGACCCCGACGAATGTCCGCTTCGTGGGCCCATTGCTCAACTTGCCGCCTCGGCACGCTCTCGACAGCCACGACCCAGCGGTCCTGGTGAGCCTGAGCACGTTCCACTACCCGGGGATGCAGCCGGCACTGCAAAGGATGCTCGACGCGACCGCCAACCTGGACGCCCGCGTCATCGTGACGACCGGACCGGTCATCGACCCGGCGTCACTGCGCACCGCGCCGAACCACGAGGTGCACCGATTCGTCTCCCACGACACCCTCATGCCACAGGTCTCGCTGGTGGTCGGGCACGGCGGGCACGCCACGACGATGCGCGCCCTGGCCCACGACCTACCCCTCGTTGTCATGCCGATGCATCCACTGCTCGACCAGCCGATGGTCGGTCGGGCTGTGGCCAACGCCGGGGCCGCCCAGGTGGTCACCAAGAAGGTCGCCCCTGCGGACCTGCGACGTGTGGTGGAACGCATGCTCACCGACGGTCCCCATCGGCACGCGGCCGCGACACTAGGCGAGGAAATCCGGCAGCTCGACGCCACCACTCGCGCCGCGGATCTCCTCGAAGATGTCGCCACCCGCAACACTGCGCGACACCCTTCTGCTGACCAGGGCTGACGTCGCCCCGATAGCCGCTACCCCACCGCCGCCCGCAGGCGGTGGCCGAAGGGCACCCGCAGGGCTCGGTCTGGACACCGCCGAGGACGGGTGCCCAGCCTCGCGCCGGGACGACCCACCCTCGGCTTGACATGGGGTTGTCAAGGGCCGCGGACTGCGATGCCCCCTGCTGTAGAGCCGACTAGATCGACCCTGTTGGGCCGACTTCACAAGTCGCGGCCTACGGAACGGGAGACGGTGCGAAGCGCGATCTGGCCGGGGACGTCGCCGCGCTGGTCGACACCGGCCGCGGAGCACTCGTCATCGGCCTCGAGGAAGACGCACAAGGCCGCGTCACCGCCGCACCCGGTGTCGAGGTGGCCGGCGCCGGGGCAACCCGCATGGCTCAGGTCATCGCCGCACACACCGCCCCGATTCCGACCAGCTACATACGGAAGATCGTCCACTCGTCCTCAGAACCTGACTCCAGCTTCTACGTCGTCGTGGTCCCACCCAGCCCCATGGCCCCACATGTGGTTCCGTCGACACCGGCTTGCGCTACCCGCGACGGACAGGCGCCTCGATCTCGAGATGCCGGCGGTCTACCCCATCCCAGAACGGGTTCGCCCCGGCCCCGCCCGTCGGGTGTGCCGTCGGCCCGCCCCCGCGCGGTCTGCTTGCCGCGAGCTCGGCTCTGCCCGACTTCGACGGAGAGGACGAGTGAACGGTCCGGGCGAGGTCCTGCGTGCCTGCGCGGCGCGGTACGGCGACAAGACGGCGTTGGTGACGGCCACCCGCACCCTCGGGTTCGGTGAGCTGGACGCACTGAGCGACCGCGTCGCGGCCTGGCCCGCGGGCCGCGGCATCGGGCCGGGCCGGCCGGTGTCGCTCTACGCGCAGAACCGGTGGGAGTGGGTCGTCGCCTACCACGGGGCGTTAAAGGCGGGCGCGGTCATCGACCCGGTCAACGTGATGCTGACCCCGGAGGAGCTGGCGTTCGTGCTGCGCGACTGCGATTCCGCCGCCGTCCGGAGCCGTCGCCGCACGCAGCTGTCGGCCTGCCGGGACCGGCACGATCCCCATTGCGGTGACGAAGAAATTGTGCGTGGCGCCCTGCTTGCGCCGGGTGTCACGGGAGATCACCTCCGCCGCCCGGGATGCCGGCGCGGACGCCGCACTCGTGCTCGACCCGGCCACCGGCTCACACCTCGACGCCGGCGAGTACAGCCAGTCGATAGTGGGCCAGCCGATGTGCCATCTCGCCGAGCGCTTCCGGGACGATCTGACCATCAAGGTCCTGCGTCGCAGCGAGCACTTCCGCGCGCACGCGATGTTCGGAGAGGACGTCCCCAAACTCCCGGGCAAGATCGGCGGTGACATGTCCACGAACAGTCGCGGAGAAGTCGGCGTCGATCGGCATACGGCTCCTCGGGTATCGGTGATCGATAGGCGACTTGCTGCTGTCTCGGAGCGCGGGGTCGACGGGGAAGGTGGTGGTCGGCGAGGCCCGCGGGGCGGTCGCCCGGCCCTGCGCGAGGCGTCGTTGTGGGACGACGCCATTCGGGCTGCCCCGGGCGAGCTCCCCAGTCGCCGCAGGCTGACGGACCGACGACCGCCGGGACACCCTCCGAGACACGCTCTCGGCCCCGCCGACCACCTCTGTCCGGTCTACCCCACCGACCGGGCGGGGTACAGGACCCGGCGGCCATCGTCAGACAGTCGTCAGGCAGTCCGAGCACTCACACCGCCGTCGACGCCGCTTTCCACCGGATCGCGGCCGACGACTGCGAGGCCGGGATCACGGTCAAGGGTCGTGGTCTCGCGCGGGGCCTGCAGTTCGAGCAGCCCGAGCAGGCCGCCAAGGTCTGTGCCGCGGCGTTCGAGCGTGGTCTGCTGATGGAGACCGCCGGCCCGGACAGCGAGGTCATGAAGGTGCTGCCGCCGCTGACGGTCAGCGACGCCGAGCTCGACGAAGGACTCGCGACGATCGCCGAGTCCGTCCGCACCGTGGTGCACCGAAGCTGACTCAGCCTCCGGGCGCCGCCACGGATGTCGTCGACGACGGGAGCGGCGCCGTCGCGAGTGTCGGAGTCGGCGCCGGTTCGTCGACCGTCGGCACATCCGGTGACTCCGGGACGACGGTGACCGTCGGGGTCGGGGCCGGGGCCAGGACCGACATGTCGAGCCGCTCGGGCTCTCGCTGCACGGTGACACCGCAGCCCGACGTCGCCACGAGGACACCGCCGAGCGCCAGCACGGCGAGGACATGACGGGCACGGCCGTGCCGAACGGCGCTCATGGGTCGATCCCCGGCAGCTCGACGACGAACCTCGCCCCACCCCCGGGCCGGTCCTCGACCCACACCCGGCCGTGGTGGAGCTCGACGTGCTGCGCGACCAGGGCGAGGCCGAGGCCGGTACCGCTTTCCTCGTCGCGGCGGCCGGCCATGTCACCCCTGGTGAAGCGCTCGAAGATCCGCTCCCGCTGCAGGAGCGGCACTCCTGGGCCGGCGTCCTCGACCTCGACGCGGACCCAGCGGTCCCGGCCGACCACGGCGACCCTGGTCACCCCTCCCCCGTGGTTGCGGGCGTTGTCGAGCAGGTTGCCCACGACGCGATCCAGCCGGCGGCGATCTGCCAGCACCAGCCGCGGACAGCCGAGCACCTCGGCCTTCGGGTGGATTCCCCGCTCGGCGACGGAGTGCGCGACGACGTCGTGGACGTTGCAGGGTTCGAGATCGTGACCGTCGATGGCCGCGTCGCCCCGTGAGATCTCGAGCAGGTCGGTCACCATCCGCCGGAAGCGGCGCACGTCCCCGTCGAGCAACGCGACGGCCTGCGCAGCCGTCGGCGGCATGTCGGCACTACGGCGTCGCAGCACGGCGACCGCATTGATCATCGTCGTGAGCGGTGATCGGAGCTCGTGACTCACATCGCCCGCGAACCGCACGTCACGCTGTACCCGACGCTCGAGCGCATCGACCGTGTCGTTGAACGTCGCCGCCAGCGGTGCGAGCTCGGCGTCGCCTCCCAGCGGGAGACGGGCACGCAGATCACCCGCGGCGACCCGGGCGGCGGCCGCGGTGAGCTCGCTCAAGGGCCTCAGCGCCCGCCGTCCTGCCCAACCACCCAGACCGAACCCGAGCACCGCACTCACCGCGACACCGGCGAGCAGGACGGCGCTCAGGAACCGCAGTGTGCGGTCGAGTTCCAGCAGCGGGAAGAGCTCGACGTAGACGGCCCGACCGTCGCTCAACGGAAGGGCTACCACGACGACCGGGATGCCACCGGTCACCGTCCGCTGACGCGCAGGAACGCCGTCGCGGGCGAGGTTGCGTAGCTGTGCCGGCAGCGCGTCGAGGTCCACCTGGCGCCCGCTCGTCGTCCACGTTCCGGCCCGTCGCAGCGCGATGGTCGTGTCGGGGCCTCCCGCGAGGCCGGTGAGCAGATCGTCGAGCGAGGTCGTGGTGCCGGATCGGAGCGCCTCCCCCACCAGCAGCGCGTTGACCGAGGCCTGCCGGGTGGCGCTCTGCTCCCGCTGCGCGACGAGATAGTTCGACGCAAGGTTCCAGGTCACCGTCGCCAGCAGCCCCGTCACGATCACCGAGACCAGCGCGAACGCCAACGCGACCCGCCGGCGCAGCGTCAGTCTTGACCACACGGCGTGCAGCCGTTCCGAGAAGGTCCTCATCCGGGAGTGACCTTGTAGCCGGCGCCCCGAACGGTCAGCACGAGCACGGGATCGTCCGGATCGGTCTCGACCTTGCGTCGCAGCCGCCGGACATGCACGTCGAGCAGGCGCGTGTCACCGAGGTAGTCGTACCCCCAGACCCGCTGCAGCAGCGCTTCGCGCGTCACCACCCGGCCGGCTGCGGAGATCAGCTCGACGAAGAGCCGGAACTCCGTCCGTGTCAGGTGCACCTCCGCGCCGGACTTGCGGACCACGCCTTCCTCCGGCAGGACCTCGACGTCTCCCAGCACGAATCGCCGGTGCACCTCGCCCGAGGCCGGCCGGCGGCGCCGTAGCAGTGCCCGGATCCGGGCGGCGAGCTCGCCGGCGTCGAGCGGCTTGGTGACGTAGTCGTCCGCGCCGGCCTCGAGACCCTCGATGACGTCGCTCGAGTCGGAGCGCGCGGACACGATGATGATCGGGAGGTCGCCCCCCGCGCGCAGGGTCCGGCACACGGCGAGGCCATCGATCCCGGGCAGCATCAGATCCAGGAGGACCACATCGGCGGTGCCCTCACGCAGGTACGCCAGGGCCTGCTCGCCGGACGCAGCAGCTTCCACGGCGAAGCCCTCGTCGTCGAGGGCGAGCCCGAGGGCCTGCCGGATACGCGTGTCGTCATCGACGAGCAGCACGCTCGTCCGGTCCCCGTCGACGATGCGTTGCACCGGCTCGGTCACGTCTGGGTCCTCTCGGGCCATGCCACGATCGAAGCCTGCCCGCGCCACCGGGGCAGCACCACCCCGGTCCTTGCGGCGACATCGTCAGCAGATCGTCAGCTCGCGGCGGGGGTTCGCCCGCCGGTGGCGCGAGGCGATAGGTCGTGAGCACGTCACGGTGGTCGATCCAGCCGACCGGTGCTCCTCCGGGGCTCGACACCACCGGCAACCCGGTCACGTCATGGTCGGCCAGGAGCTGTAGGGCGTCGTGCAGCGACGTTCCTGGGTCCAGCTCCGGGAGCCTGCGGGCCATGTCGCCGGCCCGCGGCTCGTCGCGACGCTCCCCCACGTCATCGACCAGGTCCTCGGCGACAGCCGCCCCGACCCGGGCTCCGTCGGCGTCGACGACCGGCACGGCGCCGTAGCGACCCGAACCCAACCGCACGGCGAGCTCGGCCAGCCCCGAGTCGGCGAGCACGGGATCCGGCGCGGGCCGCATCGCGTCGGCCACCGTCAACCGGCGCAACAGCCCGCTGTCGTCGCCCCGGCCGTCGGCGTCGATGTCGATCCCGCGCCGCAGCACGGTGACTCCCGCGGCCAGCCCCAGCACCGCGTACAGCGGGAACTCGGCGGCCGACCCGAGCGCGTACGCAGGCAGCCGCAGGATGTGGTCGTCCCCCACGACGACGTGCGCGACGGCGTCGGCCGTCACCGAGGAGATCACGACGATCCCGAACGACTCGGCGGTGAACCGCCGCAGGATGATCTCGAGGGCGAAGAACACCCCGGCGATCGGTGCGTTGAACGTCGCCGAGATGCCACCCGCCGCACCACACGCGACCATCAGCCGCAGCCGGTGGTCCGGGACGCGCAACCACTGCCCGATCGACGACCCGAGCGCCGACCCGATCTGCACGATCGGACCTTCACGACCCACCGACCCGCCGGTGCCGATGCACAACGCCGAGGCCAGCGACTTCACCACCGCCACCCGGACCGGGATGCGTCCACCGTTGCGGGCGACCGCAAGCATCACCTCCGGCACCCCGTGCCCGCGCGCCTCCGGCGCGAACCTGTACATCAGCGGGCCGTACAACGCTCCGCCGACGATCGGGGTGATCAGCAGGAACCACGGCCCCAGCGCCGGGAGGTGCAGGCTCGGGGCCCGGCCGGCATCGCTGAAGTCCTGCCGGCCCGTGACCAGCTCGGTGATGCCGAGGATCAGGAACCGGAACGCGACCGCACCGAGCCCGGCGCCGACGCCGATGATCAGCGCGAGCCCGACGAGACCCGGCCGGCTCCCGGTCAACCACCCGTGCGCCCACCGCCCCGCCGACCTCAACCGCCAACTCCGAGCCCTCACCGCAGTGCTCACAGGCTCGTGGTCCAGTCGGGCTCACCAGGTTCCCCGGCGGCGTCGGTGAAGGCCCGCAACGCGCGGACCAGCCCGTCACGATCTTCGACGGGCATCGAGGAGACCAGGGTGCCCAGTTCTGCGCGCCGCCGACGCGTCACCTCGTCCACGAGGTCCCGTCCCCGACTGGTGAGCATGACGCTCACCTCGCGACGGTCCGGCGACGACCGCGCGCGCTCCACCAGACCGTGCACCACCAGCCGGTCACACATCCGCGTCGCGGTCGAGCGGTTGACCGACAGCGCGTCAGCCAGGTCGGCCGGCCGCTGCGGCCCACGCTGCGCCAGCACCACCAGTGCGCGGTACTGCGGGATCGTCACGTCCTCGTCCACCGCTGCCAGCGACCGCGCCGCGACCGCCACCAGCACACGGCTGGCCGTCATCACCGCGTCCACCAGCACGTCGGCAGCCACTCCCGGATTTTGTTGCACAGGGACATGACTGCATGCAGCAATTGGTTCGCGCAGGCAGGTTCGCGGCCGCGTGAGGCCTTTCAGCTACGTTGCATCCGGCAGGCCGGAGGCCTGGTGAAGGTGGCTCGGCCGCCTGTGCTGCAGGATCAGGCGCCGGTGCTCGATCCTCAGAGGGAGACGAAGCTCTCGACTGCGACGAAGGCGCCGACCGCGACCAGGAGGACGGCGAAAGCGCGGGTGAGGGCGAGCCCGGAGAACTTGTCCGCGACCCTCTTCCCGACCACGGTGCCGATGACTGCAGCGATGACGAAGGGCGCGATGATGCGCCAGTCGAGGTGCATGTCCCCGAATCGGGAGACCACCGACGAGATCGAGTTCAGCACGATGACCAGGAGCGAGGTGCCGACGGCGAGGGCCATCGACATACGCAGGACGATGACCAGCGCCGGAACGACGAGGAATCCGCCACCGACGCCGAGGAACCCGGTGAGGAACCCGACCACGGCGCCACAGGCAACGACCTTGAGCGCCGTGACGACGAGTTCGGAGCGGGCGGACGCAGTGCGGGTGTCGACGGCTGTACTTCCGCTACCGGATGGGGCGTCGGGCTCGGGCCGGTCGGGTTCCTCGGTGTCGGAACGCTCGCCGTCGTTGCGTGAGTTCAGGAGCATCGCGGCGGCAGCGACGATGGTGAGACCGGCGAAGGCGAGGAGCAGCACAGGTTGACTGACGTCTCGGTTCAGCACGGTCCCGAGATAGGCGGCTGGAATCCCGACGACCCCGAGCGCGACGCCGTTGCGCCAGTCGACTCCGCCCCCTCGGATTCTCGCGACTGCCCCGACGGAGGCGGTGATGCCGACGATGATGACACTGCTCGTCGTGGCGGCCTGGGCGCCCTGGCCGAGTACATAGACGAGGGCCGGCACCGTGAGGACGCCACCGCCGCCGCCGAGGCCGCCGATGACGACCCCCATGATCAGCCCGAGGGCAGCCGCGAGGGCGAGCATCAGGGGACCGCACCCGGGGTGCCGCCATCACGGGCGACGGTCCGACCACTTCCGGCCCAGGCCTTCACGCCGCCGGCGAGGTTGCGGACGCCGATTCCTGCGTCGGCGAGCAGGACGGTCGAGAGCACGCAGAAGGCGCCGAAGGACTGCTCGGTCTCGCCGGTAGTGGGTACCCGCTCGGCCAACCGCCGCAGATCGCCCGGGCCCTGGACCCAGGACCCGTCGCTGCGACGGTCCAGGCGCTGGGCGCTCATCGACCACTCAACTCCCACTGTTCGGGACAACTGGCATTAATGTACGGTCATTGACAGTCACCAGCAAGGGAGGGTCCCGTGGGTCTGACCGTCGAAGTGATCGAGACCAGCGAGTTGGGCGATCGCAGCTACGTCGCTCACGACGGCAAGGTCGCGGTGGTCGTTGATCCGCAGCGCGATCTGGACCGGGTCGAGAAGATCCTCGACGACCTCGGAGTTCGGGTCGGCCTCGTCGTCGAGACCCACATTCACAACGACTACGTGACCGGCGGATTCGAGCTGGCCCGCCGCACCGGGGCGGGCTACGTGGTCGCTGCCGCCGATCATGTCGAGTTCGCGCGCGACGCCGTGACCGACGGCGACGAGCGCACCGTCGGTTCACTGACCGTGCGGGTGGTGGCGACACCGGGCCACACCGACACCCATCTCGCCTATGTCGTCGGTGACGGCGAAGGGCCCCCGGCAGTCTTCACCGGCGGGTCGTTGCTGTTCGGGAGTGTCGGACGTACTGATCTCGTCGACCCTGCACGGACCGATGAACTCACTCGCGCGCAGTATCACTCCGCACGCAAGCTGGCCGAGATCCTCGACGACGACACAGTCGTGTTCCCGACGCACGGGTTCGGAAGCTTCTGCTCGACCGGGCCCGCGAGCACCGGGGACCACAGCACCATCGGCACTGAACGGTCTCGCAACGATGCCCTGCTCGAACCAGACGAAGACGCGTTCGTCGAGCGACTCATCACGGGCCTCACAGCCTACCCGAGCTATTACGCCCACATGGGGGCGCGCAACCGGCAGGGGCCCGGCGCGGCAGACCTCTCCGCACCCGAGCGGGTCGACGCGGAGCAGCTCCGCCGGCGGATCAAAGCCGGTGAATGGGTGGTCGACCTGCGTGATCGCACCGCGTACGCCACCGAACACGTCCACGGCACCATCGGCATCGCCCTGGGGCCCCAGTTCGCGACCTATCTGGGCTGGCTGATCCCGTGGGGCACGCCGTTGACGCTGGTCGGCGAGACCGCCAGCCAGGTCACCGATGCCCAGCGTCAACTCGTGCGGATCGGCATCGACCGACCCGCCGGGTCCGCGCTGGGCAAACCCGACGAGCTCGCCGAGCCCGACGAGCTGCGCAGCTACCCGAAGTCGACGTTCGCAGCGATCGCCGAGGCCCGCGACCGCGGCGACGACCCGGTGATCCTCGACGTGCGCCGCCACGACGAAGAGCGAACGGGTCCATCCCCGGTTCCGCGCACATCCCGATCAACGAGCTGCTCGAGCGCCTGGCCGAGGTGCCCGACGGCGAACTGTGGGTGCACTGCGCAGCAGGCTTCCGCGCCGGCATCGGCGCCAGCCTCCTCGCACGCGCGGGTCGTACGGTCGTACTGGTCGACGACGACTACTCCAGCGCTGTGGCCTCCGGTCTGGCGACCGGCTGACCGATCTCGGACGGGTCGGCCGAGCGGCGTCAGAAGGGCACTGTCGCCGTGTGGGCCGCGCGGGCAGCCGCTCCGATGCGGGACTTCAGCTCCCGCAGCCGCGAAGATCTACCCGATGACGGGACATCGCGTGGTGGCTGATCGGCGGCGACAGGTGCGGCGGCGGGAACGGTGACGGTGGACCTCGCCGCCGCGGCGGCGGTCGGGGTCGACGTTGTGTTCATGCGTGGATGTCCTCACAACTGTGCGGGCAAGCGGGCGCTCACAGCGCTGACCCGAATGGGGACGTCCTCGCGGCGACGGGGGACGTCCGGGCGCGCTAGAAGCCCGGGCGACACAGCCGGTCGTCGACGGAGAGCTGATCGGTCGCCAGCAGGCAGACGCAGAACGCTTCCTGCCCCCACTGGCCCGCAGCACTCACCAGATCAGTGCACCATTCCCAGCTGTGTCGCGCAACCGTCTGTGACGCGGCGGGTGGACCTCCGTCGGGCAGGACGGCGTCCGCCTCGCCCAGGGCGGCAGCGAGCCCGTCTCGCCGAGCGGAGGACCGGACTCGTCGAGACGGGCCGGGGTGACCCGGCACCCAGCTCACCCCTCGAGCTCCTGCGGCCGGTGCCGGGTGACGGTCGACGGGCCGGTCACGAGGCGTCGGCCGCGGCCGGGATCAGGCCGCGCTCACCGAGCACCGCCACGATCGTCGCGCCCATGCTCGACGGGTCCGGCGCCACCCGCACGCCCGCGGCCCGGAGGATCTCCACCTTCTCCTGCGCCGACTCGCCCACGCCCGACACGATCGCGCCCGCGTGGCCCATCTTGCGGCCCTTGGGCGCCGAGATGCCCGCGATGTAGGCGACGACCGGCTTGCTCATCCGCTGCTGGAAGAACGCCGCACCGTCGGCCTCCTGCGGGCCGCCGATCTCGCCGATCATGATGACGGCGTCGGTGTCCTCGTCGTCCTCGAACCGCGCGAGGTGGTCGCGGAACGATGAGCCGTTGATGGGGTCACCGCCGATTCCGACCGACGTGGAGACCCCGATGCCCAGCGCACTGAGCTGGGAGGCGGCCTCGTAGCCGAGGGTGCCGGAGCGGCCGATGATGCCGACGCGGCCGGGCGTGTAGATGTGCCCGGGCATGATCCCCAGCATCGCCTTCCCGGGCGAGATCGTCCCCGCGCAGTTGGGTCCGGTGAGCACCATGCGGTCGGCCGCGCGGTAGCGCCACATGTAGCGCTTGACGCGCAGCATGTCCTGGGTCGGGATGCCGTCGGTGATGCAGACGCAGTACCGGATGCCGGCGTCGGCCGCCTCCATGATCGCGTCGGCCGCGAAGGGCGGGGGAACGAAGACGATCGAGGCCTCCGCACCGGTCGCCCGGACCGCGTCCTTGACCGTGTTGAACACCGGCCGGTCCAGCTCGCTGCTGCCGCCGCGGCCGGGGGTCACGCCGCCGACGACGTTCGTCCCGTACTCGATCATCTCCTGGGCGTGGAAGCGGCCGATGCGGCCGGTGATCCCCTGTACCAGGACAGGGGTGTGCTCGGTGAGCAGGATGGCCATGCTGGTGCTCCTCGGGATCAGGCCGGGACGGCGGCCCGAGCCGCGGTGACGGCCTCCTGGGCGGCCTCGGCGAGGTTGTCGGCGGTGATGATCGGCAGGCCGGACTCCCGCAGGATGCGCTTGCCCTCCTCCACATTGGTCCCGGCGAGCCGCACGACGACCGGGATGGTCACGTCGATCTGCCCGAACGCGGCCACGACGCCCTCGGCCACCCAGTCGCAGCGGTTGATGCCGGCGAAGATGTTGATCAGCATGACCCGCACGGCCTTGTCGTTGAGCACCGCGCGGAACGCCTTGAGCACCCGCTCCGGCGACGCGCCACCACCGATGTCGAGGAAGTTCGCCGGCTCACCACCGGCGAGCTTGATCATGTCCATGGTGGCCATCGCCAGGCCGGCACCGTTGATCATGCAGCCGATGTCGCCGTCGAGGCCCACATAGGCCAGCCCGCGGTCGGAGGCGTGCCTCTCGCGGGGGTCCTCCTGGCTGCGGTCGCGCAGCTCGGTGATCTCCGGGTGCCGGAACAGCGCGTTGTCGTCGAACGACATCTTCGCGTCGACGGCCACCAGCTCCCCCTCGCCGGTCACGACGAGCGGGTTGATCTCCAGCATGGTCGCGTCGAGGTCCCGGAACGCCCGGTAGGCGCTCTGGAACAGCTTGGCGGCCTGCGCGATCTGGCCGGCCTCGAGGCCCAGCGCGAACGCGATCTCGCGGGCCTGGAACGAGGTGAGCCCGACGGCCGGCTCGACGACGGACCGGATCACCGCGTCGGGGTCCCGCTCCGCCAGCTCCTCGATCTCCATGCCGCCTTCCGACGACGCGACGACCAGGATCTTCTCCGACGCGCGGTCAAGCACGAGCGCGAGGTACAGCTCGCGCGCGATGTCGCTGGCCTCCTCGACGTAGACGCGGTAGACCGGCTTGCCGCCAGGGGCCTGCCGGGTCACCAGCCGGGTGCCGAAGAGCCCGTTGGCGACGTCGTGCACCTCCCGGTCGCTGCGGCACACCTTCACGCCGCCGGCCTCGCCGCGCCCGCCCGAGTGGACCTGGGCCTTGACGACCCATGCGTCGCCGCCCAGCTCGGTACACCGGTACGACGCCTGCTCCGGGCTGTAGGCCAGCCCGCCTCGCGGCACGGGGATCCCGTAGCGGGCGAGGATCTCCTTCGCCTGGTACTCGTGGACGTCCATGGTCAGCCCCGATCGGCCGGGCCGGACTCCGCCGCCCGGATCGCGTCGTCGAGCGCGATCAGGTTCGCGGCCATCCGCTCGGACGCCGCGTCGATCATCTTCCCGTCGACCGCGGCTGCGCCCCTGCCCTGCTCCTGCGCCTCGCGCAGCGCCACGATGATGCGCCGGGCCCGGTCGACCTCGGCGGCCGGCGGGCTGAAGACCTCGTTCGCGAGCGCGATCTGGCTGGGGTGGATGGCCCACTTGCCCTCGGCGCCCAGCGCCGCGGCGCGACGCGCGGCGTCGCGGTAGCCGTCGGGGTCGGAGAAGTCGCCGAACGGCCCGTCGACGGCGCGCAGCCCATAGGCCCGGCACGCCACGATCATCCGCGACAGGGCGAAGTGCCACTGGTCGCCGGGGTAGTCGGGGTTCAGGCCGCCGATGCTGACGGTCCGGGCCCGGTTGCTGGCTGCGTAGTCCGCGACGCCGAAGTGCAGCGCCTCCAGCCGGCCGCCGTGGGCCGCGATCGCCTCGACGTTGGCCATCCCCAGCGCGGTCTCGATCAGCGCCTCGAGGCCGACCCGCGTGGTGAACCCGCGGGCCTGCTCCACCTGGGAGACGAGTGCCTCCACCAGGTAGAGGTCGGCCGGGACGCCCACCTTGGGTACGAGGATCGTGTGCAGCCGGTCGCCCGCCTGTTCCATGATGTCGATGACGTCGCGGTACATGTACGCGGTGTCGAGACCGTTGATGCGCACCGAGACGGTCTTGCCCGCGGCTGCCCAGTCGATGTCGTTGAGCGCGGCGACGACGTTCTTGCGCGCCTGCTCCTTCTCCGGCGGCGCGACGGCGTCCTCGAGGTCGAGGAACACGACGTCCGCCGAGCTCACGGCGGCCTTGTCGATGAACCCCATGTTCGAGCCGGGGACGGCCAGCTCGCTGCGATGGAGACGGGTGACGCGCGTCGGATGGAGAGTGTGGCTCACGGTGCTCCAGGTGTGGTCGAGGCGGACCCAGCGGACCCGTTCGAATCGTGTCCGGAGGTGGGTCGAGCGACGACCGCACAGCACCGCGGCCGGATCGCGGCGGTGGTGCTGTGCGGCCGCGACGCCGGTGCGAAACGTGATCTTAACCTCTGTTGGGCGAGCGTGGGCGTCCGCGTCGGCGAGCGCGATCGCGGGTCTCGGCCCGTCGCCCGGATCAGAAGACGGGAACGGACCGCCGGTGCGGCCCGGTCACGACACCCGCACCTCGAGGTGCGCGAGCCCGCGCAGGCCGTTGTTGATCAGCGGGCGCTCGGCGAGGATCTCGAAGCGGCTCACCTTGTCCGCGAGGCGCTCGAGCAAGGCCGACATCTCCAGCCGCGCCAGGTGCATCCCGACGCAGACGTGCTCCCCGCGGCCGAAGGCCAGGTGGTCCGAGGGCTTGCGGGTGATGTCGAAGCGATCGGGGTCGGGGTACTTGCGCTCGTCGCGGTTGGCCGACCCGTACAACAGTGCCACCCGGCTGCCCTTCTCCAGTGCCACACCGTCGATCACATGGTCGTCGGTGAGGACGCGGGTGAACTGGGGCACCGAGGTCTCCATGCGCAGGGCCTCGTTGATGGCGTGCGGGATCAGCGAGCGGTCGGCGCGGAGCAGGTCCCACTGGTCGGGGTGGCGGGCGAAGAGCGCGATCATCGAGGTGATGCCGAGGATCGTGGTGTCGAGGCTGGGGGTGATGTAGTCGAGCATCATCACCGGGCACTTCTCGCGGGGCAGCTCACCGCGGTCGGCGGCCTGGTACAGGTGCGCCGCCCAGCCGTCGGGGTCGATGCGGCCGGGGACGGCGTCGTTCTGCGCGAACGCGAGGAACTCCTCGACCTGCGGCATCGCGTCGCGGAAGCGCTGGTTCGCGGGCCCCTGGACGTCCCAGATCGCCTCGGCCCACTCCAGCATCTTTCCGCGGTCTGCCTCGTTCAGCCCGACGAGCTCGGACACGACGGCCATCGGCAGGTGCTGCGCGAGCTCGGTGGCGGCGTCGAACCGGCCGGCGGCGACGATGCGGTCGACGACCAGGTCGGCCTCGGCCTCGATGGTCGGCGTGATCTCCCGCATCCGGTCGGGGCGCAGGGGCCGGCCGAGGACGTTGCGCATCATCGTGTGGTCGGGCGGGTCGGAGCACAGCGTGATGCCCTCGAGGTCGGCGTTCATCTGGGGGTCGACGAACACACTCTTCGCCGACGAGAACGTCCGCCAGTCCATGAGGGCGGCCCGGACGTCGGCGTAGCGCGGCAGCGCGTAGTGGCCGTGGCGGGTCATGTGGACGACCGGGCCGAGGGCGCGGAGCTCCGCGTAGATCGGGTACGGGTCGATGCGCGCGTCGTCGCCGAACAGGTCGACGTCACTGACCGCGATGTCGGGCACAGGATCCTCCGTGGTGGTGGTCAGGTCGCGATGTCCGGGTAGGGCAGGGTGCGGTCGGCGAGGCGCCGCGCGTACTCGGTCTGGAAGCCCATCGGCTCGTGATCACGTTCGAACATGGCGATGAACAGCGTCAAGGTCAGGAACGGGTGCGCGCCCATGTCGAACAGCGCCGGGTAGTCGTGGGTGGCCAGGGCCTCCCGCTCGGCGGCGTCGAAGGCGAGCCAGGTGGAGCGCTCGTCGTCGATGCAGTTGAGCAGGCGGTTCGCCTCGGTCGCCTCCCACCAGGTGACGGTCTCCCGCGGCTGCTCCCGGTACCGCTCGACGAGCGCGGGGTCGCGGTCGACCGTGAAGAGGAACTTGTTCAGCAGGTACTTGCTCATGAGGGGCTGCCGTTCGGGTACCAGGTGAAGTAGGCCTCCATGGTGTGGAAGAGGTCGTAGGTGTCGACGTAGTCGGCCTTCTGCCCCGCCCCCGCGACGCCCATCATGAGCATGAAGTCCATGAACCCGTGCGTGGCGTTACCGGGCAGGTGCAGGCTGTCGAGGCTGACCTCGGCGAGGCACTCCTCGACGTCGCCGCCCGCGATCCAGCCGACGGCCTTCTGGTCGAACTGCGGGTCGGGTCCGTGCGGGCCGAACTGGCGCGGCCCGCCGAGCTCCAGCGACAGGTGTCCGGTGCCGATCACCGCGACCCGCTTGTCCGACGGCCACGACTCGACGAGCTGCCGGATGGTGCGGCCGAGCTGGACGAACCGTTTCGGCTGGGGCAGCGGCGGGGCGAAGATGTTGGTGTAGATCGGGACGATCGGCAGGTCCGCCTCGGGGCGCAGCGTGATGATCGGGCAGGTGATCGAGTGGTCGATCCGCAGCTCGTTGGAGAACGCGAGGTCGAAGCCGGCGTCGAGGCCCTCGCGCAGCACGTACGCGGACAGGTCCTCCTGGCCATTCAGCCGCATCCGGGGCAGCCCGAACTCGCGCTCCTCGTTGTGCCAGTTGGCGTCGTAGACCGGGGCCTTGCCGACGAGGAACTGCGGCATGTTGTCCAGCCACAGCTGGTGGAAGTGGTCGGACCCGACCATCACCAGCACGTCGGGACGGGCCCGGGTGAGGGTCTCGCGGAACGACTCGATCTTGCGCACCCACTCGTCGGCGAACGGTGGCCGGTCCTCCCCCACGGACGTGCTCGCCCGGTGGTAGAAGGGGTGGTGCGTCGATGCGATGACCGCGACCAGCTCAGCCACGGTTGCCTCCGTAGGGGTCGGGCGGGACGGACCGGTTGTTGAGGTCCACGGACAGGAAGATGTCGTTGGCGACGGGGTGGCGCAGCTCCTCGGCGAGCTGCCCGATCAGGCCTGCGGTGCGGGCGAGCAGCGCGAACCCGCGCAGCAGCTCCATCGGGAGCCCGAGGTCGGCGAGTGCCGCGCCGCAGACGCCGGCCCCGTTGAGCGGCAACGTCTTTCCGAGCACCTGGGGATGGACGCGACCGATCGCGGCGAACAGTGACAGGTGCGGGCCGTAGAGGTTCTCCTCGGTCGCGATCGCGAAGAGCCGCGGGGTGCGCGGGTCGCCCTGCTTGTGGACGTGGTGCCCGAGGCCGGGGACGAACCTCGTCGCTTCCCGCTGCGCGGTCACGGTCGCCAGCGCGAGGTCGTCCCAGCCGGCGTCGTCGGCCGGGAGGGGGCCGTCGACGGAGACGAGGACGTCGTGCAGGAACCGGCCACAGTCCTCGGTGACCCCGAGGAACCGTGAGCCCCCACCGAGCAGGCCGGCGGCGAGCGCGCCCTGGACGGAGTCGGGCGCGGAGAGGTAGGTGAGCCGGGTGGCGATCGCAGTCGGGGTGAACCCGTGGTCGGCCAGTGCGGCGAGGACGGCCTCGAAGACCCTGGTCTCGCCGGGGGTGGGCCGGCGCTGGGTGGCGAGCCAGAAGGCGAGCTCCCCGAAGCCGACGGTACCCATGACGTCATCGGCCAGGTCACTGCCGAGCAGGGTGATCCGCTCCAGGCTGGAGGCGCCCAGTGCGGTCTCGTAGACGGGCCGGTCGGTCACGCGTTCTCCTGCGGTGTGGTCAGCCAGGTGCGCAGCTCGGCGCCGTGCTCGTCGAGCTCCGGGGGTGGCAGCTTGTAGACGGCGGGGGTCTCGGAGAAGCGGATGGGGTGCCGCGTGGTGGGCACCGCCCGGTCGCCCTCGCCGACCTCGACCACCGGGTCGAGCTCGAAGTGCTCGGCCATGGCGAACCCGCCGTCGATGGTGTTGATCGGGCCGCTGGGCACGCCGGCCTCGGTGAGCAGCTCGAACCACTCGAGCGCGCCGCGCTTCGCGAGCTGCTCGGTGAGCAGGGGGCGGAGCTCCTCGCGGCGTTCGGTGCGGTCGGCGTTGCCGGCGAAGCGGGGGTCGTCGGCGACCTCGGGGATCCCCAGCACGACGCAGAGCTTGCGGAACTGCCCGTCGTTGCCCGCGGTGACGATCAGGTCGTTGTCGGCGGTGGGCAAGGGCTCGTAGGGGAACAGGCTGGGGTGCGCGTTGCCCATGCGGAACGGGACGACGCCGCCCGCGGCCCACGCCGAGCTGTGGTTGACCAGCCCGGTCAGCGCCGAGGACAGCAGGTTGACCTCGACGTGCTGCCCCTCCCCGGTGACGTCGCGGTGGTGGAGCGCGGCCAGGATGCCGATGGTCGCGTGGTTGCCGGCCATCACGTCGAACACCGAGATCCCGGCCCGGTAGGGCGGACCGTCGGCGTCGCCGGTGAGGCTCATCAGCCCGGACATGGCCTGCACCATGAGGTCGTAGCCAGGGACGTTGCGGCCGGCGCCGGACCCGAAGCCGCTGATCGAGGCGTAGACGACACTGGGGTTGGACGCGCGGACCGCTTCGAAGTCCAGGCCGTACTTGGCCATCCCGCCCGGTTTGAAGTTCTCGATCACGACGTCGGCGCGGCGCGCGAGCTCACGGGCGACCTCGGCGTCGGCCTCCTCGCGCAGGTCCAGCGCGATCGAGCGCTTCCCGCGGTTGATGCCGAGGTAGTAGGTCGAGACCTCACCGCGGACCGGCGGCATCCAGGTCCGCGTGTCGTCGCCGCGCGGGCCCTCGACCTTGACCACCTCCGCGCCCATGTCCGCCAGCAGCATCGTGGCGTAGGGGCCCGCGAGGATCCGCGAGAAGTCGGCCACCAGCAACCCGTGCAGTGGGCCTCCGCGGGGTGTCTCCGCGGTGCTGACGGTCATGTCGAACCTCCATTGTCCGCTCAACGGACATATGTCCGCCAAATCAGTCTGGGGCGGTCACCCCAGGCCGTCAACCCGCAGGCACCGTGACGTGCGGGATCTCTGAGAGCCGGGCGAAGTCGGCACTGATGTCGCCCGCGGCCTGCAGCAACAGCGGCAGGTGATGGTCGACGAGGTACTCGACCGACGTCTCCGCCGCGTGGCAGTTGACGTTGATCCCGGCGATCACCCGGCCCGTCCCGTCGCGCAGCGGTGCGGCGACGGACCGGATGCCCAGGGCGAGCTGCTCGTCGGTGAGTGCCCAGCCACGTGCGCGCACCTCCCGCAGCGACGCCTCGCGCTCCGCGCGGTCCGGCTGCCACCGGGGCGTCAGCCCGGAGCGGGTGGGCTCGGCGAGCACCCGGTCCAGCTCGTCGACGGGCAGCGCGGCGAGCTGCACCTTGCCCAGCGACGTCGGCAGCGCCGGGAACCGGGTACCGATCTGGACCGCGAGCGACACGATCTTCGGGACGGCCACCCGCGCGACGTAGACGATGTCCGAGCCGTCCAGCTGCGCGATCGAGCAGGACTCACCGGTCCGCTCCACCAGGCACTCCAGGTGGGGACGCGCCACGTCCCACAGCCCCATCGACCGGACGTAGGCGACGCCGAGCTCGAGAACCCGCGGCGTGAGGGCGTACCCGCCCTCCTGGGCTCGCACGTACCCCAGCTCCGAGAGCGTCAGCAGGATCCGGCGGGCCGTCGGACGCGCGAGGTCGGTCGCCGTGGCCACCTCGGCCAGCGAGAGCACCGGCCGTGCCGGACGGAAGGCCGCGATGACCTCCAGACCCCGGGCCAACGCCTCGATGAAGTCCGGTCCCGTTCCCTCGCGTGGCATGTCGGCCCCCTCCTCTCGCACGTGCGGTACGCCGGCCCGCCTGACGGACGGACCGACGCGGACATTCTCCCCGTCACTGCCGAACACACCCTTGACGCCCGGGCGGCTCGGGTCGAAGCTGCGAACGAGCAGTGCCGCCGCGATGCGGACACTAGTCCGCCATGAAGGGATGGGGAATCGATGACGCAGGAACAAGGTGGCGGGTCCCGTCCGGTGGTGCTGCGCAACGGCACCGTCCTGACGATGGACGCGGCCCACCGCGTCCTGACCGGCCACGACGTCCTGGTCGTGGACGACCGCATCGCGGCGATCGGCGTCGGGCTCGAGGTACCCGCCGGGACCGAGGAGATCGACGCCGCGGGCGGCATCGTCATGCCCGGCATGATCGACACCCACCGGCACATGTGGCAGACGGTCATGCGCGGCTACGGAGCCGACTGGACGCTCACCCAGTACTTCGTCTGGTACTACCTGGAGTGGGGCAAGGTCTTCCGGCCGGAGGACGTCCACGCCGGGAACCTGCTGGGCGGCGTCGAGGCGCTCGAGGCGGGCGTGACCACGACCGTCGACTGGTCACACGGGCTGCAGACCGTCGCCCACGCCGACGCGGCCGCCGACGCGCTGGAGTCGTTGCCCGGCCGGTTCGTCCTGGCCTACGGCAACATCCAGGACGCGCCTGCGAACTGGACGGGCACGCCCGAGTTCCGCGACTTCGTCGCCCGCCGCGGCACCGGTGGCACGCTCGGCTTCCAGCTGGCCTTCGACGTCACCGGCGACCCCGCGTTCCCCGAGAAGCCCGCCTTCGAGGTCGCACGCGACCTCGGCGTCCCCGTCACCACGCACGCCGGCGTCTGGGGCGCGACCGGCGACGACGGCATCAAGCTCATGCACGACAACGGGTTCATGACGCCGGAGACCGTCTACGTGCACAGCGCCACGCTGTCCCCCGACAGCTACCACCGCATCGCCGCCACGGGCGGTTCGGTCTCGGTCTCTACCGAGAGCGAGCAGAGCGCCGGGCAGGGCTACCCGCCCACGTGGGCGCTGCGGGCGCACGGCATCCCGGTCTCGCTGTCGATGGACACCACGGTCTGGTGGAGCGGCGACCTGTTCTCCGCCATGCGCTCCACGCTCGGAGCCGACCGCTCCCGCGAGCACCTGGAGGCGCACGCGACCGGCGACACCGTCACGCACTCCTCGCTGCGTGCCGAGCAGGTCGTCGAGTGGGCCACCCTCGGTGGTGCCCGCGCCCTCGGTCGCGAGGCGGACCTCGGCAGCGTCGAGGTCGGGAAGAAGGCGGACCTCGTCCTGATCAGGAACGACCACTCGCCGGTCTCGTTCCCACTGCTCAACCCCTACGGCCACGTCGCCTTCCAGGCCCAGCGCGGCGATGTCCACACCGTGCTGGTCGACGGCCGGATCGTGAAGCGCGACGGCAGGCTCGTCGACGTCGACATGGCGGCGCTGCGGCGGACCGCGGAGGAGAGCGTCGATCACCTGCGTTCGACGCTCGGCGACGAGGCGTGGGAGAAGGGCATGAACCCCGACGTCCCGGAGACGAAGGTGCTCGACAACCCGTACACCTACACCGACTTCCGCAGCGACGCGACGCATCGGCGGTAGCCGGGACCTGCGCCGCGCTGCCTGCGGCGTCGCCTCGCCGTGCCCGGCCGTCCCTGACACACTGACGGCCGGTCGACGACGTTCGCGGCGACCGGCGACACGAACGGCCCCGCGGAACGAAGGCCCCGATGACCGACAGTGCGCGTACCTGCGGGAAGACCGGCGTGCTCTCTCCCGAGCGTGTCGCAGCCGTCCACCTCACCCGGCTGCTGGAGACGGGCCCGGAGGAGGCGTTCAACCGGATCACCAGGCTCGCCTCGATCGTCCTCGACACCCCGATGGTGGCCCTCACCGTCGTCGACGACGTCCGGTCGTTCCTCAAGGGCGCCCCGACCCCGGAGCTGCTGGTCGGCCCCGACGGGACCTACGAGAGTCCCGTCGAGGACGCAGCATGCCACCTCGTCGTCGACAGCGGCGACGTGGTCTGCGTCGACGACGTCAGCCTCGACGCCCGGCTGCGCGACCTCCCCCAGATAAACCAGTTCAGCGCCGCGTCCTGGATCGGGGTGCCGGTGCGGGGGCCCAGCGGCCACGTGCTGGCCAACCTGTGCGCGATGGACTCCGTCGTGCGGAGATGGAGCGACCTGCACCGCGAGACGTTGCGCAACCTCGCCCTGACCGCCGGCAACGAGATCACCCTGCGGCTCGCGCTGCACGAGGCGGACCGGCTGGCGGACATCCTGCAGCAGAGCCTGCGCCCGGAGTTCCCGCCGCAGCAGGCGGGGGCCGACATCGCCGCCCAGTTCCGGCCCGGGGGCACGGGCGTCGGGGTGATGGGCGACTTCTACGACGTCTTCCCGGTGCCGGGCGGGTTCGGCGTCGTCATCGGCGACGTGTCGGGCAAGGGCGCGGAGGCCGCGCGGACCACGGCGCTGGCCCGGTCCGCGGTCCGCACCGCCGCGCACTCCGAGCCCGGGCCGGCGGCGGTGCTGCGGACGCTCGACGAGGTGCTGCACGTCTGGTTCGGCGGCCGGATCGGGTTCGTCACCGTCGTGTACGCCGTGTTCACCCGCCCGGCGTCGTCCGGGCCCTGGGCCGTGACGGTAGCGAGTGCCGGGCATCCGCCGGCGTTCGTCCACCGCGGCGACGGCACCGTGGAGATGCTCGCGGGCGGCGGTCAGGTCCTCGGTGTCCTGGACAAGGCGCAGGTCGCGACGGAGTCGGTGGAGCTCGACGTCGGGGACCGCCTCGTGTTGTACACCGACGGCGTCTCCGAGGCCCACCGCGCCGGCGACCCGGACCAGTTCGACGAGGGCGGAATCGCACGGGTGCTCGGGGCGACGGACCCGGAGTCCGGCGCCGAAGACACCGTGCACGGCCTGCTCGACGCCGCCCACGCCCACGCCCGTGGCGGAATCGGTGACGACGCGGGGGTCGTCGTCGTCCGGCCCCGGCCCTGACCCGTACGAGGCCGTCGGTGTACCGGCGGAGTCCGTGCGGCCCCCGGCCCGGCTCCGCCGGTACACCCGGTGTTCGAGCGGACCCACGACATCGGTTCGGACGGACGACGAAGGGGCGGGCGCCGGGTTCCCCCGGTGCCCGCCCCTTCAGCGGTCGGCGATCAGCTGGCCGGCATGAGCACCTTGTCGATCACGAACACGGTGGCGTTCGAGGTCGGGATGTTGCCGCACAGGATGTTCGCGGTGTTGCCCTTGCCATCGGTCACGGTCGGGGCCTCGGGGGTCCCGCCGATCTTCAGCGTGCCACCCGCGAGCTCGGTGGTCGTACCGGCGGCGACGAGGCCCTTGGCGTCGTAACGCTGCGGGACGACGTGGTAGCTGAGCAGGCCGCCGAGCTGGGTCGGGTTGGCGAGCAGGTCGTTGAAGGCCTGGCTTCCCAGCGCGGTCTGCACGGCGTCGAAGGCGCCGTTGTAGGGCGCGAAGACGGTGATCGCCTTCTGGCTGTTGAGGGTGTCGGCCAGGCCGGGGACCTTGCCGACGGCGGTGACGAGCGTGGTCAGCAGCGGGTTGGTGCTCGCGGCGGTGGCGACCGGCTGCGGGCCCATGTTGTTCAGCGAACCGGGGGCGTCACCCTGCGGGAGCATGTTGCACGCCGGGCCGAAGACGTCGGCGTTGGTGGTCACGCCCGAGGAGGCGGCGGCAGACGCCGACGCGGAGGCGGGCGCCGAGGCGGAGGCCGGCGCGGAGGCCGTCGTGCCGGCGCCGGTCGAGCTGGAGCCACAAGCGGCGAGCGTGACCGTCAGAGCGGCGAGAGCACCGATCGCGGCAATCCTGAAAGGCTTCTTCACGGGGTTCTCCTGGAGTCGCGGCCCGGTTCTCCCGAGCCATTCACACAGCATTCGCGGCGGGTGCCGCAACGGTTCGAAGAAATTTCGCCATCGAAATTCGGGCCGAGTCGGTTCGACCCCGATCAGGTGACGTTGAAAATTGTTGCGGGCCAGCCCGATGCCCCGTCCGGGATGGGATCGGTACGGGTCTCGACCTGGGTGCGGCCGGCCAGGTCGGTGGCCCGGGTCTGGACGGTGTGGCTCCCGGCAGCGAGCTCGAAGTCGATCCGCCACATCCGCCAGGTCCTCCCGTTCACCGCGGTCGTGAGGGTGGCGTCGCGCCAGGGGCCGCCGTCCATGCGGACCTCGACGCGCCCCACCCCGGTGGACTGCGACCAGGCGATCCCGGCGCACGTCACGGTGCCGGCGGGCATCGTGGCGAAGCCGGCGGGGCGGTCGACGCGGGACTGGGTCTTGATCGGCGCCTTCTGCGCCCAGCCACGCTGGTACCAGTAGCCGCGGCGGGCACCGAACGTCGTCAGCTCCATGTCGACGATCCACTTGCACGCCGAGACGTAGCCGTAGAGGCCGGGCACGAGCATCCGGACGGGGAAGCCGTGCTCCGGGGGCAGCGCCTCACCGTTCATGCCGACCGCGAGCATCGCCCCACGGTCGGGTTCCATCACCACGTCGGTCGGCGTGCCGGTGGTCCAGCCGTCGCTGCTGGTGGTGAAGATCTGGTCGGCGCCGGGCCGGACGCCGATGTCGAGCAGCAGGTCGCGCAGGTCGACCCCGACGAAGTTGGCCGTCGAGACCAGCTCGCCGCCGATCGGGTTGGACACGCAGGTCATCGTGATCGTCCGCTCGACCAGCGGCCGGCTCATCAGATCGTCGAAGGTCAGCGCGGTCTCGCGGCCGACCATGCCGTGGATGTTCAGCGACCAGTCGTCCGCGGTCAGCTGCGGCACCTGCAGCGCGGTGTCGATGCGGTAGAAGTCGGCGTTGCGGGTGAGGAACGTCGGCGTGCCGAGTGCGGCGAAGTCCGCGTTCGCCGGGATCGGCGGGGCCGTCTCGACGAGCCGGACGCGGGCGAGCCGCTCCGTCACGACCCGGCGGGCGTCGGCGATACCGCTACCGAGCAGCAGGCTCGCGCCGCCCGCGGCGAGCGCGGCCACCGCGACGGCGCCGAAGAGCACGCTGCGCCGGCCGAGGGCGACCCCACGCTTCATCGACCGCGACGGCGGTGACTCGACGGCGGGAGTGACGTTACGCGGAGCCCGCGCGGCCGCAGGGGGCGTGGGCCGCTGCGCCACGCGGTGCAGGAACAGGAACGTCGCGACCCCGACGAGCAGCGCCACGACCGGAGCGACCAGCGCGACCGGGCGGAACGCCGGCCCGAACACCACCGCTGCGGTCCCCGCGAGCCCCAGGACCACGACCACGGTGAGTCCCGGTCCGGGGCGGCGCCGCGAGGCGAGCCCGGCCACCGCCGCCACGACCGCGATCACCACCGCCATGCCGCTGAGCAGGATCGGCTTGTCCGCGGTGCCGAAGGTGGTCTTGGCGAACTCGGTCAGCGGCTCCGGCGAGAACCGGATGACCGTGTCACCCACCGCAAGGAATGGTGACGACGACGGGAGGAAGACCCCCGCGACGAGGTTTCCGAAACCCAGCGCGGCGCCCACCGAGAGAATTCCGAGTGCCACCGCGTACAGCCACGGAATTCGCGCACGGTCGGGCACTGCGGCGGTATCGGGGGACGATGTCAGGGTCACCTCAGTGGTTCGTCCCCGACGCCTTTCCGGTTCGATTCTGCGAATGTCAGAGGACGACCCGGCCGCTGGCCACGACCTGACTGGGGGTACGCGGCGGGGTGCGGCCCGGCTCCACCGAGATCGCGTACCCCGTCATCCACGGCATCGCGGCGAACCCCTCGACCTCGGGGCCCGTGGGCCCGACGTCGAAGGTGCCGATCGCCCGCGGATCGCCGGCGGCGTCGAGGCCCCACAACACGTAGACGTCGTGGGTGGCGTCGTTCGTCGGCAGATCGACGGAGACGACCTGTACGGAGCCGGGCCCGGCGACGACCGCCGCGACGGGGGTGCCGTGGCCGTCGGTGAGGGTGGCGCGGGCGCTCCCGGGGCTGTCGAGCCCGGTCACGATGCGCCCAAGGTCCCGGGCCTGCGCGGCCGCGCTGTCGCGCTGCCCCGCGAGGTCGGTCGCCTGGCCCGCCAGGCCGGCGACGGTGATGGCCACCGCCGCCGCGGCGAGCCCCGCGACCAACCGGCGACGCCCCGATCCGGCGGACCGGACCCGGCTCGGCCGCGGGCGGGTCGGTCGCGCGACCTCGTGGTCCTCCCGGATGCTCCGCGGGGCCGGTTCCCCGCCCGCCGCCCGGAGGATGCGTTCTCGCAGGTCGGCGGGGGGCGCGATGTCGGGCGCGGCACCGCCCAGCACCCCGAGCACCTCGCGGTGCCTGCGCAGCGCCCCGGCGCACTCCGCGCAGCGTTCCAGGTGCGCGAGCACCGCCAGCTCGTCGACGGGCTCCAGGGCGTGCAACGCATGTCCCGCGACGTGCCGGCTCATCGCGCAGGGTGGCCTCGTCGTGCTCAACGGTCCTCCCCGGCGCCGTCGACACCCGACAGCCGGGTACCCGCGAGCGTGATGCGCAGCCGGGCCAGCGCCGCGAACGTCCGCGACTTCACGGTGCCCAGCGGCACCCGGGTCAGGGTCGCGACCTCACGCTGGGTGTAGCCGCCGAAGTAGGCCAGGGCCAGTACCTCGCGCTGGTCGCGGGGCAGCGCCCCCAGGGCGTCCCGGACGGAGCCGGCCACGACCGCGTCGATCGCGGTCTCCTCGGCTGCCGGCTCGTCGGGCAGGTCCGCCTCGTCGAGGTCGAGTGTGCGCCGGCGCTGCGACTGCTCTCGGCGGACCAGGTCGACCGCCCGGTGGTGCACCAGGGTGAGCAGCCACGTCGACATCCGGCCGCGGGCGGGATCGAACTGCGCCGCGCCCCGCCACACCCCGAGGAACGCCTCCTGGACGGCGTCCTCGGCAAGCGCGTCGTCACCGCAGATCCTGCGCGCCAACGACCATGCCCGCCTGCCGTACCGGTCGTAGAGCGCGCCGAGCGCGTCCGGCAGACCCGCGGCGACGTCGGCGAGCAACGCCTCGTCCGATCCCGCCGGTACGCCGAGCTGTCGGGCGCGCGCCGCCGTTCTCGGATGATCCACGCGGGACATTCGCTGCTGCGGCCACGAGCGGTTCGGTCGGGCGTCCTCGATGTGGGAGGACGGGAGCAGACGCGACGGTCCGCCCGCGCCGACGACGACCGGACCTGCCCATCAACGCTTCGCACGACCCACTTCATGGGTTTATGCTCCACGATGTGAATGGCGATCGACGGCGCAGGTCGGGCCGTATCACGCTGATCACCACGCTGTCGCTCGTCGTCTGACCGGGCGACGCCGAACCACCGAAGGAGACCGATGCCCGCCGCCGAAGGCCTCACCCTCCCGCTCGAGGGGGTCCGGGTGCTCGAACTGGGGAACTACATCGCGGCTCCCACGGCTGGGCGGCTGCTCGCGGACTTCGGCGCCGAGGTGATCAAGGTCGAGCGCCCACGGACCGGCGACGAGCTGCGCAACTGGCGGCTCTACGCGGGCGACACCTCGATGCTGTACCGCACGATCAACCGCGGCAAGAAGTCGATCGTGCTGGACCTGCGCAGCCCCGAGGGCCGGGACGCGGTGCTGCGGCTCGTCGCCGGCTGCGACGTGGTGCTGGAGAACTTCCGGCCCGGCACCCTGGAGAAGTGGGGGCTCGGCCCGGCCGATCTCGACGCCGTCAACCCCGACGTGATCGTGTCCCGCATCTCGGCGTTCGGGCAGACCGGGCCGATGTCCGAGCGCCCCGGGTTCGCGGCCGTGGCCGAGGCGATGGGCGGGCTGCGCGACCTCGTCGGCGAGCCGGACCGGCCGCCGTCGCGCACAGGCGTGTCGATCGGCGACTCCATCGCCGGCCTCTATGCCGGGTTCGGTGTCGTGATGGCCCTGTTCCAGCGGGAGAACCGCCGCGGCGGCGCCCGGCCCGCTCTCGTCTCGCGCACCATCGACGTCGCACTCAACGAGGCCGTCCTGTCGGTGATGGAGTCCCTCGTCCCCGACCACCTCGCGTACGGGGTCGACCGGCAGCGGGTCGGCGGGCGGATGGAGGGCATCGCCCCGTCCAACGCCTACCCGTGCGCCGACGGGTCGTCGGTGGTCGTCGCGGGCAACGGCGACGGCATCTACCGGCGGCTGATGTCCGCGGCCGGACGTCCCGACCTCGGGGAGGACCCGTCGCTGCAGACGAATGCCGAGCGCTGGGCCCGCCGCGACGAGCTGGACGACGCGATCGGGGCGTGGACGTCGACCCTCCCCCGCGCCGACGCGCTCGCCGCACTCGACGAGGCCGGGGTCCCTGCGGGCCCGATCTACACCGCCGCCGACATCGTCGACGACCCACAGTTCAAGGCGCGCAACATGATCCAGTACTTCGACGTCGACACCGGCGAGGATGCCCCGCGCCGCGTCGGCTTCCCGGGGATCGTGCCGGTCATCGGTCACGAGTCGCTGCCGGTGCATCATCTCGGCCCCGACCTCGGGGCACACACCGCAGAGGTGCTCGCCGAGATCGGCATGACCCCCGCCGACCAGCCGGAAGGTTCCCGATGACCGACGTGATCCTGCGCGACGTGACCCTGCGCGACGGGCTGCAGCTCACCGGCAAGACGCTGCCGGCCGGGCGCAAGGTCGAGATCGCCCGCGAGCTGCTCGCGCTCGGTGTGCCCAGCCTCGAGATCGGCTCGCTGGCCCGGCCCGACCTCGTGCCGCCGCTGGCCAACACGCTCGAGGTCGTCGCCGCGCTGACGCCCGAGGAGCTGGAGCGCTGCTGGATCTGGGTGGCCACGCCGCGCCACGTCGCCCGCGCGGTCGACGCCGGCGCGCGCAACGTGCAGTACTGCCTGTCGGTGTCCGACGCCCACAACCGCGCCAACATCGGCCGCGGCACCGACGCCAGCCTCGCCGCGATGCCGGAGGCCGTCGAGACGGCCCTCGCCGCGGGTGGACGCATCCAGCTGTGCCTGGCGACCGCGTTCACCTGCCCGTTCGACGGGCCCGTCGACCCCGACCGGGTGCTGGCGATCGTGCACGACCAGCGCACCGAGGGCGCCGCCGACGTCGTCCTGTGCGACACGCTCGGCCAGGCCGCGGCCGCCGAGGTGTCCGGGCTGGTCGGCCGGGTGCACCGGGAGCGCCCCGACCGGCGGATCGTGTTCCACGGCCACGACACGTGGGGGCAGGGCGTCGCCAACACACTCGCCGCGGTCGCGGCCGGTGCGCAGGTCGTCGACGGTGCGCTCGGCGGCCTCGGCGGCTGCCCGTTCGCCCCGGGCGCGAGCGGCAACGCCGCCACCGAGGACCTGCTGTTCGCGCTGCGCCCGTCGTGGCTGGATCCGGCCGCACTGGTCGGCGTCGCCGCGCTGTCGACCGGCCTGCTCGCCGAGCTCGACGAGCCCAACCGGTCCCGGACGGTGCAGGGCATCGGATCGAAGGCCGACGCCTTCCCCTGGACGGCCGCCCACCTCGCCGCAGCCGGGTCACGCGTCGGCTGACCCGCGTCCGTCCGGGCGAAAGGGGTCCCATCGCCGGGTGTCGGACCGGCCGTCGCCTGTGCACACGATCATCGCCCGGGTGATCCCCGGCCTGAGGTCAGCCGAGCTCCGCCGCGACCGCGGCACCGAGCCCCGACGTCGTCCCGTTGCCACCCATGTCCGGGGTGAGGGCGTCGCCACCGCGGGCCAGGACCGTCTCGATCGCGCCCATCACCGCCACAGCGGCCTCGGTCTCGCCCAGGTGCTCGAGCATCATCGAGACGCACCAGATCTGGCCGACCGGGTTGGCGATCCCCTTGCCCGCGATGTCGGGGGCCGACCCGTGCACGGGCTCGAACAGGCTCGGGTAGGTGCGCTCGGGGTTGATGTTGCCGCTGGGCGCGATGCCGATCGTGCCGGTGCAGGCCGGGCCGAGGTCGGAGAGGATGTCGCCGAACAGGTTGCTGGCGACGACGACGTCGAAACGGTCGGGGTTCATCACGAACTGCGCCGTCAGGATGTCGATGTGGTACTTGTCCACGCGCACGTCCGGGTAACCGGCGGCCGCCTCGACGACCCGCTCGTCCCAGTACGGCATGGTGATCGAGATGCCGTTGCTCTTGGTCGCCGACGTGAGGTGCCGCGCCGGGCGGGCCTGCGCGAGCTCGAAGGCGTACTTCAGGATCCGGTCGACGCCGACGCGCGTCATCACCGTCTCCTGCAGCACGGTCTCGCGGTCGGTGCCCTCGAACATCTTGCCGCCGACGCTGGAGTACTCGCCCTCGGTGTTCTCGCGGACGACGAGGAAGTCGACGTCGCCGGGCCTGCGGTCGGCCAGCGGGCTGCGCACCCCGTCGAGCAGCTTGACCGGGCGCAGGTTCACGTACTGGTCGAACCGGCGGCGGAACTGCAGCAGGCTCCCCCACAGCGACACGTGGTCCGGGACGACCTCCGGCCAGCCCACCGCCCCGAAGAAGATCGCGTCGAAACCACGGAGGATGTCGAACCAGTCGTCGGGCAACATCGTGCCGTGCTGCTGGTAGTGGTCGGCGGACGCGAAGTCGAAGTCGGCCAGCTCGACGTCGAACCCGAAGGCCGCCGACGCCGCGCGCAGCACCCGCACCCCCTCCGGCACGACCTCCTTGCCGATGCCGTCACCGGGGATCACAGCGATGCGGTGCGTCGTCACAGCGGTTCCTCTCAGGGGTCGGCGTCACTGCCGTCTGTAGCCTAGGCGGCACGAAACAGCAGTTCCAGGCGCGATCCGGCCCAACACCCTTGCGTCGCTCGAAAGAAAGGGGTGGCGAGGTGGATCTCCCCGATCGCGACGACCTCCAGTTCTTCGACGGCATCGCCGCCGCAGGCACGCTCACCGAGGCCGCCCGGCGCTGGGGCGTGTCCACCTCGGCGGTCAGCAAACGCCTCGCCCACCTGGAACGCCGCCTCGGCGCGCAGCTCGTCCGGCGCAGCACCCGGCGCCTCAGCCTCACCGACGAGGGCGAGCGCTACGCCGCCGGCGCCGCGCGGCTGCTCCCCCTGATCAGCGACCTGGAGGAGGACGTCGGCCATCGCCGCGGCGCCCTGCGCGGACGTGTCGCCGTGCACTGCACCATGGGCCTCGGCCGCTCCCACGTCGCACCCGCGCTCGGCGCGTTCGCCGCCGAGCACCCGGGCGTCTCCCTCGAGCTCGAGCTGTCCCATCTGCCGCTGCACGTCGCCGGCAGCCCGTTCGACTTCGCGATCCGCGTCGGCAGCCGCGACGACTCCGCCGTCCGCACCCGGACGTTGCTGCCCAACCGGCGCGTCGTCTGCGCCTCGCCGCGCTACCTCGCCGAGCACGCCGCCCCGCAGACCCTGACCGACCTCGCCGGCCACCACTGCATCGTCATCCGCGAGATCGACACCGACCACACCGTGTGGCGCTTCGGCACCGACGGCGACGAGACCACCGTCCGCGTCCCCGGCACCATGATCAGCAACGACGGCGACGTCGCCACCCGCTGGTGCGTCGACGGACACGGGCTGCTCATGCGCTCGCTCTGGCACGTCGGGCCCCTGCTGCGCGACGGCGTCCTCGTCCGCGTCCTGCGCGAGGTCCCCACTCCGCGCGCCGACGTCGTCGCCATCCACCCCGTCGGCCGCCACCTCTCCCGTCGCGCCGCCGCCGCACTCGACCACCTCGCCGCGGAGCTCGACCGCAGGCTCGGCGCCGCGACGGCCGTCTGATCCGGTCCGGGTCAGCGGACCCGGACGTTGCCCATCCACGGCCCGCCGCGGACCACCACGTGCGGCATGCCGCGCTCCACCGACGGCCCGATCTTGTCGACGACGTTGCCGACGGTCGTGCCCGCGTCGTCCAGGTCGACCGTCGCGCCCTTCGGGAGCCGGATCTCGAGGTCGCCGACGAGGAGGTCCGCCTCGACCGTGACCACCGGCGTCGTGAACCGGGCGTTGCGGAAGTCGAGGTTCGCGTTGCCGAACCTGCTGCGCACCATCACCTTCGGCGGCACCGTCCACGCCCCGTCACGCTTCAGGTCGCCCGCGGTGGTGGACAGCTCCAGCACCTCCCGGGCCCTGACACCCTCGGCGCCGGGGAGGTCGAGCAGGAGCCGGTTGAGGTCGGCCCGCGTCACCGCGGACGCCGCCGCGCCGGTCCGCTCGTCGTACTCCGCGACGGTGAGCCGGCCCTCCGAGAAGTGGGCCGCGAGCAGCCTCGTCACGTGCTCGCGCTCCTCGTGGGAGACACGCAGGTCCTGGGGTGCGATCTCGTCCGTCATGGGAGAAACGCTAGGGACGCAGCACACCACGGGCATCCGGGACCGACCCTGAGAAGGGCTCCGGGGCGTTCCCCGGGAGGGGACCACCGATCGGTGGATGCCGACGTCGTCCGGAACATCGGCCGACGACCCGACGGCGTCGGAGCCCACTCCGGACGAACCTCGAGGCATCGGGGAAACACCCCGGGTCACAGCATCGGAGACCGGATCATGGACACGCCCGTCACCCCCACCAACCCCTTCGCCCCCATCGACCGCACCGCGGCTGCCACGGGGTCCGCCACTCGGACGGTCGGCCAGCACGCCGCGCGCGGCGTCGCGCTCCTGGTCGGCGCCGGCCTCGCCATCGCTCTCGGCACGAGCGCGCACACCGCGACCGCCGTCTTGTTCCTGATGCTCGCCGCGCTGCTCTTCGTCGTCGGCGCGATCGTGCAGGGTCACCGGTCGGGGCGTCGCCCGCTGCGGCTGGAGCAGTTCCGCCCGTCGGCCCCGATGGCGGGGAACCTGCCGATCGTGCGCTGACCCCACGACGACCCCGCACGCCTCTCCGGGCCCGGCCTCCGTGCCGGGCCCGAGGCATGTCCCGGGTCTGCTCCGCGCCTGTCCTCCGATCGACGGACACCGGAGTCGTCCCCCGCACCAGGCGCCCGGCCGACGGTGCCGGGGCGCGATCGCGACGACCATCGGGTCATCGGGGAACAGCCCCCACCAGCACGGATCGGAGACCGGATCATGAACGCCACCGTCACACCGCCCGTCACCGCCACCGCCCAGCCCGAACCCCCCGAGGCCCCGCAGCCCGCTCGCCGGCACCCCGCCGTCCGGTTGGCCGCCCTGCTCGTCGGCGCCGGCATCGCGATCGTCTGCGCCACCACGGTGCACGTCGCCCTCGCGGTGGGCCTGCTGACGCTGGCCGGGGCCCTGTGGATGCTGGACAGCCGGATGCACGACCACCGGACGGGCAAGCGCCCGCTGGACGAGGCCGGGTTCGTCCCGGCGCCGTCGTTCACCGGCACCGCCCCCACCGACCGCTGAGCCCATGGACCGCTGGCCCATGGACCGCTGAGCCGGTCGACCGCCGAGCCCGTCGACCGCTGATCAGGCGCGGGTCTTGACGTCCCCGACGTAGAGCCGGCCGCGGAGGACCACGTGCGGGTCGCCGCGGACCACCGTCGGGCCGACCTTGTCCTTGACCGACCCGACGTGGGTACGGACCTCGTCGACGTCGACGGTCCCGCCCGGGGGCAGCCGCAGGTCGACGTCACCGACCCACATGTCCACCTCGACGGTGACGACCGAGGTCATGAAGCGGGCGGTGCGGAAGTCGAGCTTCACGTCGCCGAAATGGGAACGCACGACGATCCGCGCGGGGACGAGCCAGTCGCCGCTGCGCTTGAGGTCGCCGTGGTTGCTGCTCCATTCCAGGATCTCCCGCGAGCGCACCGCCTCGGCGCCGGGGAGGTCGAGCAGCAGCCGGTTGACGTCGGCCCGCGTGACCGCGACGGCGGCGGCCGAGCTGCGCGCCTCGTACTCGTCGGGGCTCAGCCGGCCGGCCTCGAAGTGCGCCGCCAGCAGGCCCGCGACGTGTTCGCGTTCGGCGTGGGAGACCCGCAGGTCCCGCGGCGCGATCTCCTCCCCCACACCTCCACACTACCCAGCCGGGCTCAGCAGAACGTGATGACGTTGCGGTCCAGCGGCATCTGCGCCCGGCGCTGGCCGGTGTCGCTCGACGCCGCGTACGGCAGCACGGGGTCCGGTTGCAGGGCCAGCACGTCGTCCCAGATGCGTGCGGTGACCTGGCCGTCGACCCGGAAACAGTCGAAGGCGAACGGGGTGCTGTCGGTCGGGAAGAACGTCGGCTCCGTCATGACCTGGAAGTGCAGGTGCGGCGCCGTGGAGTTGCCGGAGCTGCCGATGTGCCCGAGGACGTCACCGCGCTCGACAACCTGACCGGTCTTCACCGCGACGGTGTTCGTCTTGAAGTGCGCGTAGAGCAGGTAGACGCCGGGCGCGATCATGACGGTGACGTGGTTGCCGACAGTCTCCTTGATCGGCGGCAGCGGCGGCGGCTCGGGCAGCGACGTCGTCTCGGCGAAGCCGTCGGTCGCGTCGACGACGACGCCGTCCGCCGCCGCGAGCGCGGGCTTGTCGTAGGCGTAGAAGCTGGTCAGCTTGCTGGGGTCGCCGGTCCAGGCGCGGTGCTGGTCGTCGAGCAGGTACCAGTCGATCGCGTAGCGCTGCGGGACGAGGAGCCTGCCGTTGAGGGGGGCGAGGCCGCGACGGTGGTGGGTGTCGTCGAGGCAGCAGCCGTCGCTGGCGTACCAGGGGCCGCCTGCCATGACCGGGCCGAGGACCGGCGCTGTCGCGGTGCTGACGTCGACACGGCCGACAGTGGACTCCAGCGGCCGGTCACCGGCCGGGGTCGTCATGGTGGCGGCGACGCGGTGGATGAGCGCGGCGGGCGGGGCGCCGTCGACGGTGACGTCGAGCCACACGACGGCCGTGGCCGAGCCGGGGATCGGGCTGCCGACGGCGGTGGGTTCGGCGGTGCCCTCGTCGCCGGTGTCGCCGCCGAGCAGGTTGCTCGCCGCGACGAGCGTCGGGCCGCTGAGCGACAGCAGGACGTCCTGGCTGCCCGCGTCGAGGACGTCGACCTTGTCGAGCCTCAGCGGCGCCGGGCTGGCGTTGGTGAGCAACAGCTCGTAGGCGAGGTGGGTCCTGCCGTCGGTCCCGGTGACGGGCGCCGGGGTGGTGAGCGTCGACGCGGAGACCGGGGTGAACGCCGTCGACGGGTCGATCCCGCCCGCCGGGACCGAGGGCGGGGCCGACGGCGGCGCGGAGGGCGGGGCAGTGGGCGCGCCGGAGCACGCGGCGAGGACGACGGGAGCGACGAGGACCGCAGCGAGCGAACGGGCCAGACGGCGACGAGCGGGCATCCATGCCTCCAGAGCGGGCCCCCCCGACCCGGCCAGAGCGTATGTGCGGTTCGCCGCGACGGGAAGATCTCGGGACGGGATCCCCACGCGAACAACTCGGGTGGTCGAGGATCGACCGCGAACCGGTCGCGGAGCGTGTGTGCCGCAGCCCACGAGGCGCTGCGATGGCGGACGGCGCACGATCGTCGGGTGACGTCCTGCTGTACCGGGCGCTGCCGCGGCTGGAGCCGAAGACACGGATGCGCTGTCCGGCGTTGATCGCGTCGGTGGGGCGGGCGGTCGCGCGGGAGCGGGCTGGTCGCGGCGCCCGGGACCGCCGTCTAGCTCCGCACCCGCCCGTCCTCGACGACGGCCACCCGGTCCGCGACGCGTTCGACCAGCGGCAGGTCGTGGCTGATCAGCAGCACCGTCGTGTCGTGGTCGTGGCGCAGCGCGTCGATCGCGGTCAGCAGATGGTCGCGGTGCGCCGCGTCGAGGGCCGAGGTGACCTCGTCGCACACCAGGACGCTCGGGTGCACGACCAGCGCGCGGGCGACCGCGGCGCGCTGCAGCTGGCCACCCGAGAGCGTGCGCGGCAGCCGCGCGGCGACCTCCGCGGCGAGGCCGAGGCGGGCGAGCAGGGAGCCGGCCTCGGCGCGCGCTGCCTCGGCGTTCACGCCGCGCAGCAGCACCGCGGGCCGGGCGACCTGGTCGATGACGGGCCGATGGGCGAGGAACGTGGCGCGCGGGTCCTGGTGGACGTACTGGACGGCCCGGCGCTGGGCGCGGGTGCGGCGGCCGATCCTTGCGGGGAGCAGCTCGCCGTCGACGCGGACGGTGCCACGGGCGCCGGCGAGCCCGGCGACGCAGCGGCCGAGCGTCGTCTTGCCGGCGCCGGAGAGCCCGACGACGGCGAGCATCTCCCCGGCGCCCGCGTCGAGGTCGACGCCGTGCAGGATCGGGCGTCCCGTGCGGTCGGCGATGGCGAGGCCGCGGACCTCCAGCCGCACCTCGCCGGCGGGCCGCCCTGCCGGAACCTGGTGCGGCACAGGAGGCCCGAGAAGCTCGGCGACGGTCCCGCGGGCGACGACCCGGCCGTGTTCCAGGCGGATGGCGCGCCCGCCCAGTGCCCGTGCGACGTCGACGTCGTGGGTGAGCAGGACCAGAGCGGTCCCGTCGGCGCGCACCGCGTGGAGGCGCTCGACGAGCTCCGCGGACGTCGCCGGGTCGAGTCCGGTGGTGGGTTCGTCGAGGACGAGGACTGCGGGCCCGGTGACGAGGGTCTGTGCCAGCGCCGCGCGCTGGGCCTGCCCTCCGGAGAGCTGGTGCGGGAAGCGGCGCAACAGGTCCGGGTCGAACCGGGCGGACGCGCACGCCTCGACGACGGCGGCGGTGCGGGCGGCGCGGTCGCGGTGGCGCAGCGCGGCGAGCTCGCGCAGCACCGGGCCGACGCGACGGACGGGGTCGAGCACCGCGCCCGGGTGCTGTGGGAGGAGCGCGACCGCACCCGGGCGACCGACCTCGCCCGACAGGTCCACGCCGGGGGCCGACTCGCCCAGCAGCGCGAGGCCCAGGGTGCTCTTGCCCGCGCCCGAGTCGCCGAGGACCGCCAGCACCTCGCCGCGTCCGAGGACGAGGTCGACGTCGTCGAGAATGCGGTTGCCGCCCGCGTCGGCACACAGGCCGGTGACCTCCAGCAGCATCACGACCGGCGCTCCAACAGGTCGTCGACCAGCAGGTTCGTGCCCGCGCACAGGGCGACGAGCAGCGCGGCCGGCAGCAGCACCACCGACGGGCGCAGGAACAGCGCCGTCATGTTCTGGTCGACGACCACGGCCCAGTCGACGACCAGCGGGTCGAGCCCGACGCCGAGGAAGTTCGCCGACGACAGCAGCCCGACGACGCCGGTCACCCGGGTCGTGGCGTCGACGATCGTCGGGGGCAGCACCCGGCGGCCGGTCTCGACGATCCGCACCCGCCACCACGGCTCGCCCGTCATCGTCATGGTCTCCAGCGCCGCGAGACACGCGGGTGCGGCTGCGGCGCCGCGGACCAGCCGCACGACGTAGGGCAGCTGCACGAACGCCACCGCGAGCACCAGCCAGACGACGCTGCGCCGCCCGGTGGCCGCCAGGACCATCAGGACCAGCAGCGACGGCAGCGCGAGGAGCACGTCGAGCAGGCCGATCGTGACCGTCTCCACGATCCGCCCGCGCGCGGCCACGACCAGCCCGATCGGCGTCGCGACCAGGTACGCGAGCAGCAGCGAGGCCACGGTGAGGGTGACGACGGTCGTGCCGCCCTGCAGCAGCAGCCCGAGCAGGTCGCGGCCGAGGACGTCGGTGCCCAGCAGGTGCCCGGGACCGGGGTCCTGCAGGGGGACGTCACCCGCGGCGGTGGACGGGGCGAACAGCGGGCCGGCGACCGCCGCGAGCAGCGGTACCGCGAGGAGCACGATCCCGAGCACCCGCAGCACGCGCCGGGTGACCCGGCCGCGGCGGCGGGCCCGCCGGCGGACGACGGGCGGCGTCTCGATCCCCAGCACCGTCACAGCGACACCGATACAGCGAGGGACGCCGTTGCAGCCGGGGACGCCGTTGCAGCCACGGTGAGACCCCGCGCGGTCACAGGCGCACCGCCTGCGGGACGAGCCGCGCCGAGACGAGGTCGGCGGCCAGGTTGACCACGACCGTCGTCAGCGCGAACAGCAGCGCGTAGCCCTGGACGACGGGCAGGTCGCGGTTCTGCACCGCCTGCACGAACCCGGACCCGACGCCGGGCAGCGCGAACAGTGCCTCGACGACGATCACCCCGCCGAGCAGGCCGTCGACGGTCCGGGCGAACTGCTGCACCGACGGCACCACACCGCCGGGCAGGACGTGGCGCAGCAGGACGGTCCGTTCGTCGAGCCCGAGGCGGCGCAGGTGCACGACGTGCTCGGCGGCGTCGGCCTCCACGACCCCGATCCGCACCTGCCGGGCGAGGCGGCCGAGCTGGTTGGACACCAGGATTGCGACGGGCAGCACCAGCATCGCGGCGGTGAGCCCGGCGAGTCCGACGGTGCCGGCCGCGGTCGCCGGCAGCCAGCCGAGGTGCAGCGCGAACAGCGCGACGAGCAGCAGGCCGAGCGCGAAGTCGGGGACGGCCTGGGCGACGGTCGTCGTCGCGGTGATGATCCGGTCGGCGGGCGAGCCGGGGTGGCGGCCGCCGTAGCTGCCCAGGGCGACGGCGAGCGGGACCAGCACGACGACCGCGAGGACGGCCGGCACGACGGTCACCCCGAGCCGTGCCGCCAGGTCGTCCACGACGGGCTGCCCCGTCGCGAGCGAGGTGCCGAAGTCGCCGTGCAGCAGCCCGCCCGCCCAGTCGAGGAAGCGTTCCCCGACAGGGCGGTCGAGGCCGAGCTGGATGCGCAGTGTGTCGATCTGCTCGACGGTGGCCAGGGGTCCGAGAACGACGTCGGCGGTGTCGCCGGGCAGGAACGTCGTCAGCACGAAGACGCCCACCGCCACGGCGACGAGCTGCAGCACCGCGAAGCCGGTCCGGACCCCGGCCCGTGTGATCACCCCAGCGACGCCTTGCTGAAGTTCGCCCAGTCGTAGGTGTTCGGCCGGTAGCCCTGCAGGCCCTGCACGTTCGCGCTGACGCCGACGTTCCAGTCGCTGATGCCCCAGATCGGGGCGGCGACGGAATCGTGGACGCGGGTCAGGATGGCGCCGATCGCGGTGGTGCGGGTGGCCTCGTCGGGGCTCGCGAGGGCCTGGTCGTAGAGGCGGTCGATCTCGGGGTCGTTGTTCTTGCTGAAGCTGTTGGCGAGCATCGTCGACAGCTGGGTCGTGGCGATCCAGTTCTGGATCGGCAGCGTTCCGGTGCGGCCGAAGTGCATGGTCGCGTTCTTGCGGACGTCGGCGAAGTAGGTCTCCGGCGGCACGGTCTTGACCTGCACGGTCAGCCCGATCTCCGCGAGCTGGGCGACGATCAGCTGGGTCGCCGAGGCCCACGACGGGTCGGTGACGCCGGTGGACAGCTCGACGGTGGTGACCCCGGACTCCCGGACGAGCGACGTCGCCTTCTCGACGTCGCGGGTGCGCTGCGGCACCGAGTCCGGGTAGTACTGCAGGCCCTTGCCGAACATGTCGTTGCCCGGCCGGCCGCGGCCCAGCAGCGCGACACGGGCCAGCGCCTCACGGTCGATGCCGAGGACGAGCGCCTGACGCAGCCGCGGGTCGTTGAACGGCGGCCGGTCGTGCTTGACGTAGAGGAACTGGAACGCCGCGAGCGGCGCGGTGAGGACCTTCGCGCGGGAGTCGGACTCCAGCTGCTGGGCGCTGGTCGCGCGGATGTCGTGGGCGTACTCGATCTGCCCGGACAGCAGGGCGCCCACGCGGGCGCTCTCGTCGGCGATCGGGAGGAACTCGAGCTCGTCGAGCAGGGGGGCGCCGTCCCAGTAGGCGTCGTTGCGCGCGTAGAGCGCGGGGCCGCCGGGGGTGAACGAGACGAACTTGAACGGCCCGGACCCGATGGGCGCGGTGAAGGTTGTCGTGCCCTCGGGCACGATCTCGCTGCCCAGGGCGCCGAGCGCGACGGGGAACAGGAAGTTGGGCGCGCCGAGCACGATCTCCAGCTCGGTGTCGCTCACGGCGCGGCTCGCGGCGAAGTCGACGGTCTTGAACAGCGCCGCGGCGCTCGCGGTCGTGGCCGGGTCGGCGACGCGGCGGTAGGTGTAGAGCACGTCGGCCGAGCGCACCGGACGGCCGTCGTGGAAGGTGGCCTTCTTGAGCTTGATGTTCCACCGGGTGCCGGTCGCGTCGGACTCCCACGACTCCGCGAGCCGCGGCGTGCACGACATGTCCTGCTCCCAGCGGCCCAGCGTGTCGAAACAGGCCTTGGCACGGGACTGGTCGACGAACTGCGGCAGCTTGGCCGGGTCGAGCGACTCCGTCGACCCACCCGCGACGAACGCGGCCCGCAGCCGGCCGCCGCGCTGTCCGGCCCCACCTCCTGCGTCGCTGCCGCTCGAGCAGGCGGCGAGAGCGGCGACGGCACCCGCACCGGCGACGCCGGCGAGGAAGGAGCGTCGGGACAAGGACATCGGTGGAACCTCCGGACATCAGGGGCGAGAACTGACGAATCGTAGGATCACCCACATGAACACCCGATCAAGTGTTGTCCGGGTCACTCCGGAGATTCGAGGAGGCGCACGGATGCTCACCCGTGAGCGGGCCCTGTACTGGCTCGACCGCTGGGACCGCCAGCAGGAGCACTACATGCCCGACCGCGAGGAGCGGTTCGCGGTGATCGCCGACGTCGTCGAGGAGATCGTCGAACGGCCCGACCCGCTGGTCGTCGACCTCGGCATCGGCCCCGGGTCGCTCGCCGTCCGGCTGCTCGAGCGCATCCCGGGTGCGCGCGTCGTCGGTGTCGACGCCGATCCCCTGCTCCGTGGCCTCGCCGACCTCGCCCACGGCTCCGACCGGCTGCGCACCGTCGCGGGTGACCTGCGCGAGGACGGCTGGTTCGAGACGCTGGGCCTCGACCGGGCGCCGGACGCGTTCGTCAGCACCACGGCGCTGCACTGGATGAACCGGGAACCGTTGCGCGCCCTGATCTCCCGCTGCGGTGCCGAGGTCGCTCCCGGCGGGGTGTTCGTCGACGGCGACCACCTCTACGAAGGGGAGGCGGGACCGCGGCTCGACGCGCTCGCCAAGGTCCTCACCGCACGGCAGGCGGCCCGGACCGGCGCCGACCGGCCCGAGGACTGGCAGGCGTGGTGGCGCGCCGTCGACGAGGCCCCCGAGCTCGCCGAGCTCGTGGAGGCCCGCGCCGGCGGGTTCGACCACGTCGTCGACGACAAGCCGACCGTCCACGACTACCTGGCATTCCTGCGCGACGCCGGGTTCGCCGAGACCGGCACCGTGTGGCAGCAGGGCGACGACAGGGTCATCGTCGGCATCCGCTGACCCCGCCGTCACGCGGGACGGCTCGTGCCCGGGCGGCGACCAGTCGTGCGCGACCGGGCGCCGCTCGTGCGCGGCCGCTTCCGAGGACGTCCGCCCGGTCGAAGACTGCCGGGGCGGACACCCGAGGAGGCCGGCATGGCGATCGACTTCACCCTGACCAGCGACCAGAAGCAGCTCCAGCACAGCGCGCGTGACTTCGCCGAGGGCGTGCTCTCGCCGATCGTGCGGGAGGCCGACCGCGAGCCCGACCCGCTGAAGGCCTTCCAGCACACGAAGCCCGCCTACGTCGAGGCGTACAAGGCGGGCATCGCGTTCTGCATGATCCCCAAGGAGTACGGCGGCGGCGGACTGTCCAACGTCGACCTGATCATCGCCGCGGAGGAGATCTGCGCGGTCGACCCCGGCTTCGCCTGCACCGTTCTCGTCAACGGCCTCGGGCTGCTGCCGATCTGGTACTGGGGCACCGAGAAGCAGAAGTCCGAGGTCCTCGGCGCGGCGACGTCGGACCCGACCGGGGAGTACATCGTCGGCTACGGCGCGAGCGAGCCGCCCGGTTCCCCCGGCGGGACCGCCAACTTCGACACCCCGCTCCCGGCCCCCGCCGGCATGGGCGTCACCGCCCGGCTCGACGGCGATGCCTACGTCATCAACGGCCGCAAGTACTGGCCGTGCAACGTCGGTGGCTGGGACGGCCAGGGCGCGAACACCAGCCTCTACGTCGTGCGCACCGCCCCCGAGAAGGGCGGCACCGAGGGTCTGTCGGCGATCATGGTCGACCGCGGGACGCCTGGCGTCTCGTTCTCGACGATCGACACCCTCGGCCACCGGCTGACCCCGAACTCCGAGATCATCTTCGACAACGCCCGCGTCCCGGTCGAGAACATCGTCGAGGGCACCAAGGGCAACGGCGACCTGCTGATCAACCGCAACTTCGCCTGGTCCGGCCCGGTCGCCGGGATCGCGGCCGTCGGCGTCGCGCGCGCAGCCTACGAGGCGGCGCTGTCGTGGGCGAAGACCTTCACCGCGGGCGGCCCGCACCCGATCATCCACCACCAGTACGTCGGCTACGTGCTCGGCGACGTCGCGGCGAAGATCGAGGCCTGCCGGTACTTCTGCTGGAAGGCGGCGCACTACATCGACCAGCACGACTACCACGGCGAGCTGATCGGCGCGATGAACAAGACGTTCTGCACCGAGCTGCTCTTCGACGCCGTCTACAAGTGTCTGCAGGTCGTCGGGGTCAACAGCGCCGACCGCAAGCACGAGTTCGAGAAGCACCTGCGTGAGGCGGCGATCCTGCCGATCTACGACGGCGGCAACTTCGGCATGCAGCGCCGCCGCGTGCACGGGATCATGGCGCACCCGTCGTTCGACCCGCGTGCGCTCATGGACAACGAGTTCGTGCCGTTCGGCAAGGACATGGAGACGGTCGACACGATCGCGGCCCCGGTCGCCTGACCGGCGCTCAGAACCCGAAGGTCTCCCGGAGCACGAGTGCGTTGCGCCGGGAGACCGGGATCCTCTCGTTGCGGGTCAGCTGCGTGCTGACGGTCAATGCACCGCGTCCGTTGTCGTTGACCTCGCGGATCCGGGCGACGTTCACGAGGTAGCTGCGATGGATCCGGGCGAACCCGAAGGGCGCGAGCTGGGCGGCGACGCGGTCGATCCCGCGGGTGACCGCCCGGACCCGGCCGACGTCGGTGGCCAGCCAGACGGTGTGCCCGTCGGCCTCGGCGAACCGGATCTCGGCGGGTGCGAGCAGCAGCATCCTGCCGTCACGGGTCGCCGCGACCCGGTCGGGTGTGGGCACCCTGGCGACATCGTTCCCGGTGGCGACGCGCGGCGCGGTGTCGTCGCCGGGCCCGGCACCGAGCAGCAGGCCGACGACCCGGCCCCCGACCCTCACCGGCACGAGGCCGAGCACCTCGGAGGCGCCGCCGAGCGCCGAGCCGAGATCGGCCGACCCCGTCCACCCGGGCTGCGCCTCGGCCGCGGCGACGGCCCTGGTCACGACGGCGCGCAGACCGTCGCCGACGGGCCGCCACCGCTCGGACGGGTCGGTGTGCACCCCGACCGGGACGTCCGGGAACCGGCGGTGCGCCACCTCGCCCGCCGCGACGACCCCGCCCGCCGTGTCGACGGCGAGCAACGGGCCGTCCGCACCGGGGCGAGCGGCGAAGGCGTCCGCCACCTCGGCGCCGTCACGCACGGCACGACGACGCAGGATCGCCCGGATGGCCGCGAGCTCCGCCACCGCCGCGGCGGGCAGCACCGGCACCGCGCCGCACCACGCCGACACGTTCAGCGACGCGACGGGAGCGCCGCTGACCTGGTCGCGGACCGCCACCCCCGCACAGCTCCAGCTGTGCAGTGCCTCGCACCAGTGCTCGGGTCCCTGCACCGAGACGGGCGTCTGCTCCACCAGGGCGGTGCCCATCCCGTTGGTGCCCGACGCGGACTCGTCCCAGCCGAACGAGGGCGTGAGCCGGGCACGCTCACCGCGCAGCCGGGCAGCACTGCTACCCCAGGACGCGACGATGCGCCCGGCGCCGTCGGTGACGGTCGCGAGCCAGCGGTCGTCGAACTCGGCGACCTCCGCTGCGACCCCGCCGAGGCGGGCGAAGACGCCGCCGTCGCCGGGCGTGTCACCGTCGGCGGGGCCGGTGGGCCGGTGGTGGCGCGGGTCGACGTTGTGCACGTCGCGGCAGCGGTACCAGGACGCGAGGATCGCCGGGGCGACTCCACGGACGTCGTCCTCGCCCGCGGCGAACCGCTCCCAGGCCGCCCGCGTCGTCCAGCGGTCGACCGGGTGGTCGAGCGCGGTGCGAGCCATGGCGACCTCCCCGCAGCGGTACCACGGGACCGGTGCCCGCCCGACCGTGCACGTGTTTGAGACTATGACGGTCCTCTAAATCGGGATAGGGCCACAGTGACGAACCCGCCGACGAACCCGCCGACGAACCCGCAGCCGAACCCGAACCCGGGGCGGCACCGGACGCACGAGGCGCTGGCCGTGCCCAGCCGCGTACGGGTCCTCGACCTGCTGCGCGTCGCCGACCGCCCGCTCGACGTCCGGGAGCTCGCCGACGTCGCCGGCCTGCACCTGAGCACCGTCCGCTTCCACCTCGGGGTCCTCTGCGACGCCGGCTTCGCCCGCAAGGAGACGGCGCCCGCGGCGGGACGGGGCAGGCCGCGGGCCGTCTACGTCGCGGCGCACGTCGCCGCCGTGCCCGGCCCCTACGAGGCGCTCGCCTCGGTGCTCGCCGGCAGCTGGGCGGCCACCGGCGAGGAGGGCCGCCTGCGGGCCGAGGACGCCGGCCGGGCGATGGCCGCGGCGCACGCCCTCGCTCCCGGCGACCGGCCGGTGACGGCCGCCGAGGCCCTCGACCGCGTCGGGGCCCTGTTCACCGAGCTCGGCTTCGAGCCCGAGATCGACCCCGACGGGCACCACATCCGGCTGCACGACTGCCCCTACCGGGCGGTGGCCGTCGAGCATCCCGACGTGGTGTGCGGGCTGCACCTCGGGCTCCTGCGCGGCCTGCTCGACGACTGCGGCGCGCCGCTGCGGGCCACCGGGCTGCACCCGTTCGTCGAACCGGGGCTGTGCGTGGCCGACCTCGAGGACCGCTGACCCACCGGGACCGGGGAGCTACCCACGGCGAGCACCTCGCGACGGTTCGGCGCGAGCGGGGCGACGAGGTCACCGCGGCCGACGCCCATCCCGTCGAGCGCCCGCGCGTAGCGGTGGATCGAGGCGAGGAGGTCGGGGGGCGGAGGTGTCGGCACCATCGCGGCACCGCCCTGTCACCGGCCTGCTGCAGCGTGTCGACGAGGTCCTGTCAGGCCATCCGGGCGCGCCCGCCGTGGGGCCGGGTCCTGGCCCTGGTGTCGGCGGCCGTGCGGTGCACCGTCGCACCCAGCAGCCCGAGGCTGACGACGGCGACCGCGGCGGTCCAGAACAGGTTCGGCGAGCTGTCCCACGCGGTGTGCAGCCCGACGGCGACGACGAAGGCGCCCCCGAACATCCCGACCTTGCGCGCCGCCCAGCCCGACTCGGCGGCGGCGAACAGCGCGGCGGCGGTGACACCCGTCCATGCCATGTGGGCGGCGGGGCTCATGATCCCGCGCAGCATGAGGACGTCGACGGTGTCGGTGATGCTGCCCTTGGACTGCACCAGCGTGGTGAACGCGTAGCCCATCGTCTCCAGGGCTGCGAACCCGGCGCCTGCGGCCACGCCGAGGAGCAGCCCGTCGGCACGGGTGCGGAAGCGGGCGACGAACAGCAGCACGGCCAGCGGGACGAGCAGCTTGCTGGCCTCCTCGATGAGCCCGACGCCGACCATGGGCAGGACCCCGAGATCGGTTTGGACGTCGAACTCCAGCGTGCCGGCGACGACGGTGCCGATGATGCCGCCGAACAGCGCGGACAGGCCGATGGCGGCACCGCCGACGTCGTAGGGCAGCCGGCGGCCGTAGACGAATGCGATGAACGCCGCGGGAACGATCGCCGCGCCCAGCAGGATCGCGGACGGGACGAAGTTGGGGTTCTGCGTGGCGACGAGGGTCCGTTCGACCACGAGGAACAGGACCGCGCCCACGACGAGCACGGCGATCCAGCCATGGCGTCGGGCGGCGGAGCCGGGGACGGGTGCGGACATCGGTGGTCCTCCTCGCTGCAGTGGTGCTGTGAGAACGCTCGCACCGTCGACTCCACCCCCGCTTCAACGATGTCGCCAACGCGTCGGGTTGGGAAGCCCCCGGTGACGGCTCGCGCTGCAGCGGTGCCGGTGCGTAACACCCGGGCGGCGGTGTGCGAGTGCAGGACTGCCCGATTCGCTGGTGTCGGGTGTCCGGCTCGGGAGGGCGATGGTGACGAGCGACGCGTCGGCGTCGGCAGATCTGCGGTTCCGCGACCTCGGCACACTGGAGGTCGAGCACGCGGGTGTGCCTGTCCCGCTGGGCGGTGGACGGCTCATGGCTGCACTGTCGTTGCTGCTCATCGACGCCGGCCGGCACGTCGGATCCCCCGCGCTGATGGCGGCGATGTGGGGCGACGTACCGCGGTCGCCGTCGACGCTGGACTCGCACGTCTGGCGGCTGCGCAAGGCCCTCGAGCCGGGACGCAGCCGTGGGGCGCCGTCGGAGGTGCTGCTGCACGAGACCGGCGGGTACCGGCTCGTCGTCAATCCCGGGTCGGTCGACTCACTGCGGTTCGCGCGGCTCGCCGACGACGCGCGTGCCCTGCTCGCCGACGGGCGGGCGGCGCAGGCCCGCGACCGCGCCGAGGAGGCGCTCGCGCTGTGGCGGGGCCGCCCGTTCGCGCCGCTGTCCGACGAGGAGTGGGCCGCCGCCGCCGTCGCGCGCCTCCAGGAGCAGCGCGACCAGGTGCGGGAGCTGCACGTCGAGGCGCTGCTGACGACCGGGGCCCCCGACCGGGCGCTGCTGGAGCTGGAGACGGCCGTCGCCGACAACCCGCTGCGGGAGCCGCTGTGGGCGCTGCGGATGCTCGCGCAGTACCAGCTGGGCCGGGCCGACGAGGCGCTCACGACGTACCGGCAGGTCCGGGACCTGCTCGCCGAGGAGCTCGGCATCGAGCCGGGGCCGCAGCTGCGCGACCTGCAGACCCGGATCCTGCGCGACGGCGCCGGGCCGGCGCGGCTCCCGGCGCCGCGGGCGGCCGAGGCGGAGGCGGCGGCGGGACCCGCCGAGGTCCGGCTGCCGCACCGGGTGTCGCCGATCGTCGGCCGCACCGACGAGCTGGCGGCGCTGTCCACACTGGTCACGACGACACCGCTGGTCACGCTCGTCGGCGCCGCGGGGTGCGGCAAGACACGGCTGGCGATCGAGGTGGCCCGGGCAGCCACGCCGGCCTTCGACGGCGGCGTCTACTTCGTGGACCTCACCGCGGCGACCGACGCCGACCAGCTCCTCTCCGCGGTCTCGACGACGCTGGGCCTCGCCGCGGAGGTCTCCGACAACCCGCGCGACGCCCTGGCCGCGGTCGTGCGGGCGCGGCGGCTGCTGCTCGTCCTCGACAACTGCGAGCAGGTCCTCGACCCGGTCGCCGAGCTGGTCGAGGACTGGCTCGACGTCCCGGGTGGCCCGGCGGTCCTCGCCACCAGCCGGGAGGCGCTGGAGATCTGGGGCGAGCACGTCCACCCGGTCGGGCCGCTGCCCCTGCCCACCGGCGACGACGACGTCACAGGTTCTCCCGCGGTGTCGTTGCTGCTGGACCGGCTCGCGGCGGCGGGCGCGGACGTCGCCGACCTCGGGGTGATCGGCCAGGCCGTCACGATCGCGGGGGCCGTCGACGGGGTGCCGCTCGCCCTCGAGCTGGCCGCCGCACGGGTGCGCGCGTTCAGCCTCGACGAGATCGCCCACCAGGTCAGAACGGACCCCAGCTCGCTGGCCCGCATCGGCCGCGGCAGCGACCATCACCGGACGGTCCGCGCCGCGATCGAGCAGAGCTACGCGATGCTCCCGGCCGACGAGGCCGCCGTGCACCGGTCCGTGTCGGTGCTGCCGGGGCCGTTCACCGTGGCGGCGGCGCACGCCGTCACCGGTGGTGCGCGTGCCGACGTGCGCGACGTCATGGCCCGGCTCGTGCACCGCTCCCTGCTGGTCCCGCTGGGTCCGGACCGGCCCGGGGGCCCGTCACGGTTCAGCCAGCTCGCGACCGTCCGCGGGCACGCCGCCCACGCCGCCGGCGATGGCGTCGCCGCGCGGGAACGGCGCGACGACTGGGTCTGCGAGGCGGTCCGCACGAAGCCGCGGCTGGGCCACGCCGCCGAGTCGGCCTGGTTCGACGCCCTCGACGACGACCTGCCGACGTTGCGCGCGACCCTGCAGCACCTGCTCGTCGACTCTCCCGGCCCTGCCGGGGTGGAGCTCGTCGCCCGGCTCGGGCCCTACTGGTACTTCCGGAGCAAGGGCATCGAGGGCCGGACCTGGGCCGAGCGCGCGCTCGGCCTCGAGGACGTCGCCGATCCGCTCCCGGCGGCGCTGGTGCGACTCACCCTCGCCCACCACCTCGCGGCGGCCGACCGCGTCGATCTCGCCGAGCCGCACCTGGATCGCGCGTTCGCGCTGCTCGACGACACGGGAGCCGGGACGAGCCGTGTCGTCGCCGAGGCCGCCATGTTGCTCGCGCACTCGCTGTTCGTCGCCGACGCCGCCGATCGGGGACGTGAGGTCGGGGCCCGGGTGGCCGCCGCGGCGGCTGCCGCCGACGATCCCGACCTGCGGCTGCTCGCCGACACCTGCGACGCCATGGCCGCCGGCAGCGCGGGCGATCTCACGGGGGTGGACCCCGGGGAGCTGCACGAGCGGGCGGTGATGCTCGGGAACCTGCACGTCGCCCTGCTGGTCTCGGGGATCGGGGTGATCGCGGCGATCCGCGCGGGCGACGTCGCGACCGGCCTGGAGTGGTCGGACCGGATGATCGGGCACAGGCTCGCCCTCGGCACGTCGGACGGGCCCGTCGCGCTGGAGCTCCGCGCGGTGCTGGCCGCGATGGCCGGCGACCACCACGAGGCCGTCCGGCTGTTCGCGGCGGCGCGCGCCCACGCGTTGCGCAACGGGCTGCGCTGGCCCGCCGTCGACGGGAGCGGGCCGCTGCTCGACCGGGCCGCGGCATCGCTGTCCGGCGGGGACGCCGACCGGGCCCGGGCCGAGGGCGCCCGGCTCACGCTGGCCGACGTGGGACGGCCTCGGGAGCGACGGGGACGACGGCCCGGGTGCGGCGCGCGCTGCGGCTGAGCCCGGTCTGGCGCGCGGCAGCGCGCAGCGCTGTTCGCTAGATCGGCCGGTGAGGCCGCGGCGGGCCACCCCGGCGGCGACGTTTCTGCTCGTACATGGCCTCGTCGGCGGCCCGCCAGGCACCCGGGAAACCGGCGACGATGCCGTACGGGGCGTGCCCGAACGAGCCCGACACCCCCGCGTCGGCGAGCGCCCGCGAGGCCCGCACCACCAGGTCGGCCCCCTGCTCCGGGGTGCAGCCCACGGCGATCACGCCGAACTCGTCGCCACCGAGGCGGGCCAGGACGTCGCCGGAGCGCACCGTCGACGCCAACGCCCGCGCGGCCCGCAGGATGTACTCGTCGCCGGCGTCGTGGCCCCAGGTGTCGTTGACGGCCTTGAGGTTGTCGAGGTCGATGCAGACGACGCTCGCCGAGTCGCCGAACCGGCGGAACCGGTGCTCCTCCTGCGTGAGGAAGCGGTTCCAGCCGCGGCGGTTGAGCAGGCCCGTGAGCGGGTCGACGTCGGCCTCCCGTCGGGCGATCTCCGCGGCCCGCGCCGCCGACGTCGCCCCCAGGTCGGCCTCGAGGACCGACGACAGCAGGCTCGACAGCAGGTCGAGCAGCGGTATGTGGGCGCGCAGGCTGTCGGGCTGCGTGGCCGGGTCGAACCCGCACACCGTGCCGAACAGCGACCCGTCGGGCCAGACGATGGGGGTGCCGACGTAGGCGCTGATGTCGAACGGGAGCGCCGCCGCGATGCTCGCGTAGGCGGGGACGTCACCGACGTCCGGCGCGATCCGGGGGGCGTGGCCCGCGACCATCGTGCGGCACATCGACTCGCTGAACGGCAGCGACGTGCCGTCAGTCACATCGTAGGAGTCGCCACGCACAGTGAGGACGAGCTGCCGGCCATCCACCACACGTGTGACGGCCCATGCACCCATCGGGATCGCCGCACACAGATAGTCGATCACCCGTGCACACGCCGTGTCGAAGCTCCGGGTCGGCTGCAGAGGCGGCGCCACCTGCAGTGACGCGCCACTGTGCGATCCCGTGGCCATCGTTGGGCACTGTAACCCGATCGGCTGGCACGTGTGCAGCAGGTCGCCCCCGAACGGACGAGAGCGCGCACCGGCGGATCACCGCTTGTGCGCGCTCTCGGGCCGTGCGGACCGGTCAGCTGGAGTAGTCGTAGCTGTCGTCGCAGCCGTACTTGTCGTCGTCGCACTTCGAGTACTTGTCGTCGCAGTCCCACTTGTCGTAGTCGTCGCAGTCGTTCTTCTTGTCGTAGCACTCCTCGTACTTCTCACGAGGCTCCCAGCAGTTCTTCTCCTCCTTGTGGCCATAGCCACCCCAGTCGCTGTCGTCGCGATCCCACTTGCTGTCCTTGCTGTGACACTGGCTCTTGAACATTTCGGGCCTCGTTTCCGTCTCGGGTCGTTCCGGTTGTCTCGGGTCGTTCCGGTTGTCTCGGGTTGTTCCCGCTGTCCGGGCCGTTGCTCCGGTGAACAGAACTTTGCCCGTTTGCGCAGGTCGGAGCGACCGTGCCGGCCCCCCACCCCGCGGAGCGGTCCCCCGTCTCCGACGGGGGCAGCCCCCACCCGGACCATTCGGCTCTCTCCGACCCACCGGCCCGTCGCCAGCGCCCGACCGGTGCCGGAACGGCGTGCGACCCCGAGCCGCGCGACGGTCGCCGGACGGGTGGCCACCGCGCGGCCGGGGTGCGTTCGTCGGCAGACGGCGCGAGCTGGAGCTGTTCCGCCAGGCCGTCGAGCTGCCCGCAGGCGTCGAACCGCCGTTCGCGGGCTCGTGCCGCACGACCTGGTCCACGACGTGCTCGTCGCCGACCTGCGCCGGCGCGACCCCGACCCGCTGGCGCGCCGCGTCCACCGCCGGCTGCTGCGTGCCGCCGCCGCGGGGTGGGACAACGCGGTCGGCGCCGACTCCGCAGACCCCCCGTTGGACCGGGCGTTCACTTGCCGTTCGCCGGCCGGTCCGGCAGCCGCCTCCCGGCTCGGGTCGCGGACCCGCCGCACCCCCGGGAGGATCACCGCACGCCGGGGCCGGTGGGCGGTCGGGGGGGTCTGCGCGGCCGGCCCCGGCGACCTCCCGCCGGTCCGGTCACCTCCCGCGCCGGGGTCAGCCGACGGCGTGGATCCCGCAGTCGGGCGCGACGAGCAGCTCCGCGGACGGCGTCGCCGGGCCGTTGACGAGCACCGGGCAGCGACAGCCGAGATCGACCGCCGCCCCCGTGCCGGGCCTCGAGTTGATCGGGATGTGCGCGCCACCGGCGACGCTCCCCCGCATGTCCTCCGGTTCACCCATGACGGTTCAACGAGGTCAGCGGCTCGCGCGTCACCGCCCACCCCTCGATCGTGTGGCGTGTCGCGACACCCACCCGATCGAGCCGGTCCCCTCCCGCCGCACCGCTGCCCTACGGTCGCCACATGACCGCGGACCCGCACCTCGTCGTCGTCGGGTACGTGTCGTCGACGATCATCGACCCGGCCACAGCCCCCAAGCAGGGCGACGAGGGCGGCGCCGAGGCGTGGATCGTGTTCGGCGACGAGTACCGCGAGGCCACCCGCGACCTGTCCACCGACACCGAGGTCCTGCTGCTCACCTGGCTGCACCGCGCCGACCGCGACACCCTCGTCGTCCACCCGCGCGACGACCCCGCCGCGCCCCTGCGCGGTGTCTTCGCCACCCGGTCCGCGGACCGCCCCAACCCCATCGGCCTGCACCGCGTCACGGTCACCGCCGTCGAGCCGGGCCGCATCCGGGTCGGCGACCTCGAAGCCGTCGACGGCACCCCGGTCCTCGACGTCAAGCCCGTGCTGACCGGAGAACGCTGAGACGTCCGACGAGTCCGAGGGACATCGTCGGTCCCGGATGGCAAGCTCGTCGGGTCATGAAATTTCTTGCTGCACCGGCCGGGCCGACCCCGTGACCACGCGCACCTCCTCCGGACTCGGGTTCGCCGTCGCCTCGGCGATCGCGTTCGGGCTGTCCGGGCCGTTCGCCAAGTCGCTGATCGACGCGGGTTGGTCGTCGTCAGGAGCGGTGCTCGTGCGCATCGGCGGCGCGGCGGCGGTGCTGCTGGCACTGCTCGCCGTGACCCGGCCGGGGGTGCTGGCCGCCCTGCGCGCCGACGGTCCGGCGCTGGTGGTCTACGGGGCGCTGGCGGTCGCGGGTGTGCAGGTCGCGTTCTTCAACGCCATCCGTTACCTGCCGGTGAGCGTCGCGCTGCTGCTGGAGTATCTGGGCCCGGTACTGGTCATCGCCTGGGTGTGGGTGGTGCGCCGGCAGCCACCGGGGCGGCGGACGATCCTCGGCGGCCTCGTCGCCATCGTGGGCCTGCTGCTCGTCGTGCAGGTGTGGTCGGGTGGCGCGCTCGACCCGGCGGGGATCGCGTGGGGCCTGGCCGCCGCGGCGTGCCAGGCCTCGTACTTCCTGCTGGCCGACCGGGCCACGGAGACGCCGCCGACGGTGCTCGCGGGGGTCGGGATGACGATCGGCACCGCCGTCGTCGTCGTGCTGGGCCTGGCGGGGGTGCTGCCGATCGTCGTGACCGCGCCGACGGCCGGTCCGGTGGTGCTGGCGGGCGCCGACGTGGGGTGGCCGGTCGCCGCGGCGCTGCTCGTCCTGGTGTCGACGGTCGTCGCCTACCTCACCGGCGTCGCGGCGATCGAGAGGATCGGCGCCGCGCGTGGCTCGCTCGTGGCACTGCTGGAGGTCGTCGTGTCGACCCTCGCGTCGTGGCTGCTGCTGAGCGAGCTCCCGGGACCGTGGCAGCTCGCGGGTGGGGCGCTGATCCTGCTCGGCATCGTGCTGACCCGTTCGGGACCGACGGCGGTGGCACCGGCGGACCTGCCGCCGATCGTCGACCCCGCCCCGCACGACGAGCGAGCGCCCGGATGAGCCCGACGACGACGGGCCTCGCCCTGGGGTTCGTCTCGGCGGCGTCGTTCGGGGTCGCGGGACCGGTCGCGAAGGCGCTGATCGACGCGGGCTGGTCGTCGGCGGGTGCGGTTCTGGTGCGCATCGGCGGGGCGGCGGTGGTTCTGGTCGTCGTGCTCGCCGTGGTCCGGCCGGGGGTGCTGGCGGCGCTGCGGGCCGACGGGCCGGCGCTGCTGCTCTACGGCGCGCTGGCCGTCGCGGGGGTGCAGGTCGCCTACTTCTCGGCGATGCAGTACGTGCCGGTCGCGGTCGCCTTGCTGCTGGAGTACCTGGGCCCGGTACTGGTGATCGTCTGGGTGTGGGTGGTGCGCAGGCAGCCGCCGTCGCGGATGACGGTGGCCGGCGCACTGCTCGCCGTCGTCGGGCTGCTGATGGTGCTGCAGGTGTGGTCGGCGGGGGCGCTCGACTGGCGCGGCGTCGCGTGGGGCCTGTTCGGCGCGGTGTGCTGGGCGTCGTACTTCCTGGTGGTCGACCGGGCGGGGGCGCGGACACCGCCGCTGGTGCTGACCGGTGTCGGCATGGTGATCGGGACACTCGTCGTCGTGGCGTGCGGGCTGCTGGGGATCGTCCCGATCGTCGTGTCGGTGCCGCCGACGGGGCCGGTCCTCCTCGGTGGTGCCGACGTCGGGTGGCTGCTGCCCGCGGCCGCGCTGGCGTTGGTCTGCGCGCTGCTGGCCTACCTGGCCGGGGTGGGTGCCGTGTCGCGTATCGGCGCGACCCGCGGCTCACTCGTCGCGTTGCTGGAGGTGGTGGCGTCGACGGTCGTGACGTGGCTGCTGCTGGACGAGCTGCCGGGTCCGTTCCAGCTGGCGGGTGGGGCGCTGATCCTGACCGGTGTGGTGCTGACGCGCGCCCGGCCGGCGGCCGACCTGCCCGCGAGAACGTGACGCGGGAACGCTTGTCCGCGACAGCCTTGCGCGGACCTGTCGATCGCGGGCCGCGTGTAGGTGGTGACAGCCCATCCCGAGCCTCCGCACCCGAGCCGAAGGAGCCGGCGACGCCGCGGTACGTGCTCGCGATCCAGCAGCCCGACGGACCGCCCCCGCCGCCGGAGGTCCTCGGCCCGATCATGACCGAGCTCGACCGGCTCGACACCGACATGCGCACCGCAGGCGTGTGGATCTTCACCGCGGGGCTCACCCCGGCTCCTGGCACCCCGACCGAGGCCGACGTCGCGGCCGTCTTCACCCGAGAGTACGGCCGCGCGGTCGCGATCCTGATCCGTGTCCTCGGCGACATCGACCTCGCCGAGGACGCGGTCCAGGACGCGTTCACCGAGGCGGTCCGCCGCTGGCCGGCCGACGGACTACCTGTCCTTTCGGGTAGTCCATGGCGTCGGTCACTCCGAAGTGGTGGCCGCGGGCGGTCGGCAACCCGGCCGGCACCGCCGGGATCGACTGGATGGAACTGCTCGTCCGGGTGCTCGTCGCCGCGCTGGGCGTGGCGCTGGTGCCGGGCCTCCACGGCCGCCGCCGTTCGCGGCTGCGCCTGTGACGCGCGTGCACCCGTGACCCGCTGAAGGGCCCGGAACGCCAGGAGACCCGGCCCCTGACGGGGCCGGGTCTCCTGTGTACGAGAGGGGTTGCCTCAGATGGCGCGAACGCCCTGGGCCTGCGGGCCCTTCTGGCCCTGGCCGATCTCGAACTCGACGCGCTGGCCCTCTTCGAGGTTACGGAAGCCGCTGCCGTCGATCTCGGAGTAGTGCACGAACACGTCGGCGCCGCCCCCGTCCTGGGCGATGAAGCCGAAGCCCTTCTCGCCGTTGAACCACTTCACGGTGCCCTGTGCCATCTAACTTCTCCTGAACTGTGATCTTCTAACGGGTTTCTCACCGATCCTCCTACGAGGACCGGGGTCATGCGGTGGAGCGAGCGAGCCGTTCCAGGCGCACCGGGGTGGGCCAACGGACCGAGTCGGCCCAGCGGAGCTTCTCGAACATCCAGATCACGCGCGCCGATATGTCGATCTGGCCCCGACGCACACCGTGTCTGGCGCACGTCGGGTCGGCGTGGTGGAGATTGTGCCAGGACTCGCCCATGGAAAGGATCGCAAGTGGCCACACGTTGGTCGAACGGTCGCGACTGACGAACGGACGGTCACCCAGGACGTGACAGATCGAGTTGATCGACCACGTCACGTGATGCAGGACCGCCACCCGGGCGAGGCCGGCCCACACGAATGCGGTGAGCGCGCCCCACCACGTCATGCTGATCAGACCTCCGAGCAGCGCCGGCATCAGCAGACTGACGAGCGTCAGCAGCCCGAAGCGACGGCTGACCCACATGATGTCACGGTCGGCGACGAGGTCGGGAGCGAACCGGTCGGCGTTGGTACGAGCCGGCTCGAACAGCCAGCCCACGTGGGACCACCACAGGCCACGCACGAGCGCGGCAGGTGAGGTGCCGAACCGCCACGGGGAGTGCGGATCGCCCTCCTTGTCGGAGAACGCGTGGTGGCGACGGTGGTCGGACACCCAGGTGAGGACGTCCCCCTGCAGCGCGAGGCTGCCGGCCACGGCGAGCGCGACACGCAACGGGCGGTTGGCGTTGAACGAGCGGTGGGTGAACAGCCGGTGGAAGCCGACCGTCACACCGAGCGCCGACACGAGGTAGAACCCCGCGGCGATGCCGATGTCGGTCCAGGTCAGCCCCCATCCCCAGGCGAGCGGGACGGCGGCGAGGACGCCGAGCATCGGGATGGTGACTGCGACGTACACGAGGGCGACGTCGCCGTGGGGGCGGCGCCCGTCGAGTATCGGTTTCGGGCCGCTGCCGGCGGGGGCCGGCGCGGTCACAGTTGACACGGTGGAGGTTTCTCCTCGAACTCGGAAAGCAGGCGACGTGCCGGTCAGGGTGCCCAGACCTCCGCGGCCCGAGGCCCCTCGGGGCCGTCGACCAGGGTGAACGCCACCCGGTCGTTCGGACGCAGGCTCTGGACGCCGCCACCGTCGATCTGTGATCCGGCGACCGGGACCTCCGTCCCGTCGTCCAGGGTGATCACACCGACGCCACGCCGGGAGTCGAACCAGGTCACGGTGCCGTCGACCATGCCGACCTCCTGTGGTGAAACGCCGAGCGGGTGCAGTTCGCGCTCCGCCAGGATGGCGGGCGTCGGACCGGTACTCGTCGACGGGTGTAGCGCTACGCTGTAGACGCTACGCCGTAGCGCCACGCTGTCAAGTCGGACCTACGGTGATCGGACACGGGCGGAACGGCGGGAAGGGCACCGATGACGGTCGACCGGACGGCGGGGGCCGGCGGCACCCCGCGGGGCGGTCGCGAGCCCGGACGCACCCGCCGCAGAGCAGCGCTCGACCGTCGGACGGTTCTGACCGAGGCCCTCCGGATGATCGACGAGCACGGCGTCGAGTCCTTGTCGATGCGTGGGCTCGGCCGTGCGCTGGGCCGGGACCCGATGCGCATCTACCGGTTCGCCGACAGCAAGGAACAGCTGCTCGACGGGGTGGTCGAGCTCGTCCTCTCCGAGCTGGAGGTGCCGTCGGCCGGCGACTCGGCCGACTGGGAGCACGTGTTGCGCCGCTGCGCGCACAGCTTCCGCGACGTCGCGCTCGCCCACCCGCACGCCGTCCCGTTGCTCGTCACCCGCCCGCTGGCCACCCCGCTCGGGCTGCGCCCGCTCGGCACGCTGCGCCCGCTGGAGGCCATCGTCGAGCTCCTCGTCGGGGCCGGGTTCGACCCGAAGGGCGCCCTGCACGGCTACCGGCTGGTGATGGGCTTCCTGCACGGTCACATCCTCAACGAGGTGCAGGAGCAGGTGGCCGACCCCGACGAGAGCGACGACCTGCTCCGCCTCGGCCTGCACCGGCTGCCCGTCAAGGACTTCCCGCGGCTGCGTGCGCTGGCCCACGAGCTGGCCACCTTCGACGGCCGCGCCGAGCTCGACGAGGGCCTCGACATCCTGCTCGCGGGGCTGCGCCAGGAGCTCGCCGCGAGCGTCTGAGCGTCGTCGCCGTCAGCGCACCTCGCGACCGGCGGCACGGGCCGCGTCCAGGAAGGCCTCGACCGCAGGTGGTCGCCCGTCCGGGTGGTAGGCCACCCCGAGGCTCAGCTGCGGGCGCGGACCCCGCAACGGCCGGTAGACCACCCCGTCGCGCGGCAGCCGTTGCGCCGCCGACGCGATGAACCCGATGCCCACACCTGCGCTGACCAGGGCGATGATCGACTGGGCCGGGTGCGCCTCCATGGCGATCGTCGGGCTGAACCCGGCGTCCTGGCACAGCCGGACGATCGTGTCGTAGAGCTGCGGTGCGATCTGGCGCGGGAAGAGCACGAGCCCCTCGCGGGCCAGGTCGGCGAGCTCGAGGTCGGCGCCCTCGGCGAGCCGGTGGCCGGCCGGCAGGGCCATGTGGAACGGCGGGCGCGCCACCACCTCCGTCGCGAAGGCCGGGTCGTCGAGCGGCGGATGGACGAGCCCGACCTCGATGTCGCCGATGCGCAGGGCCCGTTCCTGCTCGGCCGTGGTCAGCTCCCGCACGACGAGCCCGACACCGGGCAGCCGTCGCCGGAACGCGACCGCGACCTCCGGGTACATCACGTAGAGGGCCGGCGAGGTGACCCCGACCGTCAGCTGGCCGATCTCACCGCGGTCGGTGCGCCGGGCCAGCGAGACCGACAGGTCCATCTGCCGGATCGTCCGGCGGGCCTGTTCGAGGAAGACCTCCCCCGCCGTGGTCAGCGCAACGGAGCGCTTGCTGCGATGGGCGAGGCGGACGTCGAGCTCGCGTTCGAGCCGGGCGATCTGCTGGCTCATCGCCGGCTGGCTGATGTGGCAGCGCTCGGCGGCCCGGTGGAAGTGCAGCTCCTCGGCGAGCGCGACGAAGCACTGCAGCCCGAAACGGTCCATCCGGCGAGCATCCAGTAATAACGAGTTCCGATCAATTGATCCGAACAAAGAGTTGGAGCCGATCACCGCAGGCCCCTACCGTCGTCGCGACCCTGATGGACGGCACGAAGGAGACCGACGATGCAGCTCGAGGACCCGGGTGCCATCACGGTCACCGGCGTCGAGACGCTCGTGGTCAACGCCCAGCTGCGCAACTGGATCCTGGTGAAGGTCCGCACGAACGTCGACGGCCTGTACGGCTGGGGCGAGGCGAGCCTGAACTGGAAGACCCGCGCGGTCGTCGGCGCGATCGAGGACCTCACCCCGATGATCCTGGGCCGCGACCCCCGCGACATCGCGCAGTGCCTGCGCGTCATGACCAAGCACAGCTACTACCGGCTCGGCGTCATCGGAGCGACCGCGATCAGCGGTATCGAGCACGCGCTCTGGGACGTCTTCGGCAGGTCCGCCGGGCTGCCCGTCTGGGGGCTGCTCGGCGGGCGCACCCGCGACGCCGTTCGCGTCTACACCCACCTCGGCCTGGGCGACATGGCGTCGGTCTACGACACCGTCGACACCGGGGTGATCCGGGAGAAGGCCACGAAGGTCGTCGAGGCGGGCTACGACGCACTCAAGGTCGTCATCGTCCCCTACGGCCACCACCTCACCGTCGCCGCCGAGCGCCGCCACGTCGACACGATGATGGCGACGCTGCGCGACACCGTCGGCCCCGACGTCGACGTGATGATCGACTTCCACGGCCGGACCGCGTCGGTCGCCGCCGCCCTCCAGTACATCGAGGTCCTGGCTCCCTACGACCCGCTGTTCTGCGAGGAGCCCGTCCAGCCCGGCGACACCGAAGCGCTGCGTGCCGTCACGGCCCGCTCCCCGGTCCCGATCGCGACGGGCGAGCGCCTGGTCAGCCTGCGCGAGTTCCTGCCGATCCTCGCCGCCAAGGCCGTGCACGTCGCCCAGCCCGACCTCAACCACACCGGCGGCCTGCTCGAGGGCAGCCGGATCGCCGCGCTGTGCGACGTCGAGGGCGTCGGCGTGGCCCCGCACAACCCCAACGGCCCCATCGCCGGCGCCGCGGCGCTGCACTTCGACGTGGCCACCCCGAACTTCGTGATCCAGGAGGAGATGACTGGCGCGGTGAGCTGGTACGACGACGTGGTCTCTACCCCGATGACGAGGGTCGGGAGCCACTGGCAGGTACCGACGGCACCCGGCTTCGGCGTCGAGGTCGACGAGCGCGAGGCCGCGAAGCACCCCTACGAGCCGGAGGTGCCCCACTCGAGCTCCGCCGTGCTCGCCGACGGAACGGTGGTCGACTGGTGAGGCCCGCCCCCCGCACGTTCGACCACCCCGGCGGACTGCACAACCAGACCCCGCGGCGCGTCGTGTTCGGTCCCGGCAGCGTCGCCGGACTGCGCGACGAGGTCACCCGTCTCGGTGCGTCGCGCGCGCTCGTCGTCACCACACCCGGGCGCACCGAGCTGGGCGACCGGATCGCGGGCGAGATCGGCGACGTCTGCGCCGGGCTGCTGCCCGAGGCCGTCAGCCAGGTCCCGATCGAGCTGGCCCGCCGCGGGCGCGACAAGGCCGTCGGCATGGGCGCGGACTGCCTCGTCGCGGTCGGCGGCGGCGCCGCCACCGGGCTGTGCAAGGGCATCGCCTACGAGTCCGGGCTGCCGATCATCGCCGTCCCGACCACGTACTCCGGCTCGGAGATGACCGGCTACTGCGGCATGACGATCGACGGCGTCAAGCGCATGCACGAGAGCCAGTCGATGCGCGCGTCGACGGTGGTCTACGACGCCGAGCTGTCGGTCTCGCTGCCCCCGGCGGTGAGCGCCGCGAGCGCGCTGAACGCGTTGGCGCACTGCATCGACGTCGTCGCGCTCTCCAGCGTCAGCCCGCTGATCGTGCCCGCCGCCCTCGAAGGCGCCCGCGTCCTGACGAGCACGCTGCCGCGGCTGCTGGCCGACCCCTCGAACCTGTGGGCGCGCAACGAGATGCTCTACGGCGCCTATCTCGGCGGGGCCGCTCTGACCGGCGGGTTCGCGCTGCAGCACGCCGTCGCCCACATGCTCGGCGGCAGCTTCGGCGTCGACCACGGCGTTGCCCACGCCGTCGTGCTCCCCTACGTCACCGCGGTGCTCGTCGCCCGCGCCCCCACCCCGCTCGCCCGGGTCGCCGAGGCCGTCGGCACCGACGACCTCCCCGGGTTCGTGTGGGACCTCGTCCACGACGCCGGACTGCCCGTGACCCTCGCCGACGTCGGGCTCGACGCCGCCGACAGGGCCCGCGCGATCGAGATCTCGGTGTCGGCCGACGACCACTCGAACGACGCGTTCCTGCACCCCGACACCCACGACCAGAACCGTGCCGGCAACCCCGTCCCCGTGACGGGCGACGTCGTCGCGGAGATCATCGACGCCGCGACCGCGGGTGAACGGCCGTGAGGGTCCTCCTCGTCGGCGAGGCCGCCGAACACGAGGCGGACCTGCGCCGCACCCTCGACCCCTCCGTCGAGACGGTCGCGCTGCCCGCCGACGCCGCCACGACCGACACCCACGACGACGCGATCGACGTCGACGACGTCGTCGTGTCGCTACGACTGCGCCGGAACGGGGCGCCCCTGCCCCCGTTCCGGCTGCTGCACGTCCCCGGCGCCGGGCTCGACGGCATCGACCTCGACGCGCTGGACCCCCGCACCTGCGTCGCCAACGTCTTCGAGCACGAGATTCCGATCGCCGAGTTCGTTCTGGCCAGACTGCTGGAGTGGGAGATCCGGGCCGCCGACATGCAGGCCGCGTTCACCCCCGGCACCTGGGCCGAGCGCTACCGGCACCGCGTCGAGCACGGTGAGCTGCACGGCCGCTCCCTCGCCGTCGTCGGGTACGGCCGGATCGGCCGCGCCATCGCGACGCGGGCCGCTGCCTTCGGCATGCGGGTCACGGCGGTCGACGACCGCGCCGCCGGCCACGACTTCGCGCAGGTGGTGCCCACATCCCGGCTGCGCGACGTCGCCGCCGGGGCCGACCGGCTCGTCGTCGCCTGCCCGCTCACCGAGCAGACCCGCGGCATGGTCGATGCCTCCCTCCTGGACGCGATGCCGTCGGACGCGGTGCTGGTCAACATCTCCCGGGCGGAGACCGTCGACGAGCAGGACCTGTGGGACGCGCTGCGCCACAACAGGATCGGCGGCGCGATCCTCGACGTCTGGTACCGCTACCCCACCGCGGCCGACCCGGACCCCGCGCCGGCCGCGCACCCGTTCTGGGAGCTTCCGAACGCCTGGTGCACCCCGCACTCGTCGGCGTGGACCCGCTCCCTCGCGCGGCGCCGCTACGCGGTGATCGCCGACAACATCGAGCGGCTGGCGTCGGGACGCCCGCTGCGCAACACCGTCCGCAACGGCGTGACCACCGGCTCGAAGAGGAGCACACAGTGAGCACAGCAGCGAGCAGTGCGGCGACCAGGGAGCAGGTGTGGGAGGAGTCCCGCAGCCGGCTCATCCCCGGCACGGTCGTCGGCAGCCTCATCGAGTGGTACGACATCGCGATCTACGGCCAGGCCGCCGCCCTGGTGTTCGGGACGCTGTTCTTCCCCGAGTTCTCCAGCACCGCCGGCCGGGTCGCGGCGTTCGCGACCTTCGGCGTCGGATACTTCGCGCGACCGTTGGGCGCCATCATCTTCGGGCACCTCGGCGACAAGTACGGGCGACGGTTCTCCCTCGTCGGGACGCTGCTGCTGATGGGCATCGCGACCGTGATCATCGGCTGCCTGCCCACCTACGGCTCCATCGGCATCGCCGCCCCGATCCTGCTGGTCCTCTGCCGGCTGCTCCAGGGCGCGGGCGTCGGCGCCGAGTACGTCGGCGCGGTGACGATGGTCGCCGAGTTCGCGCCGGCGAAACGGCGCGGCTACTACGCGGCCCTGCCGGCCTGCGGCGTCTTCCTCGGCATCGGTCTCGCCGCCGCCGTCAGCGCCACGGTCTCGACGCTGCCCAAGGACCAGCTGCTGAGCTGGGGCTGGCGAATCCCCTTCCTGCTCAGCATCATCGTCGTCGGCCTCGGGCTCTTCCTGCGGCTGCGCGTTCCCGAGTCGCCGGTGTTCGCCGACCTCAAGAGCGCCCACGCCCGCACCAAGGTCCCCGCGCTGACACTGATCCGCGCGATGGGCGGCCGACTGCTGCTCGTGATGGTCGCCAACAGCGTGCTGGCGTTCAACATCTACGTGATCCAGACGTTCGCACTGGGCTACCTCACCGACCGCGACGTGCCCAAGAGCACGACACTGGTCGCGCTGCTCCTCGGCTGCGCCGTCGGCGCGATCGCGATCCCGTTGGTGGGCAAGCTGTCCGACCGGGTCGGCCGCAAACCCGTCTACCTCGTCGTCTGCGTGCTGTGCGCGGTCACCGCGTTCCCCTTCTTCTGGCTGATCGACACCGGCAACACCGCGCTGATCATGATCGCCTTCGCGATGGCCTTCGGCAGCTGCCTGGCCATGTTCGGCTCGCAGGCCGCCTACTACGCCGAGCTGTTCCCCGCGGCGTACCGGTTCAGCGGCTTCGGCCTGGGCCGCGAGATCCCCGGCGCCCTCCTCGCCGGGCCCGCGCCCGTCATCGCCGTCGGGCTCCTGGCCGCCGCCGGTGGCGTGCCGTGGCTGATCGCCGCCGCGATGGCCTTCCTCGCCGTCGCGAGCTTCGTCGCCGTCCTCGCCCTGCCCGAGACCAAGGGGGTCGACCTGACCCCGATCCACGAGGCCCCCGGGTCCGACGACCTCGCGCCCGCCGCGGGCGGGACGTCGTGAGCGCACCGCTGCTCTCCACGACGAGCCGCGCGCCATGTTCCGGCGCTGCAGATGCCCTACCCGTCCACCAGGATGCCGATGCCGCTCCACATGATCGGCTGCGGGCTCGGCGGTGAACCCGATCGCGACGTTCTGACCGCGCTACCGATGCGCCGGACGCCGCTCCGGCCCGCGGTCAGCGCAGCTCGGGGAACGCGACCTCCGAGACCGCGACCCGGTCCGACGCCGGCTGCGTCCCCACCGGCTGCCCGGGGTCCGAGGTCAGGATCGTCAGCGTCACTGTCGACGTCTCCGCCTCGGGGAAGCGGATCGTCTGCGGGTCGCGCCGCGTGGGGGACGAGTCCAGCGACACCGGCGTCGCCGGGCCGGACCCGGTGTCCACCGTCATCGACGTGATCCGCCGGTTCTGCACGTAGCGGTCCGACCCGTCGCCCGGATCGATCTTCGCGTAGCCGGGCACGATCGTCAGCTGCGACACCCGCTGCGATCCCGGGAGCCGCAGCACCAGCTGCCGACCCGCGCCGTCGCCGTCGCAACGCCACGCGGTGTCCAGCCGGCCGTCGACGGCGTTGCCCGGGTCGAAACCGGTCGGCGTCCCGTCGGAGGCACGGCTCGGCGCCGAGGTGCAGGTCGCCGACGCCTGCAGCCCGCTCACCGGCAGGGTCGGCGGCGGTATTCCCCCGCCTCCGGCCATCACGCGCGACCCACCCGCCTGCGGGCTCGCCTGCCCCACGACCGACGTCGTCGGTCCGCCACTACGCAGCAACAACGCCCCCGCGACCGCGGCGCCCAGGACCAGCAACACGACGACCCCCGCCGCGATCCGGGCGTCCCGGCCCGCCTGCCGGGGTCCGGGCGCGTTCATGCGGCAGCTCGTCGGACGGGCACACGGTCACGGCTCACGGGGACTCCCGGCGGTCGGAGGCGGCCCCGACTCTACGACCGGGAGGTGACGACGACCACGTCCACGCGATCGGCCCCGAACAGGGCAGGACACGGGCCGATGATCGGGGCAGGATCGAGGAGTCGCGACGAGGAGGTCCACGACCGTGAAGACGACTGCTGCGGTGCTGCACGAGGTCGGCAAGCCGCTCGAGATCGAAGAGCTGGATCTCGCCGCGCCCGGCGAACGAGAGGTGCTGGTGCGCTGGACGCACACCGGCCTCTGCCACTCCGACCTGCACATCCAGCAGGGCGACATGGGCGCCTGGCTGCCGATCGTGCTCGGCCACGAGGGCGCGGGCGTCGTCGAGGAGGTGGGCCCCGGGGTCACCCGGGTCAAGCCCGGCGACCACTTCGTGGCGTCCTTCCTCCCGACCTGCGGCACCTGCCACTGGTGCTCCATCGGCCGACAGAACCTCTGCGACATGGGCGCGTACACGATGCGCGGACACCTGCCGTCCGGGCACTGGCCGCTCTCGGGCAAGGCCGGCCGCTACGGCGCGATGTGCATGGTCGGCGCCTTCGCCACCTACGGCGTCGTCCACGAGAGCTCGACCATCCGGATCGAGCCCGAGTTCCCGCTCCAGGTCGCGGCGCTCGTCGGCTGCGGCGTCCCCACCGGGTGGGGGTCGGCCGTCAACTCCGCCGACGTGCGGCCCGGCGACACCGTCGTCGTCTACGGCATCGGCGGCATCGGGATCAACGCCGTCCAGGGCGCGCGGCTCGCCGGGGCGCGCCACATCGTGGCCGTCGACCCGACGACCCTCAAGCGCGACGCCGCCATGAGCCTCGGCGCGACGCACGCCGTCGCCACCGCCGAGGAGGCGTTGGAGCTTGCCAAGCAGCTCACCCGTGGCGTCGGCGCCACCTCCGCGATCATCACCGTCGGCAACGTGACGTCCGACGTCGTCGACGCCGCGTTCGAGGTGATCAGCAAGTCCGGGACGGTCGTGATCACCGCGCTCGCCCCCTTCAAGGACAAGACGATCTCGCTGTCGGGCACCGAGGCCGTGCTGTGGCGCAAGACGATCCGCGGCAGCCTCTTCGGCGACTGCAACCCGACGACCGACATCCCCCGCCTCCTCGAGCTCTACCGCGACGGCCAGCTCAAGCTCGACGAGCTGCTCACCCGCACCTACACCCTCGACCAGATCAACGAGGGCTACGAGGACCTGCTGGCCGGCGAGCTCATCCGCGGCGTCATCGTCCACGAGCACTGAGCCCGGCCGCCCCCGCCGTGTTCCCGGGCGACGGTGTGGTCGAGATCAGCGGCCGCAGCCCGGCGGCGACATCCTGGGAAACGGCAGGACACATCGCGAGGCCCGGACATGATCCGCAAGCGAAGCCGGCGGCTGGTGGATGCGGTGACACGAGGGAACGGCCCGGCGTCGCGGGCACCCTCGCCTCACCGCATGACGACTCACTCGGCGTACCGCGCCGAGGCATTCACAGCTCCGTCGCGGAGTCCCCGCCGGCCGGGTCCCGTCCCGCCCGGGCACCTTGTACGGGTCGCTACCACTCGACGTCGTCACGCCTCGCCCGGTCGAGCGCTGAGGGCCACCAGACCCGCGAGCCCACGTCGAGGGTCAGGGCGGGGACCAGCACCGAGCGGACGAGGAGCGTGTCGACCAGCACTCCGACAGCGACGAGGAAGGCGATCTGGACGAGGAAGAGGATCGGCAGCACGGCGAGCGCCGCGAAGGTGGCCGCGAGCACGACGCCCGCCGACGTGATCACCCCGCCCGTGACGCGCAGGCCGCGGACCACACCCACCCGGGTCCCGAACTGCCGCGTCTCCTCCCGCACCCGGCTCATCAGGAAGATGTTGTAGTCGACACCCAGAGCCACCAGGAACACGAAGGCGAACAACGGGACACTGGGATCGGCGCCGGGCAGGTCGAGGACGTGGTTGAACACCAGGGCCCCGATGCCGAGGGTCGCGGCGAAGGACAGCACCACGGTGGCGATCAGCAGGACCGGCGCGACCACCGAGCGCAACAACAATGCCAGCACGAGGAACACGACGACGAGCACTGCCGGGACGACGACCCGCAGGTCACGCGTGGCGGTGTCCTGGGTGTCGAGCTGCGTCGCCGTGACGCCGCCGACGAGTGCGGACGCCCCGGGCACCGTCGCGAGGCTCCGTCGCAGCTCGCCGACGGTCGCGACGGCGGCTTCGCTGTCCGCGGGGTCGGCGAGCACCGCGTCGAGCTGCACCCGGCCGTCGACGACGCGGTCGGAGCCACGCTGGACCGAGACGATCCCCGGCACCGTGCGGGCGGCGTCGACGACCTGGTTCTCGGTCCCCGCCGCGACGACGACGACGGCCGGCGACCCCGTGCCGCCGGGGAAGTGCCTGCTCAACGCCTCCTGGCCCTGTACGGAGTCGACCGCCGACTTGTCGACGAAGAAGTCGGACTGGGCGACCCCGGACGCCTGGAACTGGGGGACGAACGCGGCCAGCACCCCGAGCGCGAGGGCGGTCACGATCCACAGCCGGCGCGGGCGTCGGCCGACGGCGTCGGCGATCCGTGCCCACAACCCGCTCGCGGACTCCGGGTGTCCCGCCCGTGGGCGGAAGGGCCAGAACGCCGCGCGCCCGAACAGCAGCAGCGCGGCGGGCAGGAAGGTCAGCGCGGCGAGGACCGATGCCACGATGCCGAGCGCGGCGACCGGGCCGAGGCCGCGGTTGGAGTTCAGCCCGGACAGCAGCAGGCACAGCAGTCCCAGGACGACTGTTCCCGCCGACGCCAGGACCGGCTCGACGGTGGCTCGCCAAGCGCTGGACATCGCCGTCCGGGTCGACTCGGTGCGGCGCAGCTCTTCGCGATACCGGGCGATGAGCAGCAGCGCGTAGTCGGTGGCCGCCCCGACCACCAGGATGAACAGGATGCCCTGGGTCTGCCCGGACAGGGTGATCAGCCCGGCGTCCGCGAGCAGGTAGACCGCGATCACCGCCAGGCACAGCGCCAGACCCGCCGACAGCAGCACCAGCACGGGCAGCAGCGGGCTCCGGTAGACGACCAGCAGGATCAGTGCGACCACGCCTGCGGCGACGGCGAGGAGCAGGCCGTCGATGCCGGCGAACGCCGCGCTCAGGTCGGCGGCCAGTCCGGCGGGGCCGGTGACGTGCACGGTCAGTCCCGCGGGGAGGTCCGCCGCCATCGTCTCCCGGAGCTGCGGGACGGCCTCGTCGAGACCTGATCGCGCCTGCGCGGGGTAGGAGGCGATGAACTGTGCGGCAGCCCCGTCCGCGGACGGGATCACCGGGGAGACGGCTTCCACGTCGGGCGACCGGGAGGCCTCCGCGGCGCGGGCGCGGATCGTCTGCAGGTCGGACGCCGTCAGCCCGCCCGGACGCTCGTAGACGACGACTGCGGGCAGCGGCCGGGCGCCGGTGAAGCGCTCCTGTTCCTTGGCCGCCCGGGTCGACTCGGCGTCCGCGGGCAGGAAGGTGCTGCTGTCATTGGTCTGGACCTCACCCAGCCGCCCCTGGAACGGGCCGCCGACGGCACCGACGGCCAGCCACACCACCAGCACGAGCGCGACGGCCGGCCACAACCGCCGCACCCGGGGCGCGCCCGGTCCGCGGTCGCCGGGAGGACCCGGGGCCGTCACGGAGTCGTCGCCCGTCGTCGAACGTGACGATTCACCGGCAGCTGGACACACCTCCCGGATACTAGGGCGGACCGGCGGAGCCGGCCTGTCCACCGGTCCGCAGTCCTCAGCAGGCAGTCCTCAGCAGGGCAGGGTCAGCAGGGGCCGGCCGTCGCCGGTACGGATCTCCACCTCGGCTAGATCGGCCCGTTGGATCGCGGTGGCCCCCTGGACGGTGGCGCGCCCGCTGGGCGTCGCACCCCACGATGCCGCGACCTCGGTGCGGCCGTCGTGAGAGGTCGCGTAGGCCTGGTAGGTGCCGGCGGGCGGCAACCCGGTGAGGGTGAGCTGCAGGGCCGTTCCCCAGGTCTTCGCCTCCAGCACACCCGAGCCCGTGGCGCCGGTCCCCGCGGCCGCGGCCATGGGCGTCGGGGCGGGGCCCGTCGTCATCAGCGGTACGACGGCGACCCCCAGCCCCGCGAGGGCTGCGACGGCGGCGGCGGCGGTGAGCACCTGCCACCGTCGGACGGTCCGTCGCTCCCGGCGGCGCTGCTCACCGACGACACGCAACGTGCGCTGCAGCAGCTCCGGCGACGGGGCGGCGAGCCCGTTGCGGGCCTCGTCCGGTGCCAGTCTGCCGAGCAGGCCGGGCAACGGGGCGAGGGAGGCGAGCTCGGCCCGGCAGTCCGCGCAGGTCGCGAGGTGGCGGTCGACGGCGGAGCGTTCCGCGGGCGCGAGGCTGCCGAGCAGGTAGGCGCCGAGCTCCAGCCGCATCGGATCGTCGCCGGTCACTGCGTCGCCCCCAGTTCTTCCAGCGCCAGCCGCAGCGCCCGCAACGCGTAGTAGGTCCGGGACTTGACCGTCCCCCGGGGGATGCCGAGCCGGGCCGCGGCGTCGGCGACGGAGCGGCCCTCGTAGTAGGTCTCGATCAGGACGGACCGGTGCTCGGGGGAGAGCCGGTCGAGGGCCGCGGTGACGGTCCAGCGCTGTACCGCCTGGTCGAGGGCGTCGTCGCCGGGTGCGACGGTGGAGTCGAGGGCGGCCTCGTCGGACACCGTCCGGGGCCGGGCGCGAGCGGCGCGCCACTGGTCGGTGACGAGGTTGCGGGCGACGGTGAACATCCAGGCGCGCAGCGCGGCGGGGTCGGCGTCGAGGAGGTCGGCGCGGCGCCAGGCCCGGACGAGCGTCTCCTGCACGATCTCCTCCGCCCGGCCGGGGTCGCCGGTGAGTTTGAGCGCGTAGCCGTGCAGCGGGCCGCCGAGCTGCTCGTAGAGCGTTCGGAGGTACTCCTCCGCCGGGTCCGGCGGACGGCGCAACGCGGTCACCTCCTCCAGACGGTTCGCGGGACCGACCGGTTCACCCTGCCCGACGTTCCGTGGGGAGGGCCCGGACCGTGCGACCGGCGGGCCCGGGGAGGATGACGACGTGACGGGGTCGGGACTCGACGAGCAGGTCGCGCTCGTGATCGACACCCTGCGCGACCGCGCCTCGCGCACGGCGGGCGGGACCCGGCTCGTCACCGTCGACGGCTTCTCGGGGTCGGGGAAGTCGCGGATCGCCGACGCCGTCGGCCGGGCGCTGGTGGCGCCGGTCCTGAGCCTCGAGGAGATCTACCCGGGCTGGGACGGGCTCGCGGCGGCGGTTCCGTTGGCGGTGGAGTGGATCGCCCGGCCGTTGGCGGAGGGCCGGCCGGCGCGGTGGTGGCCGTGGGACTGGACGCGTGGGGCCCGGGCGGGGGCGCGTGAGCTGGCGCCGGTGCCGGTCGTGCTGCTGGAGGGCTGTGGCGCGGGGGCGGCGGCGTTGCGTCCGTTCACCGACGTCGCGGTGTGGGTGGACAGCGCCCGGGCGACGCGGGAGCAGCGGTTGCGGGCGCGCCCGGACTGGCCGGGGTACGCGTCGTTCCGGGAGCGGTGGGCGGCGCAGGAGGACGCCTGGCACGCCGGGGAGCGCACGGCCGGGCACGCGGACCTGGTCATCGCGAACGGCTGACGCAACACCTGCGACCGGCTCCGGCGGTTCCGCGTCGGCCCGGCGGCCGCGTCCGGCACGATTCGGTGTGTGACGACGACCGAGCACCCGGCCCGGGTGAACTCGCTGTACGCGTTCGCGGCCCTGCTCGTCCTGGCTCTCGTCGCGCGCCCGTGGATCGTCGACGCGCTCGCGGCGCCGGTGGTGCGCACGGTGGCGACGGTGTTCGTCGCGATCTGCGTGCAGGCGTTGCCCTTCCTCGTGCTGGGGGTGCTGGTGTCGGGGGCGATCGCGGCGTTCGTGTCGCCGGCGGCGCTGCGCCGGGTGCTGCCGAACCGGACGGGGGCGGCGGTACCGGTGGCTGGGCTCGCGGGCCTCGCGTTGCCGGGGTGCGAGTGCGCGTCGGTCCCGGTGGCACGCAGGCTGATCGGGCAGGGCGTCCCGGAGGCGGTGGCGCTCACGTTCCTGCTGGCCGCGCCCGCGGTGAACCCGGTCGTCCTGGTGGCGACGGCGGTCGCGTTCCCCGGCGAGCCCGGCATGGTGGTGGCGCGGGCGGCGGGGTCGTTGGCGACGGCGTGCGTGATGGGCTGGTTGTGGCAGCGGGCGGGCCGGGCCGAGTGGATCGCGGCGCGGGTGCGCACCCCGGCACCGCAGGGCGGCAACCGGTGGGCGGTGTTCGCGGAGTCGGCGCGGCACGACCTGGTGTCGGCGGGCGGGCTGCTGGTGGTCGGGGCGCTGGTCGCGTCGTGCCTGTCGGTGCTGGTCCCGGCGTCGTGGACGGCGGGGCTGGCCGACGATTGGCTGCTCGCGGTGCTGGTCATGGCCGCGCTCGCGGTGGTGCTGGCGTTGTGCAGCGAGGCCGACGCGTTCGTCGCGGCGTCGCTGTCGGCGATGCCGCTGGTCCCGCGGCTGGTGTTCCTGGTCGTCGGGCCGGCTGTCGACGTCAAGCTGGTCGCGCTGCAGGCCGGCACGTTCGGCCGGGCCTTCGCGGCCCGGTTCGCACCGGCGACGTTCGTGGTCGCGGTGCTGTGCGGCCTCGCGGCGGGCGTCCTCGTGCTCGGGGTGCGCTGATGTGCAGGGGTGAGCGCTGATGCGGCGGGAGACCCAGCACGCGGTGCTGTTCCTGCTCGGCGCCGCGCTGGTGCGGATCGCCGTCGACGACACGTTCCTGCGCTACGTCCGGCCGGCGCAGCGGTGGTGGCTGATCGGCGCGGGCGGCGTGATGGTGGTGCTCGCCGTGGTGGCGACGGTCCGCGACGTCCGCGGCCGGGCCGTCCCCGCCGCCGACGGCCACGACCACCGCACCGGCCCGTCGCCCTGGTTGCTGGTACTGCCGGTCCTGGTGATCGCGCTCGTCGCACCACCGGCGCTGGGGGCGGACGCGATCGCCCGGCACACCCCGACGGCCACCGCAGCGGCCGTCGACGTCCCCCGGTTGCCTCCGGGTCCTGCCGAGCTGGGCGTCGCGGAGGCGGTCGCCCGGTCGATCGACGGCTCGCTGGGCGACGGCCGCGACCTGACCGTGACGGGCTTCCTCGCCCACCGCGACGGCGACGTCGTGGTCGCGCGGATGACGATCGCGTGCTGCGCCGCGGACGCGCGCCCGTACACGCTGCGGGTCACCGGGGCCGGGGTGGCGCAGCTGCCCGTCGACACCTGGGTTCGGGTGCGCGGCACGGTGGTCGCGCAGGCGGCGAAGGACAACCGGTGGTCGCCGGGCCTCGACGTCACGGACCTCACGGTGGTCCCCGCTCCGGACGACCCCTACGAGTACTGAATGCTCAGTCCGACCGCAGCGCGACCCGCGCCGACACGAACGCGGCCAGCACGGCGAGCAGGACCGCGATCACCAGCCCGGTGACGACGACGGTGCCCGATCCCGGCGGCCCGCCCGACGTCAGCGCCCGCACGACCGTCCCGACCGGCGGCAGGTGCGACTGGGTGCCCGTCACGACGACGACCGTGCCCGCCGCGAGCAGCGACCACCCGACCTTGCCGATGACGGGCCGCGCGCACAGCAGCCCGACGGCGGTGCCGGTGAGGGCGCAGACGAGGTGCCCGCCCAGGCCGAGGGCGACGACCGGCAGCGGATGCGGGTAGTGCGTCGCGACCACGGGCCATACGACGGAGATCAGCGACAGCAGGACGTCTCCCGCGACGGCCAGCCCCAGCACCCCGCCGACGACCCGGCCCACCCCGCCCGCGGCGACGGCCGTGACGTGCCGCTGGATCGGGTCCTCGGTGTTGGCGACGACGATCCCCAGCCACGCCGCGATCGGGTAGAGCGCGAGCGCCGACGCCGCCCAGGGCGCCGGGAGCGGGCCGGGGTCGCCGCCGAACAGGATCGCGAGCAGCGCGGCCTGGATGATGATCGGCACGACCGCCCGCTGCGAGCGGTACAGGTCCGACAGCAGGAACCGGGAGACGGCGACGGTGCTCACGGCCGC
>NZ_BEGX01000128.1:187573-254303 GCF_002583555.1 Pseudonocardia sp. N23
ACAGGACCGTGGCCCCGCGGGCGATGGCCCCGGCCAGAACGGCGTCGCCCGCGGTCGCCGGGAGGCGCACCCGCAGCCGCCACGACGCCGGCCCGGGGCCGGGCACGACGCGCGACTCGGAGCCGGGCGGCAGCGACGGCACCGCCGAGCGCGGGTCGCCGTCGCCCGCGAGCTCAATGACGGTCACCTCGTCGACCGGGGGCGCGGCCTCCTCGGGCCGCAGCGTTCCGGCCTCGACGCGCAGGACCGTCGCGCCGGTGAGCCGCGGGCCGTGCGCGGTGTGGTCGGCGACCAGGACGGTCGTGCCTGCCGCAGCGATCGCGGCGAGCCGAGCGGACAGCCGCGGGGACGACTCCGCGTCGAGACCCGACCAGGGCTCGTCGAGGACGACCAGGCCCGCCCCGCACGTCAACGCCTGGGCCAGGCCGACCTTCTGCGCGTTGCCCTTGGACAGCTGCAGCAACGGCGTGCCGGCGCCCGCCGAGAACGCCATCTCGGCCAGCATCTCGGTGGCCTCCCGGACGGCGCCGGGCCCGGCACCGTGGATCGCGGCGAGATGGCGCAGGTAGACCCCGACGGGCATGCGCAGCTGCGCGGGGAACCGGTCGGGCACGTAGCCGACGACCCGGGGCCGTCCGACGACCCGTCCCGCCGACGGCGACGACGCGCCCGCGGCGATCCGCAGCAACGTCGACTTCCCGGAGCCGTTGCCGCCTCGGAGCACGACGGGACGGCCGGGTTCGAGGTCGAGGTCGATCCCCGCGAGGACCTCCGCCGATCGCCGGCCGTATCGCTTGCGCACCCCCTCGAGACGCATCACGCGGTCATCGTGCCCCGGGTCCGGCACCGAGCGGGACGGCGCTGCGCCGGGCGGACCGCTGCGCTGCGCCCAAAGGGCGCCCGCGCCGTCAGAGACGGATCTGGATCCGCTGGATCGACGCGCTGATCGGGGCGAACAGCTCGCGTCGGATGCGGTTGTGCTCGTCGTCGGAGTCGTAGGTGCGGTAGGCGTCCTCGTCGGCGAGGTCGACGGTGATCGCGAAGTTCGCGTTCCCCTCGCGCAGGCCGAGGTCGACACCGGTCACCACGGTCAGCTCGACACCGGGGACGGACATCCCGCGGATCGCCGCGAGCGCCTCCTCCATCTGGTCCACGGTCACGCCGTCCTTGACGGTTCCCACCACAACGTTTCGGATCACGAGGCTCACGTTGTCACACGGTCCGGCCACCCCGGCAAGGGTGGGGCCAGCCCCACCACCGGCGTCGGGTCAGCCGCTGCGACGACGCCTGGTGGCCCCGCTGTGTTCCGGGCTCCCCGACGACACGCTCGATGCATGACGACGCAGACCGCCACGCCCCCGCCCGACCGGGTCGCGGCACGCCCCGGCGTGGGCCGTGACGTGCTGCTCGACCTGATCCGCAGCGGCGCGATCGCGCTCGTCGTGGTGCAGCACTGGCTGATGCCGGTGATCACCCGCGACGGTGCCGCGCTCGTCGCCGGCAACGCCCTGTCGGCGCCGGGCGCCTGGGCGTGGACGTGGGTCGGGCAGGTCATGCCGCTGGTGTTCTTCGCGTCCGGCGCGGCGGCCGCGATCTCGTGGGCACGGACCAGTGCCAAGGGCGGCGACGCGGCGGGCTGGCTCGTCGGCCGCCTGCACCGGCTGGTCCTGCCCGTCGCCGCGCTGGTCGTGGTGTGGTTGCCGCTGCCGGTGGTGCTCCTCGCGCTCGGCGTGCCCGGACAGCCGTTGCACCTCGCGGCGAGCACGGTGCCGCAGCTGCTGTGGTTCCTCGTCGTCCAGCTGATCCTGGTCGCGCTGACGCCGCTGACCGTCGCCCTGCACCGCCGCTTCGGGCTCGCCGTGCTGGTCCCGCTCGTCGTGGGCGCGGCGGCCGTCGACGCGCTGCGGTTCGCCGGGGTGCCGCTCGTCGGCTACGTCAACGCCGTCCTGGTCTGGGTCGCCGTCCACCAGGTCGGCGTCGCGTACGCCGACGGCCGCTTCGCCGCGACGGGCCGTCGGGGTGCGGCGCTGGCCGGGGTCGTGGGCCTGGCGGCGACGGCCGCACTCGTCGGGTTCGGGCCCTACCCGGCGTCGATGATCGGGATGCCGGGCGCACCCGTCTCCAACATGAGCCCGCCCACGCTGTGCCTGGTCACGCTGGCGATCGCGCAGCTGGGCTTCCTCTTCGCCCTGCGTCCGGCGCTGGTCCGGTTCGCGACGTGGCGGCCCGTCGAACGCGGCCTCACCGTCCTGGCCCCGCGCACGATGACGGTGTTCCTGTGGCACATGAGCGCGCTCGTCGTCGGGGTCGGGGTGCTGACGCTGGCCTTCGGCTCACACACCCCCGACCCGTTCGGCCCGCTGTGGCTGGCCGGTGCGCCGCTGTGGATCGCAGGCCTCCTCGCGGCGCTCGTGGTGCTGGTCCGTGCCTTCGGGTCGCTGGAGACGCGGTCCGCGGCGGCCGGCCGGCGTGGCGCCCACCCCGTCGCCGTGTACGTCGGGCTGGTCCTCGCCGCCGCGGGGATGCTGGGGCTGGCCGCCCGCGGGTTCGCGCCGGACGTCGACGCCGGGCTGCTCGCCGTCGTCGCGGAGCCCGCGGTCTGGTCGGCGGTCGTGGCCGTCGGCTACCTGCTGGCGACGCGCGGGTTCACAGTTCCGCGCGCCGCGACACGAGCGTCTCGGCGACCTGCGCGAGCTTGACGTTGAGCGACTGTGAGGCCGAGCGCAGAACGTCGAACGCCTCGGCGGCGCTGATCCCCCGGCGCTCCATCAGGATGCCCTTGGCCTGGCCGATGACGTCACGGCTGGCCAGGGCCTGCTTGATCTGCGCGACCTCCAGCTCGGCGGCGGTGGTGGCTTTGGTGGCCGCCAGCGCCGTCGACGCGTGCGCGGCCAGCACGAGCGCGACGTCCGGGTCGGCGGCCGCGAAGCCGTCGACGGCGAACGAGTAGAAGTTCAGTGCCCCGAGCCGCGGGGTCTCCCCGGCCGGGAACAGTCCGACGGCGAGCACGCTGCGCGCCCCCGCGCCCGCCGCGGCCGGCCCCCACTTCGGGAACTGCGCACCGGACCGCAGGTCGGCGCTCGCGACCAGGCCCAGCCCGGGCGTCCGTGTCGCCTCCACGCAGGGGCCCTCGTCGAGCGAGTACTGCAGCTCGTCGAGCCGGGTGGCCAGCGCGTCGGTCTCGACGGGGGTGTGGAAACCACCCTCCGGCGACCGCATCGTCACACTCACCAGGTCCGCCCCGGCGATGACGGCCTTGCCCGCGTGGACGACCCGCGTCAGCACCTCGTGGACGGTCGTCGCCTCGAGCAGCCGTTCGGCGAGGCTGACGAACTGCCCGGCGAGCAGTCCTGTCGAGGCCCCCTCCCGGCCCTCGACGAATGCGTACCGGTCGTTGGCCCAGTCGTTCTCCGTGACCACACCGCTCCTTCTCCGTCCCGCCGGAGAACTATGGCGTGACGGCTTCGTGTGGGCAACGGGGTGAGAGCAGGTTTGCCGTCACGTGCGCCGACTACGTTTCGTCTCGTGACAGTACGCACCGTTGGTGTCGAGGAGGAGTTTCTCCTGGTGGACCCTGCTTCGGGGCGGCCGCGTGCCGTCGGCGGGGTCGTGTTGCGCCATCTGGACGCACAGCCCCCACCGCCGGCGGAGGCACCCGACGTCACCGGCGAGCTGCACCGCGAGATGCTCGAGACGGGGACCCGTCCGGCGGCCACCCTCGACGAGCTCGACCGCGGCGTGCGCGCGGCCCGGGCCGCGGCGGTCGAGGCGGCCGCTTCCGCCGGGACCGTCCCGGCCGCGATCGCGACGTCTCCGCTGCCCGCCGACCCCACCGTCTCCGAGGGCGACCGCTACCGGCGGATGGCCGAGCGGTTCGGGCTGGCCGTGGCCGAGAACATGACCTGCGGCTGCCACGTCCACGTCGGGGTCGACTCCGACGAGGAGGCGGTCGCCGCGCTCGACCGCGTCCGTCCGTGGCTCGCGCCGCTGCTGGCGCTCAGCACCAACTCGCCGCTGTGGCAGGGCGCGGACTCCGGCTACGCCTCCTACCGCCAGCAGGTGTGGTCGCGCTGGCCCACGGCCGGGCCCACCCCCGCGTTCGGGTCGGTCGCGGCGTACCGCGAGACCGTCGACGCCATGGTGGCGAGCGGCACCGTCCTCGACGAGGGGATGGTCTACTTCGACGTCCGCCCGTCGCGCCGGCACCCCACGCTGGAGATCCGGGTGGCCGACGTCTGTCGTGAGCCCGGCGACGCGGTCCTCGTCGCGGCGCTGACCCGGGCGCTCGTCGAGACCGCGGTGCGGTCGTGGCGGGCCGGTGAGCCGGCGCCGGAGGTGCGTGTCGAGGTGCTGCGGCTCGCGTCGTGGCGGGCGTCGCGGACCGGCCTCGACGGCGCCCTGCTCGACCCCGGCAGCTGGCTGCCCTCCCCCGCCGACGACGTCGTCGACCTGCTGCTGAACCACGTGGGCGACGCGCTCGACGAGGCCGGCGACACCGGGACGGTGAAGACGCTCCTGACCGACCTCCGGGCTCGCGGCACGGGCGCGGTCGCCCAGCGCGCCGTCCTGGCCCGCGGCGGCGACCTGCGCGACGTCGCCCTCTCCGCAACCCTCTGACCCCGCGGACGAGCGGTCAGCGGCGCAGGCGATGCGCTCCCCCGCGGCGGACACCCTTCGCGGCCCGGCGCTTCCGGACCGCCAGCCACACGACCCCGACCACGACGAGCCCGACGACGACGTAGCTCACCGGCCCGAGCCAGGCCTCGACTCGGTCCCAGTGCTCCCCCATCAGCCAGCCGGCACCGATGAACACGGCGTTCCAGACGCCGCTGCCGACCGCGGTCAGCGCCACGAAGCGGCCGATCGGCTGCCGCGCCAGCCCCGCGGGCACGGACACCGCGCTGCGCACCACCGGCACGCACCGGCCGAGCAGCACGATCCAGCCGCCCCGGCGCTCGAACAGCGTGCGCCCGCGTTCCAGGTCGGACACGCCGACCAGGACGAACCAGCGTTTCGACGCCAACCGTTGCAGCCGTTCGTAGCCCAGTCCGGCGCCGACGGCGTAGAGGACGAGCGCGCCGAGCAGCGAGCCCGCGGTCGCGCACGCCCAGACGAGCACGACGTCCATCGCACCGGCCCGGGCCCGGAACCCTGCCAGCGGCAGGATCAGCTCGGACGGGATCGGGGGGATCAGGTTCTCCAGCAGGATGAGCAGCCCCACTCCGACGGCACCCAGCCGGTCGACGATCGAGAAAATCCAGTCGGCCACCCCTTCACCGTGCCCGATTTGCCTGAATCAAGCCTGAGAAACCGCGCGGCCCCGCGCCCGGCAGACCCTTCGACATGCAGGAACGGCACTTTCCCGCAGTCCAGTTGCGGGAAGTGCCGTTCCTGACGTTCGGAGGGCCTACGCCGCCGCTGAGGGGCCGGACGCCTTGGCGCGCAGCGAGTCCGGGACACTGAAGCGGTCGCCGTACTTCGCGGCGAGCTCGTCGGCCCGGGCCACGAAGCCCGCGACCCCGCCCGGGAAGCCCTCGACGTACTGCACGACCCCGCCGGTCCAGGCCGGGAAGCCGATACCGAAGATCGAGCCGATGTTGGCGTCGGGCACGGTCTCCAGCACGCCCTCGTCGAAGCAGCGCTGCGTCTCCAGTGCCTCGATGACGAGCATCCGCTCCGACAGCTCGTGCAGGTCGACGTCGTGGTTCGTGGCGCCGAACTCGGTGCGCAGCCCCGGCCACAGCCCGGTCCGCTTGCCGTCGACGTACTCGTAGAATCCGGCGCCGCCGGACTTCCCGGTCCGCCCGAGGTCCACCAGCCTGTCGACGATCGCGTCGGCCGGGTGCGCGACCCACGAGTCGCCCGCCGCGGCCTGGGACTCCTTGCGGATCTTCTGCGGCAGCGTCAGCGTCAGCTCGTCGAGCAGCTGGAGCACGGGCGCGGGGTAGCCGGCCTGCGAGGACGCCTGCTCGACGGTCTGCGGGTCGATGCCCTCCGCGATCATGGAGACGCCCTCGTTGATGAACGTCCCGATCACGCGCGAGGTGAAGAAACCACGGCTGTCGTTGACGACGATCGGGGTCTTGCGCATCCCCAGCGTCACGTCGAACGCCTTGGCGACGGTCGCGTCGGACGTCTGCTCGCCCTTGATGATCTCGACGAGCGGCATCTTGTCGACGGGCGAGAAGAAGTGCAGCCCGATGAAGTCGCCGTGGCGGTCGAGCCCCGCGGCGAGCTCGGTGATCGGCAGCGTGGAGGTGTTCGAGCAGAGCAGCGCGTCGGGCTCGATCACCTTCATCGCCTCGCGGAAGACCTCCTGCTTGAGCGCGACCGACTCGAAGACGGCCTCGATGACGATGTCGCAGCCCGCGAGGTCGTTGTAGTCGTCGGTCGGGGTGATGCGCTGCAGCAGCGCCTCGCCCTTCTCCAGCGTGGTCCTCCCGCGCTTGACACCCTTGGCGACGAGCCCCTCGGAGTAGGCCTTCCCCTTCTCCGCAGCCTCCAGCGAGACGTCCTTGAGCACGACGTCCCAGCCCGAGAGTGCGCACGTGTAGGCGATTCCGGCGCCCATCATCCCGGCGCCGAGGACGGCGACCTTGCGCGGCTGCCACTTCTCGTGGCCGTCCGGGCGGGAGCGGCCGCCGTTGATGGCCTGCAGGTCGAAGAAGAACGCCTTCGTCATGTTCTTCGAGACCTGGCCGCAGACGAGCTCGACGAAGTAGCGCGACTCGATGCGCAGCGCGGTGTCGAAATCGACCTGGGTGCCCTCGACGGCCGCCGACAGGATGTTGCGCGGCGCCGGCATGGGCGCGCCCTTGAGCTGCTTGCGCAGGTTGGCCGGGAACGCCGGGAGGATCGAGGCGAGCTTCGGCTGCGCCGGGGTCCCGCCGGGCACCTTGAAGCCGGGCCTGTCCCACGGCTGTGCGGCGTCCGGATTGGCGGCGATCCAGGCGCGGGCCTTCTCCAGCATCTCCTCGGGAGTTGCCGCGAGCTCGTCGACGATCCCGATCTCCAGCGCCGCCGCGGGCTTGTGCCGCTGTCCCAGCGCCAGGACCTGCATGAACCCGTTCATGATCCCGAGCATGCGGGTGATCCGGGTGACGCCACCGCCGCCGGGCAGCAGGCCCAGCGTGACCTCGGGCAACCCGTAGACGACGCCGGGCCTGTCGAGGCCGATGCGGTGGTGGCAGGCGAGGCCGATCTCCAGGCCGCCGCCGAGCGCGGTGCCGTTCATGGCCGCGACGACCGGCTTGCCGAGCGTCTCCAGCCTGCGCAGCTGCGCCTTGATCTCGGTGACGTTCTCCATGACCGCACCCGCGTCCGACGGCTGCGCGGCCGACAGCGCTTCCAGGTCGCCACCGGCGAAGAACGTCTTCTTGGCCGACGTGACGATCACGCCGACGAGGTCCTCACGGGCGGCGACCAGCTCGTCCACCGTGGAGCCCATGGCCGCCTTGTAGGCGTCGTTCATCGTGTTGGCGCTCTTGCCCGGGTCGTCGAGGGTGACGACGGCGATCCCGTCGGCGCCCTTCTCCCAGCGGACGGCCTTGCCGGAAAGATCGGCCATGTCAGACACGCTCCACGATCGTCGCGATTCCCATGCCGCCGCCGACGCACAGCGTGGCGAGGCCCCGGCGCAGGTCCCGGCGTTCCAGCTCGTCGATCAACGTCCCGATGATCATCGCCCCGGTGGCGCCCAGCGGGTGCCCCATGGCGATGGCGCCGCCGTTGACGTTGGTCTTCTCGTGCGAGATCCCCATGTCGCGCATGTAGCGCAGCGCGACGGCGGCGAACGCCTCGTTGATCTCGAAGAGGTCGATGTCGTCGACGGTGAGCCCGGCCTTGGCCAGCGCCTTGCGGCTGGCGGGCGCGGGCCCGGTGAGCATGATCGTCGGGTCGGCGCCCGAGAGCGCGGTGGCGACGATGCGGGCGCGCGGCGTCATCCCCGCGGCCTTCCCGGCGGCCTCGGTCCCGATCAGCGTCAGCGCGGCGCCGTCGACGATGCCGGAGGAGTTCCCGGCGTGGTGGACGTGGTCGATCTTCTCGACCCAGTGGTAGCGCTGCAGGGCCACGGCGTCGAAGCCGCCCTCGGCGCCCATCATCTCGAACGACGGCTTGAGCCCGGCGAGGTTGTCGAGGGTGGTGCCGGCGCGGACGTGCTCGTCGCGCTCCAGGACGGGCAGGCCGTTGCGGTCACGGACCGGCACGACCGAGCGGGCGAAGTACCCGTTGGCCCAGGCCTTGGCGGCCCGGGTCTGCGACTCGACGGCGAAGGTGTCGACGTCGGTGCGGGAGAAGCCCTCCAGCGTCGCGATGAGGTCGGCGCCGATGCCCTGGGGGACGAACCCGGTGTCGTAGGCGGTCTCGGGGTCCATGGCCCAGGCACCGCCGTCCGACCCCATCGGCACGCGCGACATGGCCTCGACGCCACCGGCGAGGACCATCTCCTCCATGCCGGAGCGGACCTTCTGCGCGGCGGTGTTCACGGCCTCCAGGCCGGAGGCGCAGAAGCGGTTGAGCTGCACGCCGGCGACCGTGTCGGGCAGGCCGGCGGCGATCGCGGCGGCCTTGGCGATGTCGCCGCCCTGGTCGCCGATCGGGGTCACGACGCCGAGGACGACGTCGTCGACGACCGCGGGGTCGAGTCCGGGGAAGCGCTCTCGAAGCTCGTGGATCAGGCTCACGACCAGCGCGATCGGCTTGACCTCGTGCAACGAGCCCGAGGCCTTGCCCCGGCCACGTGGGGTCCGGATCGCGTCGTAGATGTAGGCCTCTGGGATCTGGCTCATGCTGACCTCTCGGCTGCAGGACGGCAATGTCGGCACCATCTTTGTTACAGCAGCACTGTCACATAGGTCAAGGTCGTCGTAGCCTCCTCACATGGACGTGCACGAGACCCCCCGGCAGCTGACGATCGACCAGCTGGCCCGACGGACCGGGCTCAGCGTGCGCACCATCCGCTTCTACGCCGGGCGCGGGCTCGTCGGGCCGCCCACGCTGCGCGGGCGCACCGGCCTCTACGGCGACGAGCACGTCGCCCGCCTGGAGCTGATCGGCGAGATGTCGGCGCTCGGCTTCACCCTCGCCGCCATCGAGCGCCATCTCGAACGCGTGCCGCACGGCGTCACCCCCGAGGACCTCGCCCTGCACCGCGCACTGCTCACCCCCTGGGTGCCCGAGTACCTGGAGGACGTGGACCGCGCCGAGCTCGACCGCCGCGCCGGGCGCCCCCTCGGTGACGCCGCACTGGCCGACCTGGAGACCCTCGGCGTACTGGAGCTCCTCGACGACGGCCGCGTCCGGCTGCACGGCGCACTCGGACCGGGCCTGGACATGCTCGACTCCGGCCTGCCGCCCGACCTGCTGCGCGCGTCCCACGAGCTGATCGCGAAGCACACGACCGCGCTGGCCGAGGACCTGATGGCACTGTTCCAGCGCGACGTCCTGCAGCCCTACCGCGACGCCGGCCGCCCCGCCTCGCAACGGGCCCGCCTCGCCGAGACCCTCGAGCGGCTCAAGCCGATCACCGTGCAGGGCGTCGTCGCCGCGTTCGGCCGCGCGGTGAACCGGACGATCCGCGACCGCGTCGGCTGAGCCCTCCGGACCTGCGCTCAGGCGGCGGGCCGCAGCCAGATGCCGTTGCGCGTCTGCACCAGCCCGAGCTCCCGGGGATCGTGGCACCGCCCGCGACGCCGGTGCGCGTCCCAGAGCTTCGCGTCGTCGAACAGCGCGCCGCAGCCGCCCGTGCGCCGGCAGCAGTGCGCGCGGTCGGCGCCCACCCACTCGACTCCGCAGCAGTGCATCCGCAGGATCTCCGTCGCCACGACACTCCCCCCGAGACCGAACTCGAACACATGTTCGCACGCCGTCGATGGTGCGGCAACGCCCGGTCGGTGGAGGCGCTCCGGTCCCCGGGCCGGTATACGTTCACCCCGTGGAGGTCCTGCGAGCCGCCGGCGTCTTCGCCGTTCGCGACGGCGAACCCAACCAGTACCGCGAGCACGTGAGATCCCGGGACCTGTCGGTCGGCACCTACTGCATCCCGGTGGGTGGCAAGGACGGGCAGCACCCGCACGGCGAGGACGAGGTCTACCTCGTCGCGCGCGGGCGGGCGACGCTGCGGTGCGAGGAGGGCGAGTACCCCGTCGGCCCGGGCACCGTCGTGTTCGTCCAGGCCGGTGAGCGGCACCAGTTCGTCGACGTCAGCGAGGACCTCTCGATCGTCGTCGTGTTCGCGCCGCCGGAAGGTGCCCGTGACTGACGCGTTCCGCTTCCCGGTCACGGTGCGCTACCTGGAGGTCGACGCGCAGAACGTCGTCTTCAACTCCTGGTACCTGGCGTGGTTCGACGAGGCGATGGCGGCGTTCCTCGCCGACCGGGGGCTGCCGTACAAGCAGATGCTCGAGGCGGGCCACGACGTCCAGCTCGTCCGCTCGGAGATCGACTGGCGGTCGGGCGTCGGCTGGGGCGACGAGATCACCGTCGCGGTGTCGACGGCGCGCCTGGGCCGCACCAGCTTCGTGCTCGACTTCGACGTGCTGCGCGACGAGGAGATCACCTGTGGGGGCCGGACCACCTACGTCGTGATCGCGACGGACGGCTCCGGCACACGCGAGATCCCGCCGATGCTCGCCGACGCCCTCGGCGCACCGATGCCGCTGCGCCCGCTCTGAACGGGGCTTGCGCTGGAGCGCGCTCCAGCCCCTCGCGTCGATCGCATGACACGCACCACCACAGCGCAGCACGGCATCGGTTCCCCGTTCAGCGCCACGAGCACCGCAGCCGACGTCCTCGACGGGATCGACCTCACCGGCAAGCTCGTCGTGATGAGGGGCGGGCACTCCGGGATCGGTCTGGAGGCGACCCGCGCGCTCGTCGACGCGGGTGCACACGTCGTCGTCCCGGCGCGGCGGCCCGACGTCGCCCGGGAGGCACTCGCGGGGACCGCCGGTACGAACGCCCTGTTCACGCCGCACCTCGACACCATCCCCCGCGACAGCGGCGTCCGGGCGTCCTCGGCAACCACGGCGGCATCATGACGCCGCTGCAGCGCCACCTGGACCACCTGGGCCACCTGGGCCACCTGGGCCACCTGGGCCACCTGGGCCACCTGGGCCACGGCGACATGGTCGCGCTGGGCTGCGTGGCTCACCGCGCCGGAAGCACCCGGTTGCGCACCTCCGGCAGGGCGAGCCGGGTGCCGTCGGGGCCGGGGAACGTCGCGGTGATGACGACCTCGTCCCCGTCCTCGAGGTAGGTGCGGGTCTGTCCGCCGGGCAGCGCGACCGGGTCGGCGCCACCCCACGACAGCTCCAGGAAGCTCCCCCACTGCTCGCGCCGAGCGCCCGACACGGTGCCGGAGCCGAGCAGGTCGCCGGGTCGCAGCCTCGCGCCGTTCGACGTCAGGTGGGTGACGAGCTGGGCGGGGGTCCAGTAGAGGTCGGCGGCGGGCGGGGTGGAGACGAGCGCACCGCCGAGGCGCAGCTCCATCGTGACGTCGAGACCGCGGTCGGCCTTGCCCCGCAGGTGGGGCAGCGGCTCGGGGTCGCGTGCGGGCGGGTCGACCCAGGCGCCGGCGAGGACGTCGAGCGGGGTGACCCAGGCGGACACGGCCGTCGCGAACGACTTGCCCAGCATCGGCCCGAGTGGCCTCGACTCGAAGGCCTGCACGTCGCGGGCCGACCAGTCGTTGAGCAGGACGACGCCGAAGACGTGGTCCAGCGCGTCGTCCATCGACACGGGGCCCTGCACCGGTCCGCCGCAGACGAACCCCAGCTCGGCCTCGACGTCGAGCGCCCGCGTCGGACCCCAGTCGCCGGCCGCGCGCTGCCCCGCCGGCCGGGTCACGGGTGTCCCGCTGACGACGACCGTCCCCGCCCGGCCGTGGTAGCCGACGGGCAGGTGCCGCCAGTTCGGCGCGGTCGTCGCGCTGCCCGGCCGCAGGATCTGCGCGCCGTTGACCGCATGCTGTTCGCAGGCGTAGAAGTCGACGTAGTCGGCGACGGCGAACGGCAGGACGGGCACGACCCCGTTGCCGGGCAACAGGAACGGCCCGATCCGGTCGGGGTCGGCGAGCCGTTCGCCGAGCCAGCCGACGACGTCGCCCCACAAGGCACGGCTCGTGGCGAGCAGCGCGTCGAGGGTGGGGTGACCGAGGACCTCGGCGAAGGCGACGTTCTCGGTCGCGGCGAGGGCGCCGACGTCGAGCAGGCCGTCCGGGGTGGGTGCCGCGATCCGCGACGGTCCGGGGCGGCCCGTCCCGGCCACGACCCCGAGTGCGAGTCCCGTCCCGATCGCCGGTGATCCCATGCCCGCAGACGCTAGCCGTCCGCGCGGGCTCCGGCGCTCACCCCGGTCAGTCCGGTCATGCGCCCATCGTCCCGGCCGGCGCGGGTCGGACGAACGCGCCGTCAGCGTCCGGTGGCGCGCTCCAGGTAGGCGGCGACGTGGCCGTCGGTGGCGCGCCTGGTCCACAGCCGCAGCGCGACCTCGTCGTCGACGGTGTAGCGGTCGGCCCGGTCGGTGGCCTCGCGGCGCAGCGCGGCCTTGGTCGCTGCGAAGGTGTCGGGCAGGATGCCCGCGAGCCCGCGCGCGATCTCGACGGCCTTCTCCCGCAACGTGTCCGGGGCGACGAGCTCGTCGACGAGGCCGAGCGTGAGCGCCTCGGCGGGCGGGTGGGTGCGCGCGCCCATGACGAGCCGGCGCGCCGTGACCTCGCCGACCGCGTTGCGCATCGCCTCCAGCGCGATCCGCGGGAACGGCACGCCCACCTGGAGCTCGGCGAGGCCGATGCGGCCCTTGCCGTCCGCCATGATCGCGGTGTCGGCGCACGCGGCGAGGACGCACCCGCCGGCGATGGCGTGCCCGTTGACGGCGGCGACGACCGGCTTGGGCAGGTCGAACACCGCGCGGAAGCAGGCGGCGAGCGCGGGCAGGAAGCGTTCGACGTAGGGTGCGCCGCCGTCGAGGAACTGCCTGAGGTCCACGCCCGCGGAGAACGAGCCGCCGCCCGCGGTGAGCACGACCGCCCGGGCGGGGTCGGCCGTGAGCCCGCGGAAGGTCTCGGTGATCCCTTCGCACAGCTCGATGTCCATCGCGTTGACCGGCCCGTGGGCCATCGTCAGGATCGCGACCCCGTCGTCGTCGACTCGTTCGATCACCCTCGGAACCTAACCCGCGAAGGTCGACCCGGACATGAAAAGCTCTGCATGAATCGCGGGGACGCCCCCGCCTCGACGCCGAGCCCCCGGGAGAAGAAACCATGTCGCAACAGGTCCGCGCGGTCGTCGCCCACAGCAAGGGCGCCCCCGTCTCCGTCGAGACGATCACCGTCCCCGACCCCGGCCCCGGCGAGGCCGTCGTGCAGATCCAGGCCTGCGGCGTCTGCCACACCGACCTGCACTACCGCGAAGGCGGCATCAACGACGAGTTCCCGTTCCTCCTCGGCCACGAAGCCGCCGGAATCGTCGAGTCCATCGGCGACGGCGTCACCGACCTCGCCCCCGGCGACTTCGTCATCCTCAACTGGCGCGCCGTCTGCGGACAATGCCGCGCCTGCCGTAAGGGCAAGCCGCAGTACTGCTTCAACACCCACAACGCCACCCAGAAGATGACCCTCGCCGACGGCACCGAGCTCTCCCCCGCCCTGGGCATCGGCGCCTTCGCCGAGAAGACCCTCGTCGCGGCGGGCCAGTGCACCAAGGTCGACGCCTCCGCCCGACCCGCAGCAGCCGGCCTGCTCGGCTGCGGGGTGATGGCCGGCATCGGCGCGGCCATCAACACCGGCGGCGTCTCCCGCGGCGACTCGATCGCCGTCATCGGCTGCGGCGGCGTCGGCAACGCCGCCATCGCGGGCGCCAACCTCGTCGGCGCCACCACGATCATCGCCGTCGACGTCGACCCCACCAAGCTGGAGTGGGCCAAGGGCTTCGGCGCCACCCACACCATCAACTCCCGTGAAGTCGACGCGGTCGAGGCCATCAAGGAACTCACCGGCGGCAACGGCGCCGACGTCGTCATCGACGCCGTCGGCCGCCCCGAGACCCTCAAGCAGGCATTCTTCGCCCGCGACCTCGCCGGCACCGCCGTCCTCGTCGGCGTCCCCACCCCGGACATGACCTTCGACATCCCGATGATCGAGATCTTCGGCCGCGGCGGCGCCACCAAGTCCTCCTGGTACGGCGACTGCCTCCCCGCACGCGACTTCCCCATGCTCATCGACCTCTACCTGCAGGGCCGGCTCCCCCTGGACAAGTTCGTGTCCGAGGAGATCGGCCTCGACGCCGTCGAGGAAGCCTTCCACCGCATGGAACGCGGCGAGGTCCTCCGCTCGGTCGTGGTCCTCTGATGACCCCCGCCGGACCGGTCGACCACGTCGTCACCTCCGGAACGTTCTCCCTCGACGGAGGCACCTGGGACGTCGACAACAACGTGTGGATCGTCGGCGACGACAACGAGGTCATCGTCATCGACGCCGCGCACGACCTGGAGAAGATCACCGAGGGTGTCGCCGGCCGCCGCGTCGTCGCTGTCGTGTGCACCCACGCCCACGACGACCACGTCAACCAGGCCCCGCACGTCGCCGACCGCTTCGACGCCCCGATCCTGCTCAACCCGGCCGAGGCGCCGCTGTGGGAGATGACCCACCCCGACCGCAGGCCCGACCGCGAGATCACCGACGGCGACGTCCTGCGCGCCGGCGGCGTCGAGCTGCGGGCACTGGTCACGCCCGGACACTCCCCCGGCTCGACGTGCCTGTACTCCGAGGACCTGGGCGTGCTGTTCTCCGGTGACACCCTGTTCAACGGTGGCCCCGGAGCGACGGGACGCTCCTACTCGTCGTTCGACACGATCATCGACTCCATCCGCGGCCGGCTCCTGACCCTGCCCGGCGACACCGTGGTCCGCACCGGCCACGGCGACTCGACGACGATCGGCGCCGAGCTCCCCCACCTCGAGGAATGGATCCGCCGGGGCAACTGACCCCGTGAGTGGCGGTCTCGGCGCCGTCGTCACCTACGACGACAGGTCCGCCGCGGCCGCTGCCGCCCACGGGCGCCCGGCCGCGATGCCCGGCCGCACGTCCTGACCGGTCAGCGCACCGGGACGGGGTCGAGGGCCAGGACCGGGCGCTCGGTGGGGCCGTACCAGGCGCGCAGGATCCGCCCGTCGAGCCGCGCCTGCGGGATCGGGCGGGCGCCCGTGCGGGCGGGCCACGGCGACGCGACGCTGTGTGCCACGACCTCCTGCACGGCGTTGATCGTCGCGTAGGCGGCGGTGGCCACCTGACGGTCACCGGTGTCGCCGTCGAGGAGCCTGGCCGCGGCCGATCCCCCGATCACGGCGTCGCCGCGCAGCACCACGACCCTGGCCCCGTCGGCGCGCACGTGCAGCCCGGCGGGGACGACGTCGTCGAGCCGCGAGGCGAGCGCCGCGGCCAGGTCACGTGGGGTCACTCCATCACGGTACGAAGCGGAAGCCCAGGTGGGCGCTCCGCGAACCGTCATCCACCCTGACGAGCGACCCCCGACCGGAGCGTTCGTGCTCGAACCGTCATCTCCGGGCCGGTCTCCGGGCGAACGGGGCGACGAGCAGCAGGAATGCCGTGCCCGCGCCGTAGGCCACGGCGAACCCGAACGGACCGGCGACCGCGCCGAGCCCGACCGCCCCGAGGCCGACGCCCGCGTCGAAGGCGGCGTTCCACAGGGCGCTTGCCCGCCCGTACCCCGCGCGGCCACCGAGCGCGAACAGCTGCACGAGCGAGTCGTTCTGCACCATGCCGAACCCGAACCCGACGAGCAGCGCGCCGACGACGAACAGCGCCTCCCCACCACCGGACGGCAGCGACGCCCCGACCTCGGCCAGCATCCCGACCACACCGAGCAGTACGCCGGGAACCTGCAGCCTCCCGCCCAGGTTCCGGCGGTGTGCCAGCTCCCCGGCCAGGAACCGGCCGACGAGCGTGCCCACGGCCATCGCGAACAGGGCCAGTGCCGCGGCCGCCGCGGTCCCGGTGACCGGCAGGAACGTGATGAGGCCGCCCTGGGCGGTCGCGCAGGCGAGCATGGCCAGCAGCGGGCCGGTCTCGCCGCGCCACCGGGCGGTGTCGGGGACCGCGCCGGAGCCGGCACCGACGATGCCGGCGGTGGCCGCATCGGGGTCGTCGACGGTCACAGCGGCGGGCGACCGGCCGAGACGCATGAACAGCATCAGCGCGGCGCCCAGGAGCGGGAGCGCGCCGGCCGCGAATACCGCGGTGAACCCGAACCAGTCGACGACGGCGACGCCCGTCGGGAGCAGCGCGACCAGCGGCAGCCCGATGGCCAGCCCGAACCGGCTCGCGCCGCGGCTGTGCTCGGCGGGGTCGAGGAGCTCCGCGACGAGCGCGCTGCCCGCGACGGTGACCATGCCGAACCCGACGCCACGCACCGTCGTCACCACGAGCACCGGAGCCAGATCCGACGACAGGGCGAGCAGCGGCGCGGGCGCCCCCATGAGCACCATGCCGACGACCAGCACCCACCGGTGCCCGATCCGGCGCAGCATCCACGGGACGGCGAACTGGGTGGCGACGGTGACGGCCATCAGGACGCCCGTCGTGACGCCGGCGCCGAACGGGCCCGCGCCGCCCTCGGTCACCCACAGGGGGACGATCGGCAGCAGCAGCGAGTAGCCACCGAACGCCAGGACCGTCGCGACGAGCAACAGCCAGAACGTGATGCTCTGCAGGCCCTTCCTCACGTGCCGGGCCGCCAGGTCCTGCGCTCGGTGACGACAGCGGTGACCAGGTCGTGTGGCGTCACGTCGAAGGCCGGGTTCCAGGCCTGCGTCGACGTCAGGACGGTCCCGGTACCGAGCACCTCGGCGGGGTCGCGCTCCTCGATCTCGATGGCGTCGCCGTCGGGGGTGGCGACGTCGACGGTCGACTCGGGCGCCGCGACGACGAACGGGATCCCGGCGCGGGCAGCGGCCAGCGCGAGCGGGTAGGTGCCGATCTTGTTGGCGACGTCGCCGTTCGCGGCGATGCGGTCCGCACCGACGACGACCGCGTCGACGAGCCCGCGGGCGATGATCGACGGGCCCGCCCCGTCGACGACGACCCGGTGCGCCACCCCGATCGAGGCGAGCTCGACGGCGGTGATGCGGGCCCCCTGCAGCAGCGGGCGGGTCTCGTCGGCGACGACGTGGGCGACGCGGCCGTCCTCGTGCAGCGACCGGACGACGCCGAGCGCCGTGCCCCACTCGACGCAGGCCAGCGCGCCCGCATTGCAGTGGGTGTGCAGCCGCAGGGGTTCGCGCCCGCACAGCTCGGTGAGCAGGCCCGCGCCGCGGGCACCGATGGCGTGGCAGGCGGCGATGTCCTCGTCGCGGACCGCGAGCGCCTCGGTGAGGACGGCGTCGGGACCCCGGTCGGCGACCGCGAGCGCGCGCCGGACGCCGACGGACAGGTTGACCGCGGTGGGACGGGCGGCGCCGATGCGGGCGGCGGCCTCGGCGAGGGCGTCACCGTCGAGGGTGCGCGCGGCGAGCGCCACCCCCAGCGCGCCCGCCACCCCCAGCGCGGGGGCGCCACGGACGACGAGGCGGCGGATGGCGTCGACGACGCCGTCGACCGTCGTCACGGAGACGGTGCGCAGGCGCGGCAGGGCGGTCTGGTCGAGCATCTCGATCCGGCCGTCCGCCCAGGAGATCGTGGGGGGCAACACCGGAACAGCCTAGGCTCGCGCTGATGGACGGGGTGTACGCGGACGAGAGATTTCCCGCCGACCCCTACCCGGGCGCGGTGCCGCCGACGTCGTTCGTGCACGTCGACAGGACGGGGTTCCCGCTCGTCGCGGGCCAGGTGGGGGGCCAGCCGATCGACCGCTGGCTCACCGCCCGCGGGACGCCGCCGACCTCGGACCGGATGGCTGTGCTCGCCTACGGCTCCAACCGGAACCCGTCGAAGATCAGCTGGCTGCGCGAGTTCCTCGGGCTGGGCCGGGAACCGGTGGTCGTGCTGCGGGTGCGCACGCACGGGTTGGCCGCGGTGTGGGCACACGGGCTGCGCACGCGTGACGGGGCCCGGCCGGCGGTGCTGGCTGCGGCGCCGGGCGTCGAGGAGCAGCACGCGGTGTGGCTGGCGACCCCGGAGCAGGTCGCGGTCCTCGACGTGTGCGAGGGCGCCTCCCGCGAGGGTGACGGCCGCTACCGCCTGGCCCGGCTGCGCACCGGGGACGTCCGCACCGACGAGGGGACGCTCCTGCCGGAGGTCCGCGCCTATGTGGGTGCGACGCCGATCCGCCGGCCGCTGCTGGTCGACGGCGCGGTGGTGCGCTGTGTCGCAGGATGCCGCACGGTCGCTCGGCGGGGAGCCCGCGCCGTCGGACGGTCTCAGGTACTCGTGAACGGCGACAGCCGCTGCAGCGGCTGTCGCCGCCCACAGCTCAGGCCGTCGTCGACACCGAGGTCGTGACCGCGCCCGGCAGCGGCTTGCCCGCACTCTCCTTGACGACGAAGACCGCCGCCAGCGAGAGCAGCGACGCCACCGCCAGGTACACGCCGGGGAAGGCGTTGTTCCCCGTGGAGGTGACCAGCCAGGCGAGGATCGCGGGCGCCGTACCACCGAAGATCGACGTCGAGATGTTGTACCCGATGGAGAAGCCGCCGTAGCGCACCTCGGTGTCGAACAGCGCCGGCAGCGTCGCCGACATGGTGCCGAGCAGCATCACCAGCAGCAGCGCGAGGATGACCAGGCCGAGGACCGTGCCCCACGCCGTCGACGAGTCGAGCAGCAGGAACGCCGGGTAGGACAGCACGATGAAGCCGATGCACGACGTGATGATCAGCGGCTTCCGGCCGATCCGGTCGGACAGCGCGCCGACCGGGATGATCACGAACATGATCACCAGCATCATGCCGAGCACGTAGAGCAGCGCGGGCGTCGCCTCGAGCTCGAGCGTCGTCTGCAGGTAGGTGGGCATGTAGAACAGCACCGTGTAGACGGCGACGTTGTAGAACAGCACCAGGCCGATGCACACGAGGATCGGGCGCCAGTGCTTGGTGAGGACGTCCTTGAGCGGCGAGTCCGAGACCTCGGCCTTCTCCTCCAGGGCCTTGAAGGCCGGGGTGTCCTCCAGCTTCGACCGCAGCCACAGCCCGACGAGGCCGAGCGGGCCCGCGACGAGGAACGGGATGCGCCAGCCCCAGGCGTGCATGGCGGCGTCGGACAGGCTGACCTCGAGGATCGTGACCATGCCCGCGGCCAGCACGAAGCCGCCGGTCGTGCCGAACTCCAGGAAGCTGCAGTAGAAGCCGCGCTTCTTGTCGGGGGCGTACTCGGCGATGAACGCGGCCGCGCCGCCGTACTCACCACCGGTCGCGAACCCCTGGACCAGCCTGATCAGGATCAGCAGGACCGGTGCACCCCAGCCTGCGACGGAGAACGTCGGCAGGCAGCCGAGCAGGAAGCTGGCGCCCGACATCGTGACGATCGTCATCGCCAGGACCTTCTTGCGCCCGATGCGGTCGCCGAGCGGTCCGAGGACGATCCCGCCGAAGGGCCGGACCAGATAGGCGACCGCGAACAGCGCGAGGACGAGACCGACGTTCGAGGCGTTGTCGCCGCCGAGGATGCTCGCCGCGATGTAGACGGTCACATAGCTGTAGATGCCGTAGTCGAACCACTCGACGAGGTTGCCCATCGCCGCCGCGCCGACCGCTTTGCGGACGGTCGCCTCCGGTACCTCGCTCTGCGCCGGACCGTCCTGCCGATGTTCGGCTTCGCCGGTCGTGGACATGCCTTACCTCCCCGAGAGCCGCCCCGCGTCGAGCGGGGCGATGACGACCGGCGCTCGGGAGCACGGGCGAGCGCGTCGGCGACGACGGCCCGGTCCTGATCGACGGCCGGCGTCGCCGAGCACGGCGACACCGCGGAGGGCGTACCCCCTTTCGGACGCGTCCACACACCGCCCGGCCGTCGGGCAGGTGTCAGGAGCCGGCGCCGGGCCGCATCGCGGCGGGGGCGGCGGGCATCGCGCCCGCGGGCAGCGGGATGCGGTACATCCGCGCGGCGTTGCCACCGAGGATGGCGTGCCTGCCCATGTCGTCGAGGTCGGCGTAGCGCCCGCACAGCTCGTCGGGGAACCGGAAGTCGACGAGCTCCCGGACCAGGCGCGCGGGCCTGATCAGCGGGTATCCACTCCCGAAGAGCATGCGGTGCACGCCGAACGCCTCCAGCAGCGACCCGAACGCCCGGGCGGCCTCGACGCGGTGCAGCCGCAGCCCGGCCAGCAGTTCGGTGAGCAGGACGTGCACGTTGGGCAGCCGGGCGAGACGGCACAGGCTCGCCGTCGGCATGCAGGCCGCACCCAGCACGAACTGGACGCGGGGCAGTGCGGCGGCGAGGTCGCGCAGCTGGACGGGGTCGAAGCCGCCCTGCCCCGCGGAACGGTCGGGCGAGCGCACCGGCAGGGCGGACCCGGCACGGACGGGGTGTGCCCAGTCGGGCCAGCGCCGGGGGCGGGCGGCTGCCGCGGCGACGTCCGCGCGGCGCGGGATGGCCCAGCCGGGCACCCCCGGCCACGACGGTGTCGACGGCCCCACCCCGAGGTGGACGACGGTCGCGCCGGACTGCTCGGCCCGGGCCAGGACCCGGCGCAGCCACGGCTCCCCCAACGGGATCCGGGCGCCGGGCCGGTGCACGGGCGCGAGGTGCAGGCCGCGGAGGTCGGCGTTGCGGACCCGGGCGGCGAGGCCCCGCGCTCCCGCCGACCCGAGTGCCGGGTCGACCTCCCCGGTGAGCACGAACCGGCCGGGGAGCTCCTCGGACAGCTCGGCGTGCCAGGCGGTGGGGCTGAACCCGAGCACGAACAGGTCGTCGAGCGTCAGCGGCTGCAGCACGGCCCTGTCGACGTGCCCGCCGATGACGTCGGCCCGCAGGCTCTCGCGGGTGACCTGGGCGAACTCGTCGGCGCCGACGGCGTTGGGCTGCCGGTCGAGCAGCCGGTGGCGCCGGTACAGCTCGGCGACGTAGGCCTCACCGGACGGGCCGGCCTGGTTGGACGGGCTGCCGTCCCACGCGTGCACCTGGGCGTCGACGACGACGAAGTCGGCGGTCGCGGTGCGGTACATCGTGGCCTCCTCCCGGCATCCGTCGTCGACCCGGCCCGCCCGCCCCGGCGTGAGGTCCGGGGCGGGACGGGGCGTCGGGTCAGCCCATCGACGGGCCGAGGCCCATCGACTGCGGGGTGGACGAGTCGGGCGAGGGCTGCGGGATGCCCTCGTCGAGGGGCCCGTACTCGGTCATCAGTGCCTTGTTCCACGGCGTCTGCTCCTCGGCCACCAGCGAGTTGGTGGTGAGGATCAGGCCGGCGACCGACGCGCCGTTCTGCAGCGCGGACCGCACGACCCGCAACGGGTCGATGATGCCCAGGTCGATCATGTTCCCGTAGCGGCCCTCGAGAGCGTCGAAGCCCTCGTCGACGCCCAGGTCGGTGACCTGCTTGACGACGTCGGCGCCGTCGTAGCCGGCGTTGGTGGCGATGAGGTGCACCGGCTCGGTCAGCGCACGGCGGACGATCTCGACGCCGATCTCGTAGTCGCCGGAGACGCTCAGCCCGTTGAGGACCTCTTCGGCGTGCAGCAGCGCCGACCCACCGCCCGCGACGATGCCCTCGGCCATCGCGGCCCGGGTCGCCTGCAGCGAGTCGTCGACGCGGTGGCGGATCTCCTTGAGCTCGGCGTTCGTGGGAGCCCCGACGGAGATGATCGCGGCCTTGCCCGACAGCCGCGCGATGCGGTCGCCCAGCCAGTCCTCGTCGGTGCCGATCGTGGCCCGGTTCATCTCGGCGCGCAGCTGGCTCAGCCGCAGCTCGACGGCCTCGCGCGGGGCGGCGCCGCCGATGATCGCGGTGTGCTCGTTGGTGGCGCGGACCTGCGTCGCGCGGCCGAGGTGCTCGACGGTGATCTGCTCGAGCGAGAACGACGACGCCTTGGAGTGGACCTTCGCCCCGGTCAGGGCGGCCATGTCCTCCAGCAGGTGGATTCGCTTCTCACCGAAGCCGGGGGCCTGGATGGCGGTGACCTTGAGGTGGCCGTTGACGTGGTTGTGCACCAGCATCTGCAGCGCGGTGCCCTCGACCTTCTCCGCCACGATGACCAGCGGCCTCGGGTCACGCATCACGCGCTCGAGCATCGGCATGAGCTGGCGGACGTCGTTGATCTTCTCGGCCGACAGCAGGATGTACGGGTCGTCGAGGACGGCGAGCATCTGGCCGGGGTCGGTCACCAGGTACGGCGACACGTAGCCGTTGTCGAACTCGAAGTCCTCGACGAAGTTCACGGTGAGGCCGAGCGTGGGGCCGTCGTCGACGGAGATGACGCCGTCGTCGCCGACGGTGTAGAGCGTCTTCGCGACGACGGTGCCGATGGACTCGTCGTCGTTGGCGGAGATGGCCGCGACGCGGGACAGGTGCTCCAGGCTGTCGACGGGGTGTGCCACCCGCGACAGGTGCTCCACGATCGCCGCGACGGCCATGTCGATACCGCGCTTGACGAGGACGGGGTTGCCGCCGCGGGTGATGGCCTTCATGCCCTCGCGGACGATGGCCTGCGCCATGACCGTCGCCGTCGTCGTGCCGTCGCCGACGGTGTCGTTGGTCTTGATCGCGGCTTCCTTGAGGATCTGCGCGCCCATGTTCTCGAACGGGTCACGCAGGTAGATCTCACGCGCGATGGTCACACCGTCGTTGGTGACCTCGGGGGTTCCGGTGATCTTCTCCAGAATGACGTTGCGCCCCTTGGGGCCCAGCGTGGACTTCACGGCCTCGGCGAGTTGGTCGACGCCTGCCTGCAGCAGGTCGCGGGCTTCCTGTCCGAACTTCAGTTCCTTGGCCACAAGGCCCTCCTGGACTCAGATCTCTACAAAGCTGCGCGGGGTGAGAGAAAGGGTGGAACGGCCCGGGTCGCCGGCCGCGCCGGCGTGCGCGGTCGGCGACCCGGGGATGGTGACGTCGAGGCGCCCTACGGGGTCAGCTGACCTCGGGCGGCAGCATGTCGCCGATGAACTCGGCCGCTTCCTCGAGATTCCCGAACATGACCGTCCGGTCGTCCATGTGGATCATCTTGCCGTAGTGCGTGGACATGTTCTCCTCGAACTCCGAGGCGTCGTAGAAGCCGGGCTCCTCGCCCAGCGCCTCCGAGATCTCGTCGTAGACGAAGTCCATGCGCCCGACGCAGTCCACGCGGATCATCGAGGGGAGCTGCGTCACGGTGACGTTCTCCTGCTTCGACATGACGTCCGCGACAACGACCCCGACCTGGTTGTTCATCAGGGTCACGCCGGCCTTGCCGGACGGGGTGTTGTCAGCCTTGAACGGGCTCTCTGCCGTCTTGAAACTGGTCACAGGTTCAGCTCCTTCGGGGCTTCCAGGCCGAGATCGGAGACGATTCCGGCGAACCGGTTCTTGGCGCGGTCGAGGCTGTCCTCGAATCGCGGGGGCTTGGCATCGGGCAGCGACCAGATCGGCTGCAGGGCGCGAGCCGCCTCGAGCGCCTGCGGCACCCAGTGCGACAGCCAGCCCTGCATGAGCTGCTTGTTGTGGTCGGCGAACTCGCGGTCCTGGGTCAGCGGACCGAAGCAGGCCTGCGTCCAGCGGAGGTCGCGCTGAGCGAAGTCGTACTCTGCCGCACCCATCACCGTCGGGGTGACGAAGTCGCCGTTGCCGGCCGCGGCCTGCATCACGAGCTGCGACCGGAAGAGCTCACCGATCAGCGGCTCGAAGACGACGTTCGCGGCGAACATCATCTCGCCCCAGTCGTCGTCGACGGCCGTGAGCGCCTCGGTCACCTTGCGGACGCCCTGCCAGGCGGCGTCGTTGTTCCAGGCGTCGAGGTGAGCGGTTCCGTCGAAGCCCTCGACCTCCTCGCTCAGAGTCAGGTTGTACAGCGCGAGGTCCTGGGCGAACCGGATCTTGTGCATGCTGTTCACCGCGATGGCGGTGTTGTGCATGTTCGTGGGCGCGGACCGGTTGCACGCGGCGAACACGTACAGGCCGAGGATGTGCTCGACGTGCATCCACGCACCGACGTTGCGCTCGACGAACTGCACCCAGTTGGGGGTCCACTGGTCGAACGCCTTCGACATCCGGGCGTTCTCGATGTTCTGGTTTACCTGGCGGACGACGTTCGCGTTGTAGCGGTAGAACGTCATCTCCCATTCTTCGTTGGGGTCACGGAACTCGTGCCAGCCGTGGGCCGGCCAGTCCGCGACGTGACGCCCGCCGGAGCCGGGGCCGCGCTCGGGCTCCGGCTCGTCGACGCCCCAGGCCTTGAGCTTCGTCCAGGTCAGCGGGTAGCCGCGGGATCCGTCCGCGAAGCCGTAGATCCAGCCCTGCGAGAGGTAGTGACGCGGGTCCGGCTGGACGTCGACGGTGACGTCCTCGTAGTGCGTCTGCTTCCGCTTGGCAGGCTTGTAATAGTTGTAGCGGCGTGCGCTCGCGCTGGAGTCGGGGAATTCCTGGGCGCCGGCCTCGGCGTCGGTGAAAGTAGGCTTCGGAACGCTGCGTTCCGGACGTTGAGTGGTCGTCATTGGCCGTCCTCGCCTCCTTGTTCACCGGTGGTGGTGAACTTGTCGTAGAAGATGTTCTGCTCAGGCACACCGAGTGCCTCGAGCACCGGGATCGCCGCGTCCACCATCGGCGGCGGTCCACAGACATAGGCGTCCCGCCCGGCCAGGTCGGGTTCGAGCCGCTTCACCACATCGGTGATCAGCCCGACCTCGCCCTGCCAGTCGTCGCCGTCCGCCGGCTCCGACAAGGCTGGGACGTACCGGAACTTCGGGATCCGCTCTTCGAGCGCCCGCAGTTCCTCCTCGAAACACAGGTCCCGCTGCCCACGGGCCCCGTAGTAGAAGACGGCCTCACGCTCGACCCCTCGATCCGCCATCGAACGCAGCAGACCCAGAACCGGAGCCAGCCCCGCCCCGCCACCGACGAAGATCAGTGGCGAGTTGCGGCTCTCGCGCAACGTGAAGGTCCCGAAGGGCCCCTCCACGTCGAGCCGGTCGCCGACCGAGACCTTTTTGGCGAGGAACTCCGAGAACAGACCATCGGGGTAGATCTTGATGACGAACTCGAAGTGTCCTTCGCGGCCCGGAACGTTCGCCATGGAGAACGAGCGGCTCTCCTCGGTGCCCGGCACCATCAGATCGAGGTACTGACCGGGGAAGAACTTGATCTCCTCCGGTTCGAGGAGCTTCAGGACGAGATGCCGCATGTCGTGCGTGACGGCCTCGTTGGAGACCACCTCCGCGACGCCCTTCTTCAGCGGCAGACCGCCCCGGATGATTTCCTCGTCGTAGTTGAGGAGCTCGATGACCAGGTCCTCGTACGCGTGTGCCCGGCACAGGAGGGTCGAGCCCTCCTCCTTCTCGTAGTCCGGGAGCGCGAACGTCGAGTACGAGTCGTAGTCGATGTCCTCGCCCTCGAGCACGAAGGACTTGCAGGCGGCGCACTGGCCTTCCTTGCATCCGTGCATGAGCTGGACACCCTGCTCGGCTGCGGCACGAAGGATGTTCTGGTCCTCGTCGACCTCGATCTCGATGCCCACCGGCTCGAACCGCACGATGTGCTTCTTACCCATGACTCCCTTTACCGGTCGACCAGCTTCATGAACTGAATTCGGGCTGGCAGAGGAAGGGCCGACGGTGGCGCCGCCGGCCCTTCCCCCTCACCTGACCCGCGCTCAGGCGTTCTCAGGTGCCGGTCGTCCGGCGGGACCCTGACGGATGTAGTCAGCGTGGAACGCCGCCTTGCCGGCGTCGTCCATCTCGTTGAGCAGCACGTTCGGGCTGCCCAGCGGGGGGCAACGCCGCATGTGATCGAGAGTCCACATCTTCTTGGGGTCGAGGTTGAGATGCGGCTGCGCCGTCATCGTCTTCCCGTCGTCCCGAACGAAGCCCATGTCGGAAACGACATCGGCCCAGTTCCAGCCGTGGTACAGGGTCTCCCACTCGCGGTGGCCGACCAGGCGACCCATGTTCGGGGTCTCGCGCCCCTGGTACGTCGGGCGGAAGGCCTCGACGTCCGTCCAGCGGCAGACCTCGTGGCAGTACGTACGGGTGACCCCGTCGACGTCGGCCATGACCATGTCCTCACGGACCAGACACGGGACCATGCAGGTCCAGCAGCGGGCCGGGTAGACGTAGTCGACGTCCTCGAAGACGATCGGGTTGTGCCCGTTCGGCGTGGCGAGGCGGTTGTAGTTCTCCCACCACTTGCCGTACTTGTCGTACCAGCCCGGGTACTTGTACTCGAACCACTCGAAGTCCTCGTCGGTCATGCCGTCGATACGCCAGTAGTTGGCGAGCCAACCGGTGGCGAAGAACTGCGCGACCTCGTGGACGTAGCCCTTCTCCCAGATCTGCTTCCACGACTCTTCGATCAAGTCGTGCGGGATGACCAGGCCGTACTTCTCGAGCGGGATCAGGTATGCGCGGTAGTAGTCGTCGTAGATCCAGCGGCGCCACATCTCCGCGTAGGACTCGCGGTCCTTGCGGCGGTCCTTCGTGCCGTACTCGATGAAGGTACCGATCGCGGCGTCGACGACGCGGTGGTTGTTCCACCACGCGTAGCGCAGGTCGCGCTCGAGCAGCTGGCGGTTGTCCTCGTCCGACAGCGCCATGAGCAGGGTGGCGTAGCCGTTGGAGATGTGCCGCGACTCGTCGGACTGCACCGAGTGGAAGACCGTCGGCAGCAGGTAGTCGCCGTTGGCGGCTGCTTCTGCCGGCATGGCCACGAACAGCGTGTTGGTGAACGCCGTCTCGGCCACGATGGTCAGGTAGATCGACGCCGCGGTGATCGCGTCACCGGTGATGAACCCCTCGGCGAACTGACGGCCGATGGTGCCGCAGTAGTCGCTGTGGAAGTTCCGCAGGCTGTTGTTGAAGCCCGCCGGGTCGATGTAGTTGTTCATGTACAGGCGCTTCAGGTTCTGCTGGATCGTCGAGTGACGGACCTCGTCGATCATCTGAATGGCCTGGCCGTTGTGCAGCTCCGGGTTCGGAACCACGTGGAACAGCATCGGCATCGACCGTGCGGCCGAGACCTCCGGCAACGGAATGATGCTGAGGAACAGCTTCTGCCACTCCAGCCAGCGCTCCTGCACCTGGCGGAACATGTTGCCGCGAATCGCGCCGTCGGAGGCGCCGTAGACGCGGTGGTCCTTCTCTTCCTGCATGGGGAAGTAAGACCGCAGGACCTGCTTGAGCGGGTCCTTCTTCGCGGCCTTGCGGAAGGTGTAGTCGGTTCCGTACTTCATGTACGGCTCGTGGTACTGCGGCTCCCAGGAGAGTTCCTGGATCTTCTGGTGAGCCTTAGCCAGACTCTGCCGACTCACATCGTCTCCTCACGTGGTGGGTATCGGGTTCGACGCGCGGACCGCATCGACACCCACTGCCCTCGCGGCCTCGTAGCCGCCGGCTGCTGGCAATGCCGCCGGGGCGTCTCGTGACCGCGAGCCCGTGCCTTCACCGGGAGACAGCGCGGGCGCCCTCGGTGGCGGCTCGGACACGAGCGGAGGTGATCAAGGGTTTCGCGGGTCCCAGAACCACTGCCTCTCGTGCCGGGAATCACACCCCCGCTGGGCCTGACCTGCGGTCTCAATATGAGACGGTGGGTGGTTCACGGGCCCCTATCGTTCGTCTCGTCCGGGCGGTACCGTCCGGATCGATGGCTCCTGCCGCGAAGACGTGGCAGGTGGCTGCATCCAGGAGGGCAACCGATTGGGCCACTCGGCGGAACACGTGAACACCCGTCCCACGCAGTCGGCCGACGCCGACAGCGACGTGGCAAGGGTGCCGGTCGGTGCTGCGGCCGCCCGGGTCGCGGAGGCCCGTTCCGCCTTCCTCACCGACGACAACGTCGAGCCCGGTGTCGTCCGTGCGCCCATCCTCGCGTCGTGGACGCGGTCCCGGAACTTCCAGGTCCCGGTCGACCACCTCGACCTGCCCTACGAGACCGAGTTCGACATCGACTCCCTGCTCAGGCGGGCCGCCGGGCCGATCCTCACCGAGACGAGCGACCAGCTCGCCACCGAGCCGGTCAGCGTCATCCTGTGCGACGACGAGGGAGTCGTCCTCGACCGACGCAGCGGCGACAGCAAGCTCAACCAGGGGCTCGACCGGATCTGGCTCGCCCCCGGCTTCAGCTACGCCGAGCGCTACGTCGGCACCAACGGCATCGGCACCGCCCTGGAGGGTCGGGGCCCCGCACTGGTGTTCGGCCACGAGCACTACGTCGAGCACCTCGAGGACTTCGCCTGCGCGGGTGCCCCGATCCGGCACCCGGTCAGCGGCAAGCTCATCGGCGTCATCGACCTGACCTGCTGGCGACGTGAGGCGAACCGGATGATGGTCGCCGTCGCGACGAACATCGCCCGGCGCATCGAGGAGACCCTCCTCGAGCACTCCGGCCGCCGCGAGCTCTCCCTGCTCCACGACTACCTGGCCGCCTGCCAGCGCAACCGCGGCGCCGTCATCGCCATGGGTGACGACCTGCTGATGATGAACGACCAGGCCCGCCAGCTCGTCGACCCCAACGACCAGAGCTCGCTGCTCTCCCACGGCGCCGAGGCACTCGCCACCGGCCGTCGCCGGCAGCTGCTCGTCGACCTGCCCAGCGGTGCCATCGCCCGCGTGCAGACGCGCCCCAGCTGGGGCGAGCACGGCGTCACCGGCGGGGTGCTGCACGTCCAGCTCGTGTCGGCCGACACCGCGCCGACACGCTCGCTCTCGCTGCCCCCGCCCACGTCGCTGCCCGCCGCCGTCGGCTCCGGTCCGTTGTGGACGAAGTGCGTGCAGGCCGTCGACCGGCACCTCCAGGCCCGCGAGTGGCTCGTCCTGGAGGGCGAGCCCGGCTCCGGCAAACGCACCCTCGCCCGCGCCACCCACCAGCTGCGCAACCCCGCCGCCCACCTGCGGGTCATGGACGCCTCCGACTTCGGCCCGCGCTGGCTCTCCGACGTCGGCGAGGAGCTCGAGACCGGCAACGGCGGCACCCTCGTGCTCTGCCACGTCGACTCGCTCCCGCCCGAGGCCCTGCGCGCCCTCGGCGACGTGCTCGAACCCCACCGGGAGTCGACCGACCCCGAACGGCCCTGGGTCGTCGCCACCGTCGACCGCGCGCACGCCGACACGGCCGTCGACATGATCGAGCTGCTCGACTCGTTCCCACGGACCATCGAGGTACCGCCGCTGCGGCACCACATCGAGGACGTCGCAGAGCTCGTCCCGCACCTCATCGCCCGGCTCACCCGCGGCGCCGACCTCACCTGCTCCCCCGAGGCCATGCGCGTCCTGATGCGCAACCGCTGGCCCGGCAACGTCGACCAGCTCTACCAGGTGCTCCGCAAGATCGTGGCGCGCAAGCGGTCCGGCACCATCGCGCCGGCCGACCTGCCCGCCGAGACCCGGGCCACCACCCGGCGCGTGCTCACCCCGCTCGAGGCCATCGAGTGCGACGCCATCGTCGACGCGCTGCTCGACACCGACGGCAACAAGGCCGAGGCCGCCCGCCAGCTCGGCATGTCGCGCGCGACGATCTACCGCAAGATCCGCGGCTACGGGATCTCGTTGCCGCAGTTGGCCGACTCGCGCTGACACGGCCTGCCCGGTTCCACCCGTCCCGATAGGGTTCCCCCCATGCTCGAGATCGGGGGGATCAGCAAGAGGTTCGGCCAGGTCCAGGCTCTGGACCAGGTCACCTTCACAGTCCAGCCCGGGGAGCTCTTCGGGTTCGTCGGCAGCAACGGGGCCGGCAAGACCACCACGATGAGGATCGTGCTCGGCGTCCTGACCGCCGACGGCGGCGAGGTCCGGTGGAAGGGCAGGCCCATCGACGCCGACGTGCGCCGCCGGATCGGGTACATGCCCGAGGAACGCGGGCTCTATCCGAAGATGAAGGTCGGCGAGCAGCTCGAGTACCTCGCCCGCCTCCACGGCCTCGCCGCCGCCGACGCCCGCGCCTCCGTCGAACGCTGGACCTCCCGGCTCGGGGTCGAGGCCCGGATCCGCGACGAGGTGCAGAAGCTCTCCCTCGGCAACCAGCAACGCGTGCAGCTCTCCGCCGCCCTCGTCCACGACCCCGAGGTGCTCGTCCTCGACGAGCCGTTCTCCGGGCTCGACCCCGTCGCCGTCGAGGTCATGAGCACCGTGCTGCGCGAGAAGGCCGACGCCGGGGTGCCGGTCATCTTCTCCAGCCACCAGCTCGACCTCGTCGAACGGCTCTGCGACCGCGTCGGGATCATCTCGGGCGGCCGCATGGTCGCCGCCGGCACCGTCGACGAGCTGCGCACCGGCAACGCCGAACGCATCGACGTCTCCGGACCTCCGCCCGGCTGGGCCGACGCGCTACCCGGTGTCCGTGTCCTCGAGTCGGGGCAGCACACCACCCGGGTCGAGCTCGACGGCACCTCCGACCAGGACGTCCTGCGCGCCGCCATGGCCGCCGGCCCCGTCCACTCCTTCGCCCCCCACCGACCGCCGCTCACCGAGCTCTACCGCGACGTCGTCGCCGCCCCCGCCGCCACCGAGGAGGGCGCGTGACCGCCCCGCTGACCCCCGGCCGGGCCGTCATGCTCGTCGCCCGCCGCGAGTTCACCACCCAGGTGCGGTCCAAGAGCTTCGTCATCGGCCTGCTCGTCACCATCGCGATCTTCGCGATCTACATCGCGCTGTTCAGCTTCATCGGCAGCCAGAGCTCCAGCAACAGCCTCGGCGTCACCTCGTCCACGGCCGCGCTCGAACCCGCGCTGCAGGCCGCCGCGAAGGCCCAGGACCGCACCCTCACGATCACGCAGGTCGACCGCGCCGCCGGCGAGGCCCAGGTCGCGAACGGCGACCTCGACGCCCTCTTCGACGGCAGCCCCGGCAGCTACTCCTTGCTCGGCAAGGACACCGTCGACTCCTCGCTGCAGCAGCTGGTCGCCGGCACCGTCCAACAGGCGACGCTCACCGACGCCCTCACCTCCGCCGGCCAGGACCCGGCCGCGGTCGCCGCCCGCGGCACCGTCACCGTCGACACCCAGGAACCGCTCGATCCCGAACGCGGGCAACGCCTCGTGCTCGCCATCGTCGTCGCCGTGCTGCTGTTCATGTCGCTCGTCGGCTACGGCAGCGCGGTCGCCCAGGGCGTCGTCGAGGAGAAGTCCAGCCGCGTCGTCGAGCTCCTGCTGTCGACGATCCGCCCGGTGCACCTGCTCAGCGGCAAGATCCTCGGGCTCGGCCTGGTCGGACTCGTCCAGCTGCTGATACTCAGCGCCATCGGGCTCGTCGGCGCGCTGACCGTCGGCATCCTCACGATCCCCACCGCCGCCGCGGGCGCGCTCGTGTCCGCCGTGATCTGGTACCTGCTGGGCTTCTTCCTCTACGCCTCGATCTACGCGGCCGCCGGGTCGCTGGTGTCGCGGCAGGAGGAGCTGCAGTCGACCGTCGCGCCGATCATGTTCCCGCTGTTCATCCCGTTCATCTTCGCCGTGAGCGTGCTGCCCAACGACCCGCGCAACACCCTCGGCACGATCCTGTCCTTCATCCCACTGTTCTCCCCGACGCTGATGCCCGCCCGTGCCGCGATGGGTGTCGCACCGATGTGGCAGGTGCTCGTCGCGATCGGCCTGACGATCCTGGCGATCATCGGGGTCGTCCTGCTCGCGGCCCGCATCTACCGGAACTCGGTGTTGCGCACGGGCTCCCGCGTCGGCCTGCGCGAGGCCCTGCGCTCGCGCAGCTGACCTCCGCCGCGCGCGACCCCACAGCTCCCGGCACAGCCGTGGGGTTGCGCGCCGCGTCTCTCAGGCCTTGCGACGCTTGGGCTTCCACTCCGTGAAGCCTGCCCGGGTCGCGGCCTCCGCCGAGGAGAACCACGCCTCGGCCTTGGTCCTGCCGTAGTACGGGCTCGCCGGGGTGTGGAAGAGCATCGAGTCGGCGTTGCCCTTGATCGTGTACTCGGGGCCGGGTGCCGAACCGTCGGGCAGTGGCACCGCCGACCCGGGGCCGAAGGGCTCCTCGGGCGATGCCGCGGGCGTGGCGACGAGCGTCCGCGCCCCGATCGGCTGCTCCGCCTCCGCGGGCCCCGCCGCGGCTGGATCCGGTCCACCCGCGCCCGCGGCTCGTGGCCCGGCTGCAGCCTGCTTGTCGGCGGCCTTCGCAGCCGCAGCCGCGTCCCTTGCGGCTTTCTGCTCCGCCGCAATCTGCTCAGCGGCCTTCTGCTCAGCGGCCTTCCGCTCCGCGGCCTTCTGCTCAGCGGCCTTCTGCTCAGCGGCCTTCTCCGCGGCCGCCCTCTCCGCGGCCTTCCGGTCTGCCGCCTTCTCCGCGGCAGCCGTCTGCTCGGCGTGCCCGGCGCCCTGTGCGACCGTCGGGACCGTCGCAGCCGCGGCACGGAGGGGCGTCACGGTCGCGGACGGGGCGTCGACAGCCGGCTCGGCCGGCCGCAGCTCAGCGGGCGAGGGGGCGCCGGGCGCGGCGGCGGCCACACCGTCGCCGGGCCCGGGGGCGGGCGTCGCCGTCGCGAACCGGCGGTAGGCGACCCACCCACCACCTGCCCCGAGCAGCAGCGCGGGAAGGATCCACCGGCGGCGTCGCCGGGTCGACTCGTCGGCCATCAGGTGCCTCCGTTCCGGACGTCACCCGAGCCTAGAGGGGCCGTGATCCACTTTCTCAGCGACGGGCCGCTTTCACCCTCTCGTAGCGGGCGAGAGCCTCCTCGCGCTCGGCCTTGTGGTCGACGATCGGCTCCGGATACCCGGCAGGAACACCGTCGGGCAGCTTCCAGGGCTGGTGGACGGCCTTGCCGGGCACGGCGGCGAGCTCGGGCACGAACTTTCGTACGTAGCGACCGTCGGGGTCGAACCGTTCCCCCTGCGTGATCGGGTTGAAGACGCGGAAGTAGGGGGAGGCGTCGGTACCGCTCCCGGCGGTCCACTGCCAGCCGTGCTGGTTGGACGCGAGGTCGCCGTCGACGAGCAGCCGCATGAAGTGCCGGGCTCCCCACCACCACGGTAGGTGCAGGTCCTTGACCAGGAAGCTGGCGACGATCATCCGGACCCGGTTGTGCATCCAGGCCTGCTCGCGCAGCTGCCGCATCCCGGCGTCGACGATCGGGAAGCCGGTGCGGCCCTCCTGCCAGGCGGCGAACAGCTCGTCGGCCTCCTCGCCCGAGGCGGTGGGCAGCGCGTCGAAGGACCTGTCGTAGTTGCGCCGCGCGGAGTCGGGCCGCTGGTGGAGGACGTCGGCGTAGAACTCACGCCAGGCGATCTCGGTGCGGTAGGTCTCGGCCGAGTCGGAACGCTTGCGCGACAGGTCGTGCAGCATCGTCCGCGGGTGGATGCAGCCCCACTTCAGGTACGGCGACATCCGCGAGGTGCCGGCGACGTCGGGGCGGTCGCGGCGCTCGCCGTAGTCGTCGACGTCGTCGTCGCGGAAGGCGGCCCACCGCACGAGGGCGGCGTCCTCACCGGGGTCGGGCAGGGTGGAACCGACGGCCTCGTCCTCGGGGATGCCCACCGCCCGGGGCCCGCCGTCCTTCCCGGTGGGGTCGATCCACCCGACGGTGGCGGCCGAGGTATCGGCGGGGCCGCGCCAGCCGTGCCGGGCCCAGGCACGCCGGAACGGGGTGAAGACCTTGAAGGGGTCGCCGTCGTCCTTGGTGACGCGCCCGGGTGCCACGGCGTAGGGCGAGCCGGTGCGGACGAGCTCCCGGCCACCCGCGGCGAGCGCCTTCTCGACGTCCTCGTCGCGGCGGACGCCGTAAGGGCCGAAGTCGGCGGCGATGTGCACCGCCCTGGCGCCGACGGCCGCGGCGACGCGGGGCACGACGTCGGCGGGATCGCCACGCACGACGAGCAACCTGCCGCCGAGCGCCTCGCCGAGTGATCGCAGGCAGCCGTACATGAACGTGCGCCGGGCGGGGCCCGACGGGTCGAGCAGCGCGGGGTCGAGGACGAACAGTGCGAGCGCGGCGGGGCCGGTGTCGGCCGCGGCGAGGAAGATCGGCTGGTCACGGACACGCAGGTCGCGCCGGAACCACACGACGGAGTCGGCACCCATGCGCCGACGCTAGCGGCGACCTGCCGCCGCCGCGCGCCGGGAGAACGTGCCCAGGACGTGTGCGGGTTCGCACACCGAATCGAACGAACGGCCTTTCACGCAACTCGGTGGCGCGACTGTGCCGTTCGTTCGCCGGGTCGGCTTGCCGGACACGACGCGGCCCGGGCGGCGTGACCATGCCGTCCGGGCCGTGTGAGGAAGAACCCTGCGTCAGCGCTCGCTCATCGCGACGTAGTTCTGCTCGGTCGGGCCCGTGTACAGCTGACGCGGGCGACCGATCTTGGTCTGCGGGTCGTTGATCATCTCCCGCCAGTGCGCGATCCAGCCGGGAAGCCGGCCGAGCGCGAACAGGACCGTGAACATCCGCGTGGGGAAGCCCATCGCCCGGTAGATGACGCCGGTGTAGAAGTCGACGTTCGGGTAGAGCTTGCGCTCGACGAAGTAGTCGTCGGCGAGCGCCTTCTCCTCGAGCTTCATCGCGATGTCGAGCAGCGGGTCACTCACGCCGAGGGCCTTGAGGACCTCGTCGGCGTTCTGCTTGACGATCTTGGCGCGCGGGTCGTAGTTCTTGTAGACCCGGTGCCCGAAGCCCATCAGCTTCGCGCCCTGCTCCTTGTTCTTGACCCGCTCGACGAAGGCGTCGACGTTGCCGTCCTCGACGTCCTTGATGCGGGTGAGCATCTCCAGGACGGCCTGGTTGGCGCCGCCGTGCAGGGGACCGAAGAGGGCGTTGACCCCGGCGGAGATCGAGGCGAAGAGGTTGGCCTGCGAGGAGCCGACGAGCCGGACCGTCGACGTGGAGCAGTTCTGCTCGTGGTCGGCGTGCAGGATCAGCAGCGTGTCGACGGCCTTGGCCATGACCGGGTCGATCTCGTAGGGCTCCGCGGGGAAGCCGAACGTCATGCGCAGGAAGTTCTCCACCAGGCCCAGCGAGTTGTCCGGGTAGAGGAACGGCTGGCCGACGGACTTCTTGTAGGCGTAGGCCGCGATGGTGAAGACCTTGGCCATCAGGCGCACCGTCGACAGCTCGACGGCGTCGTCGTCGAACGGGTCGAGGCTGTCCTGGTAGAAGGTGGACAGCGCGCTGACCGCGCTCGACAGGACCGGCATCGGGTGGGCGTCCCGGGGGAAGCCGTCGAAGAAGCCCTTGAGGTCCTCGTGCAGCAGGGTGTGCCTGCTGATGTTGCTGGTGAACGAGTCGAGCTGCGCCTGCGTGGGCAGCTCGCCGTAGATGAGCAGGTAGCTGACCTCGAGGAAGCTGGACCGCTCGGCCAGCTGCTCGATCGGGATGCCCCGGTACCGCAGGATGCCGGCGTCGCCGTCGATGTAGGTGATCGCGGACGAACAGGCGGCGGTGCTGTTGAAACCCGGATCGAACGTGGTCAGGCCGGCCTTGCCGAGGAGTTTGCTGACGTCGACCGCAGCCGCGCCCTCGGTCGCGGAATGGACCGGCATCTCGAACTCGCCGCCTGGGTAGTTCAGGACAGCGCTGTCGCCGGCGGACTCGGTTGCCATGTGGAGGTTCCCTCTCACACTCGTGGACATCGGTTATGTGTCAACCCACTTGCAACGCTAGACCGCCGGAGCGGATCCGCAGCGCCCGAGAGAGGTGGACGTGCGTCACTCCCCCTGGGCGAGGACGCGTCTCAGCCGGATGCGGGGCCGCGGTAGCGCCAGAACTCCGGGAACCGCGCGATGACGACGACCACTCCGACGATGACGGCGACGCCGCCGACGGTGGCGGCGAGGCCGGGGCCGACGGCCGCGGCGGCGGAGCCGTGCCAGAGGTCGGCCAGCCGCGGCCCACCCGCGACGACGACGATGAACACGCCCTGCATGCGGCCGCGCATCTCGTCGGTGGCGACGGTCTGCAGCATCGAGGAGCGGTAGACGGAGCTGACGAGGTCGCCCGCGCCGGCGACGGCGAGGAACAGGACGGCGATCCACAGCGAGCCGGTGAGCCCGAACAGCGCGACGCCCGCACCCCACACGACGACGGCCGCGACGACGGCGACGCCCTGGCGGCGGATGCGTTGCAGCCATCCGGAGAACAGGCCGGCGATCACCATGCCGACGGGGATCGCCGCGAACAGCAGGCCGAGCGCGACGCCCCCGCCGGGCGGGTCACCGAACGTCTTCTCCGACATCTCGGGGAACACGACGCGGGGCATGCCGAAGCCCATGGCGACGACGTCGACGAGGAACGACACGAGCAGGATCTTCTGCGTCGCGGTGTACCGGAAGCCGTCGAGGACGTCGCGGATGCCGGCGCGCCTGCAGGTACCCCTGTCAGGCGGGACGGGCGGCAGCTTCCAGGTCGCCCAGAGGGTGGCGAGCAGCGCGCAGGCGTCGATCAGGTAGAGCGTCGACAGCCCGACGACGGGGATGAGGACGCCGGCGAGCAGCGGTCCGGCGACGGCGCCGAGCTGGAAGACGGTCATGTTGAGCGCGTTGGCGGCGGGCAGCTGGTCGGCGGGCAGCAGGCGCGGGATGACGGCGTTGCGGGTGGGCTGGTTCATCGCGAGCATCGCCGACTGCACGGCGAGCAGCGACAGCACCACCCAGACGTTGCCGGCGCCGGTGGCGGAGGTGACCCACAGCGCGAGCGAGGTCGTCGCGATCCCGGCGCCGGTGAGCATCAGCAGGACCCGGCGGTCCATGACGTCGGCGATCGCGCCGCCCCACAGGCCGAACACGACGAGGGGGACGAGACCGAAGAGGCCGGTCAGCCCGACGTAGGCCGACGAGCCGGTGAGCTGGTAGATCTGCGTCGGCACCGCGACGACGGACAGCTGCGCGCCGATGACGGTGACGGCGCCCGCGCCCCACAGCCGCCGGTAGGCGGGGGTACGCAGCGGGGTGGTGTCGGCGAGGGTGCCGCGGATGAGGGCGCCGATCCGGCGGGTCGGCCCCACCGCGACGGGAACCGTCGGGCCGTCGCCGGCGGGCAGCCGATCCGTGGGCTCCCGCTCCTGCGCGTCAGGACGACGCAGGTTGCGGGTGGGGGGCTCCGGTGGGCTGCCGGGCCGGCTGGACTCGTCGGGGCCGGGCACGATCACCGTCCCAGCCTGACATGCCGCCCCGGCCCGGGCCCGCGGGTTCGTGTGCCGCAACCATCCATCCGGGCACGGACCACGCGGCGGCGACAACCGTGCGCCCCCGATGAGACAGACGTCACCAGGGTCGTCAGGGGGCGAGCCGGCGGACCCGCCACGTACGGTCGTCGCGGTCGCGGTCGCGGTCGAACCGGAGCCGGTCGTGGAGCCGGTCGCGGCGGCCCTGCCAGAACTCCACCCGGTCGGGCACGATCCGCCAGCCGCCCCAGTGCGGGGGCCGCGGCACCGGCTCGCTCTCGGGGAAGCGACGTTCGGTGGCGACGCGGGCGTCCTCCAGCGCCAGGCGGCTGCTGACGACGGCCGACTGCGCCGACGCCCAGCCCCCGATCTGGGCGCCGCGCGGGCGGCTCGCCCAGTAGGCGTCGGACTCCTCCGGCGCGACCTCCTCGACCTCGCCGCGGACGTGGATCTGGCGGTGCATCGCATAGAGCGGGAACGTCGCCGACGCCGCGCGCGTCAGCCGCATGTCGTGGCTCTTCGCCGAGGTCAGGTTGGTGTAGAGGACGACGCCGCGCTCGTCGACGCCCTTGCACAGCACGGTGCGCGAGGCCGGGCGGCCGCGCTCGTCGGCCGTGGCGAGGACCATCGCGTTGGGCTCGGGCAGGCCCGCGTCCAGGGCAGCGGCGAGCCAGCGGGTGAGCTGCTCGTGCCATGTCGGCGCCAGGTCCGCCACGTCGAAACCGGCCGTGTCGTAGTCGACGCGCAGCGCCGCGAGCACCACCGAAGCGGTCGGATCGGACATCGTCTCCTCCGTCGACGACACACGTCGTCGCTGGTCAGGCCCCTGGTAGGGCCGTTTCGGTGATCGAGACCACCCGGGTCCCAGGTTGCCTGTGCACCCTGCCCGAGGGCAGTGTTGCCCAACCACGGTAACCATCAGACCCGGGCCGTGGCAGGCAGGCATGTCCGGACCACCTTCCGGACACGCCCGCGGACGCACGACGGCGCCACCCGGCGCCGCACCGCGATCCGCGTCGCCGGGGGACGACTTCGAGGAGGACGCGTGGCGACTGCGCCCACCGCGCCGGCAGGACCGGCCCCTACGGATGGATCCGACGTTCCTCCGCCCCCGCCGGGCTTCAAGTCCGGCCTCGAGGGGCACATCGCCTTCCGCACCCAGATCGCGGAGCCGGACAAGGACGGTGGGGCGCTGCGCTACCGCGGCGTCGACATCGAGGACCTCGTCGGGCGGGTCACGTTCGGCAACGTCTGGGCCCTGCTCGTCGACGGCCGGTTCGGCGACGGGCTGCCGCCCGCCGAGCCGTTCCCGATCCCGGTGCACACCGGCGACGTGCGGGTCGACGTGCAGGCCGCGCTGGCGATGCTGGCGCCGTACTGGGGCTACCGCCCGCTGCTCGACATCGACGACGCCGAGGCCCGCGACCAGCTCGCCCGCGCCTCGGTGATGGCGCTGTCCTACGTGGCGCAGTCCGCACGGGGGATCGGCGTGCCCGCGGTCCCGCAGAGCCGTGTCGACGAGGCGTCGACGATCACCGAGCGCTTCATGGTCCGCTGGCGCGGCGAGCCCGACCCTGCGCACGTGCGTGCCGTCGACGCCTACTGGGTGTCGGCCGCCGAGCACGGCATGAACGCGTCGACGTTCACCGCCCGCGTGATCGCCTCGACCGGTGCCGACGTCGCGGCGTCGCTGTCGGGCGCCATCGGCGCGATGTCCGGCCCGCTGCACGGTGGCGCCCCGGCGCGGGTGCTGCCGATGATCACCGAGGTCGAGAAGACCGGCGACCCCGAGGGTCTCGTGAAGGGGATCCTCGACCGCAAGGAGAAGCTCATGGGCTTCGGGCACCGGGTCTACCGGGCCGAGGACCCGCGTGCGCGAGTGCTGCGCCGCACCTGCAAGGAGCTGAACGCGAGCCGCTACGAGGCAGCCGCCGGCCTGGAGCAGGCCGCGCTGTCGATCCTGCGGGAGCGCCGCCCGGACCACCCGATCGAGACGAACGTCGAGTTCTGGGCGGCGGTGATCCTCGACTTCGCCGAGGTGCCGCCGCACATGATGCCCGCGATGTTCACCAGCGCCCGGACCGCAGGCTGGTCGGCGCACGTCCTCGAGCAGAAGCGCGAGGGCAAGCTGGTGCGCCCGTCGGCCCAGTACATCGGCCCGGGTCCGCGGAGCCCCGAGGACGTCGAGGGCTGGGACACGGTGGGCCGCAAGGCCTGACCGGCGTCCGACCGGCCCGACCGCCGCCGGGGCTCCTCCCCGCGGCGCCGGTCGGGTCGTCACGCCGGCGCGGTGCCGACCTGGTCCGTCGTCCGGCGCGAGGTCCTGATCGAGATCGACATGACCGCCGCGAGCACGCAGAGGACCGCGCCGCCGTACCAGGCGACGTCGTAGCTGCCGAGCGCGTCGCGGATCAGCCCCGCGACGAGCGCCGCGAACGCCGCACCGACCTGGTGGGCGGCGAAGATCCAGCCGAAGACGACGGCGGCCTGCGCGCCGAACACCTGCCGGGTCAGCGCCAGCGTGGGCGGGACGGTCGCGACCCAGTCCAGGCCGTAGAAGATGACGAACGCGAGCATGCTGGCCTGCAGGTCGGTCCCGAACAGCGGCGGCAGGACGGCGAGCGAGACGCCACGGCCCGCGTAGTAGATGCCGAGCAGGATGCGGGCGTCGACGCGGTCGGTGAGCCAGCCCGAGCAGACGGTGCCGACGAGGTCGAACACCCCGACCAGGGCGAGCAGTCCGGCGGCGGTCGTCGCGGGCATTCCGTGGTCGTGCGCGGCGGGCACGAAGTGCGACTGCACCAGCCCCGCGGTGGTGGCTCCGCAGATGAAGAAACCACCCATGAGAAGCCAGAACGTCGGGACCCGGGCGGCGTTGCGCAGGGCGTCGATCGCGATGCGGGCCGCGCCGGAGCGCAGCGGGTCGACGACGTCGGCGGGGGTGCCGCCGTAGGGCAGGACGTCGATGTCGGACGGCCGGTCCCGCATCAGCAGCAGTACCAGGGGCACGACGCCGAGCGCGACGAGCGAGGTCGTCAGCGCGGCGGGGCGCCAGCCCGACGACGTCGCGATCCAGGCGATGAGGGGCAGGAAGACCAGCTGGCCCGCGGCGCTGGCGGCGGTGAGCAGCCCGGACACGAGCCCGCGGCGGGCGACGAACCAGCGGCCGACGACCGTCGCCACCAGTGCCATCGCCATCGACCCGGTACCGAGCCCGACGACGACGCCCCACAGCAGGATGAGCTGCCACGCCGCCGTCATGAAGACGGTGAGGCCACTGCCGACCGCGACCAGCAGCAGCGCGCAGGCGACGACCCGGCGGATGCCGAAGCGCTCCATGAGGGCCGCCGCGAACGGCGCGGTCAGCCCGAACAGGGCGAGGTTCACCGACAGCGCGGCCGAGATGGTTCCGACGGTCCAGCCGAACTCCTGGTGCAGCGGCTCGATGAGCACGCTCGGCGTCGACCGGAAGGCCGCGGCACCGAGCAACGCCAGGAAGGTCACGACCGCGACGCCCCACGCGGGGTGGATGCGGTGGCGGTGCGGGTCGCGCGCGGCGGGTCCGGCGGTGCCGACCTCGGGGACGGTGTCGCTCACGTCGGACAGCCTGCGGTTCGCCGCCGCGGAACACCAGTGGCCCGACAGCCACATTGTGAAAGAATCCGGCCATGACGCAAGTTCATCAGGTCGCGGTGCTGGCCCTGCACGACGTCGTCGCGTTCGAGCTCGGCCTGCCGCACCGGCTGATGGGCAGCGCGGTCGACGACGACGGCACCCCGCTCTACGAGGTCCGCGTCGCGACGCTCGACGGTGGGCCGATCATGTCGTCGGCGGGGTTCGAGGTGCTCCCCCGGTTCGACGTCTCGATCCTGGAGGGTGCCGACACCGTCGTGATCCCCGGCCACTACAGCGGCCCGGCCATGCGCGGCGAGCCCATCGACGACACCCTGCGCAGCGCCCTCGCCGCCGCCCACCGCCGGTCGCGGATCGTCTCCATCTGCACGGGCGCGTTCGTGCTCGGTGCGGCCGGCGTCCTCGACGGCCGCCCGGCCACCACCCACTGGCTGCACGCCGCGCGGTTCCGTCGCCTCTACCCGCAGGTCGACCTCGACCCCGACGTGCTGTTCGTCGACGACGGCGACGTCCTCACCTCCGCCGGCAACGCCGCAGGCATCGACCTGCTGCTCCACGTCATCCGCCGCGACCACGGGGCCGACGTCGCCAACCGGGTCGCGCGCCGCACCGTCGTCGCCCCGTGGCGAGACGGCGGCCAGGCCCAGTTCGCCGAGGAGCCGCCGGTCCCCGACGTCGACGGCGACACCGGCCCCACCCGGGCCTGGGCGCTGACCCGCCTCGGCGACCCGCTCACCCTCGCCGACCTGGCAGGACACGCCCGGATGAGCGTCCGCAGCTTCACCCGGCGCTTCCGCGACGAGACCGGGGAGAGCCCGCAGCGCTGGCTCGTCGGCCGCCGCCTCGATCTCGCACGGCGACTCCTGGAGACGACGGACCTGCCCGTCGAGCAGGTCGCCACCCGCGCGGGCTTCGGGACCACGACGTCACTGCGCCAGCACCTGCACACCGCGCTCGGCATGGCGCCCCTCGCGTACCGCCGCGTATACCGCGGTACACCCGTGGTGTCGTCGGTCACGAAAGCCGCCGGCTGACGGCCCCGCCGCCCCGGAGCCGGGCGGCGCTTGCCAAACTTGGGAACCGTGACGTCCTCGACCAGCAACGACCTGCAGATTCCCGCCGACCTGAAGCCCAAGGACGGGCGCTTCGGATGCGGACCCTCCAAGGTCCGGCCGGAGCAGCTGGCCGTCCTCGCCGACTCCGGCTCGGTCATGGGAACCTCCCACCGGCAGAAGCCCGTCAAGTCCCTCGTCGGCCGGGTGCGCGCCGGACTCTCCGAGCTGTTCTCCCTTCCCGACGGCTACGAGGTCGTCCTGGGCAACGGTGGCTCGACGGCGTTCTGGGACGCCGCCGCGTTCGGCCTCGTCCGCCGGCGCTCGCTGCACCTCGCCTACGGCGAGTTCTCGGCCAAGTTCGCCGACACCACGACCGGCGCCCCCTTCCTCGAGGACCCGATCGTCGTCCCGTCGAAGCCCGGCACCGCGCCCGCGCCGCGCACCGACGAGTCCGTCGACGTCATCGCCTGGGCCCACAACGAGACCTCCACCGGCGTGGCCGTCCCCGTCGTGCGCCCCGAGGGCACCACCGACGGACAGCTCGTCGTCATCGACGGCACGTCCGGCGCGGGCGGCCTGCCGCTGGACCCGACCCAGGTCGACACCTACTACTTCGCACCCCAGAAGGGCTTCGCCGCCGACGGTGGCCTGTGGATCGCACTGATGAGCCCGGCCGCGCAGGACCGCGTCGCCGAGCTCGCCGCGGGCGACCGCTGGATCCCGCCGTTCCTGTCGCTGGCCACGGCCGTCGACAACTCGGTGAAGGACCAGACCTACAACACCCCCGCCGTGGCGACACTGATCCTGCTCGCCGAGCAGATCGACTGGCTCAACGGCCTCGGCGGGCTCGACGCCGCCGTCGCCCGCACCGCCGACTCCTCGGGCCGGCTCTACGAGTGGGCCGAGAAGTCCACCTTCGCGACGCCGTTCGTCGCGGACCCGGCGCACCGCTCGCAGGTCGTCGGCACGATCGACTTCGACGACGCCGTCGACGCCGCCGCCGTGGCCAAGACCCTGCGTGCCAACGGGATCGTCGACACCGAGCCGTACCGCAAGCTGGGTCGCAACCAGCTGCGGATCGGCATGTTCCCGGCCGTCGACCCCGACGACGTCTCGGCACTGACCGCCTGCATCGACCACGTCGTCGAGCGCCTCGGCTGAGCCTGTCCGAACCCGACCCGATGCCGGGCGGCCCGTACAGGGTCGCCCGGCATCGTCGTGTCCGGTGCCGGCGTGTCCCTGTGGGAGCCGAATTCGCCGAACGGTCGTCTCGACCTTTCGTCACCCAGAGTAGTCACATCAGCAACATGAGTCCCAGCTTTACCAAACGGTCACGGCATGACACGCTGATCACGAACCCCGCAGGGAGAACGGCGCATCGTGGCAGGAACCGGTGTCGACCTGGGAGATTTCAGGCCCGGCGCGCCTCCACGGCCGGTTGCGATTCGGCAACTACCGTCACCCGGACGGGGAGAACGGAGAACGGGGGAGGCCGCCGATGCGGGCGTTGCGGGTCGTCGGGATCACCGAGGACGGCGGGGTCGTCCTCGAAGACCCCGGTCGCTCCGAACGGTTCACAGTGGCCGCCGACGAGCAGTTGCGCGCTGCCGCCCGGGGCGACCTGACCCGGCTCGGCCAGATCGCGATCGAGTTGGAGAGCCAGTTGCGACCACGTGAGATCCAGGCCCGAATCCGCGCCGGAGCGTCCGTGGAGCAGGTCGCCGCCGCGGCCGGAGTTCCGCTGCAGAAGATCGAACGCTTCGCCTACCCGGTCCTCCTGGAGCGATCCCGGACTGCGGAGATGGCCCAGGGCGCGCACCCGCTGCGCGCCGACGGGCCCGACGTGCGCACCCTCGGCGAGACCGTCGCGCACACCTTCGGCCTGCGCGGGCAGGAGTACCTCGAAGCCGAGTGGGACTCCTGGCGCGGTGAGGACGGCCGCTGGGTCGTCGCCCTGAACTGGCACGCCGGCCGTTCCGACAACCGGGCCCACTGGACATTCCAGCCCGGCGCCCACGGCGGCACCGTGACCGCGCTCGACGAGCACGCCAGCGACCTCGTCGAGGGCCTGCCCGCGCGCCCGCTGCGGACCGTCGGCCCCGTCATCGAGCTCAACGGCCGTCCCGACGAGGCGCCCGACCACGCCGAACCCGCCGTGGTCCGTGCCGCTGTCGGTGCCCCGTTGCGGGAACGGTCGATGCCTGCCGCGCCCGAGCCCCGGCACGACTCCCGGCCCACCCGGCCCGCGACACCCGAGCCGCGCCGCTCGGCCGAGACCGCACCTGTGCGGCACCCCGAGCCCGCGCGCCCGGTCGCCGACAGCCCCACTCCGACGGCTGCTCCCGAGCGGCCGGCTGCCGAGACCCCCGCCGACCGGCCCGCTGCCGAGCGCAGCGCGGCCCGGACGCCTGCCGACCTTCCCGCCGAACGTCCCGGCACATCCGCTGCTGCTGCACCGCGGGTCGAGCGGGAGAGCGCACCGGCGGCCGAGACCGTCGAGACCGTCCAGGTCGACGACGTCGAGGGTGCCGCCGACGGGACCGCCGACGTCGAGGAGTCCGCGGACGCGACTGCCCCTGATGTCGTCGAGGTCGAGGAGGAGCCGGCCGTCTCCGAGTCCGCCTCCGGCAGCGACTCCCCCTCCACGGACGAGGCCCCTGCCAAGGACGCCGGCTCTTCCAAGGACGCCGGCTCTTCCAAGGACGATGACGCGTCCGAGGACGACGCCCCCGCCAAGGACGACAGCGCCGCCGACGGTGAGACCGCACGTCCCGCCGCCCGGTCTGCGTCCTCGCGCCGGACGAAGAAGGGCAAGCCGGTCATGCCGTCGTGGGACGAGGTGCTTCTCGGGGTCCGCGGCCAACGCTGACCCCGGGCCGCTCCCTCAGCGCCCCAACAGGCTCGCGAGCAGGCACACCCAGGCGATGACGACGCCTGCCGCGACGCCGAGGGCGACCCAGCGCCACAGCGGTACCCTCCGCAGCAGCCACAGCGACGGGGCCAGCCCCGCGCCGATGAGCACGTTGGCGGGCAGCCAGAGCAGCCCGAACGCGGAGTCGACGGCGGTCGAGAGCACCACCACGACCGCAGCGGCGAGCACACCGAAGAACAACGCGATCGGCAGTCCGGTCGCCCACGGCACCGGCTCGAGTGGTGGTGCGGCCCCGGGCGCGGCCGGGCGTCGCGCCGCGAGCCGGCCACTGACGATCTCCACACGGCCGGTGACGGGATCGTGGAAGTCGACAGGGCGGCCCAGCGCCTCGGCACACCGCCCCGCGAGCTGACGGCCCCGCCGGCTGACGAGGTCCTGTTCGTCGGGCCCGCGAGCGACGTCGGGCCGGGACGCGACCTCGCCCCATTCCCGCAGGGCGACGACGAGGTCGGCAGGGAGCTCCGGGTCGTCGGGGCGGCGCCCGCCGATCTCGACCTCTCCCCCCTCGGCCAGACGCACCGGATCAGCCTATGCGGCATCGACTCCGACGCGGCGCACCGTCAGCCGGTCGGCGGCGTGTGCGGGTCGCGTCCGGATCCGGGTCCGCGGTCCGGCGCGATCGGCATCTGTGGACGCGGCTGCGTCCGGCGAGTGGATCCCGGTCCCGAGCCACCGACCCGACCCACCATCGCGGCCAGCACCTGACGCTTCTCCGACATCCCCGCCCGTTCCGGGCCGGAATCGTCAACCCGCGCGCGAGACCGTCGATCGGGATCGCCCACCGACACGCGGCCGCCCGCCAGGACCGGCCCCGACGGCGGCGTGCCGTGCTCAGGGAGCCGCGACCGCGTGGAAGGCGATCGCCGCGGCCGTCGCGACGTTGAGCGAGTCGACCCCGGACGCCATCGGGATGCTCACGCGGACGTCGGCCGCGGCGAGGGCGTCGTCGGTCAGGCCGGGACCTTCCGCGCCGAGCAGCAGCGCGACCCGCTCCCCCACCAGCCCGGCCGCGCCGATGGGCACGGCGTCGGGGGCCGGGGTCAGCGCAGCGACGCGGAACCCGTTGGCCCGCAGGATGTCCAGCGATGCCGGCCAGTCGCCGGTGAGCGGACCGAACGGCACCCGCAGGACGTGCCCCATCGACACCCGCACACTCCGCCGGTACAGCGGGTCCGAGCAGTGGGGGCCGAGGAGCACGGCGTCGACACCGAGTGCGGCGGCGTTGCGGAACAGCGCGCCGAGGTTCTCGTGGTCGTTCACGCCCTCCAGTACTGCGACGACGCGTGCGTCCCGCACCAGCGCGACCGGGTCGGGCTCGGGCGCGCGGTCGGCCACGGCGAGCACCCCGCGGTTGAGGTGGAAGCCGACGGCGGTGGCCATCGTGTCGGCGTCGGCCTCGTAGGCGGGGACATCGAGACCGGAGAGGTCGTCGGCGAGCTCGGCGATGCGCCGCGGGACGCCGAGCAGCGACCGCAGCGGGTAAGGCGAGTCGAGCAGCCGCCGCACCACGACGACACCCTCTGCGATCACGAGGCCGCGGCCGCCGGGCCGGTCGGGGCGGCGGTCGGAGTGCGTGAGGTCGCGGTAGTCGTCGATACGCGGGTCGGTGGGGTCGTCGACCCTCGTGATGGTGGCCACGGCGTGCCATCGTCGCAGGTCGCCATCGAACGCTCTCGCTCCGTCATCCGGTCAGCCGGTACCGCTGTCCACGACCGTGTGACACGGTGGATGACCGCTCGTGACGACGATCGGCGCTGGTGGGGCGCTGCTCGGGTCCGAGGATCGGAGGCAGTGACCGCATGGGCCAGGGCGTCGACCGGACTACGTTCAGTCGACGGGACCGGCAGCGATACCGGGTGAAAGTCCATCGCTGTCTCGACGCGCTCGCGACGATGCTGCGCGAACACCCGTTCGCACACGACGAACCGATGACCGGCATCGAGGTCGAGCTCAACCTGGTCGACGCCGACCTGCGCCCCGCGCTCACCGGCGGCGACGTCCTCGACGCCATCGGCTCCGCCGAGTTCCAGACCGAGCTGGGCCGCTGGAACCTCGAGCTCAACCTGCCGCCCCGTCCGCTGCCGGGCGACGAATGGCGCCACCTCGAACACCACCTCCTCGACGAGCTCGCCGTTGCCCGCGCCAAGGCCCGCGACTGTGCGTCGCAACTCGTGATGATCGGCATCCTGCCGACGCTGCGCCGCGAGGACCTGGTCGCCGAGGCCATCTCGCAGGACGAGCGCTACACGGTGCTCAACGAGCAGATGCTGACCGCGCGGGGCGAGCCGATCCGCGTCGACATCACCGGTGACGACGCCTCCGGCCGCCACGACGTCGCAGCCGACCGGTTGGTCGCCGACTTCGACACGATCATCCCCGAGGCCGCCTGCACGTCGATGCAGCTGCACCTGCAGGTGTCGCCGGACTCGTTCGCCTCGTACTGGAACGCGGCGCAGTGCCTGGCCGGGGTGCAGCTGGCCGTCGGCGCCAACTCCCCGTTCCTGCTCGGCTCGCGGCTGTGGGCGGAGACGCGGATCCCGCTGTTCGAACAGTCCTGCGACGTCCGCAGCCCCGAGCTGCACAACCAGGGCGTACGTCCGCGGGTGTGGTTCGGCGAGCGGTGGATCACCTCGATCCTCGACCTGTTCTCCGAGAACGCCCGCTACTTCCCCGGACTCATGCCGCTCACGCACGACAGCGACCCGCTGGCCGACCTCGAAGCCGGCCGCGTGCCTGGGCTCGACGAGCTGCGGCTGCACAACGGCACCATCTGGCGCTGGAACCGCCCGGTCTACGACGTCTCCGACGGCACCCCGCACGTACGCGTCGAGAACCGGGTGCTGCCCGCCGGGCCCACGGCCGTCGACATGGTGGCCAACGCCCTGTTCTTCTACGGGCTGCTGCGGGTGCTGGTGGAGGCCGAACGGCCGCTGTGGAGCTCGATGTCGTTCGAGGCGGCCGAGGAGAACTTCATGACGGCCGCCCGGCACGGCCTCGACGGTCCGCTGTACTGGCCCGGGTCGGGCTGGATGCGTCCCGACGAGCTCGTCCTGCGCAAGCTGCTCCCGCAGGCACAGGAGGGCCTGGCCCGGTGGGGCGTCAGCGGGGAGGTCGTCGACCGGTATCTGTCGGTCATCGAGCGACGCTGCGTCACGCGCCGGACGGGTGCCGTGTGGCAGCTCGACGCCGTCGCTGCCCTCGAGGCCCGCGGCGCCGACCGCGACGCCGCCCTGCACGGCATGCTGGCGCGCTACCTGGAGCAGTCGATCGCCAACGAGCCCGTCCACTCGTGGTCGCTGCCGTCCTGAGCCGGGGTTAGCGGGCGCGAACGGATCGCCCGAAGCGGCCCGCGAGGACGAGCGGGGTACGTAGCGTCCCGCGCCATGCGTCGCACGATCGTGCCCGGTTCTCCCGGCGAGGCCTGAGCGTGGGCAGGTTCCGGCTGTTCGCGCGCCCGGACGAACAGCCCCGGTGGACCCCGGGCCGGGTCGGGCCACCGGGCCCGGCCGACAGCCCCAGGGACGACGACGTCCGGGCCGCCGAGGTCCGGGCCGCCGAGGTCCGGGCTCACGACGCCCCGGGCAACGGGCCCCGGAGCGGCCGCCGCGTGGGCGACAGCTCCCGAGCCGGGGGCTCGCGGGTCGACGGCCCCCGGGGCGTCCGACCGTCCCGACGACCCGACCCCGCAGCGCGACCCGACACGGGGGCCGGCCCGCGTCCGGGCGATTCCACCGCGGTGGCCGCCTACCCAGCCGTCCACCCGGCCGTTCCCCCCGCGGCCCGGTACGGCGCGGTTCGCGGGCCCTCCCCGAGCGGGAGCCGTGCCCTCGACCCCTCCGGTCCCGCGACCGATCCGCTCGGTCTCCCCGTCGTCAGCCGGATGCCGACGCCACCCGGCAAAAGCGGTCCGGCCCCACGTCCGGACCGCCGATCGGCTGCCGGTTCCCGGGAGTCGCCGGCCGGGTCCCTCCGCCGGCCCGCGAGCATCCCCGTCCTCCCGGCACAGAGCTCCGGCCCCGAGGTCGTCCCGTACACGAGCGGCCTGCTGGGTCCTGACGATCACGGCGGCACCGGCCCTCCGACGACGATCCGCGGCCGGTCCGTCGATATCGCGGAGGTGCGATGCCTGGCAGCCGCGTTCGCCGCCGACTACCTCTCCTGGGACGAGGACGACCCGACCCGCCGCGGTGACGTCCTCGCCGAGCACCTGCCCGAGCGCCTGCGCGACCTCACCCGCGGCGGGCCCGGACCCGGCTGGACGGGCGAGGGCCGGCAACGGGCCGAGATCAGCCTGGCCGGAACGGTCGGCACCGACGACGACGGGCGCCTTCTCGTCGACGTCCGGGTCCGTGTCACGCCGTACGTCCGGGCCTGCCGGCCACTCCCCGCCGCCGACGCCACGCCCCCGGCGCCCGCGCTTGGCCCACCGTCGTCGGCGCCGCCACCCGACGGCGCCGGTTGGGCGGGACGGGCGGCGTCGTGGGTGCGGGTCAGCGTCCCGGTGACCCACGACGGCGACCGTCTCGTCGCCGAACCCGACGAAGAGCTGCTCGCACCGGCTGCTCCCGCGGCGCAGCCCGACCCGACCGCGCCCAGGAGACCGTCGTGAGCACCATCGACCTCGTCGGCCTGATCCACCGTGCCGTGTCGGCGGGGATCACCGGCGTGATGCTGTCCGTCGGGCACGTCCTGCCGGCGGGTCCCGCCGACCCGCCCCCGCGCGCCGAGGATTCCCGCTCCACCCTGCCCTGGGACGCGGCCCCGTGGGACGGCATGCCCTGGGACGGCATGCCCTGGACCGGGATGCCGCCGGACACCCCCATGGACCCGGTTCCTCTCGACCCGGTTCCTCGCGAGCCGGTTCCTCGCGAGCCGGGGCCCCTCGACCCGGCACCTGTCCATCCGGCACCGGCCGATCCGCCGCGCACGGACCCGGCGCCGGTCGATCCCGGTATCCCTCCGGCCGGCCTCCCGCCCGGTCTCCCGCCGACCGACCACCCGCCCGCCGCCAGGCCGCCGGCCGCCGAACCGCCGGTAGCCCGGCCGACCGTCGTCACACCGACCGCCGTCCGACCCCGGCCACCCGTCCCTCCACCCGACCGATCTCCCGATCCCGGTCACCGGCCACCACCCCCGACCACCTCCCCGACGGCAGACCGCACGACCGATACGCGCCTGACCGACAGCCGCCGCACCGACGATCCCCGCACGCCCCGCAGCGACACCTCGGGACGTGCCGGTGAGCCGGCCCCGGACGCCCCGATCCGCGCCGCGGAGTTCGACACCGCTCCGCCCGCCCGCGATGTGCGCTCGGCGGGGCGGGTGTCGGTGGCCGACGGTGTCCTCACGCTGTCGTCCCCCTCGGGCGCCGCTGCGCTCTGCTGGACGGGCGCACGGACGTACGGGCGCTGGGAGGTGCGGATGAGGGCCCCGGCGTCGGCGGGCTCCGCGCTGCTCGTCGGCACCGGCCCCGGCGCCGGCCAGGTCCGTTTCGTCGAGCTGGCCGGCTCGCAGGCCCGGTACGTCGTCCGCGGCGACGACGGGACCGCCCGCGGATCGGCACCCGTCGACGGCTCGGCCTGGCACGTGTGGACGGTCGAGTGGACGGCGGAGTCGGCGGTGGGGCTCGTCGACGGGCGGGAGTGGTTCCGCGCCGACGCCCGGGCCTTGCTGCCACGCGGGCCGCTGCACCTGTGCTTGCAGGCGATCCGGCCGGAGGGCGCGAGGCAGGGCGTCGCGACGCTGGAGGTCGACCACGTGCGGGACTTCGCGCCCCGGACCCGGTGAACGGGCCCCGACAACGGGCGCCGGACAGCGGGCGCCGGACAGCGGCGTGGGCCCCGGCCTGATGGCCGGGGCCCACGTTGTCCCGAACTGACGCGCCGCTCCCACCACGAAGCAACGTGTCTTAGGTTAGCCTCACCTACTCCTTTACGCAAGCCCTGATTTCCGCCGGGCCGCAACGACACAGAGCCCGGACACACGGGAACCCCGGCCACTTGGGCCGGGGCTCCCGTGTGTCCCGAACTGACGCGCCGCTCCCACCACGAAGCGACGGGAATGAAGTTAGCCTAGCCTTGCCTTATGCGCAAGCCTCCGCCTGGGAACGCTCGACGCGGGCCCTCCCGCGCAGGGCGAGGACGACGGCGACGATCAGCACGGACACCACGGTGAGCGCGCCACCGAGCAGCAGCGGAGCGCGTCCGCCCCACTGCTCGGCCACGATCCCGAGCAGCGGCGCCCCGAGCGGCGTCGACCCGAGGAACAGCATCATGTAGAGGCCCATGACCCGGCCGCGGACCTCGGGCGCGACGGAGAGTTGGACGAAGGCATTGGCGGCCGTCGTGAAGAGCAGCGCCGAGAGTCCGACCGCGACGAGCACCACGCCGGCGGACGCGAACGTCGGCATCAGGCCCACGACTGCGAGCAGCACGCCGAACGCCACCCCCGTCAGCACGACGAAGCGCACGGGCGGGACGGAGGTACGGCGGGCCGCCACGGTGGCGCCGACGACCGAGCCGACGGCGATGAGCGTCGTCATCAGGCCGTAGGACTCGGCCGTACCGCCGAAGACGTTGCGGGCGAGCACGGGGATCGTCACGGGGAAGTTGATCGCGAAGGCCGAGACGAGGAAGACCATGGCGAGCACGCCGACGAGGTCCGGCCGTGCACGAACGTAGCGCAGCCCCTCGCGGAGCTGGCCGGGCGCGCGGCGGACGCGTTCGGAACGGAAGAGCCGCTCGGGCCGCATGAGCAGCAGGGCGGTGACGACGCCGGCGAAGCTCGCCGCGTTGATCAGGAACACCCAGCCGCTGCCGACGGCGGCGATCAGCACGCCTGCGACGGCGGGGCCGACGATGCGGGCGAGGTTGAACGTCATCGAGTTCAGCGCGACAGCGTTGGTGACCTGGCCGGGGCCGACGAGCTCCGAGACGAACGACTGGCGCATCGGCATGTCGAGTGCGGAGAAGCAGCCGAGGACGGCGCAGAAGATGTAGACCTGCAACAGCGCCGCGAACCCGGTGACGACGGCCAGGCCGAGCACGAGCGCGCACAGTCCCATGCCGATCTGCAGAAGCATCAGCATCCGCCGCTTGTCGACCCGGTCGGCGAGCACGCCACCCCAGAGCGACAGCAGCAACGTGGGCGCGAACTGCAGGGCCGTCGCGATGCCGAGGGCGGCGGGGCTGCCGCCGGAGAGGTCGAGGACCAGCCAGTCCTGCGCGATGCGCTGCATCCACGTGCCGACCAACGAGACGACCTGCCCGCCCGCGTAGAGGCGGTAGTTGGGCACCCGCAGGGACGCGAAGGTCCCGCCGCGGGGCCTGTCACCGGGAGGTGGCGCGGGAGCGGGCGGCGGGGTGAACCCAGGGGTGTCGACGACAGCGCTCATCTGTTGCTTATCGTACAGCAACTAAATCAGGAGCACCTCCGGACGCTCCCCCACCTCAGCGGAACAGCGCCTCGATCGGCCCCACCGCGAAGTACCCGACGAACGCCACCGCGACGACCCACATCAGCGGGTGCACCGTCTTCGCCCGGCCAGAGACGGCGGCGAGGAACACGTAGGAGATGAAGCCTGCGCCGATGCCGTTGGCGATCGAGTAGGTGAACGGCATGACGATGATCGTCAGGAAGGCCGGGAGCGCGATCCGGAAGTCCGTGAAGTCGATGTCGGTGATCTGCCGCATCATCAGCGCGCCGACGATCACCAGGGCGGGCGCCGCCGCCTCGACCGGCACGATCGCGTAGAGCGGCGTCAGGAACATCGCGGCGAGGAACAGCACACCGGTGACGATGTTGGCGAGCCCCGTCCGCGCGCCCTCCGCGATGCCGGAGGCCGACTCGATGAACACCGTGTTCGACGACACCGACGCCGCACCACCGGCCACCGCGCCCGTGCCCTCGACGAACAGCGCGCGCCCGACATTGGGCAGCTTCCCGTCCTTGTCGACGAGCCCGGCCTGCTTGCCGAGGCCCGTCATGGTGCCCATGGCGTCGAAGAAGTTGGCCAGCACCAGCGTGAAGACGAGCAGCGTCGCGGTGATCGCGGGCAGCCGCGTCCAGGCCCCGAAGGACACGTCGCCGACGAGGGACAGGTCGGGCAGCCCGAAGATCGACCCGGGCAGCCCGGGGTAGCCCAGGTTCCAGCCCTTGGGGTTGGTGCCGTTGGACGGGCCCACCGTCGCGATGGCCTCGACGACGATCGCGACGACCGTCGTCAGCACGATGCCCAGCAGGATCCCGGCGCGCACCCGCAGCGCGACCAGGGCGCCGGAGATCAGCAGGCCGAGGACGAAGACGAACGTCGGCCAGGAGGCGATGGAGCCGTTGATGCCCAGCCCGACGGGGACGGTCGTGTTGGCGGCGTCGGGCAGGCGGCGGACGAATCCCGCGTCGACCAGCCCTATGAACGCGATGAACAGCCCGATGCCGACGCCGATCGCCGCCTTGAGTGCGGGCGGCACGGCGTTGAACACGGCCGTCCGGAACCCCGTGAGCACGAGGATGACGATGATGATGCCGTCGACGACGACCAGACCCATCGCCTCGGGCCAGCTGACCTGCGGCGCGATGGTGAACGCGACGAGGGCGTTGATACCGAGGCCGGTGGCCAGCGCGAACGGCATGTTCGCGACGAGGCCCATCAGCAGCGTCAGCACGCCGGCGACGAGCGCGGTGGCGGCCGCGACCTGCGGCACCGACAGCACGTTGCCCAGTACGTCGGCCTTGGCGCCGGGGCCGGTCGGGCTGAAGCTGCCGAGGATCAGCGGGTTGAGCACGACGATGTAGGACATCGTCACGAACGTGACCACGCCGCCGCGGACCTCGCGCCCGACGGTCGACCCGCGCTCGGTCAGCGTGAACCAGCGGTCGATGCCCGACCTCGGCCCGGTGGAGGCGGGAGCGGCGGCGTCGGTGTCGGTCGGTGCGGGTTCGCCGGAGGCAGGGGCGTGGGTGGCCGGCTCGTCATCCGGCGTCGGACGCTGCACGCGGACACGGTAGATCCGGGAACGGCGTCCCGCCCGATCCGTCATGTGCTCGTTCCCATCCGTGATACTGCTGTCATGCGCAACCCGCCGGCGCTGCCGCAGCGACTGTCCGATGTGTCCCTCATCGTCCCGATCGGCACGGTCCTGTGGCTGGCCGGCGCAGTGGTCTTCTACGTCGCGCACCTCACCGCGCACCGGCCGCTCGACATCTGGTTCACGACGTGTGCGGCCGGCGCCGTGCTCGGCGCCATCGGCTACGGCGTCTTCCGGTGGCAGCGCTCGGCGGCGCGACGAGGCTCACGCACCGCGCAGGAGGGCCTGCGCTGATCCGCTCCTAAGGTGACGGCATGAGCCTCCCCAGTGAGCGCCCGACCGCTGTCGTCACCGGAGCGAGCAGCGGCATCGGCGCCGCCACCGCCCGCGGCCTCGCCACCGCGGGGTTCCACGTCGTCCTCGGGGCCCGCCGGGTCGACCGGTGCGCCGCGATCGCCCGCGAGATCGACGGCACCGCCGTGCGTCTCGACGTCACGGACCCCGACTCGGTGTCCGCCTTCGTCGCGGCGGTCCCGGAGTGCCGGCTGCTGGTCAACAATGCGGGCGGGGCGAAGGGCCTGGAGCCCGTCGCCGCCGCCGACGAGGACGCCTGGCGCTGGATGTGGGAGGCCAACGTCCTGGGCACGCTGCGGATGGTGAAGGGCCTGCTGCCGGCACTGGTCGCGTCGGGCGACGGGCACATCGTGACGGTGACGTCGATCGCCGCGCTGGAGGCCTACGACAACGGCGCCGGCTACACCGGGGCCAAGCACGCGCAGGCCATGGTGCACCGCACCCTCCGCGGCGAGCTCCTCGGGCAACCGGTGCGGCTCACCGAGGTCGCGCCGGGGATGGTCGAGACGGAGTTCTCCCTCGTCCGCTTCGACGGCGACGCCGAGAAGGCCGAGAACGTCTACAAGGGGATCACGCCGCTGACCGCCGAGGACGTCGCCGAGACGATCGTCTTCGCCGCCACGCGGCCCTCGCACGTCAACATCGACCAGATCGTCATCAAGCCGCGCGCCCAGGCGTCGGCGATGCGCGCCCACCGGGAGTCCTGAGATGCGAGCAGCCGTCTACGAGCGGACCGGACCGTCGTCGGTCCTCCAGGTGCGGGAGCGCCCACTGCCCGAGCCCGGCCCGGGAGGGATCCGGGTGCGGGTCGCGGTGTCCGGGGTGAACCCGACCGACTGGAAGTCGCGCAGTGGCGCGACCGCGGCCCCGCTCGCGGCACCGAAGGTGCCGAACCAGGACGGCGCCGGGACCGTCGACGCCGTGGGCGCCGGGGTCACGGCCTTCTCCGCGGGCGACCGGGTGTGGCTGTGGGACGTCGCCTGGCAGACCGACGAGGGCACCGCGCAGGAGTTCGTCGTCGTGCCACAGGAGCGGGTGGTGGCCCTGCCCGACGGCGAGTCGTTCGACACCGGGGCGTCGCTGGGCATCCCGGCGCTCACCGCGCACCGGGCCCTGACCGCGCACGAGGACGGCCCGTCGCGGCTGTCCCCCGGCGCGCTCGACGGGACGGTCGTGCTGGTCACCGGTGGTGCGGGTGCGGTGTCACACGCGGCGATCCAGCTCGCCCGCTGGGCCGGCGCGACCGTACTGACGACCGTGTCCGGCGAGGAGAAGGCCGAGCTCGCCCGCCGCGCCGGCGCCCAGCACGTGATCAACTACCGCACCGACGACGTTCCCGCCGCCGTGCGCGAGGTAAGCCCGCGCGGGGTGGACGTGGTCGTCGACGTCGCGGTCGTCGCCAACATCGCGACCGACATCGAGGTGATCGCGCCCGGCGGCACGGTCGCCGTCTACGCGGTCGACACCGACCAGCCGCTGACGATGCCCGTGCGGCCGGCGATGGTCCCGAACATGCGGCTGCAGTTCGTCATGACCTACACGGTGACCGACCGGCAGAAGGCCGACGCCGTCGCCGCTGTGTCGGCCGCGCTCGCCGACGGCGCACTGCGCGTCGGCGCCGAGCACGGGCTACCGCTCACCCGGTTCCCGCTCGCGGAGACCGGCGCCGCCCACGACGCCGTGGAGGCCGGCACGGTCGGCAAGGTCCTGATCGACTGCTAGAGGGCCGACAGCGCCTTCCACTGGTTCCAGTTCAGCGTCCAGTCCCAGATGTCGCCGTCCTTGGCCGACAGCTGGACCGGGGTGCCCGTGACCTCGACGGGGTCGCCGTAGATGGCGGTGTCGTAGTAGGCCTTGGCGTTGTCGATCGACAGGTTCACGCAGCCGTGGGTCACGTTCGACGAGCCCTGCGCCCCCGACGACGCCGGGTTGGCGTGGATGAACTCGCCGTTGTTGCTGATCCGCACGGCCCACTTCTCGACGACGTCGTAGCCGTACTGCTCGCTGACCATCCGCTTGTCGGTGAACTTCTCGCTGACGACGTGCACGCCGGAGCGGGTGTTGCGGTTCGGGTCGGTCCCCAGCCCGTAGGAGGCCGGGTAGCTGGCGATCTGCTGCCCGTCGCGCATCACGACCATCTGGAACGAGTTCACGTCGGCCTTGACGACCTGCGCCCGGCCGATGGTGAACGTCGAGCTCACGTTGCTCGCGCCGTACGCGCCGTTGCCGTAGTCGACACCGAAGAGGTTCGCCTTCACGGTGACCTCGGTGCCGGACTTCCAGTACTCCTTGGGCCGCCAGTGCACCCGGGAGCCGCCGTTCTCGTCGGGCAGCCAGCCCCAGGCGCCCTCGGTGGGCGCCGACGTCGTGATCGACAGCGCCTTCTCCGCGGCGGCTCTGTCGGAGACGTGGCTGTTGAACTGGATCTGGATCGGCGCGGCGATGCCGACGGTGCGACCGTCCCCGATGTTGAGGGTGCCGCGGACCTCCTTGGCCGGCTTCAGCGTCGCGAACCCGCCCGCGAGCGGGACCTGCTTGCCGTCGGTGCCGGTGGCGGTGCCCTTCCAGCGGTAGCTGGTGGCGTAGTCGAGCGGCGCCGTCGTCGTCCACGACTTCTTGTCGGCTGCCAGCTCGCCCTTCACCGCCTTGCCCGCGCCGTCGACGAGGCCGACCTCGTCGAACGTGCCTTCGTCGACCGATGCCTTCGCTGCCGTGGCCGGGTTGGCCCCCGTCGCGTCGGCCGCCGGCGTGTAGCTGACGGCGGCCTTCGGCCCGAGGATCGCGAGCGGTCCCCCACCGCCCCCGTCCGGTCCGCGTCCCGCCGCCGTGGCCGCCGTGACGGCCCCCGCCGTCCCGACCACCACGATGGCCAGGACGAGCAGGATTCTGCGCATTCGCTCCCCCATTGCGACCTTCCTCCCCGTCCAGAAGACGTACGACCGCCGTGGGCGGTTGCGTGCGTCGGGGAACGGCCGGCGATGTCACCCGGCCCGGTGCACGACGTTACGCGGCGGCGCCGACAGTGGGCGCGACCGCCGAGGGCTCAGGGCAAGCGGCAGCCGACGAGCACCGGCTCGGGGTGCAGGACGACGCCGAACCGGTCGGCGACCCCGCCGCGCACCTCCGCTGCCAGCGACAGGAGGTCCTCGGTCGTGCCCGGGCCGCGGTTGGTCAGCGCCAGGACGTGGCGGCCCGACAGCGCGACGCGCCCACCCGGACCGGCGTGTCCGCGGCCGAACCCGGCATGCTGGATGAGCCAGGCGGCCGAGAGCTTCACCCGATCGGACGCCGCCGGCCAGCGGGGCATGCCGTCGGTCGCCGGGCCGTCGGGGACGTCGGCGGCGTCGACGACCGGGTTGGTGAAGAACGAGCCCGCGCTCCACGTGTCGTGGTCGCCGGCGTCGAGCACCATGGCCTTGGAGCGGCGCAGGCCGAGCACGGCGTCGCGGGCGACCGCGGCGGGCACCCGGCCGCCGGGTTCGGCGCCGAGGGCGCGGGCGAGCTCCGGGTAGCGCAGCGGCGCGCTGTCGGCACCGCCCGGCAGCGCGAACCGCACCCGCAGCACGACGGCGTCGTCACGGTTCTTGAGCGTGCTCGTGCGATAGCCCAGGCCCAGGTCGGCGGCCGGGACGCGGGTGCGGACCGCGCGGGTCCGCCGGTCGTAGAGGTCGACGTCGACGAGCAGGTCCGCGACCTCGACCCCGTAGGCGCCGACGTTCTGCACCGGCGTCGCGCCCGTCCGCCCGGGGATGCCCGACAGGCACTCCAGCCCGCCCAGGCCGCGGGCGACGGTCGCCGCGACCACGTCGTCCCAGTCCTCCCCGGCCTCGACCGTGAGCAGGACCGAACCGTCGCCACGCGGGGTGACGTCGAGGCCGGTGCTCGCGATCCGCACGACCGTGCCCCGGAAACCCTCGTCGGCGACGACGACGTTCGAGCCGCCGCCGAGCACCAGCACCGGCTCACCGGCGTCGTCGGCCGTGCGCACCGCGTCGACGACCTCGTCCGCCGACGAGGCCGTCACCACCCGGTCGGCTGGACCGCCGAGACGGAGCGTGGTCATGGTGGCGAGCGGCGGGGCGGCCACGTCGGGAACCGGCACGAGCGCCGAGGGTAGCCTCCGCCCATGGCGCACCAGCTCACCCACCGCACCACCGCGGAGTTCCCCGCCGAGAAGGTCTACGCCGCGATGGTCGACCCCGACTATCTGAAGGCGCGCCTCGAGCGCCTCGGTGGGCCGGGCGCGGCGCTGCTGTCGCACCACGTCGACGGCAACGGCGCCCGCTACGAGCTGCGCCACGGCGTCGACGCGAACGTCGTCCCCCCGATGGTCCGCAGCCTGGTCAGCGGCGACCTCGTGATCGAGCGGACCGAGACGCTCGCGCCCGCCGGCCCCGGCCGCTACACCGGCACGGTCGACGTCCGCATCCCCGGGACACCCGCGTCGGCCGAGGGCGCCATCCGGCTGGCCGACATCGAGGGCGGCAGCGAGCTTGTCGTCGACGCCGCGGTGACGGTCAGGGTGCCGCTCATCGGCGGCAAGATCGAGAGCATGGTCGCCGAACAGATCGAGGGGCTACTCGCGTCGGAGACCGCGTTCACGCTCGAGTGGCTGCGGCAGCGGGCCTGACCCCGGAGCCCGACCTGCCGCGGGTGATCGACTCGCCCAGCCACACCAGGAACCCCAGCGCCGGGAACGCCGCGCCCACCACGACAACACCCGTCCACCCGTGTGCCGCATACATGCCCGCCGACAGCCCCGACCCGGTCGCGCCGCCGACGAAGTAGCTGGTCATGTACGCCGTGTTGAGCCGGCTGCGCGCCTCCGGCGCCAGTGGGAAGACGACGTTCTGGTTCGTGATGTGGCAGGCCTGCAACGCCATGTCGAAGACGACGATGCCGACCGCGAGCACGACCAGCGAGTGCGCGCCCAGATACACCAGCACGAACGACGCGGCCGTCAGCGCCAGCGCAGCCCCTGTCGTGAGGTGGGTGAGACCGCGGTCGGCGAGGCGGCCCGCGAACCGGGCCATCAGCGCGCCCGCCACCCCGAACAGCGCGAAGAGGCCGATCTGGGCGTCGGCCAGGTGGAACGGCGGGCCCGCCAGCAGGAACCCGATGCTCGTCCACAACGCCCCGAACGAGGCGTAGCTCGTCGCCCCGTAGACCATCCGCAGCCGCAGCACCGGCTGGTCGCGGACCAGACCCAGTACCGAGCCCAGCAGCCGCGGATAGCTCATCCGCACCGGCGGCGCGACCACCGGCAACGCCCGCCACAACGCCACCGCGCACACCGCGGTGAGGACGGCCCCGAGCACGAACACCGCGCGCCAGCCCAGCCAGTCGGCCACCAGCCCCGACACGACCCGGGCCACCAGTACCCCGATGAGCAGCCCGCTCATCACGGTGCCGACGGTGCGGCCCTCCTCGCCCGGCCGCGCGAGCTGCGCCGCGAACGGCACCAGCACCTGCGCCGCCACCGACGTCACCCCGACGACCGCGAACGCCGAGGCCAGTACCGCCAGTGAGGGCGCCGTCGCCGCGACGACCAGCCCGGCCACCGTCACCGCCAGCACCGTCATGACGAGACGCCTGCGCTGCAGCAGGTCGCCCAGGGGGACGAGCGTCGCCAGGCCCACCGCGTACGCGACCTGGATGATCGTCAGGGCCGCACCGACCGCACCCGACGACGCCCCGAAGTGCTCGGCGAGCGTCGCCTCCAGCGGCTGGGCGTAGTACAGGTTCGCGACGATCGCGCCGGTCGCGAACGTCATCGCCGCCACCGCGACCGTGCGGCGACGGTCGTCGAGAACAGGTGGACCATCGACCTGGGTTGGTGGTGCGTCGTCACGGGCGGGTGGTGCGTCGTCACGGGCGGGTGGTGCGTCGTCACGGGCGGGTGGTGCGTCGTCGGGACTCACCCGTCGAGCGTGCCCCCGTTCCCGCACGTGCGCAGGGACACCGGGGTGTGAGATCCGGCGCGTGGCACGATCGACGCCGTGGAACCAGCAGCGTCGCGCCGATACGTGATCACCTTCAGCTGCCCCGACCGGACCGGCATCGTGGCCCGCATCTCGGGATTCCTGGCCGACGCCGGTGCCTGGATCGTCGAGGCCGCCTACCATGCCGACGCCGACCAGAACTGGTTCTTCACCCGCCAGGTCGTGCGCGCCGACTCCGTGCCCTACGACGCCGACGAGCTGCGCACCCGTTTTGCCGAGGTCGCCGCCGAGTTCGGCCCCGACGCCACCTGGCGGGTCACCGACACCGGCGAGAAGAAGCGCGCCGTCCTGCTCGTCACCCGCGAGCCGCACTGCCTGCACGACCTCCTCGGCCGGGTCTCCGCCGGCGAGCTGCCCGTGGAGATCACCTCGGTGATCGGCAACCACGACGCGCTGCGCGACGTCGTCGCCGCCCACAAGGTGCCGTTCCACCACGTCCCGTTCCCCGGGATGCGTGACGAGCGACGCGAGAGCCTCAAGCTCGAGGCCTTCGAGGAGGTGCGCAAGCTCGTCGACGAGCAGGAGCCCGACGCGATCGTCCTGGCCCGATTCATGCAGGTGCTGCCCGCGCACCTGTGCGAGCAGTGGCGCGGCCGGGCGATCAACATCCACCACAGCTTCCTGCCGTCGTTCGCCGGCGCCCGGCCCTACCACCAGGCCCACACCCGCGGCGTGAAGCTGATCGGCGCCACGTGCCACTACGTGACCGCCGACCTCGACGCCGGCCCGATCATCGAGCAGGATGTCATCCGCGTCGACCACGGCGACACCGCCTCGGACATGGTCCGCCGGGGCCGCGACATCGAGCGCCTGGTGCTGTCCCGGGGCCTGCGCTGGCACCTGGAGGACCGCGTCCTGGTGCACGGCAACAAGACGGTCGTCCTGCGCTGAGCCCTGCGCCCCTGCCCCCGACACGAACGAACGGCGGTGGTGCCCGTTCCCCGGGGGGTGCCCGCGCCCGGTCGCAGGAACGGCACTCTCCCGCAATCCGGCTGTGGGAGAGTGCCGTTCCTGACGTTCGGGTCACGCGACCGCGGCGTGCTCCGGCGCCGGCTCCAGGGCCAGCTCCAGCACCTCGGCGACATCGGCCACCGGGTGGATCCTCAGCTCTCCGCGCACCGACTCCGGCAGGTCGTCGAGGTCGGGCTCGTTGCGCTTGGGGATGATCACGTCGGTCAGCCCGGCCCGGTGCGCGGCCAGCAGCTTCTGCTTGACCCCACCGATGGGCAGGACCTTGCCCTGCAGCGTGACCTCACCGGTCATGCCCACGCTGGACTTGACCGGACGCCCACTCGCGAGACTCGCGAGCGCCGTGGTCATTGTGACGCCCGCGCTCGGCCCGTCCTTCGGGACCGCGCCTGCCGGCACGTGCACGTGCAGCTTCTTCGACGCCAGGTCGCCGGCCAGCCCCTTCGACCGCAGGTAGCTCAGCGCGATCGAGACGGACTCCTTCATGACGTCGCCCAGCTGGCCGGTGAGGATCAGCCCGGACTCACCCTCCATCGAGGTGGCCTCGATGAACAGGACGTCGCCACCGGCACCGGTGACGGCGAGGCCCGTCGCCACGCCCGGGACGGAGGTGCGCTCCGCCGACTCCGGGGTGAACTTCGGCCGGCCCAGGTACTTGACCAGGGTCTCGGCGTCGACGTGGATCGGCGCCTCCTCACCCGAGTCGAGCCCCACGGCGACCTTGCGCAGGACCTTGGCCAGGCCCCGCTCCAGCTGCCGCACACCGGCCTCGCGGGTGTACTCGGCGGCGATCATGCCGAGCGCCACTTCGGAGAACTCGACGTCCGAGGTCTCCAGACCGGCCTTCTCGATCTGCCGGGGCAGCAGGTGGTCACGCGCGATGGCGACCTTCTCCGCCTCGGTGTAGCCGTCGAGCGTCACGACCTCCATGCGGTCCAGCAGCGGGCCGGGGATGGTGTCGTAGGCATTGGCGGTGGCGAGGAACAGGACGTCGGACAGGTCGAGGTCGACCTCGAGGTAGTGGTCGCGGAACGTGTGGTTCTGCGCCGGGTCGAGCACCTCGAGCAGCGCGGCCGTGGGGTCGCCACGGAAGTCGCTGCCGACCTTGTCGATCTCGTCGAGCAGCACGACCGGGTTCATCGCGCCTGCCTCGCGGATGGCGCGGACGATCCGGCCGGGCAGGGCACCGACATAGGTGCGCCGGTGGCCGCGGATCTCGGCCTCGTCGCGGACGCCGCCGAGGGCGACGCGGACGAACTTGCGGCCGAGCGCGTGCGCGACCGACTCACCGAGCGACGTCTTGCCGACGCCGGGCGGGCCGACGAGGGCCAGCACCGCGCCGGAGCCACGGCCGCCGACCTTCTCCATGCCCTTGCGGTCACGACGCGACCGGACGGCCAGGAACTCGATCAGCCGCTCCTTGACGTCGTCGAGACCGGCGTGGTCGGCGTCGAGCACGGCCCGGGCGGCGACGAGGTCGTCGGAGTCGGTGGTCAGCGTCGTCCACGGGATGTCGAGGACGGTGTCGAGCCAGGTCCGGATCCAGCCGGACTCGGGGCTCTGGTCCGACGCCCGCTCCAGCTTGCCGACCTCGGTCAGCGCGGCCTTGCGGACGTGCTCGGGCAGGTCGGCAGCCTCGACGCGGGCGCGGTAGTCGGCCTCGCCCTCGGGGTCGTCGTCGCCGAGCTCCTTGCGGATGGCGGCGAGCTGCTGGCGCAGCAGGAACTCGCGCTGCTGCTTCTCCATCCCCTCACGGACGTCACCGGCGATCTTCTCGGTGACCTCCTGCTCGGCGAGGTGCTCCTTCGTCCACTCGAGGAGCAGCTCGAGGCGGTGGGTCACGTCGGTCTCGGCGAGCAGCTGCGCCTTGTGCTCGACGTCGAGCCACTGGTTCCAGCCTGCGGTGTCGGCGAGCTCCGACGGGTCGGTGATCTGCTGGACGCCGTCGATGATCTGCCAGGCGCCGCGCTGCTGGAGCATCGAGACGACGAGCGCCTTGTACTCCTTGGCCAGCTCCTGGGTGCGCCCGGTCACGGGGCTGTCCTCGACGAGCGAGGCCTCCACCCACAGGGCGGAGCCGGGGCCGGTCACGCCTGCACCGATGCGTGCCCGCGTCTCACCGCGGACGACGGCGGCGCGTTCGCCGCTCGGGAGCCGCCCGATCTGTTCGAGGACCGCGACCACACCGATCGCGGCGTACTTGCCGTCCAGCCGTGGGACGACCAGGACCTTCTTCTCCGTGCTCTCCGTGGCGTCGTCCGCAGTGGCGGCGACGTCGACGGCGGCCTGAACCTCCGGCGCGTCGAGTCGGATGGGGACCACCATGCCGGGCAGCACCACCGAGTCGGTCAGCGGAAGCACCGGCAGCTTCAGCGTCTGTGTCATGTCCCGACCAACGCTTACACCGTTGAACTCATTCCAGCGTTCAAGTAAGTCTGCTGAGAGCGAACGCGGGAACCTTGAGCGTCAGACGCTCAACCGACGGCACGGGCGAGGTCGGCCAGGACCTCCGCGCCGGGCAGCGACGCGACGAGCGCCCCCGGGATCGCGAGCTTGCTGCCGCGGATGCCGCTGCCGACGACGACCGCCTCGGCTGCCGCCACCTCGGGTGCGACGAGCAGCGGCCAGCCCTCCGGCAGCCCGACGGGCGTGATGCCGCCGTACTCCATGCCGGTCAGCTCGACAGCGTCGTCCATCGGCGCGAACGAGGCCCGGCGCGCGTCGATCCGGCGGCGCACGACACCGTTGACGTCGGCGCGGGTCGTCGCGAGCACGAGACAGGCCGCGTAGCGGGTGTCACCGCCACGCTTCCCGGCGACGACGACGCAGTTGGCCGACGCGTCGAGCGGTGAGCCGTAGGCCTCGCAGAAGGCGGCGGTGTCGGCGAGCGTCGGGTCGATCTCGGCGACGCCGATCCGCGCGGCGTCGGCCGGGTCGAGGGTCGTGAGAACGTGCGCGACCGCGTCGGCCAGCAGGTCCGGACGGTCGAGCGCGGGAACGGCGACGAGCGAGCCCAGAACGGACCAGCTCACCGCTCACCCCGACCGATGCCCGCCACGGCGGGCTTGACGTCGACCAGGTAGACCAACGTCGCGACCACACCGGCGAGCCAGAAGATCGTGAACTGGCTGTAGAGGCCCTGGAAGGCCACGATCACGCCGGGCAGCGACGGGTAACGGATCACCTGGATGACCGGGATCAGCAGCAGGAACAGCGAGGATGCGCCGACGATGCCCAACCAGGCGTTCTTGGAGAGCTTGTCGGCCAGCTCGAACGCGTCCTTGCGCTGCCGGGCGGCGTGGACGAGTGCGTACAGCGAGACCACGGCGACGACGAGGCCGATGATGCACAGCACCACATAGTCGGGGCGGAGGACGCTCACCGCGCAAGACTACGTGCGTCGGGCGAATCGTGACATCCCCGGCCCCGGCGTGGCCCGACGCACCGGCGCCCCCGACGACGAGGCCGTCGGGGGCACCGGGATCACGGTCGAGACGTCAGGCGGACGAGCCCGGACGGGTCGCCGGCTTGGCGGCGGCCGGCTTCGACTCGGTCTTGGGCTCGGTCTTCGACTCGACCTTGACCTCCGCCTCGACCTCGGTCTTGGGAGCCGACTTCGGCGCGGTGGTCGAGGCCGACTTCGGCGTGGTCGACGTCGACTTGGGCGCCGGCGTCGAGGTCGTCCTCGCAGCCGTCTTCGGGGCGACCTTGGGGGTGACCTTCGGGGCCGTCCGCCGCGTCGGGGTCGTCTTCGGAGCGGTCCGGTTGGCGGCGCGCCGGGTGGTGCTCCGCGTCGCGTGAGCTGCCTCGTCGCCGGCCTCGTCGATCACCTCGGCCACGTCCTTGCCCGCCTCGGCGACGGTCTGGGCGACCGAGCCGGCGACGTCCTGCGTGCCGCGGGCGGCCTTCTCGCCGACGGAGCGGGTCTGACGGGTCACCGTCGACAGCGCCTTCTCGGCGGCGTCGTGGGCGTCGTCGACGAGGTCGTCGACCCGGGAGTCGATCTTGTCGCCGTACTCACCCAGCACGCTGAGGGCCTGCTCGACCTGCGGCTGCTTGCGGATGCGCCCCAGGACGACCTCGCCCTGGCCGGTCAGGTCGGTGTAGTAGGCGGTGACCTGCTCGCGCACGGACTCGACGACCTTGCGCACCTCGTCGGCGTTCAGCTTGGCGCGGAGCCCGTCGAGCTCGGACGGGAGGTCCATGACGCGCTGCTGGACGACGTCGGCCCGCTGCTCGGCGCGGGTACGCGCCTCGGCGGCGAACTTCGTCACGCCGGCCACGGCGCGGTCACCCGCACCCAGCACGGCGAGCAGCGGCTTCGCGGCGAGCTCGGCCCGCTCGGCGGCGTTCTTGGCGGTCTGCTCGCGGACCTTTCGGACGTCCGCAGCGGTCGGCAGCGTTACGGCCATGATGATCACTTCCCCTGTTCGTCAGTCGTCACGGTGTCCGCGACGGGGGCGGCGACGTCGGTGACGTCGGCCTCCCGCCGGAACGACTCGTAGATGTCGAGGAGCACCTGTTTCTGGCGCCCGGTGAGCAGCGGGTCGGCGAGCACGGCGTCGATGACGAGGCTCGCGGGACGGTCGTCGAGGATTCCGGCCTTGACGTACAGTGCCTCGGCGGAGATCCGCAGCCCCTTCGCGATCTGCTGCAGGATCTCGGCCGACGGCTTGCGCAACCCGCGCTCCACCTGGCTGAGGTACGGGTTGCTGACGCCGGTGACCCTCGCGAGCTGACGCAATGACACCTGCGCCGACTCGCGCTGCGCGCGGATGTAGGACCCGATGTCGTCGACAGCCTGACCCACGGCCTGTCCGACGTGTTCGACGGCCTTCTCCACCTTCTCGGCGGGCTTGTCGTTCTTGTCGGCCTTCGTCATCGGTGTCTCACCTCCACTCACGTCTTCGACCGTACGCCCGAGTGCTAGCTCCTGCAAGCACACTGCTTGCGCTGGTCACGTGGGTTGAGTCACGCCACGAGGCATGGGGATACAGTCCGCGCGGGGTGCGCCGGACGGGTCGGCGCGAGGGGAGGCACCGTGGGCCGACCGCTGCCGCCGAGCGGGGAGGACCGGGTCTTCGCACCATCGGACCGGATCCTCGCGCCGTTGCGGGGACAGGGCCGGGCGTTCGTCGCCGTCGCCGTCGGCGGGGCGATCGGGGCTCTCGCCCGCTGGGCCGTCGGGCTCGGCCTGCCCACACCCACCGGCACGTTCCCGTGGGCGACGTTCTGGATCAACGTGCTCGGCTGCTTCCTGATCGGCGTCGTCGTCGTGACGGTGACCGAGCTGACCGACGCCCACCCCCTGGTCCGGCCGTTCCTCGCCACCGGCATCCTCGGCGGCTTCACGACGTTCTCGACCTACGCCGTCGACGCCCAGCACCTCGTCGCCACAGGCCGCATCGGCACGGCCTTCGCCTACCTGGCCGCGACGCTCGTCGCCGCGGTGGTCGCCGCCTGGCTCGGGCTCGCCGCGGCCCGGCTCGCCGGGCGCGCCCTGCACCGCGGCGGCACACCGTGAGCACCGGGATCGCGGCGCTGCTGGTCGTCGCCGGGGCCGTCGTCGGTGCGCCGCTGCGCTACCTCACCGACCGGCTCCTCCCG
>NZ_BEGX01000128.1:254403-265770 GCF_002583555.1 Pseudonocardia sp. N23
CGGCTCGTTCGTCCTCGGCCTGACACTGGGCTCGACGGCGAGCCCCGAGGTGGTGCTGCTCGTCGGCACCGGGTTCTGCGGCTCGCTCACCACCTACTCGACGTTCGCCTACGAGACGGTCCAGCTCACCGCAGGCGGCAGCAGGCTCTTCGCGGCGTTCAACGCCGTCGGCTGCGTGCTCGCGGGACTCGGCGCGGCGGGCCTGGGGCTGGCGGTCGGCTCCCTGCTCTGAGCCTCCGATCCCGGGGATCAGCGGCTCGCCACCCGCCGGTACCGCGCGGCGGCCAGCGGCAGGAAGATCGCGACGATCGCCAGCGACGACAGCACCGCGTAGAGCACGGCGTGCTGTGCGGGCCAGGCCGTCGACTCCGCGAACCCGGGCAGCTGCGTCGGGTTGCCGAACAACTCCCGGCTCGCCCTGGCGACCGCACTGACGGGGTTCCACTCCCCGAACGGCTGCAACCAGCCCGGGAAGCCCTGCACCGACACGAACGCACTCGACACGAACGTCAACGGGAACAGCCAGATCAGGCCCGCGCTCTGCGCCACCTCGACGTTGCGCGCCACCAGACCCACGAACACGCCGATCCACGCCATCGCGAACGAGAACAGCAGCAGCACGCCGTAGCCGGCGAGGGCGTCGAGGACGCCGCCGCGGATGCGCCAGCCGACGATCAGGCCCGTCAGCGACATGACGACGAGCGTGATCACGGTGACGCCGAGATCGGACACCGCGCGCCCGAGCACCACCGCGACACGGGACATCGGCAGCGAACGGAACCGGTCGATGATGCCCTTGCCGAGGTCGTTGGCCATGCCGATCGTCGTGAAGAAGACGTTGAACGCCACGGTCTGGGCGAAGATGCCGGCCACCAGGAACTCCCGGTACGGCTCGCCGCCGAGGCTGCCCGCGAACACCAGCGCGAACAGCACCACGAACATGATCGGCTGCACCGTGAGGCCGATCAGCGCGTCGGGGACGCGCTTCATGCCGACCCAGTTGCGCCAGGTGATGACGCTGCTGTCGCGCAGTGCCTGTGTCAGCGCGCTCACGCGCTCTCCCCCTCGTTCTTCTCGGCCTGCTCTTCGGCCTCGGCCCGTCGTCTCCGCCGCGCCCGCCGGCCCTTCTTGGGCTCCGGCGGCGCCTCCTCCTCGGCGAGGTGGCCCGTGAGCTGCAGGAACACGTCGTCGAGGGTGGGCCGCTGCAGCCCGACGTCGAGCAGCTCGACGCCCTCTCCGTCGAACCGGCGGACCACCTCGACGAGCGCCTTGGTGCCGCCGCTCACCGGGACGGCGACGCGGCGGACGTGGTCGTCGACCTGCGGTTCGGAGATCCCGACGTCGGCCAGCACCTGCTGCGCGAACGGCACGTGTTCGGGGCGCGCGACGACGACCTGCAGCCGCTCACCACCGACCTGCGACTTCAGCTCGTCGGCCGTGCCCGCGGCGATCACCCGCCCCCGGTCGATCACCACGATCCGGTCGGCCAACTGGTCGGCCTCCTCGAGGTACTGCGTGGTGAGCAGCACCGTCGCCCCGTCGGCCACCAGCTCCGAGATCATCGCCCACGTGTCGAGCCGGCCGCGCGGGTCGAGCCCGGTGGTCGGCTCGTCGAGCACCACGACCTTCGGGGAGCTGACCAGCGCACCGGCGAGGTCGAGCCGGCGGCGCATCCCGCCCGAGTAGGTCTTCGACGGGCGCTCCGCGGCTTCGGTGAGCTTGAACCGCGACAGCAGCTCCGCCGCACGGGCCCTGGCCGCCCGCCGCGACAGCCCGTGCAGCCGTCCGACGAGGTAGAGGTTCTCGGCGCCGGTGAGGTTCTCGTCGACCGCCGCGTACTGCCCCGACAGCCCGATCGCCCGCCGGACCTGCTGCGGCTGCTCCATCACGTCGTGCCCGGCGACGACGGCACGCCCGGCATCGGGGCGCAGCAACGTGGTCAGGATGCGGACGGTGGTCGTCTTGCCCGCGCCGTTGGGTCCGAGGAGGCCGAGGATCGTGCCCGTCGGGATCTCGAGGTCGACACCGTCGAGCGCGCGGGTGGCCCCGAACGACTTGGTCAGGCCCTCGACGCGGACGGCGGTGCTCTCCATGCCGCGCAGACTAGGGGCCACCACCGACAGAAGTCGCCCGAATTGCCCGACGGTGGACACATCGGGCGAGGTGAACCCCGGGGACACGGCCCCACCCCGGCCGCACCTCACCGCTGCCGATCGCCGCCCGGACGACCGTGAGGTTGCGCCCGGCAGTCGGCGCGCGACCTCGTTGCTGCGACGACCCCCTTGAACCCGAGCCCCCGCTGGAGCAATGAGGCTGCGCCCGGCGGCGAGGACGGTCACGAGCCTCGGTCAGCGCACAGGGCCCGGCGGATGCCCGGTCGCGGCGCCGTCGTCGTCGTCAGAAGAAGATCAGCTGCGACACCGCGTAGATGACCAGACCCGCGAGTGCACCGACGACGGTGCCGTTGATCCGGATGAACTGCAGGTCACGGCCGACCTGCAGCTCGATCTTGCGCGAGGTCTCGTCGGCGTCCCAGCGGGCCACCGTGTCGGTGATCAGCGTCGTGATCTCGCCCCGGTAGTGCCGCACGACGTAGCCGGCCGCGTCGGCGATCCAGCCGTCGATCTTGCCGCGCAGCTCCTCGTCGCTCTCGAGCCGATGCCCGAACGAGACGATCCCGTCGCGGACGCGGGTGCGCAGCGCACTGGAGGGGTCGTCAGCGGCGTCGAGGATCATCCGCTTCACCGTGCCCCAGGCCTGGCCGATGAACGCCTGCACGTCGGGGTGGTCGACGACCTGCTGCTTGATCTGCTCGGCCCGCGCGATCGTGGCCTCGTCGTTCTGCAGGTCGCCCGCGAACTCGATCAGGAACGTGTCGACGGCCTTGCGCATCGGGTGCTCGGGGTCGGTCTTGACCGCCCACGCGAAGTTCTGCACCTCGGAGAACACCTTGTCGGCCAACATCTCGTCGACGAACCGGGGCGTCCAGCCGGGCGCCCGCTCGTGGACGACGCGCAGCACCGTCGTCTGGTTCGCCGTCACCCAGTCGTAGGCGCGGTCGCACACGAGATCGACGAGCCTGCGGTGCGAGCCGTCGGCGAGGAGCCCCTCCAGGACCTTGCCCAGCGGCGGCCCGATCGGCTTCTCCAGCAGCTTGCGGACGATGACCTGCTCGATGACGTCCTGGACGTCCTCGTCGCGCAGGACGGTGACGATGCCACGGGCGGCGGTCGCCAGCTCGGCCGTGATCCGGTCGGCGTTCTCGGGCAGGGTGACCCACGATGCGACCCGGGCCGAGATGCCGACCCGTTCGAGCTTGTCGCGCACGACGGCCTCGGACAGGAAGTTCTCCCCGACGAAGTCACCGAGGCTCCCGCCGATCTGGTCCTTCTTCGTCGGGATGATCGCGGTGTGCGGGATCGGTAGCGACAGCGGCCGCCGGAACAGCGCGGTGACGGCGAACCAGTCGGCCAGGGCGCCGACCATCCCGGCCTCGCCCGCCGACCGCATGTACCCCCACCCGGCCCCGACACGGAGCTCCAGGTAGCGCCCGACGAGGAACACGATCGTCGCCAGGACCAGGAACCCGGTGGCGATGATCTTCATCCGCCGCAGGTCGCGGCGCTTGATCGAGTCGTCGAGGGGTCCGAACGCGCCCAGCGGCACGCGCGCATCGTCCGCGCGGGGCTCGGTGGCGGGCAGCGCGCGCTGCTCCTGCTCGGTCGTCACGGTTCCCATAGTGCCCGTACGACGGGCGATCCGGCTCTCAGGGATCACCCTGGGTCTGACCGGGGCCGCCGGTGTTCCGCCGGCCCCGGTCACGTCGAGGGGGTTGGGGCGGCGCGCCGGGGGAGAAGTGCTCCCCCGGGCGCCGCACACCCTGTGCACCCGAACATCCCGGCGCGGAGCGACATCCGCTGCAACGGGGCGCGAACCGGGCGCGGCTCGCGGGTTCCGGTCAGGACCGGTACCGCGCACCTCTGGCGACGGCTGCTGCGGGCCGCTGGGCACCCGGCTGCGCGTCACCACCTGCTGCACGCCACCGCACTGCTGCGGTGACGGCGTCGATCACGAATGCGGCCTCCGGCACTGCGTAACCGGTGAGCCCCGGCGCGACCCGCCAGTGCACCCACCCGTCGGGCCGCTCGCTCGGCGGTGCTACGACGCCGATGCCGTCGGTGTGCAGCACGACGTCGGCATGCATGCTCACCTCCGGCGGCAGCCCGAAGCCTGCCGTCATCGGGAACCACCACGTGTCGTTCGTGGTGGCTGCGACGGGAACGACGAGCCCGCGGTCGCGCAGCGTCGCGCAGACGCGCCGGCCCAGCTCGGCCGGCACCTCCACGATGTCGAGTACCTCACCGGTGGCCAGCAGTACGTCCGTGCCCGTCCCGGGAATCAATGGCCATCCGTGGTCCGCGTACTCGCGGGCGGCTGCCCTCAGCTCCGCGCCGTACACGGCCCGGTAGCTGTCCCACCGCGACATCGTCCGTCCTCCTGCCGATCTCGATGCGGCGCCTTGCGCGGCGCCGTTCTGACATGTGGTGCAACGCAAGGATGCGGCATCGGGAACGTGACGAAACCCCACCGGCGGTGACCGAGCCCACTCCCGAGACGAGCGGATCATCGTGTCCGCGAGTGGTAGAGGGCGACCGATCGTCGACGGGCCACCGGTCCGGGCGGGCGGGTCGACGGCTACTCCGTTCGGGCGTCTACCGGTCGTCGTTCCGTTCGCCGGTTCGACACCACCTGGTCGTGTCGACGACGCAACCCTCCGCCCCGACGGCCGTCCCCCCGCAGCCGAACGGCCCCCGCCCGGGTGCGCAGGCGCCGGGAGGAGGCCCGGGGGAAGCAAGGCGGAGAGGCCCGGCACGGACGCCGGGCTCGAAGTCCGGGGCGAAGGTGCCGACACACACTCCCGGCCAGAGGTCCCGGACAGAGGTCCCGGACAGAGGTCCCGGACAGAGGTCCCGGACAGAGGTCCCGGATAGAGGTCCCGGACAGAAGCCCCGACGTCCCGAGAGAGGCTCGAGGGACGAGGCCCCGGAGCCGAGCCCCGGAGCCGAGCCCCGGATAGGGCCCCGACAGAGAAGGCCCCGGGAACGGACGATGCCGGCGTCCCGTGGGACACCGGCATCGTGGGTGCGGCCCTCAGAGGGCCGGATGAAGCTCGGTCAGATGGGGCGGACCGAGTCGGCCTGGGGGCCCTTGGCGCCCTGGCTGGCCTCGAAGTCCACCCGCTGGTTCTCCTCGAGCGTCCGGAAGCCGTCCGACTGGATGGCGGAGTAGTGGACGAAGACGTCCGGTCCGTTGTCGTCGGTGGCGATGAAGCCGAAGCCCTTTTCGGCGTTGAACCACTTGACGGTGCCCTGCGGCATGCGTTTCTCCCACACGTGAAGCGAATCCGGACGACACCGTGCCGGCCGGAGGCTGCGCGGGCGCCACCGAACGAAAGGGGAGGTTTGCTCCTCGACGTCGGCGAAGCCCACCGTCACTCTCCACGCACGCTTCACAACGATCGAGGAAAACACGACTGCAACCGCGCGGGAACCTATCACGCAAGGTGTGAGCTGCGACGACGGGCGCGGGCCCGGCACGCTCCGTCCTGCGCGGATTCCGCCACACCCGCCGGGAGCGTCCTCGGCCGCCACCCGGAACGGCGACGCGCGACCGGTCACTGCTGGTGGCCGCCGCCGACCTTCTCGTGACGGCGAGTCATCTCCTCCCCCTATCGTGGCCATCTCCACCAACTCGTACGCCGTCGGGTGATCGCCACCCGATCCGGACGGCGACGGGCGGCGCGTCGGGCGGCGTGCCCGGGCCTCGCGCGAGCCGACCACCTCATCGGGCGACCGTCGTTCAGGGGTTCAGATCCACTGCCGTCGCTCTCTGTGAGCAGGATCGGTGTGAATTGACGCCACCTCCGGAATGGACCCCTGTGCGGAACGAGAACGGCGACGCATGATTTCGCCGGACTCATCCCCCGCTCTTCCCTGGAGGTACAGGTGCGCTCGCGTAGATTGGCCGCCTCGATCATCGCCGTTGCGACGGGCTGCACAGCACTCGTGCTGGGCTCGGGCATCGCATCGGCCGAAACCGAACAACTCCCTGCCGTGCCCGTCGTTCCGGTCGTCCCCGTGACCCCGCTCGGATCGCTGCTCAACGGCGTCCTCGTGACGGTCCAGGGCCTCGTGCCGGGCCTGCTGGGCGGGCTCGTGCCCGTGCCGGCTGTCCCGGCCGTGCCGGCGGTCCCGGCCGTCCCGGCGGTCCCGTTGCCCGTCGACACCCCCGACATCGTCCCGCAGGCCGCCGACCAGCTCCCGCCGCTGCCGTCGGTTCCCGACATCCCGACCGACGTCCCGGCCCTGCCTGCGGTTCCGGCCGTCCCGACCGACATCCCCACCGTTCCCTGCGTACCGCCCGTCCCGACCGACCTGCCCGCGGTCCCCGGCGCCCCCGCCGACGTCCCCGCGGTCCCGGCAGACGTACCCGCGGTGCCGGCCGATGCCGCCGCGGTGCCGTGCGCTCCCGCCGACCTGCCGGCCGTGCCCGCGGTTCCGGGCGTCCCGACCGACGTCCCCGCCGTACCGGCGGTGCCCGCCGTCCCGACCGACATCCCGGCCGTGCCCGCCGTCCCGACCGACATCCCGGCCGTGCCCGCCGTTCCGGCCGACACCCCGGCCGTTCCCGCGACCTGACGATTCCGAATTCGAATCCAGGATTGTCCGGGACCCGGCGGAAAGGCTCGACACAACAGGGCCGGAAAAGGGGCCGACACAATCGACGCCCCCCGATTCCGGCCGGCCATCGGCCCTGAATCCCGTCCGCGGTACCGGAGGATCGAGGTGGGGTGTCGACGCGCCGGCGTCGACACCCCACCTCGTCACGTCGTGTCAGTACTATCGGTAATCGGTCACGTCCCGTGATCGGTGCCGGACGCTGGGTCAGGCGAGCTCGCCCGGGATCAGTCCGGTCTCGAGCGCGCGGAACGCCTCGTCGAGCAGGTCGCGCAGCTCCTCGTCGCTCGTCAGCCACGTCTCGTAGGCCGCGAGCGCGACGCCGAGGCTCGCGTGCCCGACCGTCAGCGGCACCAGCGCCTCGGGTGAGGTGCCGAGGCGCAGCGCCACGTAGTCGGCGACGACCTGACGCCACGCGGCGTACCGCAGCGTCGAGTAGGCCTGCAGGGTCGGCGTGCCGAGGATGAGCCGCAGCCGCTGTCGGTGCCAGGGCTGTTCCTCGGGCGTGACGTCGTTGAAGTCGAGCACGACCTCACGGATCCCCGTCATGACGGGGACGTCGGGGGCGAGCGCGGCGAACGTGGCCCGCATGCGGGCCAGCTGGTCGTCGAACGCGCCCCACGGCACGTCGTTCTTCGAGGCGTAGTACCGGAAGAAGGTGCGGCGGCCGATGCCGGCGGCCTGCGCGATGTCGTCGACGGTGGTGGCGTCGAAGCCGTGTTCCGCGAAGAGGTCGAGTGCGATGTGCTCGATCTCGAAGCGTGAGGTGACCGGCCGGCGGCCCGCGCGGCGGGCTCCCTCGTCGGCGACTGCGGACATCGCCACAGCATGTCACGCGCGCCCGGCACCGATCATGCGATCCAGGCGGGGACGACGGGGTCGGCCCCGGCGACGAGCGCGTGCGCGCCACCGGCTCCGGTGACGACGGCGGTGAACCCTGTCGCGGGGTCGGCGACGACGCGGCGCACGACCCCGGCGGGCAGGACGACGGTGTCCCCGGGTGCGAGCGGTACGTCCTCGCCGCCGGCGACCCGCACGGTGGCGGCGCCCGCGACGGCCCGCCAGATCTGCTCCGCGTCCATGGCGTGCTCGGGCCCGCTCGTCCCGGGCGCCATCTCGACCTGCCACAGCGCGTGGCCGGCGCCGCCGAGCGTCGGCGAGGCGAACGTCGTCATGACGGCGTTGGGTGTCTCGGTGCGACGGACCTCGCCGCTGCGTACGACCGACATCGGGGACCTCCTATGATGGACAACTACGTTGTCCAATACAGTAAACGAGGTTGTCGATGTCGTCCAGGCCGGGGCACCCACCGATGAGCGGCGCCGAGCTCGCCCTGCGCCTGCTCGCCGCATTCCGCGGCCTCGTCGACGACCTGCACGACGAGCTCACCGACCGCGGCCACGCCGACGCCCGCCCCCTGCACGGATTCACACTGCAAGCGATCGGCCCGCGCGGCGCCACCGCGGTCGAGCTCGGCGAGCGGCTCGGCGTCAGCAAGCAGGCGGCCGGCAAGACCGTCGAGGCGCTCGTCGAACGCGGCTACGCACGCCGCGACGCCGATCCCGGTGACGCCCGTCGCAAGATCGTGACGATCACCCCACGCGGCTACGAGCTGCTCGCACTGTCCGCCGAGATCTTCGAGCGGCTCCACGAGCGGCGCGCCGCCGCCATCGGCGACGACATGCCTGCCTTCGAGACGGCGCTGCGTGCGCTGGCCCCCGACCTCGGCGCCGGCCTCGACTCCCCCGGCTGGTTCGCCCGCTGACATCCGGGCCTCCCGGGGCCCGTCAGGTGGCCGGCCAGCACTTCCCCGCGGAGTACAGGGGCCGGGTGTCGACTGTCAGGCCCGGCGGCGGGTCGTACTGGATCGTCACGGGTCGCGCTGACGTGAGCGAGTCCTCGCAGGCCGTGACCCGGGAGTCCGTGCCACCGCCGATCCAGAAGGCGACATGGGCCTTCTTGGACGCGCCCCACTCGGCGATGCAGGGTGCGCAGTCGTCCTCCATCACGAAGTACCGCTGCAGCTTGGGCGAGTAGACGACGCCCCCGACGGGGATCTCGCGGACGTCCGTCGCCATCGTGATCGGGTCGTCGAAGGCGCCCGTGCCGCCCGCGGTGTGATGCCGGTCGGAGGGGTGGGCGATGTCGGTACTGCCCGGCGGGTCGTTGTCCGCGGCAGAGTAGAAGGTGACGAGCGCCTGGACCTGCGCCGCGGCGTAGGCCCGCGGCGGCGCGGTCGTCGTGGGGGCGGCGGCCGGGGTGGTCGCATCCGGCGCCCCGCTCCCGGCCGAGCAGCCCGCGGCGACCAGTGCGACCGCCGCGACCGCCGCCGCACCCAGGAAGCGCAACCGGCGTCGCGGCCCGACCGCGCGAGGCGGGGTCGTGCCGTGGGTGGATTCGAACTCGCTCATTCCGTCCTGCACCGTCCGTCGGAGTCGTCGCGGACCGTCCGGCCCGTCGTGGCCACACGTCCCCACAGACTTGCGGACCCGACGGGCAGGCGCCTCACCCGGACAGGATGCCGCGCTCACGAGGGCCTGGGCGTTCAGGGTCAACCTTTCGGCTCCACACATATCCGGTGGCCACGACCAGCATCGATCATTCGGGACGGCGCACCGATCACCGCCGTCCCGACGAGGTCGAGCCGAGCTCTTCCATTCGGAGCAATAGTCATTGATCGATAACGGAGAGTAAGACACCATCGACGGGCGAGACGCCGAGCTACTCACAGCCCAACACGTTCGCCGACCGCGAGGGGTGCGACGGCCGCGCCGACAAGATCGACGTCGATATCCCGCTCACCTGCTGTAACGCTCATGCCTCCGCCACCGAAATCGTCCATGTGCTCGCTGGAGGGGCTGGCACGGCGACGTGGCGAGAGACTCGAGACGACCGGAAGCATCAGCGTTTCCAGAATACAAGACTCATTCGCTCAATTCGCCTGTACGAGGCATTCGCTAGTCTGTTCGGAGGTAACACGGTGCAACATCGTGTTGTCGCCACTTCCCTGGTCAGAGCGGTGGCACCCACCACAACAGGCCCGTTTTCATGGTCATCCGGACCGCGCCATGTCATCGACGCCGACGCGTCGGGTGCAGCGCGGACCGAATGGACGGTCTTGGCCGGCTCGTCGCGCGACTGCGGAGCCGGCCGGCGAGACATCCCTCCACGACGATCTTCCGGGGCACCGTCGGTGCGCCGGCAGCGACAGACGGACGGAACGGGACATGAGCGCCGACACGGACTCCACACCCACGGCATCCCCGGCGGTGGAGCGTGACAACACTCCGGTCTTCGTCGACGGCACGGGTCGGCGGGGCAGGCGGGTCAAGCGGGTCGCCTACGTGGCGGCCTCGGCGTGCGCGGCGTACATGGCCGTCGTGGGGGTGAGCCTCGCCGCGCACCAGGACACGTCGCTGTTCGCGTTGCCGGGAGTCGGCTCGGTCGCCGCGGGCGATCCCGAGTCGGCAGGAATCCTCGGTGCGCAGACCGTGGCGGATCCCGGTTCGGCCCGGTCGGGAACCCGGCCGCCGATCATGCTGGGCGCGATGCTCTCGCGCGTGCTCGTCCCCGTCGCGACGACGGCGACGATGGCCCCGGCCGTACCGGTGCTCGCGGTGGCGCCGGCCGTCCCGGTCGCTCCCGTCGTCCCGCCGGCCGTCGTTCCGCCGGTCGTGACCGCACCGACCGTGCCACCGACGAACTCCGAGGGAACTCCCGACCCCGGCGTACCGGCCACTCCCCCGCCGGTGGACCCCCCACCTGCCGACCCGGTGGACCCGCCGCCCGCCGACCTGCCTCCCGCGGACCCACCTCCCGTCGCTCCGCCCCCGGTCGACCCGCCGGTCACCGATCCGCCCGTCACCGAGCCGCCCGTCACCGAGCCGCCGGTCACCCGGCCGCCCGCGGACCCACCGGTCACCGAGGTGCCGCCCACCGTCACCGTGACCGTCACGACCACCCCCTCGAGCGCGACGTGAGCCGCCCCGGCAGGCTCCTCGGCCGCCGCCGGGTGCCACGACCGAAGTGGGTCTTCCTCGTGATCGCGATGGCGATGGTCGCGTCGATCCTCGCCCTCAACGGACTGGTCAACCCGAAGGTCGGAACCGACGCCGAACGCCAGGCGCCGCACGGCCCCGAGGACCAGGTGCCTCTCGCGGTGGTGCAGGGCGGATCGGTGGTCGACGCCACCGCCGGCCACGTGCGCAGCCTCGGCTACCCGTCGAAGACCGTGGCACTGACGTTCGACGACGGCCCCGACCCCGAGTGGACGCCGCAGATCCTCGACGTCCTGACCCGCTACGACGTCCCCGGCACGTTCTTCGTGCTCGGCTCGCTCGGCGCCCAGCACCCCGCCATCCTGCGCGACATCGTCGACTCCGGGTCCGAGATCGGCCTGCACACCTTCACCCACCCCGACCTCACGACCGTCTCCCAGGACCGGATGAGCCGCGAGCTGAGCCAGACCCAGCTCGCGATCGCCGGCGCAACGGGCAAGGTCAGCTACCTCGTCCGGCCGCCGTACTCCTCCGAGGTCACAGCGCTGGACAACAACCAGTTCCAGATCGTCCGCGAGCTCGGCGACCGGGGCTTCGTCACCGCGTTCACCGACGTCGACAGCCGGGACTGG
>NZ_BEGX01000128.1:265780-269807 GCF_002583555.1 Pseudonocardia sp. N23
ACGCGTCCGTCCCCCCGAACGGGGCCGGCGGCGCGATCCTCATGCACGACGCCGGTGGCGACCGTTCCGAGACCGTCGCGGCGCTCGACCGGCTGATCCCCGAGCTGAAGGCCCAGGGCTACACGTTCACCACCGTCAGCAAGGGCGTCGGGCTCCCGCCCGCCGACCAGGCCGCGTCGACGAGCGACCACACTCTGGGCTTCGGACTCGTCACCGGCGTCAGCATCGCGACGTGGATCGTCCGCGCGATGGAGCTCGCCCTGCTCGTCGTCGGGCTGCTCGTGATCGTCCGTCTCGTGCTGGTCCTCGTTGTCGCCGTGGTGCACGCGTGCCGGGCCCGCCGCTCCGCGGCCCGGCCACCGGAGGCGCCCGTCACCAGCCCGGTCTCGGTGATCATCCCGGCGTACAACGAGAAGGAGTGCATCGCCGCGACCGTGCGCGCCGTGGCGGCGAGCGACCATCCCGTGGAGATCATCGTCGTCGACGACGGTTCCACCGACGGCACCGCCGAGATCGTCGAGACCCTTGCGGTTCCGGGGCTGCGCCTGATCCGGCAGGCCAACGGGGGCAAGCCGGCCGCGCTCAACAACGGCGTGCGCGCCGCGTCGCACGACATCGTGGTGATGCTCGACGGTGACACGGTCTTCGAACGCGACACGGTCCACCTGCTGGCCCAGCCGTTCGCCGACCCCGGCGTGGGCGCGGTCGCAGGGAACGCCAAGGTCGCCAACCGCACCGGCCTCGTGACCCGCTGGCAGCACATCGAGTACGTGATCGGGTTCAACCTCGACCGCCGCATGCAGGACGTCTTCGGCTGCATCACCACCGTCGCCGGCGCCGTCGGCGCCTTCCGCCGCACCGCACTGCTCGACGTCGGCGGCATCAGCGACGACACCCTCGCCGAGGACACCGACCTCACGATGGCGCTCGGCATCAACGGCTGGCGCGTCGTCTACGAGCAACGCGCGCGGGCCTGGACCGAGGCGCCCGGCACGTTCGGACAGCTCTGGCGGCAGCGCTACCGGTGGAGCTACGGGACGATCCAGTCCCTGTGGAAGCACCGCCGCGCCGTCACCGCGTCCGGGCCGTCGGGCCGCTACGCCCGTCGGGGACTGCTCAACGTCGGGATCTTCCAGGTGGTGCTGCCGCTGATAGCGCCGCTGATCGACATCCTGCTCGTCTACGGACTGGTCTTCGACGACCCGGTCCGCACGTTGGCCGTGTGGGCGGCGGTGCTGGGGGCCCAGACGGTCGCCGCGATCGTCGCGTTCCGGCTCGAGCGCGAGAAGATGACGATCCTCTGGCTCCTGCCGCTGCAGCAGTTCGCCTACCGCCAGCTCATGTACGCCGTGCTCATCCAGTCCGTCTCGACCGCGGTGACCGGCATCCGGCTGGGCTGGCAGAAACTGCGCCGGCTCGGCCAGTTCGAGACGGTGCCGACCGGCGACCGCGAGCGCGCCCTCGTCGGCCCGCCCGCGCCCGACATGGCGCCGAAAAGGGTTGCTCCGTCCGATTCGAGCCGATTCGTCCCACGCCGGGAGAACACCGGAACCCACATCAACTCGTGAGCAACCTCGAGGCCTCCCCCACGTCGCCGCGGTGCCCCGAAAAGGCATTTGTCGGGATTGCGCCCGTCGTGGAGCGACGCCCCTCACCTGCTGTAACGCCGGGGGACCAACCTGCGAAGAGGTCGACGTGCCCGCCGAATGCGCGAGCCGCGACACCCCAGTCCACAGATCCAGCTCCCCCATGAACCCACACGCCGAATATCGCCGACCCGCACCGCCCCCGCATGGGCGTCGGTGCCGTTCCCGGAGGCAACCGGTGCCACCGCACGTGGTCACTGCGGCTCTCGTCGGGACGGCGGCACTCGCCGTCACACTCCTGGCGGGCTGCTCGTCCGGACCCCCGCCCGCCCATACCGCCGACACCTCCGCGCCGTTGCGGACCGGATCCTCGGTCACCCCCTACGTCGACGTCTCCGCGTCGAACCCGCCCATCACCGCGATGTCCGACGCGGGCGCCGGCAACGACGTCGCCCTCTCCTTCGGGCTCGCCACGAACGGCGCCTGCACCCCGTCCTGGGGTGGTGAACGCGCCGTCGACGACCCCACCCTCGTCGCCCAGCTCACCACGCTGCGCGACCGCGGCGGAAAGCTGACCGTCGCGACGGGCGGCGCGTCGGGCGAGTACCTGGAGAACGTCTGCGCCACGGCCGACGAGCTCGCCGACGCCTACGGACGGCTCCTCGACGCCACCGGCGCCACACAGCTCGACGTCGACGTCGAGGCCGACGTGCCCACCGAGCGGGTGGCCGACGCGCTGCACACGGTGCAGACCCGCCGCGGCACCGCCGTGAGCCTGACGCTTCAGGTCGCCGGTGCGGAGGAGGGGCTCGACGAGCGCGCGCTGGACGTCGCCAGGACGGTCGCCGCCGCGGGGGTGCGCTTCAGCGTCAACCCGCTCGTCATGAACTTCCCGCCCTCCGGGACGTGGTCGTCGTCGATGTCGGACGCGGTCGACGCCGTGCGGTCGCAGGTCGCGACGCTCTCGCCGGCACCGGGACTCGCGGTCACGATCATGATCGGCCAGAACGACACGGGCCCGGTCACCACCCTCGACGACGCGCGCACGCTCGCGGCGACGCTCCCGGGTCTCGGCGTCGACGACGTCCGGTTCTGGTCGCTCGGCCGCGACAACGGCGGCTGTCCGGGCACGACGAAGGCGCGCCCCGACTGCAGCGGGGTCGACCAGTCGGCCTTCGCCTTCACCCAGGTGTTCCGGGACGCCGCGGGCGCTCCCCCTGCCACGAACGCTGCCACGAACGGACGGAACGGATCATGAGCGGGGACGAGGACGGGGACGTCGAGTCCACGGTGGTCATTCGCGCCAGGGGCCCGGTGTTCGTCGACGGCACCGGGAAGCGGCGCAGGCGCGTCAAGATCACGGCGTACGCCGCGGCGTCGGTCTGTGCCGTCTACATGGGCGTCGTCGCGGTGAGCCTCGTCGCGCACCAGGAGACCTCGCTGGTCCCGCTGCCGAGCGGGGGCGACGCCGTCGCCGGGGGTACCCCGGAGACGGCGGGGATCCTGGACGGGCAGCCGCCGGGGGCACCCACGCTGACCACGCCGCCGAAGCCGGTGGCGTTGGGCGACGTCGTGTCGCGGGCGATGGCGCCGGTCTCCCCCGCGGCCGTCGTGTCGTCGCCGTCGCCGCCGACGACGACGACGACGACGAGCGCAGCACCGACGACGACCAGGTCGCCGAGGACGACGAGCACACGGACCAGAATCACCCGCACCTCGGAGGCACCCCCGCCCACGCAGCCCTCGGAACCCCAAGTGCCCGGCAACACGGGGACGGGCGGCGGCTGATGGCCCGCGCCGACCGCGCAGCGCGCCGCCGCCGCGTACCGCGGCCCAAGTGGGTGTTGTTCGCGATCGCGATGGCGATGGTCGCGTCGATCCTCGCCCTCAACGGGCTGGTCAACCCCAAGGTCGGTACCGACGCCGAGCGCCAGGCCCCACGCGCCGCGACCGACAAGGTGCCGGCGTCGGTGCTCGACGGCGGCTCCGTCGTCGACACGACCAGGGGCCAGGTCCACAGCCTCGGCTACCCGTCGAAGACCGTGGCACTGACGTTCGACGACGGCCCCGACCCCGAGTGGACGCCGCAGATCCTCGACGTCCTGACCCGCTACGACGTCCCCGGCACGTTCTTCGTGCTCGGCTCGCTCGGCGCCCAGCACCCCGCCATCCTGCGCGACATCGTCGACTCCGGGTCCGAGATCGGCATCCACACGTTCACCCACCCCGACCTGACGACCGTGTCGCAGGACCGGATGAACCGTGAGCTCGACCAGACCCAGCTCGTCATCGCCGGGGCGACCGGCCAGGTCAGCTACCTCGTCCGGCCGCCCTACTCGTCGGAAGTGCTGGCGCTGGACAACAACCAGTTCCAGATCGTCCGCGACCTCGGCGACCGGGGCTTCGTCACCGCGTTCACCGACGTCGACAGCCGGGACTGG
>NZ_BEGX01000128.1:269817-301265 GCF_002583555.1 Pseudonocardia sp. N23
CCGCGTCCACGCCGCCCGGCGGCGGCGGCGCGATCCTCATGCACGACGCCGGTGGCGACCGTTCCGAGACCGTCGCGGCGCTCGACCGGCTGATCCCCGAGCTGAAGGCCCAGGGCTACACGTTCACCACCGTCAGCAAGGGCGTCGGGCTCCCGCCCGCCGACCAGCCCGCCTCAGCGAGCGACCACCGCCTCGGGTGGGGGCTCGTGACCGGCGTCAGCATCGCGACGTGGCTGGTCCGGCTCTTCGAGGGCGCGCTGCTGGTGCTCGGGCTGCTCGTCCTCGGCCGGCTGGCGCTCGTGCTGGTCGTCGCCGTCACCCACTCCCGCCGGGCCCGCCGCGCGGCCGCCCGGGCGCCGACGGCCGTGCTCACCGAACCCGTGTCGGTCATCGTCCCGGCCTACAACGAGAAGGAGTGCATCGCCGCGACGCTGCGGGCCGTCGCCGCGAGCGACCATCCCGTGGAGATCATCGTCGTCGACGACGGCTCCACCGACGGCACCGCCGAGATCGTCGAGGCCCTCGCCATCCCCGGAGTCCGGCTGATCCGCCAGGCCAACGCGGGCAAGCCGGCCGCCCTGAACAGAGGCGTGCGCGCGGCGTCGCACGGGATCGTCGTGATGCTCGACGGCGACACGATCTTCGAGGCCGACACCGTCCGGATGCTCGCCCAGCCCTTCGCCGACCCGTCGGTCGGTGCGGTCGCGGGCAACGCGAAGGTCGCCAACCGCACGATCCTGGTCACGCGCTGGCAGCACATCGAGTACGTGATCGGGTTCAACCTCGACCGCCGCATGCAGGACGTCTTCGGCTGCATCACGACGGTGCCCGGCGCCGTCGGCGCGTTCCGGCGCGCCGCGCTGCTCGACGTGGGCAACGTAAGCGACGACACCCTCGCGGAGGACACCGACCTCACGATGGCGCTCGGCATCAACGGCTGGCGCGTGGTCTACGAGGAACGCGCCCGCGCCTGGACCGAGGCGCCGGAGACCTTCAGCCAGCTGTGGCGGCAGCGCTACCGCTGGAGCTACGGGACGATCCAGTCGCTGTGGAAGCACCGCGGCGCCCTGCGGCAGCGGGGCCCGGCGGGCCGCTACGCCCGGCGTGGCCTGCTCAACGTCGGTGTGTTCCAGGTGGTGCTGCCGCTGATCGCGCCGCTGATCGACATCCTGCTGGTCTACGGCCTGATCTTCGACGACACCGTCCGCACGCTCGTCCTCTGGGGCTCGGTGCTGCTGATCCAGACGATCGCGGGGATCGTGGCGTTCCGTCTCGAACGCGAGAAGATGGCGCCGCTGTGGTTGCTGCCGCTGCAGCAGTTCGTCTACCGGCAGCTCATGTACGCCGTGCTCATCCAGTCGGTGGCGGCGGCGGTCACCGGGATCCGGTTGGGCTGGCAGAAGCTGCGCCGCATCGGACGGTTCGAGAACGTGCCGACGCAGGACCGCGACCGCGCGCTCATCGCGTCCCCCGTTCCCCTCCCGAGGCACCCGGCGCCGAGGGCGGTCCCGCCGCCGCGGCGTCCCGTCGCCCCGGTCCCGGACCCGAGACGGCCCGCCGCGCGGCGACCTGCACCACGACCCGCACCCGTCGGCGACCCGGTCACGATGGCGATCCCCGCTGCGCGGCTCCGTGCGGCCGATTCGCCCACCACCCGGATCCCGGCCGTCCCGCCCACCCCCGGCTTCGCCGAGGAGGAGCTGGGGACCGTCGAGATCTCGAGACTGGACCGCCGCGGGGACCGCTCCCCGGCCTGACTCACCCCGCGCTGCAGCGGCCGCCGGACCAGAGCGGGGTGCTGGAGACGGGCCGCCCCGCCGGGGCGCCGAGCTCGACCGTGACGCGCCCGGCCGGTGTGAGCTGGTGCTGGCAGGCCGTGACGGAGCTGTCGTCGCCGTTGGGCATGTAGAGGTCGATGTGCGGGGTCCGGCTGCCGCCCCAGTCGGAGATGCACTGCTCGCAGTCGTCCTCCATGACGAAGTACTTCCGCAACGTCGGGACGTAGACCACGGTGCCGACGGGGATCTCGCGCGGATCGGTCGCGAGCGTCAGCGGATCGGCGAACGTGCCCGTGCCGCCGGCCTGGGAGTGCCGCGTGCCGGGGTAGGCGATCGCGCGCGTTCCGGGCGGGTCGTTGTCGTAGGCGGAGTAGAACGTGAGCTCGGTGCTGAACGAGCGGCCCGGGCGCAGCGTCGCCGGCGGCCGGTTCGCCGGCGGCCGGGGCCGCGCGGCGGTGGTGCCGGTGCCCGCCGACGGGCGCGCCGTCGTCGCCGGCGCACCGCTCGACGTGACGGGCGGCGGGATGGTCGGCGCCGTCGTCACCGGGACCGACGTGACGGGGGGCAGCGGCGGCTCGGCGTCGGCCCCGCACGCTGCGGCGCCCAGGAGACAGACCCCGAGCACGACGGACCAGGTCGTGCTGGCTCCGGGCCTCCTGCGGCGCGGCCCCGACGTCGTCATGCTCCTGGCTCCTCCTCGCGGAATGCCCGATCCAACCAGGTGCACCGGACCGGGGTTCACCCGGTCGAGTGATCACCGGCGGCCGCCCGTGGTGCGGCCACGCAGGCGCGACGCCGACGTGCTCGGAGAACAGCCGCTGCAGGCTCCGCACACTCAGCCTGCACCCGCCGCGACGGCGTCGACGCGCACCTGCTCCGGTGCCGTGACACCCGACAGCGTGATCCGCCTGTCCACCGGCCACGAGCCCGCATGAGCACGACCACCGAGTTCGACACCAGCCAGGTTCCGACCATGATCGGACCAGCACCAGGTCCAACTCGGTGGGAGTGGCTGCTGCGACCGATGCGGACGGAAGAGCCGCACTGACGGTTCGCCCGGCGAGAAGAGGTGGCCAGGGGCGGGGTCGAACCGCCGACCTTCCGCTTTTCAGGCGGACGCTCGTACCAACTGAGCTACCTGGCCTGGCCGCCGGCGGTGCCGGGAACCGGAGAGATGGAGCGACCCAGACGGGACTCGAACCCGCGACCTTCGCCGTGACAGGGCGACGCGCTAACCAACTGCGCCACTGGGCCTTGCGTACTGCTGACCTACCGTACCCCCAACGGGATTCGAACCCGCGCTGCCGCCTTGAAAGGGCGGAGTCCTAGGCCGCTAGACGATGGGGGCTGGACCCCGCAGGCGGTGTCCTGGCCTCCAACGGCTGTCCGTTGGGAGCTTCAAAAGCTTACGACAGCCCCCTGCACCCCTTTTCACCCACCCCCCTCGATCACGTCCCGCGCAGCTCAGGGGGCTGCTCGGCCCGTCAGCGGCTGACGGGTGGCGGTTGGTCGGGGTTGGCGGAGATCAGCCCGAGCATGTCCAGGAGCTGCCGGAGGTCCTCGGGGTCCTCGGAGTTCTCGGCGACGACGAGCCGGGCCTTGTGCACCTGGTCGTCGGCGACACGATAGGCGTCGGCGGCGGTCCGCGGGCCCGGGATCGCCCCTGGTCCACCCTGCCGCACGTCACCCATCTCCCGCCGTGCGCTTCCGATGGTCATCGACGACTCCCCCGTTCCGTCGGCACCACGGCGCCGCACACACGAGTCCGCCCCGCCCTCATCGGTCACCCGGTGTGGCCGGGCCGGCACGCCCCGTGTTCGGCACCTGGCGGCCACCCCGTGGCCGTGACCAAGACGTTACCGACCGCGAGTGGTCGACGCATGCCGCTGCCCGGGTGAGGCGGCGCCACGACACTGCGTCACGTGGCACGTCCGGGCCGCGGCCCGGTCGTACCCCCTCCCGGTATGCTGGCCGTGAGCAGCCCGGGGAGGTCGCTGTGACTGTGCCCATGGACAAGAACAAGCCCGCGTACACCGACAACCGCGAGGCCCATCTGCGACGCCTGCGTCGCGTCGAGGGCCAGGTCCGCGGTCTGCAACGGATGGTCGCCGAGGACACGTACTGCATCGACGTGCTGACGCAGGTCTCCGCGGCCACGCGGGCGTTGCAGTCGTTCGCCCTGGAGCTGCTCACCGAGCACATGTCGGGATGCCTGGTCGACGCGGCCCGGGCCGGCGACGAGGAGGGCGAGGCGAAGGTCCAGGAGGCCGCCGCCGCGATCGCCCGGCTCGTCCGCTCCTGACGAACGTCCCGCCCCACCCCACACCTGCAAGGAGAGTCCATGAGCATCGAGACCCCGTTCCGTACCGACGTCGTCGTCACCGGCATGACCTGCGGGCACTGCACGGCGTCGGTGAAGGAGGAGGTCGGCGAGGTCGCCGGCGTCCGTGACGTCGCGGTCGACCTGTCGACCGGTCTGGTGACGATCACGAGCGACCGCGAGCTGCCGCTCGCCGAGATCGAGGCCGCGGTCACCGAGGCGGGCTACACGCTCGCGGACTGAACCCGGTCAGGCGCGCCGGCGAGCCCTACGCTCGCCGCCATGCCTGCCGACGGCGAGCGTTCCCGCCACCGGGCCCCCGCGGCCCAGTCCCGCTCGTCCGCCCGCGCCGAACGCGCCCGCAACCGCGAGGACCAGCCCCCGGGCGGCCGCGGGAACCAGCCCCCGCGCGGCCGCAGCCGCGACGACCACTCCGCGCGCGGCCGCAGCCGCGACGACCAGCCCCCGCACGACCACGAGCTCGACTCCTACCTCGCTGCGCTCGCTCCCGAGGTCGAGGAGGGCGGCACGGAGTCGACGGGGAGGTTCGGCACGGCGCAGGTGTTCCAGCTGCGGTTGCCACCGTCGCGCGTCGAGCAGCTGAGCCGGCTGGCGGCCGAGCGCGGGGTCTCGCCGGGCTCATTGGCGCTGGACTGGGTCGTCGAGCGCCTCGACCGCGAGGACATGCCGACGGGGCCGCTGGAGCGGGTCGTCGACGAGCCGCGGGGCCGCCGGCGCGCACCGTTCCGCCGCCGGAAGCCGTAGCCGGACGCCATGGCCGGAGACACCGCAGCCGGACCCAGGAGCCGGACGCGGGGCCGGCAGGATCGAGGCTCAGCGCCCGCCCGAGACCACGACCGACGACGCGGCCCCGCCCGCGAGGCAGGGGCTGCCGGTGAGCCGGCCGGTCTGCACCGCCCCGGCGAGCGCCCGGTAGCCGGCGGCCGACAGGTGCAGGCCGTCACCCGCGTCGTAGGCCGTCGTCAGCCGGTCGGGCCGCTGCGGGTCGGCGACGGCGGCGGCGAAGTCGAAGACCCCGTCGGCGTGCGCCGGGCCCTGCGCGAGCACCCAGGTGTTGACGGCAGTGCGGGTCGCCTGCGCGGCGGCGGTGCCGCGGGGGCCGGTGCGCGAGGGCGTGATCGTCGTCAGGAAGACGCGCAGTCCGGCGGCGCGGGCCTGGTCGGCGAAGCGGACGAGGCCGGCCCGCAGCTGGTCGGCGGTGCGGCCCTCGGCGATGTCGTTGGTGCCGATGTGCAGGACGACGTCGGTGACGCCTGCTGCGGCGGCCACGTCGAAGCGGAACCGGGTCGCGGGCGAGTCCCCGACGCCGAACGCGTCGGCGAGCAGCTGGTTGCCGGAGATGCCGGCGTTGAGCACCGACATCCGGGCGGCGCCACCCTCGGCGCCGAGCCGGGACGACAGCGCGTCGGACCAGCGGTCGTCCTCGCCGGGATCGCTGCCGACGCCGTCGGTGATCGAGTCGCCGACGAGGACGACGGCGTGCTCGGCGCGCGGGGCGAGGACGTCGAGTCCGGTGACCACGAACCAGGCCGTGACGGGCGTGAACGCGGCGGCCGACGAGGAGTCGACGTGGTTGCCGGGTCCGCTGACCCAGGACGTCTGCAGGGCCACCGGATGGGTGGCCACCCGATCGGGTTCCTGCGGGAGGTAGGCACTGACCGAGACGGGCAGGCCCGCCTGCACGACGAACGGCACCGGATCGCTGACGATCTCCGCCCCAGCAGGGATCGTCACCTCCGTGCGTCCGCCGAACAGGACCGGCCGAGGGGCGCCCCCGCGCACCCCGGCACCGGTTCCCGTGGTGGCCGTGGAGACCGCGGCCACCGGGAGCGGGACCCGCCCGTAGCGGTTGGACAACCGGACCCGGATCTCCGAGCCGGTCGACTGTGGGTGGAGCACCATCCGCAGCGTGCGCCCGCCGAAGCGGCCACCCGCGGCCTCGGCGTCGGGGCCCGGTTGCGGGCTGGTCTGCCATGCGGTGACCCAGGTGGGCCCGCAGGCGGGATCGTCGGCGGGTTCCTGTCCCGCCGCGGCGGGCGAGGCCCCCCGCACCGATCCCGCGACCACGAGCCCCGCGACGGCGGTGACGAGCACGACGGCTGCGACGACGAGGCGTGACCGCGTGCGGGAGCCCTTCGTCCCTGCACCCACATCGTCTCCTCGTCGCCGTGCGTCCCACTGGTCGTGGGCCGTCCTGCCCGACCTATCGCCGGGCCGGGAACCGCTGTGACCTCCTCGTCCGTCACTCGTCCGAGTGCTGTGCGAACCGTTACGAAAGAGGGAACGAGCGATCCCTCGGTGGAGTGAGTGGTCCGATCGAGTGATCACTGTTCGTCACCGTCGGGAGGGGCGCAGAACCTGATCCGGAGGCCAGGGAGGACGGCCGGGACGGCCGCGCGCGGCTAGGGTCGCCGGGAGGCAGGCGGCGAGTCGAGGAGGACCGCACGTGGGTGCGTACGACGACATCTTCCGGGCCAGCGTCGAGGACCCGGAGCAGTTCTGGCTCGACGCGGCGGGAGCACTCGACTGGCACGTCGAGCCCACCCGGGCGCTCGACTCGGCGAACCCGCCGTTCTACCGGTGGTTCCCCGACGGGGAGCTCAACGTCGCCCACAACGCGCTGGACCGCCACGTCGACGCCGGCCGCGGCGACCAGGCCGCGCTGGTCCACGACTCCCCCGTCACGCAGACGCAGCGGACCTACACCTACTCGCAGCTGCGCGACGAGGTCGCCCGCTTCGCCGGTGTGCTCGTGGGGCTGGGCGTCGGTGTCGGCGACCGCGTCGTCGTCTACATGCCGATGGTCCCCGAGGCCGCGATCGCGATGCTGGCCTGCGCGCGGATCGGCGCGGTGCACTCCGTCGTCTTCGGCGGGTTCGCCCCCAAGGAGCTGGCCGTCCGCATCGACGACGCCACCCCGACGGTCATCGTCTCCGCGTCGTGCGGCATCGAGGGCACGCGTGTCCTCGAGTACAAGCCGTTGCTGGACAAGGCGATCGAGCTGTCGACGCACAAGCCCGCGAAGCAGGTGATCCTGCAGCGCCCGCAGGCCGTCGCGGAGATGGGCGCCGACGACGTCGACTGGGTCGAGGCGATGGCCGGGGCCACCCCGGCCGACCCGGTGCCGGTGAAGGCAACCGACCCGCTCTACATCCTCTACACGTCCGGGACCACCGGGAAGCCCAAGGGCGTCGTGCGCGACGGCGGCGGCTACGCCGTCGCACTGGCCTGGTCGATGCCCAACGTCTACGACGTCGGGCCCGGCGAGACGATCTTCACCGCGTCCGACGTCGGCTGGGTCGTCGGGCACTCCTACATCGTCTACGCGCCGCTGCTGGCCGGGGCGACGACGATCCTCTACGAGGGCAAGCCCGTCGGCACGCCCGACGCCGGTCAGTTCTGGCGGGTCGTGGCCGACCACCAGGTCAAGAGCCTGTTCACCGCACCGACGGCGTTCCGGGCCATCAAGAAGGAGGACCCGGAGGCCGAGCACCTCGCCGAGTACGACGTCTCGTCGCTGAAGTACCTGTTCCTCGCCGGCGAGCGCCTCGACCCCGAGACCTACCACTGGGCGTCGGACACCCTGGACATCCCGGTGATCGACCACTGGTGGCAGACCGAGACGGGCTGGCCCATCGTCGCGAACCCGGCCGGGATCGAGCTGCTGCCGATCAAGCCCGGCTCACCCACCCGCCCGCTGCCGGGCTGGGACGTCCGGGTCCTCGACACGTCCGGGAAGCCCGTCGACGCCGGGACCGACGGCGCGATCGTCGTCAAGCTGCCGATGCCGCCCGGCGCCCTGCCGACGCTGTGGAACGACGACGAGCGCTTCGTCGCGTCCTACATGGCGGCGTTCGACGGCTACTACCTCACCGGCGACGGCGGCAACATCGACGACGAGGGCTACGTCTACGTCATGGGCCGCACCGACGACGTCATCAACGTCGCGGGCCACCGGCTGTCGACGGGCTCGATGGAGGAGGTCCTCGCGAGCCACCCCGACGTCGCGGAGTGCGCGGTCATCGGGGTCGCCGACTCGATGAAGGGCCAGATCCCGCGCGGGTTCGTCGTCCTGAAGGCAGGCGTCGAGCCGGACGAGGAGAAGCTGCGCGGCGAGCTCGTGCAGCTGGTCCGCGACCAGATCGGGGCGGTCGCCTCGCTCAAGGACGTCGCCGTCGTCGGGGCGCTGCCCAAGACCCGGTCGGGCAAGATCCTGCGAAAGACGATGCGCGGGATCGCCGACGGCAACGACGAGCCGGTGCCCAGCACCATCGAGAGCGCCGACGTCCTCGACGCACTGCGCCCGATCCTGCGCAGGACGTAGCCGCACTGGTCCGTACAGTGGAAGGTTGCGCGCTGTACGGACCAATTCTGCGATTCGGGTAACGACACGCCGGGTGGGGACGGATGGGCAGTCACGGTCCCGAGCCCCCACGGGATCGCCTCCATCGGAAGGCTCCACGATGTCCGCGCCTGCGCTTCCCCGCGCCGTGGCCCTCGCCGGGCTGCTGAGCGCCGTCCTGACCCTCGTCGTGGCCGGTTCGGCCGCCGGCGCGTCCTGCGATGACGGCTGCGCCCGTCTCGGTCCCGTCTCCTCACCCGCCCCCGCGACACCGACACCACACACGGCCGACCCCCACCCGGCGCCCGCGGCCCCGGCCGCGCCGCTCCCGGCACGGATCGCGGGCGCCGTCGGACCGTGAGCGCAGGCCAGGCGACCCTGACCGAAGGCTCACCTCAGTCCGGCGGTGCCGGGTGACGGGGCGCACGATGGCCTGCATGAAGGTCGTCGTGGACTTTGATCTGTGCGAGAGCAACGCCGTGTGCATGGGGATCGCGCCCGAGGTCTTCGAGGTGCGGGAGGACGACTTCCTCTACATCCTCGACGAGAACCCCGGCGAGGAGCTGCGCCCCAAGGTCGAGGAAGCCGTCCGCGGCTGCCCCAAGGCGGCCATCTCCATCCAGGAGGACTGACCTCCGGGGTTGCCCGGCCCACGGCGGCGGGTCAGGATCGCGGCGGAAGCGCACGCCGCGAGAGGAAGGTCGACGATGACCGTCGGGCACACCGAACTGACCCCGCTGGCATTCCTCCGCCGCTCCGCCGAGGTGTACCCGGACAAGGCGGCGATCGTCTACGGCGAACGCCGGGTCAGCTACACCGACTTCGCCGCCGAGGCCGGCCGTGTCGCGCACGCGCTGCGCGGCTCCGGGGTGGGGCCGGGCGACCGCGTCGCCTACCTGCTGCCGAACGTGCCGGAGATGCTCGTCGCGCACTTCGCCGTGCCGCTGGCCGGTGCGGTCCTCGTCGCGATCAACACCCGGTTGTCGACGGAGGAGGTCCGCTACATCCTCGACCACTCGGGGTCGACGGTGCTGGTGGTCGACGCCGCGCTGTGGCCCGTCGTCGCACCGGTCGCCGACGAGCTGGCGACAGTCCAGGAGATCGTCACGCTCGTCGACCCCGCCGCCCCGGGCGACGGCATCGGCAGCGGCACCACCTACGACGACCTGCTCGCCCGCGGCTCCGACGAGCCCTGGGTGTGGGAGGTCGACGACGAGGACCGGGCGCTGTCGATCAACTACACGTCGGGGACGACGGGCAAGCCCAAGGGTGTGCAGTACACCCACCGCGGCGCGTACCTGAACTCGTTCGGCGAGGTCGTCCACTCCGCGCACAGCCCGGACAGCGTCTACCTCTGGACGCTGCCGATGTTCCACTGCAACGGCTGGTGCACGCCCTGGGCCGTCACCGCGATCGGCGGCACCCACGTCTGCCTGCGGGAGGTCCGCGGCGACACGATCTGGACGCTCATCGGCGAGCACGGCGTCACCCACCTCAACGGCGCGCCCACCGTCGTCACGACGATCATGAACGCCGCCGAGGCCGTGCGGCTGGACTACCAGCTGGTCGTCACCACCGCGGGGGCGCCGCCGTCGCCGACGACGATCCTGCAGATGGAGCGGATGGGCTTCCGCATCGTGCACGTCTACGGCCTCACCGAGACCTACGGGCCGTACTCGGTCAACCAGTACCAGCGGGCGTGGGACGACCTCCACCCCGAGGAGCGGGCAGCCCTGCAGGCCCGCCAGGGCGTCGACATGATCCAGACCGACGCGCTGCGCGTCGTCGACGAGAACATGGCCGACGTGCCGCACGACGGCGCCACGATGGGCGAGATCGTGATGCGCGGCAACAACGTCATGGCCGGCTACTACAACGACCCGGAGGGCACGGAGAAGGCGTTCGCCGGGGGCTGGTTCCACTCCGGCGACCTCGGCGTCGTGCACCCCGACGGATACGTCGAGCTGCGGGACCGGGCCAAGGACGTCGTCATCTCGGGTGGGGAGAACATCTCGACGGTCGAGGTGGAGCAGGCCGTGGTGTCGCACCCGGCGGTCCTGGAGGCGGCCGTCGTCGGGGTGCCCGACGAGCAGTGGGGTGAGCGGCCCAAGGCCTTCGTCGTGCTCAAGCGCGGGGAGCAGGCCACACCCGACGAGCTGATCGAGCACGTCAAGTCGAAGATCGCGCGCTACAAGGCGCCGCGCGACGTCGAGATCGTCGACGAGCTGCCCAAGACCTCGACGGGCAAGGTGCAGAAGTTCGAGCTGCGCGAGAAGGAGTGGGCCGGCCACGGGCCGAGCCGCATCCGCGGCTGACACCCGGGTACACCACACATCGGGGACATTCGGCAGCCCAAGCGGTTAGCGTCGCAAAGCATGGGCGGGGACAAGGGTGCGTCGCGGGCGGTGATCGGTGCGGTCGCGACGTCGACGGCCTCGGTCCTGCCGGTGTTCCTCACCGGCGCCCTCGCCGTGCAGATCTCCGGTGAGCTGGGCTTCGACCCCGCCGGCCTCGGGGTGGTCGTGGCCCTCTACTTCGGGGTCAGCGCGTTCACATCGCTGCCGATCGGCTGGATCGTCGAACGGGTCGGGCCGACGACGACCAGCCGGATCGCCGTCGTCGGCGCCGCCGTGCTCATGCTCGCGATCGCGTTCGGTGCCCGCTCCTACGCCCTGCTGGTGACGATCCTGCTGTGCAGCTGCTGGTGCAACGTGATGGGCCAGCTGTCATCGAACCTGACGCTGGCGCGGTTCGTCCCCGCGAACCGGCTGGGGCTCTCCTTCGGGTTCAAGCAGTCCTGCGTACCGGCGGCGACGCTGCTGTCCGGGCTCGCGGTGCCGACGCTGGCGCTCACCGTCGGCTGGCGCTGGGCCTACGTCGTCGGGGCCGGGCTCGCACTCCTCGCGCTGCCGTTCACCCCGCGCAGCCCCGAGAAGTACGTGCGCACCCGCGCCGACCCGGCCGACCGCGCGACCGGCGCCCTCGCCGTGATCGGGGTGGGCGCCGGGCTGGGCGCGGCCTCGGCGGGCGCGCTCGGGGTGTTCCTCGTCGCCTCCGCGGTCGACCAGGGCGTCGGCCCCGGACTGGCCGGTCTGGTGCTGACGATGGGCAGCGTCGTCGGGCTCGCGCTCCGGCTGCTGCACGGCTGGCTCGCCGACCGCCGCGAGGGCGGCCACATCACCGTCGTCGCCGCCAGCATGGCGCTCGGCGCGATCGGCGTCGGCCTGCTCGCCGTTCCCGGGCCGGTGGCGCTGATCGTCGGCACGATCCTGGCGTTCGGGCTGGGCTGGGCCTGGCCGGGGCTGCTGCAGTTCGCCGTCGTGCGGCTCAACCCGTCGGCGCCGGCGGCCGCGACCTCGGTCGTTCAGGTCGGGACGTACGCAGGCGCGTTCCTCGGACCGATGGTGTTCGGATTCGTCGCCGCCCACGGAGGCTTCGCCCAGGCCTGGGCGGTGTGCGCCGCGATGATGGTCGTCGCGGCGGTTGCGATGATCGTCGGCCGGCGGATGCTGGTCGCGCACCGCGACGCCCGGCTCGCGATGGCGACCGTCAGCTGAGCCTCGCGGCCAGCGCCATGGCGTCGCGCGGGGCATGGACCTTCATGTCGTTGTCGAAGTAGACGAACACGTCGCGCTCCGGCACCGGGCCGGCCGGGCCCGCGACGGTGAACTCCCCCGTCGGCGACTCCCCCGCCGCCCACCGGCGGATGCGCGCCGCCCACGAGTCGAGCGCCGCGCCGGAGTAGCCGCTCGCGTACAGCTCCTCGTCGCCGTGCAGCCGGACGTAGGCGAACCCGGCGGTCATGTCCTCCAGGTGCGGCCACGTCCCGGCCGTGTCGGCGACGACGAGCGCCACGTCGTGGGCCCGCAGCAGCTCCACCACGGCCGGGTCGGCAAAGCTGGGGTGGCGCACCTCCAGGGCGTGGCGCACCGGCCGGTCGGCGTCGGTGCTGGTCAGGGCCCGGCCATCGAGACGTTCGTCGTGCTTCTCCGCCAGCGCGGCGGCCTCGGCGGTCGTCCGTGGCAGACACTCCAGGAACGGCTCGAGGCGCCCGCGGTCCCACCTCATCCGCGGCGGCAGCTGCCACAGGACCGGGCCGAGCTTCGGGCCGAGCGCGAGCACGCCGGAGGCGAAGAAGTTCGGCAGTGTGACGCCGGGGTCCAGCAGCTGCTTCATGTGTGTGACGAACCGCGGGCCCTTCACCGAGAAGACGAAGTCGTCCGGCGTCTCCGCCGCCCACGACCGGTAGTTCTCCGGACGCTGCAACGAGTAGAACGAGCCGTTGATCTCGATGCTCGCCACCGCGCGCGACAGGTACTCCAGCTCCCGGCGCTGGGCCAGGCCCTCCGGGTAGAAGGCGCCGCGCCACGGCGGGTAGCGCCAGCCCGACGTCCCTGTCCGGATCACGGCCCGGAGTATCCCCGCACGGCGCCGCCCCGGGCGAACGGGAGATGATGAGCGGGTGGTGACGGACGCGCAGAAGGCTGTCGGTGCGGTTCTCGACTGGCCCGTCGGGCATGCCGCGGCGGCGCTCGTCGCTGCCGACGGGACGGTTCTCGCGTCGGCGGGCGACACCGACCGGAAGTTCCGGCTCGCGTCGGTGACCAAGCTCCTCACCGCCTACGCGACGCTCGTCGCCGTCGAGGAGGGCGCCGTCGAGTGGGACCAGCCCGCCGGCCCCGAGGGCTCGACCGTCCGGCACCTCGCGGCGCACACGTCCGGCCTGGCGTTCGACTCCGACGCCGTGCAGGCCGCCCCCGGCACCCGGCGCATCTACTCCAACACCGGCTTCGCCGTCCTCGCCGAGACCATCACCGCGGCCACCGGTATCGGGTTCGCCGACTACCTCCACGAGGCCGTCTGCGAGCCCCTCGGCCTCGCGGGCACCCGGCTCGAGGGCCACCCCGGCTCGGGGGCCGTCTCCACCGCCGACGACCTCGCCCGCTTCGCCGCCGAGCTGCAGGCCCCGACGCTCGTCGCCACACTCCCCGCCGCGACCGAGGTCGCCTTCCCGGGTCTGGACGGCATCCTGCCCGGCTACGGCCGCCAGAAACCCAACGACTGGGGGCTGGGGTTCGAGATCCGCGGACAGAAGTCGCCGCACTGGACGGGTATGCGCAGCTCACCGGAGACGTTCGGGCACTTCGGCCAGTCCGGCACGTTCCTGTGGGTCGACCGCGCCGCCGGGGCGGCCTGCGTCGTGCTCACCGACCGCGACTTCGGACCGTGGGCCGTCGAGGCGTGGACGCCCTACACCGACGGCGTTCTCGCCGTACTCCGCTGACGGCGTTCTGTCGTTCTTCGCCAACGGCGCGAACCTCGCGAACGCTCAACCCGTCCACCTGCGACCACCGTCACCCGCACTCGTCGCACATGCACCCGCACGACTCCGGGTCGCGGTCGTCCCCGGACCCCGGCTCGTGGTCGTCCGACCCGGACTCGTCCTCTCGGGGTCGTCCGACTGAACGGTCGGCCGCCCGTACTCCGCCGCCGTACATCGGAGCTCCCGCTGCCACCGGGAGAATGACCGTTCTCACATTCGTGTCTCATAGTGGACGAGCGTTCACGATCCGACTTAACGTCGCAGCAGAAGCCGTGGCAACGAATGCCGTGGCGGTACGAGAGGACACACCGTGGCTCAGATCATCGGCGAGCGGGCGCAGGCGGGCGACGCCATCGTCGACTACGACGAGAAGCTGTTCGACGACATTCAGGCCAACCCGGGCGAGAAGGCGTACGTCTTCATGCACACGGTGCCCTACGAGGGCTCGGTCGGCTTCGTCAACATGCTGACCTGCACCCGCATCAACCGTAAGGGCTTCGACACCTCGCTGGTGCTCTACGGCCCCGGCGTGCTGATGGGATCGGCCACCCGTGGCTTCCCGAACGTCGGCGACGAGGCGTTCCCCGGTCACATGAACTACAACAACCAGCTCAACACCTTCATGAAGGAGGGCGGCAAGGTCCTGGCCTGCCGCTTCGCCATGGCCGCCCTGTACGGCATGCGGGAGAGCGACCTGATCGAGGGCATCGTCCCGATCCACCCGCTCGACGTCCTCGACTGCACCCTGACCGCCCGCCGCGAGGGCGCGCTCGTCATGCAGACCTGGACGCTCTGACACGTCACCTCGACGGCCCGGACCAGCACGATCGGTCCGGGCCGTCGTCGTGTCCGGGTCGCCCTGTCCGCGCGGCCGTCCGGTCGTCGCGTCCCGGGCCGCCGTCGTGTCCCGGGCGGTCGTCGTGTCCGGGCCCCGGGAATGAACTCGGAGCCGGCCCTGTTGACCAGGCTGTCCGAACCGGGCGACCCGTGTCCCCGGGCCGCAATTGACAAGAGCCGCCACGGAATACCGTCAGGCTGGAGCCGTGGTGCGCCACTCGCCGCGAGGCGACCGGCGTCCGGTTCGGACACCTCCACCGCCGGGAACAAGCCGGCGGTCGGAGGGGTTGTAAGAAACGTCCGGATCGGGTGACACCGTGTCCCCGGGTCCCAACTGAAACCGCCGCTTCGAGCGGCCTGCGCGCCGAGAGGCGACCGGCACCCGGTTCGGACGTCCCTTCTCACGACCAGGCACACTTTTCCCACGATGTCCTCCACCCGAGCCACCGACGCGCGCCACGAGCGCTCCGCCGGTGACCCCCACGGTCCTGCCGTCCCTCCGGACACCGAGTCCGGACCCCCTGGGGACGGCCGCCCGACCCGTGCCCGGCGTCCGCGCCGACGCGGGTCCCGGGGCCGGAGCGCACCCTCCGGGGTCAACGCGCCCGGCCCCGCCGACACGCCTTCACCCGAGCCACCGTCCGATCCCGGCCCCCGCGGCCGCGGCCGCGGGCGCGACCGGGCCGAGCGCGCCGACGAGCCGACCGCGCCCGCGCTCCCCGACGACGTCCTCGCCGACCTCGCGGAGCGCATCCAGGCCCTCCCACCCGACGACGGACACCGCCTCGCCCGCAGGCTCGCGGGCGCCCGCCGCTCCGGCAACGGGACCGCCCAGCAGGCAGTTGCGAACTCCGTCGCCACAGTCGAGCACCGGATCGAACGCCGGCGCGCCGCCGTCCCGCGCATCGTCTACCCCGAGTCGCTGCCGGTCAGCGCCCGCCGGGAGGACATCGCCGCCGCGATCCGCGACCACCAGGTCGTGATCATCGCCGGCGAGACCGGCTCGGGGAAGACCACGCAGATCCCGAAGATCTGCCTGGAGCTGGGGCGCGGTGTCACCGGGATGATCGGCCACACCCAGCCGCGGCGGCTCGCCGCGCGCACCGTCGCCACCCGCATCGCCGAGGAGCTGGGCACCGAGCTGGGCGACGTCGTGGGCTGGAAGGTGCGCTTCACCGACCAGGTCGGCGACCGCACGATGGTCAAGCTCATGACCGACGGCATCCTGCTGGCCGAGCTGACCGGCGACCGGATGTTGCGCCGCTACGACACCCTCATCATCGACGAGGCTCACGAGCGCAGCCTCAACATCGACTTCATCCTCGGCTACCTGACGCGGCTGCTGCCGCAACGTCCCGACCTCAAGGTGATCATCACCTCGGCGACGATCGACCCCGAACGCTTCTCCCGTCACTTCGGGGGCGCTCCCATCGTCGAGGTCTCCGGACGGTCCTACCCGGTCGAGGTCCGTTACCGGCCCGTCGTCGACCCCGACGACCCCGACGCCGACCCGGACCGCGAGGAGATCGAGGCCATCGGCGACGCGGTCGCGGAGCTGCAGCGCGAGGGCCCTGGCGACGTCCTGGTCTTCCTACCCGGCGAGCGCGAGATCCGCGACACCGCGGATGCGTTGGCGCGCAGGGAGTTCCGCAACACGGAGATCCTGCCGCTCTACGCCCGGCTGACGACGGCCGAGCAGCAGCGCGTCTTCTCCCCACACCCGGGCAGCCGCGTCGTGCTGGCCACCAACGTCGCCGAGACGTCGCTGACCGTCCCCGGCATCAAGTACGTGATCGACACCGGCACGGCCCGGATCTCGCGCTACTCGCGGCGGCTCAAGGTCCAGCGGCTGCCGATCGAGAAGGTGTCGCAGGCGTCGGCCAACCAGCGCGCCGGCCGTTGCGGCCGCACGTCCGACGGCATCTGCATCCGGCTCTACGCCGAGGACGACTTCGACGCACGCCCCGAGTTCACCGAGCCGGAGATCCTGCGCACCAACCTCGCGTCCGTCGTCCTGCAGATGATCGCGCTCGACCTCGGCGAGATCGCCGAGTTCCCGTTCGTCGAGCCCCCCGACCAGCGCTCCATCAACGACGGCCTCGCCCTCCTCCACGAGCTGGGCGCACTGGAACAGGGTCAGCGGTCGCTGACCCCGGTCGGACAGTCGTTGTCCCGCTTGCCCGTCGACCCCCGGCTGGGCCGGATGCTCGTCGAGGCCCACCGCACCGGCTGCCTGCGCGAGGTTCTCGTCATCGCCGCGGCGCTGTCGGTGCAGGACCCGCGTGAGCGGCCCACCGATCAGCGCCAGGCCGCCGACGCCGCCCACGCCCGCTTCTCGGCCGACGGTTCGGACTTCCTCGCCTACCTGCGACTGTGGGGGTACCTCGCCGAGCAGCGGGAAGCGTTGTCGGGCAGCAGGTTCCGTCGCCAGATCCGCGACGAGTTCCTGCACTACCTGCGCATCCGCGAGTGGTGGGACCTGCACGGCCAGCTGCGCCAGGCGGCCCGCTCGGCCGGGATGGCTGTCACCGACGGCTCCGACGACTGGGCCGGCGCCGCGGACCGCATCCACACCGCGGTGCTGTCCGGGCTGCTGTCGCAGGTGGGCCTGCTCGACACCCTCGACGAGAAGGCCGGCAAGACGAAGGAGCGCCGCCCGCAGAAGGAGTACCTCGGCGCCCGCGGTGCCAAGTTCATGATCTGGCCCGGTTCGGCGTTGGCACGCAAGAGCCCACGCTGGGTGATGGCCGCCGAGCTGGTCGAGACCTCGCGGTTGTGGGCGCGCACCGTCGCCCCGATCAAGCCCGAGTGGATCGAGCCCCTCGCCGGACATCTCGTCAGGAAGACGCATTCCGAACCGCACTGGTCACGCAAGCGTTCGTCGGCCGTCGCGACGGAGCGGGTGACCCTGCACGGCATCCCCGTCGTCGCCGACCGGACCGTCGATCTCGGCCGCATCGACCCCGAGCTCGCCCGCGACCTGTTCATCCGGCACGCACTCGTCGAGGGCGACTGGGACACCCGGCACGGGTTCTTCCACGCCAACCGGGCGCTGCTCGACGACGCCGAGGACCTCGAACACCGGGCACGTCGCCGCGACCTCGTCGTCGACGAAGAGGTGCTCGTCGACTTCTACGAGGCGCGCGTCCCCGCGAGCGTGGTGTCCGGCAGGCACTTCGACTCGTGGTGGAAGAAGGAGTCGCGGCGCAACCCGCACCTGCTCGACTACACACCCGACTTCCTCGCGACGACCACCGCCGCACAGGTCGACCGCGACGCCTACCCCGACCACGTCGAGGCCGGCGGCCTCACCCTGCCGCTGTCCTACGCCTTCGAGCCAGGGCACCAGACCGACGGTGTCACCGTCGACGTCCCCGTCGCCGCGCTGCACCAGATCGACCCGACACCGTTCACGTGGCAGGTGCCAGGGCTGCGCGAGGAGCTGGTGACGGCACTGATCAAGACGCTGCCACGGAACCTGCGGCGCCAGTTCGCGCCGGCCCCCGACCACGCGCGCGCCGTCCTCGCCCGGCTCCAGGTGGGCGACGAGCCGCTCCTCGACGGCCTGGAGCGCGAGCTCGGCCGCATGCGTTCCATCACGATCCCCCGCGACGCCTGGGAGCTCGACCGTCTCCCCGAGCATCTCACCGTCACTTTTCGTGTGATCGACGAGAAAGACGTCGAGCTGGCCCGCGGCACCGACCTCGACGCACTCCGCTCGACGCTGGCGCCCAGGGTCCGAGAGGAGATCGCCGCCGCAGGCGTCTCCGTCGAACAGACGGGCCTGACCACCTGGTCGATCGGCGACCTCCCCCGCGAGCTCGCGATCCGCCGCGGACGCAACGTCGTCACCGGCTACCCGGGTCTCGTCGACCGCGGCGCCACCGCCGACGTCCGCGTCTTCGCCACCGAGGCCGAACGCGACGCCTCCCACCGCCGCGGGCTGCGCCGACTCCTGCTGTCGGAGACGCCGTCGCCGGTGCGGCAGGTGACCCGTGGGCTCGACAACACGGCCAAACTGACGTTGTCGCGCAACCCCCACGGCAGCGTCGCCGCCCTGCTCGACGACTGTGTCACCGCCGCCGCCGACCATCTCGTCACCCGCGCGGGTGGACCCGCGTTCGACGAGGCGGGGTACGACCGGCTCCGCACGATCCTGCGCACCCACCTCGCCGGGACGACCCTCAAGACCCTCGACGCCGTCCGGATCGTGCTCGACCACTGGCACCGGGTGCAGGCGATGCTCGCAGACATGACCGCCCCCGCCCTGCGCGCCGGGGTTGCCGACGTCCGCGCCCAGCTCGCGGTGCTCACCGGCCCGGGCTTCGTCACGGCTGCCGGGCCGTCGAAACTCGCTGACGTGGCGCGGTATGTGCAGGGCGTCGAGGTCCGCCTCGAGAGGCTGCGCGTCGACCCCGCCCGCGACGCCTCCTGGACCGCCGAGGTGCGGGTGGTCGCCGACGAGTACGACGCCGACCTCGCCGACCTCCCCGACGGCACCGACCCCCCACAGGCGCTGCGCGACGTCGGCTGGCTGATCGAGGAACTCCGCATCTCCCTCTACGCCCACCCCATGCGGACACGCCAACCCGTCTCGATCAAACGCATCCAACGCGCCCTGGACGACATCCCCGCCTGACGCCACTACCCGCCGCATACCGGCTTCTTACAGCGATGGTCGAATCACGGGACAGCGGTACGGTCTCAGCGACCGGGACCAGTCATCGGAGTCCCTTTCATCGTGCTGAACAGCATCTCGGTCAGCGAGGTTGCGCGCCCGCGAGCAGACATGGTGCCCGATGTCGACTCCACTGCTCGCCCAGAACGACACGTAGGTGAGTCGACCGTCCGGCAGTTCCGCGAAGATGATGCATGTGCGCTCCGCGAGTGAGCTGCCCGCCGACGTACTCATCGCCCGCGCACCGCTGACACTGAACCATTTCGGATTCGGATAGCCGCCGTCAGCGGCGCCCCAGTCACACAACGAGGCGCCATCGAGAGGCACCGGCCCGACAGGTTCGCATCCACCGACACCGAGTCGGGCTCGTTGGGCGACGTCGGGCAAGGAACGGGGCCGCCTCCCCTGGGCGCGTCCGCCGTCCGCGACGTGCCCTGCGGATCCGGGCCCCGCCGCCGACGGGCCACTCGCCTCACGGACAGCGCAACCCGACAGCAGCGCGCCGACGGCGACCCCGAGTAGTCGAGTGCACCCGCACTCGCGACCTGCACGTCACGGCTGTTCCGCCGCGCACCGACAACGCTCATGTGCATCTCGACGCCGGCCGAGGGTCCGAAGCATCCACTGCCCGCCTCATGTGTACGGATGGCCGATCAAAGGCTCGTCGAGACCAACACCAGTGCGGTCGGTGGCGCCCCGGACAGCACTGACGTCGGTGTCGGCGTCAGCGGGACTGCACGGTATCGACGATCATCTCCAGTACGTTGGATGCGCGCTCGCATGCCGCGGCGTGACTCATACCCTCGCTGCTTCCCGCCCAGAAGGATGCGTCCGCGAGGCGGCCGTCCGGCAACTCCGCGAAGACCCAGCAGGAAAGCTCACCCGAGAGCCCGCCGATCGACCCGCTTACAGCCGGTAGTCCCGCCACAATGAAGTCTCGCGGCGACTCGTAGCTGCGTCTGATGTTCGCCAACGAGTAGGAGTTCGGCAGGACGGCACCTTGGAATCTGTCGGCACTGAGTTTTCGCGAACGCCATACACAGAAGGCCGCGTCCTTGAGGGGTGGATCTTCCACGAACTTGCCTTCCCCAACGCCGAGGCGATCTCGCTGCGGTCGTTCCAGAAGCCCACACGGATCGGACTCGCCAGGAACGAGCCGCGGGCTCCGAGTCTGCTCGGATGCGCCGACCCCGAAAGGTTGACCATCTTCGTGAATCGTGCAGCCCGCGCTCAACACCGCACACAGGACGACCAGAACGCCTGCGATCAGCCTCATGTCTCGAGCGATCGGGCGATGTCCTCGTCGGACACGCCATACGCGCGGGCGGACTCTGCCACAGCAGTCGCCAGTTGCTGGAGATCCCTGACGTAGAGCGAGAGCGAGTCGACCAGTGCGGCCGCACGTACGTTGAAGGCCACCATCGCGTCCGGGGAGACGGGGTCGCCACCGCACAGGCCGGCGCGGGCATCCCCGTTCTGCGTCAACACATCTTGAAGGCCATTGGCTTCCGTCATCAGGACATTCGCAACCTTAAGGACGTTGTCGCGGTCGATGCGCATTCCCGCGGCCTCTAGAGCGAAGCGTGCGGGGACGTTGTTGAGCATGATCGGGATCGTAAGGTCGCGAGGTCTCGCCGCGGGGCGATTCCGACAGATCGGGTGCATCCGCACGACCGGCCGACCCGCGAGTTCGAGGTGGGGCTGGGTTCTGCATCGTCGGCGCCAGGCTCAGGTCGAGCCGGCGCGACGGTCAGGAGTGCCAGGGGGCGGTGCGGCGGGCGAGGTGCGTCGAGAAGGTGCCGACGATCACCAGCAGGACCAGCACCGCGATGAAGCCCGCGTGGCTCCCGATGCGCAGGACGAGGACGGCGCCGACCAGCGCGCCCAGCAACATGCTGACGACGACCGCGCCCCGGCGGATGGCGGCTTCGGTGGCGTTGCGGTGGTCGGCGGCGAAGCCGGTGAGGGTCATGGTGACGACGCTGGTGGTCATGTCGGGGACGCCGATGCGGCGGGCGGTGGCGGTCTGCAGGCCCATGGCCGCGGCGGCGATCCCGGCGACGACGGTGGAAGCCACCGGCCCGCCCTGGCGCAGGTGCACGACCAGCGAGATGACGAGGCAGCCGCCGAGCAGGACGGACTCGACGGCGACGCAGTTGCGCAGCAGGACGGGCCTGCTCTGGCCGAAGCGGTCGATGAGCCGACCGCCGGAGAGGGCGCCGACGATGAACCCGGCGACCGCGATGAGGGAGGCCGACAGGGAGAAGCCCTCGACCCCGGCGAGGGCGAACCCGATGAACACGACGTTGCCGGTCATGTTGGCGACGAAGACGCGCCCGACGCTGAGGATGCTGATGGCGTCGACCACCCCGGACACGAAGGTCAGCACGAGCAGCAGGGCCGGCAGGGGGCCGTGGCGCGGGTCGGCGAGGAAGCTCGGCCGGCCCATGTCAGGCGTGCCAGGGGGCTTCTTCGCGGGCGACGACCGTCAGCGCCACGACGACCCCGAGGAGGAGGACGAGGACGGCGACGAACCCGGCCCGGGTGTCGATCCGGAGCACGAGGAGGGTGCCGACGATCGCGCCGGCCAGCATCGTGGCGATGATCGCGATCCTGCGCACGGCGGACTCGGCGAACTTGGCGTGGTCCGCGGCGAAGCTGATGAGGGTCATCGTGAGCAGCGTGGTGGTGAGGTCGGGGATGCCCATGCGGCGGGCGCTGACGTTCTGGATGCCCATCGCGACGGCGGCGAGCGCGACGACGACGGTGGCGGCGACGGGCCCGTCCTCACGGAGGTGCACGAAGATCGAGATGACGAGGCACACCGCGATGAGGACGCTCTCGACGAGGACGGCGTTGCGCAGCAGGATCGGGCGGCTGCGGCCCCAGCGGTCGAGCATGCGTCCGCCGATGATCGCGCCGACGACGAATCCGGCGAGCGCGAAGAGCGAGTTGCGCAGGGAGAAACCGGGGGCGCCGGCGACGGCGAAGCCGACGAAGACGATGTTGCCGGTCATGTTGGCGACGAAGACGTGCCCGAGGCTGATGATGCTGATCGCATCGATGAGGCCGGACACGAAGGTGAGGACGAGCAGGACGGCGGGCAGCGGTCCGTGACGCTCGTCGGCGACGAAGTTGGGCCGGTCCACAGTGGCAGTGAACCAGCGTCGTCGCGCGGCGGACAGGGGTCGCGTGTGCCAGCCTGATCCGATGGCGGAGTACGCGCATCTGGGCGAGGCGTTGGGCACCGACTTCTTCTCGGTGCGCGAGCAGTTCACCGAGGAGCAGTGGGAGCGCTTCGCGACGACGCGCAAGTTCGTCGACACCGAGGTGCTGCCGGGGATCGGGGACCTGTGGGAGCGGGCGGAGCTCCCGTGGGAGCTGATCCGGCGGCTGCCGGAGCTGGGGATCGTCGGTGAGGACATCCGCGGGCACGGCGCAGCGGGGATGAGCCCGATGGCGTGCGGCCTCGTCCACATGGAGCTGCATCGTGGCGACGGTTCACTGGGCACCTTCCTCGGGGTGCACGCGGGGCTGGCGATGCAGGCGATCGCGATGTGCGGCTCGGAGGAGCAGCGGGCGCGGTGGCTACCGTCGATGTCCACATTGGACAGGATCGGGGCGTTCGCGCTGACGGAGCCGGACCACGGGTCGGACTCGGTGGCATTGGAGACCTCGGCGCGCCGCGCCGGTGACCACTGGGTGCTGGACGGGCGCAAGCGCTGGATCGGGAACGCGACGATCGCGGACCTTGTCGTCGTGTGGGCGCGCGACACGGCGTCGGGCGAGGTGAAGGGATTCGTCGTCGAGACCCCTGCGGAAGGCTTCGAGGCCACCGCGATCACCGGGAAGCTGTCGTTGCGGTCGATCCAGCAGGCGGACGTCACGCTGACCGGTGTCCGGGTGCCGGACGAGAACCGGCTGGTCGACGCCCGGACGTTCGACGACTGCGCCCGCGTGCTCGCGAACACCCGGGCCATCTGCGCGTGGATGGCGCTGGGGCACGCGACCGCGGGATACGACGCGGCGCTGCGCTATGCGAAGGAGCGTCACCAGTTCGGGAAGCCGCTGGCGTCGTTCCAGATCGTGCAGCAGCGGCTGGTGCACATGCTGGCGGACCTGACGGGGATGCAGCTGTACTGCGTGCAGATCGGCCGGCTGGCCGACGCGGGACGGTTGTCGCCGACGGTTGCGGGGCTGGCGAAGATGAACAACACCCGCGCGGCGCGGCGCATCCTCTCCAAGGCCCGGGATCTCTTGGGCGGCAACGGCATTCTGCTGGAGAACCACGTCGCCAGACATTGGGCGGACATCGAGGCGGTGCACACCTTCGAGGGCACCGAGACGATCCAGACGCTGATCGTGGGCCGCGACGTGACCGGGATCGGCGCGTTCAGCTGAGGCGCGGTCAGCTCGGGCTGACGGGCAGTCCCGCGGCCTTCCACGCCTGGAACCCACCGTCGAGGTCGGTGGCGTTGCGCAGGCCGATGTCCTGCAGCGACGCGGCGGCGAGGCTGGAGGAGTAGCCCTCGGAGCAGAAGACGACCCAGGTGACGTCGTGGTCGGTGGCCTCGGGGATGCGGGCGCCGGAGCTGGGGTCGAGGCGCCACTCGATGTGGTTGCGCTCGATGACGAGGGCGTCCGGGATGGAGCCCTCGGCGTCGCGCTGCCACTGCGGCCGGGTGTCGACGAGGATGGCGCCGTTGTCACGCAGGTCGGCGGCCTCCTGCGGGCCGACGCGGTGCAGCCGGGCGCGGGCGTCGGCGAGGACGTCGTCGATCGTGCGGGTCATCCGACACCCTGGGTCGAGCCGGGCTCGGTCAGCTCGGAGCGGGTGCGCCGCAGCCGTCCGCCGGTCACGTCGTAGTACGACATGGCCGTCAGGGGCGGCGAGTAGGCGTGGACGCTGACCGCGGTGTCGGCCGACGGGTTGGACACCTCGTGGACGTGTCCGACGCCGAAGCCGACGGACCGCCCGGCGTGCAGGGTGCGGGTGCGCAGCCCGGCGCCGGGTGCGGACCAGAACTCCTCGGTGAGCCGTCCGGAGACGACGGTGAGGGCGCCGAGGGAGCCGGCGTGGTCGTGCAGCTCGGCGGCCTGCTCGGTGGCCCAGCTGATCAGCCAGACGTCGACGAAGTCGTCGCCGTGCAGTCGCCGGTACCAGCGGCGTTCGGGATCGACCTGGACCTCGTGGATGCCGGCGCGCACGTCGGCGGCGATGCGCCGGGTGAGTGCGGTGAGGTCGGCGAGGTCGGGCGCGGAGCCGGGGAAGGTGAGGGCCGGGCTCGGGGCGTGCAGCAACACGGACGTGCTCCAGTGCGGGTCGGGCGGATGCGGGCCGGGGTCAGTTCCGGCGTCGACAGCACTGGTCGAAGTGATCGGCTCGCCGCGTACCCCAGATCGGGCCGAGGTGTGCAGCGGGAGCCATACCGACAGTTGAGCACAGTGGCGACCCCTCGAGCCACCTCGTCCCAGCTCCCGGGAGGAGAGTTCGGCCGAGCGGTGGGAAATGTCCGACAGGCGCTCAGCCGTCTGCGACCGCGATCACCGCGTCGAGCGCCGCCAGCTGGAGGATGCGCCGCGCGGCGCTCCCCGCCGGGGTGACGACGGTCAGCACCGAACCGGCGGCACCGGCCTGCTCCGCGAGCTCGGTCAGCAGGGCGACACCCGCACTGCTGACGTAGCAGTCGGTCGGCAGTGTCAGCACCAGTGGGGTGCCTGCGGTGGCGCTGTCGAGCAGCCCGGCCCGGACCTCCTGGACCCCGGCCAGATCGAGATCCCCGGTGACGACGATGGCGCTCGGACCGGCCCCCACAGGAGCCGACGGCACCGCGGACACCTCCAGAACCCGCGGTGACCAGGCACGACGCGTCGCGGATGCCGTGGGGACAGCGACCGGGACGGGCGGCATGTGGAACGAGACGACGGTGCCGTCGTCGCCGGCGACGACCTCGACCTCCCGCGCCAGCTCCCGGATGAGGACGAGCCCGCGCCCGCGGTAGCCGGGGTCGGCGGGCGGCGGACGCCACGTGCCGTGGTCGGTGACCCGGACGGCGACGGTCGCGTCGGGCAGCAGGTCCAGGTCGACCTCGACGACCCCGTCCGCACCGCTCGGGTAGGCGTGCTCGACGGCGTTGGTCGCGGCTTCGCCGAGGGCTAGCTGCAGGTCGGTCACGGCGTCCTCGTCGACCCCGGCGTGGGTGCACCAGCGGGCGACGACGCGCCGCAGCCCGGCCAGCTCCTTCGGCTCGGCCGCGAGCTCGAGGCGCAGCGGCGCGGGCAGCAGGCGGGCAAGGACGAGCGCGGTGTCGTCGGGGACGGCGCTGCCCTCCGACATCCGCTCGAGCAGGGCGTCGGCGCTGGGTTCGGGACGCGTGCCGGTGAGGTCGCCGAAGACGTCGACGAGCCGGTCCATGCCGTCGTCGATGACCTCGTTTCGGCGCTCGAACAGTCCGTCGGAGCAGAGCAGGATCGTCTCGCCCAGGTCGAGACGGTCCTCCGCCTCCACGAACGGCGGCCTGCCGAACACGCCGAGCGGGGTGCCGCGGCCGGCGGCGAGCAGCCGCACGCCGTCGATCCCGGCCACGAGTGGCGGGGGGTGGCCCGCGCAGGCGTAGCGCAGGTCGCCGGTGCTGCAGTCGATCACCGCGCAGACGACGGTGCTGGCCATCGCCCCCTTCACCCGGCGCGCGAACAGGTCTAGCTGTTCGAGGGCGCCGGCGGGTGACTGCCCGTTGACGAGGTTGGCGGCGAGCGCGCTGCGCAGCTGGCCCATGACCGCGGCGGCCGAGGGCCCGCGGCCGACGACGTCCCCCACGACGAGCGCGAACCGCTGCTCACCGAGGTCGAGCACGTCGAACCAGTCGCCGCCGGCCTCGGTGCCCTCCGTCCCGGGCTGGTAGCGGGTGGCCATGGCGAGGCGCTCGGTCTCGGGGAGGCTCTGCGGCAGCAGGCTCCGCTGCAGGGTCACCGCGACCTCGTGCTCGGCCTGGTGCAACCGTGCGCGCATGACGGCCTGGGCGCACTGACCGCCGAGGGTCAGCACGAAGCTGCGACGTTCGGGGGTGAACCGCGGGCGCGTCGCGAACCGGAACCCGAGGACCCCGATCGTTCGGCCGCCGACCAGCAGCGGGATCGCAGTGTGCGCGGGCCACGGTCCGTCGCCGGGGTCGACCGACCAGATCGGTTCGCCCGACCGCACGGTCGCGGCGAGCGGGTGCGCGGCCGTCGACAACAGGACGTCGTCCTTGGGCCCCGGCCAGCCCTGCTCGCTCACCGAGTGCAGCGCGCCGGTCTCGTCGGTGAGGCAGACGACGACGGCCTCCGCCTGCAGCGCCGACAACCCGTGGTCGACGATCACGTCGGCCACCGACTGCAGGTCGGTGGCGCGGGCCAGGGCCGTCGCCACCCCGGCGAGCCGTTCCGCGACGCGCCGCCCCTCGGTCTCGGCCACCAGCAACGACGAGCGGTCCAACGCCTGCGCGGCCAGCTCGGCGACGGCCGTCGCGGCCTCCCGGTCGCTCGACGAGAACGGCCTCGGGTCCCGGAACGCCACCGCCATCACCCCGACGCTGCGCTGGCCGACGGCCAACGGCAGCAGGCCGACCGCGCCGAGGCCGTCGGGCCTGTCGTCGACGAGCTGCGGCCACCGGGCCTGGACCTCCGCGGGGCTCGACAGCCAGATCGGGCTGCCCGACTCGACGACGCTCACCGCCGCCTCCGACGAGGACAGGGCCACCGACGACCACGCCCGCTGCGCCGAGAGCCCCCACCCGCTGCGCGTCAACGCCTCCAGCCGGCCGTCGCGCAGCTCCCAGACACCGACGACCGGCGCGGCGAGCAGCGTCTCCATGTGCCGGGCCGCGATGCCGGCGACCTCCGCGGGCGTGGCGGCGGCGGACATCTCCGCGGTCGCCCGGTGCAGCAGCCCGAGCCGTTGCGCCGACGCCCGTTCCAGCTCCAGGAGCCGCGCGTTGTCGATCGCGACGCCGGCACGGCGCCCGATCTCGGTGAACACCTCGCAGTCGTCCTCGGTGAACGCCGGCGAGCCGTGGCACCGGCCGGCACCGAGCAGGCCCAGCATGCCACCACGCGCGGTCAGCGACACTGCGACGACCGAGTGCATCCCGACCTTGCGCCACAACGGATCCGGGTAGTCGTCGACGAACAGCTCCGTCGGCTCGAACAACCGTGCCTCGCCGGACCCGAGCGTCTCGCGGCGCATCGCCGGGGAGCTGACGAGGGCACGGATGAGGGGCTCGTGGGTGGGGTCGGCAGCCGCCACCGCGCTGACGACGAGCGTCTCCTCGGTCCCACCCTCGTGCACCCTCGCCACGTCGACCAGCCCCTCGTCGACGACGAACCGGGCGAGCGCGGCGAGCCGGCCGGTCGCGGTCAGCTCGGCGTCGAGCGTGTCGCCCAGCGCCGCGTACAGCCGGTGGCGGCGCTGCTCGCGGTGCCGCTCGTCGATGTCCAGGCACCCACCCACGTAGCCCGCGGCGCGGTCGCCGACGGCGATCGGCGCGCCCCGGTCGAGCACCCAGCGGTAGCCGCCGTCACGGTGCCGCAGCCGGAACTCCACCTCGAACGGGGCCCCCGCGCCGGTCGCCGCGGCCGTCACCGCGCGGTGCCGCGCCCGGTCCTCGGGATGGATGCGCTCGCGCCAGTCGGCCAGCTCGCTCACCGGGTCGGACACACCCGTGAAGTCGAGCCAGCCGCGGTTGACGAACACGCGATGCCCGCCCACGTCGTCGACCCAGATCAGCGCGGGCGTGGCGTCGGCCGTGGCCCGGAACTGCAGCTCGGCGGCTCGGCGGGTGCGGCCCAGGTGCAGGTGGTTCGCGACCCGCGCCAGCAGCTCACGCGGGGAGAACGGCGTCACCAGGTAGTCGTCGGCACCCGCGGCCAGCCCTGAGACCGCCGCCTCCTCGCCGGCCAGCTCCGACAGCATCACAACGGGCAGACCCGCGGTGCGGGCATCGGTCCGCAGGGCGCGCAGCAGGCCGATGCCGCCGGTGCCCGGGAGCGCGACGTTGGCCACGACCAGGTCCGGCGGCTCCGACAGCGCCGCCTCCAGCGCCTGGTCCGCGGCGGCGACCGCCTGCACCGTCCAGCGCTCCGCGAGCAGCCGCAGCAGGTGGTCGCGCATCGCGGTGTCGCTCTCCACGACCAGCACCCGCTCCCGGCTGCCCGGGAACGGCTCCGGCGCCGCGGGCAGCCGCACCGACCGGCCCGACTCCCGGACCACGACGAGCACGCCGCCGACACGACCGTCGAGATCCCGGATCGGGCTGTAGACGTGGTCGCGCAGGCTCTCCTCGTCGGTCCCGCCCCGGCGCACCATCACGACGTCGTCGCGGCGCTCCCGCGCGTCACCCGTCTCCAGGACGCCGCGCACCGTCGGCCCGAACCGGCGCCACGTACCGTCGCCGACCTGGTCGGCCGGCTGTCCGTACACCTCGGGGTGCAGGTCGCCCAGATTGTCGGCCATCGCGTCGTTGTAGAACACGACGAGCCGCGGACCCCAGCACACGACCATCGGCTGCGGCGACGGCGCGATCGTCGCCAGCGTCTGGTTCAGCGCGGCCGGCCACGTGTGTTCGGGACCGAGCGACGTCGCCGCCCAGTCCGCGCGGGCATGCAGCGCAGCGACATCCAGGACGCGGTCACCTCCGGGTGGGCCGGTCGGTTCGATCACCGGTACCTCCCGCGCACGACAACTCCTCGCAGACGACGCTCGTCGGCCCACAGCGTGCCATCTCCCGCCGATCCCGGCATGCCCGATGGCCCCACCGGGCCGCCCCCGACCCGGGCACCCTGTTCCGGGACACCGTCGTGCCCGGTAGGACAGGGGCATGGGTGTGCTCGTCGAAAGCCGGACCGTGACGTTCCCCGTGCGGATCGCCGACGCGGCGGCCGTCGCCGGCTGCTGGGTCGTCCGCGCCGCCGACGCGCGCACCCTGCTGCGGGACACGGAGCTCGATGTCGCCGCCGTCGCCGGCCGGACCCTCGCCGTGCTCGCGCTGCTGCGCTACCGCGTCAACGACCTCGGCGCCTACGACGAGCTCGGCCTCGCCGTGCCCGTCCGCCACCGCGGACGCGTCGCCGCGCACGTCCTCCAGCTGCCCGTCACCGCGCCCTTCACGATGGCTGCCGGCCGGCAGCTGTGGGGGCTACCGAAGTGGCTCGCCGACGCCGACCTCTCCCTCGGTCCCCGCGGTGCGACGGCCCGGTGGGACACCGACGGCCACCCGCTTCTCGACGTCGCACTGCGCACGTCGCCGGTGCGGCTGCCGATCACCCTCCCCGCCCGGCTGACGACGGTCGCGCCCCGCGGCGACGTCGTCCTGCACTCGCGGGTCCGGGGCCGGGCGCGCGGCCTGCGGATCGGCGTCGCGACGCCCGCCCGGCTCGTCGCGCACGCCCGGCACCCGCTCACCGACGCCCTCGGCGCGCTGCGGCTGACGCGCAGGCCGTTGCTGACGGTCGGGATCGAGCACCTGAGCTTCGACATGGACGAGGCCGACGAGGTCCCCTGAGCAGGCTCTCGAACGTCAGCGGTGCGCGGCCAGCCACTCCCGCAGGTCCGTCAGCGGACCCTCGCGCTCCGGCTCGTTGTAGATCTCGTGCCACAGCCCGTCGTACCAGCGGACCGTGGCGTCCGGGGACCCGTTGAGCGACTCGAGCAGCCGCGTCCCCGCCGGGTCGGTCAGCTCGTCGGCCGTCCCGTGCTGGATCAGGACCGGCAGCCGCAGCGCCCGCGACCGTTCCGGCAACGTCGCGAACTGCCCGACGAGCCGCGACGCCAGCCCCAGCGTCGGCTTGCCGTGATGGTTCAGCGGATCGGCCTCGTACGCGGCCACCACCGCCGGGTCCTTGCTGATCTTCGTGACGTCGATTCCCGACGGCCGGATCGTCGGCAGCACCTTGGCCACCTGCGTCAACACCAGGACCAGCGGCTTCGGCGCCGCCGGGCTGGCCAGCGCAGGGGCCGACAACACCGCGCCGCGCAGCACGTCCTGGTGCTCCAACGCGTACGCCAGCGCGATCTGGCCGCCCATGCTGTGGCCCAGCACGAAGACCGGCAGGTCCGGGTGTCGTGCCGTCACCGTGCGCCGGAACAGGTCGAAGTCCGACAGCCAGTCCGCGTAGTCGTCGAGATGCGCACGGCGGCCGTTCGACCGACCGTGCCCGCGGTGGTCGAGCGCGTAGACCGCCCACCCGTCGGGCACCAGCGCGTCGACGACGTTGCCGTAGCGGCCACCGTGCTCGCCCAGCCCGTGCGACACCAGCACGATCCCGGTCGGCGCGGCCGGCTCGGTGCCCTGCCAGTAGAGCTCGACGCCGCGGGCACCCGCGAGCCTGCCCTCGACATGCTGCGCCCCGCTGCCGACCCCCGCCATCCCGCTCACCGGTCCGACGTCGCGGGGACCGGCTCGAGCACGACGTCGTGCGTCGCCGTCGCACCCGGCTCGACCCGGACCGGCACCGCCACCGGGTCGTGCCGTGGAGCCGTCACCGCGACCGTGTACTCGCCGGTCGGTAGGTCTCCGATCCGGTAGTCGCCCGTCGCGGCCGTCCGGGTGGAGTCGACGACCTCGCCGTCCTCGATCAGCGCGACGGACGCCCCGCCGACGGGACGTCCCGCCGCGTCGCGGACCCGGCCTGCCACCGCCGACGACGTCGCGAGCACGAGCGCCACCTCGTCGGAGGACGCGTCGTCCGCGATCGTCGTGACGGTGGGCTGGTGCCCCGGCGCCGTGGCGACGACGACATAGCCGTCCGCACCGCCGTCGCGGGACCCGGCGAGCGCACCACGCCCGTCGTCGGCCGCGGTGGCCTCGGCGAGCTCCTGGCCGCGGCCGTCGAGCAGCCGGACCGTGGCCCCGCCGACCACCTCGCCGTCGCGGCCCGTGACGCGGAACCGGACGGGCGTGGCGCCTTCCGTGCCCGACGCGGCGGACTGCTGCGGCTCCTTGCCCCCCACGACCGACAGCCGCGGCGCGTCGTCGTCCCCGGTGCGCGTGGCCGCTGCCGCCGCGACGATCCCCGCTGCCTCGATCACGGCTCCGGCCCCGGCGGACGGCGCCGACCCGGCGTCGGCCCTGTCTGCGTCGGCCCTGTCTGCGTCGGCCCTGTCTGCGTCGGCC
>NZ_BEGX01000129.1:0-1498 GCF_002583555.1 Pseudonocardia sp. N23
GCCGCTGACCCCGGCGCCGCGGCGGCCGAGCTCAAGAAGCGCGCCACCCGCTGAGCTGAGATGGAGCCAGCGTGAATGAGCACCGATCGAGGCAGCCGACGATCGCACGGAATGCCCAGAGCACCTTGATGCTGCAGGCAGCCCAAGTGATCCGATTGCGCTATGTGAAGGTCGGCCCGGACAGCGGACTGCCCGCTGCTGTGGCGGCGAAGTTGGCAGATGTATTCGATGGCCTTTCCACCGGAGACCCCGCTTTCGACCAGATCGACCTGAACGAGGCGACCGCCCTGGCCCATCGACTGATCGACAATGACCACCCGGAGTTGTCGAGGCTGTGGCCTGCGGTCCCGTGACCGGCTGATTCCACTACGGCCTCCCGGCCGGGAGCAGTTTTCGATGGCGTGACGCAGGTCCGAGGCCGAAAGGCCGAGGGCGCGGAGATCACCGAGGCTGGTGCGGGATCACGCTAGACAGGTCGGTCAACTCGAATGACCGACTTGGCTAGCGAGGTTCCGCACGCCGGATCTGAGATCTTTCGCCTATATGGGCGCTTCCGCTCGATGAGTCCCGGCCCCGCCAACGCTCGCCTGCTGCCCGATGATCCGGTGAAGTCGTGACCGGGGGACCGGCAGGACGGAAGTCTCTCGGCCGCAGGGTGCGGCCGCCAGTTCAGGGATGGAGTGAGCGTGACGCTTCGTGTTGGCGTGAACGGCTTCGGTCGCATCGGCCGCAACTTCTGGCGGGCGGTCGACGCCCAGCGCACCGCCGGGACCAATGACATCGAGATCGTCGCGGTGAACGACCTCACCGACACCGCGACGCTCGCGCACCTGCTGAAGTACGACTCGATCCTGGGCCGGCTGCCCTACGAGGTCAGCACCTCCGGCGAGGACATCATCGTCGACGGCACGCCGTCATCTCCGCGCCGGCCACCGGCGAGGACATCACGATCGTCAAGGGCGTCAACGATGGCTCGCAGGTCGTTGTCTCCAACGCCTCCCGCACCACCAACTGCCTCGCCCCGATGGCGAAGGTCCTCGACAACCTGGTCAACGCCGCGATGAAGGCCGCGGCCGAGGGCCCGCTCAAGGGCGTCCTGAAGTACACCGAGGACCCGATCGTGTCGTCGGACATCGTGACCGACCCGCACTCCTGCATCTTCGACGCCGGCCTGACCAAGGTGTCGGGCAACCTGGTGAAGATCGTCGGCTGGTACGACAACGAGTGGGGCTACTCCAACCGGCTCGCCGACATCACCGCGCTCGTCGGCTCCAAGCTGTGAGGTCGCTCGCCGACCTGGTCGAGGAGGGTGTCCGGGGCCGCACCGTCCTGGTCCGCTCGGACCTGAACGTCCCGCTCGACGGCGACCGCATCACCGACGACGGCCGCATCCGCGCCTCGGTCCCGACGATCTGGGCCCTGTCCAGGGCCGGGGCGCGTGTGATCGTCACCGCGCATCTGGGCCGTCCGAAGGACGGTCCGGACCCGCAGTTCTCGC
>NZ_BEGX01000129.1:1508-7456 GCF_002583555.1 Pseudonocardia sp. N23
CGCCCGGCTCGCCGAGCTGCTCGGGTCGTCGGTCGTTCTGGCGATGCCCGATGCAGTTCCCACACTGGCCGATCACAGAATCGTCCTGTTGGAGAACGTCCGCTTCGACCCGCGCGAGACCAGCAAGGACGACGCCGAGCGCGGCGTGCTGGCCGACGAGCTCGTGGCGCTGACCGGGGAGAACGGCGCGTTCGTCTCCGACGGCTTCGGCGTGGTGCACCGCAAGCAGGCGTCGGTCTACGACGTCGCGAAGCGGCTGCCCTCCTACGCCGGGACGCTCGTCGCGGCGGAGGCCGACGTCCTTGCCCGGCTGACCGAGAAGTCCGACCGGCCCTACGCGGTCGTGCTCGGCGGCTCCAAGGTCTCGGACAAGATCGCCGTCATCGAGGCGCTGCTTCCCCGCGTGGACACGCTCGTCGTCGGTGGCGGGATGTGCTTCACCTTCCTGGCGGCGAAGGGCTACGGCGTCGGTAAGTCGTTGCTGGAACCTGACCAGGTCGACAATGCCCGGAAGCTGCTCGAATCGGGCAAGATCGTTTTGCCGGTTGACGTAGTCGCGGCCGATCGGTTCGCCGCGGACGCGCAGGTGCGGACGGTCGCAGCCGACGCCATCCCAGTCGGGTGGATGGGGCTCGACGTCGGTCCCGAGACGGTGCGCGTGTTCGGTGACGCACTGGCGGGGGCGAAGACGGTGTTCTGGAACGGCCCGATGGGCGTGTTCGAGCTATCGCCCTTCGCCGAGGGCACCCGCGGTGTGGCGCAGGCCATCATCAAGGAGACAGCCGCAACTCTCGCCGGCAAGGGCGCGTTCAGCGTGGTCGGCGGAGGCGACTCAGCGGCCGCGGTGCGGACGCTGGGGTTGCCCGAGAAGCACTTCTCCCACATCTCCACCGGCGGCGGTGCGTCGCTGGAGTACCTCGAAGGAAAGGCCCTTCCCGGGCTCTCTGTCCTCGATCGCTGATCCCTCAATCGACCACCACTGACCAACCGCTCCGAGCGAGGGGAACACGAGGATGCCCGACACTGCGCCACCCGGGACCCGGACGACCGGCCGCAAGCCGTTCATCGCTGGAAACTGGAAGATGAACTTCACCCACGTCGAGGCCATCGCCTTCCTGCAGAAGCTCGCCTTTGGCCTGCCTGAGCGGTACTACCACAATGTCGAGGTCACGGTGCTCCCCCCGTTCACCGCGATCCGCAGCGTGCAGACCATGGTCCTGAGCGACGGCTATCTGATGACCTACGGCGCCCAGGACATCTCGCAAGACGAGGCGGGCGCCTACACCGGCGAGGTATCAGGCTCGATGCTGTCCAAGCTGGGATGCCGCTACATCGTCGTCGGGCACTCGGAGCGCCGCGAGTACCACCACGAGGACGACACGGTCGTCAACGCGAAGGTCCGTGCGGCGTTTGCAAACGATATTCCCCCGATCCTGTGCGTCGGCGAGAACCTCGAGATCCGCGAGAGGGGCGATCACGTCGCGCACTGCACCTCGCAGCTGACCGCAGCCTTGGCGAAGATCACCCCGAAGCAGGCGGCCGCGCTGGTGGTCGCCTACGAACCCATCTGGGCGATCGGCACCGGCCGCGTGGCGGGATCGAACGATGCCCAGGAGGTGAGCGCAGCTCTGCGCACCACCGTCCGCGAACTCTACGGCGAGGCCATCGCTAACGGGGTGCGGGTCCTCTACGGCGGCTCGGTGAAGTCGGACAACATCGGCGAGATCGTGGCCCAGCCCGATGTCGACGGTGCCCTCGTCGGCGGGGCAAGCCTCGACCCCGACGAGTTCGCCAAAATCTGTGCAATCGCTGCGGGTGGCTCGCTGCGATGATCCGGCACAGCCGCCGACGTGTGGCAGTGCCAGAGTGCGAACGGACAGCGCGCCGGCCCCGGCCTCATTTCCGCGCCGGGCGGTTCGTTCTCGGCAATTCGGGCGGGCCGCGTCACCCTGGTTGGTCCGGTATGGACCCCGCCGCGGTGGCAGCGCGCCGAGAGGGTGGCCGGCCCCGGTCATCCCAGACGGTCGGACACGTCGTGAAGCATTCGTACCTACAACCACGCCAGACCGACGTCGAAAAGCCACGCTTGTCCCGCGACGGCCTCGTGGTGCGCGTGGAGTAGCGCGACATGTCGTCGACGACGTCACCCTGTTCGCCGATCAGTACTGGCCCGCGGGCTGAAATGGGCTGGTCGACATCCCCGAGTCCAGGAACTCCGCGGCCACCTGCCTTCTTGGCTCCTGGTGGCGCCGCAGCGTTGCTCGAGGAACGATCGCGGTCGCGCGCATGATCACCGGGCCGGCAGGAGTGCGGAGCAAGCCGAGCAGGACGAAGAGTGACTGATCGACGACGAATGGCGCCTCCGGCGTGACGAAAGGAACCGTGAGCCCCGTCACGGCCGCCAGATCTCAGGCCAGCCCACAAACTCGCCGGATGCACGCCGTTCATACGCGCGCCACGTGCGTTCGTGTCGAGGCTCTTGACCATGCCCGCCGCCCTGGCCAGGGTCACAGAGCACCGTGAGCCGAAGGTTTAAGTGCGAGAGGATCAAACCAGTGGTGCTTCCGTCCAAGATGCCGCAGCTCGCCGACCTCGACTTGCTGCTGTCGGTGGAGAGTTGTGGCAGCGTGGGGAAGGCAGCGCAGGCGCACAGCCTCTCCCAGCCGGCCGCGAGCACCCGGATTAGCGCGATGGAGCGGAGACTCGGTCTTCGGCTGCTCGAACGTTCTCCGACGGGTTCGAAGCTCACGGAGGAAGGCGAGATTCTCGCCAAGTACGCCCGCAACGTGATGCAGGCAGCGAGGGAGCTCCTCGAGTTCGGTTCGCGAGCCCGGTCCTCCGAAGCCAAACGGATTCGAGTCGCAGGCACCCCGGCCATCTCCGAACACCTGATCCCCGAATGGCTGAACCGGTCGGGGTTCTCGTTCGGTGAAGCACGGGTCGAAGTGCAGACGGGCAGCATCGACGAACTGCGTCAGTTGATCCTGTCCAGCGACATCGACCTCGCGTTCATCGACGGCTGGGGTCAGGCGGGAAGCAAGGGCTGGCAGCAGTATCGCGACGACTTGGCAACCCGGTACATCTGTGATGACAAGTTGGCCGTCGTGGTCGGCTCGATGCATCCCTGGGCTGTGCGGAACACTCCGTTGACGGTAGCGGAACTGGCAGCCGAACCTCTGGTCCTACGCGAGCGCGGCTCCGCGCTCCGGGAGTTCACGGATGGTCTGCTGGGGCCGACGGGGGCACCACAGGTCTACATCGAGTTGCCATCGACCAGCGCCATCAAGCAGGCAGTCGTGACCAGCCGGCGAGTGACGGTACTGAACGTCTCCGCCGTGCGCGCCGAGCTTACAGATGGACGGCTACACCTGGTCGCTGTCGACCAGGAAATGCCCGCCAGGCCCATCTGTGCAGCGTGGAGCGAGCAACGAGGTCTCCCGGAGTATGCGGCGGATCTCGTGCAGACCGCCGCGTCCAAGGTTCTCCCCGCGCCTGCCCTGGAGTCGATCCACGAACCGAGACAGATCAGTTCACGTATGCGAAGTCGACCGCGAAAAACCTCGGTGGTCGACACCCACGAGGCGATCGCCTGATCGCCGATTCCGAACCGACTAGAGAGGGCAACGAAGTGGCAGATCTGAACAGGATCGCACGGACCCTGGTGTCCGACAGGCGCGGCATTCTTGCTGCCGACGAGAGCATCGCGACGATGTCCTCCAGGCTGGAGAAGGTCGGCGTCGAGCCGACTGCCGAGAGCCGCAGGGTCTACCGAGAGCTCATCGTCACCACGCCGCAGCTCGCGGACTCGATCAGCGGCGTGATCCTCGCGGACGAGACCTTCCACCAGAAGCTGAGCAACGGGCGCACGTTCCCGGACTACCTCGGGGACATCGGCATCCTCGCCGGGATCAAGGTCGACACCGGGGCGAAGCCGCTGGCAGGAGCGCCGAACGAGACCATCACCGAGGGTCTCGACGGGCTGCGGGAGCGGGTCGCAGACTACGTGCGGCTCGGCGCGACATTCGCGAAGTGGCGCGCAGTGATCACGATCGGTGACAACACCCCGTCTGATCGCGCCGTACACGCGAACCTGCACGCCCTGGCTCGCTACGCCGGTCTCTGCCAAGAGGGCGGCCTGGTGCCCATCGTCGAGCCCGAGGTGCTGATGGACGGCACCCACTCGCTGGCCCGCTGCCAGCAAGTGTCGACGGCCGTGCTGAGGTCGTTGTTCGAGGAGCTCGACCTGATGCAGGTGAAGCTCGACGGCATCGTCCTCAAGCCCAACATGGTCGTCGCCGGGACCGGTAGCGCGGAGCACCCCACGGTCGCGGAAGTTGCCGCGGCCACAGTCGAGGCGCTGCGCGCTACCGTGCCGGCGTCCGTACCGGGCATCGCGTTCCTTTCCGGCGGGCAGCGCCCGGAGGTGGCGACTCAACACCTCGGGGCGATGCAGCATCTCGACCCGCTGCCGTGGGAGCTCACCTACTCGTTCGGCCGGGCACTGGTTGGACCGGCGCTGGAGACCTGGCGAGGCGACGAGAAGAACCGGGCCGCCGCACAGAAGGTGCTTTCCGAGCTCGCGGTCGCGAACGCCGCAGCACGCTGAGCACCTGATTCGCTACGGGGCGGCCGGGACGTCCGAGTGGCCGGCCGCCCTGGGCCTTCGTCGCTGCTCGGGCTCCGCCCGCCCACGTGGATCGAGGAATGATGACTACTCAGGAATGGCGCACCACCGGAGCGTCCCAACGGCCTGACCATGCTCTCGCTCTGGAACTCGTCCAGGTGACCGAGGCTGCCGCGATCGCGGCAGCCCGGTGGGTGGGGCGCGGCCAGCCGAACAGCGGCAAGGCCGCGGCCACCGCCGCTATGCACGACCACCTCATGTCGGTGCCCATGCGCGGCGTCGTCGTGATCGGCGAGGACAAGAAGAACGACACATCGGTCCTGCGCACAGGCGACGAGGCAGGTCTCGGCGACACACCGCTGTACGACCTCGGAATCCGTGTGGGTGGCGGTGCGCTGCCGCCGCTTAAGGATGTGTCGAACTCGCTCGTCGCGATCGTCGTGGCCGAGCGCGGCTCGCTGTACGCACCGCCACCGTCCGCAGTCGCGGAGATGCTGGCCGTCGGACCCGACTGCGCCGATGTCGTCGATATCGCCCGGCCGGTGGCGGAGAACCTGCGTGCGGTCGCCGCGGCCAAGGGTATGCGGATGTCGGATGTGGAGGTTGCCGTGCTCAACCGGTCGCGGCAATCGCTCGTCAACGAGATCCGAGGCGCCGGCGCGCGAGTCCGCGTGCCGCAGGGCGGCGAGATCGCGGGAGCGATCGCCGCTGCGCCGTCCGAGAGCTCAGTGGATCTGCTGCTGGGCACCGGGGGCGCGGCGGAGGCGATCATCGCCGCCGCAGCTCTGTCCTGCCTGGGTGGTTCGCTGCAGGTGCGGCTATGGTCCGAAGGCTTCGACGAGGTCCTCCGCACCGACGACCTGGTGCGCAGCAATCGTCTTCTGTTCAGCGGCACCGCTGTGACCACGAGTGAGCTTCTGCGCGGCGTCCGGTACCACGCGGGCCACACCACCACACAGTCGATGGTGCTGTGCTCCACGCCGGAGACCGCCTGGACGGTCACATCCGAACATCGACTCCCCTGACGAATCGTCGGCCGCGACGAGGCCGGTCCACCCGCCACCTGTGCAGCACGCGGCCCGCTGCCAGCGGGCATCGGCGTACAGACGAGTGGAGATCCGTCGCGAATGACACTCCCACGTCGGCCGACACACGACGAGCGACCGGCCTTCCTTGAACGAGTGCCTGACAACCAGAACAGCAAACCAGGAATGCTGTCGCTGCCCCGGCGGCAGTGGCGCACATTCGATGACTTCTCGAAGGAACGTTACATGCCGATCGCCACTCCCGAGGTCTACAACGCCATGCTCGACGGAGCCAAGAA
>NZ_BEGX01000130.1 GCF_002583555.1 Pseudonocardia sp. N23
CGGCCGTCGTCGGTGATGCGGTCGCCGTCGAGCGGGACGTTCAGGTCCGAGCGGACCAGGACGGTGCGGCCCCGGACACCCTCCTCGACCAGGTCGGCGAGCGACCTCACAGCTTGGAGCCGACGAGCGCGGTGATGTCGGCGAGCCGGTTGGAGTAGCCCCACTCGTTGTCGTACCAGCCGACGATCTTCACCAGGTTGCCCGACACCTTGGTCAGGCCGGCGTCGAAGATGCAGGAGTGCGGGTCGGTCACGATGTCCGACGACACGATCGGGTCCTCGGTGTACTTCAGGACGCCCTTGAGCGGGCCCTCGGCCGCGGCCTTCATCGCGGCGTTGACC
>NZ_BEGX01000131.1 GCF_002583555.1 Pseudonocardia sp. N23
GCGCTGTGTCGATGACTCGCTCGCCGAGGCTCGCTCATCGCACTCCCTCGCCGGAGCTCGGTCGGCGCTGCGCGCGGGCGCTGTGTCGATGACTCGCTCGCCGAGGCTC
>NZ_BEGX01000132.1 GCF_002583555.1 Pseudonocardia sp. N23
CAAGACCGACGGCTCGAACATGGACGGCGCCGGCTCGCCGATCCCCGAGGGCGCCCGGGTGCAGCTCGACCCGAGCATCGACGTCGACACCATCCCCGGGATCAGCAGCGGCGAGAAAGC
>NZ_BEGX01000133.1 GCF_002583555.1 Pseudonocardia sp. N23
TTGAATCTCCTATGTTTGTCAAGCGCCAGCGAGTTCGTTCTGAGCGGCGGCATTGAGGCGGCGGTAGATGTCCCGGGCGAGATAGCGCTTGAGGCAGCGACGGATCTCTCGGAGGGTGCGCCCTTCGGCGGTGCGGCGCTCGACGTAGGCATGGGTTCGCGGGTCCATGCGCATGCGGGTGACGACGGCCATGTGGAGTGCTCGGTTGAGGCGCCGGTCACCACCGCGGTTGATCCGGTGCCGGACGGTGTTACCCGATGATGCGGGGATGGGGCTGGTCCCCGCGAGGCTGGCGAACGCGGCTTCGGATCGGATGCGGCCAAGGTGCGACCACGAGGTCAACGCGACAGCGGCGGTGACCGGACCAATGCCGGGCTGGTCGAGCAGGTCGCCTGCTGGGCTCTGTCGAACCAGGTCGGTGACCCGTTTGGTGATGTTCTTGAGCTCGCCGTCGAGCTCGGCGACGCGTTTGGCGAGCCGGGTCGCTTCGCCACGGGCGGTGGCGGTGGCGAGCTCTTCGTCGCGGGTTCGCCAAGCTGCGATCGTGGTGATCTGGGCCTGGGTGAGCGGGCGGCGGGCATCGATGCCGAGGTCGACCACGCGTAGCAGTGCGGTGAGCGCGTTGATCGTCGCTGTGCGCTCGGTGCTCATGTGATCGCGGGAGGCGAGCATGACCCTCACGGCGGCGCGGATACCATCGTCAGCGCGCGGGTGACGCAGCTGCGTCTGCTGCAGCGGGAGTGCTGCTGCGGCGATGCGGCGGGCGTCCAGCGGGTCGGACTTGCCGATGCCGCGGTTCGCGCGGGCGTTCATCCGCGGGGCCTCGACGACTGTGTGTCCGGTGTCTGCTGCGGCGCGGGCAAGGCGTGCGCCGTAGGTGCCGGTGCCCTCGATCACCCAGAGCGCGTCCAGGTCTCCTCCGGTGCGGCGCCCGGCCCACGACACCGCGCGTGACAAGCCTGCCGCCGTTGCCGGGAACTGCGCCTCATCGATGATCTCGCCCGTCGGGCAGGCGAGAATCGCGACGGCGTGATTGCAAGCGTGGGTATCCACGCCGATGACGAACGGGCGGGCATGCGCGACGATAGCCATGGCGATCGACGCTCCTCTCTTCGAGGCGGACATGGTCACGGTCGCCGAGCGGCCGGCGCCGGTCCGGGAAGAGGTTCACTTCGGGGCAAATCTGTGATGGGCCACGCCCCGAGGGGCGGGCAGTCTCCTGATGAGGTCACCGAGGTGGGGCCGGACGGCGCCGGCCGCACCGATCTGAGCGGACAATTCAACGGAAAGACACCCGCAAGCGGGGCCAATTGCTTCGAGAGTCACACCCGGATCGATACGACCGACACCCATCCTGACCAGCCAGTCCCAGACCAGCCAGATCCAGACTCACAG
>NZ_BEGX01000134.1 GCF_002583555.1 Pseudonocardia sp. N23
GCGGCCATGCCGGCCGCGGCGCCGGAGACCATGAGCGCCTTGCGTTCGTCGGCCGACAGGTGCAGGTGCTGGGCGAGGATGGAGCCGATCGCGCCGCCGGTCATGATGATCGGTCCCTCGGCGCCGAACGGGCCGCCGGTACCGATGCTCACCGCGGCCGAGATCGGTTTGAGGACGGCCACCCGCGGCTCGACGGTGCTGCGCCGCATCAGGATCGCCTCGATGGCCTCGGGCATGCCGTGGCCGCGGATCTTCTCGGACCCGAAGCGTGCCATCAGGCCGATCACGAGCCCGCCCGCGAC
>NZ_BEGX01000135.1 GCF_002583555.1 Pseudonocardia sp. N23
TCCTCACTGGTGCCCTGCCCGTGCACCATCCGTTCGAGGATCTGGACGAGCCAGTACGTCCCCTCACGACACGGCGTGCACTTGCCACAGCTCTCGTGCTTGTAGAACTCGGTCCACTTCATGACCGCCCACGGGACCGACACGGTCTCGTTGAAGATCTGCACCGCCGTGGTACCCAGCATCGACCCCGCCGCCGCCGCACCCTCGAAGTCCAGCGGGACATCCAGGTGCTCGGCGGTGAACATCGGCGTCGACGACCCACCCGGCGTCCAGAACTTCAGCGGAACGCCGTCCTTCATACCCCCGGCCAGCTCCAACAGCTCACGCAGCGTCACACCCAGCGGGGCCTCGTACTGACCCGGCCGCTCCACATGCCCGGACAGCGAATAAATCTTCGGACCGGGGCTGCGCTCCGAGCCCATCAACCGGAACCAGTCACTACCCCCGGACACGATGTCAGGGACCGACGCGATCGTCTCCACATTGTTCACCACCGTCGGCGACGCGTAGAGCCCCGACGTCGCCGGGAACGGCGGCTTGAGCCGCGGCTGACCACGACGACCCTCCAGCGAGTCGAGCAGCGCCGTCTCCTCCCCACAGATGTAGGCACCCGCACCAGCGTGCACCACGATGTCGAGGGAGAACCCGGAACCCAGGATGTCGGCACCCAGGTAGCCCTTCGCATACGCCTCCACGACCGCCTGGCGCAGCCTGCGGATGCAGTGCAGCGCCTCACCACGGACATAGATCGCACAGAAGTTCGCACGGATCGCGTAGCTGGTGATGACACAGCCCTCGATCAACGAGTGCGGGTCGGCCATCATCGTCGGAATGTCCTTGCACGTACCCGGCTCGCCCTCGTCGGCATTGATCACCAGGTACTTCGGCTTCGCACCGGCACCCGTCGGACCCTGCGGGATGAACGACCACTTCATGCCCGTCGGGAACCCGGCGCCACCGCGGCCACGCAGCCCGGAGTCCTTCACCAGCGTGATCAGCTGGTCGGGGTGAGCAGCCAGCGCGGTACGCAGCGCCGTGTAGCCGCCGGTCTCCTCGTAGGTGTCGATCGACCACGACCGGTCGAGCTGCCACCGGCGCGTCAGCACCGGGGTCAGCGGATCG
>NZ_BEGX01000136.1 GCF_002583555.1 Pseudonocardia sp. N23
TTCCCGACCGTCGGCTCGGAGGCCTTCCCCGGCCACCTCGCCTACAACAACCAGCTGCAGACGTTCATGAAGGAGGGCGGCAAGGTTCTTGCCTGCCGCTTCGCCATGGCCGCGCTCTACGGCATGCGGGAGACCGACCTGATCGAGGGCATCA
>NZ_BEGX01000137.1 GCF_002583555.1 Pseudonocardia sp. N23
AGCGCGCCCGTCGTCGAGCACAACGGCAACGGCACCACGAAGGCCGCCGTCTGAGGGTGCCGGCGGTTCCTGACCGCGGCGCCGCGACTTCTCCGCCTGGCAACGATGCCGGCAGAGTCACGGTTCACGCGGACGGTCTTCCACACAGTCGCTCGATCACCCATCGCCATGTGAGTTCTCGGACCGCAGCGCGTCATTGAGAAGCTGCTGCTCTTTCGCTCAGTGAATGGGATCGGAGGCGCGAAGAATGTCGGACCTGACCAGTCCAGTGGTGGTCCCGGCTGACTGCAGAGCCGCTGATCCTCATGCGGCTGTGTGCTGTGAGTGATCGTCAGCTGCACAGCGATGACAAACCCAGCGTGGCTCGCTGGTGTCAAAATTAGCTCATGCACTCGATTGTCGTTCTAGCGCTGCCGAGCGTCGTCACGTTCGACTTGTCCGTCCCCTTCGAGGTCTTCAACCTGGTCGAGGACCCGGCCAGGTACGAGCTGTCGCTGTGCGGAGTGATGCCCGGTCGGGTGCAGACCAACTTGGGCTTCGAGATCGAGGTGGCGGCAGGCCTGGAGGCACTGCTCGAGGCGGACACGGTCATCGTTCCGGGTCTGATTTCCTTCGAGGAGCCGCCCGGAGAGGTGGGCGTAGCTCTGAGGGCGGCGTGGAGCCGCGGTGCTCGAGTCGTGTCCCTGTGCACCGGGGCGTTCACCCTCGGTGCGGCCGGGCTCCTCGACGGGCGGCGGGCCACCACCCACTGGCTGCACGCGGCAGAACTTGCCCGGCGGTATCCGGACGTCGAGGTGGACGCGGACGTCCTCTACACGGAAGATCGCGGGGTCTGGACCAGCGCCGGAATTGCGGCTGGAATCGACCTCTGCATCGACCTCGTTCGCACCGACGGCGGGATGGAGGAAGCCGCGCATGTCGCCCGCCGGATGGTGGTCCCTCTGCACCGAGGTGGCGGGCAGGCCCAGTTCATCGAGCGGCCGGTAGCGATGTCGTCAGACGGACTTTCTGCCACGTGCGAGTGGGCTCTGCAGCATCTCGACGAGCGTCTCACGATCCAACGGCTGGCGGAGCACGCCAGTTGGGCACCCCGTACCTTCGCGCGCCGTTTCGTCGCCGAAACGGGCATGTCGCCGATGCGATGGTTGATCGTGCAGCGGGTCCGTGCGGCGATGCGGTTGCTCGAGCAGACGGATCTGAGCGTGGCGAAGGTGGCACGAGACTGCGGCCTCGGGACGGCGGTGAACCTCCGGGCGCACTTTGCTCGCGAGGTCGGCACGACGCCCACCGCCTATCGGCGCAACTTTCGTGGTCAGGCGCAGGTTGCGGCCGTCGTTCGGGTTCGATGCAGCAATGCGTCGGAATGACGGCAGCAACCGGTTGTCCGGAAGCTCGCTGTCGCCCAAGCCTTGCACGTCGGCGGAGCACGCTCGCCTGGCCATCGACCTGACGCCGCAGGAGATCTTCGTCAGCTCGGCCTCGAGGCGGCCTGGCTGCCGGGCTGCGGCGACGAGGCCCGTCGGCCACGTTCTGCACCTGGTCAGCCTGTAGGTGTGCTGTCGGCGTGCCGGTCGCGTGAACGGGTGGCGGCGTAGAGCCGGTCGACGAGGGCACGATTGCTCTCCTCGACCGTCCGACGGCGCAGCTTCTGCGTCGGGGTGAGCTCTCCTGAGTCGCTGGTCCAGGGCTGTGCCAGGACGGCGTGGGCACGCACCTGTTCGGCCTTGGCGAGTTTCTGGTTCGCGGTGTCGAGCACCGCATCGAGCAGTGCGCGGGTTCGCGGGTCGGCGACGACCTCCTCAGGGAGACCGTGCAGACCGTGGTGGGCGAGCTCGGCGAAGTCCGGGACCACGAGGGCGACGAGGAACGGCCGTCCGTCGCCGACGACGAGGACCTGGTCGACCAGGGGTGACTCGGCGACGACGTCCTCGACCCGGCTGGGCGAGATGTTCTCGCCGCCCGCGGTGATGATGAGGTCCTTCTTCCGGCCCGTGACCGCGAGGAGCTCGCCCCGCCACTCCCCGAGATCGCCCGTGTGGAACCACCCGTCGACGAACGACGCCGCTGTTGCCTGCGGATCGTCGAGGTAGCCGCGGGCGAGGTGGGGGCCGCGCACCAGGATCTCGCCGTCGTCGGCGAGCCGGACCGCGGTGCCCGGAAGTGGACGACCGACCGTCCCGGCCCTGTCCCGGAAGGCGTCGCCGGGCCCGGTCCAGGTCGCGACGGCCGTGGTCTCGCTCAGGCCCCAGAGGTCGTGCAGGGGGAGACCCACCGAGTCGAAGAACTCGTGCGTCGAGGCCGGCAGCGGCGCCGACCCGGTGACCAGCCAATGCGCGCCGTCGAGCCCGAACCGGGACGCCAGCTGCCTGTGCGTGGCACCGTCGCGGAGCATGGCGCGCATGAGCCGTTCGACGCGCTGCCAGATCCGAGGGACGGAGGTGAACAGCCGCGGCCGGACCCGCTGCAGGACGTCGAAAAGGGTGGCCGGGTCGGCGACGGTCGTCACGCTCGTCCCGCCGACCAGTCCGGCGTAGTGGCCGACGACCCGGTCGACGATGTGGGCGTGGGGGAGGTAGGACACCGTCGCGCCGCCGTCCAGCCGGACGATCGAGTCCAGGGCGCGGAGCTGGAAGACGATCGCGGCGTGGGTGAGCTCCACGCCCTTCGGCCTGCCGGTCGTGCCCGAGGTGAAGATGAGGGTCGCGACGTCGTCGGGCCCCGGTTCGTGGATCGTGAACGAGGAGTCGGTGGGCAGCCGGTCCAGCTCGTCGACGGTGACGACCGGGACGCCGGCCGGGATGTGGTCGTCGTGCACCAGTCCGGGGTCGGCGACGACGAGCCGGACGCGCGCCCGGACGGCGAGCTCGGCCGACTCCGCCGGGGGCGCGGTGGTGTACAGGGAGAACGGTGTGGCGCCCACCAGCAGCGCCGCGAGGTCGCTGAGCTGCCACTGCGGCCGGTTCCCGATCAGGAGCGCGACGGTGTCCCCGGGACGGACCCCGAGGGCGCTGAACGCCGACGCGAGCCGGGCCGCCTTCGCGGCGTACTCGCGCCGGGTCCAGCGCACGGATCCGTCGCCCGAGGAGAGGGCGACGGCGTCCGGCTGGGCGCTGACGTGCGCGTCGAAGAGTGAGACCACGGTGTCCGGCATCCGTCGGACGCTAGGTCGGGCGGGATGCACCGCCCAGGTGCCCGGCCGCCACCGCACGGTGGTGCCGCGCACCATGGTCGGGCGTCGGCGTCACCGACAGCGTGAGGGCGTGCCTCTTTCCGTCGTTCTCGCCCAGCGGCCGCACGGCCGGGCCCGGGACTCCGACTTCGCACGGGTCGAGGTCGCCCGTCGGCCCTGCCCGGCGGGCGGGGTCCGGGCCCGGACCCGGCACCTCAGCATCGACCCGGCGATCCGCGGCTGGCTCGACGACCGCCCGAGCTACCTCCCGCCGGTCGGTGTGGGTGAGGTCGTCCGCGCTCTGGGCATCGCGGTGGTCGAGGAGTCCCGGCACCCGGACCTCGCTGCGGGGGATGTGGTCCGCGGGTTCACCGGGTGGCAGGAGGAGGTGCTGATCGAGGACCCGGCGCGGTGGGAGCGGCTGCCCGACGCGTCGACGGCCCGGCTCGGCATCCTCGGGATGACGGGCCTGACCGCGTGGGTGGGAATGGGCGACATCTGCGCGCCGCGGGCAGGCGAGACGGTGTTCGTGTCCGCCGCCGCGGGCGCGGTGGGCTCGGCCGCGGTCCAGCTGGCCCGGCTCGCCGGGGCGCGTGTCGTCGCGAGTGCGGGCGGGCCGCGCAAGTGCGAGCTGCTCACCGAGGAGCTCGGCGTCGACGCGGTCGTCGACCACCGGGCCGACGACTGGGCCGAGCAGCTCCGCGACGCGACGCCGGACGGGGTCGACGCGCTGTTCGAGAACGTCGGCGGCCCGCTGATGGAGGCCGTGCTCGACCGGATGAACAACCGCGGCCGGATCGCGTTGTGCGGGCTGATCGCCGGGTACAACGACGTCGTCCGGCCTCCGGGCCCACGCAACTTCGGCCTGCTGGTGACGAAACGCATCCGGGCGGAGGGGTTCATCGTGGCCGACCACACCGACCGCGCGGCGCGGTGCGAGGCCGAACTCGGCGCGCACGTCGACGCGGGTCGGCTGCGTGCGTTCGAGACCGTGGTGGAGGGCTTCGACAGCGTCGTCCCGACGTTCGTCGGGTCGTTCGACGGTGGGCACGTGGGGAAGCTGGTGGTCAGCCTCGGGTGAGGGGCGCGAGCTCGACCGCGGCCCGAAGCACCGTCGATCTCGCGTCCAACGGGACCGGGAGCAGCGCCGCGATCCGCTCCAGCCGTTTCACGACCGTGTTGGGGTGCACGGTGAGCCGGCGTGCCGCCCGGGTCGGGCTGCCCAGCTCGGCGAGCCAGACCTGGAGGGTCAGCAGCAGGTCGGAGTGGGCCGGGTCGGCGAGGGCGCCCAGCCGGGCGCAGGCCCATGGCGCGGCGAGCTCGGGGGCGCGGTCGGCCAGGGCCAGCACCACCACGTCGTCGAACCGGACCGTCGTGCCGTCGACCCACCGTGCGGCGATCCGGTGCGCCTCGGCCGCCTCCTGGTGCGAGGCCCGCAGCCCGGCGAGGCCCTGCTGCGGGCTGCCGAGGGCGAGGCGGAGGCCCGACGTGCCCGGTGCCCAGCCGTCGACCTCGCCGCCCGAGAACCAACCGTGCACGGCTGTGGGACCGTCCGGGACCGCGACGAGCTGGCGGGGCCGCGCGACGGCGCGCAACCGCGCGACACCACGGTCGAGCTCGGCAGACGTCGCGTGCGGCGCCCAGATCACGAAGGCCGTGTGGGTGTCGGAGAAGCGGTAGCCGAGCCGTGCCTCGGCCGCTGCGAGGTCCGCGGTCCCCGCGAGCACCTCCGCGGTCACGGCCCGCAGGTCGGAGGCGTCCCGCTGACGCAGCAGGTCGCACTCCTGCACGTAGGCCGCGGTCGCAGCGGCGCACGCGGCGCGCAGGTAGCGGAACAGCCGGTCGAGGACGGTCTCGAGAGCGTCGGCCCAGCTGCACGCTCACCCTGGCCGTCGCCGACTGCGCGGCGTCCCGCAGCAGCGGGACGTGTGAGCTCAGGGCCTCCCGGAGGAGGCGCGCGTCCTGGTCGTCGCGCACCACGGACGGCGTGGCGGCGACGACGGCGGCGAACATGTCGGCGACGAGGCGGGCGGCGCGCTCGTCGAGCCAGGAGACGAACTCCGCGACGGGTGGGTGCGACGGCGTCGTCGACCTGGCTCCGGTCACGGAGTTCGGCATGGGCGCATCGTAGGGCCACCCACGGCCCGGCTCGGTGTGGCGAGACCACACCGGGCGGTGTGCGCCGGACGCGTCGCCCGGACCCTGCGGCCTCCTCCACGCTCGACGCCATGACCGACACCACCACCGCGCTCAGCGACGAGAGCGGACGTGCGCAGGAGCCACTGCGACTCGCCGTCACGCTCGACGACCCGTTCATGTGGAGAGGAGCCGGCTTCCCGCCCGGCTACGACCCCGACGCCGTGCTCGGCCGGTTGTGCGACGCGTTCGAGCAGCACCGGGTCCCCGAGGTGTACGCCTTCACGTCGACCGCGCCGGTCGACGACCACCCGGAGTGGCTCTCGGCGCTCGACCGCTGGACCGACCGCGGCCACCACGTCGCGGCGCACACCCATTCCCACGCCAGCCTCAACTGGACCGATGTCGCGTCGTACGTCGCCGACCTCGACCGCAACGTCGACATCCTCGAACCGTGGTTGGCGAAGGCCCCCACCCGGTACTTCCGCTACGCCTTCGACATGTGGGGCGACACGCGCGACAAGACCGACCAGGTGCAGGCCCACCTCGTCCGCCGCGGTCTGCTGCCCGCGCCGATCACCCACTGGTTCTACGACGTGCAGTTCCTCGTGGCCTACCTGCGCACCCTGGTCGCCGGCGACACCGAGGCCGCGGCGTGGGTGCGGCGCCGGTTCGCGGAGACGGCGGTCGACGCGCTCCGCAACCAGGCCGCCGCCGCCCAACAGGTGTTCGGCCGGCAGCCCCCGCACATCGCCCTCATCCACGGCACCCCGATCGCCGCCGACGCCTACGCCGACGTCCTCGCCGGCTACGCGGCCGCGGGCGTCGAGTTCATCACGCTCGAGGAGGCGATGAGCGACCCGGCGAACCAGGTCGTGCCGCCGACCGTGACCCGGTACTTCCGCAACTCCACGCAGAAGTGGGCCGAGCATGCCGGGATCGAGGTCGCCGACACGCCCCCGCGGGTCCTGAACGAGGTGCAGCGCTGCTGCCCCGTCGACGGGATGACAGAGGCCGACCTGCTCGGCCCGGCGCTCGTCGCCGCGGCGCAGGCCGTCGGTTCCGAGCCGGAGGCCACCGACCTGGACTGGAACCCGGCGGTGGACGCGTGACGAAGGACCTGTTCGACGTCGACGGCCGGACGGTCGTCGTCACCGGTGGGACCCGGGGGATCGGTGAGATGGTCGCCGAAGGCCTGCTCGAGGCTGGGGCCCGGGTCCTGGTGACCTCCCGCAAACCCGAGGCCTGCCGGGCCACCGGCGAACGGCTCGGCTGCCCCGCGGTGCCCGCGGACGTCAGCACCGCTGACGGGGTCACCGCAGTTGTCGACGCCGTCAACGCGGAGTTCGACGGAACCCTCGATGTACTGGTCAACAACGCAGGCGTGACGTGGGGCGCCCCGCTCGAGGCCTTCCCCCGCAAGGGTTGGGACCGCGTTCTGAGCACCAACGTGGTCGGCCTGTTCGAGCTCACCACGGCGCTGCTGCCCGCGCTGCGGCGGGCAGCGACGGCCGGACGTCCGGCACGGGTGGTGAACGTCGGGTCGGTCGACGGGCTGCGCGTACCGGTGTTCGAGAACTACTCGTACTCGGCCAGCAAGGCCGCTGTGCACATGATGACCCGCCACCTCGCCGCGGTCCTCGCGCAGGACGGCGTCCTCGTCAACGCGGTCGCGCCCGGTGCGTTCCCGAGCGACATGACGGCCGCGGCGCTCGCGTCCGGTCCCGGTCGAGCGCTGATCGAGAAGGCCATCCCGCTCCGGCGGCTCGGAACCGCGGACGACATCGTCGGCGCGGTCCGCTACCTGGCGTCGCCGGCCGGTTCCTACCTCACCGGCGTCGTCCTGCCCGTGGACGGTGGAATCGCAGGGTGCAGCGCATGATCCAGCGCAGAACGCCGGTCCAGACGACTTACCGGCAGCCTGGCGCTGTGCCGGGCCTCGTCGTGGCGGCGAGCACCCTGTGGAGGGGAGAAGGGCAGAATGACGTCCCGATCACGCGGCGCGATGTGAAAGGCGAGTCCGTGCAGCGCGCGTGAGCCGCGACGCGAGCAGGCGGTGGCCGACTCCGACGGCGAGAACCGCGACGCCTCCGACGACGGACTGCCACGGCAGGGTGACGGCCAGCACCACGCACCCCACCGCCCCCAGCCAGTGCAGGCATCGGGGGTGCCGGCGATGTTCCCCGGACTGAGTGTGGGCAGCGATGTTCGCGATCAGGTAGTAGACGAGCACGCCGAACGAGGAGAAGCCGATCGCGCCGCGCAGGTCGACGGTCAGCACGAGCACGACGACCACGAGCGCCACCGCGATCTCGGCACGGTGGGGGACGTGGAACCGGTCCGACACGGCAGCGAGCGGCGAGGGCAGATCGCCGTTGCGAGCCATCGCCAGTGTCGTGCGCCCGATCCCGGCGACGAGGGCCAGCAATGCGCCCAGGGCGCCTGCCGCACTGCCGACGACGACGACCGGGGCGGCCCAACTCCAGCCGATGACCTGGACGACGTCGGCCAGTGGGGCGGCCGAGGCGGCCAGGCGCTCCGGTCCGAGCGCCAGGAGCGTGGCGGTGGCGACGACCAGGTAGAGCACCACGGTGAGGCCGAGGGCGATCACGACCGCGCAGGGAATGGTCCGTCGTGGCGCAATGACCTCCTCGCCGAGCGTGGCGATACGCGCGTAACCCGCGAACGCGAAGAACAGCAGTCCGCCGGCCTGGAGGACCCCGTAGATTCCGACGCCGTGCGACCCGTCGGCGAGCAACGGTGCGAGGGGATGACGGGTGGCCGCGACCACGCCGGCGGCGACTACGAGTCCCAGGACGCCGAGGACGATCCCGACGAGCAGCCGTGTGAGTCGCGCGGTCCGGGTGACTCCGCGGAGGTTCGCCCCGGCCACCCCGAGGACCGCGGCGACGGCGACCGGCCGTTGCCAGCCGACGGGGACGAGGTAGGCGGCGAGAACCAGCGCCATCGCCGCGCAGCTGGCGGTCTTGCCGACGACGAAGGCCCAACCCGCGAGGTATCCCCACCAGGATCCGAGCCGCTCACGGCCGTAGACATACGTGCCGCCGGAGGTCGGGTACTGCGCCGCGAGTTGGGCCGACGAGGTGGCGTTGCAGTAGGCCACGACCGCTGCGAGGGCCACACCCAACAGCAGCCACGTGCCGGCAACGGCGGCGGCGGGGGCGAAGACGACGAACACCCCGGCGCCGATCATCGACCCGAGTCCGATGACCACCGCGTCGGTGGTGGTGAGCCGGCGGGCCAACGGCGGGTTTGCGCGCACGGTCGTCCGTTCGTGAATGAGTCCAGCCGCTGCCGTGTCCTCGGGCCGCCACCGTAGCGAGCGGCGGTGTCGATCTGGAGAACGTGGCCGGAACGGGCGGGTTCAGGCGCGGCCCGCCAGAAGCACGCCAGAGCCGTCGGTGCGCACGAGCATCGCCGTACGTCCACGGTCGGCGAGCCGCCGCTGCACAGATGGAGGGCCGACGGGGTCGGTGTCGCGGCCGATGGCCATGACGGGGTAGCCCCGATCGTCGAGCGCGTCGCGGGCGGTCGTCCCGGCGCAGACCTCGTCGACACCGGGACTGCGCAGCGCGCCACCGGTGGTGACCGGCAACGTCCCGGGCAGGTCGGCGGTCCCGGTCCTGCGGAACCAGTCCGGTCCGTGGTGGGCGATCAGGGCGAGGTCGGCGAGGCTGCGACGGCCGCCGACGCCGCGCCCACCTGGACCGGGCGCCCGGCGTGGCGCTGGACCTCGCGAAGCGTCGAGTCCGCTCGGCGCGCAGGCGTGCGACCGCGGTCGGATCGCGGCGCGGTCAACGGTCGGCTCAGCGGTGTGTCGAGGAGGCGTTGCGTGGCGCGGACTCGGGCGACCTCGGTTCGGGTGAGGCAGACGACGACGGCGATGTCCGTCGTGTCCGTTGGCGGCGCTCACTGTCCGGCACCCGGGATGCGGCCGTCCTTGGACGTGGCACTCCCGATACTCACGGGAGTCCGCATCTGGTGCTCCTCGTGGATCTGCGGGCCGCTGCGGAACTGTCAGAGGTCGTTGCCCGCGTAGGAGAGGTTGAAGCTCTTGTTGACCAGCGGGAAGTCGGGGACTATCGAGCCGGTCAGGGCTACCGGCAGCGCCGGCCAGTTCAGGAAGCTCGGGTCGACGACCTTGAGGCGTCGCACGGTCCCCTCGGGACCGAGTTCCACGCGATGGACGATGGTGCCGCGCCAGCCCTCGACGATCCCGACGCCCGATGCCGTGCCGCGAGCGGGCTGCGGTTGGTCGTGGTCGGCCGCCGCGGCGGCGGGTCGCGCGACCAGTGCGCTGATCATCGCGACGGAGTCGGCGAACTCCTCGGCGCGGATCAGGAACCGGGCCAGGACGTCCCCGCGGGCGTCCACCCGACTCGGGTGCCGCGGCAGGCCCGCCACGGTCGGATGGTCGAAGCGGGCGTCTGCGGTCAGGCCGCTGGCCCGCGCGACGTAGCCGAGGGTGCCGAGGTCGGCCGCCTGCTGCTGGGTCAGGGCGGCTGTCCCGGCGAATCGGTCACGGACCACGCTGTGTCCGAGCGCGAGGTCGACGATCTCCGCGACGTCGGCGGCGATCCCCGCGAGCTCGGCCGGGTCGGGCAGCCGGACCGTCGCCGTGCCACCGAGCACCACAGCGCCGCGGAGCAGGCGGTGACCCGAGACCCGGTCGTTGACCCGCAGCAGTTGCTCCCTCACCCGCAGGGCATGGGCGTTGAGAATCCCGTGCCCCACGTCGTTGCACAGCGCACCGATGTCGGCGGCGTGGTTGTGGAGCCGCTCGAGCTCCAGCAGGACCGCCCGCACGACGCGGGCGTCCGCGCCGACGAGGGCCCCGGTCGCCTCCTCGACGGCCTGGCAGAACGCGAGGGCGTGTCCGACGGTGGTGTCGCCGCTGATCCGTTCGGCGATCGGCAGCGCGTCGGCGGGGGCGCGGCCCTCGACGTGCTTCTCGATCCCGCGGTGCACGAACCACAGTCGCGCCTTGAGCTTGAGCACGGTCTCGCCGACGACCGAGAACCGGAAGTGGCCCGGGCCGATCATCCCGGCGTGCACCGGACCGACGGGGATCTCGTAGACGCCCGCGCCGTCGACGGTGCGGAACGGGTACGGGCCGTCGACGTCGCCGAACGCGGACGGCGGACCGGCGTCGGAACGCATCGGGTACCAGCCACGTGGCCAGTGGAAGTGGCGCACCAGCCGCCGCGGCAGCGGATGCCCGTCGGGGACGATCCCGAACAGGTCGCGGGTCTCGCGCTCGAAGCGGCCGGCTGGGAAGGACAGGGCCGCGAGGCTGGGCACATGCGGCGTCGCCGGGTCCAGCGGAACGTGCAGTTCGGTGCGGGTGTCGGTGGTGGGGTCGGTGAACAGGTGCACGACGCGCAGCCCGCCACCGGCCGGCCGGTCGTCGTGCCCGCCGACCAGGGCGAGCCGGAAGCCCTGGTCGAGCAGCTCAGCGGCGTGTCCGGGCAGTTCGCCGGGGGTCAGGGTGAGCCGGGCCCGGCGGGGCGGGGCCGGCTCCGCGAAGGTCGTCATGAGGCTCCGGTGAGGATGGCGGCGGCCGCGTCGATCAATGTGGTGAGCGGCCCGGCCACCACCCCGACTGTCGCGCAGGCGGCCAGGCCGCCGACCATTGCGACGGTCGTGGAGCGGGCGGGCGGGCACGGGACCAGGGGTTGTTCGGGCGCCGCTCCGAGCAGCATCCGGCCGGTGTGGCCGACCAGCGCCGCCGCGATGACCACCACGAGGACCAGGGCGAGGGCGGTCGGCCAGCCCAGCGAGGCCTCGAAGCCGGCGCGGGCGATCCCGAACTCGCTGGCGAACAGGCTGAACGGGGGCAGCCCCACCAGCGCGAGCACTCCGAGGCCGACGCAGCCGGCGAGCACGGGGCGGCGCACCGCGAGCCCGCCGACCTCGTCGATCCGGCTGGTGCCGGTGAGCTGCAGGATCCGCCCTGCGCCGACGAACAGCACGCTCTTGACGAGGCCGTGGCCCAGCACGTGCAGCAGTACCGCCGCCGAGGCCAGGGGGCCACCGATCGCGGCGCCGAGTGCGAGGAGCCCGCTGTGCTCGATGCTGGAGTAGGCGAGCATCCGCTTGTAGTCGCGCTGGGCGATCAGCAGCGACGCCGACACCAGCAGTGTGGCCAGTGCCGCGGCGAGCAGCAGCACCCGCACGAACGTCGGTCCGAGCGCACCGTCGGCGATGACCTTGACCCGCAGGATCGCGTAGAACGACACCGACAACAGCACCCCCGACATCAACGCCGACACCGGGGCAGGGGCCTGGCTGTGGGCGTCGGGAAGCCAGGCGTGCAACGGGGCGAGGCCGGCTTTCGCGCCGAACCCCAGGACGATGAGCAGGACGGCGAGGCGGGTCACGTCCGGGTCGAGTGCCGACGCGCCGGCGGCCAGCGCCGCCCAGTCGAGTCCTGCGCCGGTCCCGGAGTGTGCCGAGGCCTGGTTGAGCACGACGAGACCGAGCAGCGCCAGGGCGATCCCGGTCGAGCAGATCACGACGTACTTCCACGCGGCCTCGACGGCCGCCCGGGTCCGCCGCTGCCCGACGAGGAACGCGGTGACGATCGTCGTCGCCTCCACGGCCACCCAGACCACGCCGAGGTCGGCGGCCAGTACCGCGAGCGTCATCGCTGCGAGGAACGCCTGGACCAGGACGGCGTGCCGGCGCGCGTCGCGCCGGTCGATCCGGCCCGCGGCGAGCTCGGTGGCGAGATGGGCCGGGGTGGCCAGCGCGACGATCGTGGCGACCGACGCGATCACGATCAGCATGAACGCGCTGAGCGCGTCGACCCGAAGCAGCCCGGCGACCATGACGGGGCCGTCGTCCACGACCAGGCGGGCCAGCAGCACGGCGGCCGCCAGGCACAACACCGCCGACACCACGGCGACGGGAGCGCTCGGCCGTCGCCATCCGGCCGCCGCGTACATGGCCGCGGCCATCACCGGGACGGCGAGGGGGATCAGCAGTAGCAGGGTGGACATCAGTCGTGCAGCTCCCGCAGGGCGCTCAGGTCGGTGTCGCCGAAGGTCTCCCGGATCCGCCCGGTGAGCACGTGCAGAACCCCCGCGACCAGCAGCACATCCAGCGCGATACCGGCCTCGACGAGCAGGCCGATCCCCGCGGTGGTCAGGAACGCCACTGCGGTGATCCCGTTGTCCATCAACAGGAACCCGACGACCTGGGAGACGGCGTGGCGGCGGGTGACCATCACCATCAGCCCGATCAGCACCACCGCGACCGCGACCGGCACCGCCCGTGTCGCGGGTGACGGGTCGAGCGCCACCAGCGGTACCGAGACGGCCAGGGCCAGGAGGGTGAGTGCGGCCGCGGCGAGCAGGGACGCGGCGACGTTGAGCATCGGGGTGGTCTCACGGCGCACCGGTCCGGCGCCGGCGAGGCTGCGGCGTACCAACAGCGGCAGCACGACGCCCCGTAACACCAGTAACCCCAGCGCGACCAGCCCGAGCTCGACGGACCGCTGCGCGGAGGCGAGCACGGCCACGAGCCCGGCGAGCGCGACGCCCTGGAGCGCGAACACGCGCAGGATGACCGACAGCTCGCGGCGCCACACCACGAGCACGGCCGTGAGCAGCAGGGCGCCGGCGGCGATGTCGAGCAGCTGCACGGTGAGCCCACTCATCTCGATACCCATCAGACCGGAACCTCCATCACACGAGCACGTAGGCGGTGGTGACGGACAGGAGCGCCAGCAGGAACGACCCGGCCAGGAGCTCGGGCACGCGGAACAGGCGCAGCTTCGCGAGGAACACCTCGGCCAGGGCGAGCGCCGCGGCCAGCAGCGTCACCTTCACCGCGAACGCGGCCACCCCGACGGCGAGCGCCGCCACGCCGGGACCGGTGGCGACCCCCCACGGGACGAACAGGTTCGCCAGCAGCCCCAGGTAGACCGACAGCCGCATCGCTGAGCCGAGTTCGACGAGCGCGAGGTCGGGGCCCGCGTACTCCAGCACCATCGCCTCGTGCACCATCGTGAGCTCCAGGTGGGTGGCCGGGTTGTCGACCGGCAACCGGCCGGTCTCGGCGACGATCACCACCACGAGGGCGACGGCAGCGAGCAGGCTCGCCGGTGAGACGAGCCGGGCGGGATCGTCGAGGACCGATCCGACGATGGCCGAGAGGTTCGTCGAGCCGGCCCGCACCGACAGAGCGAAGATCGCCACCAGCACGGTCGGTTCGACGAGCGCGAGGATCGTGACCTCGCGGCTGGCACCCATCCCGCCGAACGCAGTGCCGGTGTCGATGCCGGCCAGGGCGATCATGACCGTGCCGAGTGCCAGCAGCGCGACGACGACGAACAGGTCGGCCACCGCCGGCAGCGCCGACGCGGTCGTCACGAACGGCGCGACGACCGCGACGACGAGCGTCGTCGCCACAAGCAGCACCGGTGCGGAGCGGTAGATCTCCGACGTGCCGCGCGGGGACGCGGGCTGTTTGCGCAGCTGTTTGCGCAGGTCGCGCCACGGCTGGGCGACACCGGCGCCCGCCCTGCCCTCGAGCCGGGCCCGGATCTGGCGCATCAGCCCCACCACGAGCGGTGCGCCGCCGACGATCACGACGGCCTGCAGGACCCCACCGGCGACGCCGAGCGGGTTCACCGGGTCACCACGAGCATCACGAACGCCCCGCACAGCACGGCGAAGCCGAACCCCAGGTAGAGGTGGACGCTGCCGGTGGCCAGCCGTCGTCCGGCCCGCCCCCACGCCGCGACGGCGGCGAGCACCGGCTCGTAGAGGCGCCGTTCGATCCGGTCCGGCACCCGGCGTCGGTAGGCCACGGCCTCCACGAGGTACTGCGACTCCCGGTGGTGGGTCACCTCGATGTCCTGGACCGGCTGCAGGACGTTGTCGAACACTCGTTGCAGCGGTTCGGCGAACGACGTTGCCGTGTACTGCATGCGCTCGGTCAGCGGGCCGCCGCCGCAGTCCCACAGCCGGGTCTCCCGGCGCGCCGGACGGGCCGCCGACACCCTCACGAGTACGACGACCACAACGCAGCCGGCCACCAGTGCGGCGGCGAGCAGCACCGGCGACATCGCGCCGGCAACCCCGTCGAGCTCGATCGTGACGGCGCCGGACACCGGCGGGCCGGTGCGGGTCAGGGTGCCGGCGACCTGTGCGAGTGCGGGCAGCACCAACATCGGGGCGATCGCCAGCCCGACACACGCGGCTGCAGCCAGCGCCATCCCGGCGAGCATGGTCGGCGGGCTCTCGCGCGCGCCGGCCGCACCACTGCCTCGCGGGCGGGCGAGGAATCCCACGCCGAACGCCTTGACGAAGGTGGCGACCGCCAGCCCGGCGGTCAGCGCCACGGCCGCCACCCCCAGCGGCAGGACGATCGAGGCCACCACGCCCGCTGCCGGCAGGCCGTGGACCAGCGACTGCAGCAGCAGCCACTCGCTGACGAACGCCGTTCCCGGCGGGAGCGCCGACGCGGCGAGCGCGCCGAGGCCGAACGCCGCCGTCGTCGCCGGCATCCGGGCGCGGAGCCCGCCGAGGGCGTCGAGGTCGCGGGTGCCGGTCGCGTGCAGCACCGAACCTGCCGACAGGAACAGCAGGGTCTTGAACGCGGCGTGGCCGATGACGTGCAGCAGGGCTGCGGTTAGGGCCAGTGCCGCCAGCACCGCCTCGCCGTCGACGGTGAACAGTCCGCACGCACCGACGCCGACGAGGACGAGACCCATGTTCTCGGTGGTGGAGTGGCCGAGCAGCCGCTTGAGGTCGCCGGCGACGACGGCTTGCAGGATCCCGTACACCGCCGAGACGGCTCCGACGGCGAGGGTGAGCAGCCACCACCAGCGCGGTCCGCCGCCGAGCAGGTCGATCCCGACCCGCACGACGCCGTAGACGCCGAGGTTGACCATCGCCGCAGACATCAGCGCGGACACGTGACTCGGCGCCTCGGGATGCGCCCGCGGGAGCCACGCGTGCAGCGGCACGATCCCGGCCTTGGACCCGAAGCCGACCAGGCAGGCCATGAAGGCCAGCCCGGCCACCGCGGGCGGGAGGCCGGGAGCCGCGGCGCGGATGGCGGCGAAGGAGCCGCCGTCGGCGGGACCGGCGGCGACCAGCAGCCCGACCAGGATCGCGACGAACCCGAGATGGGTCATCACGGCGTACCAGAGGCCTGCCGAGGCGACCGCGGGCCGGCGCCGGTGCTCGGCCAGCACGAGGATCAGCGAGGACAGCGCCATCAGTTCCCAGCACAGTCCGAACGTGCCGACCCCACCGGCGGCGGGCACCAGCAGCAGGGACAGGACGAACATGGGGAACGCGGCCTGGACGGCCCGCCCGTCGAGGCCGTGGCGGGCGTACCCGATCCCGTAGATCCCGGCCGCCACCGCGACCGCGCCGGCGACGGCGAGGAACACCCCCGACAGCCCGTCCACGGCCAGGTCCACCCCGGCCAGCGGCAGGACGGCCGGGAGGTGGACCGACCAGGTGACGCCCGTGACCGCGGCGATCCCGGCGGTGAGGCCGAGTGCCCCGGCCACGGCGACGCACGCCCCGGTCACCCCAGGCCGGGCGGGGCGGGGGACGAGGAGGGCTGCCACCGTCCCGGCCAGCCCGACGGCCACCGCGGCAGCGAGCCCGAATTCGACCGGGTTCATCGACCGGTCAGGGTGCGCAACGCCTCGACGATCGCCTCCGGGCGCGGTGGGCAGCCGGCCACCTCGAGGTCGACGGGCACGATGTCGTGTACCGCGCCGACGACGCCGTAGGCCCCGGTGAAGGCCCCGCAGTCGCGGGCGCAGTCGCCGACGGCGACCACGACCTTCGGTGCCGACACCGCTTCGAAGGTCCTGCGCAGCGGCTCGGCCATGTTTCTCGTCACCGCACCCGTGACCAGCAGCGCGTCGGCGTGGCGGGGTGAGGCGACCAGCCGGGCGCCGTAGCGCTCCGCGTCGTACACCGGCCCGAACGCGCTCCCGATCTCGATCTCGCAGCCGTTGCACGAACCGGCGTCGACGTGGCGGATCTGGACCGAGCCGGCGAGCTCGGACGTCAGCGGGGTCGGTCGGTCGGCCGACGGCGGCGGCTCGGCCACTCGGCCGGTTCGCCGGATCTTGCGCCAAAGGCTCAGCACGCGACGTCCCGCGAGTCCGCTCCGGACGGTGTCTGCGGGGCGGGCGGCCTGACCGAAGGCGCGGAGAGCAGGTACCTGATCACGGCAGGCGGAGCTCGTCGAGCAACTCGGCCTGCCCCGACAGCACCCCGGTCAGGATGGCCCTGGCGATCGCGAGCAACTCCGAAACCCGGGGACCGGTGACCGAGTAGTACACCGATGAACCTTCCCGTCGAGTGGTCACCAGGCCGGCTCGGCGCAGCACCGCCAACTGCTGTGACAAGTTGGCGGGCTCGATGTCGATCTCGGCGACGAGCTCCGACACCCCGTGTTCGCGGACGCTCAGCAACTCCAGAACCCGGATTCGAACCGGATGTCCGAGAGTCTTGAAGAACTCGGCTTTTGCCTGGTAGAGGGGCCTGCTCACCGGATCCGTCCATCGTCGGGTGGTCAACACACAGATTTCATAGTTGCGTAAAATGGAAACCATACAATCCTGCACATCAGCAGTCGTCGCCGGGGATGACCTCGGCGCCCACCCGGCGCTGGGACGCCTGCTCGGATCGCGGATGGACCGCCGCGGCCTGGGCTGAGGCCTCGAGGGCAGACCGGGGAAGGTCTCTGCCGGCCCGGTTCAACGCAGCTCACACGAGCGATTCCCCGTGCAGGACGGGGCCAGCGCTCGATTCCCCTCGTCCCCACGACGCCGGCCAGTATGTCTGCCTGAAGAACTACGGGAGCGGGACGAGAACGTTCTGCGCCGGACCGCTCTCCGTGGCGCTCCAGATCGTCTGGCCGTCTTCGGTCACCACCACGTGGACGGGGTCGGTGTTCGAGAAGTTGATCGTGAGGTCGGCGGCCGGTCCGTCTTCGGCGTGCAGGTTCATCGTCAGATGGTTGGTGTCTTCCAGGCAGTCGACGATGCCACCGTGCGCCTGCGCGGGAGTGAGCTCGGTGTCGGCGACCCGCTGGCGGGTGTCGGTCACCGTCACGTCGACGGTGCCGGCGGGACCGGCCGTCGGTGTCGCTGCACAGGCGACGCCCGCTCCCAGCCCGGTGAGCGCGGCGGCGGCGAGAACGACGGCGACGGACTTCACGAGCAGGCTCATGGTGGGCTCCTCCAGGTCGTGGTGACGGACTCGATCCGCCTGTCACCACAGTGCTCTGACCCGGGCGGCCTCCCTGTCCGGTGATCTGTCGATCCGGGGACGACCCTGCTGTCCGCCGATCGCCCGACAGGGGGCAACGTCGTCCGGGTGTGGACCCTCGCCGCCGCCGGCCGCGCCGAGGCCCGCAACGAGCCGGCGCCGGACGACGGTCCCGTCACCGCCGATCGCACGGATGAGGTGGCGCCGGGCGGCGGCGGGGCGGGTCGTCGCTGGTGTCTCACATTGCTGACATGTTCAGACTGCGGGGCGCAGCGTCCGCTATGGTCCAATCATGTCAGCGGTGGATGACACGTCAGGGAGGCGGGACATGGACTCGAACATGGCGTTCGATGCCTTGGCCGATCCCGTTCGCCGCGAGATCCTCGGTGTTCTCGCGGCTGAGGACGAGTGCAGCGCCGGTGCGATCGCCGAGCGCATCACCAGTGTCGGCCGGACGGCGGTGTCGACGCACCTCAGGGTGCTGCGGGTGGCGGGTCTGGTCAGCGAGCGTCGCGACGGGCGTTTCCGCTACTACTCGATCGATTCCTCGGGCTCGGCGCGGGACGTGCTGAGCCTCCTCCATCAGGTCTTCCGTGCCGGCCTGCAGTCCGTCGACGGGGCACTGCCCCACGAGGTGGGTTCGGAGCGCCTGGCCTGAAACCTGGCACGCTCTGCACTTCTCCCGGCTCGTGGCCCTTGGAAGAATCACTCTCTTCCTACTCGACACGACCGACCCCACGGGGGTTCGATGTCCGTCCTCACGCTGACCACGCAGGAGGAGGTGTCTGCGCCGCCGCACGTGGTCTTCGGTCTGTTCGGTGCCGGCGCCGGCGCCGGCTGGGTGTTCGACGCGCTGTGTCACCGGGTGGCCCCCGGCGCTGCGGTGACGCTGCGCGCTCCACTCGACCCGGACGGTGCACCCATCGAGATCCTCGGCCGGATCGGTGCGCTGCGTGCCGGTCGGCTGATCGAGATCGTGCACGACCAACCGTGGCGTGGTCGGACCGTGCTGCGTTTCGCCGCGAACGGCAGGGGCACGCGGGTGCGCCTGCAGTCCGAACTGGACCAGCAGGGGCTCGAGTGGCTGCTGCGCCGCCGGGGACACGTCCTGCGCAACGTCCATTGCGAGAACACCGCCCTCGGGCTCCTGACCTCCAAGTCCGGCCCGGGCAATCTGTTCGCCGCGGCCTCGGACAACATGGCCACGCTCGCCCTGGAGGAGATCAACGCCGACGGCGGGCTCCGCGGTCACCCTGTCGAGCTCGTGGTCGGCGACGACGAGACCGATCCGGTGACCGGCGCGCGCGAGGCGCGACGGCTTGCCACTGCGGGATGTCGCACGATCCTCGTTGCGACGACGTCCGCCACCTTCGTGGCCGTGTCCGCAGCGATGGCGGACTCGGACGTCCTGCTCGTCCAGACGCTGATGAACGAGGGCGGCGTCGGGGGCGGACTCCGGATCCAGCTCGGCGAGCGCCCGGCCGACCAGCTCGCCGCCGCCGCCGGGACGATGATGCATGCCGCGGGCGGGCGCCGGTGGTTCCTGGCGGGCAACGACTACTGCTGGCCCCGCGGCACGCACGCGGCCGCCCACGAGATCCTGCCCCGGCTGGGCGGCAGGCTCGTCGGGGAACGGCTGGTCCCTCTGGGGTCGACGGACTTCGCCGCGGTGGTGGAGGCCGTCGAGCGCTCGGGGGCCGATGTCGTGCTGTCGACATTCGTCGGCGCGGATGCGGCCGCTTTCCAGCGCCAGTGCCATGAGCACGGCCTGCATCACCGTTGTCTCACTCTTGCCCCGGCCATGGACGAGTCCACGCTGACCCGGATCGGCACGGATGCGACCGCGGGCCTGCACGCCGTGTCGGGCTACGTCGAGTCCCTGGACACCGAGGGCAACGCCACCTTGCGCAGTCGCTACCGGGAGCGCTTCGGGCGGTGGGCGCCACCACTGTCCACCTTGAGCGAGTCCGTGTTCGAGGGCGTCCAGATGTGGTTCGCGTCCGCGGTCCTCGCCGGCACCGACGAGCCGCGCGCCGTGGCCCGCGCCATGCACGGCGCACGTTTCGAGCTGCCTCGCGGAACCGTCACGCTCGACGGGAACGGGGTCGTCGGCCAGCGGATGCACGTTGCGGAGGCGGTCGGAACAGATCTCCGCGTGGTCACCTCCTCGTAACACAAGTCAATGTGTCGCGACCCGTTGACAGGTCTCTGAGGCGTTCGTAGATTGGCCGACACCTTCGGATCACAGGAGGCCCTCTGTGGCTGTCCCCCCACCCGATCCCGCGCGGCTCGCCGAACTCGGCTCCGATCTGGGTCTCACGAGCGCGGAGCTCGCGGAGTTCGCCCCCGCCGTCACGGCCACCTTCGCATCCTCCGACGCCGTCGAGGTGCTCTACCGCCGTACCGCTCCGACCGCCCCGGTGCGGGACTGGCAGGCGGGCGAGCACCCGCTCAACGCCTGGCACGTCACCACCGACATCCGTGAGGTCAGCGACGGCCCCCTGGCCGGGCGGACGGTCGCGATCAAGGACAACGTCGCGGTTGCCGGCGTCCCGATGACCAATGGTTCCGCGACGGTCGAGGGCTTCGTCCCGACCCGCGACGCGACCGCGGTCCAGCGCCTTCTCGGCGCGGGCGCGGTGATCGCCGGCAAGGCGGTGTGCGAGGACCTGTGCTTCTCCGGGGGCAGCTTCACGTCGAAGCCTGCGCCGGTCGCCAACCCCTGGGATCCCACACGCAACGCCGGCGGCTCCTCGTCCGGCAGCGCGGTCCTGGTCGCGACCGGCGAGGTCGACCTGGCCCTCGGTGGCGACCAGGGCGGCTCGGTCCGGATCCCCAGCTCGTTCTGCGGAACGGTCGGACACAAGCCGACCTTCGGCCTGGTCCCGTACACCGGAGCGTTCCCGATCGAGACCACGATCGACCACCTCGGACCGATCACCCGCACCGTCGCCGACGCCGCACTGATGCTCGACGTGCTGGCCGGTCCGGACGGGCACGACCCGCGCCAGCCGACCGTGATCGATCCGGTCGACCATTCGGCCGCCCTGGCCGAGTCGGCGGCAGGACTGAGGATCGGCGTCGTCACCGAGGGGTTCGGCCACCCGAACTCCGACCCGGCGGTGGACGCAGCGGTGCGTGCCGCGGTCGAGGTGCTGCGCGAGGCCGGACTGCCGGTGAGCGAGGTCTCGATTCCGTGGCACCTCGACGCGATGCACGTCTGGAACGTGATCGCGACCGAGGGCGCCGCGTACCAGATGGTGGACGGCAACGCCTACGGGATGAACTGGCACGGGCTCTACGATCCGGAGCTCATCGCCCACTACCGGCGCGGACGCGCCGAACGCGGCGCGGAGCTGTCCAAGACGGTCAAGCTCGTCGCGATGTCCGGCCGCCACACCTTCGCCGTCGGTGGCGGCTCCTACTACGCGATGGCACAGAACCTGGTGCCCGAGGTGCGCGCGGCCTACGACGCGGCGCTCGCGGACCACGACGTGCTCGTCATGCCGACCCTGCCCTACACCGCGCGAAAGCTGCCGGCCGCGGACGTCGACCTGGGCACGTACCTCGACACGGCGCTGTCGATGATCGCCAACACCGCCCCGTTCGACGTGACGGGTCACCCGGCGTGCAGCGTGCCCACCGAACTGGTGGACGGCCTGCCCGCCGGCCTGATGATCGTCGGCAGGCATTTCGACGACGCGACCGTGCTGCGCGTCGCGCACACCTACGAGCAGGCTCGCGGCGGCTTCCCCGCCCCGCGGCAGACGACGGGAGCTTCCGCATGAACGGCGTCTTCGACCTCGGCGGCACGGACGGCATGGGCAAGGTCCAGACCGTCGAGAACGAACCGGTGTTCCGCGCGGAGTGGGAGAAGGCCGCGTTCGCGATGTTCTCGAACTGCTTCAGGGCCGGCTTCTTCGGCGTCGACTCCTTCCGGCACAGCATCGAGAAGATGGACGCGGCCGACTACCTGCTGTCCAACTACTACGAGCACTGGGTCCACGTCGTCGAGGACCGCGGTGCGCAGAAGGGTGTGATCGACCTCGACGAGCTGGACCGGCGCACGCAGTTCTACCTCGACAACCCCGACGCTCCGATGCCCGTCCGCGAGGACCCGGACCTGCTGTCCTTCGTCGACGCCGTAGTGAAGAGCGGGGCCCCCGCGAACCGGCCCACCGACAAGGTCGCGCAGTTCAAGGTGGGCGACCGGGTCACCGTGATCGCGGACAGCCCGTACGGGCACACCCGTCGCGCCCGGTACGTCCGCGGCCGGACCGGCGAGATCAGCGGCGCCCACGGCGGGGCGATCTATCCGGACAGCGCGGGCAACGACGGCCCGGAGGCTCCGGAGCACCTCTACACGGTGCGGTTCACCGCCGAGGAACTGTGGGGACCGGAGACCGCCGAGCCGAACAACATCGTCTACTTCGACGTGTGGGAGCCCTATCTCACGCTTGCCGGACAGGAGAACAGCTGATGGCACCCACCGACACCCCGCTCCGTACGCAGGCCGAGATCGCGGCCAGGGTCAAGGCGCTCGAGTCGATGTTGATCGAGAAGGGGATCATGACGACCGAGGCGATCGACCGCCTCGCCGAGATCTACGAGAACGAGGTCGGTCCTCAGCTCGGTGCGCAGGTCGTGGCCCGTGCGTGGACCGATCCGGAGTTCAAGGCCCGGCTGCTCGCCGACGCCTCTGCCGCCTGTGCCGAGATGGGCATCGGCGGGTTGCAGGGCGAGGAGATGGTGGTCGTCGAGAACACCGACGCCGTGCACAACGCCATCGTCTGCACGCTCTGCTCGTGCTACCCGTGGCCCGTGCTCGGTCTGCCGCCGAACTGGTACAAGGCGCCCGCCTACCGCTCGCGGATCGTGCGCGAGCCGCGGAAGGTGCTCGCCGAGGACTTCGGCTTCCCGGTCCCCGACGACGTCGAGGTCCGCATCTGGGACTCCAGCTCCGAGCTGCGCTACTGGGTGCTGCCCCAGCGCCCCGCGGGCACGGAGCACCTCGGCGCGTTCGAGCTGGCCGCGCTGGTCACCCGGGACTCGATGATCGGCGTCGGTCCGGTCGGGACGCCCTGATGCGCAGCGACACGACCGAGCTGGGCGACGCGCGGCGGCGGGTCGAGGCTCTGGTCTGCGACCTGCCCGGCGGGAACGTGGACGAGCGGATGTTCGCCGAGCCGTGGGAGCTGCGGGCCTTCTCGATGGCCGTTGCCGCCTATCACAACGGCAAGTACGAGTGGAGTGAGTTCCAGCTCTCCCTGATCCAGGCGATCCGGCAGTGGGAGGAGGGGAACGCGGGCGAGCCGTGGAGCTACTACGAGCACTGGCTGACCGCCCTGGAGTCCGTGTTGGCCGACAACGGTGTGCTCTCCGACGCCGACGTCGACGCCCGCACCCGGGAGGTCCTTGCCGTCCCGAGGAACGCGAACCATCACGAGGCTCACCGCGAACCCGTCGCCGTGTCACCCGCACGCGGGTGACCCCGGGGCCGCGCGGCCTCTACCCTCGGACAGCCGCGCGGCCCACGGAGGTGTCGGTTGGAACAGCGGGTCGAGGGCCTGCCCGGCTGGCGGGATCTGATCCGGGACCGGTTCGTCGCGCTCGACATCCGGCCCGGGAACGGTCCGGCCGTGCGCGGACACGTCGCGTCGCACGCCGTGGGGCCGCTGCTCGTGGCGGACGTGCGATCGGTCGCACAGACCTTCCACCGCACGCCTGGGCTCATCGCGCGCCACGGCGAGGACCGTCTGCAGGTCGCGCTCGTGCGGGCCGGCGAGGTCCAGCTCGACCAGGACGGCCGCGTCGCGCGCGTGCCCCCTGGCTCCTTCGTCGTCTACGACACCACCCGCCCTTTCACCTGGACCATGGCGGGCGACTGGCGGATGAACGTCTTCACCTGGCGACGTGACGCCGTTCCGGTGGACCCGAGGCGGCTCCCGGCGCTCACCGCCCTGCCGGCGCACGACGGCGCGAGCGCGCTCGTGGCCAGGACGGCCTTGACCGAGCTGACCCGGAGCGGCCCGCTCGGCGGGAGCGAGGGCCTGCGGGTCGCGGACCGGGTGGCCGAGCTCGTACTCGCGGCTGTCGACCTCCGTGCCCCGTCCGACCTCGTGCGGCAGGTGCTCGACCTGATCGAGCTGAAGCTCGACGATCCGGGCCTCTGCCCGGGGATGATCGCGCGGGCCTGCCATCTCTCGCTGCGCAGCCTGTACCGGCTCTTCGCCGACCAGCCGCGCAGCCTCGCGCGGTGGATCCGGCACCGCAGGCTCGAGGAGGCCCGGACCGACCTCGTCGCGTTCCCCGACCGGCCTATCGCGGTCGTCGCCGCACGGTACTGCTTCTCGGACCCGACGGTGTTCGCCCGCGCCTTCCGCGACGAGTACGGCTGCAGCCCCAGGGACTTCCGGCACGGCACGCAGCGTCGCGTCAGTGGCGCGCAGCGCACAGGCCTCCTGTCGTGCGACACCTGACCTTCCGGCTCATCCCGAACCGGCAGTGGCGACTCGATGACGATCGAACCTCATCGAGTCGGGTCGGTGCCGGTGCCGGTGCCGGTGCCGGTGCCGGTGCCACGGAGGATCTCCGCAGCGTCGCGGACCGCGTCGACGATGAACTGGTAGCCGGTGCAGCGGCAGATGTTTCCGGAGATGCCTTCGCGGATCTCGTCGTCGGTGGGGTCCGGGTTGCCCGCGAGCAACTCCGTGACCGTCAGGAGGATTCCTGGTGTGCAGAAGCCGCATTGGAGTCCATGGTGCTTCCAGAACGCCTCCTGCAGTGGGTGGAGCTCGCCGCCGTCGGCGAGCCCTTCGACCGTCGTGATCTCTGACCCCTCCGCCTGGACGGCGAGGGTGCAGCAGGAGCGCGCGGTGCGCCCGTCGAGCAGGACGGTGCAGGCGCCGCACACGCCGTGCTCGCACCCGACGTGCACGCCCGTCGCGCCGCAGTCCTTCCGGAGGAAGTCGGACAACGTCCGGCGAGGATCGACGTGCCGGTCGACCGCCTCGCCGTTGACGGTCATCGAGACGTTGCGACCCGTTCGCGTGGGCGTGCTCATGCGGCTTCGGTCCTCTCGGTGTCGGCGACGAGGCGGGTCAGGCAGCGCCTGGTCAGCACGGTCGCCAAGGTGCGGCGATAGTCGGCCGGTGCATGGATGTCCGATCCGGGGTCGGTTGCGTCCGACGCCGCGGCCGCGGCGGCGCGAACCAGCTCGGGGGTCGGGGTCCGGCCGACGAGGAGGCGCTCGGCAGCGTCGGCGCGGACGGGTGTGGGCGCGGCCCCGGCGATGCTGATCCGGACCTCGGCGATGCGGCCGGAGGAGTCGATGTGGGCGGCTCCGAGGACCGCGACGAGCGCGAAGTCACCGTGCCGGCGTGCGAACTCCTCGACGGCGACGACCGACCCGGACGGTTGCCGGGGGATGCGGATCGCCGTGAGGATTTCGTCCGGCTCGAGCGTGGTGAGCAGGAAGCTGTCGAAGAAGTCGCGCGCAGCAATGGTGCGTGGGCCGCGGGGGCCGGAGGCGATGAGCTCGGCGTCCAGTGCGCGGAGCACGGACGGGACCTCCGCGGCGGGGTCGGCGTGCGCGGCGCTGCCGCCGATCGTGCCCCGGTTGCGGATGGTGACGTGTCCGACGTACCGCAGAGCCGCCGGGAGCAGCGGCACCGCGCCTGCGACAACGGGCGACGTCTCGACGGTCCGGCTGCGTGTCATGGCGCCGATCTCGAGGGTGTCCCCGTCGTCGCGGATGTAGTCGAGCTCGCGCAGGCCACCGAGGTCGACCAGCGTCGTCGGCTGGGCCAGGCGCATGGCGAGGAGCGGAACCAGGCTCTGTCCGCCGGCGAGGATCTTCGCGTCCTCACCCGCGGCGACGAGCGTCTCGATCGCGTGGTCCAGGCCGGTGGCTCGGACGTGGTCGAGAGGGGCGGGTTTCATGAGTTCTCCTTCGATGCCGTCGCGACGTCGATCGCGTCGAGGAGTCGCGGCGGGCTCACCGGGAGCCGGGCGAGGTGCAGCGTGAGGTCGGGAAGGGCGTCCTCGATGGCCGCGGTGATCGCGGAGGCGGCGCCGATGGTTCCCGCCTCGCCCATGCCCTTGAATCCGCCGGGGATGTGGTCGGCGGTCGTGGTCATGTGCAGCGTCTCGAAGCGCGGGATCTCGGTGGCGGTCGGGATGAGGTAGTCCATGAAGGTCGTGGTCAGCGGCTGGCCTTCGGGGCTGTAGACGATCTCCTCGTACAGCGCTCCGCCGATGCCCTGGGTGGCGCCCCCGTGGAGCTGGCCGTCGACGATCATCGGGTTGATGACCGTTCCACAGTCGTGCACGAGCAGGTAGTCGAGGACGTCGACGCGCCCGGTCTCGCGGTCGACCTCGACCAGGACCGCGGTCGTGCCGTAGGAGAAGGCCACGTTGTCCGGGTCGAGCACGTCGCGTTCCTCGAGCGTCGGGTCCTCGCCGTCGGGAAGCTTGCCGTCGAGGCGCCGGTAGGCGGCGTCCCCGATGTCGCGCATGGTGATCGACGGCCCGCCGGGGGCGCCCTTGACCGAGATGACGCCGTCGGCGATCTCGAGATCGTCGGGTGAGGCCTCCAGTACGTGCCCCGCGATGCGCAGGACCTTGTCCCGCAGACGGGTGCTCGCACGCAGCAGTGCTCCGCCTCCCAGGGCCGCCCCGCGACTGGCGCCGGTGCCGTAACCGGTGAACGGGTTCGTCTGGGTGTCGCCGTGCAGGACCGTGACCGAGTCGAGCGGGACGCCGAGTGTGTGCGCGGCGACCTGGGCCAGCGCGGTCTCGATGCCCTGCCCCATGGCGCTCAGCCCGGTCCGCACGGTCACGCCACCGGCCGAGTCGATCCGGACAACCTCCTCGTCGAACGACGAGTGCTGGAGGCCGGCCTGGTTCATGATCTTGCTGGGTCCGAGGGCGCTGATCTCGATGTGGAACGAGTACCCGACCCCCAGCGCGCGTCCCTCGTTCGACGCCGCGTCGCAGCGCTTCCGCCAGCCACGCTCGGCGACGGCGTTCTCGGCCATGTCGAGACAGTCCGCGTAGTTGCCGCTGTCGTAGTAGAAGACCTGGCTCGGGTAGGGGAACTTGTCGGCGGGGATGAGATTGCGGCGGCGGACGTCGTTCGCGGGCAGGCCGAGTTCGTGCGCCAGCTTCTCGATGATGCGTTCGTGGGCGAAGTTGGCCTTGGGCTGTCCCCAACCGCGGTACGAGCCGTAGGGGGATCGGTTGGTCACGACGCCGACCACGGTCGCCTCGACGTTGGGGATGTCGTAGGGCCCTGCCATCAGCGCCATCGACAGCCAGCACGGACCGATGCCGACCGTGGCGAGCTGCCCACCGAGGACGGCCCACACCGTGCCGCGCATGCCGGTGATCGTGCCGTCGGCCTTGGCCGCGACCGACACCTCGATGCGCTGCTCGCGGGAGTGGGCGTTCGCGACGAAGCTCTCGAGGCGGTCCTCGATGATCTTCACGGGTCGTCCGGTGCGCTTGGACAGCAGCGCTGCGAGGACCTCCTCGGCGTAGAAGTCGAACTTGTTGCCGAAGCCGCCGCCGACGTGCGGTGTGCGCACCCGGATGTGGTCGACGGGCAGGCCGAGCACCTCGCCGAGCAGGTCTCGGGTGAGGTTGGGCGACTGCGTCGACATCCAGCACTCGAGGTGGTCGGTGAACGGATCCCAGGACATGACGGCGCCGCGGGTCTCGAGCGGCGCCCCCATCTGCCGGCCGTAGGTGAGGGTCTCGGTGACGACGACGTCGGCCTCGGCGAAGGCGGTGGCGGCGTCCCCCTTCGGGATGGTCTGCCGGCAGCTGACGTTGTCCGGCCAGTCCTCGTAGAGCAGCGGAGCGTCCGCGGCGAGGGCGTCGTCGAGTGTGACCACGGGATCGAGGACCTCGTACTCGACCTCGATGTGTCCGAGCGCGTCCTCTGCGACGTAGCGATCGGTGGCGGCGACGACCGCGACGGGCTGTCCGACGTAGCGGACCTTGTCGACGGCGAGGGCGTACTGGTCGGTCATCCGCTGGTCGGGGATCATCCGCCAGACGACCGGTTGCGGGGTGGCGCACGCGTCGCGCACCTCGTGGCCGGTCAGGACGGCGAAGACGCCCGGGACGGTGAGCGCCGCACTGATGTCGATGCTGCTGATGCGGGCATGGGGATGCGGGCTGCGCAGGACGGCCGCCTCGAGCATCCCGGGGAGTACGACGTCGTCGACGAACTGGGCGCGACCGGTCAGCAGCCGTGGGTCCTCCTTGCGCCGCGTCCGTGCGCCGATGAGTCCTGGGGGTAGCTGTTGCGAAGTCACGATCCGCCCTTCGGCAGTGGTGGTGGCGACGGCGCACGCAGCACCTCGCCGTGTGAACGCGCGCGGCGTCCGCTTCCGGGGGTGATGCGCCGGCTCGGTGACCGATGCCTGTCAGCGTCGAGGCCGGTCGACCCGGCGTCCATTGACGGATCAGCCGAAGCCTGCGGCCCGACTTCGTCGCAAAGGCAATTGTCGGGGTGGGCGACCGCGCCGAGACTCGTCCACGACCGAGAGGGTCGCCGCCGCCCCGGTCCGCCGTCGACCGCGGTGTGTGCGATCGGCGCTCGTCGATTCCGGAGGATTCCCCATGAACGTGCCGATCCAAGTCGGAGTCTTCGTCGCGACGTCGACGCCGCCCGAGCGCATCCCCGTGCTCGCGGCCACCGCGGAGCGACTGGGCTACGGCGAGGTGTGGGTCGCCGAGGACTACTTCTGCTACGGCGGCTTCACGGGCGCGGCCCTGGCTCTCGGGGCGACCGAACGGGTGTCGGTCGGTCTCGGCATCGCCGCGTCCGTGGCCAGGCACCCCGCAGTCACGGCGATGGAGATCGCCACGCTCGCGCGTGCCCATCCGGGCAGGTTCCTCCCCGGCATCGGCCACGGGGTCCCGTTCTGGACCGACCAGATGGGTGTGACGGCGAAGTCACCGCTGACCGCCTTGCGCGAATGCGTGAACAGCGTGCGCACGTTGCTGGCCGGGGAGACGGTCGACATGCAGGGCAAGCAGTTCACCTTCAGGTCGGTCACCGCGACGCACCCTGTCGACGGTCATGTCCCGATCCTCACCGGCGTGCTCGGTCCCAAGTCCCTGCGGCTGTCCGGTGCGATCGCCGACGGCACGGTGATGAGTGTCCTGGCCGGCACCAGGTACCTCGAGGAGGCCTCGCGTCACATCCGTGACGGAATGGCCGAGTCGGGCCGCAGCGAGCACCTCGTCCCGACGTTCGCGCTGTTCAGCGTGGCGAAGGACAGCAGACAGGCCCGTGCGGCGGTCCGGCCGGCGTTGGCCGGCTACATCGCCGCGGTCGGCGCGCACAATCCGCTGACCGGCGCCTTCGGCTATGGCGACCAGATCGCGGAGCTGCTGCAGGGAAGCCCGGAGACGTTGGCGGACAAGCTCCCCGAGGAGTTCATCGACACCCTCGCGGTGGCCGGGGACCCCGACGAGGTCGCCGCCCGCATCAGTGCGCTGCGCGCGGCCGGCGCGACGAGCGTGGTGCTGTCCCCGGTCAACGCCGACACCGCGCTCGACGAGATCGAGCTCGCCGCGTCCGCCGTCCTGCCGCAGCTCTCGTGAGCCTGACGATCGGCTACAAGGCCTCGGCCGAGCAGTTCGGCCCACGGGACCTCGTGGAGTACGCGGTGCGGGCAGAGGAGCTCGGACTCGACTCGGTGTGGGTGTCGGACCATTTCCTGCCGTGGCGACACGAGGGCGGACATGCCCCGTCCGCCCTCACATGGATGGCGGCGGTCGGCGAGCGCACCCGGAGGGTCCGCATCGGGACCTCGGTGACCACCCCGACGTTCCGCTACAACCCGGCGGTCATGGCTCAGACGTTCGGCACCCTGGCGCTGCTCTACGACAACCGGATCGTCCTCGGGGCGGGTACCGGTGAGGCGCTCAACGAGATCGCGGTGTCGGGTATGGAGTGGCCGGAGTTCAAGGAGCGCTTCGCCCGCCTCCGCGAGTCCGTCCGGTTGATGCGGATGCTGTGGGCCGAGACGAACGTCGACTTCGAGGGCGACTACTACCGCCTCGTCAACGCGTCGATCTACGACCGTCCCGATGTCCCCGTGCCGGTCTACATCGCCGCGGGCGGCCCGTTGGTCGCACGCTACGCGGGCCGCGAGGCCGACGGGATCATCTGCACCTCGGGCAAGGGGATGGACCTCTACACCGACAAGCTCATGCCCGCGGTGACCGAGGGGGCCGCGAAGGAGTCCCGCGACCCGGCGGCGATCGATCGCATGATCGAGGTCAAGTTCTCCTACGACCGCGACCCCCGCGTCGCGCTCGAGAACTGTCGCTTCTGGGCGCCGCTGTCGCTGAGCGCCGAGCAGAAGCACACGGTCGACTCGGCCGAGGAGATGGAGCGCCTCGCCGACGAGCTCCCGATCGAACAGGTCGCCCGGCGATGGATCGTCGCCTCCGACCCGGACGAGGCCGTCGCTCAGATCAAGCCCTATCTCGATGCGGGTCTCGACCATCTCGTCTTCCACGGCCCCGGCCACGACCAGGAGCGCTTCCTCACCCAGTTCGCCGACGACGTGCTGCCGCGGTTGCGCGCGCACGGTGACCAGACCTGAACGGCGACACCCGCCGCCTCGGGGCGACCGGCGCCCCTCCGAACGGCACGACACCCAACAGGGAGACAACGTGAGCGACAAGATCAACGACCCGGACGACGTCAAGGCGATCCTCGCGGTCCACCACTCCTGGCTGGAGTCGAACAACGACCTCGTCGAGGAGAAGATGTACCCGAACTTCGCGAACCCGGGCTATCTGCAGTTCAACCTCAACGGGCACCAGTACGACAGTGTCGACGAGAAGGTGAAGCTCTGGGAGGGCCTGCACGAGATCGGCTTCAACCTCTCCGACATGAAGATCGTCGAGGAGCCCAAGGTCCACGCCGAGGGCGACCTGGCCTACCTCACCACCTACTGGAGCGCGCAGGTCTCCGGCGACAAGGGGACCGGCGTTCTCGAGCCCGATCCCGAGCCCCTGGTCTTCCGCGTGACCGAGGTCTACCGGCGCGACGACGGGAGGGGCAACCCGGTGTGGAAGATCTGGCACTTCCACGCCTCTCCGATCGCCGCTCCGGACACCCCGCGCTTCCCGCAGGACGCCTGAGCGCGATCACCGCCGGTCGGGCCGCGCAGGCCCCGGGGCCGCCGGTGAGGAACCACTGAGCAGGACCGTCGAGTCGGGGAGAAGCAGCAATGGTGCACAGCGAACGTCACACCACACGGGGCAGCGCCGGCGAGCTGTCCTATCTGGAGTGGCAGGGCCCGGCGGAGGCGCCGCCGATCCTGTACCTGCACCCGGTCAACACCGCCGCCGCTGTGTGGACCGCCGTCGCCGAGCGCCTCGACGGCATCCGGCCCGCGTTCGCCGTGGACTACCGGGCACACGGCGGGTCGGAGGCCGCAGGCCCCTACCTCCCGGCCGACTACGCCGCCGACGCGCTCGCGGTCCTCGATGCCCGCGGTGTCGACAAGGCGCACGTGGTGTGCGGTTCGATCGGCGGTGCGGTCGCCACGGAGCTGGCTGCCGCATCACCGGACCGGGTGGCGAGCATCGTCGCGTTCGGAGCGACGTTGCGGGTCGGCTGGGACGAGCCGGCCCTCGACGCCACCGAGCACGACCTCCGCGCGCTCGGCGTCCGGGAATGGTTCGTCCGTCACGGTGCCGGAATCCTCGGCCCGGCCGGCCGGCCGGAGGCCGCGCGGGAGCTCGTGGAGCTCGCGTCGGGAGGCCGCGACGGCGACCGTGACGTGGACACCGTCGTCGAGGTGCTGCGGACGACCTTCGGACTCGCCGACTCCCGTCCGGCGGGTGAGGCAGTGGCCCGCCGGGTCGCCCGACCTCCTGCACGCGTGTTCGTCGGCACCCACGACCCGACCTGCCCGGTGGAGATGGCCGCCGAGCTGGCGGGCATCCTCGGCGGCGACCTGCACACGATGACCGACATCGGCCACCTGCCGATGCTCGAGGACCCCGTGGCCACCGCGGCGGCCGTCGCGCACTTCCACGCAGGGCTCGTCGAGGGTGTCCGATGACGTACTCGATCGTCGCCCGCGACGACGCGACCGGGCAGCTCGCGGTGGCGTGCGAGTCCCATTTCTTCGCGCCCGGAGCGGGTGTGACCTGGGCACGGCCGGGTGTCGGGGCGATCGCGACGCAGGCATTCGTCGACGGCAGGTACGGCGGCAGGGGCATGGAGCTGCTCGACGGCGGAGCCACCGCAGCCGAGGTCCTCGAACGTCTCCGTGCCGACGACCCACATCCGCAGGTCCGTCAGGTCGGGCTGGTGGGCGCCGTCGGGGACGCGGCGACCTGGACGGGTGACTCGTGCATCGGAGTCTCCGGCGGCCTGGTCCACGGACCGGTCGCGGTGCAGGGCAACATGCTCGACAACGACGACGTCCTGCCCGCGATGCTCGAGTCCTACATCCGCAGCCCGGGCGACCTCGCAGAACGCGTCATGAGCTCCCTGGAGGCGGCCGAGCTCGCCGGCGGCGACATCCGTGGACGCCAGGGCGCCGCGCTGCTCGTCGTCGGCGGCGAACGCGTCGACGACCCGTGGAACCACAAGCCCGTCGACCTGCGGGTGGAGGACCATCCCGACCCGGTCCGCGAGCTACGGCGGCTGCTGCGCTGTCGCCGCGCGTTCGACGCTGTCTCCGGGACGATGTTCGCGCCGGGGCTGATGGTCGGCCCCTTCCACGAACCCCGGCCCGGTGATCTCGACCGCGCCCTCGACGGTCTCGCCGCCGCAGCGGAGGTGCTGGCCGGCAACCCCGAGGCCGAGTTCTGGCGAGGAGTCCTCCTCGCGCGATCGGGCGACCTCGTGGGTGCGCGGGAGCAGCTCGCCGCACCTCTCGCCGCGAACCCTCGGCTGGTCACCTTCCTCGGCCGCCTCGTTGCCGCCGGCTTCCTCGACCGGCACGACGTGGAGGAACTCCGATGAGGCCACTCGCCCGTGAGATCCGTGCGGCGGTGGACGTCGACGTCGTCGTGTCGCTCACCCGCGACCTCGTCCGCCTCCGGTCCGAGAACCCACCCGGCCACGAGAGCGACGTCATCGCCTATCTCCGGGATCTCTTCAGGACGATCGGCCTCGGTGACGGCCGGATCATCGAGCCGGCGCCGGGCCGGCAGAGCCTGCTGGTCGCCACCGGGGACGGCGCCGTCAGCGGCAAGCCGGTACTGCTGGTGAACGGGCACGTCGACACCGTCCCCGTCCGGCCCGACGGGTGGCGCCACGACCCGTTCGGCGGCGAGGTCCACGACGGACGGCTCTACGGCCGCGGCTCCGCCGACATGAAGGGCGGGATCGCCGGCGCGATCACCGCGCTGCAGGTGTGCCGGTCGCTCGGGCTGGAGCTGCCGTGTGAGGTCGCGTTCCATCTTGTCGCCGACGAGGAGCTCGGCGGTGCGCACGGCACCGCGGTCCTGCTCGAGAAGGGCCTCATCGCCGCTGACGCCTGCCTCGACCCCGAACCGACCGGACTGCAGCTGTGCCTGGCAGAACGCGGACTCATGTTCGCCCGCGTCACCACTCGCGGCGTCCCCGCGCACGGCAGTGAACCCTCCAAGGGACGCAGCGCCATCATCACCGCAGCCGCGATCGCCCAGGTGCTGCACGACAACGAGTTCCCGCAGACGCCCCACCCGCTGCTCGGCACCACCACCTGCAACGTCGGCGTCATCCGCGGAGGCAGTGGCCCGAACGTCGTCCCCGAGGAGTGCGAGCTGCAGATCGACCGGCGCGTGCTGCCCGGTGACACGCAGCAGAGCGTCGTGCGGGGAGTGGTCGATCGGATCGCCTCGCTCGGCCTGTCCCGGGGGACGGACTACGAGCTGGTGGTCGACATGTTCTGCGAGCCGTCCGAGATCGACGCCGGTCACCCGTTCGTCGGTACAGTCGCCGACTCCTACCGGGCGATGACCGGAAGGCTCCCGGGCATCACCGGTCTCCCGTTCACCACCGACGCCCGCTTCATGCGCAACCAGCTCGGCATTCCCGCCGTCGTGTTCGGGCCGGGGAAGCTCGACGTGGCGCACACCGTCGACGAGTACGTCGACGTGGACTCCCTGGTGACAGCCGTGTCGGTCTACGCTCACATCTTCGCCGGCTTCACAGGGACGCAACGACTGCGGGACGTCCCGTCACATTCTTCCATCGACACTGGCGTCGACGGGGCGCAGAGCATGACCTGAGCGCGACGGAGGGAGAACCGTATGGCCCACCCCTCGGGTCCGGACGCTCTCAGCCTCGACATGTTCCTGGGACTGGTCGGCGGCGAGTACGTCGACGTGGTCCATGCCCCTGCCGGTCTCGACATCCCGGTCGTCGCCGTCCTCATCCATGACACCTCCACCGCGGCCCAGGCCGGGGCGGGAGACCTCGTTCTCGCCATCGGCGTCCGTGTCGACGATCCGGACGTGGAGCCGCTGCTCAAGCGCCTCGGGCCCGACATCACCGTCGCGTTCAAGGTCCGCGACGATCCGGAGCGCGGCCATCTGCGCGTACTGGCGGCCGAATGCGACTCCACGGTCCTGGCGATCGCGCCGGAGCTGTCCTGGGACCAGCTGCACGTGCTCGCCCGACGGTCCATCTCCGCGGCCTCGGCCAGCGTCGCCGACGAACGTGGGGTGGCGTTCGGCGACCTCTTCGCGCTCGCCAACGCCGCCGCCGCGACCCTCGAGGGTCCTGTGATCATCGACGACGACCGTATGGAGGTCATCGCCTTCTCCAGCCTGGGCGACCCGATCGACGAGATCCGTCAGCAGTCCATCCTGCAGCGACGTCCGCCGAAGGAGTTCATCGCCTGGTGTGAGTCGACCGGCATCCTGCCGCGGGTCCGCCAGAGCCTGCGTCCTGTACGGGTGGTCCCGCCGGACGGCGCAACGCGCCTGGTCACGGCCATTCGTGGGGGTACCGACATCCTCGGCTACATCTGGGTCGCCCAGACCAAGCGCGAACTGGACCAGCAGTCGGAGGACCTGCTGGCAGAGATCGCCCGCGTCGCGGCTCTCCAGCTGCTGCGGTCCCGGATCAGTGAGGACCTCGACCGCCGGCTCCGCAGCGACCTGCTGCGCAACGCCCTCTCCGGACGCGGCAGCCCGCAGACCGTCGCCACGCGTCTCGGGATCGAGGGGGTCCCGTTCCGCCTGGTCTCCTTCGCCCGCGAGCACGTCGGCCCCCGGGCCCGGTCCGACGACCAGGTCGCCCTGCGCCCACTCGAGGACCTGGTCGCGCTGCGGGTCGAAGCCTCGCACCGCCGCGGCGCGGTCACCTCCTGCACCGGCCGCGTCTACGCCCTGGTCCCGTCGCTCGACAGCCTCTCCACCAACGAGACGGTCGCGCTGGCCACCGAGATCGTCGGTCAGGCGAGCCGTCAGCTCCGCACCGATCTACGAGCCGCCGTCAGCGGCGAGATCGCCGACCCCGACCAGATCAGCGAGGCGCGCCGTGACCTCGACCGGCTGTTGAACCTTCCGCTCCTCGACGAGCAGCGCCGCGTCGTCTCCTTCGAGGACTCGATCGCGGACGCGATCATGTCGGAACTCACCGAGATCGTCCTCGAACGCCCCCGGCTCCTCCAGGGTGGGATCGCCGGCATGGTCGTGAGCGACCGCGACCGCGGCACGGAGTACCTGCCGAGCCTGCGTGCGTTCTTCGACGCCGGTGGCGACCTCACCGCCGCCGCCCGGACCCTCTACGTGCACCGAAACACTCTGAAGTACCGGCTCACGCGTATCCGCGACGCTTTCGGGGTCGATGTCGACCACCCCACCCAGCGACTCGTAGCCGAGCTGCAGGTCGCAGTGTTCACCGCTCACCCGGAGCTGCAGGTCAAGCTGGCGGCTGTCGACTCTTCGCAGGACTGAGTCGACGACTCGGGCGGTGGCGCGCGTGCCGAGGCCGGTCGGCGGCTCGCCGGCGGCTGTGTCGCCATCGCGTCACACGGCCGGTCGCTCAGATCGTCGCGACGTAGACGGTGTTGGTCGACTCCCTGTCCTGCAGGAGGTTCGGGAAGCGGACCACCTCGGCGTGGGCCGTCGCGAAGACCTCGCCGAGCACGCGGGTGAAGGCGTCGTCCGGGGGGTCGTTGGACCAGAGGGCGAAGACGCCTCCCGGGTGCAGCAGCTCCGCGACACGGTGCAGCCCCGGCGGCTCGTACAGGTCGGAGTGACTCGGGTGGAGCAGGTGCCGCGGGGAGTGGTCGATGTCGACGACGAGGGCGTGGAAGCGCCGTCCCGGGCTCGTCGGGTCGAGGCCGTCACCGGAGCGGACCATCGCGAAGAAGTCGCCCTGCACCAGCGTGCAGCGGGGGTCGTTGGTCAGGGTGCGGCCCGCGGGGATCAGCCCGTCGCGGTGCCACTCGATCACCGGCTCCAGCGCCTCGACCACGGTCAGGGACCGCACGCCGGGATCCTCCAGCACCGTCAGGGCGGTGTAGCCGAGGCCGAGGCCGCCGACCACCACGTCCAGGCCGCCCGGGTCGCCGACCCGCGCCGCGAGCCCGGCGAGGGCGAGGCGCGCCATCTCCTCCTCGGCCACGGTGAACATGCTGGACATCAGGAACTCGTCCCCGAGCTTGACCTCCAGGACCTCCGTGGCGACGGCGGGATCCCACCGTCGGCGGAGCAGCAGGTCGCCCATCGGGGTGGGCCGCCAGTCGAGCTCGGCGAAACGTGCGGCCATCGGACCTCCAGCCAGGGGACGTGAGCCTAACCGCAGGCGGCCGGGCTGCCCGGACCCGGAGGAGGGAGGCGCGGGCGTCGGCGGCGACGCGGGTCAGCGGCGACCACCTGCCAGCAGGAAGTCGACGACGCGTGCCTGGGCCGCGGCGGCGTCCGGGTGGGTGTAGAGCGCGAGGTGCGTGCCCGTGTCGAGGGTGAGCAGCTCGGCGCCGGGGATGGCGTCGGCGGCGGCGTAGCTCTGCGCGGGCGGCAGGTCGCTGTCGGAGGTGCCCTGGACGACGAGGGTGGGCGCGGTGATCTTCTCCAGCCCCAGGGACGTGATGGCGGCGAACTGGGCGAGGTCGTTGTCGTAGCCGGTGCGGCGGGACCTGTCCGGAGAGGCGGTGGGACCCAGGTCGACGACGAACCGTCGCTTGGCGGGGTCGGCGAAGACCTCCTCGGTGCGGGCGGCCAGCTGCTCCTTGGTCAGGTCGCCCTCGCCGGCGAGTGCGCCCGCGATGTACTGCTTGGGCTGGTGGGCGGCCAGGACCCGCAGGAGCCACTGCCCGGGAGCGGTGGTGAACATCAGCCGGGTGGCGAGGTCCTGCTGGGGCAGTTCGTAGGCCGCGCTGCAGGCGGCGTTGGCGACGAGGACGGTGACGCGCTCGGGGTGGCGGACGGCGAAGCGGTAGCCGGCGGGGCCGCCGCCGGACCAGGTGTAGACGCCCGCCCGCTCGATCCCGAGGTGGTCCAGCAGCGCGGCGAGCAGGTCGGCCTGCTCGTCGATGGTGGCGCCGGAGCCGAGCGGGGTGCCGAGGTAGCCGGGCCGGGAGACCAGGATCGCGGAGACCCGGTCGCGGGGCAGGATCCGCGCCATCAGCGCGGCGGCGTCGATGCCGCCGGGAGTGCCGTGGACGACGAGGACCGGGACGCCGGTGCCGACGACGGCGTACTCGACCGGCCCGAGGGCGGTCTCGGCGACCGAGGAGGTGTACTCGGGGGCGTTGGTGTGGGTGGTGCTCATGATCAGGTCCTTTCCGGTGCGGAGCCGGGCCGGTTCCGCGATGACACCGACGTTGCCCCTTCCGGTCCCGTGGAACATCCGCCATTGCGCTCGCTTCTCGCGGGCGGGCCGCGACGACTGTCCGAGTGTGATGGCGGACGTTCCGGTCCGGGCGGGGGATCAGGGTCGAGCTACGAACACGAAGCAGATTCTCCTCGGCTTCCTCCCCGGGATCGCCTTCTCGCGGTCTCCACCCGCATCGGGCCCGGCTGGCCTCGGGGTGTCCGGGGGCTCCACACCTCCCCCAGGCCGTCGGCGTCGGCTCCGTGACGGATCGGTCCACGGATGTCAGGGGTCGCCGCCGTCACGCGCGACGTGGCGACGCACCAGCAGCCACACGATCCAGCCCGCCCCGATCACGAACCCGAAGCTGATGATCCGGTAGAGGACGACGGCCGCGATGGCAGTGGGCGCCGCGATGCCGGCCGTGACCAGCCCGAGGACCAGTGCGCTGTCGATGATCCCCAGGCCGCCGGGGATGATCGTGATGGAGCCCGCGGCCATGCCCGCGCAGTAGGCCAGCAGGACCTGGGCGGGGTTGACCGGCAGGTCGGTGACGGCGCGGATGCACATCCACAGGCAGAGCGCGTCGAGGCCCCAGTTCAGCAGGGCGAAGACCGCCGCCGCGGCGCCGTGCCCCGGGGTGAGCCGGGCCGCGCCGAGCTGGCTCTCCAGGTCACGGACCCGCTCCAGGTCCTGGGTGGGCGGCTTGCGGCGCACCCTGTTCACGGCCGCGACCGCGGCCCGCGTCGCCCGGTCGAGCCGGTCGGTCCCGTGCGCCACGTACCGGAGCCCGACGACGACGAGGACCAGCGCGATCCCCAACCCGACGAGCGAGCGCCACTGCACACCGTCGCCGGCGGTGAACGCACCGACCGCCGTCACGACCGCGAGCGCCGTGGCAGACAGGATCCCCGACAGCGCGATGCACCACGCCGCGACGACCGGGGTGGCGCCGAACCGCATCAGCTGCCGGTAGTTGTAGCGGGTGGAGAACGCGGTGCCGCCGGGCAGCGTGACGCTGAGTGAGTGCGCCGCGTACGCGAGCGCCAGGTGCCTGCGGACCGACACCGTCAACCCCGCCGAGCGGAGCAGGTGCCGCTGCATGCGCGCGTAGGCGCCCATCACACCCAGCTCCGCCAGCAGCGCGAAGACCAGCGGCTCCACCCGCGGGGCCCGTAGCTGTGCGAACGCCTTCGACAGCGACGACCAGCCCAGGACGAGCTCGACGACGAACAGGACCAGCACCGCGGCGATGGCGACCTGCTTCAGACGGCGTCGTCCCGGGTGGACGGAACCACCGACGGCGTCCTGCCCGACCATCCTCGGCTCCCTCCCCGGCCCGCGACGTCACCGACAGCCTTCCGTCCCCGGGCGGTGAAGCCCAGAGCGCGCGCTGCGGGTGTGCCTGCTCGCCGGCCCGCCAGGTCTAGCGTGAGGGCATGGAGATCGGTCTGCACCTCTCGGACCTCACCTACCCGAACGGTCCCGGCGCCCTCGCCGACGACCTCACCCGCATCGTCGTCGCGGCCGAAGAGGCCGGGTTCGCGCGGGTCAGCGTCATGGACCACGTCTGGCAGATCGCGGTCCACGGCCCACCCGAGCACGACATGCTCGAGGCGTACACGACCCTCGGCTTCATCGCGGCCCGAACCAGCCGCGTCGAACTGCTGGCCTGGGTCACGGCTGTCAGCTACCGGGCGCCCGGATTGCTGGCCAAGCTCGTCAGCACCCTCGACGTCCTCTCCGGCGGACGGGCCTGGCTCGGCGTCGGCGCCGCCTGGAACGCCGAGGAGTCCGCCGGCCTGGGGCTCGACTTCCCGCCACTCGCGCAGCGGTTCGAGATGCTCGAGGAGACCGTGCAGATCTGCCGGCAGATGTGGGACCCCGACGACGACGGCCCCTACGAGGGGAAGCACTACCGCCTCGGCCGCACCCTCAACGTGCCCGCCCCGCTGCACCGGCCGCGGATCCTCATCGGTGGCGGCGGCGAGAAGAAGACGCTGCGGCTCGTCGCCAGGTACGCCGACGCCTGCAACGTGATCAACAGCCCCGCGCTCGAGCACAAGCTCGCCGTTCTGCGCGGGCACTGCGAGACCGAGGGCCGCGACTACGACTCGATCGAGAAGACCGTGCAGGTCACCCTGGAGCTGGGCGACGGCAGGGCGGGTGCCGACGAGTTCCTGGCGACGCTGCGCGGTCTCGCGGCGCTGGGCGTCGACTCCATCCAGGGCAAGCTGCCGGGTGTCTGGGAGATCGAGAGGATCCAGCGGTTCGGCCGCGAGATCATCCCGGCCGCCGCCGAGCTCTGAGCACCGGAGACCCTGAGCACCGGAGATCTGGACGCCGCGTCGCCGACGCGATGGGACGAGCCCGTGAGCACCATCGGAGTCCTGCTGTTCGACGGCGCGGAGGAGCTCGACGTCGTCGGGCCCTGGGAGGTCTTCACGGTCTCCTCGCGCTGCGGGAACGGGCGGGCGAGACCTACGCCGCGGACGTCTGAGCGGCCGTTCGCGTAGGTACGCTCACGCGGGCCCGCGCAGCACCGCGCACTACCCGACGTGCAGGAGGACGAGATCGTCACCGAAGCCCCGGAGCAGCGGCGCATCCTCCGGGTGCTCGTCGCCGCCCAGGTCCTGAGCGGGGCGGGGCTGGCCGCGGGCATCACGGTCGGGGCGCTCCTGGCGCAGGACATGTTGAACACGACCGGCTGGGCCGGCCTGCCGACCGCGATGTTCACCATCGGGTCCGCGGCCGCGGCGGCCGGCGTCGGGCGGCTGTCGGACCGCCTCGGCCGGCGGGCGGGCCTCGCGGCCGGGTATGCCGTCGGGGCGGTGGGGTGCGCCGGTGTCGTGGTCGCCGCCGTCCTCGGGAACGTGCCGTTGCTGTTCGTGGCGTTCCTCGTCTACGGCGCGGGGACGGCGACGAACCTGCAGGCCCGCTACGCCGGTGCGGACCTCGCCGATCCGGCGCGCCGGGGTCGCGCGGTGAGCGTCGTCCTGGTGTCGACGACGCTCGGCGGCGTGCTGGGGCCCAACCTGGTGTCGCCGATGGGCGCGTTGGCGCAGGCGTGGGGCATCCCGCGCCTGGCCGGGCCCTTCCTGCTGGCCGGGGTCGCGTACGCGGTCGCGGCGGTGGTGCTGTGGGCGCTGCTGCGCCCGGACCCGCTGCTCCTGGCGCGGCAACGGGCGACCGGGCCCGCCGCAGCCGGCGCCACTCCCGACCCCGCAGCCGACGGCGGGAGCTCGACCGGCGTCGTACTGGGCGCGTCGATCATGGTCCTGACGCAGCTGGTGATGGTCGCGATCATGACGATGACGCCGATCCACATGGCCGCGCACGGGCGCGGCCTCGGCGCCGCGGGACTCGTGATCGCGATCCACGTCGCGGCGATGTTCCTGCCGTCGCCGATCAGCGGTCTCCTGGTCGACCGGTTCGGGCGGGTCGTGGTGGCGGTGGCGTCGGGGATGACGCTGCTCGTCGCCGGGGTGCTGGCCGCACTGGCACCCGGTGACTCGCTCGTGCTGCTCGCGGTCGCGCTGGCGCTGCTGGGCCTGGGGTGGAACCTCGGACTGGTCAGCGGCACGGCGATCATCACCGACTCGGTGCCGTTGGCACGCCGGGCGACGACACAGGGGACCGTCGACGTCGGCATCGCCGTCTCGGGTGCCGGCGCCGGTCTGGCGTCCGGGCTGGTCGTCGCCGCGGCCGGGTTCCCGACGCTCGCCCTCGCGGGTGGGGCCTGCGCGCTGGCGATCATCCCGATCGTGGCGTTGACGGGCCGCCGCGCCCCGTCCCGATCATGACGAGGTCCTCTCCGGCTCTCGGTGAGGGCGGCGTTGGTCATCGAGGACGAGCAGGACCATCGCCGAGGTCGTCGCGATCAGGGTGGCGCGCATGGAGCTCGGTCTCCGTCGTCAGGTCCGACGAATCCGTCAGGGTCCGACGAACACGCTGTCGGGGTCGAGCCGGCCCTCGACTGGCGCGGCGGGTGTCGACCGAACGGAGTCGTCCGGGCACACCTCGGCTGAGCCTCAGCAGGACCGGGCCCTCGGCGCACAGCTTCTCCGCCGCCTCGACCATCCGGTCGGCCGTGTCGGGCCGCGGCGGGTACGCGGCCTCGATCCCCAGCAGGCCCGAGATCAGCCCGAACGGGCGGCTGCGGCTCAAGTCGTCGGCCTCGGCGCGTTGCACCACCGTGCGGGTGCGGCCCAGCCGTCCCGCGACCATGCCGACGGTCGTCGACTTCCCGATGCCGGGCAGGCCGCTCACCAGCACGGTCCGCGCAGCGTCACCCTGCAGGTGCGCGAGGATCTCCTCGACCGCCGTGGCGTGGCGGCTCGCGGGAACCATGGTCACGGCGTCAGGCTATTGACGACGCGCCCGCCCCGGATGACCCATGCGGATGACGTATGACCGGCGCCACTCACAGGGTGTGCGGTCAGCCCCGCGGGCGCGTCGATGCGCGCTCGTAGAGCCGGCGCGACCACAGGTAGCCCGCACCCGCGATCACGACGCACCAGCCGACCGCCACGAGTCCCGTCGCACCGACCGGGGTCCCCGACAGCAGGGCCCGCAGCGTCTCGATCACCGGGGTGAAAGGTTGGTACTCGGCGAACCAGCGCAGCACCGTCGGCATCGAGTCGGTGGGCACGAAGCCGCTGCTCAGGAGCGGCAGCAGCATCAGGACCATCGGGGTGTTGCTCGCGGTCTCGACGCTCTTGGCCTTCAGCCCCAGCGCCACGGCCAGCCAGATCATCGCCAGCCCGGCGAGCACCAGGAGCCCGATCGCACCGAGCCAGCCGGGGACGCCCGCCTCCGGCCGGAACCCGGCCGCGAGGGCGACGGCGGTGACGGCGACCAGACCGACGAACGTCTGCAGCAGGCTGCCGATCACGTGCCCGGTCAGCACCGACGCGCGGGAGATCGACATCGTCCGGAAGCGGGCGACGATGCCCTCGGTCATGTCCATCGCGATCGAGATCGCCGTGCCCTGCACCGCGCCGGCGATCGTCATCAGCAGGATGCCGGGGACGACGTAGTTGGCGTAGGCCGCGCGGCCGGTCGGGCCGGCCGCCGGGCCGCCGAGGCCGGACCCCAGCGTCCCGCCGAAGACGAACACGAACAGCAGCAGGAACACCACCGGCATCCCGACGAGCATCACCGTCAGCGACGGGTAGCGGAGCATCCGGCGGACGTTGCGGCGCAACATGGTGCGCGAGTCGCGCAGGGGGTGGGTCATGGTCGTCATCGGACGGCCTCCTTCTCGGGCGCACCGGCGCGGCCGGTGAGGGACAGGAACACGTCGTCGAGGTCGGGGCTGTGGACGGTCAGCTCGTCGGGCTGGACCCGGACCGCGTCGAGGCCGTCGAGCACGGCGCGCAGCGAGCCGACGCCGCCGTCGGCCGGGATCTCCAGGGTCAGGGCGTCGTCGTCGCGGCGGGCCCGGCCGAACACGCCGGCCGCCGCGTCGAGGGCACGCGGGTCGGTGAACCGGACGCTGATGTGCCCGCCGGGGATCATCCGCTTCAGTTCGGTGGCGGTCCCCTCGGCGACGATCCGGCCCTGGTCGAGCAACGCGATCCGGTCGGCCAGCTCGTCGGCCTCCTCCAGGTACTGCGTGGTGAGGAAGATCGTGACGCCGCCCGCGGCGAGTCCGCGGATCGCGTCCCACATCATGCGGCGGGTCCGTGGATCGAGGCCGGTGGTCGGTTCGTCGAGGAAGATCACCTGCGGGTCGCCGATCAACGTCATCGCCAGGTCGAGCTTGCGGCGCATCCCGCCGGAGTACGTCGCGGGAGCCCGGCCGGCGGCGTCGACGAGATCGAACCGCTCCAGCAGCTCCGCGGCGCGCCGGCGTCCCTCGACCCGGTCGAGGTGGAGCAGGTCGGCCATCAGCAGCAGGTTCTCCTCCCCGGTCAGCAGGTTGTCGACCGCCGAGAACTGGCCGGTCACGCCGATGGCCCGGCGTGCGGCATCGGGTTCGTCGGCCAGGTCGTGACCGGCGATGCGGACCGTGCCGCCGTCGGCGGGCATTAGCGTCGTGAGGATGTGGACGGACGTCGTCTTGCCGGCCCCGTTCGGTCCGAGCAGGGCGAAGATCGAGCCGGCGGGGACGGCGAGGTCGATGCCGTCGAGCACGAGCTCGGTCCCGAAGGACTTGCGCAGCCCGGTCGCCGCGACGGCATCGGAATGAGTGGCGGACATCGGTTCTCCTCGGTCAGGCGCGGCGGACGACGATGTCGCCGCTGTCGGTGTGGGCGTGGACCTCGACGGTGTCGGTGAAGCCATCGGGGTTGTCGTGGGACGTGAGGGAGTTGCGCACCCGGCCCGACGCGGAGCTCACGTCGAGCCACGCCGCGGTTCCGGCGCGGATGCCGACCTCCAGGACGCCCGACGTCGTGGTCAGGTCGACGACACCGCGGGCGACGTCGTCGATGCGGACGCCGCCGTAGGCGGTGCGGGCGTTGACGCCGCCCTCGGCCCGGGTGATGCGGACGTCGCCGTAGAGGCCGGTGACCTGCAGGTCCCCGCCCGCGTGCTCGATCCGGGTGCCGCCGTAGTCGTTCTTCACCGTCGCCGGTCCGTCGAGCGTCCGGACCTGGATGTCGCCCGCACCCGTCATGATCTCGGCGTCGCCGCGGGCGTGCTCGACGTGGATCTCGCCGTAGGTCGTCTCCAGCCGCAGCGGTCCGGCCTCGTCGACACGGATGTCGCCGTAGCGGGTGGCCAGCCGGCACTCGCCGAGCGGGCCGTCGCAGCGATACTCGCCCATGGCCAGGGTCGCGTCGATGCGGGACCCGGCGGGCAGTTCGATCTCGACGTTCTCGGCCGTGCTGCCACGCAGCCAGTCGAGCGCCCAGCCGAACCGGCGCTGCGGCGCGCCCTTGATCGCGAGCTCGCCGTCGAGGAGGGACACCTGCGTCGTGGTGTCGGCGTCGGGGTCGGCGGGGGAGACGGTGACCCGGGTGTCGGCCCGCGCGCTCGCGACGACCCGCACGTTGCCGTTGGGGAGGTCGATCGTGACCCGGACCGGGCCGGGGGTGTCGAAGACGTGGTCGGTCATCGGGTCACCCCACCCAGCCGGTCAGCCGGCCGCCGTGCGAGCGGCTCCTGCGCTCCGGCGCCGGGTCGAGCGCCGCGGTGGTGGCCCGGACGAGCCAGGCGTTGACCGACGTCCCGTCGCGGCCGGCGGCCTCCTCGATCCGGGTCTTGAGCGTCTCCGGCGGCCGGAAGTTGATCCGGGAGGTGGCGCCATCGGTGGCGTCAGGTTGGCTCACCGGTCGTTCGTCGGGTGCTGCGGCCTCGTGGACGGTGGGTGTGGACGTCGGCGTGGACACGACGAAGTCCGGCTCGCGCCCTCGCAGCCGCAGGTGGACCGAGCCCGGAGCCAGCTCCCGGGTGATCTCGTCGGCGGCGACCGAGAGCGCGTCGAGCAAGGTCAGCCGGGTGGCCGACTCCAGTGCGGGCAGCAGTCGCTCCGCGAGCGCACGCATCTCGTCGCCACCCGCCTCCGCCGCCACCACGAGCTCGCGGCGGAGGCCGTCGACATATCCTCCGAGTTCCATGGCGCCATCATGGCGCCAAGATGGCGCCAATGCAAGTCCCGATGGCTCAGGTCGTCATCGGGACGGTCAGCTCCATGACGGCACCGCGATCCGCAGCGTCCGCGAGAGGTAGTCGCGCAGGACGTCGGGGTGGGCCGAGTCGGCGACGAGGCCGAGGTAGCCGTCGGGACGGATCAGCGCCATGCCGTCGATCGGCCAGCCGTAGGTGCGGGCGAGCACGCCGTCGGCGGCGACGACCGAGCCGAGGTCGCCGAGGGTCTTGCGCAGCTCTGCCTCGTGCTCGGGCCCGTCGACGACCAGCAGGAAGCCGGGTGTCGTCGCCAGCAGGTCCTCGATCGCGACCGGGAGGCCGTCGGGGTCGGGCGCGTGCTCGCCCGCCTTGACCGCGGCGCGGCCGTGGTGCACCGACAGCGTGCTGTCGCGGTAGGCGACCGAGGTCTCGGTCAGCGTGTCGGCGGCGACTCCCGCGAACCGGGACAGATGCCCGACCAGGAAGAACGCCGCGTCGCGCAGGTGCGCCTTCGGCCCGGTCGCGGCGCCGATGTCGGTGAGCGTCGTCGTGCTCTTCACGACCATCGCCCCGACGGGGTGCCGCTCGTCGTGGTAGCTGTCGAGCAGCGCGGCGTCGGCCCGGCCCTGCGCGACGAGTGCGAGCTTCCAGCCGAGGTTCGCGGCGTCCTGGATGCCGGTGTTCATGCCCTGAGCCCCTGCGGGGCTGTGGATGTGCGCGGCGTCGCCGGCGAGCAGGACGCGCCCGAGCCGGTACTGCGGCACCTGCGCGTGGTGGACCTCGAACCAGGTCAGCCAGCGCGGGTTGCTCATCGTGACGTCGCCGCTCATCCGGGTGTCGGCCAGCGCCTGGATCTGCGCCAGCGTCGGGTCGGGGGCGCCGGTGCCGGGGTCGTCGACCATGAACATGATCCGAGCCCGCTTCCCGGCCAACGGGAACAGGATGCCCATGCCGTCGTGGTGGGTGAACATGCGGATCGCGTCGGGGGCCCACGAGGTGTCGACGTCGATGTCGGCCATCGCGAAGTGCTGGCCGCGGAAGCCGCCCTCCAGCTTCACACCGGCGAACGAGCGGACCGAGCTGTGCCCGCCGTCGGCACCGACGACCCAGCCGACGCGAGCCGTCGTCTCGTCCCCGTCACGGGAGGTCAGGGTGACGTCGACACCGTCGCCGTCCTGGGTGAGCGCGGTGAGCCGGACGCCGCGCTCGACGACGATCCCCAGCTCGGTGGCCCGCTCGGCCAGCACGGCCTCGGTGTCGGGCTGCGGGATGTCGAGGATGTACGGGTGGCGGCTCGGGACCCCGCCGATGTCGAGCCGGGCCCGGACCGTGCCGGTCCGGCCGTCGATCATCTCCAGGGCGGGGATGCGCCGGGCGCGCTCCTCCAGCCGGGGCATGACGCCGAGCGCGGCGAGCATCTCCATGCTGCGGGCGTGGATGCTGACGGCACGGGACTCGGTGGTGGGCTCGGCCAGGGCGTCGACGACGCGCACGGCCACGCCGAGGCGGGCGAGCTGGCAGGCGGCGGTCAGCCCGACGGGGCCGGCCCCGACGACCAGGATGCTGTCTGCGGGGGTGTTCATCGGTGTGCTCCCGTGGTCTCGGTGATGTCGTCGGTGGCGAAGGCGCTGTACAACGCCTTGTCCTGGGTGTGGTCGAGGGTGGTGACGAGCAGGTCGGTGTGCAGGCCCGCAAGCGCCTCGCGGACATCATCGAGTACGGCGCCGCCGCTGAGGAGGAACAGCGCGGAGGTCCCCGCGGCGATTCGGTCGCGGAGCTGGGCGAGGAGCTCGTCGGACAGGCCCACGCGGGCGAGCCCGGTGGCGCCGTCCGGGGTGCCGGCCAGCGGCAGCAGGAACACCAGCCCGAACAGCAGACCCCAGAAGGCGCCGGACAACGCGGCAGTGCCCATGGCCGTCCCCGCCTGGTAGGTCCGCGGCCGGCGGACGTCGGCCGGCCAGACGACGACGGCGGCGTCGTCGATCACGAGACGGCGCCGGTTCTGCAGCCGTTCCAGGGTCCGCAGCGCGACCTCGGCACCCGCGGGGGTGTCGAAGGTCCAGATGCTCACGGTGGTCATGTCGGCAGCTCCGGTCCGGCTGGAGGTGGTGTCCGGTGTCCGTGTGTCGACGACGGTGCCCGGCGGTGCTCCGATCCGTCTCCAACGGGCGTCATGCCGACACCCCGGCGAGGGCGGGTGCGGCGATCGCGACGCCGGGCCGGAACAGGCCCTGCGGGTCGACGGCGGCCTTGACCTGCTGCAACCGGGCGAGGGTTGCCGGCTCGAACACCGCGCGGGGATCGATGGGACCGCCGTCGGGGCGGGAGGTGAAGTTGAACAGGGACCGGCCCCCGCTCCACGGCAGCAGCCGCTGGTGGAAGGCGGTCTGCAGCCGGGCGGCGTCGGCGAAGGCAGGGCCGGGGTAGGCGGAGGTGAAGACGTTGAACGCGGCGTCGCGGTGCCCGACGCAGTCCTGGACGGCTGCCGGGCGGGCCAGCGCGCCGCCGAGGTGGCGCAGCTCCAGCATGTGCGGGGTGGCCGGGCCGATGTCACCGAGCAGGACCTCGATCGCGGCGTCGTCCCAGGCCGGAAGGACCGTACCGCCGGAGCTGACGGGCTGCGGCCGGGCCGGGTCGCCGTGGATCGTGCCGAACTCGAGGACCGGCAGCGGCCGCACCGAGTCGAGGATCGGCGTCGCCACCGCGCGCAGCGGCGCGATCAGCCGCTCGGCCTCGGCCGGGGCACCGACGAAGGTGACCCGCAGGTGGGCGACGTACCGGCCGCGCAGCGGGGCGGGCACCACGTCCAGGTCAGGGAAGGTCACGAAGGCCACCGACAGGCTGAGCGCGTCGGGTGCCGACGCCGTGACCCGGCCGAACGTGGCCAGCAGCTCGGGGGCGCACTCGCCCGGCTGGAAGAGTCCGCCGCCGTACATCGCGTCGCCGGGAACGAGGTCGAACTCCAGCTCCGTCGCGATGCCGAGGTTGCCGCCACCACCGCGGACCGCGGCGAACAGCTCCGGGTCCGAGTCGGCGGTGACGTCGCGGACCTCGCCGTCGGCGGTGACGAGCCGGACCCGGCGCACCATGTCCGCCGCCCAGCCGTGCAGGCGGCCGAGCGGGCTCAGTCCCCCACCCATCGTGTAGGACGCGACGCCGACGTCGGGCGACGACCCGCACAACGGGATCAGCCCCGACGGGGCGCACGCGGCCAGGACCGGCGTCCACGTCGCGCCGCCGCCGACGACCGCGGTGCGGCCCGTCGGGTCCACGGTGACCCACGACAGCGCCCGGGTGTCGACGAGCACGCCGCCGTCGGCGCCACGGACCGGGCCGTGGCCCGTCGTCCGGACGCCGAGGGGCATGCCCCGCTCCGCGGCGAACCGCACCGCGGCGGCGACGTCGGCCTCGTCGCGGGCGGAGACCGCAAGCTCCGGGGCCGGGATCGCCGAGAGGTCGAAGCCGGCGCGGGCCGCCTCGTAACCCGGGGTTCCGGGTTCGAAGGTGGTGGGGATGCTGTCGATGGTCGTGGACATGGCCGGCTCTCCTGCCGATTCGTGGGGCCGCTCACCGGCCCGACGACACGACCATCCGCGCGGCCCCTTCAACACCGCTTCAATCCGGCTCCACCCGTGTTGGAGACGGGGCTGCCACGATCGCTGCGTGGCCGACACAGGTGTGACGACGAGCCGGGGAGCCGCCCTGCGGGCAGCGCTGACGCCGCTTCCCGGGCACTGGGCGGTCGGTCCCGGGCTGCGGGCCGCACTCGCCGCCGCCCTCGTGCTCGGCGGGTCCGCGCTGCTCGCCGACCTGAGCGTCGGCGGCATCGCCTACCTCGGTGTCGCCTGCGCGGTGAGCTTCGTCGGCCGCGGCGACTACCGCGCCCGTGCCGTGCGGGTCGCCGCCGAGACCCTGGGCGCCGCCGCGGGCATGACCGTCGGGATGCTCGTCCCCGACACGACGCCGTGGGTGCTCGCCGCGGCTGTCGTCGTCGGTGTGGTGGCCGGGATGGTCGGGTGCATCGGGCCGGCGTCGACCGGCGCTGCCGTGATGGCGGTGATCGGCGTGGCCTACACGCAGTTCGGGCGGCTGCCGATGCCCTGGTGGGTGCCGGTGGCGGCCTACGTCGTCGGCAGCGCGGTGCTGCTCGCGCTCAGCCTCGCGGGCGGGCTGCGCGACCGGGACCGGCACCGGCGCGCGGCGGTCGCGGCCGTCCTCGACGCCGCGGCCGAACTCCTCGACGGGCTGCGCGGCCCCGGTGCCGACGCCGCGCGGCACCGGCTCGCGCTCGCCTCCGCCGACGCCCGCGCGGCCGTCGCCGGCTACCGGGGCGACGTCGTGGCCGACCGGCTCGGTGGTGCCTGGTCCGAGGCCCGCGACGCCGCCACCCTTGCCGCGCGGATCGCCGTCGCACCCGGCCCTTCCGACGACCCCGAGGAGCTCGCGCGGGCCTGGCGGACCCGGGCCCGTCGGATTCGGTCGGGGAACGCGGGCGGGCGGGCGGACGCGCCGCCGGTCCCCACCCGTGCCGCCCGGATCCGAGCCGCGGCCCGCGCCGCCACCACCCCCGACGCCTTGCGGACCGGCGTGCGGATCGGGCTGTGCGTCGGCGTCGCGACGGTCCTCGCGCTCGCCCTGCACCCGCCGCAGCACGCCTTCTGGATCGCGCTGACCGTCGCCGTCGTCCTGCGCCCCGAGTACGGCGCCGTCCTCGTCCGGTCGGTGCACCGGCTGGTCGGCACGGTCGTCGGTGTCGTCGCGGTCGCCGTCCTGCTCGCCGTGACGACGTCCCCGCTGTGGCTGTGCGTCGCCGCCGCGCTCGCCCTCGGGCTGGCGGGGTTCGCGGGCCCACGCCTCTACGGGCTCGCCGTTGTCGGCATCACCGGTTCCGCGCTGTTCAGCATCGCTGTCGGCGACCCACCCGGCGTCGAGCCCTGGGCCCGGCTGCTCGACACCGTCCTCGGCTGCGCGGTCGCGCTCGTCGCTGGCGTGCTGCTGTGGCCGCGGCGCGGGGTCCCCGACCAGCCGCGGACGTTCGCCGCCGCCCTCGAGACCCTTGCCCGGTGGATCGCGCTCCCGCCCGACGCCGACCCGGCGCTCGCCACCGACGACGCCTACCGGGCCGCCCACGGCTGGCGCGCCCAGCTCGAACGCGACCTCGCCGAACCCGACCCCGCCCGCACCGCCGCGGCCTGGCTGCCCGTGGCGCTGCAGCTCGAACACGTCGTCGACCTCGTCGGCGCCGCCGGGCCCCGGACACCCGACGCCCGGGCCGAACTGCTGGACCTGTTGCACGCCGACACCCCGACGTCGGCAGGGGAGGCATCCGTCCTGCTCACCGCCGTCGGCGAGAGGATGCGAGAAGATCCGCAGTCCGGGCGATGAGTTCTCCCCGCGCCCGGCTCGACGAGCTGAAGCTGCTCGTGCACCCAGTCGTCGTGGGCAAGGGGCAACGCGTGTTCGCCGACGGCGAGTCGTTCCCGCTGCCGCTGGCGTCGTCGACGCAGCTCGCCAACGGCACCATGCACGTCGTCTCCACCCCCGAGACCCGCTGACCGCCGGCGTTGGAGCCCGGTTGAAGGCGGCCCGCGCACACTCCGGTCATGAGCAGCGACGACACGACAGCAGCGACCCGGGCCTTCCTCACCGACTGGTTCGATCGGCTCGCGGCGAGCGGGTTCTCCGGTGAAGTGTTCCTCGGCGCACTCTCCGAGGACCTCGTCTGGACCGCCACCGGGGAGTCCCCGGTCTCCGGGACCTTCCGCGGCAAGCAGGCCTACGCCGACGGCATCTGGCGCAAGCTCGACGACCGCCTCGAACGCTGGCCCCGCGCGAGCGTGCTGCGGATGATCGTCGACGGGGAGTGGGCCACCGTCGAGTTCGACGGCGTCGACGGCCTGGGGCGCAACGGCCTCGACTACTCGATGCGCTACTGCTGGCTGCTGCGCGTCGTCGGTGGCGAGATCGTCGAGGTCGTCGGCTACTACGACCAGGTCAAGGTGGCGGCCCTCTTCGCCTGACCGGTGTCCCGGTGCGCCGCCGATCGGGGGACCCCGCTGTGGTCCCTCGTGTCGGCCGGTCGACCGATCCTGGGCCGTCCCCGATCAGGAGATCGTTCTCGCATGCCCGGAAACGCCGGGCGACACGGAGAGAACGGAGCAGGACAATGCGAAAGACACTGGTCACCGGGGGTGTCGTGGCGATTCTGGCCGTGGGCGCGATCGCGACGGCGAGTGCCGCGTCGGCGGCGGAGACGGCGGGCCCGAACGGGGTCGTCACCCACGCGACGACGTCCTACTCGAGCCCGTCCAACCAGAGCGCCCCGGTCTCGTCGCTCCCGAAGGACACGGCGCTGCAGGTGCAGTGCGTCGTCGAGGGACAGACGCCGGCCGGCAGCAGCAACTTCTACTGGTTCCGCATCAGCGACCCGAACGGCTCGTCGTTCGTGCACCGTGACTCGGTCACGGTCGCGCCCGACCTGCGGCACTGCTGACCGCCGGGGTGTTCGCCGGGACCGTCCGCCGACCCGGCCTGTCGCCGGGAACGGATCCGGCGGCGGCCGGGTCAGCGGCCGTTCGGGTCCCCGATGGAGCACAGCGGGCAGCGGCGCCCGGGGTCGGCGGACAGGTCGGGCAGGCCGGGTGTCGTCGGTTGACCGCAGATGGTCCGGCGCGCCTGGCCCGAGATCACCCGGTGCAGCGTGGCATCGGGCTCCGCCCGGACCCACCGCTGCCCGTGGGGCTCCGCGGGCGGCCGTGGCGTCGACGCGCGCCGCGTGGTCCGCGCGGGAGTGGCGGCAGGGGCGGGCCGGGCAGGGGCCGGGGTGGGGTCGACCGGCGTCCGCTGCAGCCGCGCGACGCGGCGGGCCAGCTTGTCGGCGTCGTCGGCGACGCGTCGCCAGCGCGCTTCCGTCCCGGTCGGGTTCTCGCGCCTGGCGGTGCGATGGAGCGCCTCGATCCGGTCCGAGATGCCCGTCAGGTCCGTGCCCTCGTCGGGCTCCGGTCCGAGACCGCGGACCTCGCTCGTCAAGGCGTCCAAGGACTTCATCGCAGCGTCGAGCTCGTTGAGGGGTGGGCGATCGCGGTGTCCCGTGTCCACGTCGGCGAAGTCTATGCCGGGTCCTCGTCCGGCCGGCCCCCGGAGCGTCGCCGCCGGCAGTGCCCTCCCCTGACCCGGACGACCAGACGGAGCCGCTGACGCCCGCGCGCGTTCGGCGTCCTAGGGTCGTCACGGTACGAACGACTGGAGTGGCATGCCCGAGACCCTGGCCGAGACCCACGTCGACGAGGGCCGTCACCGGCTGTCGATGACCGTCCTGATGACTCCGGACATGTCGAACTTCTCCGGGCACGTCCACGGTGGGCAGATCCTGAAGCTGCTCGACCAGGTCGCGTTCACCTGCGCGAGCCGCTTCGCACAGACCTACGTCGTCACGCTGTCGGTGGACCGCGTCGTGTTCCGGGAGCCGATCGACATCGGCGAGCTGGTCACCTTCCAGGCGTCGGTCAACTACACCGGCCGCTCGTCGATGGAGGTCGGTATCCGGGTCACGACCGAGGACATCCGGCGCAACCTGGTGCGGCACACCAACAGCTGCTACTTCACGATGGTTGCGGTCGGCGACGACGGCACGCCTGTCCCCGTCCGCCCACACGTCCCCCGTACCGACGACGAGAAGCGTCGCTGGGCGGAGGCCGCACGGCGCCGCGAGATCAGCCGCGCGGAGTCGTAGACGTCCGGCCGCCTGCGGCCCCGTGCCACGGCGCCGCCACTCACAGGGGCGTCGGCCCGCACCGAGGTGTGCACGCGCTGCCAGGATTCGCGACGTCGTCGGTCGCGGAGGGCGAGGTGCGGGTGGCGTCGTTCGGCGGGAAGCCGTTGCCCGCGGACGCGCTGGTCACCGGAGACGGGACGTACACGGGTGATCCGCACGCCGTCTACGGCGGGTACGGGCCGTACGAGGCGCGCTCGCCCACGCGCGGGACAGGTGCGATCCGCGCGTTCGGCGAGCACAAGGGCTCGGGGCCGGCACTGATGCGCGAGCTGCTGGGTGGTGCGCTGACCGGCGGCGGCTGCTCCGGCCCGGTCACCGAGGAGGGTCGCGGATGCTCGATCCACCTCTCGCCCGCCCACTCCGGCACGCGGGCCGAGTTCGAGAGCGCCGGCTGCGCCTACCTGGACTGGGTGCTGTCGGCGCGGCCCGTCGACGGCGACGGCCCCGTCCTCGCGCCCGGCGACGCCGAGGCCCGCACCCGCGCGGTGCGGCTGACCGAAGGTGTGTTCGCGATCGTGCTGCTGGTCCGCGCCCGGCGGGGGTGAGCGCCGACGTCGGCGGAGTGGGCCGCGGAACATGTGCTTGCGTACGACCGGCGACGGGACGACGGTGGACGCAACGCCACGACGACCGGTGAGGACGCGATGACCGCAGCCACCCGCCCGCGGTCGGCGCTGCACACCCTCGCGACGCACGGCGGGTCGATCGCGCACTGGGCGCTCGTGCTCGCCGCGCTCGGCTACCTCGCCTGGCAGTCGCCCGACCTGGTCCGCGCCGCCGTCGCGGCGCGGGACCCCCTGGCCGACCTGAGCTGGACCTGGACCGGCGTCTGCGCGCTCCTCGCCGTTGCCGCGCTCGCCCTCTACGGGGAGCTGCACAGGCGGCTGCTCGTCGTCGCCGACGCCTCTGTCGGCGTCGGGCAGATGCAGGCCATCACGTTCGCGGAGAACGCGATCTCCAACACCGTGCCCGTCGTCGGCGGCGCCGGATCGATGGCCTACTCGATCGCCCGGCTGCGCCGCCGGGGCGTCGACGCGACGCTCGCGTCCTGGTCGGTGGTTCTGCCCGGCGCGCTGTCGACGATCGTGCTGATCGTCGTCGCCATGGTGGTCGCGGGCATCGCCGGCTGGCTCCCGCCCTGGTCGGCGGTGGTGCTCGCCATGGTCGTCGCGCTCGGGTCGGCCGGGCTGTGGGCGGTGCTCACCCGCCCGGCCGTGCTGCGCCGCGCGCTGACCGGGCTGCTGCACGTCGGACGCCGGCTGCCGTGGCTGTGCCGCCACTGCCGGGGAGTCTGGGCGCTCGACCCCGACGCCGTCTCCGACCGGCTCGCCGCCCGCATCGGCCTGCTCCGGCCCACCGCGCCGCAGTGGCTCGTCCTCATCTGTCTCGCCACCGTCAGCTGGGGACTCGACTACCTGGCGCTCGCGGCGGCGGCGGCGGCCGTCGGCATCCCCGTGCTGTGGGTGCCGCTCGCGCTCGGCTTCCTGGCGGTGCAGGCCAGCATCGCGCTGCAGATCCTGCCCGGTGGGGCCGGGCTCGCCGAGGTCGGCCTGCTCGGCGCCCTCGTCGCGGCCGGGGTGGGCGCCGGTCCCGCGGCCGCGACCGTCCTCGTCTACCGGCTGATCACGTGGCTCGGGCTGTCGGTGATCGGCTGGGTCGTCTACGCCGTGCAGATCCACGCCGGCCCGCGGCACCGCCACCGCCACGCCGCCGAGCTGGCAGCGCACCCGGCCTGACGCTCACCGTCGTCGGGGCGGGCGACCGGGGACACGACGACGGTCCGCCCCGCGGGAGCAGGACGGGCCGTCGACAGGAACCGGGTCAGGCAGTGGTGCTCGCGTCACGACGCGGGAGCACCCAGTCGGGCCTCGGGAAGTGGCAGGTGTAGCCGTTGGGGATGCGCTCCAGGTAGTCCTGGTGCTCGGGCTCGGCCTCCCAGAACGGGCCGGCCGGCTCCACCTCGGTGACGACCTTGCCCGGCCACAGTCCCGACGCCTCGACGTCGGCGATCGTGTCCTGCGCGACGTCACGCTGCTCGTCGTTCACGTAGTAGACCGCCGACCGGTACGACATACCGATGTCGTTGCCCTGCCGGTTCTTCGTGGTCGGGTCGTGGATCTGGAAGAAGAACTCGAGAACCTCGCGGTAGCTGGTCTCGGCCGGGTCGAACACGATCTCGATCGCCTCGGCGTGCGTGCCGTGGTTGCGGTAGGTGGCATTCGTGACGTCGCCGCCGGTGTACCCGACCCGCGTCGTGACCACTCCGGGGCGCTTGCGGATCAGGTCCTGCATCCCCCAGAAGCACCCTCCGGCGAGGATCGCCTTCTCGGTCTGGCTCATGTCCGGGTTCCTTCCGTCGTGGGCCTGCCAGTCGGTTCAACACGCGAGCGGGGGTCACCCATCCCGTGGAATCGTCGAGCCTGGCGTGGTGAGGTCCACATTACGATGCCGCGACGGGTGTCGCGGAGAACAAGGACGTGGTCCGGGTGTTCGACGTGACGCCGGTTGACATGGGGACATGAGCGTCACCGATGACGCCCATGTCCCGCGCACACCGATCGTGCGAGGTCAGGAGAAGTCGCCGGGGGTGAACTCGCGGGGCTCCACCAGGACCATCCAGTTGCCGGAGTTGTCGCGGGCGACGGCCTCGATGCCGTACGGCCGCTCCTCCGGCGGGTTGATGAACTCGACACCCTTGGACACCAGGTCCTCGTAGGTCTTGCGGCAGTCGTCGACGTTCATGCCGAGGCCGTTCATTCCGCCGCCGTCCTGCGACCGCTTGATCGCCTCGACCATCTCCGGGGAGAACGGTGGGCCCGGCACCGTCAGGTGGACCTGCAGTTCCGGCTGGTTCGGGTGCTTCACCGTGCACCACCGGTAGCCGTCGCCGATCGTGACGTCGGTGTGCTCCTCGAAGCCGAGGACGTCGATGTAGAAGGCCTTGGACTCGTCGACGTTCTTCACGAAGACGCTGGTGATCGAGATGTTGGTGATCATGCGGCCAAGGCTATGAGCCCGCGGGGTCGGCGGGCTTCTCCTGGATTGCGGAGTCGCCCGGTTTCTTCTCCGCGAGGCCCCACATGAACACCCAGCAGCCCGGGATGTGCGGCGCACCCGTCTCGGCCCAGCGGCGCTGGAAGTCCTTCGGCGTCTCCCCGACGATCTCCCGGAACCGGGTGCTGAACGACCCGAGGCTGGAGAACCCGACCGCATGGCACACCTCGGTGACGGTGAGGTTGGTGGCACGCAACAGGTCCTGCGCCCGCTCGACCCGTCGTTGCGACAGGTGCGCGGAGGGTGAGAGGCCGTAGGCGGCGGTGAAGAGCCGTTGGAAGTGGAACTTGGAGATCCCCGCGACGGCTGCGACCGCGCCGAGGTCGAGCTGCTCGGTGTAGTGCCTGTCGATGTGGTCGCGGGCCCGGCGCAGGTGCACGAGGACGTCCCCGGGTACCCGGACCTGCGGGCTGCTCACGACGCCGGAGTCTGCCCCTCCGCCGAGTCGGACACCAGGGCTGGATCGGGGGACGAGAACCGCCCTCGTGTCGAGCTCGGCGCCGGGTCGCCCTCGGCGATGTCCGGACACGGAACGGCGCCCGCATCTTCCCCCGAGGATGCGGGCGCCGTCCGGTGTCGGCCGAACGTCAGCCGACGGGCTGCTCCGAGTCGGAAGGTTGCTCCGAGTCGGCGGGCTGGGTGGCGTGGGCCGGCGCGGCGGCGGGCTGCGCGTCGGTGGGCTGGGCTGCGGTGGGCTGGGTTGCGGCGGCGGCCAGCGCGGCGCAGTCGACCGGCGCAGAGCTGCTGTAATGCCCCCACGTCGCGGTCGCCACGCCGTTCTCGCAGGTCCACGAGCCCTGCACGGGCGCTGCCTGCGCGGTGCCGGCGGTGAGGGTCGCGACGGCCGCGGCGGCGAGGGCCGAGACGGCGAGGGCACGACGGATGAGCGGCACGGGAAGTCCTCCTGGATGACGAGAAGTCGATCACCTGGGACGCTAGCGGTGCGTACGGTTCGTTCGGGGCCGTTCGGATCAGGTACCCCCGGCCGTGCGCCAGGGATCACCCGGAACCGGTGGGGATGCACGGAGTGTCACCCGGGCCGATACGGTGCGGCGGTGGAGCGGTTCATCGCCTGGTGCGCGTTCTTCGGGGGATGACTGCTGGTCGCCGGCCCGATCTCCCAGGCCGCGCTGGAGCTGCGGGACGAGAACGCGCAGACCGACGCGATCGAGGCGCGGAGCAACTCGCCGGCGCAGCAAGCTCGCCGGCGCAGCAGACGAAGAGGCGGCGCTCGACGGAGCGGCGCCCGACCCGAGGAGGACGACACATGCCCGGACGTGACGGCTCGATCCTGTCGGTCGGCAGCAGCGGCTCGATCCTGTCCATCGGCAGCAGCGGGTCGATCCTGTCGATCGGCTCGACGGGGTCGATCCTCTCGATCGGGTCGGCGGGCTCGTTCCTGTCGGTCCTGTCGGTGGCGTCGTTCATGAGCGTCGCGTCGATCCTGAGCGGGCTCTCGGACCGCTCCCTGTTGTCGTGGCGCTCGCGCCGCGCCGTCCTGTCGGCCGACGGCGAGCGGCGCGTGATCCCGATCAGGCGGTCGCGTACGGCGTGATCTGCCGGCCGTGGACGTCGGTGTCGCACACCGACGCGACGTCGACGGCGAGGGTCAGCGCACCGGGCTCGGGAACCGGGTACCGGGTACCCGACGATCTCCATCGGTGCGTTGTGCTCGCGCACCACCTGCAAGGCCTGGCTCGCCCATCGTCGCTCCTCCTCGTCGAGGAACCGTCAGGTGCCGGTGTACCCGGCGCGCGGCGGTCCGCGAACCCGCGCGCCCCCTCCTGCCCATCCGCGGAGCGCACGATGCCGCCGGTGACGAGGCGGCCTGCCCGCACGAAGGGTCGTCCGAGCGCCGCGGGGCCGGTAGCGTCGGACGGTGCCCACCGGACCGCCGCCGCAACAGGTGCGGTTCTGCCGGTCCGCCGACGGCGTCAAGATCGCCCACGCCCGCTACGGCGAGGGCCCGCCGCTGGTCATCAACTCGTGCTGGCTCTCGCACCTGCAGTACGACTGGCAGAGCCCGGTGTGGCGGCACTTCGTCGAGGACCTCGGACGCTCGACGACCACCCTGCGCTACGACGAGCGCGGCTTCGGCCTGTCGGACTGGGACGTCTCCGACTTCTCGTTCGAGGCCCGCATCGCCGACCTGGAGGCCGTCGTCGACGACGCCGGGTTCGACCGGTTCACGTTGCTGGGCATGGCGCAGGGCGGTCCCGTCGCGATCGCCTACGCCGCCCGCCATCCCGGCCGCGTCGACCGGCTGATCCTGTCGAGCTGCAGCCCCGCGACGATCGTCGACGATCAGGACGCCGAGATGGAGGAGGCGTTCGTCCACATGATCCGGGTCGGCTGGGCGCGCCCGGAGAGTGAGTTCCGCCGCGTCTTCACCAGCCTGATGATCCCCGGCGCGACGCCCGAGCAGATGACCTGGCTCGACGACCTGCTCAAGATGTCCACCTCCGCCGCCAACTGCATCGCGGCGCGCCGTGGCCGCTACGGCGTCGACGTCCGCCCGCTGCTGCCCGGCCTCGACGTACCGACGCTGGTGATCCAGTCCCGCGGCGACCGGATGACCGACTTCGACGACGCCCGCGAGCTCGCCGCGGGCATCCCCGGTGCCCGGCTCGTCGCGCTGGAGAGCGAGAACCACATCCTGCTCGCCGACGAGCCCGCCTGGCCGGTGTTCCTGCGCGAGGTCACGGGCTTCGTCGCCCCCGATGCGGCGCGGCCCGACGTGACCCAGGCGGTCCGGACGCTGACCGACCGCGAGCGCGACGTCCTGCGCCTCGCCGCGGCGGGCCACGACAACGACGCCATCGCCGCTGCGCTGACCCTGAGCCCGCGCACGGTCGAGCGGCACCTGCAGAACGCCTACGCGAAGCTCGGGGTCTCGGGCCGCTCGGCTCGGGCCGCGGCCGTCGCCGCCCTGCTCGCCGCGCGCTGACTACGCGTACGCGCAGCCGCTCGACCCCGGAGTTGGGTGCTGACGCGGATTCCCCCGGCCCGCGGCGCTCATAGCGTCGACGGCATCCGAAGAACACAGGGGGAATGAAGATGTCCGTCATCACCGAGTCCGTCGAGAAGTTCAGCGCCGACCCCGGCACCGGCCGCATCACGCCCGCCGTCACCGCCACGGCGGCCAACGGCCACACCCGGCTCTCGACCGGCCCGTTCAACTTCGAGTGCGACCTGCCGCCCGCGGTCGGCGGGGGCGGCACCGCGCCCAGCCCGACGGCCTACCTGCTCGGCGCCCTCGCGGGGTGTGCTGTCTCCTTCATCTCCTCTACGCTCGCGCCGCAGTTCGACGTCGAGCTCACCGAGCTGTCCGCGACGGCCCGTTGCGAGAGCAGCCTGGCTGCGCTGCTGGGGATCGACGGCGCCGCGCCCGACCTGACCGGCCTGACGATCGAGATCACGATCGACTCGCCGAGCCCCGCCGACCGGGTCGACGCGATGCGCCGGGCCTGGACCGAGCGCTGCCCGGTGTACCTGTCGCTGGTCCGCCCGATGTCCGTCGACGTCGTCTTCAGCTGAGCCGCGAGTCCCGGGGGTTCTCCCCCGGGGTGCGGGGGGCTGCCCGATCGATCCGCCGTCGTGGGCCCGCCAGGGTGGAGCGAACACGACCACAGCGACGAAACGGACGGTGCCCGATGCTGCACGCCGACCCGGAGACCGACCCCGGGACCGACCCGGCCGAGCTCCACATCCTCGTGCGCCGGCACGGCACCGGCGGTCTCCCGTCCGAGCTGCTCACCCGGCTCGCCGCCGACCGCGACGCCACCCGCGACCCGTTCCTCGTCGACTACCTCGACGGTGTCCTCACCGGATCCGGGGCCTTCCTCGGGCTGCCGCTGCTGGAGCGGGTCCGGGCCGCCGCCGCGCTCTCCGCCGAGGAGATGGCCACCCTGCTCGTCGCCGATGTCGTCGCCCACGAACGCGCCGTCGACGCAGCCGACCCGGCCCGGCACCGTCGCCGGGTCCGGCACGCGCTGCGGTTCGTCGCCGTCATGACGCGGACCCCGCTCGCCGAGGTCGATCTCCCCGCCTTCCCGGGGGGCCCGGCCGAGCCGTGGTTCGCCCGGACCGCGCACCCCGTCACCGGGGAGCACGACGACGTCGTGCTCGTCCGGATCCTGCAGGCCCGGGAGATGCTCTTCACCGTCCTCGCCGACGACGTGCGTTCAGCGACGCTGGCCGTCCGCGACGGCCGCACCGCCGAGGCGCAGGAGCTGGTCGCGCACGCCGCGACGATGCTCGACCGCGCCACGATGCTGTCCCGGGTCATCGCGATCCCGCTGGCCGGCGACGTCCGGTCGGAACGCTACGAGCGGTTCGCCGCGGCCTGCGGGCCACTGGGGAAGCGGCTGCGCGAGGCCCGGCCGGACACCCTCGCTGGGGCCGTCGCCGCCGACCAGGGCTCCGACCTCGTCGCCGCGCTCGACCGTCTCGACGAAGCCCGCCGACGCTGGTCGGGCCGGCTCACCGCCGACGCCGCCCGCGGCCCGGTCCGGGTCGCCGACGCGGCCTGAGCGGTGCGCTCCGGCGACCGGGTCCGGTAGGGACGGACCGTCGCCGCCGACCGGCTCGCGGAACCGAGTGGCATGACCGTGCCGTTCGTGCACCAGGCGACCTACCCTCGACGGCATGGACATCCCGGTGCTGGCCTTCGACCGGGCGCGTGGCGCCGACGGCACGTTCGACCCCGAGTTCCTCGGCGCCCTGCGCGCCGCGCTGCACGAGGTCGGATTCCTGCAACTGACCGACTTCGGCGCCGCACCCGGCCAGGTCGCCGGGTTCACCGACGTCGTCGGCCGGTTCTTCGCGCTGCCACCGCAGGAACGGCTCGTCCTGGACAACCGGCTGTCCCCGCACTTCCGCGGCTACACCCGGCTCGGGCACGAGATCACCGCCGGCCGTCCCGACGCCCGCGAGCAGCTCGACTACGGCCCCGAGCTGCCCGCGCGTCCCCGGGAGGAGTGGGACGCGCCCTTCCGGCTGCTGGAGGGCCCCAACCAGTGGCCCGACGCGCTGCCCGAACTGCGCACCGTCGTGCTGGCCTGGGCCGACCTGATGTGCCGGGTCGCCGAGGAGCTCACCCGCGCCGTCGCGGCGTCTCTCGGGCTGCCCGAGGACCAGTTCGCCGACGCCTTCGCCGGCGAGCCGCACTGGTTCGGCAAGCTCATCCGCTACGTCGGCGCCGACTCCGACGGGCCGGAGGCCCAGGGCGTCGGTCCGCACGCCGACTGGGGGTTCCTCACGCTGCTGCTGCAGGACGGCACCGGCGGGCTGCAGGCGCGGCCACCGCGCGCGACGGAATGGGTCGACGTCCCACCGGTCGACGGCGCGCTGGTGATCAACGTCGGCGAGATGCTCGAGGTGGCCACCCACGGGTACCTGGTGTCGACGGTGCACCGGGTCCTGCCGTGCGCTCCCGGCACCACGCGGCAGTCGGCCGGGTTCTTCTGGTCGCCGCGGCTCGACGCGACACTCGACGCCGTCCCACTGGCCCCGGAGCTGGCCGCGAACGCGCCGGGTGTCGTCGAGTCCGCGCACAACGCGCTGCTGCCGCGGTTCGGCGACAACGCACTCAAGGGCTGGTTCCGCTCGCATCCGGAGGTCGCGCAGCGGCACCACCCGGAGCTGGCCTCGGAGCTCGCGGCCGGGTCCGTCCGCCCCTGACCGCCGCGGCTACGTAGTTCCCGTCATGTCGGGGAGCGACGACGACTGCCACCACGGATGTCAAGGCACGGCTGTACACGGCCGCCGGACGGCGCGAGGTGCAGCTCGCGGACCTCGGCCTCGATGGTGCGCCAGTAGCCGGTGTGTGCCGTCGTCGGGCCGGTCGAACGCTCGGACCCGGTCCCGCGGAACCTCCGGTGAACATTGCGTCGGGACTGCGCACCCGGGACGAAGCGGGCGGCGCACCGGGGGCGGAGCGGGTAGGCCGGACGACCGGTGGCGGTCGCGCGAGATCCACGGCACGATCCCGGCGTGGACTACGCGACGATGCGTGACCTGTTCTTCGCCGCCCCCTCGCAGGAGCGGCCGCCGGCACCTGCGGTGGCGGGGGCGAGCCCCGCCCGGGCGTTGCGCGACGCGTTCGAACCCCTTGCGTCGCAGGCGATCTGGTCGGCGGAGAGCGCCGATGGCTACCGCGGACTGGGTCTCGACGACTTCTTCGTCGCCTACGTCCGCCAGCGCACGGCCCCGCTGGGCGAGCCGGCCGCGCTGGTCGCGGTGACCGCTATGGGGGTGTTCTCCTACGACCTCATCGCGCCGCAGTACGAGGCCGGGATCGCCGCGATCAGCCGGGCGGACGCCGTCCGCGTCCGCACCACCGCGCCCGGCGCGACCCTGCGCCGCGTGCTCGCCGACGAACCGGATCTCGACGCCCGCGCCGCCGCCGTGCTGGCGGGCCTGCGCCGCGGTCTCGACGCCGCCGACGCCACGTCGCGGCCGTTGTTCACCGGGCTGCGTGCCGAGCCCTGGCCCGCCGACGTCCTCGCCGCCCTCGTGCACGCCTGCAACCAGCTGCGCGAGCACCGCGGCGACTCCCATCTCGCGGTGTGCGCCGTCGCGGGGCTCGATCCGGTGGAGATGAACATCCTGACCGAGTTGTACTGCGGCTACCCGCTGCTGGAGTACACAGCGACCCGCGGCTGGAGCGCCGAGCAGATGGACGCCGCGGTCGGGAGGCTGCGCGCCCGTGACCTCGTCGACGAGTCGGGCGCGATGACCGCTGCCGGCCAGGACTTCCGGCACGGCCTCGAGGAGCAGACCGACGCGATGCAGCAGTCGGTCGTCGACGCCATCGGGGACGACATCGGCGCCGTCACCGCGGAGCTGAACCGCTGGTCGGACGCGCTCGTGGCAGGCGGTGCGGCACCGGTCGACCCGGCGAAGCGGCTGGCCGGGTAGGTCGTGGGGGGCGATGGTCGCATGGCGACCATCGCCACCCACAGGGGTCGGAACTCCTCGTGCACGGCCGGGTCCTGGTCCCGGATCCGGCCGCGCTCCAGGCCCGATATCGCGGCGATCTCGTCGGCGGTGAGCGCGAAGCCGAACACGTCGAGGTTCTGCCGCCGGCGCTCCGGGTTCGACGACGCCGGGATCGGCCCCGCGCCGAGCTGGGTGTGCCGTAGTTTCAGGACATCAGAGCCAAGACGGCTCCCCGGCCGCCGCCCCGCGGTGGCGGGCGCCGGGGTTCAGGCCAGCGAGTTCGCGACCCGCTCGAGGCGGTCCATCGACTCCTGCATGCCACCTTCCATACCCGACCCGATGTGCGCGTCGCGGTGCGCCGCCTCGGTGTGTTCGACGAGCATCGTCAGCGTCGTGCGGCCGTCCACCTCGGTGAACGTGACCGTGTCGAGTGCCTCGCCGTCGGGCATGCCTTCGAACACCTCGGTCATGACGAGCTTCTCGTTCGTCTCGACCTCGCGGTACTCGCCGTGGAACCCGACCTCGAACCCGCCGTCCGCGACCATCACGTAGCGCCACCGCCCGCCGACCCGCAGGTCGACCTCGGCGAGCGTGACCTCGCCGCGCTCTCCGCTCCACCAGCGCTTGATCAGCTCCGGCGTGGTGTAGGCCTTCCACACCAGGTGCCGGGGCGCCGCGAACTCGCGGGTGATGACGATGCCGGTGTCACCCTGCAGCGTCACCGTCGCGCTGTGGTCGGTGGCCAGTGCCGTGTTCTCCGAACCCATCGGACTCCTCCTCCATCAGTTGTGCCAGTACGACGTCCATCCGGTCGAACCGCTCCGACCAGAGCTGCTCGAAGGCGCGCACCCAGTCGTGGATGGGCTTGAGCGGCACGGGGTTCAGCCGGTAGAGCCGGCGGCGTCCCTCGTCGCGGACGTCGACCAGGCCGACCTCCCGGAGCACCCGCAGGTGCTTCGAGACCAGGGGCTGTGCGACGCACAAGCGCTCGACGATGTCGTTCACCGCGAGCTCGCCGCGCGCGAGGAGGTCGAGAATCTCCCGCCGCCTCGGCTCGGCCACCGCGTTGAACGCGTCGGTGGTGGTTGCCGCCCGTGCCATGTCCGAAACGTATACCTATATGGGAATATGTCAAGTCTCCAGTTCGTGCTCGTGCCCGGGTGGAAGCGAACTGATCGTCCGGCGAGGTGCCGCCGACGCCCGCCGACGGGTTGAATGGACGCGGAACGACAGTCGTCTCATGGCAAGGAGGCCACGAGTGACCCAGTCCGTCGAACAGACCGCGAGCGCAGCCCCGACCGCCACCGAAGAATGGCTCACCGCGTTCCAGAACGCGCTCACCGCGCGAGATGTCGACGCCGCCGCGGCATTGTTCGCCGACGAGAGCTTCTGGCGCGACATCGTCTCGTTCACCTGGAACATCACGACCGTCGAGGGCCCCGCCGGCGTCGCCGACCTGTTGCGCGCCACCCTCGACGAGGTCGAGCCCGCCGGCTTCCGCGCCACCGAGGAACCCGCCGAGGCCGACGGCGTCATCACCGCCTGGATCGCCTTCGAGACGAAGGTCGGCCGGGGCTCGGGGCTGCTGCGACTCGTCGGCGGCAAGGCGTTCACCCTGCTCACCACCCTCGACGAGCTCAAGGGCCACGAGGAACCCGCCCGCGAACGCCGCTCACAGGGCGTCCGCCACGGTGCCTTCCGCGACCGCGTGACCTGGGCCGAGAACCGCGAGCGGGAAGCCGCCGAGCTCGGCTACACCGTGCAGCCCGAGGTGCTGATCATCGGCGGCGGCCAGGGCGGCATCGCCCTCGGTGCCCGCCTGCGCCAGCTCGGCGTGCCCACGATCATCATCGAGCGCAACGAACGTCCCGGCGACTCCTGGCGCAAGCGCTACAAGTCCCTCGCCCTGCACGACCCGGTCTGGTACGACCACCTGCCCTACCTGCCGTTCCCGGAGAACTGGCCGGTCTTCTCGCCGAAGGACAAGATCGGCGACTGGCTCGAGATGTACACGAAGGTCATGGAGCTCAACTACTGGGGCTCGACCACCGCCACGAGCGCCGTCCGCGACGGGGACGAGTGGACGGTCGTCGTCGACCGCGACGGCGAGGAGGTCACCCTCCACCCGAAGCAGCTCGTCCTCGCCCTCGGTGCCTCCGGCCTGCCCGTCGTGCCCGAGATTCCCGGCGCCGAGAAGTTCCGCGGCGACCAGCACCACTCCTCCGCCCACCCCGGGCCCGACGAGTACAAGGGCAAGAAGGCTGTCGTCATCGGCTCGAACAACTCCGCCCACGACATCTGCGCCGCGCTCTGGGAGGCCGGCGCCGACGTCACCATGGTGCAGCGCAGCTCCACCCACATCGTGCGGTCCGACTCACTGATGGATCTCGGCGTCGGCGACCTCTACTCCGAGCGCGCGCTCGCCGCCGGCGTCACCACGTTCAAGGGCGACACGATCTTCGCCTCGCTGCCGTTCCGGATCCTGCACACGTTCCAGATCCCGACCTACGAGGCGATCGCCGAACGCGACGCGGACTTCTACGCCCGGCTGGAGAAGGCCGGCTTCGACCTCGACTGGGGCGACGACGGATCCGGCCTGTTCCTCAAGTACCTGCGCCGCGGCTCCGGCTACTACATCGACGTCGGCGCGTCCGAGCTCGTCGCGAGCGGCGACGTGAAGCTGGCCAAGGGTCAGGTCACCGAGCTGACCGAGGACGAGGTCGTCCTGGGCGACGGCACCCGGCTGCCCGCCGACCTCGTCGTCTACGCGACGGGCTACGGCTCGATGAACCAGCTCGCCGCCGGGATCATCGGCCAGGACATGGCCGACAAGGTCGGCAAGGTCTGGGGGCTGGGCTCGGCGACCACCAAGGACCCCGGCCCGTGGGAGGGCGAGCTGCGCAACATGTGGAAGCCCACCGCCCAGGAGGGCCTGTGGATCCACGGCGGCAACCTCGCGCTGTCCCGCTACTACTCGCTCTACCTGGCCCTGCAGCTCAAGGCCCGCCAGGAGGGCATCCCGACGCCCGTCTACAACCAGGCCGAGGTGCACCACACCGAGTAGCCCTGTGAGTGGCGACGTTCGGGGGGCTGTACATGGAACGACCGGCCTTCGTGTTGCACGAGCACCGGAAACCGCGGCACCACTTCGACCTCCGGCTGGAGGACGGCGGGGTGCTGCGGTCGTGGGCCGTGCCGCGCGGGATGCCGGGCCCGTCGGAGAACCGGCTCGCGGTGCCCGTGCCCGACCACGCGATGGAGCACCTCGGCTACACCGACGCGGACAAGGACATCGCGGACACGGGATGGTGGGAGGAACACGACCGCAACGACCGCCGGATCGTCTTCACCCTGCACGGTCGTGGCGATCCCCGTCGCTACGTGCTCGTCCACACCGGCCGCGACTGGCTCCTGCGGATGACGAAGGAGCAGTCAGGCTGAGCGTCTACGCCGGGCCGTGCTCACGGATTCGAGCGTAGGTCGAGGTCCCTTCAGGGCCGGCCGAACGGGAGTTGTCTGCTGGTTGAGCCGTTGCAGCCATGAGAAGTCGCTACTTCTTGAGCCGCCTGCTCCCGCCGTGCCAGTCCTCGGTCCTGCCCGTCTCGGCCTCGGGGACGCCCATCGACGGCAGCTGCGGACGTTCCCGCAGGCTGCGCTTCAGCTCGGCGAACCCGGGGAACCGGGCCAGGCCGACGACGTGGTCCCACAGCACGGACGCCTGCTCCTCGTCGGGCAGCCGGCTGATCACCGGACCGAAGAACGCGACGCCCTCCGGCGGCTCGAAGTGCAGGATCGGTGTGCCGACGTCCTTGCCCGTCAACGACAGCGCCTCGTCGGACTCGGCCTGGATCTCGGCGTCGCGGGAGGTGTCGTCGAGGGCGGCGGCCAACTCCACGGGCAGCCCCGCCTCGGCGAGCGCGGCCTCGGCCAGCTCGGCGTTGCCCTGCCAGCCGGGGGCCCGGCCCTCGTCGGGAGCGGTCTGGAAGATCCGGGCGCCGAACGCGGCGTAGAGGGCGCCGATGGCGTCGCGGCCGTGCTTCTCCCGCGCCGCTGACGCCACCCGCAGCAGCCGCAGGCCCGCGGTGTGCTGGGCGTCGTAGCCCTCGGGGAAGTGGCTGTCGTAGTCGAGGTGCGAGTTGATCAGGCGCAAGGAGATGAACCGCCAGTCGACGGTGTAGTCCCGCTGCGCCTGGACGATCCGGATCCACGTGCTCGTCATCCAGGCGAACGGGCAGATCGGGTCGAAATAGAAGTTGATGTCGGCTTTTCCTGCTGTATCCACGCCCACGTCCCCGAGCCTAGAACGGATCGGGGCCGACGACCCGGCGCAACCTCCGGTAGAACTGGGTCGTCGACGTCGACACCACCCTGGGGGACAGCACATGCCGCGCTCGGACGTCACCATTCCGACCGCCGACGGCGAGGCCGCCGCGACACTGCACCTGCCCGACGGCGACGGTCCCTGGCCGGGAGTGCTGATGTTCCCCGACGCGGGTGGCGCGCGGGACACGTTCTCCGACATGGGCGACCGGATGGCGTCGATGGGCTACGCGACCCTGGTGCCCGACATCTACTACCGCAACCCCGGGTACGCGCCGTTCGACCTGGCGACGGTCTTCACCGATGCCGGCGAACGCGCGCGGCTGGGTGAGCTGATGGGCACCCTGACCAACGAGCGGCTGGTCTCCGACGCGGGCGCCTACCTGGACTTCCTGCTCGCCCGGCCCGAGGTGACGGGCGCGGGCGCGGGGACGACGGGGTACTGCATGGGTGGCCGCGCCTCGATGCTGGTGGCCGGCGCCGTTCCGGAGAAGGTCGCGGCCGCGGCGTCGTTCCACGGCGGCCGGCTCGCCGTGGCCGACGACCCCACCAGCCCGCACCTGCTCGCGGGCTCGGTGCGGGCGAAGGTCTACGTGGCGGGCGCGCAGGACGACGCGTCGTTCGGGCAGGACCAGTTCGATCGGCTCGACGCCGTCCTGACCGGGGCGGGCGTCGAGCACACCGTCGAGACCTATCCCGCGGGCCACGGCTTCGCCGTCGCCGACAACCCCACGTACGACGAGGACGCCGCCGAGCGGCACTGGGCCGCGCTCGGCGACCTCTACGGGTCGGCCCTCATCCGCTGATCCTGGCCGTCAGCACGCGGCCGTGGAGGAGCGGTCGGGGTGTCCGGTGAGCTCACGGAACGACACGTCGAGCCGCACGCCGAGCTGTCCGGCGGCGTAGTGGGAGAGCCGCATCCCGCCGGTGTTCCACGGCAGGACGGCGCATAGGCTCGGTGGCGCCGATCCAGGGAGCTGCCAGTGATCAACGACGACGAACGCATCGCTCTCTTCCTCGACTACGAGAACCTCGCGATCGGTGCGCGCGAGGGGCTGGGTGTGTCGCCCTTCGACTTCGGTCCGATCGCCGACGCGCTGGCCGAGCGGGGCCGGGTCGTGTCCCGGCGGGCCTACGCCGACTGGTCGTACTTCGACGAGGACCGCAGGCTGCTCGCACGGGCGCAGGTCGAGCTGATCGAGATCCCGCAGAAGCTGGGCGGGTCGCGCAAGAACGCCGCCGACATCAAGCTCGCCGTCGACGCCATCGAGCTGGCCTACGAACGCGGGTTCGTGACGACGTTCGCGATCGGCACGGGCGACTCGGACTTCACCCCGCTGGTCCACAAGCTGCGCGAGATGGACAAGCGGGTGATCGGGATCGGGGTGCAGTCGTCGACGTCGGCGCTGCTGCCGCCGGCGTGCGACGAGTTCCTGTTCTACGACCGGCTCCCCGGCCTCGACACGCACCCTCCGGTCCGCAAGAGCCGCCGCCGCGAACCGGCCGCGGCGACCCGCGCACCGGACCCGGTCGTCGTCGTGACCGAGCCGGAGCCCGTGGCGGACGAGCCCGTCGCGACGACGGACGGAGACGTCGGCGGGCTCGTCGCGAGCACGCTGACCGGCCTGCAGCGTCACGCCGACGGGCCGGTGCTCGCGTCGCGGCTCAAGCGGGCGATCCTGCGCAAGGACCCGACGTTCGACGAGGGCGACCACGGCTTCCGCGGCTTCGGTGAGCTGCTGCGCCACCTGGAGGGCGAGCGGGTCGTCGAGCTGCGCCAGGGCAGCGCGCAGGGCGATCCCGAGGTCACGTTCCCCGAGGACGAGTCGGCCGACGACGACGCGTTCTCGCTGCTCGTCGACGTCGTCCGTGGGCTGTCGGGCCCCGATGGGGTGCAGCTGAGCGGGCTGAAGGACCAGATGCGCAAACGCGTCCCCGACTTCAGCGAGAAGCGCTACGGCTTCAACGGTTTCCTGTCGTTCGCGAAGGCGGCCAGGGCGCGCGGGCTGATCGCGATGGAGTGGGACGAGGACCTCGCCGACCACCGGCTCCGCGTCCTGTGAGCGCGCCACTGGAACCCGTGCCCACGGACTGGACGCGCGGGCTCGCGGTCGTGGCCCATCCCGACGACCTGGAGTACGGCGCGGCGTCGGCGATCGCGCGGTGGACCGACGAGGGCCGTGAGTTCGGGTATCTCCTGGCCTGCCGCGGGGAGGCCGGGATCGACACGCTGCCGCCCGCGGAGTGCGGGCCGCTGCGCGAGGCCGAGCAGCGGGCGGCGGCCGCCGAGGTCGGGGTGTCGGTGGTGGAGTTCCTCGACGGTCACGCCGACGGCCTCATCGAGTACGGCATCCCGCTGCGTCGTGACATCGCCGCGGCGATCCGCCGCCACCGCCCTGAGCTCGTCGTCACCGGGAACTTCAACGAGACCTGGCCCGGTGGCGGCCGCAACATGGCCGACCACGTCGTGGTCGGCAGGGCGTGCCTCGACGCGGTCCGCGACGCCGCGAACCGCTGGCTGTTCCCCGAGGTCGGGGAGCCGTGGAGCGGGGTGCGCTGGGTCGCCGTCGCGGGGTCGCCGCTGCCCACCCACGGCATCGCGATCGACGACCACCTCGACCGCGGCATCGCCTCGCTGGCCGCCCATCGCGCCTACCTCGCGGCACTCGGTGGCGACCTGTCGGATCCGGGACCGTTCCTGCGTGCGCAGGCCGAGGCCGCGGCGGCGCTCCTCCCCGGCGCAAGGCTCGCCACCGCGTTCGAGCTGATCGAGGTCTGACGCCGGGGCGGGGCGTCAGGCGGCCAGCGTCCCGTGCGGGTCGATGACGTACTTGCGCGGCGCACCCTTGTCGAACTCCTGGTAGCCGCGCGGGGCGTCGTCCAGGGAGATGACGGTGGCGTTGACCGCGTCCGCGATCTGCACCCGGCCGTGCAGGATCGCCATCATCAGGCCACGGTTGTAGCGCATGACCGGGCACTGGCCCGTCGTGAACGACAGCGACTTCGCCCAGCCCGTACCCAGTGACAGCGAGAGCGACCCGACCTTGGCCGCGTCGTCGATCCCGCCGGGGTCTCCGGTGACGTAGAGGCCCGGGATGCCCAGCGCGCCACCCGCCGCGGTGATCTCCATCAGTGAGTTCAGCACCGTCGCGGGCGCTTCGGTGCCCGAGCCCTCGCCGTGCCCACGCGCCTCGAACCCGACGGCGTCGATGCCCGCGTCGACCTCGGGGACACCGAGGAGCTGCTCGATCTGGTCCTTCGGGTCGCCCTTGGAGACGTCGATGGTCTCGCAGCCGAACGTCCGCGCCTGCGCGAGCCGTTCCTCCTGCAGGTCCCCGACGATGACGACGGCCGCGCCGAGCAGCTGCGCCCCGGCGGCGGCGGCGAGCCCGACGGGCCCGGCCCCCGCGACGTAGACGGTGGCGCCCGGTTTCACCCCGGCGGTGACCGCTCCGTGGAAGCCCGTCGGGAAGATGTCCGAGAGCATCGTCAGGTCGCGGACCTTCTCCATCGCCTGGTCGCGGTCGGGGAACACCAGCAGGTTGAAGTCGGCGTAGGGCACCATCACGTACTCGGCCTGGCCGCCGACCCAGCCGCCCATGTCGACGTAGCCGTACGCCGATCCGGGCCGGTCGGGGTTGACGTTGAGACAGATGCCGGTCTTGCCCTCCTTGCAGTTGCGGCAGCGGCCGCACGCGATGTTGAACGGCACCGAGGCCAGGTCGCCGACCTTCGTGAACTCGACGTCCGACCCGACCTCGACGACCTCGCCGAGGATCTCGTGGCCGAGGACGAGACCTTCCGGCGCCGTGGTGCGTCCCCGCACCATGTGCTGGTCGCTGCCGCAGATGTTGGTGGTGACGACCTTGAGGATCACGCCGTGGTTGCACTTCCGCCCGACGTTGGCAGGGTTGACCCCGGGGCCGTCCTGCAGCTCCAGGGTCGGGTACGGGATGTCGTGGACCTCGACCTCTCCCGGTCCCACGTACGCGACGGCCCTGTTTCCCGACATGTGTTGCTCCCTTGCATCGTCCGGCTCTCCGGTCCCTCCCGGCCTACACCGGCCTCACCCGGACCAAAACCGCCGGGCGCCCAGGTCGCTCGTACGGCGGAGGCGAACGCCACCCCCGTGTTGCCGCGACCGTCCGGTCGGTCGACGATGCGAGACGTGCCGACGACCGCCACCCGCGACATCGCCCCGTCCGACCGCGCCCTCGACCACGTCGCGCGTTTCCGGACGTTCCTCGACACCGAGGTCGCTCCGCTGGAGGCCGAGCTGCACACTGCGGGCGCGGGGACGCCGGCGAACCCGAAGCTCGACGACAGGGGCCGGATGCACCCCCTGGTCTGGGAGGCCCGTCGCGAGGTGCAGCGCCGCTCGGCCAAGGCGGGGCTCTACAACCCGCACATCCCCGCGGAGCTGGGCGGGGGCGGCTTCGGTCGCGTCGAGATGCAGCACGTCGAGGAGTTCGTCTACCGCGAGTCCGGCCTCGGCCTGGGGCTCGCCGCGCTGGCCTGGACCGAGGGCGCGAACCCCGCGATCACCCACGTGTCCGACGCCGCCCGTGGCCGCTACCTCGACCCGCTGTTGGCCGGCGAGGTGACGACGGCCTTCGCCAACACCGAGCGCGAGGTCGGCACCGACGTCCTCGCGATGGGCACGAGGGCGCGGCGCGACGGCTCCGACTGGATCCTCGACGGCACGAAGGCCTGGATCACCAACGCGCACTTCGCCGACTTCGTGCAGGTCGTGGCGGTCACCGACCCGGGCGCGGGCACGCGGTCGCTGTCGATGTTCCTCGTCGACGCCGACGCCGAGGGTTTTCACCGCGGACGTGACATCCCCACGATGCTGGGCGACGGCCTGACCGGAGAGCTGCACCTCGACGGGGTGCGGGTGCCGGCGGAGAACGTCGTCGGCGAGGTGGGCGACGGCTTCTCGCTGGCCATGACCTGGATCAACTGGCGACGGATGTGCCGCGGTGGCATGTGCGCCGGATGGGGCCAGTGGCTGCTGCAGCGGGCCACCGAGCGGGCGCGCACCCGCGAGTCCGGCGGCCGTCCGATCGGCGACCTGCAGGCCGTCCAGCACCTGCTGGCCGACATGGACGCCGACGTGTTCGCCGCCCGCTCGTCGTCGCTGGTCGGGCAGGCCGAGCTCGACGCCCTGGGGCCCTTCGACATCCCCGCCCACCGCGACCTCCCGCGGATCGTCAGCCTGATCAAGATCGTCAACGACGAGGCGTTCTTCCGGGTCACCGACCGCGCCGTGCAGATCCACGGCGGCACGGGGCTGCTGCTGGGCTCGCCCGAGGAGAAGCTGTTCCGCATCGCGCGCAACCTGCGCATCCCGGCGGGGACCGTCGAGATCCAGCGCAACGCCATCGCCCGCGGTCTGCTGCGCCCGTGAGGCTGCTCGGTTGTGTCACCGGCCGGTTCCAGCCCGTCCACGACCAGCACCTGGAGCTGTTCGAGCTGGTGGCGGGCGAGTGCGAGCACCTCGTCGTCGCGGTGACCAACCCCGACAGCGGCGCGCGCCGCGAGGAACCGACGTCGGCGCACCGGCACACGCCGGAGGCGAACCCGTTCAGCTACTTCGAGCGGGTCCGGCTGTTGACCGTGACCCTCGAGTCGGCGGGGCTCGGTGGTCGAATGACGATCGTGCCCTTCGACCTGACCCGGCCCGAGGTGTGGACGCAGTACGTGCCGCGCCACGCCCACCAGTACGTCCGCGCCTTCTCGGCGTGGGAACGCGACAAGGCGGGGCGCCTCGCGGCCGCGGGTTACGAGGTGACCGTCATCGAGGGCGACCCGGCGACGAAACGCCACGCCGCCGACGTCCGCGCGCTCCTCGCCTCCGGCGAGGGCTGGGAGAAGCTCGTCCCGGCGGCCACGGTCCCTGTCCTGCGCGCGCTGGCGGACTCGCGATGAGGGAACCCGGGTACGGCGAGGACCAGCCACGGCTCGACGACGACCGGATGCCCGTCGTGCTCGTCGTCCTCGACGGGCTGGGTGACCGGCCCGTCGCCGAGCTGGGCGACCGCACCCCGGCCGAGGCCGCGCACACCCCGGTGCTCGACGAGCTGGCCCGGCGCGGGGCCTCCGGCTGGCACCTGCCGTTCGGCTGGGGGCGCGCGCCCGCGTCGGAGCTGGCGCACTGGGCGATGTTCGGGTTCGCCGACATCCCGTTCCCGGGACGCGCGGTCGTCGAGGCCCTCGGCGCGGGTGTCGACGTGCCCTACGGCGTGGCAGCCACCCACGCGGCGCTGCGGACGTCGGTCACCGACCGGGGCCTGGTGTGGCTCACCGGCCGCGCCGCCCGGACCGATGCCGACGACGCCGCCGCGCTGCTGGAGGCGCTCGACCCCGTACTGGCCCGGTACGGCGCGACGCTGCAGCCGCTCGGTGGCCGCGGCGAGGCGTTGCTGCTGCTCGACGGCCATCCCGAAGGCGCCGTCACCGACTCCGACGCGTTCTTCGAGGACCGCCACCCGTGGCTGCGGCCGCTGCCGACGCGCCCCGTCGACACCCCGGCCGCGCTCGTCCTCACCGACCTGCTCCTCGACGCCCGCGACCTGCTCCTCGGCCATCCCGTCAACGCCGCCCGCCGCGACCGCGGCCTCCCCGCCCTCGACGTCCTCACCACCAAGTGGTCGGGCACCCGCGAGCTGATCCCGACCTTCACCGCCAACGCCGGCGTCGCCGGCGGGATGGTCACCAGTACGCGGCTCTACCGGGGGCTGGCGGCGACGCTGGAGATGACCGACCTGCACGTCCCGCCGGTGCCCGACGTGGCCGCCGACCTGGCAGCGCGCGTCGACGCGGCCGGCAGCCTGATCGCCGGGGGTGCGCGGTTCGTCCACGTCCACACCAAGGCGACCGACGAGGCCGGCCACACCAAGCAGCCGCTCGCGAAGCGCGACGTGATCGAGGCCGCCGACCGCGGTCTGGCCGCCCTGCACGACCTGGCCGGCCGCGCCGTCGTCTGCGTGACCGGCGACCACGCCACCCCGTCGACGGGCGGGGTCCTGCACACCGCCGACCCGACCCCGCTCGTCGTGGCCGGTCCCGCCGTCCGCCCCGACGCCGTCGCCGTGTTCGGGGAGAGCCACGCCCACGGCGGCTGGTACGGGGCGGTCCGTGCGGCGGAGCTGCTGCCACTGCTGTTCGGGCACGCCAACCGGCCCGTGTTCCTGGGCCACCGCGCGACGGCCGGGCCCACCCTCGCCCTGCCCGACCACCCCGAGCCGATGCCCCCGCGTGACGCCAGGCGGTGGCCGGGGTAAGCATGGTCGGACAGCGAAAGGTCAACGGGCGCAAGCGAACCAGTGCGAACGTGACGATCCGGGAGGAACCCGTGGGGTACGACGCGGTGATCGCCGAGACCATCGGCATCCAGGGCGCGAACGGCGACGAGATCGAGGCCTACAGCGCCCGGCCGCTCGACGGTGCGGCCCGCGGCGGCGTGGTGGTCATCCACCACATGCCCGGGTACGACCGGGAGAGCAAGGAGACCATCCGGCGCTTCGCCGCCGAGGGCTACAACGCGGTCGGCCCCAACCTCTACACGCGCGAGGCCCCCGGCGCGGCCCCCGACGACGCGGCGGCGACGGCTCGGGCCAACGGCGGTGTCCCCGACGACCGCCTCGTCGGCGATGTCGCGGGGGCCGCGGCGTGGCTGCGCCGGTTGCCGAACTCGAACGGGAAGGTCGGCACGATCGGGTACTGCTCGGGCGGTCGCCAGGCGTTCCTGACCGCGCTGGAGCTCGACATCCAGGGCGCGGTGGACTGCTACGGCGCGTTTGTCACCGGCACGCCGCCCGAGGGGTTCCCGCTCAAGGTCGGTCCGCTGGGCGACCGGGTCGGCGAGCTGCGCGCGCCCGTCCTGGGCATGTTCGGCAACGACGACAAGCATCCCTCGCCCGCCGACGTCGACGAGCTGGAGAAACTGCTGCAGGAGGCGGGCAAGGAGTACGAGTTCCACCGCTACGACGACACCGGCCACTCGTTCTTCTCCGTCGACCGGCCCGCCTACCGCCCGACCTCGGCCGTCGACGGCTGGGAGAAGATCCTCGCCTTCTTCGGCGCGAAGCTCGGCGGGGAGGCCTGACCCGGATGTGCACGTACAGCACCGAGAAGATCGACGTCGACCGCAGCAGCGGCAAGGGTGCCGACGGCTGGTTCCCGCTGCGCACGGCGACGGTCTACTACGACCATCCCGTCCACGCCCCGGACGACCACACCGTCAACATCGACTTCCTCGCCCCCGACCGCGGGCCCGGCGCGCGGGTGGCCGTCGAGCTCAGCCTGGACACCGCGAAGGCGTTGCTCGAGGCCCTGCAGGTCACGGTCGAGCGGGCCGCGCACCACTGACGTTCCCCCGGCGGATCCCCCCGGCGCGGCTGACCGTGCCGGGGGCGGACCGGCACCATCTCGCCCGTGCGCGTGTATCTGGGTGCTGACCATGCCGGCTTCGACCTCAAGGCGGTGCTGATCGAGCACCTCGTCGGGGAGGGCCATGACGTCGTCGACGTCGGCGCGCTCGCCTACGACGCCCAGGACGACTACCCGGCCTTCTGTCTGGAGACGGCGCGGCGCGTCGTCGACGACGAGGGCTCGCTGGGCATCGTGCTGGGCGGCTCGGGCAACGGCGAGCAGATCTCGGCCAACAAGGTGCCGGGCTGCCGGGCTGCTCTGGCGTGGAGCGTCGAGACCGCGACGCTGGCCCGTGAGCACAACGGCGCGCAGGTCATCGGCGTCGGCGCCCGGATGCACTCCGAGGATGAGGCGAAGGCGATCGTCGACGCGTTCCTGGCCACCCCGTTCTCCGGCGAGGCCCGCCACCAGCGGCGCATCGACGTGCTGTCCGCGTTCGAGGAGGACCACGAGTACCCGCCGGTGGCCTGAGATCGGCGACACGGTTTCCGATAGTGGATGACCGCCCACTATCCGAAGTAGAATCGGCCCGGTGACACTTCCTGCCTTCCTCGACCTTCCGCCGCGCTCGGTCAAACCGCGGTCGGTCGGCGTCACCCACGTCATCGACCAGGGGGCCGGTACTGCGGCCACGGCCGACCTCCTGGCGTCGGCAGCAGGGCATATCGACATCTGGAAGGTCGGCTGGGGCACCGCCTACGTCGACTCCGCGCTGTCGGCCAAGCTCGCGCTGCTCGAGGCGCACGATGTCGCGGCCTGCCTCGGCGGCACCATGCTGGAGATCGCGTGGGCCCAGGGCGCGGCCGAGGCCTGCCTCGAGTGGGCGGGAGAGGTCGGCTTCCGGCTGATCGAGGTCTCACGGGGCACCGTCGCGATGTCGATGTCGGAGAAGCGGGCGCTGATCCGGCGCGCGGCGCGCGACTTCACGGTCCTCGCCGAGACCGGTGCCAAGTCGCCGGGCGAGCGCAACGCCGCGCGGCACTGGCCGGCCGAGTGCCTGTCCGACCTCGACGCGGGCGCGCGTCTCGTCGTCACCGAGGGCCGGCAGAGCGGCACGGTCGGCACGTTCGACGAGTCGGGCCGGGTCCGTCCCGACGTCGTCGAGGCCGTCGTGGCCGCCACCGGCGTCGAGCGGGTCATCTTCGAGGCACCGCGTGCGTCCCAGCAGGCCTGGTTCGTCCGCCGCTTCGGGCCCGACGTCAACCTGGGCAACGTCGCGCTCGCCGACGTGCTGTCGGTGGAGACGCTGCGGCTCGGGCTGCGCTCCGACACCGCGGCGGTCGTCCGCCGCGAGCACCAGGAGGCCGAGCTCGCCTGAGCCGGCGTCGTCCACCGCCGCGACGTGCCGTTCGAACCCACCACGAGGCCGGACAGCGACCCGACAGGGACGCCGTCCGGCCTCCCTCGTTCCCGGTCAGCCCCGGGGCACGCGGCACCCCGGGACTGCGGCACCATGGGGCCACAACGGTCTCCCGTGACGACGTCTCCGGCCACAGGTCCGACCGGGCGCCGCACCTGACCAGGAACGACGGTGTTGCGCACCGGTTTACACCTGTCGGGGGGCGTTGACACCGAACGGCCGTTGAGTATGGTAAAAATCCTGAATCGCATAGTGAACGACTGGCGAACCTCAGCGCAGACGGCGGAAGGCGGGCGGAACGTGCCGCGGAAGACAGTGATCATCGGTGGGGGTCCTGCCGGGACAGGCGCCGCGGGCGGCGTGAAGGCCGTGGATCCCTCCGCTGAGGTGGTTCTTTACACCCAGTTCGAGGACATCGCCTACAGCCCGTGCGGCATTCCTTATGTCCACGGTGGCGAGATCGACAGCTTCGACCGGCTGATCCTGGCGGGCAAGCAGGCGTACGTGGACGCGGGTATCGACGTCCACTACGAGAGCACCGTGACCTCGATCAACACGGCGAAGAAGACCATCACGGTCAAGGGCGAGGGCGAGGTGTCCTACGACAGCCTCGTCATCGGCACCGGCTTCGCCTACGCCGACCCGGGCGTGCCCGGCACCGACCTCGGCGGCCTGTACTACGTCAAGAACATCCGGGCCGCCCAGGAATGGGACAAGGTCATCGCCAACTCCAAGCGGGCGGTCGTCGTCGAGGCGTCCCCGCTGGCCATGGAGATGGTCACGGCCCTGGCCCACCGGGGTATCGAGACCCACCTGATCGACCCGAACCCGTACGCCCTGTCCAACATGGCGGACGCGGACATCATGGCTCCCGTCGAGGAGTCGTTCCGCGAGCTCGGGATCCACCTGCACTTCAACACCACCCTCGAGGCCTTCCTGGGCGACTCCGAGGGCAAGCTGCGCGCGATCAAGACCTCGGCGGGCGAGATCCCGGTCGACCTCGCGGTCGTCGCGACGCACAAGACCCCGAACAACGCCCTCGCGGCGGCGGCCGGGATCAAGATCGGCTCGACCGGCGGCCTCGTCGTCGACGAGAACATGAAGACGTCGGCTCCCGACGTGTGGGCCGCGGGCGACGCCTGCGAGATCCCGCACGGTCTCGCCGGCACGCCGCTGCAGGGCCTCACCGGCTCGCACGCGTACGCCCAGGGCAAGACGGCCGGCCAGAACGCCGGGGGTGGGTCCAAGGCCTACCGCACCGTGTTCATCCCCTGGGGTACGCCTGCAGGCAAGTGGGTCATCGGTGGTGCGTCGTTCGGCGAGGCCACCGCGACCGCTCTCGGCATTCCCTACATCGTGGGTGTCGCCGAGGGGGTCTCGCGCTCGCGCTACTACTCGGGCGTGAAGAAGACCAAGCTCAAGATCCTTGCCGACCCCAAGTCGCACAAGATCCTCGGCGCCCAGATGGTCGGCGGCGGTGACGGCATCAAGGAGCGGGCCGACTTCCTCGCGCAGGCGATCCGCTTCGGCATGACGCTCGAGGACCTCGCCACGATGGAGAGCGTCTTCTCGCCCGCCATCGGCGCGCTCACCGAGCCGATCGTCGCCGCGGCGAACAACGGTCTCGCCGCAGCGAAGAAGGGCTGATAGTGGCAAGCGGTTTCTCCGGCTGGCTCCGCCACAACGCCGAGCACTACCTCCTTGTCGACGCCCAGCGGAAGCTGTCGGCCAAGCTCGGGACGGCCGCCCCGCGGCCGCCCCAGGGCGCCAAGGAGATCTTCTGGCTGAAGATCTTCGCCCCGGTGTACAGCGTGCTGCCGTGGTCCCTCCGACACGCGATCATGCGCGCCATGCCGGGAAGCCATCGGAAGACGTGGGCCTCGCCGCCGGCTCTGCAGGGGCCGGCGGTCTGACCCTCGAAGCACCACCCACCCAACAAGAAGGAGTGCACTGTGGCTCAGATCGTCGGTGAGCGGGCTCAGGCGGGCGACGCGATTGTCGACTACGACGAGAAGCTGTTCGACGACATCCAGGCCGAGGCGGGCGAGAAGGCCTACATCTTCATGCACACCGTGCCCTACGAGGGCTCGGTCGGTCTGGTCAACATGCTGACCTGTACCCGCATCAACCGTAAGGGCTTCGACACCAGCCTCGTTCTCTACGGCCCCGGCGTGCTCATGGGCTCCGCCACCCGTGGTTTCCCGACCGTCGGCTCGGAGGCCTTCCCCGGCCACCTCGCCTACAACAACCAGCTGCAGACGTTCATGAAGGAGGGCGGCAAGGTTCTTGCCTGCCGCTTCGCCATGGCCGCGCTCTACGGCATGCGGGAGACCGACCTGATCGAGGGCATCACCCCGATCCACCCGCTCGACATCCTGGACTGCACCCTGACCGCCCGCCGTGAGGGCGCGCTCGTCATGCAGACCTGGACCCTCTGATACATCGTCACACCCTGCTCGACCACGATGACAGGGCTCGGCGTCGTCCGGGCCCTGTCATCGGGTCGAGTTGCTCCTTCGAGTCCGGGGAGCTGACCAGAACGGCACCCCAGTGGACAGTCACGAGGCACTGGACGTTGCCCGGACGCGATGGCGCGCCGCCGAGGAGCGTCTCTACCCGACCCTGATCGCCGATCCGGCCGCCGGTGCGCGCGCCGTCGACGCGATCCGGCAGTTGCTCGTCGAGCTCCGACGGCACGGCTCCGACCTCGCAGGTCTCCTGGCCACCGCAGCGGATCCCCGCGCGCTGGTCGCGCCACTCTCGTTGCCCTGCAACGAGTTCCCGGTCGAGATGCTCGTGGGTGTCGCCTGCGGCGCCCGGCTCCGGGAGATCGTCGCCGACCAGGACCATCGGCGGATCGAGCAGCTCATCGCGCGCGGCGTCGCCGCAGGCGCGACGTGGGTCGTGCTCGACGGTCCGGACGACCCGGACGCTCTGACCGAGGGCCGCCACGTGATCGTCCACGTGACGTCGAGGACGGTCCTCACCGCCACGGTCGACCCGTGGACGGACGACCAGCCCTACGAGCTGCACGTCCTCCCGTCAGCCGGGGACCCCCTCGCACGCAGGTTCGGCGATCGCGCCGAATGGCTCGACGAGTTCCGGCTGTGCCGGCGCGACGTCGAGACGCTGCACGGGGACCCGGACCGGACGGGCGCGACGCGGACGGGAGCACGGTGACCACCACCGACATCACCACGGGTACGGCCGCACGGCGTCCGGGAGCAGGTGCGCCCCGCCCCCGGCTGGAGTGCAAGCTCGCCGCCGACGACGCCGATCTCGCCTACCACCACGCCATCCGGCGCTCGGTGTTCGTGCTGGAGCAGCACGTCTTCGCCCGCTCCGACCACGACATCCGCGACGACGACGCGGCCACCATGAGGATCGTCGGCTACGCCGACGGCGAGCCCGCGGGCACCGTGCGGCTCTACCCGCTCGACCCCGGTGAGCCCACCGGCGACTGGCAGGGCGACCGCCTCGCGGTGCTCCTGCCGTTCCGCAGCACCCTGCTCGGGCTGCCGCTCGTGCGTGCCGCCGTCTCCGCCGCCGCGGCCCGGGGCGGGTCCCGGATGATCGCCCACGTACAGCCGGCCAACCGGACGTTCTTCCGGCGGCTGGGCTGGACGCAGATCGGCGAGCCCGAGGTCTACCTCGGCCTGCCGCACCTGCTCATGGAGATCGACCTCGTCGCCGCCCGGGCTGCTGCCGCCGCCCGCACGGTCACCGGCTGACCCACCGCCGATCCGGTTGCCGGCGCCTGCAGAACCGCGGCTGCCGGCGCCTGCCGGGCGCAGCCTCCGGCGCCGGCAGAACGCGGCTCGCGAACTCGGGGTGGTGGCGCGCCGACCTGTCCGGTCGTCTCCGAGCAGCGGTGCCGGCTCAGGACGTCCGGACCCGGTCGGTGACCAGCCTGCCCGCGCGCCCGAACGTCTCCCGCAGCTCCGGGGGAAGCGCGGCCGCGACCCGGGCCGTCGCCGCCCGGCGGTCGGCCGGGCTCCCCAGCATGCCGACGACCAGGTCGGACTTGGTGCGCGCCGCCACCAGCGCGGCCTCGGGGTGACGGCCGAGGGCGGCGAGGGCGAGGGCCTCGTACTTGGGGCTGGAGTAGAGGCGGGCTTCGGTGAGGAGTGCGTCGGCGTGG
>NZ_BEGX01000138.1 GCF_002583555.1 Pseudonocardia sp. N23
GGCTCAGTGGTGGCCGTAGCCGCCGCTCGAGTGGCTGTAGTCGTCGTTGCAGTGCTTGTAGTCCTGGTCGTGGCAGCTCTTGTCGTCGTAGGACTTGTCGTCCCAGCAGTGGTCGGTCTGCTTGTAATCCCAGCAGTGGCTGTACTTGTCGTCCCAGTCGTTGTGGGGCTTGTAGTCGTCGTTGCAGTGCTTGTAGTCGTCGTTGTTCCAGGACTTGTCGTCGTGGTGCTTGCTGGTGGAGCAGTGGGACTTGAACATGGCGGGCCTCTTCGGTGTGTGGGGGTTGCTGTGGGGGTGTTGCTCTGCTGAGGAGAACTCTGCCGCCCACGAGGCCTCGTTCCCATCGAGCACACCCCCGTTCCCGAG
>NZ_BEGX01000139.1 GCF_002583555.1 Pseudonocardia sp. N23
TACATGAGCGCGCTGAAGAACTGGGGCTACACCCCGACCCACGTCGAGGAACTACTCATCGACCCCACTGCCGTCGACCCCACTGCCGTCGACCCCACTGCCGTCGACCCCA
>NZ_BEGX01000140.1 GCF_002583555.1 Pseudonocardia sp. N23
GGCATCGAGCGTGGCCTGATGACCACGATCCACGCCTACACCCAGGACCAGAACCTGCAGGACGGCCCGCACGCCGACCTGCGCCGGGCCCGCGCCGCCGCGCTGAACATCGTCCCCACCTCGACCGGTGC
>NZ_BEGX01000141.1 GCF_002583555.1 Pseudonocardia sp. N23
TGCCGCCGTAGCCGCCCCACTTGTCGTTGTCCCACTTGTCGTCCTTGCCGCCGTAGCCGCCGTCCCACTTGTCGTTGTCGTAATCGTCGCGGGACTTGGAGGGGCAGGTGCTCTTGAACAT
>NZ_BEGX01000142.1 GCF_002583555.1 Pseudonocardia sp. N23
GGAGTCCTTGAACAGGAAGCCCAGGACACTGATCGGGATCGTGCCGATGATCACGAGCCAGGCCAGCCGGTAGTCGTTGGTGGCGCGCACCTCGGCGTCGGTGAAGCCGCGGAACCACGTCTTCACGAG
>NZ_BEGX01000143.1 GCF_002583555.1 Pseudonocardia sp. N23
GCTCCGGCGACGCGCGAGGCGTGGGTGATCGCCCGCTGCCGCCACATCGCGGCCACCTCGGCCACCAGCGCCGAGCGGGTGGCGCGGCTGCGCGCGGACTGGCGCCACCTCGACCACACCGACCGCGCCACCGTGGCCCG
>NZ_BEGX01000144.1 GCF_002583555.1 Pseudonocardia sp. N23
TTCAAAAACAAGCTCGACACACTGTTGAGTTCTCAAAAGACACCCGCACACCATCAACCGACCCAACAAAGAACCGGAATCCGGGGCACCCCACAACCGGAGGCCCCGAAGAGCCTACCGAACCTTGCGAGGAAGGCGTTCAGCGGGCCTGGTGACCGTTCCCCGTGGGGCCCGTTCTGTCCGGCGTCTCGCTGACA
>NZ_BEGX01000145.1 GCF_002583555.1 Pseudonocardia sp. N23
GTGTCCTTAAGATCGATCTTGTTCGGGGTTGGCGCCCCGGATACCCAGGGCGATGGGGTGTGGCTTCTCTGTGTCTGCCGCACGGTGTGGCTTGGAAGGAATCAGCCGCCCTGTCGTGCTGGACGTCCTGACCACTCATTCAGATCTGTTGCGAACCGTCGCTGTTTAAGGACCTGTTGGCAGGGCCGTCCATTGGGGGATCGAACTCGAATCAGCTTGGAGACGGCGTGGAACTTCCCGCTTCCCGAATGTGGGTCGGTATCGATGTGGGAAAGACCGCGCATCATGCGTGCGCGACAGATACCGACGGGAAAGTGGTCTTCTCGTTCAAGGTCGACAACAGCCAGGCCGCCATCGAGCAGCTCATCGATCGAGCTATCGAGACCGCCGCCGAGGTTCGGTGGGCGATCGACCTAACCAGCAGCGCTGCGGCGTTGTTGATCGCCCTGTTGACCGCCCGCGACCAGCACGTTGTCTACGTGCCCGGACGCGTGGTGCACCAGATGAGCACCGTGTTCCGCGGCGAAGCCAAGACCGACGCCAAGGATGCCCGTGTGATCGCCGAGACCGCACGCATGCGGGGCGACCTCAGCCGGATCCGTCCACTCGATGACCGCGTGGTCGAGCTCGCCCAGGCCACCGCCCATCGACAAGACCTCGTCGCCGACTGGGTACGCGGAGTCAATCGACTCCGAAGCCTGCTGACCAGCATCTTTCCCGGCCTCGAACGCATCCTGGACTGCACCAACCGTTCGGCACTGGTACTGCTGACCGGCTACCAGACCCCCGCCCGGCTGCGCACCGCCGACCCCACTGAGGTCATCGCGCACCTGCGAGCCGGCAACGGCCGTTCCGTTCCAGCCCTCACCGCGTCCGCCATCGCTGCCGCACACGAGCAGACGATCTCCCTGCCCGGCGAGGCCACCATCGCAGTGCTGATCGCCCGCCACGCCACCCGACTGCTCGACCTCGATCACGAGATCAAAGCCGTCACCAAACTGATTGCCGACTGCTTCCACCAGCATCCCGACGCAGTCATCATTGAGTCCATGCCAGGACTCGGGCCCGTTCTCGGCGCCGAATTCATGGTTGCCACCAACGGGCGCCTTAGCGAATTCAGCAACGCCGGCCATCTCGCGTCCTACGCTGGCCTTGTGCCCGTCCCACGCGACTCGGGTCGAATAACCGGCAACCTGCGCAGCGCGCAACGCTACAACCGCCGACTTCGCCGCGTCTTCTATATGGCCGCGCTCAGCAGCCTGAAAGTCGCAGGCCCATCGCGCATCTTCTACGACCGCAAACGAGGCGAACGCCGCACCCACAAGCAAGCCGTCCTCGCGCTCGCCCGACGCCTCGTCGACGTTCTCTGGGCGCTGCTGCGCGACCGCCGCACGTTCAACCTCGAACCGCGTCTTGCTCCTGCCGCCGCTTGACAGCATCATTCAGATTCCTTCCGGTGCTGTGTTGCCTGCCAGGGCCTGCCGTGCTGTGGAGATTCGGAGGGGAG
>NZ_BEGX01000146.1 GCF_002583555.1 Pseudonocardia sp. N23
GCGGCGTCGCGGGCCTCCCACTCCAACAGCGCCTCGCGGTCCCCGGCGATCTCGGCGGCGCGCATCATCCGCTCGTACCGGTTCGCGCCGTGGGCGTCGCGCCAGCGGGC
>NZ_BEGX01000147.1 GCF_002583555.1 Pseudonocardia sp. N23
CTACTGGAGGCCGGCGGCTTCCGGCCGCGGCTACACCCTGGATTGTGAAGAGCCCCCAATGGTGTCTCAATCGGGCAAAGTTCTTCTCAACGACGGAGCGACCGAACGGCCACTCCACACAGACAAGAACAACCCGAGCGGAGCCCCCAAATGTTCAAGAGCACCTGCCCCTCCAAGTCCCGCGACGATTACGACAACGACAAGTGGGACGGCGGCTACGGCGGCAAGGACGACAAGTGGGACAACGACAAGTGGGGCGGCTACGGCGGCAAGAACGACAAGTACGAGGACAAGTGGGGCTGCCACGAAAACAAGTCCGACCACTACGACAACAATAAGTACGACGACGACAAGTACGGCTGCGACGACAAGTACGACTCGAACGACAAGTGGAACGACGACAAGTGGGACTCCGGTTACGGCGGCAAGAACGACAGCAACGACGACTGGAGCTACTCCAGCTGAGCGCGAGGGTCGGGTCCTTTTCCGGCCGGTGAGTCTCACCCGTGGGGGGGTGACGGCCATCGGCCCGGGCCTGGTCCAGACACAGTGAGGCTTGACGATGCGCGTTCGGGCACGGGCCGCCCGAACGCGCATCGTCGTATGCAGTGGAAGTGATGATGGTGCCGCCTGTCGGCGGCGGGCCTGGTAATCCTTGGCTCGACGGGGAGTGGCCGGCGGTGGTGTCGTTCGTGCCTACTCCCACCGCGCCCCGTCGGTCGGGTTGGAGCTGGTCGAACAGCTGGTCCCGGAGGAGGCGGTCCGGCTGCGCATGTACGGCGGATTCCGTCGAGCTCGTCGATCCGGCCGACACGGACGTCGCGCGGGCAGCGGGCAAGCTCCGGGACCTCGCGGCTGACCCGGGTAATCGGCCGTCGGCGCAGCGGAAGAGGGAGTAGCCGACGTCGCCGAGCGGGATCGGGTACCACTGGCACAGGACACTGTGCGGCGCCGGTGGAGTGCTCGGTGTTCAGTCCCCGACGCTCATGGGCGTTACTAGTACGGGGATCAACACGGTCAGTACTGGGACCACCAGAGGGTGTTGTCGCCGGACACGCCCTTCCACATCATGTAGGTCCAGTTGTCGAGGCTGCCGAGTCCGGGGCCCTTGCTGGTGCCGGCGTCGTCGACACGTAGCTGTGGAGAGAACTCGGTGCCGTTGAAGGCGCACCAGTAGATGCCGGAGTCGTCCCCGGCGCCCTTCCACGCGAGCAGGATCCGGTCGAGGTGGGTGGCCGCGGCAGGTCCGTCGCTGGAGCCGGGGGTGATCCACACGCCTCCGCCGGTGTCGAGGCTGTGGTCCTCGGCCTGGACGATCCGCCGCGGCGTCCACAGCTGTTTGCGCCCGGCGCCGCGTGAGGTGTACCAGAGGGTCGAGTCGTCGGGGTCGCGGAAGAACAGGTACAGCCGATGGTTGAGGACGGCGAGGGCGGGTCCGTGGCTGGACTCGGCGTCGGGGATGCGTTCCTGGGGTTGCCAGATCGCGCCTTCCTGGGGCGCCCAGTAGATGCCGGTGTCGCCGTCGACGCCTTTCCAGGCGGCGACGGTGTCCTCGAGGTATGCGAGAGCGGGCTGTGCGCTGGTGCCGACGTCGGGAATCCGGTGGGGTTGGGTCCAGCCGGTCCCGTTGCCGGGGTTGACGTTCCACCACAGGGTCGAGTCGTTGCCGGAGCCTTTCCACAGCATGATCAGGCCGGTCGAGGCGGTGCCGTCGCGCAGCGAGTACTGGGCAAGCGCGGGCCCGTGGGTCGACGCGGCGTCAGGGATCCGTTCCTGCGCGGTCCACGAGCCGCCGCGGTAGCGGGAGTGGTAGATCGTGCGGTCGCCGGAGGCGCCGCGCCACACAGCGCTGAGCTCGCGGCTGCTACCGCCGAAACCGGCGGGTCCGGCTGCCGCGAGAGCGGGGCGGTCCTCGGTGCCGCGGTCGGGCAGCCCTTCCTGGGGCGACCAGGGAACGTAGACGGCGTTGATCGCGTCGCGGCTGTCCTGGTCGATCGTCTGCAGTCGGAGGTTCCAGGGGTACATCATCGAGGTGCGGTCGCCGGAGTGGGTGAGGCCGAGGGCGTGGCCCATCTCGTGGATCGCCGTGCTTCTCATGGATCGTTCGGTGAAGTTGCGGGTGGTGGTGAACCGGATCCGGCCCTTGGGCGGAAACGAGGCGTTGCCCAGGACCGAGGTGTCGGCGAAGTCGGGTTCCACATCGGTTCCGACGAAGCGCGCCCTGATGTCCGCCCGGGGGCTGGCGTCGGTGGAGACGCGGGTCAGGGTCAGCGGTGACCAGGCGTCGGCCCACAGCTCGAACGCGTCGCTGATGAGCCGGCGGACGGCGGTGGCGGTGAGCTCGTTCCCGCTGGCGTCGACGACGACCCCACCGGAGACGGAGATCGAGTAGGTGAGGGTGGTGTCGGGCCAGCGGCCGGCGGGCGGGCCGTAGGTGCTGGGATGCAGCCCGCTGCTGCCGGGCGGGTCGGTGACAGAGCATCGTGGCGTTCCGATGTCGACGCCTGGGTGCGGTGAGACCATGACATCCCCCTGTCCGGGCGCATCGGCCGTGCCCAGTCCGGCTGAGGATTCGTCTGGATACCGCCCGTTGTTACCGCCGTCACGTGCGACTATTTCGGTTGCTCGATAGACCCTGGCGCGGATCAAGTGGGGCGGCCGATGCTGACGTCGGCCGTGGTGGCCTTCAACTTGTTCCGACGAAGCCGCTTATGTGCAGTCGCGAGCCCGCAGCTGCACCGACGACAGGTCACTCCGTGGTGGCCCCGCCGACGAGAATTCTCGTAACTCGTTGCTCAGACCCGGGGTATCACCTGCGCGCTGCGTGCGCTCAAGGCCGCGCGGGCCGAGAAACTCGAGGTGCGTCGTTCCCGTCGCCGGAGTGTCCTACCGTCCTCGGCGGTGTCCAAGCCGGTGCCCTTCGGGTGGCCTTCGGCCAGCCTGGACACCGCCTGCGGGCGGCCGGAGCGGGCAGCGATCAGGAAGCGACGCTGGCGCTGGTCTCGTGCCGGTTCGGCTGCGCGTCAACAGGTTGGTTCGTGTCGGACAGACCGAGGCGGGCTGTTCTGGCGGCGAGGACCGTGGCGTGGTGGGCGGGGTCGTAGGGGGTGTGGTCGGTCCAGCAGCGCCAGATGATCCGTAGCCAGGCGCGGGCGAGGACACGGACGGCGTGGGCGTGGTTGTGCCCGCGGCCGCGAGCTCGGGCGTAGACGTCTTGTGCCCAGGGTGCGCGGCGCGGCTGGCGTCGGCGAAGTCGACGATGGCCTGGCGGAGGCGGTGGTTGCAGCCGCGGCGGAACGCGACGTAGTGCGCGCGTCCGGACGCGCGGGTTGAGGGTGAGATGCCGGCTGCGGCGGCGAGGGCGTCGTCGGTGGGGTAGCGGCCGTGGGCGTCGCCGATCTCGGCGAGCATGGTCGCGGCGCGGACGGTCCCGGAGCGGGGCAGGCTGGTGAACACCGCGGCGTCGACGTGCGTGGCGAGGGCCCGCTCGGTGTGGGCCTCGATCGCGGTGATCCGTTCACGTAGGCCGGTGAGCAGCGCGACGAGCTCGAGGGTGATGACCTCGGCGGCGTCGGCGGCGGGGCCGTCGGGATACCCGGCCGGGGCCTGGGTGAGGTGGTCGAACAGCTGGCCGGCGGTGCGAGTGGTCGGGCGGGTGTAGTGCGCCGCCTTCAGCCACGCAGCGAGGCGCTTCTCCGAGAGCCAACGGGCGTGGCGCGGGGTGGGAAAGCGGGTCAGAACGCGAGGGAGATCTCCCGTCGAGCTGGTGGAACAGCCCGACCGCGCCGGGGTGAGCGAACTGCAGATGCGCGCGAAGTTGGTTGTGCGCGGCAACCCGAGCCTTGACCAGATCGGCGCGGGCACGCACCAACATCCGCAGCCCGACGGTGGCATCGGAGTCGACGGTCAGCGGCATGAGCCGGCGACGGTCGGTGCGCAGGACGTCGGCGAGCAGGTAGGCGCCGAAGCGGTCGTCCTTACTACGAGCGGAGCTGTAGCGGCTGCGTAGGGCGGTGACCTGCTGCGGGACGATCAGGAACACGGTGAGGCCGGCCTGGAGTAACGCGGCTACGACCGGCCCGTCGCCGCGCTCGATCGCCACGCCCTGGACCTGGTGTTGGTGCAGCCGCGCGACCATCTTGCGCAGGCCGCCGGCGGTGTGGCGGACTGTGCGGCGTTCGAGCGCGGCGCCGGTGTCGTCGATGACGCAGACGGCGTGCTCGGACCAGGACCAGTCCACCCCGGCCCATCTGACCGGTGTCTCGTCGGTGTCGTGGGGTGTGTCGGCGCTGGTCTCGGCTGGTGCTGGGTCCTGCATCGCTGGTCACTTGCTCCGTCCTGGGCGGGGGAGCGGTCCCGGGCGGGCGCGGCTGCCGGTCGGTCACTGAAGCGCTCGTGGCGCACAACCCCATCGCCGGTCAGCACGCCCCGTCCCGTCGGACCTCGCGTTGTCAAGGGAGACCTCGACGGTCACGCGAGCCTGGGCGATGACCTGACGGTCCGGGATGCGCACCGGACCCGAGTGGGTCCGGCCGGTTCAGCTTGCTGCAGTGACGGCGAGCCTCGGCGGCCGCGCCTGGGCGCTCGCGCGGTGGAGGGGGCACGCCCCACCACCCCGACGATGGGAGCTGCCGCCATGACCGAAACCACCACCGCGAGCAACGGCACCGCCATAATCGCGGCCGCTGCGGCAGGGGCGAGGGTGTGGAGCTGGTCGTCGTCGATCCGGTGACGCTGATCTTCGCTGCGAACGTTCGCGTCGATGCCCGGCTGGACGGCGGGGTTCGTGGCGAGTGTGCGGCCTGGCCAGACCGGTCTGGCCAGGCCGGCCGCTCGCAGCAGATCGTCCGGCTGAAGGCGCAGACCGTCAACCAGGTGCGGCAGGCTGGACGCCCGCAGGACGCTCGGGAGTCTGACATCCAGTCCAGGTGGGGTGCGCGTGGTCGACCCCTAACAGGCACTGACGGAGCCTGCTAGCTCGTAGGTGCCACACCTCACGCACTCGCCGCGACGACCAAGGTTGGGCTATCTTCGTGGCGTGGGGGCCACAATTGGTCGATGAAGCCGGGCCGGCGAGCAGGCGCGACGCCTCGCGCGATGACCTCGTCGGGTTCCGGAACCCGCCAGTTGTCGAGGTTGTCGCTGCGGTGCGATTCGACGATCTTCCCCCAACCGAGGCGCTCGCGCTGGCGGAATTTTGGCGTGCCCGGCTCGCAGACACGTTTCCAAATTTCGCGGTCCAGCCGCCGTACTCGGCTCCCGTTGAGCAGTTCGACCAGCGCTTTGGTATTCCTGACTTTTCTCTCGATCTAAGCAGCATTCCTCCGCCCGTGCGCATGTGGCTATCCAACGCAACCGGCGACGAACTGGTGCAGTTACAGCCCAACTGGATGGCGTGCAACTGGCGAAAAGTTTCCCCTGATGCCACCTACGGCAGATGGCAGGCCAGACGTCGTCAGTTCGAGCAGATATTTGGCGATCTCCACGGATGGCTCCGGTTGCGCGGAACGCCGCTCTCGGCCAATCAGTGTGAGGTTACATATATCAATCACATTAGACCCGAGGCTGGATTATGGAACTCCCACTCTGAAGCCCACCGAATATTTGTCGGTATCGGCGAGATTACGCCAGCGGCCGGTGTCAGGGTTGAGCAGACTGAGTCGACAAGCCAATTCATCTTTGACGCGGTGGATGGCGGTATCGGTCGTCTCCACATCAAGGTCCAGCCCGCGTTTGACCAGAAGGACGGCTCCCCCATATTCGTCACTGAGCTGACGGCCCGCGGCGCCCCGCCCGAGCCGTCCTTAGCTGGCGTGCTTGCCTTCCTGGACGCTGCTCGCGGGGCAGTAGTAACGATGTTCAGCGCAACTACGACTGTCGAGGCACAAGCGCGCTGGGGGAGAGAATGACTGTATTGCAGGAGCGGTCACTAAGCTCGCAAGACTGGTACCAGTCTCCAGCGTCTCGCACGGGCAATCGACCGTCAGCTCACATCTCACCCGCGCGAGCGGCTGGTGGCGGGCAGGATAACTGGGGGCCAGCTCCGATTTGGCTGCCCCAAGCGCTCCAGCGCATACGCCAGCTCCGTAACCTTCACGATGGCTGGGACGGATACGGGTCGAGTGGGGTGTCTCATCGCCTCGCGGATGCAGTCCTCAAGATCCTGGCGGACCCCGCTTGGTCCGGAACCCCCCTTCCGCGCATAGCTCCCACCGCAGACGGCGGAATTGCTGTAGAATGGAGGACCGCCGTCGCGATCTTCGAATTGGACTTCACCCCCACTGGTCAGATCGACGTCTATGTACTAGATAGTGACAAGTCGCTGGAGTGGGAAGGGCCCTCGGCTAATGTGCCCGGAGGCATCGGACAATGGATCCGGCGCGTCGCCAACGATTGATGCCGGACGAGCTACGCGACTTTGTCGACGACGCAACCATCTTAAATGAGGATGTCATATACCGAGCTTATCCGCCAGGTCTCGTAGAGAACTGGGATTCTTTCTCTGGCTCGCCAGAAGATATCAGTAGTCGAATATGGCAGGATCAGAAGGCGGAGGAAGCAGCACGCTGGGGATTACGCCCGTGCGCGTCCGTCGCAATCGCTCGGCTACTCGCCCATCACAGCAGTATCGATGAGTGGCTCGCATCGACGTTCACCCCGCTGTATGGGGTACTGGAAACTACTGCGCGGGAGTTGCGTACCGCCAGAACACTGAATGACGATGCTGCGCCGCAGGGTGTGATGATGCATCCGACGGCGGACCAGCCGTGGCACGCGGTTGTCTGGAGCAAGCGGGACGGGGGGAAGCGAAGCAAGGCTGAGTTTCGGGCACTAGTGTCGCGAAGTCGTTGGTTGAGGCTCCCTCGTCAGAGTCCCTGACGGGCCATCAGCAACGGATCCCTGAGAGGGCTCACCAGTTCATCGAGGCTCTGGTGCGGTTGGGTGAGCGACAGGCCGGGCCCCCGATCCGCTCGCCGCGCTCAACCACCTCGACGAGCCTGTGACAGTCGCCCGGGCACCGCTAACGGCTGGGTCCCGTACCAGGCGCGCCCAGGCGTCCTTGGGGGTCGACCGCCACACCGGTGGAGGAGGAGCGGCCGGGCCCGCGGCCAGGCCGAGCCACACCCCCCAACCTGGGCCGCTGACGCGGCGGGTAGCGGTGGCGCAGTCAGCGAGCGACGAACGCGCTGAGCAGAGCCTGTACCTCGTACACGTCGACGCCCTTACCGAAGCGCTTCTGCACCGGCACGGCCATCCCGGACAGCCAGATCTTGAGCTCGGCGTCCAGGTCGAACGTGCCCGCGGTCTCGACAGAGAAGTGCGTGATGCTGCGATACAGGATGGAGTGGTACTCGACCTTCTTGCTCGTCATGCCTTGCTTGTCGACCATGATGAGTCGACGGTCGGTGAACAGAAACGAGTCGCGGACGAGCTGGTAGGCGGCGTGGACCTGCTCGCCTTGGGCGAGCAGGCGCCCGTACTCCTGTGTGGCGGCGCGAGGGTCGACGCGGGAGGCGTTGCCGAGCATGCCGTCGAGCATCCCCATGATGTTGTCCTTCCCTTCAGGCTGCGGCTTCACCTAACAAGACGTGTGGCGCGGTCCCGTGTTGCCCCTCGGGCACAGTCGACTGTGCCGTCCCGAATGGACCAAGACGGACGAGCTGCCCAAGTTGTTCAGCGACGTCGGTCACGTAATCGCGCGTCTGCAGTGAGTCTCGGTGCCGCTCAGTAGCCCTCGAGTGGGCACGGGTGCACCTCGGGTGTGGAGCTTCTGCTCTTACGCGGTGCATGGTGGCTGTGGCGCGCCGCGGTGAGAGCGACGGCCTGGCCGACTCGAGGGGACCATGATGGCCAGTTCCGAGGACGAGGCAGCGGCCCGCGATGTTGCCGGCGACGAGCGCGACGATCATGGCGACGACCGCGACACATTCGCGCGACACCGCGACGATGACGCGCGAGGCCGCGACGACGCCGTAGACCGGCGCGACGAGCGAAGCTGGGAGCTGACCAGCGGATTCGATCACCGCCTGCGTGACGTGCACGAACAACTGCTCGATCTGTTGCAGCGCATCGCGAGTCTGGACGTGCTCACCGAACGCCATTGCGGGGCACGCCCGCCCAGCCCCGAAGTTCACCGGCCGGGGCATGAGACCGAGTACGAAGGGGCCGAGCGTGACGAGCTCATCAGCTCGGTCGGTGACCGCATCACCGACCTGGTCGAGCAGCTCCGCAACGAGATCGTGCTGATGAACAGCGAGCGTTGTGCGGCTTCTCGTGATCGTCGGGCGGCGGCAGCTGATCGTCTGGCCGCCGCAGCCGATCGGGCGAGCGCGGCCGGCGACCGCGACCTCGCAGCACGCGACCGCGACCAGTTCGCGATCGAGCGCGAGCAGGCCGACTCCGCCGACCTGCCGGTCCCGGCCGCACCGGCCCCGGTGAAGGACTTGTCAGCGCTGCACGACAGGGTCGCGACAGCCGTGGCCGACTCTCGCCGACACATTGAAGAAAGCCGAAGCCGGCTCCGCAGAGGCCGTCCGCCACGAGCCATTGACGAGTGACCTGCAGATGGCGAGCATCGGCTCAGACCGCCGCGAGAGCCGCGTCGAGTGTGGAACGGATGTCGAGCTCGTCGGTGAGTCGGGTGATCTCCAGCGGCCGCATGAGCAGCCGGCCGGACGCGACGATGCGAACCACGGTGACCCCGTCGGCGGACCGGTGGGCGCGCACGAGCTCTGTCATCCCGGCCGATGCCAGGAACGTCGCTCCCGTCAGGTCGATGACCAACGTCCGTGGACGCAGCCGCTCGGCCCTCGAAATCGCGTGCCGCAGCTGCGGTGCGAGCGCGAGATCGAGCGGCCCGGACACCTCCAGCACGACGCCTTCCGGGACCTCACGGAGTCGGACCGAGCCCGGCGGCGGGGCCCCGGACGACCCTCCGTCGGGTTCGCTCATCCGACCATCCTCGCACCCGCTCGACGCCGTCGCGACGGCGTGATGCGCCGGTCGACGGCGTGTTCCGGTGGCTACTTGCGGAACCGAGCCGGGGTGGGTCGCCCCCGAATGCCCCGGCAGGTGGAGTCGCGACATCGCTCCGGGAACCGGCCCATGTAGGCCGTTGTCGGCCCATGGCGGTCGCATCGACGTGCCGCAGGCCAAGACGATCACCGCTGCTGCCTGGGAGCCGAGGGTGCTCTCGGCCGCAACTCGCGTCAGGCCCAGGTTGGCAACTGATGTATCGCCGCAGCCGGTAGATCGGGGTCGGCGGTCGCTGCCCCTCGAGCGCCGACGCTGCTCCGGTTGGCGCCGGCAGTCGCCCGGATGAGCAGTGACGGCACGCACCATGGCGCACGGGTTCAACTCGACCCCCCGGGGTATGTGGGTGCCCGTCCGGGAATCCGGACGAGCGTGAAGGGCGAGTTCATGAGACCCAGCCGGAACCGGAATGAGAGTTCGTGAGACCGAGATCCGGCAGCGGCGCGACCTACGATCGGTCACTGACGCTGACTACCTCGGTCGACGGTCGTGTCGCGACGATCTGCCTGGAAGGGCGGCTCAGCGCCCGCAACGGACTCGCACTCCTCGACGACCTCACCCGGGCACTGCAGCTCTATGACCGGGTCCTCGTCGACCTCGCCGCGGTCATCGTTGCGCTGCCCACCTGGTATGCACTGTTCGGTCTGGCGGTTCACCGAGCCGGAGGATGGCCCCACGCCCGGCTCGGTCTCGTCGCCCCCGACGCCCAGCAGAGGCAACACCTGAGGGCGAGCGGCGTCGCAGACCACGTCGCGATCGCCGACGATCACCGGCTGGCCCTGCAGCGCTGCGAACATCGGCCCCGCATCGTGTGGGCATGCTGGAGCTTCGCCCACGATCCGGCCGGCCCGGCCCGCGCACGACACGCCGTCGCGGCAAAGGTGCACGAGTGGCAGATGGCGGACAGAGTCGAGCTCGACGATCTCGCCCTGGTCGTCGAGGAGCTGACGGCCAATGTCGTCGACCATGCCGGCGGCCCGTTCACCGTGACCGTGCGGCTCGACCACGATGTTCTGCACGTCGTCGTGGGCGACGAGGTCGCGCGGCCGCCGGTGCTCCAACCGTTCGACCCCGCGGCGGTCCGCGGGCGTGGCCTGCAGATGGTTGCCGCCATCGCGACTTCCTGGGGGTGGCGCCCCACCGCGTCCGGGAAGCAGACCTGGGCGCAGTTGCCGCTGGTTGTCGATCAGAGCGCGGGTGGGCCGGCTGGGTGCGGGGCGGGGAGCCCCGAACCCGAGCAGTGAGTCTGCCTACGGGATGCACAGCCAACTCACCACCCGCGCGTGGGCAGGACAGTTCTCGGCGACGGCGGGGTTGAGGTGGATGGCCGTGAGAGCCACACCCTCCTGAGCTCTCACGGCCAGCGGAGATCTACCCTCGCTCGGAGCCATCACACCGCGCGAGTCATTGGCATCCGGCCCGGATCAGTCGGCCGAGGGCGGCATGCGTTGTCGCGCGAGGCGAACGAGGCCGCCCAGGACGTCAGAGTTGATCTCGGCGGAGCGGACGGTCTCTCGACCTGGGCGAGTTTGATGTTGAGCCCGTGAAGCCGATCGGAGGATCGCGACGGCTTCGTCCGAGCCGATCAACCGGCGTCCAATCTCGGGCTCTGGTGTGGTTTGGTCCGCGAGCTCAGCCCGGCAAGGCCCACCGCTCACTGACGAGCTGACAATGGCTCTGTCAATGAAAAACCGGTTGCCAGCGCCAGCGAGGACTCGACTGCAACACCAGGCGACTCCCTGAGCAGCAGAGACTCGATGTCCACGACGAACGACTGGCCTTTTAATCCGCGGGTTCGGGGTTCGATCCCCCGGGGGCCCACAACACTCGCAGGTCAGCGACTCGGGCCGGTCTCGCCTTCAAGATCTCGGGACCCTTTTGGGACGGTTTTCGTCCACGACCCGTTGTCGGCGAAGAGATTTTCGAGCGCGTCGGCGGTCTGCCGATCGGTGAGCCGACGGCCGAGGTGGCGGTCCTGGGGCGTCCAGGCCGTGCGAGTGCTCACCTGCTGGCGGCTACCGGCACCGAGCTTGGCCTCAACCGAGCCCGGCCGCCCCAGTGGGCCGCGTGGCCGAGGAGCTGATGGTGGAGCCGCCGGTCTCCCATCGCTGACGCCGCGCACAGGACAGGAGGTCCCGTGTGCCGGGAGAGCCCGGCCGGGTCGGTCAGGCCATGGCATCGGCCGCCGACGTCGACCACGGTGCGGCGGAGCTCGCCCGAAAGTCGGACGGGGCAGCTGTGGAGCGACCGACGCCGGATGGCGGCGCGTCTTACGGTGGCGTCTCTCGTAGGCAGTGAGCCTTTGCCAACCTGCTGGATGAGCAGGTCAGCGGGCTGCGGCGTGTCGTGGCCTCGAATGGGTGAAGCTCCTGGTAGACGGGCGATTGACTAGATCAACACGTCCTACCAGGAGCTTCAAGGTGCTGTCCTACCCGTCTGGGATGACCGTGTCCAGCCGCGCGCTCAACCTGCTCGCCGATCTCCTGCGCGGACACCGCGCCGCCCGTGGAACCCGGTGGCGCAAGCTCGCCGCCGGCCGCCAGGCGCTGCTGGTGGTCGCGCACCTGCGCAAGAACGACACCTACGCCGAGTTGGCCTGCGGGTTCGGGGTCGGCACCTCCACGGTCTACCGCTACATCCAGGAAGGGATCGAGCTGCTCGCCGCGAAGGCCCCCACCCTGGAACAGGCCATCGAGGTCGCGAAACGGAAGGCTTTCGTGATCCTCGACGGCACCCTGTTGCGCATCGACCGGGTCGGGATGGCATCGGGCTACGACCGGGCGTTCTACTCTGGAAAGCACAAGGCCCACGGGCTGAACGTGCAGGTCATCGCGGACCCGGTCGGCCGCCTGGTGTGGATCTCCCCGCCAATGCCGGGCGCGCGGCACGACATGGGCGCAGCCCGCGAGCACGGGATCATCGACGCCCTGGCCGAGCATGAGATCCCCGCCGCGGCCGACACCGCCTACCAAGGCGCCGGTCCTACGGTCGCCGTGCCGCAGCGGCGTCGACGCAAGGACCCCGACACCGGCCGTTTCCGGAAGCTGTCGCGACACCAGAAGGACGTGAACACCGCCCACGCCCACCGTCGCGGACCGGGTGAGCGGGCCAACGCCGAGCTGAAGAACTGGCGAGTCCTGCGCAAGATCCGGTCCAGCCCGAACACCGCCGACAGGCTCATCGCCGCAGTTCAGACCCTCATGATCGCCAGCGCGTGATCAGGTTGGCAAAGGCTCAGTGGCGTCTCTCGTAGGCGAATCACGGGCAATGGAATTGGTGGCGCCCTGCGGCAATGGGGGCGACAGCCGGGTGAACCGGCGGGCGGTCCGGTTGGTGCTGTGCGGCGCAGAATGGCTCGCATTCGGCGGAAGAAATTATTCGCGTAATGCACTGGCGTCATATCGCAGGATCCGGCAACAAGATCGCAGCCCCCAGTTGGTGCGTCGGTAATATTGCGCTCACCTGCGAAAACCTTCGCCGGATCGTGCGCAGGATTCGGCATATGTCTCGCAGGAACGCACGTAGCGCGGCAGCCTCCAGGCGACGTAGCGTCGCATGATCGCAATCACAGCAATCGGACTGGAGAACCGCATGGCCCGTGTGTTGATCCTCTTGTCCAGTGCGAACCAGCTGAAACTGGCAGACGGCTCACTCATCGAAGCGGGGTTCTCGGCGCCCGAGTCGCTCGCGGCGTACGAGCAGCTGACCGCTGGGGGGAATGAGGTGGTCGTCGCCACTCCGGACGGCTGCAGACCGACGGTGGAGCGGCTCGGCCTCGACCCCCTTCTGGGTAGACGCGATGCTGCTCGACGATCTGTGGGAAGGCGAGATGGCCGGAGTTCGCATCGACACGACGAGCGTCCTGCTGGTCAATGTCGACGGCGACGTCCACGCGTACGAGAACCGATGCCCACATCAGGCCTGGGCACTCGATGTAGGCGAGTTCGACGGAGACAGGATCATCTGTACCCGTCACCTCTGGGAGTTCGATTCGAGGTCGGGGGCCGGCATCAGTCCTGCTGACTGCCGGCTGAAGTCGTTCCGGTGCCGCGTGGACTCCGACGGTGTCATCCGTGTCGTCCTCCCGTGATGGCGGAAGCGTGAGCGGTGACGGGAACGACGCCGCCCCTCCAGATCGAATCGTGATCGTCGGCGGAGGTACCTGTGCCGGTACGGCGGCGCGCACGCTGCGCGAGCCTGCCTCGGTACTCGGGGTGCATACCGGTGCTGTCGATCGCCCTGTGGAAACCGTGTTGGATCTCCTCGGCACCCTCCCCGCCAGCTCCCAGGTGCAGGCCGAGCACCTTCGCATTCGGACGGACCAGGTCGGCACGGCCTACGCCGCGCAGACCGAGGAAGTCGCCAAGGCCATGCTGCTCGCTGCCCGTACCGAGGGCATCGTCCTCGACCCCGTCTACACCGGCCGCGCCATGGCAGGCCTCGTCGCCGCGGTTGCCGACGGCACCATAAGTCCTGGTGTTTGCACCGTCTTTGTGCACACGGGTGGGCTGCCCGGGCTCTTTGGCCACCCTCAGGCGATGGCCCGCGCGATCTCGGCGCCACCCACCAAACCGACAGGGGTACAGCGCTAGCGACGGCTACTCACCTCCCGTCGCTACTAGAGGTCGTCGCTGCACTGGGGTCAAGGAGAACCAGTCCATCAGCGCCCGCCATGGACATGCAGGGCCGCGCGGGTACCGCGGGCGATCTCCAGGTCCTCCCGCGCCGGGACGACGAGGGTGCGGACCGCCGCGTCGCGGGCGGTGACCTCGCCGTCGGTGGTGCCGTCGTCGTCGACGGCCACGCCGAGGAACGCGAGCCGCTCGGCGACCTTCGTCCGCACGACCGCGGCGTTCTCGCCGACGCCCCCGGTGAAGGCCAACGCCTCCAACCCACCCGCGGAGACCGCCATCGACGCGACGCTGGCGGCGATCCGGTGCACGTAGACCTGCATGGCGAGGGAGTCCGCGTCGATCTCCCGCAGGTCGGCGGTGCCGGCCAGGGCGAGCAGGCCCGACCGCTTCTCCAGGGTCTCCGCGACCTCGTGCGGCGACAGTCCCTCGTGTTCGGTCAGCCACAGCACGAGACCCGGGTCGACGCTGCCCGACCGGGTCGCCATGACCAGCCCCTCCAGGGGGGTGAAGCCCATCGTGGTGTCGACGCTGCGGCCGTCGAGCACCGCACACAGCGATGCACCGGCCCCGAGGTGGGCCGTGACGATCCGGCGCGCCCCGGTGAGCTCCGCGACCCGCCGCGAGCACCCGGCGTGGGAGAGGCCGTGGAAGCCGTAGCGGCGGATCGCGTAGCGCTCCCGCCACTGCGCGGGGATCGCGTAGGTCGCCGCGGCGTCGGGGATCGTGGTGTGGAAGGCCGTGTCGAAGCAGGCCACCGCGGGGACGTCCGGGTAGAGCTCGGAGACGGCGTCGAGCCCGTCGAGGGACTTGGGCTGGTGCAATGGGGCCAGCGCGGTCAGCTCGTCGAGCGCGGTGCGCACGTCCGGGTCCACGAGGACGGGGTCGGTGAACCGGGTGCCGCCGTGCACGATCCGGTGTCCGACCGCGTCCGGGGCCGGCCAGTCCCGCACCTCGGCCAGGTCCTCGGCGGACCGCTCCACCGTGTCGTCCGCGCCGAGCAGCCGCAGCTTCAGCGACGAGGACCCGGCGTTGACGACGAGGACGCGGGTCACTCCCACCGCCAGTCGGTGATCTCCGGGTCGTCCTCGCCGTGCTCGCGGGTGTACGCGCGGGCGGCGAGACGGGCGTCGGCCATCCGCTGACGCAGGATCGCGGCGGTCGAGCCGAGGCTCGGTACCCGGTCGATGACATCCATGACGAGGTGGAACCGGTCGAGATCGTTGAGCATGACCATGTCGAACGGGGTGGTGGTCGTGCCTTCCTCCTTGTAGCCACGCACGTGCATGTTCGCGTGGCCCCTGCGGGAGTAGGTCAGCCGGTGGATCAGCCAGGGATAGCCGTGGAAGGCGAAGATCACCGGCTTGTCGACGGTGAACAGCGCGTCGAACTCCCGGTCCGACAGGCCGTGCGGGTGCTCGCGCTCCGGCTGCAGCCGCATGAGGTCCACGACGTTGACCACCCGGACCTTCAGCTCGGGCAGGTGCTCGCGCAACAGCTTCACCGCGGCGAGGGTCTCCAGGGTGGGCACGTCGCCACAGCAGGCGAGGACGACGTCCGGGTCGCCGACCGTGTCGTCGGACGGGTTCGACGCCCAGTCCCAGATGCCCAGGCCACGGGTGCAGTGCGCGATCGCCTGGTCCATCGAGAGGTAGGTCAGCTGCGGCTGCTTCCCGGCCACGACGACGTTGACGTAGTGCCTGCTCCGCAGGCAGTGGTCCATCGTGGACAGCAGCGTGTTCGTGTCCGGCGGCAGGTAGACCCGGGTGATCTCGGCTTTCTTGTTGATCACGTGGTCGAGGAAGCCGGGGTCCTGGTGGGAGAAGCCGTTGTGGTCCTGGCGCCAGACATGGCTCGACAGCAGGTAGTTCAACGACGCGATGGGGGCCCGCCACGGGATGTGCCGGGTGGTCTTGAGCCACTTGGCGTGCTGGTTGAGCATCGAGTCGACGATGTGGATGAACGCCTCGTAGCTGGTGAACAGGCCATGGCGGCCGGTGAGCAGGTAGCCCTCCAACCAGCCCTGGCACAGGTGCTCGGACAGCACCTCCATGACGCGGCCGTCGGGGGCGAGGTGCTCGTCGCCCTCGACCACGGAGGCGTTCCACGCCCGGTCGGTCACCTCGAACACGGCCTGCAGGCGGTTGGACGCGACCTCGTCCGGACCGAACAGCCGGAAACGGTCGGTGTTGCGGGTGATGACGTCGCGGAGGAACTCGCCCAGCACGGTGGTCGCCGGACTCGTCTCCGATGCCGGCGCAGCGACCTCGACGGCGTAGTCCCGGAAGTCCGGCAGCACCAGGTCGCGCAGCAGGAGGCCGCCGTTGGTGTGCGGGTTGGCGCTCATCCGCCGCGTGCCCTCGGGTGCCAGCGCCCGCAGCTCGGGGACCAGCCCGCCGTCGGCGTCGAACAGCTCCTCGGGCCGGTACGAGTGCATCCAGGCTTCGAGCTGGGCCCGGTGCCCGGCGTCGGTGCGGGTGCTGGCAAGGGGGACCTGGTGGGCGCGGAAGGTGCCCTCGACGTGCTTGCCGTCGACCTCCTTCGGCCCGGTCCAGCCCTTGGGCGTACGCAGGACGATCATCGGCCAGGCGGGCCTGCCCGCGGGCGGGTCGGCCTTGATCGCGGCGATCTCGTCGAGCACCGCGTCGAGGGTGGCGGCGAGCTCCTCGTGCACCGCCATCGGCTCGTCCCCGGTGACGAACCGCGGTGCATACCCGTAGCCGCGCATCAGGTCGGCGAGCTCGGACTCCGGGATGCGAGCGAGGATCGTCGGGTTCGCGATCTTGTACCCGTTGAGGTGCAGGACCGGGAGCACAGTGCCGTCGCGACGCGGGTCGATCCACTTGTTCGCGTGCCAGCTCGCCGCGAGCGGGCCGGTCTCGGCCTCACCGTCCCCGACCACGCAGAGCGCCACCAGGTCCGGGTTGTCGAACACGGCGCCGTAGGCGTGGAGCAGGGCGTAGCCGAGCTCGCCGCCCTCGTGGATCGACCCCGGGGTCTCCGGCGCGACGTGGCTCGGGATCCCGCCGGGGAACGAGAACTGGCGGAACAGCGCGCGCAGACCGTCCTCGTCCTCGCCGATCGACGAATAGACCTCGGAGTAGGTGCCCTCGAGGTAGGCGTTCGCGACGAGGCCCGGGCCGCCGTGGCCGGGGCCGGTCACGAACAGCGCGTTCAGGTCCCGCGCGCGGATCGCCCGGTTCAGGTGCGCGTAGAGCAGGTTCAGCCCCGGGGTGGTCCCCCAGTGGCCGAGCAGTCGCGGCTTGACGTGCTCGGCGAGGAGCGGCTCACGCAGCAACGGGTTGTCCAGCAGGTAGATCTGGCCGACCGACAGGTAGTTCGCCGCCCGCCAGTATGCGTCCAGAAGTGTCAGGTCCTCGGACAAACGCCACCCCCACGCATGAGTCGGTCCGACGAACGTAGCGGCACATCGCAGTCGTCGCGTGGCGACGAGATGAACGGCCGGATCGGGCGGTGAACGCGTGACGCTCGTCCGGCGGGCGGGCACGGTTCAGGGGGAAGGCGGCCGCTTGTCGGTGAACGTGCTGACCAGGTCGGTCAGCGCTGGGGGGACGTCAGACCAGCAGGGTCAGCACAGGGTCCTGACGAGCGGGAACCGCCCGGCCGCCGCGGCCGGGCGGTCCGGGCGAGCCGGCTGCTCGGTCAGCCGACGGGTGCGGCGTTGCGGTCGAGGTTGCCGGGGTCGGGCGGCGTCTGCGCCGGCGCCTCGCCGGCCTCCTTGTGGAAGCGGCCGTCCTTCATGATGTAGTTGATCTTCTCCTGGTGCTGCAGGACGGTGATGTCGGCGAGCGGGTCACCGTCGACGAGGATCAGGTCGGCGAGGTAGCCGGGCTGGACCTTCCCGAGCTCGTCCGGGCGCAGCATGATCTCCCCGCCCAATGCGGTCGCCGACAGGATCGCCTCCATCGGGGTGAACCCGAGCAGCTCGACGAAGTGCTCCAGGTCGCGCGCGTAGGTGCCGTGCGGGGTCCAGGCGAACCCGTAGTCGCCGCCGGGCAGGATCCTCACGCCACGGCGGTGCATCTCACACAGGCCCTCGATCGCGGTCTCGAGCTCCTTCTTGTAGCCGACGGCCTCCGCGGCCTCCTGCGGGAACCCGAACGATTCGGCCTCGTAGAGGGTGGCGACGAGCCAGTTGATGCCGGGTGCGACGAACACCCAGTCCTTGGCCTCCTCGAGCATGTCCTGGCCCTCGGCGTCGGTGAACGAGGCGTGGTAGACGATGTCGACGTGGTTGCGCACGCACATCTTCACGCTCTCGGCGGACCGGGCGTGCGCGCAGACGCGCTTGCCCCGCCGGTGGGCCTCGGTGACGGCGGCTGCGGTCTCCTCGTCGGAGAAGTAGGTGTCCTCGGCGCGCTGGGTGCCGGTGATCTCCTCACCGGTCATCGACAGCTTGATCTGGTCGACCCCGAGGTCGATCAGTTCCCGCACCGCCTTGCGCATGCCGTCGGGACCGTCGGCGAACTTGGTGATCGACTTGATCAGCGCCCCACCGGTGACCGCGATCTCCGGGCCGTTGGCCAGGTAGCGGGGGCCGGGGATGCGTCCGGCGTCGATGGCATCGCGGCAGACGACGTCGAGCCGGTCCTTCGCCGACGCCGCGCCCAGGCACATGGTGTAGCCGGAGTCGATGTAGGTCTTGGCCGACTCGATGCAGAACAGCAGGTGTTCCTCGACGGGCATCGTGCCCAGGCCGTCGAGGTCGGCGCTGTTGTTCCAGGAGAAGTGGGTGTGGGCGTCGCACAGCCCTGACATCAGGGTGCGGCCGTGGCCTTCGACGACCTGGGCACCGTCGGCGCGGGCGGCGCCGACCGACCCGACGGCGGCGATGCGGTCGTCCTCGACCAGGACGTCACCGGGGTAGGGATCGGCTCCGGTGGAGTCGAGGATCGACACGTTGCGGAACAGGACCTTGCTGGTGGGCATTGCGGCCTTCCTCTTCATCGAGGTGCGACAGGACGGGACGGACGAGTGGTGCTCCAGAGGAACTTGACGAGGTGGTCGGTGACCGGGCCGGCGGCCTCGAGCGCGGTCCAGTGCCCGATGCCCTCGACGATCTCGACGACGGCGTTGCCGTGGGCCTCGGCGAGGGCCTGGCTGACCGCGGGCGGGCCGACCTTGTCGTCGGTGCCGGTGATCAGCAGCAGCGGCAGCGTGCCGGCGATCGGGCCGGGATCGGTCGCTGCGGCCAGCGCCTCGCAGTTGCGGGCGTAGCCCTCCGCGTCCTGGCGCATCACCAGCTCGCGCACGAACGCGGCGACCTCGGGCTTGTCGCGTCGGGTGGTCTCCGACAGGCCGTTGGCCACCACGCCGGGAGCCACGGCCTCGGTGCCCTGTCCGCGCAGCGTCGCGGCCCGGTCGCGCTGGGCCCGGCGTCCCGCCTCGGCCGGTTCTGCCACCGCGCCCAGCAGGACGAGCGAGGTGACCTTGTCCGGGTACCGGGCGGCGAGCTCACGCACCACCAGCGTGCCCATCGAGTGTCCGACGACCGCGGCCGAGTCGACGCCGAGGCCGTCGAGAACTCCGGCCAGGTCCTCGGCGTGGGAGGTGATGCCGATGTCGTCGGCCACCGGCGAGCGCCCGGCGCCCGCGGAGTCGACGCGGATCACTGTGCAGTTCCCGGCCAGTGCGTCGGCCTGGACCTGGTAGAAGTTCGAGGTCCCGCCCAGGCCGTGCACGAGCAGGACCGCGGGGCCCTCCCCGGTGACCTCGACTGCGAGTTCCTTGCCGTTGATCTGCACGTCTCTCCTTCGCTGCTGCGATAAGCCGTCGTCGGTGTGCGCGCCGGTGGATGGCGTCGTGTCGGGCCGCCTGGTGGCTGCGCTCAGGCGATGGTGTTGCGCTGGCGGCCCAGGCCGGTGATCTCGACCTCGATGACGTCCCCGGTGACCATGAACTTCGGCGGGTCGAACCCGATGCCGACTCCGGCAGGGGTGCCGGTGGCGATGAGGTCGCCGGGCTGCAACGTGATGCCGGCCGAGATCGTGGCGATCAGCTCGGGGATGTCGAAGATGAGGTCCTTCACCGGCGCGGACTGCCGCGCTTCGCCGTTGACCCAGCTCTGCACCTGGAGCGCCGTCACGTCGGCGATCTCGTCGGCCGTCGCGGCCCACGGGCCCATGGGGCAGTGCGTGTCGAGGGACTTCCCGATCAGCCACTGCTTGTGCTTGCGCTGCAGGTCGCGGGCGGTGACGTCGTTGACGATCGTGTAGCCCCACACGTGCTCGAAGGCGTCCTCGCGCGAGATGCCGCGACCGCCGCGCCCGATGATCACGCCGAGCTCCGCCTCGTAGTCGAGCTCGGACGTGACGCCCGTGTGCGGGTCGATGTCGGCGAAGGGCCCGTTGACCGAGGTCGTGGCCTTGGAGAACACGACCGGGAACTCCGGCATGTCCTGCGACCTGTCGGGCTGGTCGTACCCGCTGCGCCCGAACTCCAGCACGTGGTCGCGGTAGTTCTTGCCGACGCAGAAGATGTCGCGCCGCGGCGTCGGGATCGGCGCGTGCAGTGCGACCTCGTCCAGCGCGTGGCGGGGCTGCCGGGTGTGCTCGCGCACGAGCGTTGCCCGGTGGTCGTGCCAGGTCTCGATGACGTCGAGGAGACCTGCGCCGGTGGGCAGCAGCGCGCTGACGTCGAACACCATGCAGGCGTCGGGATCGGCCACACCGACTCGCTGCCCGGCACCGGCTGTGAAGGTCACCAGCTTCATTGCTGCACCAATCTGAACCAATCAGACCAATAGGAACAGGCCCGAAGCTACGCCGTGGCCGGTGGTGCGTCGAGAGGTAGCGCGCACATTGGTGCGAAAATCTTGTATTGGTCTTTATTGGTTCGGCGGCGGGGGTTACCGTGCTCGCATGATGGGGGTCGAACAGTCGCTGCGCCTGCTCGTGACCGACGGCGCGCAGGAGGGCCGGTGGGGCCCGGGTTCGAAGCTGCCCACCGAGCGCGCCCTCGTCGAGCACCTCTCGGCCCCGCGCAGCGCCGTCCGGCGTGCCCTGGAGGTGCTCGAGCGCGACGGGCTGGTCATCCGCCACGTCGGGCGCGGCACGTTCCTCACCGACATGGTGCTCAGCCAGGGCGAGCCGGCTCCCGGCGACACCAGCCCCGCCGAGATCATGCAGGTCCGGCTGCTCCTCGAACCCCAGGTCGCGACGCTCGCCGCGCGCGTGGCCACCCAGGCCGACCTCGACCGGATCGGCGAGTGTCTCGACGCCGGCGGGAAGAGCGACGACTTCGAGGGCTTCGAGGCCTGGGACGCGAAACTGCACCGGGCCATCGCCCAGGCGGCGCACAACGGCCTGCTGATGAACATGTTCGACGTGCTCAACACCGCCCGCGCGCTCCCGGTGTGGGGCACGCTCAAGCGTCGCACATCCAGCCCAGAGCGGCGAAGCTGTTATCACCGCGAGCACGCGGCGATCGTTGCCGCACTGTGCGATCGCGACCCGGATGGAGCCGGCGACGCCATGCGCGCGCACCTGCAGAATGTCTCCGACAACCTCCTCGGGCGCAACTGAGCAGGTGGACTCGACTGTGACGATTGCCCAGTCGCAGTACGCCGGCGATTCCGGCCCACGTTCCGGTCACGGAATGACCGGTACGAGTACTTGGGTTGCAGGCATGAACTCACCGAAGGGCCCCACCGACTTCCCCGAGCCCTCCCTGATCGCCGTCAACGGCGTGGAGCTGGAGGTCTTCGAAGCGGGCCGGCAGAACAGCGGGAAGCCCGTCGTGCTCTGCCACGGGTGGCCGGACCTCGCCTTCACCTGGCGTCGTCAGGTGCCCACCCTTGTCGCGGCGGGCTACCACGTCATCGCCCCCAACCAGCGCGGCTACGGCAACTCCTCCCGGCCGGCCGAGGTCGCCGCCTACGACGTCGCGCACCTGGCAGGCGATCTCGTCGCACTCCTCGACCATTTCGGCTACGGGGACGCGACCTTCGTCGGCCATGACTGGGGGGCGATGGTCGTGTGGAGTCTCGCCCTGCTGCATCCGGGGCGGGTGGACAAGATGATCTGCCTGAGCCTGCCGTACCCGGTGCGTGGCGAGACGCCCTGGCTCGAGTTCATGGAAGCGGTGCTCGGGAGCGACTACTACTTCGTGCATTTCAACCGGCAGCCCGGCGTCGCCGACGCCGTGTTCGACGAGAACCCGGCACGGTTCCTTCGCAACCTGTACCGCAAGAACGAGCCTCCCACGGCGTCGCAGCCGGGGATGATCGATCTCGCCCGAGCAGAGGTGCCCCTCGGAGAGCCCCTGATGAGCGCCAGCGACCTGGCTGTCTACGTCTCCGCCTTCGAGACGTCCGGGTTCACCGCCGGTATCAACTGGTACCGGAACCTCGATCGCGACTGGCACCTGCTCGCCGACGTCGACCCGACGATCCACCAGCCCGCGCTGATGGTCTACGGGGACCGGGACGCCGTGGCGCAGGCCGAGAACCTCGCAGAGTTCGTGCCCGACGTCGAAGAGATCCACGTCGACAGTGGGCATTGGATCCAGCAGGAGAGGCCGGAGGAGACGAACCGCGCGATCCTGGAATGGCTTGGACGACACGACGCGAAGCCCCTGGACTGAGGCCCGGACCATCCGGTCACCGCCTTCGCCGCTCGCAGCGGTCGACCTCTTCCGCACCCGGGCCGCGGGACACGCTCGCCGGCACGACGTCGTCACCGGCTCCATGACCCGTGGGGGGCCCGGCCGACCTCCCCGTCGGCGAGTCGGCTCTCGCGCCCCGGCCTGGCGGAAGGCCGCGCTGGATCGTGCCGTCGGAGCGACCATGGAATGGGCCCTGTGACACGCTGCACCGCTGGGCGTCGCGTCACACTCGCAACGACGTGCGCGCCGGTCAACCCTGCAGGCGCCGCCGCCAGGCGAGGAGCGCCGTCGCGAGCAGGTCGTCGGCACCCGGATCGTCGCGACTCGGGTCGTCGTCGCGAACGTCCGCGGGTCGCGTGTCGTGGACGGCGCGGAGCGCGTCGAGGAACGCATCGTCGCGGAGCACACGGTCCAGGCGTAGGCACGGCGTCGGGGCCATCTCGCCTCTCCACACGTCAACCGCCCGGTGTGAGCGCGGGTGTGACCGAGACGAGCGAGGTGAAAGCGACGACGTTCGACAGGTAGCTGCGAGCGGCGGAGTCGAACTCGCCTCCGCACGTCACCAGCTGCAGCCGGCTGGTGCCGTGGGAGGCGTAGACCTGCTCGGCCGGGAACTGCGCCTTCGGGAACGTCGCCACCGTGTCGACGACGAAGTGCGCGACCGACCCGTCGACCCGGCTCACCTCGACCGTGTCACCCGCCTGTAGGGAGCGCAGGCGGAAGAACACGGCCGGGCCGCGGTAGGAGTCGACGTGTCCGAGGATCACGGCCGAACCCAGCTGGCCCGGCGTCGGCCCTAGCCGGAACCAGCCCGGTTGCTGGAAGTCGGTCGGCACCTCGACGGTGCGGTCGGGGTTGAGCCCCAGCTGCGAGACCGGCACGCTCAGCCCGATCGCCGGGACGCGCAGCTCCACCGGCAGCGAGCGGCCGGCCATCGGAACCGGGACGGTCAGAGGCGCCGTACCGGCGCCCCCGACCACGGAGGCGGTGTCGACGCGAGCCGGTGCGGCGCCGGCGAGCGCGTCGTGGTCGCCGCGGATGCCCACCGTCATCGAGACGGCTGCCACGGCGACCAGGGCAGCTGTCGCCAGCCACCAGTACCTCGACCGGTGCCGCCGCTGCGCGACACCGGTCCTCCGGGCGATGCTCATCAGTCCTCGCGGTCCACGTCATCGCTCGGTCGGGTCGCCGCCGTCGTGTCGGCGGTGCGTCGCCTGCGGACGGCCATCGTCGTCGTGCCGGCGGCAGCGGCGAGAGCAACTCCGCCGAGGACGATCAGCCGGGTGTCGGGCGCGTAGGAGGCACCGCCGACCCCGGTCTCCGGATGTCCCAGGGGAATGACGTCGCCGGCGCCGCCGGTACCGGTGTCGGCGCCGTTCGACGTCGTGCCGGAACCTGGTCCGCCGGTCAGGCCGGAGCCCGCGGGGCCACCGCCGTACCCGGCAC
>NZ_BEGX01000148.1 GCF_002583555.1 Pseudonocardia sp. N23
CGCAGCGGCGCACGACGATGTGGTCGATCTTGTCGCCGTAGATGCCGTGGCTGGGCGAGCCCTTGATGGTCAGCCCGACCAGCCGGACCCAGGAGCGGCCGTCGAGGGA
>NZ_BEGX01000149.1:0-28553 GCF_002583555.1 Pseudonocardia sp. N23
GACCACCCCGCGCGCCACCAGACCGCCAACTACACCCTCATCTGGGAAGAGCCCCATTGGGCATCGGTTGCACCCCCGACCCGGCCGGACCCAACCCCCGAACCACAGGTAGGGACCACCCCACCCCCGAGCACAGGCTCGGTCTCCGCGACCCACGGGAGGCCAGGGTGAGCACGGCCGTTGCGACACCGCGGGCCCCGATGCGCCATTGACGCGCGTCAGGGCGCGAGGACCAGGACGACGGCCCCGCACGTCAGCACGACCATCGCCGCGAGCAGCGGGTACTGGATTCGCACCGCGATCGCGGGCGGGAACAGCCGCACCGCGCGGTCGTGCGCGCACACCGCCGCGATGACGTGCCCGACGACGATCGCGCCGACCTGCACGGCCGCGATCGTCGCCGTCCCGACGAGCGAGTAGTCGACGGCCCGCCCGGCCGTGCCGAACAGGTCGGCCCCCGTGCCGAAGGGGTCACTGGCCAGCACGAACGGCAGTTGGCCGTCGAAGAGGAACAGCGAGAAGTAGTGCGCGACCGCGTAGCCCGCGGCGATCGGGACGATCGTGTGCGCGAACGCCGTCGGCAGCCGGACGGGTTCGGCGCGGCGCACCGGGTCGGCCCGCCACGTGCCCAGCAGGTAGAGCCCGGTGACGACGCCGGTTACGACGACGAGCCCGATCGTCCCGAACAGCGGCCCGCGCGGCACGGAGTCCGACCACACGGTCGAGCGCGACAACCCGTCGAACGCCGTCGACCCGACGAGAACCATGACGACGGCCACGAGCCCGGGCAGGCCCCGGACCGAGTCGAGCCCGTCGAACGGGCTGCGCCACACCAGTTTCCCGTCGTCGCGACGGCCGATCGGGGCCATGGAACCGAGGAGGGTCGACCACACCTCGAAGCCGTCGCCGTAGGCGAACCACCGCCGTCCGAACACGAGCGCGAGACCGATGTGGACGGTCCCGTACCCGACGAGCACCCCGGCGACGACGCGCGGGTCCGACGGCTCCGGGAACACCAGCTCCAGCCACGCGAACGCGGCCAGCGACACCGCGGCGGGCCATAGGCCGACGCGGGCGGGCAGGTCGCGCAACCCGTGGTCGGGGTCGATCCGCAGCAGCGCCGCGAGTGTGGAGTGGACGGCTCGCAGCGGGTTGAGCACCTGCCACAACGGCCCGAGCAACAGCGACGCCGGGACCAGCCCAACCCAGAACGTCACGTAGAAGACCCACGGCGCGAGGTTGTCGGGCGTGTCCGGGGGGCCGGCGAACCCGATGACGACGACCAGGACCGCGACGACGAGCACGGCGGCCCGCAGCACCCCGCGCAGCACAGCCGACCCGACGATCCGCGCGAGGACGGCGGGGACGGGCCGGCCGGCGTCGCCACCGCGCAGCCGCGGGGTCTTCCACAGCAGGCCCAGCGCCAGGAACGAGCCCACGAGCACGACGCCCGCCGCGGTGGCGGCGAGCTCGATCGGCACCGGCAGGTCGCCCCGCGTGCCGACGCCGTGGGCGAGCAGCATCAGCCGACCTGAAGCTTGAGCAGCTCGCGGCCGGCGCCATGGAACTCGAGCTCGAACACCCCGGCGATCGTCGCGGCGAACGTCAGCGTCGCGGTGCCGCCCGCGGCCACCTTCGCCGACAGGTCGTAGCCGTGCAGGTGCAGCTCCTCGGCCTTGTCGCTGGTCACGACGATCTCGACGGTCGCACCGAGCGGCACGGCGACCCTGCCGGTATCACCGGTGGCCTGCCCGCCCGCCCAAGCGACGGAGATGCGCCTGGTGGCGTCCCGCACCGGTAAGGCGGGAGCTGCGGTGGTCGGGCCGGCGATGGTCGAAGCGGCGGCGTTCGCGGAGGCCTCGCTGGTGGCCGGGGTGGCCGGCGCCGCGGTGCCCGAGGCGCAGCCGGCGGTAAGGACGAGCAGCAGCGCGCCCGCAGCGAGCCGGGTGAGCGTGGTGGTGCCGGAGGTCATCGGGGCTCCTGGGCGTCGGCGGTATGTGCCGCCGAGACGGGATCGGGTTCGTCGACGGTTTCAGGGACGGAACCGGGGGCGGGGCTGAGGGCGCGCAGCACCGCGAACCCGGTGAGGAACAGGCCGAGGCCGCCACCGAAGGTGAGCGCGGTCGTGACGCGGTCGAGGTCGGGGGACCAGCCGAAGGGCAGCACCGGGTTGCTGAAGCTGCCGACGTCGGCGCCCGTGAGCAGGACGAGCAACGCCCCGGACAGGGCGCAGAGCAGCAGCCCGAACCGCTTACCCAACACGGTAAGCACGGCTCCGGCGAGGGCGGCGGCAACGGCGCCCGTGCCGACGGCACCCGCGGTCCGCCACACCGTCGGCCAGTACTCGACGCCGTCGGGGGCGAGCGCCGACCCCAATACGTGCACGACGTAGGAGGCCACCATGCCGACCGATAGCACGCCCACCACTAGCGCGGCCCAGCGGCGGCGCACCGCGAATGAGCCCAGCACCGCCGCGGCGAGGGCGACGGCCGCGGTGAGCAGCCACCACGGCAGCGCCGAGGGCGGGGGCGGCCACGTCGTCTCCCCGCGCACGACGACTTCTGTCTCGCCGACGGTGGGTGGGACGCTCCACGCGACGGGGCCCGGTCCCGCGCCCTTGGCGGCCGCGGTAACGCGGGAGTCTGCCCAGCGGTCGGTGGCGCCAACCGCGACGACGGGCTCGACGGTGCGGGCCTGGCCGGCGGGGGTGACGTCGACGGCCGCGCCCGTGCCGTTGTCGATGCGCAGGCGCGCACCGTACTCGACGACGGTGACCTGCAGGCCGGGGATGGCGGGGTCGACGGCGACGATCCGCGGCAGGACGGGCTGGGGGTCGAGGCCGCCGCTGTGCGCGGACGCGGCGACGCTGCCGAGCGGGAGCAGGACGAGCGCGAGCGCGAAAGTCGCGGCGGCCCGTTGCAGCCAGGTGGTCATGGCATGTGGTCCCGAGTGGACGTTCCTTGGGAAGTGCGGACAGGCCGCGACGGGCCACGTCGCGGCGGAAGCTGCGACATGGCCCGTCGGGGGTCGTGCGTCAGATTGCCGCTGCGCTTACGGCGGGGCGCTCGGCGCTGCGGGTTCCACGGGAGACAAACAGGCCGAACAGCAGCCCGATCGCCGTCCACAGCACTGCGTGGATGCCCAGCGTCGCGACCCGGAAGTTGTAGAGGACGACGGCGGAGAAGTCCGCCGGGGTCTCCTGCACCACCGGGAGCAGCGCGGCGACGACGGCCGCGAGGACGATGTAGACCGCCGCGCCCGCGATGACGCCGTTCCAGGTGCCGATGCGGGCGACGAGCCGCCGACCCACCGCGACCGCGACGATCGCCGCCACCACTGACAGCGCCAGCATGAGCACGAAAGTGCCGCTGCGCAGCCCGATCGTGTCGTCGACGCTGGAGGCCGGCGGGTTGGATGGGTACTTCAGGAACGGCACAAGAACGACCACGACGTAGCCGATCACCGCCAGCACACCCGCGGTCGCCCGCGGGACGAGCCGGAACAGCCGCCCCTGCACACCCGCGTACACGAGCGAGAAGATGCCACCGACGGCGATACCGTAGATCAGCAGCGCGACGAGCAGGCCGATCGTCGACTGGACGCCGCGCGAGACGAGCGGCGGCTCGCTGTCGGTCTCGCCGGCGGCGGCCGAGAGCGCGTCCTCGTAGGCGATGCCACCGTCGAGCGCGGGCTCACCGAAGAGCCACGCGAAGACGAAGGCGAGCAGCGCCGCGACGACCCCGGCCAGCATTCCGCGGACCAGCAGGGTCCTCACCATGTTCGTGACTCCGGATCCGGTGTGGTGACTAGTGGCAGGGGAAGCCGAGCAGGTGGCGGCCGTCATGCACGAACTCGTGCAGCATCGAGCCGGAGAACACCGAGGTCGCTCCCTGGTCCAGGCCGACGAGGTAGAGCAGCGCCAAGAGGATCACCCCCGCGAAGACGGCCCACGGGACGAGCTCGCGGACGGGGACGACGGGCGCCGCGGTGGCGGGAAGAGACGCGCCCTGGGCCATGGGGACCTCCAGCTTGGGAATCCGTACGGACGTACTGCCGAACGCTCATCTGAATCAATCGACAGATGGGAGGGTGCGGCTCGGTCACCTGAAAGTCAATGATGTGCGCAGCAATCGTGATTCCACGATGCGGATAAGGCGCGTCGACCTGGCAATCGCGGGAGCGATTCGCACGCGTCACACCTTCTGTCTCGAACCGCCACCAGCCGACTCGATCAAGGGGGCTCCCGCGGAGCGGTGACGGACCCTGCCCGGACGGTCAAGGACGGCGCTCCCGCGCCAAGCGCACCTACCGCCCCACATCACTGCAATCGTGGACCGGGGTGGCTCTAACACCCCTGGAGGCCGCGTGGCCATACGTACGGCCCCGCTGGGCGCTGCGGCCGACACTCTCAGGCAGCCGTGCCCAGCGGACACGGTCGTCGCCGTATCACGGCTGACGACCTGGCTTCCGCAGTTAAGCGCCGCCGAGCCGGTGCCGACCCCCACCGAGCAGCGAGATCATTGGCTCCACTGCATACGACGATGCGCGTTCGGGCGGCCCGTGCCCGAACGCGCATCGTCAAGCCTCGCTGTGTCTGGACCGGGTCCGGGGCCGATGGCCGTCACCCCCCACGGGTGAGACTCACCGGCCGGGAAACAGACCCGGCCCTCGTGCTCAGCTGCTGTAGCTCCAGTCGTCGTTGCTGTCGTTCTTGCCGCCGTAACCGGAGTCCCACTTGTCGTCGTTCCACTTGTCGTTCGAGCTGTACTTGTCGTCGCAGCCGTAGTTGTCGTCGTCGTACTTGTTGTTGTCGTAGTGGTCGGACTTGTTGTCGTGGCAGCCCCACTTGTCCTCGTACTTGTCGTTCTTGCTGCCGCCGTAGCCGCCCCACTTGTCGTTGTCCCACTTGTCGTTCTTGCCGCCGTAGCCGCCGTCCCACTTGTCGTTGTCGTAATCGTCGCGGGACTTGGAGGGGCAGGTGCTCTTGAACATTTAGGGGCTCCGCTCGGGTTATTCTTGTCTGTGTGGAGTGGCCGTTCCGGTCGCTCCGTCGCTGAGAAGAACTTTGCCCGATTGAGCCGTCATAGGGCATCGGTTGCACCCCCGGACAGGCCGGGCCCAACCCCCCATCTGAACGGGGGGAAACCCCACTCCCCGACAGCCTCGTGTCCGCATGTCGGCACCCGGAGTCGCGCGATCACCCGACGACGAGTAGTCCGGTCAGGTACATGACTGCGAGTCCGGCGACGATTCCCACCGCCACCGGCGGGTCGACGATCCGGCGCGTCCTAGCATCCCGCAGCGGCGCCGCGACCTGGACGATGACCAGCGCTACCGCGCCGACCCCGACACCCAGCAGCGCCGCCGACAGCGTGGGGTTGTCGACCGCGGCGCCCACAACGGCGCCAGCGATTGCCGGAGCCCCGGCGAGCATCCCGAGCCCGAGCAGCCGCGGCCAACCGATGCGGTGCTCGGCCAGCGGCGCGACGATGGCCAGGCCTTCGGTCGTGTTGTGCAGGGGCTGAACCGCTGCAGCCCACGTCAGTTCCCGTCGCTGCCCCATTCGCAGTCGGCGAACCGGCTATGCGTGTGTGTTGTCTTTGCGATTGCGGATCATCAATACGCCGGCGCCAAAGAGGATGATTGATCCCAACGCAATGAGCAGGGCGACCAGCTCGAGAGTAGCTCCGGTCTCGATAGCAGTTCCCGTCGAGGGCTGCGAGTAGATTAATGCAACTGACCCGGAAAGTCTCTCGACCAATCCGCGTGCGTTATCGATGACTGAGCTCAGCGCTACCTCAGCAGCGTGTGGACTTGAGGCCACGGAAGTAAGCTGAATCAAGGTGGTTCCCTTGACTGCCACTGCGGAAACAGTGAGACTCTCAGGAGGTATGGAAGCGGGCACCGACGCAGAAGCTAACCATTGGGGTTCGGCCAATATCGCGGCAGCCCATAGTCGTAGCCCTCTCTCCAGTTAGGGACTCCCAAGCGCTTGGAATCAGATCGGGTGCGGTCTCAGCACCAGGAACAAGTACGACTTGCGCCGTGGCGCGGTAGGACGATTCATTACCTACTAGAAAAGCGCCAATCGCGAGGCCGACGACGGCGATTATCGCCGCTGAAGCTACGAGCAAGCTCCGACGGCGTCGAGTCCGAGCCCGTCCGCTGGCCTTGAGTATGGATTCAGCATCCGCGTCGACCATACACACAGTAGGAATCATTGAGTAATCGATACGTTCGACCTTGGTAAGGCGGAGGTAAGAACACAGTTTCTATGGCAGCGACGTTTGTCGAGACAACCGTCCAGGAGGCTGGTGTCGTGCCAGTGCGCTCAACTAGGCGCGCCTCGCTACCCGAAGCGCCTTTACGAGAGAACACCTGCGCCCATCCCGTGAGGCCGGGACGTCCGCAGGCCGCTCGCCCACAGCTACTCGGCGCGTCGAACTGAACGGGTCGGTCCGGCGGCGGGCGGCAGCGGGGATCGGGAGCGGCCGGTGCACGCAGGGCTCGCCCGCCGCACGTTGATCCCGCAGCGCGACGCATGAGCCGAGCACCTCTGGTCTTGCCCCGAATGCAGGGTCGTCCGACCCGCTGCCCCGTTACCCCCGGGGGGTTTGAGCGGGCCCGGCGCGCCTTAAGAGCAGGCGTCGATCGCGAGCTCGACGTAGTCCATGCCCGACCAGGCGGCATATGAACATTTACGCCCGTCACCTGTCAGGCAGCGGCCATGACAGGCGGGGGTGCAATCTGCTGTGACCAGGCGGCATTGTCGTCCCGGAGTTGCCTTGTGCAGGCCACCCGGCAGAGACGGCCGGGGTGAATCGCACTGGATGTAGAGGAGTCCTCAGACACACCGGGGCAGTTTACCGGCGAACGCCGCGACCGCGAGGGTCGCGAGGTCGGCGTGCCCGGCGACTGTTCTCGACACGGCCTCATCCTCGGTTCCGAAGGTCGGATGCCCCGCTGGCCCTAGAGCTAGCCAGTCGAGCGGCAACTGCCGGCGCCGGAATTGACCGTTAGATAACTCTTCGCTCACTCGCGCCTGATCTCGACCGCATAACGTCGTGTGCACAGCCGCAACCGGGATATCGCATCTGCAAGGGGTCAACCGTGACGTCAGCCCTCGCGTACCGGGTTGCGATGATCGCCTCTGGCCTTGTCTCCTGGGCGCTTGCGCACGCCCTGACCGACGCCCTCTTCACCCACGCCGAGTGCTCGCAGCAGCTGGACCACGTGATCGGCCCAGTTCTGCTGACCGGAACGGCAGCAGTGGTGACGTCGTTTGTAGCCGTGGCTGTGGCCGCGCTCTACGGCCCGGAAGTGGATGACTCCGCAGGACGACCACCATTCCGCACTAGCATCTTTCCGGGAGCACTCCCTCTTGTAGCGTTCGTGGTCATCGAGCTCGTCGAGCACGTGACGGTCGGCCAGCCGGTCCTGTCAGCCGTGATCGCTGCTACAAGCCTCTGCATACACGTCGGTCTCGGCATCATCGTCGCCCGTGCGGTCCTGGCATGTACCGGCGCCCTCCGCGCCACCCTGCAAATTTTCCACGCTCACATCGCGCTTCGGCGCGCGGCGGCGCTGAGTGCGACAGCGCCACCGCGGCGCCGGGCCAGCCCCGGGTTCACGGTGACGTTGGACAGCCGAGGGCCTCCTGTGACAGCGCCCTGTCCCGTACTCGTGCCCGCGCTCACCCGGCCGATGGCCTGATTCAGAGGCCGTCCTTGGGAGCGGTCACATCGCCCTGACCCGAAGGCCTTCATGAGTTTTCTACAGCGGACCTTTAAACGCACCCAAACGACGCGCGTACGACAGACCAGGTTGGCTGCACTACAGCACGACTTCCTGGCCGGCCTAGCGCTAGACGATCTGAACCCTCACGCCGGAGCGATGGACGACGTCGAGACGTTCTGCGCGACACACCCGACACAGCCGGGTCAGGAGCACGACAGACCCAGCGAACGTGGTCGACTCCTTCTGCAACACGCATACCAGCAAGCCACCGCGACTACACCGGCCGATCCTGTCGTAGCTCTCGAATGGCTCGAGAACCACGGCGTCGGTGGTCGACATCTTGACATCGGGTCGGGTGTGGGCCTGACGACGCAACTGTTCGCTCACCACGGCTGGCACTCGTCACTGGCCGAAGTGTCCACGCCGGTTCTGGACTTCGCCAGGTTCAGGCTGCGTCGACGTGACATCGATGCAGACATGATCGACCTGTCGGTCGACAAGGAGTTGCCTCGCAATCGTTTTGCCGCGATCACTGCCTTCGGTGTGTTCGCCTACGTGAGCGACGTCGACCGCGCTGCGCGGGTGGTGTGCAGGGCGCTCGCGCCCCGAGGGGTGCTGTTCATAGAGCGAAGCCAGCTTCTGAATCCCGAGCAGCGTCAAGGGCTCGGGCTAGTCCTGCGCAGGAGCGGTCTACGTCCGCTCCGGGTCGCCGCCCACGTCGCCGCGTACCGGGCGACGTGATCCGTCCGTGGCTTAGACGTTCCCTCGTTGATCGGGCGTGTCGGTGGCTAAGATGATGCGACCGGACGAGCTCTCTGAGCGCAAATCTCTCCGTGATCGACTCAAGGAATCGACCCGGATCGCGACATCCGATCCTGAGATGAGCAACCTGTCTGGGACGCTACGTCGTGGCGCGACCTACTCAGGGATCGCGCTCATCGCAACGCAGCTCGTCGCGTTCGTCCAGACCCTGGTCCTCGCACGGCTCCTCACACCCGAAGAACTAGGCGTCTACGTCGTCGGAACCATCCTGACCGGTTTTCTCGTCACTGTATCCGAGGCGGGCCTGCGCCTAGCACTGATTCAGCGCGACAAGGACGTCGACAGATCCGCGGAGACCGTCTTCTGGGTTACCGGAGCCATGGGTGTCTTCTTTGCGGCTGGTGCAATCGGAACCGCTCCACTGCTTGGTGCAATATTTGGCGATCCGACAGTTGCACTGATCGCGGCGACTAATGCCGGGACATTGATTATTCACGGCCTCACAAACGTCCCGGACGGCCTGATGCAGCGGCGCTTCAACTTCCGCCGTAGGCTCATTGTCGACCCGGCGCGCGTTGTCGTGTTCGCGGTTGTGACGATCGTGTTCGCAGCGTTGGGTTACGGCGCGTGGTCTCAAGTCATCGGAAACTACGCGGCGATGATCACCTGGCTCGGGCTGTCGTGGGCGTTCGCCGGCTGGTGGCCCGGATTCGTGCGGCCGTCTGTACGTATCTGGCGAGAGATGGCTCGCTTTGCTTACCCACTTCTGTTGCAGGCGCTCGTTGACCGCGTTCGCACAGCCGGCGAGACTGCGATTCTCGGGCGCAGCCTGTCTACCGATGCGGTGGGACAGTACCGCTACGGACAACGCCTGTCGCTGATCCCGGCCAACGCCGTGGTTCAAATCGGCTCGTACGTATTGTTTCCCGCGATGTCTCGTCTGGCAGACGATCCGGCGCAACTCACGGATGCGTTCCTTCGCGCTCTCCGCATTGCCTGGGTCCCATCGGCGGGTGTTGCTGCTCTGACATGCGCGATCGGTGAGCCCGCAGTTGTCATCCTGCTTGGCGCCGAATGGCGGGAGGCGGGCCAAGCCTTCGTCGCTATGTCCGGTTACGGCCTGGGCATTGCCCTGCATGCAGCGGCCTCCGAAGCCATTAAAGCGACGGGCCGCACACCCCTGCTCAACTGGACGACGGGCACGAGCATCGTCCTTGGTATTGGCCTGCTCGTGGTATTGGTTCCGTTCGGGCTCATCGGTGTTGGTCTCGCGATCTCGGCGACCGAGCTGGCCATTGGCGTGATCGTGCTGGTGCTGACGCACCGGGTCCTGCCGTTCCCACCGGTGCGGCTCATCCGCATTCTCGTCGTCCCTGCAGTCATCGCCGCCATTCCCGCTGCCGGTGTCGGCGTCGCGGAGCGGATTTGGTTGCGCGCCGACGAACGAGAAACGCTGACCAGCATCGCAATTCTGATGGGGCAGACCGTCGCCTTCGCCGTACTGTTCGTTGCGGGGCTTATCTTGACCGCACCCGCATCAGCGAGACGTGTGTTCGAGTCGGTGCGCTACCGACTATGCCGCAGTAGCGCTCGTCGTGAGGATAACGACAGGGACGTGGACGACACGTCCTTCGAGGCCACAACTGTCGCTTTACCCGTGATCGATGCCGACGCCACGATCGTCCTACGCGTATATCGCTCGGAGTGGCCGGCAGATGCCCCGACCGTGCCTCTAATAGTCGACATTCGGGCCGTGCGGCTATCTGACGGCGGCCCGTCTTCCGATGCGCCTGCCGTCGACAATAGGACTGATGCTGCCCCCATCCGACGGTCTCCCCCACCGCGGCCATCGCCAAGGCCACCCCTCGACCCCGGTCGGCGACCGTCACCAAGGCCACGGCACCCTCCGCCGCATGGGGGAGCCGGGTGAGGGTCCGTGGCTCAGCTTGACTATGGCTTGAAGCGGAGCGCGAGCCTATGGGTTTCATGCGGCCAGGGGCAGGGGGATTACCCGCGTTCGGGTAGCCGCTGATCTGTAACGTGTACTCGCTGGAAGGGGATCGATATAGTGCCCAGCCGTCCTCGAGGGAGTTCCGCGCCCGAGCCCTCCTCGAGGGAGTTTCGTTTCGACTCGGCCGCCGCCGTCTGCCGGCGTCGCGGGCAGCTTCGCGCTCTCCGAGTCCGGCCAATTGCAGTGGTTGCAGTTCGGCGACCTCCAAGGGGCGAACTTTCCACCAGCACCACGCAGGCGCCCCCTCAGCCACACCGCAGGCGGATGTGGATGCGGAACGTGTTCTGCGCAAGCAGGGCAGACAACTCGAGCAGGAGATGCAGAATCCTGCGCCGGGCGACCGCGTACTCGGCCGCGATGTCCTCCACGTGGACAGAGTCGCACCAGCAAGATGGTGGAGATGCGCGAATCCGCCTGATAGGCAACTCGCAGATAAAGGTCGTGCGTCGCCAGGCGTGGCAGCCGAGCCCGGGCCGACGCGAGGTGCGGAGAATTGTTCGGCGGAGGTTTTGCAGGCGGCGTGCGGGCTACCATCAGTCAGTCCGAAAAGTGCTCTTCGAAACGGCGCTGTTCCCAGAGTTCGTCCGCTGGGCTGAGCCGGCGTTTCCGCCACCCGAGCCCCGAAATGGCGCCGGCCATACCGACTTGCCCGCTGCTGCCCTCGGCTCCGCTGCGGTCTGATGAACGCCGCTGAGCACGCTCTTCTGGCTCTGCGACGGCTCGGCAGACGACTACTGGTCCTCGCCGTCGTCCTGGGTTCCATCGGAGTCGGCGGCGTGGTCGCGTTCGTAAGCGTGTCGTTCTTGATGACACCGGCCAGCGTGCCTGGTAGGTGCCAGCCCGATCCCGCCGCTGTGCCGATCGACGTCGCCGGGCCCAGCGGTCTGACCTCTGAACAGCAGAGCAACGCAGCAGTCATCGTCGCGACCGGCCGCGAGCTCGCTGTACCTGAGCGAGGACTGTGGATCGCGCTTGCCACCGCCTTGCAGGAATCTGGGCTCCGCAACCTCGACTACGGTGACCGGGACTCACTGGGGTTGTTCCAGCAGCGGCCCTCGCAAGGCTGGGGCACCCCGGACCAGGTGAGGCAGCCGCGCTACGCTGCGACTCAGTTCTTTCAGCGACTGCTCGTGGTACCGGCGTGGACTGAAATGCCGCTGTGGCAAGCCGCACAGGCCATCCAGCGATCGGCGTTCCCGACCGCCTACGCCAAGTGGGAACAAGCCGCAGCTGATCTCTTGGCCGAAGTGGGATCCTCCGGCAGCCGCTTCAGTACCGCGCGCACCGCCACTTGTAGCGGCGGCGGCTTGCCGATTACCGCGAGCCCAGCCCCGCTCACGGGGGGCAGCAGCGGATGTATCGAAGACGATCCGACAACCAATGGATGTGTTACGACCGCGACCCGGTATGCACTATTGGAGGCCGAGCGCGCGTTCGGTGGCCTTCGCCGCGGTGCTTTGATCCGTTCAGCCGGATGCCACGCCCAGCGCCCGACCAACCCTACTAGCGACCACCCGTTGGGCAAGGGCTGCGACTTCTTTCCCGGTGACGCCGGCCGGTTCGCGAAGGGCGGCGACCTCGACAACGGATGGCGCGCGGCCGAGTGGTTCCGCACCAATGCCGAAGCCCTGCAGGTCTCCTACGTGATCTGGCAGGGTCGAATCTGGACCCGCGGCGTCGCCGACCGCAACGGCTGGGGACGCCCCTACACCGGCGGCGGCGTTTATGACGCCAGTGACCCGGTCGGCGGGCACTACGATCACCTGCACGTCAGTTTCGTTCGATGACCAGATCGATCAGACGCCGACCACCAGGAGACGGGCGATCACCCACACCCGGTGCACATGATCCAGCTCGAGCTGGGTCCCGCTAGCACTCAGCGACCAGCAGGTTTAGCAGTTGCCATTGAGACCGGTGAGCGGAACTCATGTGGGGCAGGGGTGGGCAGAAGCACCCACCCCTGCCCTTGTCGGGCTCAGAGGGTCGACAGGAGCTGCTGCATCTCGGTGATCTCGGTCTGCTGAGCGTCGATAATCTTCTGTGCGAGCGCCTTGGCGTCCGAGTTCTGGCCCTGCGCGAGCTCGGTCCGGGCCATGTCGATGGCGCCCTTGTGATGCTCGGTCATCATCTGCAGGAACATGCGGTCGAAGTCCGTGCCGCTGGCCTGACCGAGCTGGGTCATCTGCTGGTCGGTCATCATGCCGTTCATCTCGTGCGGCATGGGGCCAGTGGTGCTGCCGCTCTGGGTGCCGTGGTCCATGCCGCTCATGCCGGCCGAGCCGGTTTCGGGCTCGCCCCAGGCTGCGAGGAAGTCTCGCATCTGCTGAATCTCTGGGCCTTGAGCCTGCTGGATTCGGGTGGCGAGCTGCCTGACCTGCTCGGTGCTAGCCCGCTGGGCGGCCAATTCCGACATCTGAACGGCCTGGGTGTGGTGCGGGATCATGCCCTGCACGAACGTGGTGTCTGCGGCGTTGTGCGTGGCGGCCTTCGCCGACGGGGTGGCCACAGCGGGTGGGGTGGTGGACGTGGCGGCGGCGCCGCTGGAGCCGCCGCATCCGGCGACGAGGACTGCGGTGGCCGCGGCGGCGGCGAGCATGCCGACGACAGGCTTGCGGTTCATGATCGAAGAACTCCTCTACGGTGTATACGGGTGTGATCGGACCAGCGCTCTGCCGCGCTGGGGGCCGATCAGTTCCGCAGCACGCAGAGTGACGCGAGCCTGACCGCGGTCGGTGGCGGTGCCCGGGGGCCACTGGCACGACGCGGCGCGCCGCTGGAGACCATGGATGCGCCGGACCGCGCAGCGAGAACCGCCAGGAGCACCACCGCGGACAGCGCGATGAGCGCGGTCAGCACCGCCAGGCACAGGTGGAGAAGATCGTGCAGCGCCGGCACCGAGTCGTCGGGCAGAGGGCCGTCCCACCAGCTCAGCGCCGCCAGCGCAGGCATGGCTGCTTCTGGTGCGGGGACTCCCGGGCCGGTGGCGGAAAAGTCCAGTGGCACGGCAACGGCGCCCCTGCCTATCCAGCTGGGTTGAGCGGCAGGGTTGGACGTCGTCCCGTCCGCAACCCCCGGTGCGACCATGCGCGGCGGTGACGTCTCCTCAGCAGACCCCGACATTCCGTCGGAGCGGTAAGGACTGGTCGCGGCAGCCACGGTGCTCGAGTGGGGCGCCGTCGATGTTGAGTGGGCGGTGACGTGCGCCACCGGCGCAGAGCTGTTGTCGGTGTGGCAGGCGATCGCGGAGTGCATGGCAACGACACCGGCGATCAGCGACAGCACGAGCAGGACCTGCTGCCATCCATGCCGGCTCACCACGTGCACGGCCACGACCTTAGCGAACGCGCTCCGTGCCCGTCGGGCGCCCTTCTGCCTCGTTCGCCCCGCTTGGAGCCCTGTCGGTTCTGTCAGCGGTGTGAGCTGCGTGAGCGTCATCCCGCGGCGAGGCCGGCGCCTCGGCCGGGTGGCGCTTGGCGGTGTCGCGCTCGGCCGGAGTGCGCGGATCCCAGCGTTGGTCGAGGCGGCCGAACCGCCAGATCACCACGGCGATCAACCACGCCAGCAAGAACAGCGTGACGATGCCGAAGCGGCGTATTGCAGGTCAGTGATCTGCAGCTGCTCGGTCAGCAGCCCGATCAGCCCTATGCCGCCGACGACAAGGGCAACGACAACGGACAGCACGGTGATGGTGAGGTTGTAGAACACCTTGCGCCCGGGGGTGATGAACGCCCAGCGGTAGGTGCGCGCCATGACGATCCCGTCGGCGGTGTCGACAGGCTCATCCGCGCTGCGAAGAGAACCGGCAGAACCAGGATCGCGTACCAGGGCAGGGTGAACGCAGCCGAGCCGGCGGCAAGGACGAGCAGCGCGCCCTGAGTCGCGGTGTCGAATCCCAGCCCCATCAACAGCCCAACGGGGTAGAGGTGCCACGGCTGCGGACGCGCCGCATGACGCGGTTGAGCAGGCGGGCTAGCAGACCGCGTTGGTGCAGGTGGTGTTCGACTCGGCGTCGTTGAAGTGCCCGTGCCGCATCCGGCGCGCGACCTTGGCAATTCCGACGACGGCGACGAGGTGGCTATTCGGATGAGGTGAGGAAGGCGCCTGCGACCAGCGCCCTGACCAGGCCGAGCGTCTGCAGCGAGGCTGAGTCCTCGTTCTGCACGGAGTCGGCCACCGCGTGCATCCCCGAACGAGCAACACGGTCAGGGCGAAGACCAGACTGGAATGACCGAGGGAGAACCAGAACCCGGTGGTCAACGCCGGGCGTTTCTCGCCGACCAGCTTGCGGGTGGTGTTGTCGACACGGCGATGTGGTCGGCGTCGAAGGCGCGTCGGACTCCGAGCAGGTCAGCGGTCACGCCGAGCCCCGCCCCGAGACCCCGCTGGCGCCGAGCACGAGGTGCTGCGGCACCACCAGCATCAGCAGCACACCCCAGCCGAGGACGTGCAGGCCCACGACGACCCCGGCGGTTCCCAGCACCGTGGTCCAGTCCGAACGTGTCCAGCGCGCGGCCGAATCGGGCCCCGTCGGGGCGACGTTGTCACACCCACAACACGAATCACCAAGGGGCAGTTGCGAAGAGGTGGCATGAGGCGGGGCGGAGTCGGTCGATGGGCGCAGTTGCTGATCGGTCGGCTGGGAGTCAGGACGCGGTGGTGAGCAGCCCCCACAGCGCCTGAGCGCCGACTCCGATGATCACGGTGGCGAGGGCGGCGGCGACCGCGGCACCGGTGGCCCAGTGCCGTCCGAGGCCATGGTTCTCGAGTGGGCTGGCAGGTGACGGCGCTGTCGTGAACAGTGGCGCGATCCAGCGCAGGTAGTAGAACAGGCTGGCCACGGTGTTGACGATGGCAAGGACGGCCAGCCAGGCCATCGCGCCGTCGATCGCCGCGGTGAAGACGGCGAGCTTGCCGAAGAAGACCGCGGTGGGTGGGGTGCCGACCAGGCCGAGCAGGCAGACCACGAGCGCGCCGGCCAACACGGGGCGGCGACGAGCCAGACCGCGGTAGTCGTCGAGGGTGCGGGCGGGCCCGTCCGGGGTGGTGACGGCGGCGGCGACGGCGAAGGCGCCGAGGTTGGTGATCGCGTAGGCGGCGAGGTAGAGCAGCAGCGCCGGCCCGGCCTGAGGTGTTCGGGCGGCGACGGCGGCGGCCATGAGGACATAGCCGACCTGGGAGATCGCGGAGTAGCCGAGCAGGCGCTGCACCGAGGTCTGGAAGAACGCGGCGAGGTTGCCCAGGGTCATCGATGCCGCGGCCAGGATGGCCACGATCAGCGGCCAGTTGATGACCTGTGCGGGGATTGCCTGGGTGAGGAGCCGGTAGATGGCGACGAGCGCGCCGATCTTGGGGATGGTGGTGACGATCCCGGCGACCGGGGCGGGGGTGCCGTCGCTGACGTCGGGCACCCAGAACTGGGCGGGCACCGCGCCGGCTTTGAACGCCAGCCCGGCCAGCACTGCCACCAGCCCGACTGCGGCCAGCGCCGGGAGTGAGCGGCCGTCCGCGGCGGCCGTGGTGAGGTTCTCGCGGAGGTCGGCGTAGGCGGTGACGTGACCGGCGGCGTAGAGCAGCGTCGCACCGCTGATCATGGCGACGCCGGCGAACGCGCCGGAGAGGTAGTACTTCATCGCGGCCTCGGTCCCCGGTGACGTCGCCGACCAGCCGACGAGCGCGTAGAGCGGGATGCTGGCCAGCAGGAACGTCGCGAACAGCAGCAGCAGGTCCGTGGCTCCGGCCATCAGAACGGCGCCGAGTGCACCGAGCAGCAGCAGCACCCAGTACTCGGTCTCCCGACGTTGCCCGCGTGCGGCGTCGACCGAGGCGCAGACGGCGAGCAGGGTGGCGACCAGCACGATCAGCCGCGTGGCGTTGGTGATGGGGTCGATGGCGTAGGAGCCGAACACGGTCTCGGTGGGCCGGGTGTAGACCACGGCGGTGGCGATGATCCCGGCCACGCAGGCCAGCGCTGCGAGGGCGGCGACGATCCATTGCCGGTGCCGCGGTAACCAGGATCCGGTGAGGAGGCCGAGCACGGCTGCGCCGAGCAGGGCGAGCTCGGGGACGAGTGCGCCCGGGTCCTCGTTCATCAACTCCACGCAACGGCCCCCCGCGTCCGTAGACCGATCGTCGGTGGGCAGGGTGTGTGCAGGCGGGTCATCGCGTGACCAGGGCGTTGACGGCGGCCGCGGCGGGTTCGACGAGGTCGAGCAGGAAACGGGGCGCGAGCCCGATGAGGGTGGCCAGCGCCAGCAGCGGCGCGATCGCGACGAGCTCGCTGGGACGTAGATCGGCGAGCGGGCGCGGGGCGCCGGGAGCGTCCGGGGCGCGCCAGGGCCCGAGGAACAGCCGCTGCAGAGCGACCAGGAACAGCGCCGCCGTGATCAGGATCCCGGTGACGGCGATCGCGACCGGGACCGGGGCCGCGGGCAGGGAGCCGGTGAAGATTTGGAACTCGGCTATGAACCCGGAGAAGCCGGGCAGCCCGAGCGAGGCGAACGCGGCGATCGCGAACAGCGCGGCGAAGCGGGGAGTTCGGGCGGCCAGTCCCGACCAGGCCGCGAAGTCGTAGGTGCGGCCGCGGTCGTAGAGGACCCCGGCGAGCAGGAACAACGCGCCGGTGATCAGGCCGTGGGACACCATCTGCACCAGCGCGCCGGTCGTGGCCAGGGTGCGGGCCTGGACGTCGCCTGCCGCGAGCAGCCCGGCGGCGCCGACCCCGACCAGGACATAGCCCATGTGGTTGACCGAGGTGTAGGCGATCATGCGTTTGAGGTTGGTCTGGGCGAGGGCCACGAGCGCTCCATAGACCACCGACACGACCCCGATCAGCAGCACGACCAGGGCGTACTGCCGCCAGCTGGCCGGCAGCAGCGGCATCGCGATCCGGACGAAGCCGTAGGTGCCCATCTTCAGCAGCACCCCCGCCAGAATCGCCGATCCGGTGGCCGGGGCCTCGGTGTGTGCCGGAGGAAGCCAGGTGTGGAACGGCACGGTCGGGGTCTTCACGGCCAGCCCGACCCCGATCGCGAGCAGGGCGAGTCCGGCGTAGGGGCCGCCGGCGACGAGCGGGTTGGCCGCCGTGAGCTCGACGATGTCGAAGGTGTGTGGCCGGGCGGCGAGAAACAGCAGGATGAACCCGAGCAGCAGGGCCAGCGACCCGAGGAAGGTGTACAGGAAGAATTTCAGCGCCGTGGCCCGGGCCCGCTCGCCGTGCCCCCAGCCGGCGATCACGAAGTACATGAGCACGATCGACAGGTCGAAGAACAGGAAGAACAGGATCAGGTCGAGCGCGACGAACAGCCCCAGGCACACCGTCTGCAAGGCCAGAAACAACAACACGTAGGCCTTGACGCGTCGGGTCTCGCGCAGCGCGAACACTGCGCACGCCAGGAACAGCACGCCGGTCATGGCCAACAGCGGCAGCGACAACCCGTCGACGCCGAGGTGGTAGGAGATCCCGGCCGACGGGATCCACGCCAACCGCTCCTCGAACTGGTAGCCGCTGGGCCCGGTCGCTGCGGGCAGCCGCGCCCACGCGGTGACGATGAGGGCGAGGTCGGCCAGCGCAACAGCGATCCAGGTCCCGATGAACATCCGGGCCGGTAGCCGTCCCGGCAGGGCGCCCAGTAACGCCGCCGCCACGGCGGGCAGGAACACGATCAACGACAGCACCGCTGTCCTCCTTCAGGACACGACGAGGACGACGACGGCCAGCACGGCGAGCACCCCGAACCCCACCGAGGCCTGGGCGTAGTACTGGTGCAGCTGCCCGGTCTGCGGGCGCCTGGCCCACCGACCCAGCGCCCGCGCGCCCTCGGCGACACCCCGCACGAGACCGTCGACCGCGGGCTCCCCGCGGCGGTCGAGCAGCCGCGCTGCGGTGAGGGTGGCCCGGGCGGTGGCGTCGACGCCGCCGTCGAGGACACGGTCGTCGAACCGCGCCAGGGCCATGGCGGCGCCAAGCACCGGCACGACGATCAGCACATGGGCGGCACGTTCGAGATCGAACCAGCGGGCGAGCAGCCCAGCAGCGGGCAGCCGTGCCGCGGCCCGCCAGCCCCACCCGGCCGCGGCGGCCGCGACGACCGCGGAGATCACCAGTTCCCACCAGTGCGGCGCGGGCTCGGGGCGCAGGATGCCGCTGCCGAGCAGCGGGAGGACCCCGAGCGTGGCCGCCCCGATCGCCAGCAGGACCAACGGCGGCCCGGACACGGTCGGCACCTGCCCGGTCGGGGCCTGCTCAAGCCCGACGTGGGGCTCGTCGTCGGCCGGCCAGGCGGGTCCGGACCGTTGGGCGACCGCACCGGTTGCGACCTGCGCCGGGTGCCGGTGAGGGGGCTGCCACACGAACCACAGCGCCTTCGTGCTGTACACCGCGGCCACGGCGGCACCGGCCAGCCCCACCGCGTACAAGGCGACCGCGTCCGGGCCCGGTGCGGCAAGCGCGGCGGCCAGCACGGTGTCCTTGGCGACCGACAGCGACAGCGGCGGGAGCCCGGCCAGCGACAGCGCCCCGACCGTGAACACCACTCCGACGAATGGGAACCGGCGAGCCGCCCCGTCCAGTCGGCCCAGCTGTTTGGTGCCCAGCGCGCTCAGCCACGCCCCGGCAGCCAGGAACAGCAGGCTCTTCGTGGCGGCGTGGGCGACCAGCTGCAGCACCCCGGCACCGGTGCCGCCGACCCCGGCGGCGAGGATCATGTAGCCGAGCTGTGCGCAGGTCGACGCGGCCAGTAGCTGCTTGAGGTCGCGCTGGGCCACCGCAACCAGCCCCAGCCCGAGCGCGGTCGCCGCCCCGACCCAGGCCACCAGCGGGCCGGCCCAGCCGACCGAGCCGAGGAGTGGGGTCAGCCGCAGCAGCAGGTAGGCGCCGGCGGCGACCATGGTCGCCGAGTGCAGCAGTGCCGACACGGGGCTGGGGCCGCGCATCGCCCCAGAGAGCCAGAAGCTGAACGGAAGTTGGGCGGACTTGCCCAGGGCGGCGACCACCACCCCGGCCGCCAGCAGCTCCCGCCAGCCTCCGCCGGCGGCCGGTAGGTCGTCGAAGCTCAACGCCCCGACGCCACCGGCGAGCGCCGCACCGGCGGCGAGGTAGAGCCCGAGATCAGCGGTGCGGGTGGTCAGGAACGCGGTGTGCGCGCCGCGCACCGCGGCCGGGTCACGGTAGTGGTAGCCGATCAATGCCCAGCTCGCCGCGCCCATGACCTCCCAGGCCATCAGCAGCGGCGCCAGACCCGTCGCGGTCACCGCGGCCAGCATTGCCGCCGCGAAGACCAGCATCAGGCCGGTGAACCGGCCGGTGCGCAGCGGCGCCTCCCCTGCGGCGAACACCAGCACCGCCACCAGGACGCCGGCGACGGTGAGGACCAGCACCGCGGAGAGCCCGTCGACGGCGAACCCGGCCCGGATGCCGGCGAACAGGGCGGCGTCGGTGACCGGACGGGTGAGCACGGTGGCCACGGCCAGGGCCAGCACGACCGCGGACACGCCGACGCCGAGGCCGGGCGCGAGCGGGTCGACCCGCCGCCCGCCCGCTATGAGCAGCGCACCGGCCATCAGCGGAACGGCGATCAGCCACCACAGCAGCACGAGCAGCCTCAGCCCTTGAGGTCCGCGGCGCCGTCGGTCATGTCGACCTGGCGGGCCCGGTAGATCGCGGTGGCCACGGCGAACCCGGCGGCCATCTCGACGGCCATCGCCGTGACCACGACGACGATGAGGACCTGGCCCTCGGTCCCGCCCGGGGCGAGGAAGTACCAGCACGCGGCCGCAGCGAGGATGACGCCGTTGAGCATCAGCTCCAGGCCCATCATCAACATGACGATCGACTGTTGCGACAGCGCCCCGTAGAGCCCGATGGCGAACAGTCCGGCCGCGGTGAGCAGGAACAGCTGCAGCGTCATCGCCCGACACCTCCTCCGAGTGGGTCGTCGGCCCGGGGCGCGTCGAGGTCGTCGCCGAGCCGGTCGTAGCGTCCCCGTCCGGTCGCGAGGACCACCGACGCGACGATCGTGGCGAACAGCGTGATCCCGAGCGTCATCATGGTCAGCATCTGCTCGCCCATCAGCGACCGGCCGAGCGCGAAGGTCAGGTCCGGGGCCGGGGCCCCGGTGCGCCGGGGCCAGTCGACGAGCAGGATCCCCGTGGCGAGCAGCACGAACGTGCCCACCGAGATCGCCATCGCGCCGGGCTTGTTGTGGTACATCGCCATCGGCATCAACCCGGCCGGGTTCATCATGTACATGATCATGAAGACGGCCATGATGACCATCTCGATGACCATCATCAGCACGATCACCACCCCCAGATAGCTCAGCCCGAGCAGCAGCACCAGCCCCGCGACGGCCACGAACGAGGCCAGAAGGGAGAACGTCACCTGCGCCATCGAGTTCAGCCGGAACACCCCGAACCCGAACACCACCGCTGCCGCTGCGAGCACCCAGAACGCCACGGTCATCACAGGCCTCCTTGCGCAAGCACGACGATCGACACGACCAGCGCCTGGGCCAGCGTCAAGGGCACGAGCACCATCCAGGAGATCTCGGTCCAGCGGTCCATCCGGATCCGTGGCACCCGGCGCCGCGCCCACACCATCACCGCCAGTACCGCGGCGGTCTTGACCACCACCCATGCCCATTCGGGCAGCAGCGGGCCGGCCCCACCTCCGAGGAACAGCGGCACCGCCATTGCCGCGGCCGTGGTCAGCAGCATCCACCGGCCCCCACTGAACAGCAGCCGGTCAGCGCCGGAGAGCTCCGCGGCCGCGCCGCCGGCGAGATCGGCCGCGACCGGCGCGTCGAACGGCCCCCAGAACGCCATCGCGGCCGTCGAGATCAGGAAGACCACGAACGCCACCGGCATGAGGAGCACGAACCACAGGTCGTGTTGGGCGGCGACGATGTCGGTGACGCGCAAGCTTTGCGCGCCCAGCGCGGCGGTGATGATCGCGAACATGTGCGGTAGCTCGTAGGCCAGCCCCTGCGCGACGAACCGGTAGCCGCCCACCAGCGACAACACGCTGTTCGGGCCCCACCCGGCCATCCACACCGCGGCCCACGCCAAGACCTCCACGGCGTTGAACCACACGACCCCGATCCCGAGGTCGGCCACCGGACGGGCGCCCAGCGGAATGACCACTGCCGCGAGCACCGCGGCCACTGGCAACACCGCAGACCCGGCCCGCCACAGCACCGGGTCGGCGGCCACCGTGCGGCGACGCTGCCCGACCAACAGTCGCGCCACCTCCCGCGCTGGTACCGCGAACCCACCGCGACGGCCTGTCGTGCGCGCGGTCACCACGGCGTCGAAGGCAGTGACGGCCCACGCCGCGGCGATGAGCACCAGCGGCAACAGCAGCGCCCACCACCACGGCAACGTCACCTGTGCCGGTATCGGCATCGGCTCATTCATGACTGTGTCTGCTGTCGTGGCCGGCGCTGGGTGCTTCGCCTTCCCCGTCGCGACCGTCTGTGCCGACGGGGACGGCCTGCTCGGGCCGCCTCGCTGGGACGGCGGCTGCCGCGTGCGGGGCGCTGCCGCCCGTGCGGTCGGAGTCCTCATCGGTGATGGGATCCGCACCCGCGATGAGTAGCCGCGCCGTGGCGAGATCCGTCCCGACCAGCAGGCGCTCGAGCTCGTCAAGGTTCAGCCGAGAGCGGAGAGGGCTACCCGCGTGCTCGCGAGCCGCCGCCGACACGGTCGTGGGGCGGCGCTCTTCCGGGGTCGCTGCCATCCCTGCGGGGCCCCGCAGCGCGACGATGGCCTGCCCGAGAGCCTCGAGGCGGACCGTGAGCAGGTCGAGGGCATGGGGCAGGCCACGCAACATCCGGCGGAGGGTCCGCGAGCGGCGCACCTGCCGGCACAGCGCCTCAGCCGCGGCGCACATCGGCTCCGGGGAAGCCCCTGCGAGCAGCTCGTCACGCAAGCGACGGGCCCGCGTGGCGGGCGCCGGCCAGCCCGCCACCGCGAGGAAACGGGCGATGGCGTCGAGTTCTCGGGCTGCCGCGTGCCGGCTCGGGTCCGCAGCATCACCACGATCGGTATCGGTCATCGGTGTGTCGGACGACCAGAACGGCAAGCTGAGCGGGTCGTCGACGAGCCGGGCGTGGGCTCGTTGCACGACATCGCCCTGCAGCACGACCGCCAGGACCAGCCCGGCCGGCCAATCCGACAGGACAGGGCCCAACGTCACCTGCAGCTGATCGAGCGTCAGACCGTCGCGGTCCTGACCTAGATCGGCCATCGGCAGACCACCGGGCATTCTCATCTCGCCGTGGCCGCCGTGACCGGCGTGTTTAGTGTGATCACTGTGCTCGCCGTGGGCGCTGCGGTGGACGTGGGGCGCGTCGTCACGATCTGTGACCTCTCCGGAGCGCACCGGCCCACCATCCACCGTCGTCTGGCTAGGGAGCGGGCCAGTCATGGGATGGCCGGCGACGAGCTCGGCCGCAGCCCGATCCAGCTCGACCGCGACGCGAGCGGCGTCGAGGATGGTGGCGTGGGTGCGAGGCTGGGGAATCGCCGCCCACACAGCGTCGAGCGCGGAGCCCAGCTCCGGACCGGGCGCCCCGGCCACGAGCAACACGTCCGCGTCCGCCGGCCCTGCGGCGATCGGCCAGCCGCGGCGGGACAGCTCCGCCTCGAGAGCCAGGCGGACCCCCGTTCCGCCGCGGCTGACCACCAGCAGCACGTGTGGCCGTCCGGCGGCGTACCGCCGCAGCCATGAGCTCAGGTCCATCGCAGCGCACCTTCACGCCACGCGTATACGACGGCGGCAACCAGAATCCCGAGGAAGACGAACATCTCGATCACCGCGGCGGGCCCGACCCGCGACACCACCAGCGTCCACGGGTACATGAAGATCATCTCCATGTCGAAGGCCAGGAACACCATGGTCACCGGGTACCAGCGCACGTGGAACCGGGAGAAGGCGTGCTGGGCCGGCGGCAGCCCACCGGCAAACGGCACGACGTCCAACGCCGAACGAGCTGTCGCAGTAACCGCCGCCATGACGTAGAGCGCGGCGACGAGGACAAGCACCGCCCCCAGTGTGACCAGGACCGGCAGGTACTCGCTCATCCGCACCTCCTCCGCGCGCTCCATCACATACCCATACCCCGGTAGGGCATAGTGGGGCATCGGAGCTGCACTGTAAACCCCGGCGCACCCAAGACAGGCGAAGACGAGCCACTGGCGCAGAGGCCTGAGCCGTGTTGTCTACATCCGCGGTTGTCTACATCCGCGCGGCTTGCATCTGTCCGCACTGTCGCCGGTCACCATGCCGTGGCAAAACCGGTCGCCAGGCAGGCAGGTAGAGCGGCAATCGCCACATGGAACGCTGGCCTTGTGTACGGTACCCCCCTAGGGTATCGTTGCGGCGAGGAGGCGACATGAGTGGCTATGCCGATACCAAGGACCTACACCTGAAACGGATGCGCCGGATCGAGGGCCAGGTTCGGGGCATCACGAAGATGATCGAGTCAGACAAGTACTGCATCGACGTGCTCACCCAGATCTCTGCGGTGAACAAGGCCCTCGAGGCCGTAGCGCTGAACCTGCTCGACGAGCACCTCAAGCACTGCGTGACCGACGCGGTCACCCAGGGCGGCGCCGTGGCCGATCAGAAGGTCGCCGAGGCCAGCGCCGCGATCGCGCGCCTCGTCAAGTCCTGATCCCCGACACTTCACTGCCTGAGCTCTGTCGACCGGTCTCGGACAGAGCTTGCACCTCAGCTTTCGAGAGCAGACAACGCCGGCAGCGACGACTCGTCAGCTGCCTGGTTGTGCTGCGGCAATCAATGCGGCCCAGACCAGCCGCCACGCCCCAAACAAGCGCCAACCGGTCCTGCCCTGGGACTCGGCACAGCGAGAAAGGAACCTCTGCGATGAGCATCAGCACCTACACCGTCACCGGCATGACCTGCGCACACTGCGTCGCCTCGGTCACCGAGGAACTCGAGGCAGTCCGCGGCGTGCGCTCAGTCGCCGTCGACCTGCCCACCGGAGCGGTCACCGTCGACAGCGACACCCCGCTCGACCCGGCCGCAGTGCGTGCCGCGGTCGAGGAGGCCGGCTACCAGCTCGTGGCCTCATAGCCGCATACCCACACCTGCCCCCGTCATCTCCGGTCGGGGGTCCACAGCAAGGGACGGATCATGAACACTCTTGCGAAGCTCTCCGCCTACGGCGCGGCGCTCGCCCTACTCGCACTCGGGGCGTACGCGACCGGAACCGCTGTCGGTCCTCTCCGCTCTCCTGCCACCGCCAGCGCGGCCGGCCACGAGGGCATGTCCGGCGGCGAGGACGCCGGGCACGGGGACACCCACAGCGGCGCCGTCCCGGAGACCGCAGACCAGCCCGCGGGGCTGGCGTCGAGCAGGGGCGGCTACACCCTCACGCCCACCGTCTCGACGCTGACCGCGGGAACGAGCAACGACCTCTCCTTCCGCATCACCGGCCCGGACGGGACGGCGGTGACCGCGTTCGACGAGGAGCACACCAAGCAGCTGCATCTGATCGTGGTGCGCCGCGACACCACCGGTTACCAGCATCTGCACCCGACCATGGACCCGGACGGCACGTGGCACGCCCGCCTCGACACCCCTGCGGGTGGGGTCTACCGGGCCTTCGCGGACTTCACCCCGACCGGTGGCCCGGCCACCACGTTGGGCGTGGACCTGTCCGTGGCCGGCGCCTACGCTCCGGTCGTCCACGAGACCAGTCGCCTTGCCGAGATTGACGGCTACCAGGTCCGCCTCGACGGTGAGCTGACTGCCGGGCAGGCGTCCCCTCTGACGCTCACTGTCACCAAGGACGGCGCTGCGGTCACCGACCTGCAGCCCTACCTCGGCGCATACGGACACCTCGTCGCCCTCCGCGCCACCGACCTGGCCTATCTGCACGTCCACCCCGACGGCAGCCCGGATGACGGGCGCACTCCCGCCGGACCGCAGATCAGGTTCGTGGCCGAGGTTCCCTCCTCCGCTGACTACCGGCTGTTCCTGGACTTCCAGCACGCCGGGACGGTGCACACCGCCGAGTTCACTGTGCCTACCGGCCCACCGACCTTGGCACCGGACACGGCGAGCGGAGCCGCCGCCACCCACACCGCCACCCACGCCCGCACGGCGCAAGAGGGCGGCCACTGATGTCCACGACCAGCCACACCCCGCCGGCCGCTACCACGGCGGCCACTGACCCGGCCACCCTCGCGCAGGGCGGCGTCGTCACCGACGTCGAGCTCGCGATCACGGGCATGACCTGCGCGTCGTGCGCCAACCGGATCGAACGCAAGCTCAACAAGATCGACGGCGTAACGGCCACGGTCAACTACGCCACCGAGAAGGCCAAGGTCACCGCACCGGACGGGATCGCCCCCGACGAGCTCGTCGCCGCCGTGGAAGCCGCCGGGTACAGCGCCCGTCTTCCCGAGCCGCCGAGCCTGGCTGAGGAGCCGGGCGGCTCCGGACAGGTCGACAAGAGCGGTGTCGAACCGGTGGAACTGCGCGCCGCGCGGCAGCGGCTGCTGACCTCCATCGTGCTGTCGGTGCCGGTCATCGCGATGGCGATGGTCCCGGTGCTGCAGTTCACCTACTGGCAGTGGATCTCGCTGGCGCTGGCCGCGCCGGTGATCGTATGGGCGGCCTGGCCGTTTCACCGGGCGGCGTGGGCGAACCTGCGCCACGGCGCCGCGACCATGGACACCCTGATCTCGCTGGGCACCCTCGCCGCGTTCGCATGGTCGCTGTACGCATTGCTGTTCGGCACCGCCGGCATCCCAGGCATGACCCATCCGTTCGAGCTGACGATCAGCCCCTCGGACGGGGCCGCCAACATCTACCTCGAGGTCGCCGCCGGGGTGACCACGTTCATCCTCGCCGGCCGCTACTTCGAGGCCCGCTCCAAGCGCCGCGCCGGCGCCGCGCTGCGCGCCCTGCTCCAGCTCGGCGCCAAGGACGTCACCGTTCTGCGCGAACGTCGGAACGGCACCCGGGCCGAGGAACGCATCCCCATCGGGCAGCTCGCGGTCGGTGACCGCTTCGTGGTCCGCCCCGGGGAGAAGATCGCCACCGACGGGACCGTTGTCGAGGGTAGCTCCGCCGTCGACGCGTCCATGCTCACCGGCGAGTCCGTGCCGGTCGAAGTCGTCATCGGAGACGAGGTCATCGGAGCCACCGTGAATGTCAGCGGCCGCCTCGTGGTGCAGGCGCACCGAGTCGGCCCGGACACCCAGCTCGCTCAGATGGCCAAGCTCGTGGAGGACGCCCAGACCGGCAAAGCCGCCGTCCAGCGTCTGGCCGACCGCATCTCCGGGGTGTTCGTGCCGATCGTGATCGCCCTGTCCGCAGTCACCCTCGCGTTCTGGCTGGGCACCGGCGCCGGCGCGGCGGCGGCGTTCACCGCCGCGGTCGCCGTACTGATCATCGCCTGCCCCTGCGCGCTCGGGCTTGCTACGCCGACCGCGCTGCTGGTCGGCACCGGCCGCGGCGCGCAGCTGGGAATCCTCATCAAGGGCCCGGAGATCCTGGAGTCCACCCGCAAGGTCGACACCGTGGTCCTGGACAAGACCGGCACCGTCACCACCGGCCGGATGTCGCTGCTCGCCGTGCACACCGCCGGCCACGACGCATCGGACCCCGACGAATCCGGCATCGACGGATCTGGCACGTCCGACGCGGACGAGGTCCTGCGGCTGGCCGGGGCGCTGGAGAACGCCTCCGAGCACCCCGTCGCCACAGCGATCACCCGCGCGGCACGCGAACGGGTGGGCGAGCTCCCCGAGGTGGACGAGTTCGTCAACGTGGAGGGCCTTGGCGTGTACGGCGTCGTCGAGGGGCACGCAGTGCTGGCCGGCAGGCCAGCACTGCTCGAACAGTGGAGCCAACGGTTGCCCGACGACCTCGCCGCTCTGGTCGAGGCACAGGCGAGCAAGGGGCGCACCGTCGTCGCCGTGGCCGTCAACGGGCAGCCGCGGGCAGTCATGGTGGTGGCCGACACCGTCAAGACCACCTCCGCCGAGGCGATCGCGCGGCTGCGCGGACTCGGGCTCACCCCGATCCTGCTCACCGGGGACAACCGGGCCGTCGCCCATGCCGTTGCCGGCGACGTCGGCATCTCACCCGACGATGTCATCGCCGAGGTGCTACCCGGCGACAAGCTCCAGGTGATCAAGGATCTGCAGGCCCAGGGCAAGGTCGTCGCGATGATCGGCGACGGGGTCAACGACTCGGCTGCGCTCGCGCAGGCCGATCTCGGACTCGCGATGGGCACCGGCACCGACGTGGCGATCGAGGCCGCCGACATCACCCTGGTCCGTGGCGACCTGCGCGCCGCAGCGGACGCTATCCGGCTGTCGCGACGAACGCTCGCAACGATCAAGGGCAACCTGTTCTGGGCGTTCGCCTACAACCTCGCCGCCCTGCCGCTGGCTGCCCTCGGCCTGCTCAACCCGATGCTCGCCGGAGCCGCGATGGCCTTCAGCTCGGTGTTCGTCGTCGGGAACAGCCTGCGACTGCGGCAGTTCCGCGCAGTCGACGAGTAGGCCGGCCCGCGACACCAACAGCACCCAGCACAGGGCAAGCCCGAGGCGAGGGGCGGTAGCCGCCCCTCGCCTCGGTTGCGTCCGGTGTCGAGCGGCGCGGGCGAGGCCTGGTCAACCGCCAACGGCAACCTTCAGCGCGTCGGCGCGGGAGGTCGACTCCCATGGCAGCTCGACGTCGGTGCGGCCGAAGTGGCCGTACGCGGCGGTCTGGGCGTAGATGGGGCGCAGCAGGTCGAGGTCGCGGACGATCGCGGCCGGGCGCAGGTCGAAGACCTCGTCGATGGCGGCCTGGATGCGGGCCGGGTCGACGTGCTCGGTGCCGAAGGTCTCCACGAACAGGCCGACGGGCGCGGCCTTGCCGATGGCGTAGGCGACCTGGACCTCGATCCGGTCGGCCAGGCCGGCGGCGACGACGTTCTTCGCGACCCACCGCATGGCGTAGGCGGCCGAGCGGTCGACCTTCGACGGGTCCTTGCCGGAGAACGCGCCGCCGCCGTGGCGG
>NZ_BEGX01000149.1:28632-28972 GCF_002583555.1 Pseudonocardia sp. N23
CCCACCGACGACGAACCGGCCGGTCGGGTTGACCAGCAGCCTCGCACCGTCGGCGTCGATGCCCGCGCGCTCGAGCTCGGGGTCGACGACGTGCTGGCGGATGTCGGGGGCGAGCAGCGCGTCGAGGTCGACGTCGGCGGCGTGCTGGCTCGACACGACGACGGTGTCGACGCGGACCGCGCGGTCGCCGTCGTACTCGATGGTGACCTGGGTCTTGCCGTTGGGCCGCAGGTAGGGCAGCACGCCGGACTTGCGGACCTCGGTGAGCCGGCGGGCGAGCCGGTGCGCGAGCGCGATCGGCAGCGGCAGCAGCTCCGGGGTGTCGGTGTTGGCGTAGCCG
>NZ_BEGX01000149.1:29147-59876 GCF_002583555.1 Pseudonocardia sp. N23
GAGGATCTTCTCGCGCACGAGGGTCGGGATGTCGGCGTAGGCACTCGTGGTGACCTCGCCCGCGACGTGCACCTGACCGGTGGTCACGAGGGTCTCGACGGCCACGCGGCTGCGGGGGTCCTGCGCGAGCAGCGAGTCGAGGACGGTGTCGCTGATCGCGTCACACATCTTGTCGGGGTGACCCTCGGTCACCGATTCGCTGGTGAACAACCGCAGGCTGGACGGGGACATCTTCGATCTCCTCACAGTCGGGTATGGCGAGAAATGCAGCCATGATGGAACGAGAAGCTCTTTTGCTTAGCCGGCCGGAACTCAACCACACGTTTTGATTCAAGAAGCATGGACGTAGCTGGCCGCTTCTCGGCATGCCGAGCCAACTCAGTAAACCCCGACAAAGGAGGAGGCTATTGCACAGAGTCGCGGCGGGATCAATTCATGTGCGCAGCAAGCAGAGCTGCGCCAATCTTGCGGACATGAGCAGCGAACGACGCGATACCTGGCGACGACTTCTCAGGTCCACGTCCATATCGGGCGCGAACGCGAGGAAGAGTCGCCGAACGGCTGTAAGCGATAACAGGAGGACGGCAACTAGAATCGCGATTTCACCATGAGAACCGTGCGAACACCACGAATCGACTCGTTGGCCACGTGTCAGTACGGCGTGCCCGGCCTCTGCAGCCTGCTGAGCGGTTGCCGCCGCGATCACGCCTACGGACTGCTCACTGACAACAACCATACGAATGTCGTCGTGGACAGGAGCAGTCGGCAGGTGTGCATCGTTGCTCGTCGGTCGATACGGGCCGGCCGCTTCGGATGAGGACAGGCCGCAACAGAATACGATCGAACAAGCTCCGGCGACCACAAGGCCTGCCAGCAGGGCGAGCAGTGGCCGAAGCCAGCCGCTGCTGCGTTGCTTGTCCACGACCTCAAGAGTAGGTCGGTGCATCTGCCGCGGTCTTCGGACCCTGTTCCAGACAGCCGAGGGTGAGCTGAGGTCGGGCTCGGATCGCCCGGCCTCGGCCCGTAGGACCTCGGCTCGCGGTATTCGACGAGCGCCGTCACAGGCACGTGGGGAGCCCAGGTCGGCTGAGGCGGGCAGCCCCGCCGAGCAGGGCCGACAGCGACCCACTGCACCGGACACAACCTGGCAGGTCGGGCCCCCGACGGCGAACCCAAACCCGCTCCGCCTACCCTCGGGATACGAACACCTCCGCGAGGAGTCCAGGGTGACGACAGCCATGAGGCGAGGGGCGGGCTCCATGCTGAGTTCCGTCGGACTCGCTGGCGGCCTGTGGGGGCTCACTCACCTGATCACCCATGCCCTGCTCACCGAGGCGCCAACCGACACGGGCGCGACCGCGCAGGCCGACTCGCTCGGCGCCCTGACGATCGCAGCCCTTGCGCTGCTGGTGGTCTCGGCCACCGTCCTCGCCATTCTCGGCAGCCCCGCGTCAGCGCGCCGCAGCACCCGATCTCGAGCGAAGTCCTCCACGCTGGCGCTCGCCGCCACGGCCCCTGCGGTGTACATCGCGATCGAGATCGCAACGCACGTCGGCTCCCACCACGACGGCGCACCACCCGTCGGGCTACTCGCCGTCGGCGCCGTTGCGCATGCTGGCGTGGCGCTCGTCGCCCGCCAACTCTGGGCCATCTTCCTCGACCGCGCCATCCCGGCGATCGCTGTCTTCAGCGGTAACCACGCGAGTCCACCAGCACTCGCGTGTAGCACCGGCGCGGTCGTCGGCCTGGTCCGACGGACCCCCGTCGGCCTGAATCCAGGACGCGCCCCACCCATGTGACCCGGGCTTCGCCATCTACCTGACCGGCCATCCGGACAGGTCGAACTCGCGTGCGCTCGCGGTGTCTCCGCACACACGCACTCATCACCGAATCTCTGGGGTTACTGCTCGTGTCCACAGCAACCGACCGCTCCCTGTACAAATCGCTACGAATGAGCCTGTGGCGGGCGATGCAGACCGCCGCTCCGCAGGCCGAACAAGGCGAGTACACCGACCCCCAAGACCTGCCCCCGCTCGACATGAGCGATTGGGATCCCACGTGCCGCGACGCGTTCGTGAGTCCCGAGATGACCTCGTTCGTCGACGCGTTGCGCGTCGAGTCTCGATCCGTCCGCGACTCCGTCCTGGCCGACCTCGCCGAGCACTACGACATGACTCCCGAGCAGGCACGGCAGGCCTGCTTGAAATGGGAGGAGACGAGCGTTGACGAGTGGCGCTCGACGAACGCCTCGGACAGCGACGCGGGACGCGTCGAGTTCTACCGAACCACTCAGTCCTGGAGCTTCGACCTGTCCTGGTGGGCCTATCTGCAGGCCGAAGGACGAGCCACTCCATCGAACGTGATGGCGTTGCGATTTACTCAGCAATACGCCCCCGGTCGCCGTCACCTCGACTTCGGATCTGGAATCGGAGTGACGAGCCAGCTCTTCGCACGAAACGGCTGGTCCAGCACCTCAGCGGACCTGTCATCGACCCTCCTCGACTTCGCACGGTTCCGCCACAAGCGGCGTGGTGACGACATCTCCTACATCGACCTCCACACCGAGAAGCTCCCCGCAGGCGCGTACGACGCGATCACCGCAATCGATACCCTCGCCCACGTCCCCGACGTGTACTCTGCCTGCCGCGAACTGCACGCAGCCCTGGGCCCCGACGGGATCCTCGTCGCGAATTTCGACATCAGAGCCGCCGCTCCGGAGACGGAATGGCACCTGTACGACGACGACCTGCGACCGATCTACGACCTCCGTCGAGCGGGGTTCGTGCCGATCGGCACGGTCGGCTACGGAATGGTGGGCTACCGCAAAGTCGCCACCCACGGGATCGGACATCATCTCCGCGTCCTCGGCGCATGGCTCACATTCGTGAGCCCGCCTCGGCGCACCGCCCGAGCGCTCGGCAAGCCAGTGCTCCGTTCGCTGCTGAAGCTCCGGACACGGCTGCGCGGCCACGACGGCTCAAGTGAATCGCGGTAGCGGCCGGCCGTACCGCCGGTGACCTGGAAGCCACGGGCTGAGACGCAAGTGGGCGCGACGTGAGGTGGACCCCTCGCGCGCAGAGCAGAACGGATGGCGGCCGCGGTTACCGCGTCTTCGCGGCCGCTGCCATGTACAGCGAATGCCGCCGCCAGCCGCCGCCCAACGGGCTTCTTCCGAAGCGCTCGGCTTGGGGGCGCCGCTGGGTCAAGCCCGTTGGCGGGGCGCAGGTCGCTATGCGTCAGAGGAGAGGAGTACCTAAACATGAAGGTCAAGTCAGTACTGCTGGCCAATCGCGGTCGGCGCGATGGCCCTGGCCGGGGGCGGGGTGGCCTTCGCGGCCACCCCGGTGCCGCCGCCCTCGACGAGCAATCAGGTCGACCTCGCCGAACCGGGTGATTCCCCCGACGCGCCCGGAGCCGTCGACAACGGTGGACCCGGTGACCCGGGCGGACCCGGCGACCAAGCCGACGCGCCCGGCCAGGCCGGGGAGGCCCCCGACGGAGTCGATGGACCCGGCGGACACGCCGATCCGCCGGGCAATGTGGACCACGAGGGAGGCCCTCGGGAGAAGTAGCAATCGTCCGACCGGCTCGGGCGCCGCGCCCCAACCGGCGCCCGAGCCACCGGTCTGCCGTTGCCGTACTCAGCCGACACCGTCGCGCGGGCGGTGTCTGATCAGTTAGCGGCCGACACGTTCGCCCCGCGGCGGGCCGTCTGACGCCGGCTCTCCTCGGCGTCTCATCGGCACCTCGTGATGGCGGAATTCATGACCGCACGGGGGTTGTCCCAGCGGACCCGACCATGACCAGATGGTGGACCGCCGGTCCGCAGCGGTTGTTCGGGAGACGCCGGGCCGCCAGACCGCAATCGGTCAGCCCGGTCTCGGATACGGCTTGGGGTCACGGTGCGCCGGTGACCTGCCTAGGGACGAGCCGCGGCGGCGATATTCCTTGCGCCCGGTGATGGCTCGGCCGGCCGGGGTGCATCCCACGCGGCCGCGGGTCAAGTATCAGTTCGGGCCTCCCACCGATGAGCGGCCTCGGCAACGGCCAGCAGGGCGCATGCGGTGCCGAGGAGCGCTCCGCCGAGAACGTCGCTCGGGTAGTGAACGCCCAGCAGAACCCGGGAACATGCCACTGTGGCGACGATCACCCCCGTCACGATCACGACCGCTCCCCACCGGAGAAGGCCCGCCCGGCGTCTTCCCACTTGGTGCACCCCGAGTAGCAAGAGGGCGAGCACGCAGGCGACGGCCGCGGTCCCTGCAGTATGGCCGGACGGAAAGCTGAATCCGGTTGCCGTGGTGAGAGCCGGTTCGAGCGCCGGCCGGGGTCTACCGATTCCCTGCTTGAGCAGCGTCTCGGTAGCGAGCTCGCCGAGCCTTGCCGTCGCCAGCGCGATGAGTGGTAGCCACACGGCGGATCGCGAATGTCACTGCGGTCAGACCGCAAACGACATCGACGGCCACAGGGCTCCCCAGGTCGGTGATTACCCGAATCGGCCCGATGAGGCCCGGACGCGAGAGCATGAATCGGTGCGCCGCGAATACGACCGCGACATCGACACGGACGAGCGGACCCCACGACAGCGCCACAGTAACTGCTAGCCCGATCTCGAGGAGCAGCAGCGCAGCCGCACCGAACAGACAGCGGCGCATCACATGCCGTCCCGCTCCCGCGCCCGTCGACTCAGGAAAAGCCACACTCCGCCCAGGACGACCACGAACGTGATCGAGGCGACGGCAGCCCGGACGATCGGCCGCGAGATGCCGGCTGCCCCCGCGGTACCGTCGGGTGCCCCGACGACACCGACCGAGTAGGGTCCCGCGAGATGCTCGACCGTCGGAGTCGCCTCCGCGATCAATGACCTGAGCGCGACCTCTGCAGCACGAGGATCGGTCGCGACCGCGGAGAGCCAGATCATCGGCGTCTTGGGCACGACCGTCGCCGCCAGCGAGAGCGAACCCGCCGGCACCCCTGCCACGTCGGCCGCCTGGACGAGCCAGCGTTGCTCGTTGAGGATGGCTACGGCGACAGGCGCTGCGTTTCCGGGATCCAGCGTCGTCCCGCTTGGATCGACCTGCGCTCCGGCGGCGGGGTTTGGCAGCAGGATCACCTCGGCGCTCGCCTGGTAGGACGCGGCGGGCAGCAACAGGGAGACGAGCGCGATGGCGGCGGCGGCTGCCGCCACCGAGGTACCGAGCATGAGTCGTCCTACGCTCGTGTCCGGCCGCAGGACGGGTCGGCGGCGGGCGGGCTCCGTTCCCGCGGGTACGGGCGCCACGGCCCCATCGGGACCGTTTGCGGTCACGTCCTCACCATGTCTGCGAGTCTGCTGGCCCCCGGGTGAGTATCGGGTTATCGGTCGGGCTCACGACGGTAAAGATCGGATCCGCCGAGGTTCGTGCCGGGCGTGACGGCGTCGCGATCATTCCGAGGACCAACACACACGAAGCTGATCGCGGCCAGGAGCGGCACAGAGGCGGAGGTCGCCACCGTGTCGTCGAACCACACCTGACCGGCAACGAAGCCAACAACGAAGCGACGAAAGGATCGACGACGAGCACAGCCGACACGACGGACGCCACGCCGACGCCCTCCCCTAACGGTGTGGGCTGGAGCCATGGCCCGTGATCCCCAAGTTAGGGACGACGTAGAGCCCTGGATGGGTGAAGGCGGTGATACTAGTTGTGAGTTGCCACCGACCTGCTTGAGCGCGACGGCGATGATGCAGATCCCCGTCGCGAGGGCGACCCCCGGTGACGCTCGAGGCGCCGACGGGCGGCGGCGACCGCCGCTGGTCCGCGGCCATCAGAAGCCGCTCACGCGGAGTCCGGTCATCGACCGTGCGGCGAGCTCAGCCTTCACCACTGCTGCTGCATCGGTACCCACCACCCACTGCGGTGGGATCGGCACGGAGCCACGGTCACGGCGCTCGATGGCCATCGCGAGTTCGTCAGGCGTGCGGGGCCACTCGGCGATCCCGGCCCGCTCGAGGACCGCAGCGTTGGCGCGGCCGTGTCCGGGGATGGGCAGATAGGTCAGCGCAGGGAGTCCGGCGACCAGCGCCTCGGTGAGCGAGAGCCCTCCGGCGTTGTGGACGAGCACGTCAGCGGTCGCCATCAGGGCCGGGACGTCGTCGCGCCACCCGAGCGCCGCCACGCGAGGGTTCCCGGTCCATTGGCGTCGGAGGGCGTCGTTGCGACCGCAGAGGACCAGAGCGCGGGCGCGTGGGTGGCGCAGGATCGCCTGGACCGTGCTCGACACGTCGCCCATGCCGAGTGATCCCGCGCTGAGTAGCACTATGGGGGCGGGCCCCGGCAGGCCCAAGGAAGAGCGGTCGACGGCGTCGACCCGGAGGCGGAATGTAGGTGCGCACAGTGGACCCACCGGCTGTGCAGTGACGCCGTAGCGAGCGGCGTCAGTGGCGGTCGCGCCTGTGACGGTGAGGTGCCGATCCACGTCCGGGTCGCACCAGAGGCTGTGCGGCGCAGGGTCGGTCAGGTAGGTCATCGAGGTCGCCGCGAGCTCTCCGCGTCGGCGCAGCCGGCCCAATGTTCGACTCGCGAGCGGGTATGTCGAGACGACGACGTCCGCATCACCGATCCAGCGTGCGACATCCGCCTCCGCCATCGCGCAGATCGTCTCGGCGGCCCGGCGCAGGGCCCCGGGCCGCTCCAGGCCGCGGAAGAGTTTGTCGAAGACCTGCGGCGCGTGCTGGACTGTGGGGGCGTACATGTCCTTCAGCAGCCATCGCGCAGCTGTGGGGAGTGCAACGATGTAGTCGTGGACCTCGACGTCGATACCTGACTCGACGAGGCGGCGGGCGAGCTCGCGGGCGGCGCCTTCGTGTCCTTGCCCGACGGTCGCTCCGAGGACGACCACGCGGCCGTGGCCGAGCGAGTGCGGTGCGGCCGACCGCACGGCGACTGACGGGACACGTGGACGGCGGGGCCGTGGCCGCGGACGGGTGCGGCGATCTGCGAGGGATGCTGGCATGGGTGGGACCTCGAATCACGGTCGGGAGTGGAGGAACGAGCGGCGCCCTGCGGCTCGCCCGGAGCATGCGGGACGCCGACCGCGCTGCGCCGAGAGTGACCACCGGCGGTGAACTGCCGTCGTGTTCCGGTTCGGAGTCCGGTAAGAGCGGCCGGCCTATCACCTCAGGCTGATCCAGAGCAGGCTCGCCACCCCGGCCGCGATGCAGTAGACGCCGAACGGCCGCAGTGACCGCTCCTCGAAATACCGGGTGAGGAACCGGACCGACAGATACGCCCCGACACCGGAGAGGAGGCTTCCCACCAGGATTTGGGGACGCACACCGTCACCCAGAGGCCCGGCAAGGTCGCCGAGCTTGAGAACACCGGCAGCGAGAATCACCGGTGTCGCCAGAAGGAACGAGAATCTCGCGGCGTCGCTGCGGTTGAGCCCGAGTGACAGACCGGCCACCATCGCTGCGCCGGACCGGCTGATCCCCGGCAGCAGCGCCGCGATCTGTGCACTGCCGATGGCGACTGCGCGCGGGCCGCCGAGCAGTGACAGCCTGCGGTCTGTCACAAGCGGGTCGACGGCCGGCAGGACCACCGTGTCGTCGGCGGCACCAACGTCGCCTCCGATCCTGATCGGGGCTTCCGTCCCCACGCGGGTGCGCAGGCGCTCCCCGAGCAGCAGGACGAGGCCGTTGATAACAAGGAACGCAGCAGTCGGCACAGGCTTGCTGAATACCGTCCGGAAGAGGTGTTCAAGGGTGAGACCCGCGATTCCCACAGGGATCGTGGCCAGGATGAGCAGCCACGCCAGTCGCTGATCGGGCGTCGCGATCTCGCGCCGGGCGACGCTCGTTGCGAGGCCACGCAGGATTCGGAGCCAGTCCTTGCGGAAGTAGATGATCAGGGCGATCGCGGTCGCGACGTGCAACCCGACGACGAACGCGAGATAGGGCGACTCCGGGGCGCTGACGTTGAGGTCTTGCGCCCACGATCCGCCGACGAGGGCGGGGAGCAGGATGCTGTGTCCAAGGCTCGAGACGGGGAACAGTTCGGCAACGCCTTGCAGCGCACCGATCACGAGCGCCTCGGCCCAGCTGAGCCCGCTCATGCGCGGGTCCTGTGTTCGACGATGTCCACGCCTGTACCTCGGCTGGCGTCGCATGGATCGTGACACCGCATACGGAACCCTGGCGCAACGTTGTCCGTTCGCTTGCCTTCGCCGCGGCCGAGGTCGCAACAGTTCCAGCGGCACCGTTCCAGGTCCACTCTTACCGAGCTCCGACCTACACCACGTCCGGGATTCACCGCCGGTGGGCAGTGTGGCGTCGTGCCCGGCGACAGGTCCGACGGTTGGGCTCCGCCATGACGGGGGCCGCATGCCGCGAGACCGAGGAAAGGACATCATGACCACCGAGAACTTCCAGACCGGCGATCACGTGACCGCTCCACGTGTCAGGTGTTCCGACGCCGAACGCGAAGCAGTGTCAGAGACGCTGCATCGCGCCGTTGGAGAGGGGCGGCTCACCATTGACGAGGGCGAGGATCGACTCGGGAAGGTCTACGAGGCTCGCTACCGGGGCGACCTGGCCGCACTGACCGCCGACCTCCCGGCCGACGAGCCGGTCACCATCTCGAGTCGGCTGTCCACGGCGTGGGCCGCTGTCTGCACGAAGGTCGCGCTCCAAATCGCGATCCTGTTCGGCCGGCATGCCGCCTCCTGGCGACGTCGGGCTCTAGCGGCGCTCGCGCTGCTCGGTCCGGTCCTGGTGGTGCTCGCCCTCGCCGCGGGTGTGCTGCACGGAGTCACGGACTGGCAGGATGCGGACCACGGCTACGGCCATCACGCCGTCCAGGGACGGGACGGAGGAAACCCTGAAGGGGCGTGACACGACCGGGAGCAGAGAGTTCGGACTATGCGCGGGGATGGCGGAGGAGACGGTGTGGCGGTGCAGCGGGTCCTGGTCGTTGACGACGACCGCGCGATCCGGGACTCGCTCGGCCGCGCGCTGGAGCTCGAGGGGTACGACGTCGATCTCCTGGCCGACGGCGTCGAGGCACTCGCCCGGCTTCGACGGGCGACCTTCGACGCGCTCGTGCTCGACGTCATGATGCCCGGGATCGATGGGCTGGGCGTGTGCCGCGTTCTGCGCGCCGACGGCGATCGCACGCCCATCCTCATGCTGACCGCCCGCGTCGAAACCGCTGATCGGGTCGCCGGTCTCGACGCCGGTGCCGACGACTACCTGCCAAAGCCCTTCGAGCTCGACGAGCTCCTGGCGCGTCTGCGGGCGCTGCTGCGCCGTGCTGTGCCAGACGCGACCGCGCGCGGGGCGGAGTTCCAGGTGCTCCGCACCGGACTTCTTCGGGTCGAACCCGGTGCTCGTCGAGTCTGGTGGGCCGAGACGGAGGTGAGCCTGTCGAAGACGGAGTTCGACCTCCTGGAGCTGTTCGCCCGAAACGAGGGCATCGTGCTCGACCACACGACGGTGTACGAACGCATTTGGGGCTACGACTTCGGACCCGACTCGAAAAACCTCGCTGTCTATGTCGGGTACCTGCGCCGCAAGCTCGGCGCCGTCGGCGCGCCGGTCCTGATCCACACCGTGCGTGGAGTCGGCTACACCCTGCGGAGCTCGTGAGCCTGCGGGCGCGGTTCGCGCTGGCGTTCGCCGTCGTCGCGGCCGTGGTAGCCGCGGCAATCGGTATCCTGAGCTACGACGCGGCGTCCGAGCGGATCATCGGCGAGATCGACAACTCTCTGCGGTCCGCGACAACTGCGGTTGCCGGTGGGCAGACCGACATCCTCGCGGCTGTCTCCGCCGACGGGCGCGGTCATCGTCCGGCACAGCGTGTGTTCGTCGCTCAGACACTGGCTGCCGACGGCAGCGTGACGCATCTCGGTGGCGACGCCTCGCTGCCCGTGTCGGCCTCGCAGCTCGCGGTCGCCGCGACCGGGTCGGCCACCGACACCGACGTCACGGAGGTCGAGGTCGGGCACGCCCAGTACCGGATCCTCACCACCGGGCTCGGGGTCGGGCGCGGCGCCCTCCAGGTTGCCACGGACGTCGAACCCACCCACGACGTCCTGCACGGCATGGCTGTCGAGGTTGCAGTACTCGGCGCGATCGTGCTCGTCGTCGCTGCGGCAGCCGGTTGGCTGCTCGCCGGCCGGATCACCCGCCGGCTGGAGAGGCTTGCCGCGACCGCCGAGGACATCAGCCTGCACAGCGGTACCGATCGGACAGTTCCGGTCGAAGGTGGCGACGAGGTGGCCAGGCTGTCGGAGTCGTTCAACACGATGCTCGGGCGGCTCGCCACCGCCCGTCAGGACCAGGAGCGCCTCATCCAGGACGCTGCCCACGAGCTTCGCACCCCGCTCACCAGCCTGCGTACCAACGCGGCGCTCCTGCACCGGCTCGACGAGCTCAGCCCCGGGTCGCGACAACGTCTCGTCGACGATGTGCGCAGCGAGACGCGCGAGCTCAGCGAGCTCGTGAACGAACTGGTGGCGCTGGCACTCGCCGGCGTCGGCGACGACCCCGAGGAAGATATCGACCTGGCCGATCTCGTCCGGACCGTCGCCGGCCGGGTGGAGCGGCGGACCGGCCGTGTCGTCCACGTCGATCTCGACGGCACCTGGGTCCGCGGGCGCCGGCAGGGGCTCGAACGCGCCGTCGGCAACCTCGTCGAAAACGCGACCAAGTTCGATCACGACAACGCCCATCCTGTGGAGGTCGTCCTGCGCGAGGGCCGCGTGACGGTGTCCGACCGTGGACCCGGCATCCCGGCGGACGACGAGGAGCGAGTGTTTGACCGCTTCTACCGGGCCGACAGCGCCCGGGGGTTGCCGGGCTCCGGACTCGGGCTGTCGATCGTCCAGGACACCGTGCTGGGGCACGACGGCACCGTGTTCGCGCAGGCGCGCCCCGGCGGCGGCGCGGTGGTCGGCTTCGCCCTGCCGGCCGATCGGTTCCTCACGAATTCTGAGACGGACCACGCGCTCAGTTCACCGGCGTCGAGGAATTCCGACGAGGACAGCGAGCGAACTCACACGTAGTCCTGGCTCGGAGTGGCAGTCGGCTCACGTGAACAGGCTCTGTCCCCAGAACTGACCCGGCGCCACACCGGGTGGGCAGGCGAACAGACCGCTTCCGACGTGCTGGATGTACTCGTTCAAAGCATCGTTGAACTTCCCGGCCAGCGACCGTTGGATCGTCACGAACTGCCGCCGTGGGTCTCGCTGGAAAGCCATGAAGAAGAGCCCGGCGTCCAGCCTGCCGAATTCATCGGTGCCGTCGACGAACGAGTACCCCCGCCGGAGCAGCAGCGCCCCACCGTTGTTGGTCGAGTGGGCCAGGCGGACGTGCGCCTTCATATCGACGACGGGCTCCCCGTTCGACCCCTTCGCCTCGAGGTCGATCGGGTCGAACTCCGCAGGGCGGCCAAGCGGTGAACCGCTTCCCTTCGTCCGACCGATCACTCGCTCCTGCTCGGTGAGCGACGTCGAGTCCCATGGCTCGATGAGCATCCGGATGCGCCTGGTCACAAGGTAGGTCCCTCCGACCATCCACGGCGGTCCGTCCCCGTCCTGCACCCAGACGTCCGAGTTCATCGCGGCGGCGTCCTCGGCCTTGATGTTCGCCGTGCCATCCTTGAAGCCCATCATGTTGCGCGGAGTCGTCTGGCGGGACGAGGTCGAGCTTGTCCGGCCGAAGCCGAGTTGGGAGTACCGCACCGCCGCGGTCCCGCGCGCGATACGTGCGAGATTCCGGATGGCGTGCACGGCGACCTGGGGGTCATCGGCACAGGCCTGAATGCACAGGTCTCCTCCACTGATCGCGTCGGTGAGGGCGTCGCCGGGGAAGCTGGGTAGGTCGGACAGCTGCGGCGGGCGCATCGCGGCGAGCCCGAATCTGTCCACCCCACGCGAATCCGTGAACAGAGTTGGTCCGAAGCCGATCGTGACGGTGAGGCGGGACGCTGTGAGGTCCAGTGCCTCCCCCGTGTCGTCGGGCGGTGTGCCGGGGTTCCCGGTCACGGCGCCGGTGCCGACGTCCTCCCCTGCAGTCATCCGCGCCGCGGCATTCGTCCACGCGACGAGCAGGGCCGTCAGGCCTGCACGTGACACAGCCGGACCGAGATCGAAGACGGCGAAGTGCAGACGGTCCTGGGCTGGTGTCGCGATCCCGGCCTGGTGAGGCCCGAAGAAGGCGACGGCCGGTTCCCGGCCTGTCAGCGAGCGGGCGACGCCGACGCCGCCCGCCGCGGCACCGATGACCGCGGCTCCGCCGGCCAGCCCGAACAGTGTGCGGCGACTGATCGTGCTGGCGCTGTCGTCAGATCCGTCGTGGTGGGTCATCCGCCTGTTACGACGCTGCTGATCCTGCCCAGGGGTTCCGAGATCGCGTCGACCTCGACCGCGAGGGCCTTAACGTCGTCGGGGGTGAGGGCGTCGTAGGACACGAACGGGCTCCCCGGGATCAGGCCCGCAGCCCCTGGCTTGGCAGCATGGGTGCCCAGCAGATCGACAAGAGCTGAGAAGCGCTGCTCTAGTGTGGTGACGAGCTGTGGGTCCTTCGCCTGGATCGTGGGACGCAGCGCGGTGTAGACGTGCTTGGCGCCGTCTACGTTGCCGGCGAAGTCGACGAGATCGATGCGGGAGTACCGCTCCTCCTCTCCCGTCACCTTGGATTTCGCGACCTCGTCGAGCAGGGACTTGGCGCCGTTCCCCATCATCAGCGGAGTGAAGTCGACGGTCTTGATCAGCGCCGCGAGCTTTCCGACGTTTGCTGTGAGGTTCGTTGCCAGGGCCTGGGCTCCGGTGATGGTCTTCTTCTCGAACAGAAGCTGTTCGATGGCGTGAAACCCGACGAAAGGCGTCCCTTCGGTCGCGTCGTCGATCCGCATGTCAATCAGGGGGTCCAGTTCGCCGAACGACTCTGCGATGGGCTCGATCCGCTCGTAGTGGATTCGGGCGGTCGGGTAGGCCTGCTTGGCCGCGTCGAGATTGCCCGAGCTGATGGCCGCACCGAAGGCAGAGGTCGTGTCCACCAGCGCCTGTGTCTCGCTCTCGACGTAGGACCGGTAGGAGTCGACGGCAGCCTTGAGGTTCTGGTCCCTGGTCAGCGTGGGTGCGGTTCCGCCGGTGACGATGACCGCGGTCCGGATGCCGTTCCCCACCATTCCGGGTTTGCAGGCGACCTGGTATTCGCCCGCCGGGAGGTCGACGATCAGGCTCCGGATCGTGGCGGGGCCGACGTTCTCGACCTCACCGACAATCCGGTCGCCAGCTGCGTAGACGTACACCTCGGTGACCAATGCTGCAGTGTTGGTCACGTCGAAGGTGTGACGGCCGGCCGCCAGCGAGGTCGTCGCGACGTCGCAGGTCGTGTCACCCGCCTTCACCGCGATCGGCGCGTCGGCGGTACTCACTCGTGCCGGGCCGGTAACTGCGTCCTGCGAGGAGCAGCCGGCCAGCAGCAGCACCACGATTACGGGTGCGGCGACGGCCACGACGCGAGGCGATCGTGTTCTCACAGCTCTCCTTGTCTGATGTTCACCACGCCGGCCGAGTGGAGCTCAGCGGTCATCGCTCCCGCGCGCGGCGACGCGGGAGGTACCGGTCCCGGCGTTCTCGGCCGGGGGTCGATCCCGATCGATCGACCGGTTGCGCGGGTTCGGGCGGCCACCGGTGAAGAAGAAGGTCATGACCACCACGAGGTACAGCGACCAGACGACGGCCTGCACCCATGACGTCTGCGCGGTGAAGTTGAAGATCCCCTTAAGCAGCGCGCCGTACCAGGTTCCGACGGACACGTGCTCGCTGACGTCGAACGCGAGTGAGTTCCCGCCTCCGATCACGCCGCCTTCCTGGAGGTCGCGAACGGCGTAGGACAATACTCCCGCGGCGACGACGATCAGCCCAGCTCCGGTCCAGGTGAAGAACTTCGCCAGGTTCAGGCTGACCGAGCGTCGGTACAGCAGCCACGCGAGCAGCACGGCTGTCAGGATTCCCAGGGTGAATCCGATGACGGGGTCGGTGGTGCTGCCGGCGGCGTGGACCGCGGACCAGAAAAAAAGCGCTGTCTCGAGGCCTTCTCGGGCAACGGCGAGGAAGGCTGTGAGCCCGACCGCAAAGAGCCCGACGTCCAGCGCTGATGAGAGTCTGCCGTCAAGCTCGGTCCGCATGCCGCGCGCGGTGCGCCGCATCCAGAACACCATCCATGTCACGAAGACGACAGCGAGTACCGACATCGATCCACCGAAGATCTCCTGGCTCCGGAAGTCAGCGAGCAAGGTGGTGGACGTGTACGTCAGCAGCGTCCCGAAGCCGATGCTGACGACCACTGCCGCGCCGACGCCGGCTGCGACGGTCGGCAGCCGGTCGCGGCGGTCGACCTTCACGAGATAGGCAACAAGGATGCTGACGACGAGAGCTGCCTCGAGCCCCTCTCGCAGACCGATCAGGTAGTTGGCAAACACCTGAGGCCCCCCTCACTCGGCAACTATCGAGCGATAGTAGTAACTCCGATTAGCCTTACCTAAACGCCCTGTCGAGCGCAAGAGCGACGTCGCTGACGACGCCGAGTCACACCTTGTTCTCGACAGAGCGCTGAGGGCCGGGCGCTGGGTTGGACCGGTAGGGTCGGTGCGACGCCGGTGGCCAGCGATGGTCGGCAAGAGCTGGAGGCGGACATGGTGGGGCGTCGCAACCCTCGCCCCAAGGGTTCACTCGAACTAGAGATCGTCGCCGGCATAGCCGCGGCCGACGGCCCTCTCACGGCTGCGGAGGTCCTGTCGGCGCTGGGCCGTCCGCTCGCCTATACGACTGTCCTGACCACCCTCACACGCTTGTTCGAGAAACAGGTGCTGACGCGCGAGCCGCGCGGACGGGCCTACGCCTACCGGCTCGTGGGGAATCGGACTGAGGCCGAGGCGTGGCTGACCGCCCGCGAGATGCAGAAGGTGTTGGACACCGGGAACGACCGTGCCAGTGTCCTGACGCAGTTCGTCGGTAGCCTCGACGAGACCTCAGAGCAGCTGCTGCGGGAACTGCTGCAACGACACCCAGGCTTGGAGCCGGTCACGAAGTCGTCGTCGGGTCACACCGACGGGCCGCCCGAATGAGGCCCGCGACCGTCCTCATCATGTCCGCACTGGCCCTGACCGGCTTCGGCGCCGGGCCGTTCGCTGTTGCTCTGGCTCGCCGCGCAAATCCCGCCCTTGCCACTGTCCTGCTCACCGCCCTCTCCATCTGCGTGGCCGGCGCGACAGTCGCGATAGCCGCCCTCACCGCCTACGTGGGCAGCGTCGGGATCCTCCCAGCGCTGCACCCGGCCGACTGGTCGGCAACCGAAATCGAGCGCGACCTGCCGGTCCCACCAGTGCTCACGGCGGCCGCCGCCGTCCTCGCCGTCGGTGTACTCGTCCGAGGCTGCGTCCGCCTCGCCGCGATCTCGAGACAGGCCCGCTTGACAGCAACGGCGGTCGGAGCCATGCCCGCAGCCGGCAAGCTCGTAGTCGTACAAAGCGAACGAGCCCACGCCTTCGCCGTTCCGGGTAGTGGCGGGCGTGTCGTGGTCTCGACCGGCATGCTGCGCGCTCTTACGGGGCCGGAACGCCGGGCGCTCCTCGCCCACGAGCTCGCCCACCTGACCTCATCGCACCATGTGTTCACCCAGCTCGCATGTCTCGCAGCCGCTATAAACCCGTTAATGCGACCTGTCTCGACCGGCGTAGACCTGGCCGTCGAGCGCTGGGCCGACGCCGCCGCCCTGCGAGCGGTCGGCGATCCGCATGTCGTCGCTCACGCGATCGGTAAAGCAGCTCTCGCGCAAATAGGACCGACCATCCACAACTCGCTCGGCGTTGCTCGAAACGACGTGGTGGTCCGCATCTCGTGCCTGCTCGACGCGCGACGCACCTCACCATGGCCCACCGCGGTCCTTGCCGCGGCCACTATTCTCCCGCTGGCGGGAGCGGCGTTCGTCGTACTGCAATTTCACGGTGTCGTCGAGGCCTCCGAGCTGGCGGGAAGCTAACACTTCGCCGGCGGCGCCCTGGCACGTCACCGTGTGGGCGCCACTCCGTGCTTGAGACAACGGAGCGACCACCGCCCCATCAGCACGCCGCCCGTCCCGCGCCCCATCAGCACGCCGCCCGTCCCGGAGCTCCGGTAGCGCCGAGAGCGTGTGCGCCACGACCCGGGCCATCGACCCGTGTCGGCGTCGTGCAGCAGCACCGTTACGCCCCCACCGCCGCCAGCGTCGCACGACCCCGAACGGCAGACGCGCCGGTCGCGGTGAAGGTCCAGTCGCGCCCCCACGCGGTCCACAAGGATCCGGCCGCAGGTCCGCGTCCGTTGCTGCCCGAACAGGCGCCCCCCAACAGCACCCGAGCGGGCGCCGGTACAACCGGGGCGTGACCGGCCAACCGCCTCGACGAGTCCATCGCCCGGCGCAGGTCGGCCAGCATCCGTCGACGGCTCCGCAGCGCCGTGAACATGGGGTCCCAGCCATGGATCGCGAGTTCACGGCCCCAAACGTCGAGCCGGCGCCCACCTCGGGCGCGAGCTTCAACATCGGGCCCCACACGACGAAATCGCAGGAGCTTCGAACGCAGCGAGTACGTCGAGAGCCGCAGGCGTCGATCTCGGGTCGGGCCCGTCGTCGACGGTGAGAGCTCTGCGCAAAGCTGCCGACCGACCGAGAATACGAGCACGACGTGACCGCGTACCGATCCGATGGCTGTGGGTCGGGGGTACGACCTGGACGCAGACCGCGACCGCGCACAGCCCAGGACACCCGCTTCTAGCTTGCCTTCCACTCCATAACCTTCGCCGCCCCGATCGCCGTTACGATCATTCGCGGGAGGGTCTGTCGGACCACATCATCAGCCCAAGCGCCACGACGAGACACCCCCCGGCCAAGGCTAGCCCGACCCACCCACCAATCAGCAAGATCATGACGATCGCTAACAGGATCGCGACAACAGCGGCCGCGAGCGCGAATCGAATCACGCCGATACTCTCCCAGCTCGCTCTCAGCTCGATCCGCCGGGGATATGCACGCCGCCGCACGAGGCGCAGATCTTGGTGCAGCTAGCTAGCTGATCACTGGTGCCGCGGCGGACAATTGGCACAGTGGATGCGTCCGACCTTTCGACGTCCATGTGTCGGTTACCGAGGCCGACGCGCTCGTCGCGCGCCTGCTCGCAGGTTATCGGGGCCGGTCGGGTCCGAGGTCAACGCCGTCGCTTCGCGTCATGATGTCAACGCACCTGCGGTCCGAACAGCTGCTCGGCGGCGCCACCCACCGCCCACGCAAGGAAGTTGTAACCGCGCGCAGGGTCGACCTTGAACGCGTTAATCGTCGCAATGTCGGTTATGCGCATAAGCGTCCCGTCGGGGTCTGGGGCGTGTACGATGTAGCCGCGTTCGAGGAACCACATGGACGTGGCGCTCGTCGGATCGCTGCCGTGATCCTCGAACACGACAGCGACATCGCCACTGCGAACCAGCTCTGACGCGCTTAACGCTGCGACTTCCGCACCCTCCACGTCGAGTTTGCACAACACAGGCCCCCCATCGGGCGCAACTGTGGTGAGTAGTTCATCCAATGTCGCGGTCGGAACACGCCGACGACGGCCCGTGACCATCATTGGAAGGCTCGTCTGCGCCACGCTCGAGGCCGCACTTTCGCGGGCCTCAACAAAGTCGACGGTCTCGCCGCTGCGCGACCAAACAGCTGCCTGCAGCGTGCGGAAGGTGTCTCCGTTTAGACGATTGTTGTCCGCTAGACCCCGGAATGTGGAGGGCGAGGCCTCTACGGCCAGCACTCGTTGGGGGCCCTGCTGAGCTGAGCCCGCGATCACCGCCCACCATCCAAGGTTGGCTCCGCAGTCCAGGAACGGCATGCCCACCTGCACGGCCCTATCCACGATGGGGAGCAGTTCGGGTTCGTAACGTCGCTGCACGAACAAGCTCCGCATCCAATAGCCATCCCGTGGATGAGCGCGGAAGCGGCCTCCACCGGGTGCGATAAATTCGGCATATGCGCCGGAGGACGCTAGAGTCCCTAACATGCGGCACGTTGTGTAGTGCCCGCGCCTGACGGTGTGGTTGACGACGAAGAATGCGGCGCGTAATACGACAATAACGGCAGCGTCCCTGATTCCAGGGCCACTGCCACAAAATCGGACGGGCTGTCCGTCATTGATCGATGATTGAACGTGATCCGTCATCATTACGATTCACCCCAGTCTGGTTGCCTGGCTCCAGCCTGTGCTCGGCGAGGCAAGCGCTGAGTAAGATGTCGGCCGTCGTAGCGCAAGCGATAGACACGTTCCGATCGTCAGTATCCTGCCCAGATATCGGGCACGGTGGATCTGCGCCCAACAATCGAGCTCGCAGGCGAACTATTGACCGCCTGGTTTGGGTTCGGGAAACCGGAGGTCAGCGTCGGCCGACGTCTCGGGCCGGCCCCCTGTCCTTTCCGTCAGCTTCCTCGCGACCCCCTTCGCGACCCGCGATACGAGGGCACGGGTCGGGCGGGGGTCGCGGACGTCGAACACGGCATGGGTCGTGGATGGGCGCGGCCTTAACGCCGCGAGCTGTCCCGGACGACGATCCGAGATCGCGCCTGCAACGACTGCGTAGATGTCGTCCTCGGCCCGGAAGATGCTGCCGGTCCTATAGCCCTGGACCAGTGGCTTTGCACCGCGCAGCAGGTCCGCCCAGATCGCCGGGAGGTTCGCGCCGGCGGCGACCGCCAGGGCCAGCGAGTGGTAGACGCGCGGGTTCAAGTCGATCACGTGCAGTCCGGAGTCCGACTCGATCAGCTGGAGGTTGAACAACCCGCTCCAACCCAGCTCCGCGACGAGCCGCCGCACGCCGGCGTCGAGGGCGGCGTCCGGCTCGATGGTGTGCGCGTAGGAGACGACGCCGCAGTCTCGTGGCCACGTCCGGGTCGCCCGCTTGTGCACGCTGATGACGACCTCGCCGTCCCACGCGACACCGTTCACAGTTCGCAGAGCGCCCGCAAGGTAGGGCTGCACGAGCCCGACCTGGCCCGGCAGATCGCGGAGCGCGCCGACCAACCCGCCCCGATCGGCGACCCTGACCACCTCGAACCGCTCGAGCCGACCGTCGCGGCGCATCTCCGACTGCAGCGGCTTGACTACCGCGGGGAACGTCACGTCAACCTCGTTGACGTCGTCGAGGGCGACCCTCGTGGTCGGCGGCACAGTCAGCCCGACGGCTGTGACGATGCTGTCCAACCTGTTCTTGTCGCAGGCGCGCAGGACCTTTTGCTCGTCCGGAGCCCCGACCGCGACGCGCTCCGGGAACAAGGACCTGTGCTCGGCCAGCGCGAGGAGCGCGGCTTCGGTCCCCGGCAGGACCATCCTCGCCCCGATACGTTCCGCCGCGCCCGCGAGACAGCGTGCAAATCCGGCGCCGTCCACCCGCGGGTCGATGACTGGGACCACCCCCGCCGCCGCACTCGACAGGGCTCCGTACGAACTCTGGTCCGTCGTCGCGACCCAGGTCTCGTAGCCGGCCCGGTCGAGGCCTCGCAACGCGGCCAGCCCGCCCGTGTACTCCGCACCGGTCAGCAGGACCCGACGATCGCTCGTGCGTCGACCCGGAGGTCGGTTCTCGGCAGATCCTGTCCAGGGGAGCGGGGGCAACGGCATGGACCCAGTCTGGGCGGGCCAAGGCTAGCGTCCGGTTATCGCGCGGTCGTCCGAACGCAAGGAATGACGACGCCGACGGCCGGCTCCGAGTGCGGCGCCGACCAGCGGGCCGTCGCCGTCGTGCGTAACGGTGGTGGCTGAGGGTTCCTCGGCTCTGCCCAGTCGGCACAGCTCTGTGTCCCGCCGACGTACTTCCGACAGCGCGGCGAGGCACACAGTCAGCCAGGCCCCACCGAGGAGCCAGCCGTCCAGGACGTCGGTGGTCCAGTGCACCCCGAGGTAGACCCGGCTCACCCCGATGGAAACCGTTGCGAATGACGCCACGACGATGATCCATGTTGCTATGCCAGGGCGGCGCAACAGCTCTGCCGCGATCGCTGTCGCCATGCCGAGCACGACGATCGAGCTGAGCGAGTGCCCGGAGGGGAACGACAAAGTCGTCTCCGTGACCATGCGCAGGGCTTCCGGTGGGCGCGGGCGACCGATTCCGTTCTTGACCGCGACGATCAGGAGGCCAGCGCCGCCGACCGCGCTGACCATGACGCCTGCGGCCCACGTATGCCGTCTCCACAGCAGCACCCCACACACGCCGATCGCGAAGATCGTCATTCCAACCGTGTCGCCGGCCGTGGTGACGGCGGTCAGGACGTTGGTCACGACGGGACTTCGGGCTCCGGTCAACTTGACGGCGACGACGAGATCGGGCCCGACCGGTCCGAGGTGACCGACGACAACGACGAATGACGACAGGACAGCGTGCGCGACCAGGAGAACAGCGGCGACGGCGGCATACGCGGCCAACCGGTGTCCAACGAGAACCATCGCCACGGCAGCGACGACCGCGACGACCGCGGCGCCGTCCTGGGCGAAGAGAACCACCATTGCGGTCATCGGGCCGTGACGGCGAAGAAGTCGCGCTGGTCGGACTGCAGGTAGCGATCTTTCGGGCCCGGCATCGACGGCAGCAGCGGGGTTCCAGACAGGTGCTCGGGCAGATGAGTGACGTGGTCGTAGGTGAACGCGTCCACCATCTGGGGGTGGATGTCGAGCTCCATCGCCGATACTGCACCGGCATCTGCCAGCGCGACGGTCAGTGTGGACAGGGTCAGGCCCGCTCCGCCCACGTAGACGAGACCGTTGTCCGCGGTGACACCGAGGCCGGAGCGCCACGTGTACTGCAGCTGATTGCTCGACGAGCCCCACTTACCACCGGCGTTGACATCAAGACCCGGCACGATCTGGCCGTGGTCGATGACCAGCTCGAGGTTCTGCCGCACCGCGGCCACATCCGGCCCCGGTCCGACGTCCCTGCCCCAGGCACCAATCCGCACCTTTCCTGCGGTGTCGATCACCGCTGACGCCGCGCCGTCGCGCAGCGCGCCAGCGGTGCGGCCGTCGGCGGCGAACCCACCGTTGGCGTCCTTCATCTTGAATCCGGAGTTGAACGTCGCGATTAACGACGCGCGAAGCTCCGCCGGAACGCGACTGTCCCCGGGCCATCCGAGGCCGTTCGGCTCGCGGGTCCCGGCGATCAACCTCGTGGCGACGAGGTTCTGGTCGAACCGGGCGACGCCCGCCACAACACTGGCGTGCGCCGGATCGGGCCGGAGGAAGGTTGTGAACGCCGATGCCGGCTTACCCGCAATCGCCGACGCCTGCTGCCACTGCCCCTCCCCGGGCAGCGACGGGCTGACGAGGGTGCGCAACCCGGCGGGGGCAACTCCAGAGCTCGGCACGCGATGCGACACGCTCGGCAGCGCCTGCGGGTCCGGTGGCCCGTCGGCCGGAGCGTGTAACCGGTAATAGACGTTCTCAGCAGCATTCACCAAGGGCGCGCCGCCGTGGTCGCGCACCCACTCCACAGTGCGCACCAGGACCGAGGCGTTCCCCGGGTAGGTCAGCGCGCGGATGTAGGACACGGTGACCGGCACCAGGAGTGCGACGATCAGCAGCGCGACCCACCGGCGTCGGCGCCGCCACCCAGTCCGCTTTTCGCGACGTGAGGGCGGCACTCCGGGCGGATCCTCCTCGGGGGGCCGTATCTCGAGAAGGTCGACAGTAGAGGCCCCTGCAGGGTGGTGGTCGCGAGCGGCGGTCATACTTTCACGGTATGAACCCGCAGGTAGCCGGTGTGCCACCCTCAGGTTAGGACTCGGATATCGTTCCCACGGAGGGCAGGGTCTGTCACGGCGGCGGCGTCCTGCGACCGCGGCGGCGCTCCCGAACGAGTTCGATCGCCAGCGGCGCGAGCGAAACGAGCACGATGACAGCGATCACCGGCAGCAGATACGCATCGATCCCCGGAACCGACGAACCGAGCCCGTACCCGGCCACAACGAGTCCGACGGTCCAGACGAGCCCGCCGACGACCTGCCACAACGTGAACGTCGCAACCGGTGTGCGAAGTGCTCCGGCGACCGGGTTGAGCACGGTACGCACGACGGGGATGAAGCGCGCCAGCACGATTGCTTTCGCAGGTCCGTAACTCGCGAACAGTTCGTCCGCGCGGCGAACTCCCGCGTGCAAGCGCGAGTTCGCCGCGCGATGTGTGAGTGCCCGGCCTGCGCGTCGGCCGATCCAGAATCCTGTCTGCGCTCCGATCAACGCGCCGGCAATGGACGCGGCGAGGACCCACGGCAGGCTGAGATGGAGGGCGCCGCTGCCCGTGGCAGACAGAAGCCCTGCGGTGAACAGCAACGAGTCGCCGGGCAGAAAGAAGCCGATCAGCAGGCCTGTCTCGGCGAAGAGGACGACGAGGATGCCGATCGTGCCGAACGATGACAGTAGGTCGCTGGCGCTAAGTGGGTTGAGAGCCAGAACGGACGACAATGCACCCCTCCGTGGGTTGGTACAGGTGTCGCAAGCAACACCGACGTGACCGCGGTGGGCGACGCGATCCGACGCTAGGTGGCCGATGGCGTGGGCCAGGCCAAAAGACCGTAAGCATTCGGTAAGCACGGCCGATTCATCCAATTTTCTCGACGTCCGCTGCATACGGTCGAGTCGTGGCTCGCATACTCGTCGTCGAGGACGACGACACGATCGGAACGGCCGTCGCTCGCAGCTTGACGCTGCACGGTCACGAGGTGGCTTGGGCGCAGGACGGCGGCTCCGCGATACGCGAGACCGCTCGTGCCCCGTTCGACCTGGTCCTTCTCGACCTCGGGCTGCCCGATCTCGACGGTCTGGCCGTGTGTCGAGAGATCCGTCCGGCGCTACCGGACGCCGTGATCGTCATCCTGACCGCGCGCGACGACGAGATGGACGTGGTCCTCGGTCTGGAGTCCGGCGGTGACGACTACCTCGTCAAGCCCGTCCGTCTCGCCGAGCTCCACGCCCGCGTTCGCGCCCATCTGCGGCGAGCCGAGGCAGGTCGGCACGACCCCCCGGTCGACCTCGGAGATCTCACCGTCGACTTCGCCAGCCGACGCGTCACGGTGGCCGGCACGGAGGTGCACCTGCGCCCGCGCGAGTACGACCTCCTGGCCCGGCTCGCGTCTCAGCCGGGGACGGCGGTCAGCCGTGAGGTGCTGATCGCCGAGGTCTGGGACGAGAACTGGTTCGGCTCGACCAAGACCCTCGACGTACACGTCGCCGGCATCCGGCGCCAGCTGAGCGCGGCCGGCGGTGCTTCAATGCCGACGCTCGTCACGCTTCGCGGTCACGGCTACCGCCTCGACCCGCCGAGCTGACCGTGCGACGACGAATCATCATGCTTTCGGTGGCCGCGGCGATGCTAGCCATCGGGCTGTTCGGGCTTCCCCTCGCCGGCGTCGTGCTGAAGTACCTCGCCGATCACGAGCGCAGCGAGCTCGACCAGGTCGCGACCGTCGCCGCGCTGACCGTTGCCGTCGACATCACCGGCAATCGCCCCATCGAACTCTCATCTAGCACCGGCGACGCCGAGATCGGACTCTACGACACCGCCGGAGTCCGGATACTGGGTGCCGGTCCCACGACCGCCGACGACCCGGTCCGGCAGGCGCTTCGAGACACAGGCCATACCGCTTCCGACAATGGTGCAGTCGCCATCGCCGTGACTGGTGACGACCCACGCGCCGGCGTCGTGCGCGTCGGCGGCTCATCGAGCGAGCTGTACCTGCAGGTCGTCGCGGTATGGTCGATGATGCTGGCGCTCGCCCTGGCCGCGCTGCTTGCAGTGTGGGTCGTCGCACGACGCCAGGCGGGTCGGCTCGCCGGTCCCCTGGAGGAATTGTCCGGAAGGGCACGCCGCCTCGGCGATGGAGACTTCACAACCCGGACCAGACGTGCCGGCATCCCCGAGATCGACTCCGTCGGCGCAGACCTGGATACGACAGCGGAGCGGATCGGTGCACTCGTCGCCCGGGAGCGGGCCTTCACAGCAGATGCCTCACACCAGCTCCGGACGCCGCTCACCGGCCTGCGCCTGGGCTTGGAGACCGCGCTTGACGATCCTGACGCGGACCTCCGGCAGGCCATCGACGCGGCGATACGTTCCGCCGATGGCCTGCACCGCACGGTGGAGGACCTCTTGGCACTCGCGCGCGACGTCCGCAGCGACGACCCCCTCGTCGACGTGCACGAGATCATCGACGACACCGATGACCACTGGCGTCGGACACTTGCAACTCAGAAGCGCGCGTTGAAAGTCGAGGTGGGTCCCGGGCCGGTGCTGGCTCGTGCATCGGCCGCTGCGATCCGGCAGATTCTCGGCGTGTTGCTCGACAACGCCGTCGTCCACGGCGCCGGGCTCGTCACGATCCGTCTTCGTGACGCTGCCGGGGCACTCGCGGTGGACGTGATCGACGAAGGAGACGGCATCACGGGCCCGACGCCCGACCTGTTCGCGCGTCGCTCCAACCGGGGCGGATCCCCAGGCGGTTATGGGATCGGCCTTGCGTTGGCACGCAGCCTCGCAGAGGCGGATGGCGGGCGACTGACACTTCGGGACACTCGGCCGACGACCTTCACCCTGCTCCTGCCAGGACCGGGTGCAGAGCCGGCAGGCCGACATCTCACGGCAGGGACCGCAGCGGGTGACGCCGCGCCCTGAGGTCCACCCAGCCTCCCGGGTCGGTCATCGGCACGCAACGCTGGGGGTCGTGATGCACATCGGATGGCAGCTCGCAGTTGCCCTCGTCGCGCTCGTCGGCATAGCCGCGCTCGCCGGTCTCGTCGGGGAGGTCGGCACGATCGCAGCGACGACCGTCGCAGCTGTTCGCGCTGTCGTTCAGCTCGGCGTTGTCGCGCTCGTCATCCTTGTCGTCGTCAGAGCCTGGTGGTCGACGGCGCTGTTCATCCTGGTGATGGTCGGGGTCGCGACATGGACGTCGGCACGGCGGCTCACACCCCACCGCAGCGGCCTGGTCGCCGGTGCCGCCATTCTCGCCGGTGCCGTTCCGGTGGTGGTTGTCGTTCTTACGTCTGGGACCATCCCCTTCACAGGCATCGCCGTCGTACCCATCGCCGGGATCATTATCGGTGGAGCCATGTCCGCGACGTCCTTGGCCGGCCGCCGAGCGCTCGACACGCTCGCGACCCGTCGAGGTGAGTACGAAGCTGCACTGTCGCTCGGATTGGCCGAACGCGACGCGGCCCTGCTCCTCATCCGCACCTCGGCGGCCGAAGCCCTCGTCCCCGCGATCGATCAGACCCGGACGGTCGGGCTCGTGACACTCCCGGGTGCATTCGTCGGAGTTCTCCTCGGGGGCGGGAGCCCCGTCGCAGCCGGGGCGACACAGCTTCTCGTGCTGGTCGGCCTCCTTGCTGCGGAGACGATCTCCTCTGTTGTCACGGTCGAACTGGTCTCGCACAGCGTGATCTCGCGACCGTGAAGTCAGCGCGCAAAGCTGTTGGCGGGGCGGTCACCCAAGCACCAGCAGCACTGCCGTGAGGACAGCCGCGATCGCCAACCCGACGATGAAACTGCCCGCGCCGACCAACACAAATAGGCGGCCCAAATTCGACATGTATTTTCGTACGCTGTTCAAGGCCGACCCCGCCGTATCTACAATTGACGCCAGACTCCAAAAGATTTCCCCGAATCCAAACGATAGGTGAGGTTCGGTTATAAGTCGACACGCAGCTGCTTAACGGACGGTAAACGGGCGGCCAGGGCGAACAGTCCCGCCGTCGGCTGGTCTATCGCGCGTCAGACTTCTTGGCAGCACCCCGCTTCTTGCCGGTCTGACCAGGCAGGACCCTGATCGTCACGGCGAGACCGAGCGCCGGTATTGCCGGTTGACGAGAAGACCCGGATCGTGTTGTTGATCCTGGCCGGTGAGCGCACCGTGGCTGAGGCTGCTCGGCGGGCGAAGGTGTCGGCGCAGTCGATCGCGGCCTGGAAGCGGCAGTTACTCGAGGCCGATCGCCCGCCGAAGAAGTTCAGCCAACTAGGACTAGGGGTCGTATCTCCCAAATGGGAGCTCGTAGTTGGGAGATGCGTGATCGGTGTCGCGGACTGCGCTGCTCTCTGACGTCCAGTGGGTGCTGATCGCCCCGCTACTGCCGTCGTCGACTGGTCGTGTCGTGGCGGCCGTCAGGTCCGCGAATGCCGCCGGGTGGCCGAAGGGGATCATCTACCGCCACCGGTGCGGGTCCCGTGGCGTGACGTGCCCGCCGAGTTCGGGCCGTGGCAGATTCCTGGGAAGCGCTATCGCCGCTGCAGCGGGGCAACATCTGGGGCCACGTCTCGCCGCCCTCCTGACCTGCGCTGACACCGCTGGAGTCGTGAATTGGGACGCCAGCGTGGACTCCACGGGGTGCTCACCCTGCAGGTCCGACCGGCCGTGGCTGCGGCGCGTACTGGAGACTCCCCCACGCGGCGCGGGCGCCACTGTCGCCGATGCGGACGACCTGTACCGCCGACACCAGCGCGAGCACGACCGTGAGCACGGCCAGCACGAGAGCGGCGACCCGGGCCTGACCATCACGGATCCGCGGCGCGGCCATGGTGCCGGGTCCGGCCCGGTGTGCGGCCAGCGTCGCGTCCGCGGTGGGACGGCGGTGCATGCGGTCAAGCACCACGAGTGCCGCCACGCACACCAGCATCGCGGCGACGAAGACCAGCAGCTGGTCCCCCAGCTCGACGTGCGCCTGGATCGCCGGGGTGCGGGGAATGTTGTGTTGCAGGCCTTCCCCGGTGCTGGTGGCGACGGGGATGGCGAGCGTCGCGATGGTGGTGAGCACGACGACCGGCCATGCCCACCGGGCACGGACGCGCGGCTGCACCGCGACCAGCACCGATCCGATCACGGCCGCCGGGACCAACACGACGACCGCGTGGACCACCAAGGGGTGCAGCGGAAGTCCGAACATGAACGTGGGCAACGATCGGCCTTCCGCAGTCGGTCAGGTACGACTCCGATCGTCGCGACGCAATCTCAGAGTTTCCTTGGAGGCCGTGCAGACGGGTCGGCGGCGGCGGGGATTGAGAGCCGGAACGTGGCGCCGCCGGTGGTGTCCAGGAGTGTCACCCGGCCTTCGTGGGCGGCTGCGATCTCCGCCACGAGGGCGAGGCCGAGACCGTAGCGACGCTCACCCGACTCCCCCGCCCGAGCGGCCGTGGCAAACCGTTCGAACAGCCGAGGCGCCACCGTCGGATCGACGCCGCTCCCGTCATCGGCGACCTCGAGGGCGGCGGTGGCACCCTCGGAGCGCACCCTGACGTCGACGGTGTGGGTCGCGTGCCGCAGGGCGTTGTCGATCAGCGCGGTGACCGCCCGACGCATCGCCGCCGCGGATCCGACGGCTCGCACGGCTCCTTCGACGACGAGCCGCAACTCGATGCCTCGGTCCTCGGCGTCGGCTGCCGCAGCGGCGAGCACGTCGCGGCACAGCTCGGCCAGGTCCATCGGCTCGCGGGGCCGCACGCCCAACGGGTCGGCCGCGAGCAGCAGGTCCTCGAGGATCGCGGTGAGCAGGCCCGCGTCCCCGACGACACCCTCGACCTCCGCGAGCAGCTGCGGATCGGCGTCGGGATCACGGCGTAGGCGCCTGCGCAGCAGCTGCGCGCGAGTGCCGAGCAACGTCAGCGGGGTCCGCAGTTCGTGGCCCGCGTCGGCGACGAAGCGCCGTTGCAGCGACAGCGCACCCGAGAGCGGGGTCAGGGCCCGGTGGCCAAGCCAGGTCCCGGCCGCCCCGGCCACGAGGAGCCCGGCGAGCCCAGTGGCGAACATAGTGGCGAGCAGGTGGTTGCGTGCGCTGTGATTGGCCGTCAGGTCGAGGATCGCCTGGACGGTGACGCCGTCGTCACGCAACTGCGTGGCGATCTCGTACTGCACCTCACGAACGCTGCGCTCCCTCGTCGATACCGATGCTCCGTCCGCGGCCAGTGAAAGGTTGTTCGGGTCCGCGACGCCGGTTGGCAGCCCCGGGGTCGCTCTCACCGCCCCGGTCGGCTCACGCAACACCAGAAACATGCCCGCAGGTGGGTCCGTGACGTCATCCGCACGGTCGATCGCCTCCTGCAACGCCGCGCCGACCTGGGTTCGCTGCGCATCGAGTAGGACCACGATGGCCACCGCCGTCAACGCGACGACGATCAGTCCAGCGAGCACCGCAGCCTGCACCCCGAGCCGCACGGCGGCACGCCGGGCGAGAACGGCTTCGCCCGTAGGACCACCGTGGGTCATCCGAGCGGCCCGTCGGCGGGAGCGCCCGCGCCGTCCGTCGAGCTGCCGTCCGGACCGTCTGTCTCCACGATCGGTGTGCCGAGGCGGTAGCCCCGGCCGCGGACGGTCTCGACGACACCGCGACCGAGCTTGCGCCGCAGGTAGTGCACATAGGTGTCGACGACCACCGGGTTCTCCGCCTCCGGGAACGCCAGCGCCAGCAGGTCGTCCCGCCCGAACACCTGCCGCGGCCGCGCCGCCAACGCTGTGAGCAGGTCGCACTCGCGCTGCGACAACCCCGTCCGCGTCGGACCCGCAACGACCTCGCGCGCGTCCAGATCCAGCCGGGCGGCGCCGACCGGCAGCGTCCGGGCCGTGTCGAGATGGCGACGCCGCAGCGCCCGCATCCGCGCCAGCAGCTCGTCGACGTCGAACGGCTTGGTCAGGTAGTCCTCCGCACCCGCGTCCAGCCCCGCCACCCGATCCGCCGGGTTACCCAGCGCCGAGAGCACCAAGACCGGCGTCGTCACCCCGCTGCGGCGCAACCGCCCCAGCAGGTCCAGCCCCTCGACGGCCGGCAGCCCGCGGTCCAGCACCGCTACGTCGTAGGCCCGGGTCAGCCCGTAGTGCAGGCCGGTGTGCCCGTCTGGCGCGACGTCGACGACATAGCCCTCCTCCCGGAACAGCCCGGCCAGCATCCCCGCCAGCTCCACCTCGTCCTCGACGAGCAGCACCCGCGGCTGGCCGATGTGCGCGGCGACGTCATGTCCGGGTTCAGTGGTCACGGCGGCCATCATGGACCGCGTCGGACGCCGCGCCACCTCGCTCACCCCAGCAGACCTGCACGCGCCGACCTCAGATGCCAGCCGGGTGCAGTGATACCCAGAATTCTCCAAGACCACCGGAGTTGGGTGGGGCGCGTGAACGAGTCACAACGCATCCGCGCCGACGCCCGTGACCGGGGCCTGCGCCGCGCCTCGACGGTCACGACCCGGACAGCGGTCGGTGGTGTCGCGGCCACCGCGCTCGCCGCGTTCGTGCTCGCGCAGAGTCCCGCCGGCGCCCAGACCCCCAACGCCGCCGCCGACACGATCGAGCCTGCTGCTCGATCGCTCCTGACCTCGACAGAACGCCCACAGCGCGAATGCGGCTGTGTTCTCCTCGATAAGGAGCAGTGTTGTTCGTGACCCCATCCACGTCCCTGCGCGAACGCACGGCGTCAGCGCCTCCAGCTGCCTCTGCAGCGGCGAAGCCGGTACACGGTGATCCCCGGCCCCGCGGCCAGGCCTGGCTCGTGTACGCGTTCACCGCGGTCCCGATGCTCGCCCTCGCCACGGCGGTGCCGCTGGCGTGGGGGTGGGGCCTGTCGTGGCTGGACGTGGGCCTGGCCGCCGGGTTCTATCTCCTGACCTGCCTCGGAATGACCGTCGGCTTCCACCGGCTGCTCACACACCGTTCGTTCGAATCCCGCCGCGGGCTGCGCAACGGCCTGGCCATCGCCGGGAGCATGGCGATGCAGGGCGACGTCATCACCTGGGTGGCCGACCACCGACGCCACCACGCCTTCGCCGACAAGGAGGGCGACCCGCACTCGCCGTGGCTGCACGGCACCAGCCCGGCCGGCCTGGCCAGGGGCTTCTTCCACGCCCCCCTGGGCTGGCTGTTCGACCGTCGCACCACCAACCCGGACCGGTTCGTGCCGGACCTGCTCGCCGACCGCGACCTGGCCCGCATCGGACGCCAGTTCCCGCTGTGGACCGTGGTCACCCTCCTCACCCCGGCGCTGATCGGGGGCTCGCGACCCTGTCGTGGTGGGGAGCGCTGACGGCGTTCTTCTGGGCCGAGCTCGCCCGCGTCGCGGTGCTACACCACGTCACCTGGTCGATCAACTCGATCTGCCACATGATCGGCGACCGGCCGTGGACCGCACCCGGCAAGGCCACGAACGTGTGGCCGCTGGCGATCCTGTCGATGGGCGAGTCCTGGCACAACCTCCACCACGCCGACCCGACGTGTGCCCGCCACGGCGTGGGTCCGGGCCAGGTCGACATCTCCGCCCGCGTCATCTGGGTATTCGAGAAGCTCGGCTGGGCCCATCAGGTGCGCTGACCCACCCGCACCCGCCTCGCCCGGCTCGCTGCGCGGTCCTGACCGAGGTCCGGCCGAGCCGAGCCGTCACGCGGGTGAGGCATGCAGGGCTGCAGCGCTGCCCGGCCGGGGTCGACGCAGTGTCCGGCGCAGAGAACGGAGATCGGCCCGGGCGGGTCGGCTGGTGGCGATGAAGTCGAGCAGGGTCTGCGGCGCAGACAGTGGGATGCTCGGAATGGGCGAAATGGCCGGCCCCCTCCAGCAGCTCCAGGCATCCCACCGAGCTTATCGAGTGGGCCAGTCAGGGCGGCGGGGCGTTCGGGCGGCCCGTGCCCGAACGCGCATCGTCAAGCCTCGCTGTGTCTGGA
>NZ_BEGX01000150.1 GCF_002583555.1 Pseudonocardia sp. N23
CGGGCCGGGGCGAGCGGGAGATGAACCTGGCCGACTCCATCCCGGTGAGACCGCGCGGCGGTTGGTGAGGTCGGCCGCCGGCGGGGATGAGCGGTCACACCGGGATGGGCCAGCCAGAACCCTCTCCCGTCCCCTTCGGGGACCCCGACCCGCCCTGCTGAGGCAGAGCCGCGTTCCACCCGCACCGACCACCGGAGGACACGATGGCACTC
>NZ_BEGX01000151.1 GCF_002583555.1 Pseudonocardia sp. N23
GATGTTGAGGGCGACGATCGCCGTGCACACGACGATCCCCGCGACGACGGTGATGCGCTTGTTGACGTCGTCGCCCATGATCGAGCGCCGTGAGGTGAGGATCACCAGCGGGATGAGCGCGAATGGGATGCCGAAGGACAGGACGACCTGGGAGACGATCAGCGCCCAGGTGGGGTCG
>NZ_BEGX01000152.1 GCF_002583555.1 Pseudonocardia sp. N23
ACACCTCAGCACATGCGAAAACGCAATCCCCCGATACGCGCACCGGATAACCACCGGCGCGAGCGATGGTGCGAATCCTTGGACCTGGACCTCGGCCAGGCCCTGGCCAATGCCCGCGACCCAGAAGCGATCCTGGGCGTCGCCCGACAAAAGCGGCCCGCCCCGGGCCCGGCTGGCTCGATGACGAGGGCCGTCGTCGAGCCCTCTGTGCGGTAGCCGAGGACGACGAGCTCGCCGAGAAGTTGACCGCCGGTGCGACGCGCTGCTGTCCGTCGAACGCTCGCTGGAACGGCCTGTCAACGGCCCCCCTCGGCAAAGCACGGTGCCCCACTCGCGCACTCCTGCCGTCAGGAGAGGATCAGTCGATGGGGGTCGTCGAGGCAGAACACACGGTTGAATCGGCCGGCTCCGACGTGGCGTGCGCGGCTGCAGACCATGGTCGGGGGCCGAGCCCTCGCTCCTCCGACGCCAGAGGTCCCACCGGGTGAGCTGCGCAACCCAGCTACGTGAGCACCTCCCCAAAGCGTGACGATCCGGCAGCCGAACTGAGCTCTGTCGGAAAGCTCGACGCTCGTCAACTCCAGGACTCCTGGCCTCCAGACCCGACCTCGGACTCAGGAGTCAGGACCGCGATCAGGGGGTCCCTTCTCGTGGGCGACGGACGACTGCTCTCCATCGCTGTCCAATCCCTTGACATCACCCGGGGCCTACCGCGGCCCTGAGGTCCCGGTCCGCGCGGTCAAGGAGAAGCCGCTCCCCCGGCATCTGGGGCGTGAAGCGGCATGTGGGCAGCCAGATCGACGAGCCACATCGTCGGCGCGGCCAACCGCGGATCGTCGGCGAACTCACGCGTGGCTGCACCTACCCCGTCGTGCCCGTCGAAGCGCACATCCAGCGTGCTCACCCCGCCGCGGGACCGACTCACGACGTGAGGGCATTGCGGCACGCACACTCTCCTGACTACAGTGGCGCGTCTCACATAAGCGGCATGGAAAATACCGGTTCAACCTGACAGCTCCGTCGCCAAGGGTGTGTCTCGGAGGAGGTCGCGATGACCAGAAGAGTCCCGCCATTGGTGATGGCACCGAGCCGGCCGAGCGGACGTGACCGCACGCCTCAGAGATCTCTGATGACCACGTCATCGGCCAAAGAGGTCGCTCGCGCCTGGGAGGATTTCGCCGCAGGCGAGAACATCGAGACGGGTGTGCGGCCGGAGATCCTGGCGTCGTGGTACCGATGTCGAGATCGGTACGCCGTCGACCACACGCTCGACATCGCACCGGGGGCGCGGACCGACGAGGCCTGGCGGGTCAGCAACGACGTCATTTTCACCCAGCTCGGCGGGCTGGGCGCGCTGGCCGGCCAGGAGGTCGAACGTGACGGCGCCGTCGTCACCGTGACGGACGGGGATGGGCGCGTCCTCGGCGCCTGGGGCGATCCGTCCGCGCAGCGGCGCGCTGCGCTGCACAACCTCGCGCCGTGGTCGTCCTGGTCGGAGGAATGCACCGGCACGAACGGAATGGGTACGTCCCTGGAGATGTCCGGTCCGGTGACCGTCACGGGCCCGGAACACTGGTGCCAAGCGTTCCACCAGTGGGCGTGCGCAGGCATCTCCATCCGGGACGTGGTCACCGGCGCGCCGGTCGCGTCGATCAACATTTCGCGGTGGAACGCGTCGCTGCCCAAGCTCGTGACGCCATGGCTGACCAAGGCAGTTGCCTGCGTGGAACAGGAGATCTACCACCGCGCAATCTACGAAGCCGACACGGTGATCGCCGAGTTCAGCACGATGCGCGAGCAGGTCCGTGGCGCGTTCATGGCGATGGACCGCGGCGGCAACGTGATCGCTGCGAATGACGCAGCGGTCGTGATGCTCGGCCTGACGGGCGAAACCCCCATCATCGCAGGTGTGACCGAACCGGCTGAGCGCTGGATTCCGGACATCGCCGGGCTGCCGGAAGTGATGCTATGGGCCAGGGAGCGCGCCCAGGGAAACGCGGAGTGGAGTGGCTACGCACGCCTACCGGTGTGTCCCGGTGAAGAGGCCGTCCCGCTGACGATGCGGCCCGTCGTCGACGCGAACCGTGTGATGGGGATGCTGTGCGAATTCGGGATGCAGGAGGGCGAAGCCTACGAGCCGGACGACGTCAAAGCGGTCGGGCCGCTGCCTCGGTGCATCATCGGGCTACGCGACGATCGGCTGGTTCTGCTGGCGCCGTCAGAGATCCGCTACGCCGAGGCGGACCGAAATATCGTCTGGCTGGTCACGGAGCGCGGCCGGATCCAGGCTGCGACCCGCGGCATGGACAACGTCGAGCGATCCCTGGCACCTTACGGAATTCGTCGGGTGCACCGGCGATACCTGGTCAATCTTCGCCGCGTTGCCGAGATCGAGCGGGGCATCAGAGGCGAGCTGTTTCTGATCACTGACTCGCGGGCTCACGAGCTCGTGCCCGTCTCTCGACGCCACGCGCCGGATCTGCGGCGCATGCTCGGTGTCTGATCAGGCCGATCGCTCGGGACGCGCTTCCACCTGCCGATGTAGCCTAGCCACCGCCTGCGCCGGATCCGTCGCCGAGTAGACGGCCGAACCGGCGACGAAGCAGTCGACGCCGGCCTCGGCCGCCTGCTCGATGGTGTCGGCGTTGATGCCTCCGTCGAGCTCCAGCAGCAAGTTCAGATGCCCGGTCTCGACCAGCGACCGGGCTGGCCGCACCTTGTCCAGGACCTCGGCAATGAACAACTGGCCGCCGAAGCCTGGTTCCACAGACATCACCAGGAGGGGTCGTCATGCTCGAGCACGTCGAGGTAGGGCTCGAGCGGCGTGCCGGGCTTGAGCGCCAGCCGTGCCTTCGCGCCCGCGGTGCGGAGATCTTCGCGAGCATGACCGGATCCTCGGCGGCCTCGACGTGCACCGTGACGTTGTGGCAGCCGGCCTCCGCATGCCGATCGCCCGATGCACCGGCCTGTCGATCATGAGATGACATTCCAGTGGCAGGTCGGTGGCAGCCAGTAGCGCCGTCACGACCGGAAGGGCCCAGCGTCAGGTTCGGGACGAAATGTGCGTCCATGACGTCCACGTGCAGCCAGTCCGCGCCTCTGCCGGACGCCCCGCGCACAGCGGCCACTTCGTCGAGCCGGGCGAAGTCGGCGGAATGGATTTACAGCGCAATCAACGGCTGACGTGGCACGCCTCGCAGCGTAAGACGGGTGGGCCCCTACGTGGTTATCCGGTGCGCGTATCGGGGGATTGCGTTTTCGCATGTGCTGAGGTGT
>NZ_BEGX01000153.1 GCF_002583555.1 Pseudonocardia sp. N23
CGGGTCGCCCTTGCGGCCGCGGTGTCCGCAGGTGTCCTGCTGGACGCGGCGGCGACACTCATCGAGCGCGTCGCCGGCCAGGCGCACCACGTGGAAGGGGTCCATCACAGTTACCGCG
>NZ_BEGX01000154.1 GCF_002583555.1 Pseudonocardia sp. N23
AGCGCGTCGCCGGCCAGGCGCACCACGTGGAAGGGGTCCATCACAGTTACCGCGTGGGGTAGTTCCTCGGTGGTGGCGGTCTTGAAGCCGGTGAAGCCGTCCATCGCCACCACCTCCAGGCCGGCTCGCCAGGAGGCGGG
>NZ_BEGX01000155.1:0-238 GCF_002583555.1 Pseudonocardia sp. N23
GCGGTAGCGCTGTTCGACCACGGTCATGTCCACCAGGGCCATTCCCGGCCTCCCGCCACCGTCGTCACGAGGACGAGGAGCAGGAAAGCCGATCAGGCCCGGACGTCAAGCATCAGGTGAGACCGGAACGTCAAGCATCAGCCGAGACCCGACACGTCCCAACTGCCTTGCCTTGCCGAATCTGGCTCTTTGAGATCAAGGCGCCGCCTCCGGCGGCGCGGGCCGGCCACGCCGGCCC
>NZ_BEGX01000155.1:376-183452 GCF_002583555.1 Pseudonocardia sp. N23
GGCACGACCACAACCTGGTGCTCGTCCTCATAGACGACGCGACCGGGATCGTCAGACCAGCGCTCCACGCAGGCGACTGAATGCCGCGCCAGCAGCGCGAGATACCCCGGGACCGGCGCCAGGAACTCAGCCGCGGACGCCTTGAACCACGACGCAGCCAGAGGATTCGTCGCCCGGTCGTAGACAGCTGCCGGCGGGTACGTCAGCGACTTGTCGAACCATGTGTTGTTGGCCTCCCAGAAGGCCTGATCCGTCTCCGACAGGACGCCAGCCCGAGCCAAGCCATTCGCTAGCCCAAAGATGCCGGTGTGCCGCCCGTGCTCGTTGACTAGCGGACTCTCATATCGAACGAAGCGGGACCGCACGACGACAGAGTAGGACCCGGGCTCCGCCCGAACCCGGCACCGCTCAGAGATCAGGGTAGGTGCGGCGGGGGTGCTGACCTCCCCACGGCGCGCCGAGACGGCTACCGGCCCGCCGGCCGGGGCACAAGGCGGGACAGCATGCCTTGCACCCCGGCCGGCGGGCCGGAAGGGTGGAACCCGCGCCGCGAGGAGATCACCACCAGGAACCAGCGTTGGAAGGGCGACGAGTGGTCCGGTCGGGTGGTCCGCGCCGAATACGTGCCAATGTTCGGGCGGTGAGCGCGGAGGGAACGACTCAGCCGCAGGTCAGAGACGCTTTCGCACGTTGATCATGGTTCCCCTTAAAAGGGTCACAGTGTGGGTTCGAATCCCACCGGGGGCACCTGCGTCCCGCGCCAGGAGATCAGGCTCTGACCAGCGGTCTCATGCCCGACTCGTGATCGTCCCGGGTCCGGCCGGCCTGCTTTCGCCCCGCCCTTGAGGCCCGCCCGGGCTGTCATCGGTCTCCGGCTGGAACCGGAGCCGGCCCGGTGGTCACGCGGTCGCCGCCGGGCTGCGGTGGAGCCGGTGAGGGGATCGCGTTGTCGATGAGGGCGGCGGCGATGGCGGCGGCGGTGGAGAAGCACTCGCTCCCGAGGACCCGGGTGCGGGCCGAGGCGCCGTCGATGAGCAGCGCCAGCTGCTCACCGAGCTGTTCGGGATCGGTGGCGCCGGCTTCGCGGGCGGTGACGGTGAGCCGCGCGGCGATGGCGATCTTGTACTCGCGTGCGTACTCGGCGGCGGGATGCCGGGGGTCGTGGAGCTCGACCGCCGCCGCGATGTAGGGGCACAGGGGCGTGGACGCCGGCATCTCGAAGGCGGCGAGGAGCCGTTCGCGGGGCGTGAGGTCGGTGCGGTCGAACACCCCGGACATGACGTCGGGATCGAACCGGCGCAGGTATTCGGCGACGAGCTCGTCCTTGTTGGCGAAGTGCTGGTAGGCCGTCCGCTTGGACACCTGGGCCACCGCGCAGAGCTGGTCCATGCCGGTGCGGTTGATGCCTTGGTCGCGGAACAGCTGCTGGGACGCGCCGAGGATGCGCTCGCGTGCACCCCTGCCGCGACGCTGGCCCTGGGGGCCTTTCTCCAACTCCGGCATGGCGCCAGTCTAGCCCGGCGGGTACTTATCGGTGTACATAGCTTGCGCGCTGGCCGGACAGGTCGCTACGTTGTGGAAACAGCTCGGTGTACATAACGTCGCCCCTGCTGCTCGCCTTCGACGACTCCAGCTGCGTCAACGGTCTGGAACTGGTCGCCGACGGCGGCACCACTGCGATCTGACTTACCCCTCGCGCACACGAGGAGACCTCATGAGCAGCATCACCATCATCGGCACGGGCAACATGGCCCGGGCCATCGGCACGCTGGCGATAGCGGGCGGCAACGCGGTCGAGGTCATGGGTCGCGATCAGGCCAAGGCCGACGGCCTGGCCGAGGCTCTCGGCGCCACGGCGGGGGAGTGGGGTGCCGTCCCGGCCGGGGACATCGTGATCACGGCCCTGCTGCACGACGCTGTCGTCCCGGCCGTCATCGCCTACGGCGACGCGCTCGCGGGCAAGGTCGTCGTCGACATCAGCAACCCCTTCAACGCCACGTTCGACGGCCTGGCCCACAGTGAGGAGACCTCCGTCGCGCAGAAGGTGGCCGAGGTGGCGCCGGGCGGCGCCGACGTCGTGAAGGCGTTCAACACGATCTTCCGAAACGTCCTGGAGAACGGCCGACCCGATGTGTTCATCGCCGCCGACAGTGCGCAGGCGAAGGCGAGCGTGAAGGAGTTCGTCGAGGGCATCGGGCTGCGCCCACTGGACGTCGGCGGCCTGGCGATGGCGCACTGGCTGGAGGGAATGGGCCTGGTCACGGTCGGACTCGCTGGTAACGGGGTGGGCCACTGGGACTTCGCCCTCGGCGTCGACGAGTTCGAGCGGTCCGGAGGGGAGCAGGTGTGACCGTCGACGGAGACGGCCGAGGGTGTCAGGCGCGGTCGTGGAGGGTGATCCGGTAGCCGTCGGGGTCGGCGAAGGTGAACGTCCGGCCGAAGGGGCCGTCGATCGGTGCGGCGACGATGACGTGCCCGTCGGTGACGAGTGCGTCGTGGATGGCCTGGACGTCGGTGGCGTGGAGCCAGATCGCCGCACCGATGCCGGGATGGGCGGCGGATGCGAGATCGGTGCCGGGGACGACGTCGCGGAGCGCGAACGCGATCGGCTTCGTCTCGAAGACGACGGCGTGCGGAGGTCCGGCCGGTGAGCGGACGAGGCCGAGGTACTGCTCGTAGAAGGCCTGTGAGGCAGCGAGGTCGCTCGCCTGGAGCGAGATGAAGTCGGGGCCGGTGACGGGCATGGGTGATGCTCCTTCGTGTTCGTCTCGTGTCAGCTTTCTGACATGGGCAATGTATGTCAGAATCCTGACATGCGTCAAGACGGTGTCGACCTGGAGACGTCGCTGGGTTACCTGCTGAAGGAGGCCTCGAGCGCGCTGCGCGCAGCGATGGAGGACGTGCTTCGGCCGCTCGGGATGAACGTGACGCGCTACTCCTGCCTCGAGCTGCTGGCCCAGCGCCCGGGCCTGTCGAACTCGGAGCTGGCGCGGGGCGCGTTCGTGACGCGGCAGTCGATGAACGTCCTGCTCCAGGCCCTGGAGCAGGAGGGCTGGGTGACCAGGCCCGCGGAGGCGGCCGTCGGGAAGGTTCTTCCCGCACGGCTCACGCCTCGCGGTCGGCGGAACCTGGAGAAGGCGACCGTGGCGGTCCGGTCCGTCGAGGTCGGAATGCTGCGAGGAATGACGGAGACCGAGCAGTCGGACGCGCTCCGGATCCTGCGGAGCATGATCCGGTCCCTGCGCGACGACCGTGCGCAGCCGGATCCCGGGCACCCGGTTCAGAGGCGCCCGGGCGGCTGACTCAGACGATGCGCTGCACGAGGATCGGCAGTCCGGGGCCGGAGAGCTCGTCGGTGATGCCGTGTCGTCCGGCGAGGGCCATGAGGAGTGACTCGGCCGGTCCCTCGACGAGCGGCCCGTCCCCGGTTCGCCAGTCCAGGTCGGTGGCGGCCACCGTCAGCCCCGCGATGCGCTTCTTGGAGTGGATCAACGGCGCCGTCTTGGCGAACTCCAGGACGGCGTGCATCCGGTTGCCGGGGATGTCCCGCGGGAGCCCGAGGGGACGGCGGATGTCCTGGTGGTGGATGGTCCCGTCGCACAGGGCGATCCGGCCGCCGAACCCCGCCGTGAGCCCGCGCGGGCGGAGGTGGTCCTTGACCAGGGCGACGAGCTGGTCCGGGGTCCGGTCGGCGTAGGCGGCTGTGCCCAGCGCGTTCGGACCGCCGGACACCATCCGGCCCTTGACCATCCGTCCGACCGTCCCCAGCGGGGACAGCACGTCGTAGCTGAACATGTGCGCGACCACGTCGCGGACCCGCCAGTCCGCGCAGAGGGTCGGTGCGTCCCACTGATCGGTGGTGAGGGAGATGAGGAGGTCGGCGAGCTCGGCGCGTTCCGCGGTCGCCATCGCCATGTAGTCGGGCCGACCGGCCGGGCTCATTGTTCGGCCACCGCCTTGGCGTAGCCGTCGAGCAGCAGCGCCCATCCGCCGCCACCGTTGATCGCGTCGTTGATGGCCTGGCCGCCGGCGAGGCGCTCGAAGAGCCGGTGCTCGACCTCGACGACGGTCCCGGAGCCGTCCGGGCGGAACGACGCCTCGATCTCACTGGCGTGGTCGGGATCGGGGTCGAACTGCCAGGACCCGTTGATCTGCCAGGTGAACAGCAGCCGGTGCGGGGGCTCCCAGGCCAGGACCCGACCCCAGTCGCATTCGCTGCCGTCGACACCGCGCTCGTACCAGCGCCCGCCGACCCGGGACTCCAGTACGACCTCGTCGACATCGGCGGTGCCGATGTGGAACTGGTGCGGCCACCACGAGTTGATCGACTGCGTGAAGACCTCGAACGCACGCTCGACCGGGATCGTGAGCGAGACGGTGCCGGTGATGGGTGGGATCGGAGCGACGTCGGTCATGAGTTCCCCTCCAGCGGTTCGTCCGAGACGTCCGGGGGCGTCTCGGCGAGCTTGTGAAAGCCGGTCAGGGCATCACTCCACACCCCGTCCAGCCACGCCCGCAGCGCGGTCACGCCATCGGGATCGAGACGATGGATGCGTCGAGTGCCGTCGGCTTCGCTGACGACCAGGCCTCCCTCACGCAGCACTCGAAGGTGTTGGGACACGGCGGGCCGACTGATCGGGAGCGCGTCGGCGAGTTCCTGAACCGAGCACGGCCGGCGCGCGAGCAGCTCGAAGATCGCACGGCGACTCGGGTCCCCGAGCAGGCCCAGCGTCGATTCTCCGTAAGCCGCCACGAACGGTAAGTGTAGACGCACCAAGTTGCAGGCGCCACCCGCGACGCGTTCGGACGTCGTCGTGCTGCCGAGTGCCGGCTGCCCACGGCGCGCCGCGAGGGCCACCGGCTCAGCCGCTGACGTCGCCGCCCGGACGGAGCAGCGGCGTCGGCGTGAACTCAACCGGGACAGCTGTGAGGGGCTCGTCTAGCACAGTGTCGGTGGGGCGCCGTCCGACTGCCCGGACATGACCCAGGTGGCGGCCGGCGTCGGTCCCGGCCGCGTCGATCTCCGGGGTGCTGTGCGGGGCGACGACGTGTTGCCGGTCCAGCCAGCGGCGCCGGCCGTCGGGCATCGTGTCGTCGAGCGCAGAGGTCATGTCGGGATCCTTGGGGCCGTCGGCCCGACCACGTCTGCAGTGGAAACGGAGCATCGTCACTGCTCCGGACTGCCGGCCGATCGCTGGTTCCGGCGGATGAGGGCCGTGTTCGTCGCGCATCCGCCCACGAACGGCGATCACGGGGCGGTCTCATCGGTGGCAGTGCAACATTCGACGGAGGAGACCACTGTGAGCGACAGCGACACCCGCGCCCTCGACCACACGTTCACCGGGACCCTGGAGAAGAGCGACGCCCCGGGCGGCTGGATCCACCTGTGCACCGGCTGGTCGGTGGAGTTCTTCGGCACTCACGGGCTGGTCAAGGTGCGTGGCACCATCGACGGGCACCCGTTCCGGGAGCTCGTTCACGGCCCTCGGCGACGGTACGCACGAACTGCCGGTGTCGGCCGCGATCCGGAAGGCGATCGGCAAGGGTGTCGGCGACACCGTCACGGTCCACCTCGACGAGTGGCTCGCCGGCCGCTGACGCCGGGCCCACGCTGCCGACGACCCGGGTCAGGACTGCGCGGCGTCGACGATCCTGCCGTCGTGGACGAGCAGCGTGATGCGGCGGGGGTCGAGCTTCGTCTCGAGCCCGAACGGATCCTCGAGGTGGACGATGACCACGTCGAAGCCCTCGCTGCGGTAGAGCGTGGCCACCTCCTCGGCCGGCCGGCCGGCCGCGTCGTCGGGGTCGAGCGTCGGCACCGGCCAGCCGTCGCGGGAGCCGCTGAAGCGTCGTAGCCGCGTCGACAGGTCGGCAGGGCCGTTCCCGACGACGGTCAGCGCCGCGCCGTGCTGGGCGAACCGGCGCCGGATCGTCTCCACGGCCGAGTCGGCCACCCGGACGTACACGGTCTCCTCTGATGGGTCGATCCACAGCTCGAGCCCGCGGAGGCCGCTCTCCTGCAACGGGTTCTGGTGAACGACGTCGTCACGGATCGCGGTCAGTTCTCGGAGCGACCGGCGGCTGTCGACGAACGTGACCTCGACGTCGACGTGCGGGGCACGGGCGACCAGCCCCGCGACGCGCTCGTCGTAGCGCACCGTCGGATCGACGGCGTGGACCGTGATGCGCATCGTCTCCCCGGAGCCGTCGCCGACCAGACCGGTGAAGCGGTCGGGCTCGCCCTCGACGATCCGCAGCAGCTCGTTGTACACCTCTAGCTGCGCGTGCTGACGTCGCCAGTACTCGGGCCCGGGGTCGGCGGTCATGCCGACACCATCCCAGCCGGGTAGCGGGAAGGGCGAGACCTCGCCGGTGGACGGCCCGGTCTGCCGGATCGGCGTCCGGGGCGCCCTCCACGAGGACGACCGGGTCGCAGCAGTCCGTCGATCGCAGGTCAGGGTGCGGGCTGTCGGCTGCTCACGGCACCGCGCGCCGCGTGTGCGACGGTGAGCCAAGTGCCGGAGTCGATGCGGGCGGCGTAGTCGGTGTGGCCGGGGGAGCCGGGCGGCCAGTCACTCCTGGCGGGCGGCGGACAGGTTCGAGGGCGGGACGGAGCGCGAGGGGTAGAGGGCGGCGACCAGGCCGGCGCCGACGAGGGCGCCGTCGAGCTGTGCGACGACGAAGCCGAGGACCGAGGTCGGGGCGATCTCGGCGAAGGTGTTGCTGAACATCCGTCCGACCGTGACGGCGGGTTGGCGAAGGAGGCCGAGGAGGCGAACCGGTAGGCCGCCCCGATGTAGGCGTCGACCGCGCCGGCGGACAGCAAGGCGCCTCCTGAACGGGTGAGGGCGAACACGGGCGCGACGAGGCCGGTGGTGGCGACGAGCTCGCCGAGCCGGACGCCCGGACTGGGCACGTTCCCGGGGGACGGCCGCGTCGCGGCGATTCCGGGGCCGACGACGACGGGAACGCGCAGGGCTGTCCCGACGGCCTCGGCGAGGTGCCGGCGCGGCAGCGGAACCGTCGTCACGACACCGGGTCCCTGTCGAGCAGGGCGGACACCTGCTGCAGGCGCTCGCGCCGCACGCGGTAATGGACCCGCGTCCCGCGGCGGTCGCGGCTGAAGCCCCGCCTCGCGCAGCACCGTCAGGCGGTGGAGATCGTCGGGCCGCTGAGGTCGAAGACGCCGGTCAGCTCGCAGACACACGCCTCCCCGCCCTTGTGGGACGCGATCGTCGACAGCAGGCGCAGCCGGACCGGGTCGCCCAGCGCCTTGAACACCGACGCCAGCTCGGCCGCGCGGTCGGCGCCGAGCGGCTCGCCCGTGAGCGGGGTGCAGCAGCGGGTCGCCGACCTCGAGGGCTCGATCGAGTTCTACCGGTCGCTGTTCGGTGTGGAGCCGGCCAAGCGACGGCCGGGGGTACGCGAACTTCGCCGTCGCCGAGCCGCCGTTGAAGCTCGCCCTCATCGAGGGCCGGCCCGGCGAGCCGACGGCCATGGACCACCGCGGCGTCGAGGTCGGGACCACGGAGGAGGTGCACGCCGCGACCGGCCGCCTGTCCGGCCTGGGGTTGATCACCCCGGTCGAGGGCGACACCACGTGCTGCTATTCGCTGCAGGACAAGGTCTGGGTCCACGGTCCGGGACGTGAGCCGTGGGAGGTCTACACGGTGAAGTCCGACGCACCCGACGCGACCTCCATGCACCCGGTCGGCGCGTCGCCGGACGCGTCGTGCAAGTGCGGGGCGCCCGCCGGGCTGCCCGAGAACCCGGCGGGAGCGTGCTGCGGCTGAGTGGAGCTCGCGGCGGCGATGGTCATGTCTTCACGCGGAAGCGGAGCAACGTGACGGGCCCCGACTGCTTGTTCTCGAGCGGCTCCAGCTCGATCCGGCCGATGTCCGACGTCGAGAAGCGGACGCCGTCACCGAGCAGGATCGGCAGCACGTAGACCAGGACCTCGTCGACGAGCCCCTGCCGCAGGCACTGGCTCGCCACGTCGGCCCCGAGGATCTCCAGGTTCTTCCCGCCCGCGGCGGCGCGCGCCGTGGCGACAGCCTCCGCGAGGTCGCCGCTGAGGTACGTGACGCCCTCCTCCGGTTCGGCCGGCGGCCGATGGGTCAGGACGAACAGCGGCCCGCCGTCGTAGTCGGCGTGCTCGCCCGACATCTGCTTGCCGACCTCGTGGGTGACCCGGCCGGCGAGCATCGCGCCGGTGGCCGCCATGACCTCGGAGAACTCGTACTCCGTCGCGTAGGTCATGACCCAGTCCATCGCGTTGCCGGGACCGGCGATGAAGCCGTCCAACGACATCGACCTGTTCACGACGACCTTGCCCGTGCCGGCATCCATGTTGCTCATACCAACGAAGACCAGGCGGGGGTCAGGAACTCATCGGTGCCGGCGACAACCGATGGGTCGTGCCGCCGTCGCCGGCGTTCCGCGTGGTGCCCCAGAAGGTCGTCGCGTTCGGGGAGGGCACGTTCACGCACCGGCCGTCGGTCCGCGCGGTCCCCTCGATCGAGGGTCCTGTTCAGCGAGTTGAAGATCTTCTCCGTCGTGTTCGGGCCGGCTGCTCGCAGAGCGGCGGTCCGGCAGCCTGTGCGGAGGGGACGCCGCAGCCGCGGGGGGCGTCACGGCCGGAGACGGGACCAGCGGTGGGCGCCGGTGCTGGTCGAGGGGCAACTCCGTGGTCGCTCCGGTGGGCGTGAACGGTTCGCCCCTCGCGTCGGAATCGTCCCGGCGGGCGGAAGCTACCCGGAGCGGTCGCCTCCGGACGAACCGGTCAGGCGTGGGCGACCCCCGCGATCTGGGTGTTGAACGAGACGAACGGGCTGTGCAGCCGGTACGGCTGGATGTCGACGCGGCAGAACCCCGCGGCACGCAGCGGGACGGCCAGGTCCCGCTCGCAGGAGCAGCCTTCGAAGGTCCATGCCCATGGCCGGCGCAGTGCCCGCTGGAGTATGCGGGTGGGGGTGCCGGCAGGGGCGGCGATGTGTTCGACGAACCGGTAGGTGCCTCCGGGCCGCAGGATGCGACGCACCTCGGCGAGCACGGCGGCCGGGTCGGCGACGGTGCACAGCACCAGCGAGGAGATCACGCAGTCGACACTCCGGTTCGGCAGCCCGGTGTGCTCGGCGACCCGTTCGCGCAGGTCCAGGTTCACGCCGTGGCGAGCGGCGGCGGCCCGCAGCCGCCGGTGCATGGGGACGTTGGGTTCGACGGCGACGAGCGTCGAGCCCGGCGTCATCCACCGCAGGTTGGGGCCGATCCCGGAGCCGAGCTCGACGACGGTCGGGGGCAGGTCGGCGAAGACACGCCGCTTGTGTGCGCGCACGTTCCACTCGATGTACGGGCCCATCACACCGAAGAACGCGGCGTTGAAGGCCCCGCGCCCCTTGTGCACCGCGAAGCCGGTCGTCGAGGCCGGCGTCATTGCCAGGGCCGGTTCGTCGTCGATCACAGGTGTCTCCTCGCTACTGGTCGGTAGCTCCACCCTGCGCCCGGCCGCGGTCCCCGTCAGGCGTGGAAACACCCCACCTTCAGACGACGTCGCGCCGCGCGCTGAACCAGGCGGCGATCTGCGCGCGGGAGCGGAACCCCAGGCGCAGGAGGATGCGTTCGACGTGCCCTTCGGCGGACCGTTCGTCGATGCCGAGGCGGGCGGCGATCTCGCGGTTGGTGCAGCCCTGGCTGAGCAGGCCGGCGACCTCGCGCTGGCGCGGCGTCAGCCCGTCGGCACTGCGCCGGGGGACGGACAGACCGAGGAACCGGCGGACGACGCGGACCAGACCGTCGCGGTCACCGGCGTAGGGCAGGTGCGACCGGCCTGGCAGCACGACGAGCCCGGCTCCGTCGATGCCCGCGGCGAGGGCTTCGGCCTGCGCGACGGGTGCGGCGCGATCGTCCGCGCGGTGCACGACGAGCGTCGGTGCCTGGACGTGGGGGAGCCGGTCGGTGACGTCGAGGTCGTAGCTGAGCGCGAGCAACGCCCGCGCGGTCGCGGCCGAGGAGCAGGCGCGCTGGTAGCGGGCGACGCCTGCGCGGGTGGGGCCGTCGGCGTCGGGGGCGAAGATGTCGGTCATCAGGTCGGAGCCGAGCCCCCAGTGCGACGCGACCAGTCCCAGGACGTGCGCCTGCACCGCGGGCGGGGACACCTCGGCACCGCGGGCCCAGCCGCCGTAGAGGACGAGACGCCGGACGGTGTCGGGGTGCGTCGCGGCCCACGCCACGGCGACGGGAGCACCCATGGAGCTGCCCATCAGGTCGAAGGGCCCGTCCAGCGTCGCGGTGACCGCGGCCAGCTGTTCGAGCTCGAACTCCAGCGACGGTGGACGGTCGGTGGCCGGGGACAGCCCGCAGCCGGCGCGGTCGTAGCGCACCAACCGGCACCCCTGCGCGAGCGACTCGTAGAGCGCGCGCTCGGCGGGCAGCTCCCAGCCCAGCTGCAGGTGCGTGAGCCAGCCCGACACGTAGACCAACGGCCGCCCGGTGCCGACGGACGCGTACGACACGCCGGTGCCGTCGCCGGTCTGCACGAGCCCGAGCCGCTGCTCCACCCCGTGATTGTCACCGCCCCGCGCGCCGAGCTCGACGTGAGCGTGGTCCGGGCCATGATCGAACCAGTCCCACGTCGAGCTCGGCGGATGCAGCACTCAGGCGTTGACCTTCGGGAGGATCTCCTCCTGCAGACGCTTGAGGTCGTCCATCGTCTTCGCCACCGGCACGTCGGCGAACGGCGGCCAGATGAACGGCATGGTCAGCCCGGCCTCGTTGTAGGCCTTGAGGCGGTCGGTGATCTGGCCGGCGGTGCCCACCATCAGGTTGGTGACACGGCCCTGGTCGGACTGGTCGACCTCCTGGTCGGTGATGACCGTCCAGAGCATGCTGCAGACCTCGAGGTCGTCGACCGAACGCTTGGTGTCGAGCTCGTCGAGCTCGCGCTGGATGGCGCTGCGCCAGTTCTTGATGTCCTCGGGCGAGTCCTGGATGCCGATCCAGCCCGACAGGTTGTACTTCGCGATACGGGCCGCCGAGCGCTTCGGGTCCTTCAGGCCGGAGAAGAAGATCGGCGGGTGCGGCTTCTGCACCGGCTTGGCGCCGAAGCCGCAGGGCTCGAAGTCGGCGAACTCGCCGTGGTACTCGAAGATGTCGTTGGTCCAGACACCCTGCATGACCTCGATCGTCTCGCGGACGTGCTTGTGGCGCTTCGGGAAGATGTGCGCCGCGCTCGCGGCCGCGAACTCCTCGGGCATCCAGCCGGAGCCGACGCCGACGTTGAGCCGGCCGTTGCAGAGGTGGTCGATCGTCGCCAGCTCTGCGGCAAGGACGCCGGGGGCGCGGAACGGGGTGTCGATGATGCTCATGCCGATCCGGACCTTGGTGGTCTTCGCGGCGAGCCAGGGGATCAGCGGGAAGCCCTGGAGGAACGTGCCGCGCGCGGCGACCGGGAGCTGGTTGGGCAGGCCCTCCATCATGCCGAACGGGTAGGTGAGCTCCCCGCGGTCCGAGGACTCGGGGACGACGATGCGGTCGAGCGTCCAGACGGAGTCGAGGTCGAGGTCCTCGGCGAGGGCGGTGAGGTCCTCGAGTTCCTTGACGGTGACCTCGGTGCGGAAGTTCGGCAGGTACAGAGCGAGCTTCATGGGAGAACGGCCTCCTTGCCGTGCACAACGGTTCGCGGCTGCCACGCCGAGGTCGACCGGCGCGCAGCCGTGCCTGGTGACCTGGGCCACAGGGTTTCGAAGTCTAGCCCCGAACGGCGCCTCGTCGGGGGAACGAGCCTGGGCGAACGGATCTCCGCCGACGCCGTGATCATGCTCGTGAGCTGCGAAGATGCGGGACGTGTCCCGTGAAGGCGGGGATACCGACCTGCCCGATCCGGTAGGGCGATGTCGATCGTGCGGGTGATCGCCGCGGGTGTCCGGAAGGCCCGTCGGTGTGCCGGCGGGGGAGCTTCCCGGGGCTGGCGGCGTCAGCGGCGGTCGCGCACCGCGCAGTACTGCCAGCGGCCGTGTACGAGCGGCCTGCCCTCGACGAGCCGGTAGACCGCGCGCCAACGGTCGTCCTCGTCCGCCAGGTACAGGCTGGGCAGGGGTCGTGTCAGGTGCGTGTACTCGTGGTCGAGCCCGTCCGCCGGACCGTTGACGAAGTGCACGGGCAACGACATTCCGTCAGGGTGCAACACCCCCGGCGGTCGCCGCCAGCCCCTGTGATCCTCTGATCGGGAACTGGTGCGTCATCTTCCGTCCATGTAGACGTCATCGTTCGTTCGTCGGGCAGGCGGCGTGCCCGGTCAGCCCGGCGGGTCGGGGACCGTGTCGGCCGTCGCGGCGGCCTCCCGCAGCCGGACCGCGTCGGGCCGAGCAGAGGACGGCCGTGGCCGAAGCAGACCGTGGTCAGGCGGCCCGGTGCAGGTGCCGGGCCAGGAACCGGGTCGCGCTGTCGGCCTCGAACCGCGGCAGCTCCTTGTGCCGGCCGGCGTTGACGTGCAACGACTTCTCCGTCGACGCGAAGGCGTCGAACAGTGCGAGACCGGCCTCCCGGGGGATGTGCTCGTCGTCCCACTGCAGGTCGAACTCGATCGGCACGGTGATCCGCCGGGCAAAGTGGGCGACCGTCTCCGGCCAGAACTGTCCGAGGACGGCCGCGGTGATCCGCGGCTCGGTCGCCACCAGCGGGATGCCGATGGCGGTGCCCATGTTCAGACCGGAATAGCCGACGGGTCCGTCGGCGCCGATCCCGGGCAGCTGCTGCAGCGCGTCGAGGACGGCCCGCCACTCGGGAACGGCGCGGGCGGCGATGTCGGCGTTGTAGGGGCCGACGAGCGGCCCGACGGGCTCACCCGCCGCCATCGCCGCCTGCATGGCGGCGACCTCGCGGTCGTCGGTCGCGGTGCGCGGGCGGTCACCGTGGCCGGGGGCGTCGAGGGTGACGACGGTGAACCCGCCGACCTTCACGAGCAGGTCCGCGCGCCCCGACATCGCGGGTGCGCGCTTGTGGGTGCCGCCGCCGTGGCCCAGCAGGACCAGCGGGGCGCGGCCGGGGCCGTCGGGCCCGGACCAGAGGACGCCCGGGATGTCGCCCAGGACGAAGTCGCGGGAGAGGACGCCGTCCGACGTCGTGTCCGCGGTGAACTCGAGAGTGTGCATGGCGGTGCCTTTCGGGAAGCCGTGTCGGCGCTCCCGGCGACGCCCTGCGTCAACCGCCCCGTGACGACGAGGGGGAGCACCCGGTTCGGTACTGGTTCACGGGTCTCACCCCCTCGGGACGGGTCACGGACGGCGGCACCGTATCCGGGTGCGCATCGTCGCCGCCACGGCATTTCCGTCAGGCCGTACGTTCCGCGCCGAGCTCGACCTGGGACCGGATCCTGGCGGTGTCGCTTCGAGGCGTCGTCAGGCGGGGGACGACGCGGTAGTGCGTCGTGAGCCGGTGGCCGTCGACGACGTGGAACGCCAGCGCGGGCACCACGTCGGGGTCGAGCACCGGACCGCCCTCCCAGGGCAGCCGCAGGCCCGAGACGACCCCCGGCGCGACGAGTGGTTGCCGGGCAGCACCAGCAGCGGCGCGCGGCCGGCGAACAGGTCGCGGAACTCGTGGTACTCGGTGTCGGTGCCGTGGTCGGTGCCGTGGTCGGTGCCGTGGTCGGTGAGGTCGCCGGTGACCAGCAGCCCGTCGACCAGGCCGGGGAGCCGGTCCAGCTAGGACAGGACGCGGGCGGCGCGGTCGTGGGCGCGGTCGCCGCCGTCGAGGTGCAGGTCGCTCAGGTGGACGAGGACGGTCACCGATCCAGTGCAGCGCACCGCGCCGACGCGGGGTCCGGAATGTCGGGCCTGCCAGGAATACTGAGGGGGTGAGCGACGAGCACGACGTCCGCCGGCTGGCGCTGTCGCTCGAGGGCGTCCAGGAGAACCCGAGCGACGGGTTCGACTTCCGTGTCGACGGCAAGGGCTTCGTCTGGTCCTATCCGGAGCGGGAGCCGGGGAAGCGGCGGGTGATCCGCACCGACATCGCCGTGCTCTACGTCGGCGACGAGGCCGAGAAGCAGGCCCTCCTGCTCGGCGAGCCCGAGCTGTTCTTCAGTACACCGGGCTACGACGGGTTCCCGCTGGTCATGGTGCGTCTCGACCTGGTCGACGAGGCCCGCCTGGCCGAGCTCGTCGTCGACGCCTGGGACATGCGCCGCGACCCCGCCGCGCGCTGACCGGCTGGCCGCACCCCGGGGGTCCGCTCGATCCACATCCTGGCGGCAGACCGGCACAGTTCTTCTCAGTGGAGCAACGACACAAACCGAGAAGGAGCCCCCTGGCACGACAGACCACGATGCGCGTTCGGGCATGGGCCGCCCGGACGCGCATCGTCGTGTCCGGAGGCCCATGCGTACCCGGAGTTGACGTGGCAGGGCCTGTTCCGTGCGTGGCGCGACGGATCCGTCGCTGTCGGCACCGGATCAGGCTCTCGGCGGGTCAGGATCGCCGAGGTCCGGCTCACTGAACCGGAGCGGGTGAGGGCGCGCCGGCGGTCGACGCGGGAGGCGTTGCGCACCGTGCCTCCGGGTCGGACGGCAGCCGCGAGTACATGACCATGTCGCGACGCTCCGCGCCGATCGTCTCCCAGGCCCGCAGCAGGCCCTCCCACCGGAACCCGGCGCCGGTCGCGACCCGCTGCGACGCGACGTTGTGCGGCTCGACGTACAGCTCCAGCCGCTCGACGCCGGCGACCTCGAACGCCCACGGCACCAGCCTGCGCAGCGCCCGCCCCGCGAGACCCCGGCCGCGGTGCGCGGCCGGCACCCAGTAGCCCACGCGCGCCCGCCCGGCCCCGACACCGCTGAACCAGAGCCCGACCTGGCCCAGCGGCTCGTCGGTCACCGCGTCGGCGATGGCGAAGGGGAACCCGGCGCGGTCGGCGACCCGCGCCTGCTGCATCCGGATCCAGGTACGGGCCCGGTACTCGTCGGCGCACTGTGGGACCGTCGTGACCCGGGTGATCGCCCCGTCGCGCGCGGCCTCCAGGACCAGCGGGAGGTCGTCACCGCGGAACGCACGCAGGACACAGCCGTCGGCGTCGAGCCGCGGCACGTCCCGGAGATCCACAATCGGACATTCTATGACCAACCAGACGACTGTTTCGACGACCGTTCGGCCCCTGACCGGCGCAGACGCCGATCAGGGCCGCGACCGGCCCGGCGCCGGCAGGTCGAGCACCCGGGAGGTCCGCAACCGCCACGCCAGATACGCGATACCCAGCCGGGTGCGGCTGATGCCGTCGTCGAACGGGTCGAATCCGAGGGTGTCGCCGATGCCGTCGAGGCGCTGCTGCAGCGTGCTGTGGTGCACCCCCGCGAGCCGCGCGGCCTGGCGGACCGACCCCGCCCGGACGAGGGCGTCGACCGTCGGCGGACCCCACGGCGCGACCATGACCTCGGCGAGGGCGTCGACGTCGGGCTGGTCGGCGTCGGGCGGGAGGTCGGCGAGCAGCCCGATCAGCCCGCCGTAGTGGTCGGCGTCGACCGCCGGCGTCTCCGGCGGCGCACACAACCGCAACGCGACCACCGCGGTCCGGAACGAGCGGGGCAGGTGCTCGACGGTCGTGGCGACCCCCACCCCGATCGGGCCTGCCGCGATCGGCGGATGGTCGTGCGGGACGACGAGTGCGTGGATCGGCCCGTACGGGGTGGGCACCACGTCCTCGGCCGCCGTCGGATGCTCGTCCCACACGGCGAACAGCGGCGCCGCGACGACCCGGTGCCGGGTGCCCGGGGCCAGCCCGAGGCGGGTCGCGGCCGTGCGGCGGTCCTCCACCGGCACGGCCCGGTCGAGGACGAGCCCGAGCGCGCGACGGCTGTCGAGGTCGCGACGTCCGCGCCCGTGGCGGATGCGCATCGACAGCGCCAGCCGTTCGAGGATGATCGCGTCGTTGGCGTGGGCCGGCCCGGACCGCTCGATCCAGACGGTCAGCCCGTCGGCCGTGGCCGACGACCCGGCCGGCGGCGCCACGGGCGGCTCGTCGACGAGCTCGCCCCGCGGGGTCACCCGCATCGTCCGCGACGGCAGGTCCTGGCAGTAGCCGGCGTTGCAGCCCGCGAGCGACGCGGCCGCGCTGAGCAGCGCGCGGGAGTTCACGTTGCCGACGACCAGCTCGTCGAAGCACGCGATCACGCGCAGCCCGAGACTCGCCCCCGGGTCGAGGGCGGAGAGCCTGCCGAGCAGCTCCTGCACGGCGTCATCCTAGTGGTCCGGGTCACGTCTCTCCGGCGGATCAATCGGCGAGAACCTTCTCCACCCAGGCGTCGCGGGCCCGGACCATGCCGCGGGCCAGGCCCGTGTGCGGGGCGAAGATGTCGAACGCGTGGAACCCGCCCGACCAGACGTGCAGCTCGGCGTCGCCACCCGCCGCCCAGATGCGGCCCGCGTAGGCGATGGCCTCGTCGCGGAAGATCTCGGCGGCGCCGACGTCGATGAACGCGGGCGGCAGCCCGCCCAGGTCGAGCGCACGGGCCGGCGCCGCGTAGGGGGAGACGTCCGGGCCGCCGCGGGTGTCGCCGAGCAGCGCCGTCCAGCCGGTCTCGTTGCTCACCCGGTCCCAGACGCCGACCCCGTCGAACTGGCCCGTCGACGCCGTGACGCCGCGGTCGTCGAGCATCGGGTAGTCGAGCACCTGCCCGCACAGGGCGGGCCCGCCGCGGTCGCGCGCCGCCAGCGCCATCCCTGCGGCGAGCCCGCCACCCGAGCTGGCCCCGGCGACGAGGAGCCGGTCGCGGCGCACCCCGAGCCGTTGCGCGTTCGCCGCGACCCACTCCAGCGCGGCGTAGCAGTCCTCCCGCGGGTACGGGTCGGGGTGCTCGGGCGCCAGCCGGTACTCGACCGTCACCAGCACCGCGCCGAGGGTCTCCACCCAGGCCAGTACGAGATCGGCCCCGCTGAACCGGTCGCCGAACATCAGCCCGCCCGAGTGCACGAACAGCACACCCGGCCGGGCGTCGGACAGCCCGGCCGGGCGCAGCACCGACACCGCGACCGCGTCGCCGCCGTGCCCCGCGATGGTGTGGTCGGACCGCTCGATCGCCTTGGCGCGCAGCGTCTCCTCGATAGGTGGCGATGCGTAGGACCGGCGCATGAACCCGATCAGGTCGGGCGTGATCGTCGGCGGGAAGACGCCGCCGACGACGGCCAGCCCGGCTTTGAGCTCCGGGTCGAACCCGGGCCGGGTGACCGACACCTGCGCTCCCCTCAGAGCGCCGCGTACAGCGCCTGCTCGAAGTCCACGTACATCTTCCACGCCTCGTCCTCGACGATGAACGGCAGCGAGTTCGTGTAGATCGACGCGCAGATGCCCGTCGTCCGGTCGACGAAGAAGTGCGTGTTGAACAGCCCCGCCCACGCGCCCGTCCCCGCCCGCCGTCCGCCGGGGAGGTCGTTCGTGTTGAGCAGCAGGCCGTAACCCCACTTCCAGCCCGGCCCGACGCGCAGGGTGTCGGTGATCGGCGGGTCGGCCGTCGCGATCTCGGCGGGGAAGTCGAGGTCACCGATCTGGTTGGTGAACGCTGCGTCGACGGTGTCCTCGCGCAGGATGCGCTCGCCGTCGAGCTCACCACCGCGCAGCAGGGCCCGCTCGAAACGGACGTAGTCGCGCGGCGTCGAGTACAGGCCGTGGCCGCCCGCCCAGTACTCGGGCTCCTGGTTGAGGATCTCCCCGGCCGAGGTCCAGTTGCCGTTCTCGTCCTTCACGTGCAGCGCGACGCAGTTGCCGTACCGCTGCGGGTCCAGCCGGAACATGGTGTCGTCCATGCCCAGCGGGCCGGTGATGCCCTCCTTGACGACGACGTCGAGCGTCTGCCCTGCCACCGCCTCCACGACCCGGCCCAGCCAGTCGGTGTTGATGCCGTACTCGAACCTCGACCCGGGCTCGGCCACCAACGGCGCCGTCAACGCCTCCGCCGACCCCGGCACCACGTTCGGGACGCCCGTGACCTTCTCGTACTCCACCATGTCGGCGTTCCAGAACCAGTAGGTCAGTCCCGACGTGTGCGTCATCAGCTGGCGGACCGTCGCCCGCGTGGCCGGCTGCCGCAGCTTCGGGGTGTCTCCGTCGAACCCGACCAGCAGCTGCACGTCGGCGAACTCGGGGCGGTACTCCTCGACGGGGGCGTCCAGGTCGAGCGCGCCGCGTTCGACCTGCTGCAGCGCCGCGGCCGTCGCCACCATCTTCGTCATCGACATGATCCGGAACTGCGTCGAGGTGTCGACGGGAGCCTCGTCTGCCCCGACGCTGCGCACCCCCGCGCCGCCCTCGTAGAAGACACCGTCACGGTCGGCGGCGATCGCCGCCACGTGCGGCACGTGCCCCGCCTCGACCGCCGCGCTCAGCACCCGGTCGATGCTGCTGCCGTCGATGGATTGACTCATCCTGACCTCCGTCGGTCCGTGACCTCGTCGTCGGACGGATCGTCGCCGAGCGGGGGGCCGTGCGGTACCGACGTTCGTGCGCGGCCTCGCGTCACCGACCCGCCAAGTGGCGGGCACCCCGCCCCGGGCGCGCACCGCCGACCGCTCGACGACTGTCGCGCCCCTCGCAGGCTGCCCACCAGGCAGGATGCCGCGCATGCAGATCGAGGTGCGGACCGCCCGCGCGGACGACGAGGTCGCCCTCGCCCGCATCGACCGGCTGACCTGGAGCTCCGGTGGATCGCCCGCGCCGCCGCCACCGCCGGGCGCCCCGTTCTTCGGTGACCGTGTCGGCCCGGGGGCGGTGCTCGTCGCCGAGGCCGACGGCGTCGTCGCCGGGTACGTCGCCGTCGGCAACTCGCTGCCCGTGCCCGCGCACCGCCATGTCCGCGAGATCCGTGGCCTCGCGGTCGACCCCGACCACGTGGGCCACGGGATCGGCCGTGCCCTCGTCACCGCCGCCGTCGACCGCGAGGCCCGCGCCGGGACGGTCAAGGTGACGCTGCGCGTGCTCGGCCCCAACGCCGCCGCGCGGCGCGTCTACGAGGCCTGCGGGTTCGAGGTCGAGGGGGTGTTGCGCGGCGAGTTCCGCATCGACGGCCACCTCGTCGACGACGTCCTCATGGCGACGTTCCCGGGTTCACGCCGGTAGCGCCGGCCCCGGTGTCCGCCTGCCCGCGGGGGTCAGGTCGGCGGGGCAGGTCGGCGGGGGCAGGTCGGCGGTGGGTCAGGCAGGTTCGGCGACCTTCACGACGACCTTGCCGCGGACCCGGCCCGCCGCGAGGTCGTCGATCGCCTCGGGCACGGACTCCAGCGGGTAGGTGCGATCGATGATCGGCGCCACCGTCCCCGCCTCGGCCATCCCCGCGAGGACCCGCAGACCGGCGGCCGTCTCCGAGGACACGAACATCGTCAGCCGCTGGGACACGAAGGGCGACAGGGCGATCGCCCGCAACTGCCGGTCCACGCCGCCGGCGACCTTGCCGCCGGTCTCACCACCGATGATCACCAGCGTGCCACGGGCTGTCAGCAACCGGCGCAGCGTCCGCAGGGTGCGGTTGCCGCCGATGTCGAGGATGACGTCGAAGCGGCCGGTGATCTCGTCGCGGGTGTGGTCGAGCACGTGCATGGCGCCCGCCGCCCGCGCGACGCCGGCCTTGCCCGGCCCGCACACCCCGGTCACGACGCCGCCGTCGGCCCGCGCGATCTGCGTCGCGAACACCCCGACCCCGCCGGATGCACCCAGGACCAGCACAGACTGCCCGGCGGCGACGCGCGCGTGGTCGCGCACCGCCTGCAGCGCGGTCAGCCCCGAGATCGGCAACGATGCGGCGGCCTCGAACGACAGCGAGCCCGGCATCGCCGCGAGCTTCGCCGGGGAGGCGAGGGCGAACTCCGCGTACGCGCCCCTGCCGACGCCGAACACCGCGTCGCCGGGAGCGAACTCCGACACGCCCGGGCCGACCTCCTCGACGGTCCCGGCCAGGTCGGCGCCCCGGACCGGCGTCCTCGGCGCGCGGACCCCGTACCCGGCGAGGCGGGCGGGCCAGGGCAGCCCGGTCGTGAGGTGCCAGACGCTGCGGTCGACCCCCGCCGCGTGCACCCGGACCAGTACCTCCCCGGGGCCCGGCGCCGGCCGGGGGACCCGGGCCGGGCGCATGACCACGCCCGCCTCGCCGTAGCGCTCCTGGACGACCGCGCGCATCGTCGTCGCGACCCCTGTCCCCATGTCCTGCATGACCGCCCCCTCGACACTTACGTCGTAAGTTTCTGCGACCGGTTCTACACTTACGGCGTAAGTACGTCAACGAACCGGGGGACGCTGATGGGCGACCACGGGCGCCGTGCCGGGCTGACGCGCGACAAGGTCGTCGCGGAGGCCGTCGCCGTCGCCGACGTCGAGGGCATCGCCGCGCTGAGCATGCGTCGGCTCGGCAGGGCCGTCGGCGTCGAGGCGATGTCGCTCTACAACCACGTCTCCGGCAAGGACGACCTGCTCGACGGCATGATCGACGCCGTCTTCGCCGAGATCGACATGCCCGAGGGCGCCGACTGGCGCGAGGCGATGAGCAGGCGCGCCCACTCCGCCCGCGAGGTCCTGGGCCGGCACCGCTGGGCCGTCGGGCTGATGGAGTCGCGCACCACCCCCGGTGCCGCGACCCTGCGCCACCACGACGCCGTCCTCGGTGCCCTGCGTGCAGGCGGCTTCCCCGTCGCGCTCGCCGCCCACGCCTTCTCCGCGATCGACAGCTACCTCTACGGCTTCGTGCTGCAGGAGACGAGCCTGCCGTTCGACGACGGCGAGCAGGCCGCCGAGCTCACGCAGCAGATGCTGGGCGACCGCGCCGCGCAGTACCCGCACCTCGCGGAGCTCACCGTCGAGCACGTGCGGCAGGAGGGCTACGCGTTCGGCTCGGAGTTCACCTACGGCCTCGACCTGATCCTCGACGCCCTCGCCCGCCGCCTCGCGGGGTAGCTCCCTCGATCGGGCGCAACCCGACGGTCGGGTCCCGGCGCCCGGACGGCACCGAGGTCGCGTCCGGTCGGTCGCGCGCAACCTCACGGTCGGGGATCGGCGCCGGGACGGCAGTGAGGTTGCGCGGGTCGGACGGCGGCGCGGTGTCCCCGCCTCCTGCCGGGGTCGGGAACCGGTGCACCCGGACATGAATCCGAATTCAGGATAGGATTCCCGGATGGTCGGTGGACGGGAGGCGCGCGAGCTGCCGCGCACGGCGCGGGGGCTGCGCACCCGGGCGGCGCTGGTCGCCGCCGCGCGACGGGTGTTCGAGCGGCAGGGCTACCTCGACGCCAAGCTCACCGACATCACGCGTGAGGCGCAGTGCGCGGTCGGGTCGTTCTACACGTACTTCACCAACAAGGAGGAGATCTTCGCCGCGGTCCTCGAGGAGGCCAAGGAGGAGATGCTCCACCCGAACGTCCGGGAGATGACCGGTACCGACGACCCGGTGGCCGTGATCGAAGCCGCCAACCGCGCCTACCTGCAGGCATATGCGCGCAACGCCAAGCTCATGCGCCTGCTCGACCAGGTCGCCGACATCGACGACGACGTCCGCGCGCTGCGGCGCCGGCGCAGCGAGGCGTTCACCACGCGCAACGCGCGCGCGATCCGCGACCTTCAGGTGCGTGGCGTCGCCGACCCGGAGCTCGACCCGCTGCTGGCCGCGACGGCGCTGTCGTCGATGGTCAGCCGGATGGCGCAGCTGACGTTCGTGCAGGGCGAGCCGTGGCAGCTCGACGAGCTCGTCGTGACACTGACGCGGCTGTGGGTCAACGCGCTGCGCATCACGCCGCAGCGGCATTGAACATGAATCGTGTTTCATCTTAGGCTGACCGGGTCGACGACGAGGAGGTCGCTGTGCGGGTCGCGGGGAAGGTCGCCGTCGTCACCGGCGGGGGAGGCGGCATCGGGGCCGCGCTGGCCGCCGCGCTCGCCGGGGCGGGGGCACGCGTCGTCGTCTCCGACATCGACGGGGCCGCCGCCGAGCGGGTCGCCGCCGCCGCCGACGCGGCCGCGGGCACACACGTCGCCGTCGGCGCCGCCGCGGACGCCGCCGACCCCGACGCGATCGCCGGGCTGATCGCGCTCGCCGAGCGGGAGTTCGGGCCCGTCGACCTCTACTGCGCCAACGCGGGCATCGGGCCCAGGGGCGGCCTCGACGCCGACGAGGCCGAATGGGACCGCGCGATCGACGTCAACGTCCGCGCCCACGTCCGCGCCGCGAAGCAGCTCGTCCCCGGCTGGGTGGAGCGCGGGGAGGGCTACTTCGTCTCGACGGCGTCGGCCGCCGGGCTGCTCACCCAGATCGGGTCCGCGGCCTACGCGGTGACCAAGCACGCCGTCGTCGGCTTCGCCGAGTGGCTCGCCATCACCTACGGCGACCGCGGGGTCCGGGTCAGCTGCCTGTGCCCGATGGGCGTCGACACCGACATGCTGCGCGCCGCCACCGGCTCCGCCGACCCGATGGGCGCGGCCGCGGGCCGGTCCGTCGTCGAGGCGGGGTCGGTGCTGCAGCCCGCCGAGGTTGCCGAGGTCGTCCTCGCCGCGATCGACGACGAGCGCTTCCTCGTGCTGCCCCATCCCGAGGTACTGGAGATGTACCGCCGCAAGGGATCCGACTACGACCGGTGGCTGCGCGGCATGCGTCGCTACCAGGCGTCGTTGCTCGGGCCCGGAACCTGAGGAGTACACGCGTGTCGATGTTCGAGATCTCCGACCGTGCCAAGGCGATCGAGGGCGAACTGCGGGAGTTCATGGACTCCCACGTCTACCCCGCCGAGGCCGTCTACGAGCAGCAGATGCTCGACGCCGGCGACCCGCACCACCACCCGCAGATCCTCGAGGACCTCAAGGACCTGGCGAAGCAGCGCGGGCTGTGGAACCTCTTCCACCCGCACCCCGACTGGGGTCCCGGTCTGACCAACCTCGAGTACGCGCCGCTGTGCGAGATCATGGGCCGCAGCGCGTTCATCGCGCCGGAGGTCTTCAACTGCAGCGCCCCGGACACCGGCAACATGGAGGTGTTCACGCTCTTCGGCAGCGAGGAGCACAAGGAGCGGTGGCTGCGCCCGCTGCTCGACGGCACGATCCGCTCGGCCTTCGCGATGACCGAGCCCGCCGTCGCCAGCTCGGACGCGACGAACGTCCAGCTGAGCATGGTCCGCGACGGCGACGAGTACGTCCTCAACGGGCGCAAGTGGTTCGCCTCCAACGCCCTGCACCGCAACTGCAAGGTGCTCATCGTCATGGGCAAGACCGATCCCGACGCGTTGTCGCACCGTCAGCAGTCGATGATGGTCGTCCCGATCGACGCGCCCGGCGTCGAGATCGTCCGCAACCTGACGGTCTTCGGCTACGCCGACCGTGAGGGACACGCCGAGATCACGTTCACCGACGTCCGGGTGCCGGAGCGTGACGTCCTCAAGGGCGAGGGCGAGGGCTTCGCCATCGCGCAGGCCCGCCTCGGCCCCGGTCGCATCCACCACTGCATGCGCACCATCGGCGTCGCGGAGCGGGCGCTGGAGCTCATGTGCCGCCGTGCCGACGAGCGCGTCACCTGGGGGCAGCCGGTGTCCGAGCGCGCCAACATCCAGGACTGGATCGCCGAGGCCCGCATCGACATCGAGATGATCCGGCTGCTGACGTTCAAGGCGGCGCACCTGATGGACACCGTCGGCAACAAGGCGGCCCGGACCGAGATCGCCGCGATCAAGGTCGCCGCCCCGACGATCGCGCTGACGATCCTCGACCGCGCCATCCAGGTTCACGGCGCGGGCGGCGTCACCGGCGACTTCCCGCTGGCCGCCGCGTACGCCCACGTCCGCACGCTGCGTCTCGCCGACGGCCCGGACGAGGTGCACAAGCGGGCCATCGCCCGGCAGGAGCTGCGCCGCCACCGCGACACGGCTGCGGCCAACGGCTGAGAAGCGCCGGTCGGAGGGGGTTTCCGGCGGCGCCGGGAACGGTAGTCTCGGCGGCGTGGCGGGTACCAGTCCGCTGTGGGTGGGACTGACGGTATACGCGCTGGTCACGCTCGCGCCGACGCTGATCTTCTGGGCGGCCCTGCGGGTGCCGGCCGCCCTCGCCGCGCGCAGCCGCAGGCTCTCCCCGCCGCCGAGTCGTCCGCCCATCGAGGCGCTGGTCGCCGACCTGCGGCGGCTGCGGCGCAACCTGCGCTCCGGGGCCGCCCGCAGCCGGGTGCGCCGGGTCGCGCTGCAGTCGGCCTACGACGACGTGCTGCTCGAGGTGTGTGCGGCCGTCGGCGTCGACACCACGCGGCTGGCCGCGACACCGGAACAGGGATCGGAGCGCGCCTTCGTCCGGCTCCTCACCGAGGCCGACCTGGAGTCCGCGGGCATCGTGCTCGATCCGGCGGACGGAGGCCGCGCGGCGGCGTGAGGGACGTCGCCCGACGTCGGTAAAGTGAGCTTTACGAACCGGGAACCGATCACGGTGACCGTGCGTTGAACTGCACGTAAGGCCCGACCCGTTCTGTAGGAGGACCAGGGTGCGCACCACCAGCAACCCGGCGTTCCGCAACCTGCCCCAGCAGGGCGGATACGCCAACTTCGACCGCAACGCGGGCGCCATGGGCGCCGGCGCTGCAGCGGCCGACGCACGCGCCTCGCAGGGCGGCTTCGGACCCGCGGCCGCCGGCGAGCGCCGGCTGACCATCGACGACGTCGTCATCAAGACGGCGATCACGGGCGGCGTCGCCCTCGCCGCCGGCATCGCGACGGCCCTGTCCCAGCAGTTCTGGCTGACGCTGCCCGCGTTCATCGTCGGTTTCGTCGTCTCGCTGATCGTGATCTTCAAGCAGAGCAGCAACCCGGCGCTCGTGCTGATCTACTCGGCCTCGATGGGTGTCGCACTGGGCGGCATCACCGGCGCGCTCGAGCTGGCCGGGACGCAGTTCCAGGGCATCGGCCTGCAGGCCGTCGTCGGTACCGCCGGTGTGTTCGTCGGGATGCTGGTCGTCTACAAGACCGGTGCGGTCCGCGTGACACCGCGGTTCACCAAATGGCTCATGGGCGCGCTCATCGGCGTCGTCGGCCTGATGCTGCTGAACCTGGTCGTCGGCCTGTTCAACGGCACCGGTTTCGGACTGCGCGAACCCACGTCGCCGCTGGCCTGGGTGTTCAGCATCGTCTGCATCGGTATCGCGGCCTTCAGCCTGCTCATGGACTTCGACCAGGCCGACCGCGCGGTCCGCGGCGGCGCCCCGGCGAAGTTCGCCTGGTACATCGCCTTCGGCCTGATGACGACGCTCGTGTGGCTCTACATCGAGATCCTGCGGCTGCTGTCGTACTTCCGGAACTGACCGGAGCAACAGCACCGGTCACGGCCCCGACCCGAGGCCGGCCGGGAGAATCCCCCCTTTCCGGCCGACGGCGCCGCGGACCCGCTCACCCGAGCAGGTCCGCGGCGCTCGCCGTTCCCGGGTCTTCCCCGGAGGTCAGCGGCCACTCAGAGGGTCAGCTGAGGCGCTCGAACAGGATCGCCATGCCCTGCCCGCCGCCGACGCACATCGTCTCCAGGCCGATGGTCCTGTCGCGGGAACGCAGACCGTTGAGCAGCGTGTTCGTGATGCGCGCACCGGTCATGCCGAACGGGTGGCCGACCGCGATGGCGCCGCCGTGCACGTTGAGCTTGTCGTTGTCGAGCGGGTCGATGCCGAGGTGGCGGGCCGAGGGGATGACCTGCGCGGCGAAGGCCTCGTTGATCTCGACGAGGTCGACGTCGTCGATCGTCATGCCCGCGCGGGCGAGCGCCTGCCGGCTGGCCTCGATCGGGCCCAGCCCCATGATCTCAGGGGACAGGCCGGTGACGCCGGTGGCGAGCACCCGGGCGAGCGGCGTGATGCCCAGGTCGCGGGCGCGGGTGTCGGACATGACGACCAGGGCGGCTGCGCCGTCGTTGAGCGGGCAGCAGTTGCCGGCGGTGACGCGGCCGTCGGGCCGGAAGACGGGCTTGAGACCGGCGACGCCCTCGTAGGTGACACCGGCGCGGGGGCCGTCGTCGGTGGACACGACGGTGCCGTCGGGCAGCGTGACCGGGGTGATCTCCCGGGCGTAGAAGCCGTCGGCGATGGCCGCCTCGGCGAGGTTCTGCGAGCGGACGCCGAAGCGGTCCATGTCCTCGCGGCTCACGTTCTCGAGCCGGGCGACGTTCTCGGCGGTCTGGCCCATCGCGATGTAGACGTCGGGCAGCAGGCCGTCGGCGCGCGGGTCGGTCCAGGTGTCGGCGCCGGTGGCCGCAACCTCGGCCGTACGGGCCTGGGCCTGGGCGAACAGCGGGTTCTCGGTGTCGGGCAGGCCGTCGGAGCTGCCCTTGGTGAACCGGGAGACGGTCTCGACGCCCGCGGAGACGAACACGTCGCCCTCACCCGCGCGGATGGCGTGCAGGGCCATCCGGGTCGTCTGCACCGACGACGAACAGTAGCGGGTGACGGTGGTGCCCGGGACGGTGTCGAGGCCGAGCTCGACGGCCACCGCGCGCGCCATGTTGAAGCCCTGCTCGCCGCCGGGGAGGCCGCAGCCGAGCATGAGGTCGTCGATCGTCGTGGGGTCGAGCTGCGGGACCTGCGCGAGCGCGGCGGTGATGATCTGTGTGGTGAGGTCGTCGGGGCGGATCGAGGCCAGCGAGCCCTTGTGGGCGCGGCCGATCGGGGACCGGGCGGCGGCAACGATGACGGCGTCGGGCATGGTGCTCCTTCTGGTCGTCCGAGCTGTGACGTCGGACATGAACGAACGGTCGGACGGCTGCGTCGACCTTACGTCTCGGAATCGGTTCGGTGATCCCTGACGGGGACTGTCAGTGATGAACGAGACGATCCACCCATGACCTCGTGGAACGACATCGAGCAGGCCGAGCCGGAGTTCGCCACCCGCGCGCGCGGCATCCTCGCCGCGCGCAAGCACCTCACCCTGGCCACCCTGCGGGCCGACGGGTCGCCGCGGATCAGCGGCATCGAGATCACCTTCACCGACGACGACCTGACCTTCGGCTCGATGCCGCACGCCCGCAAGGGCGCCGACCTGCTCCGCGACCCCAGGTTCGCCCTGCACAGCGCGACCGTCGACCCCCCGGAGGACGCGCCCGCGACCTGGCCGGGGGAGGTCAAGGTGGCGGGGCGGGCCCGCTGCACCGGCGGCCTGGAGGGCCCGGTCGAGGGACTGGCGTTCGTCGCCGACCTCGACGAGGTCGTGCACACCCACCTCAACGAGGCGGGCGACCGGCTGGTGATCGAGTTCTGGCACCCCGGGAAGGGGCTGCGCCGCGTCGAACGGGAATGACCGGCCCGTCCTGTCGATTCCGGGCCGGCCCGATCGTCGTCATGATGTGCGGCACCCCGCCGCGGCACGGACGAACCGGAGGCATCCCGTGAAGTACATGCTGCTCATCTACGTGACCGAGCCCGCCACGGCCCCCGACCCGGCGGCGATGGCGCCGATGATGGAGGCGTACGAGAACTTCAACAAGGCGGTCGCCGAGGCCGGCGTCTGGATCTCGGGCGACGCGTTGCAGGGCCGCGCCACCGCCACCACGGTCCGCGTCGACGACGACGGCGCCCGCCTGGTCACCGACGGCCCGTTCGCCGAGACCCGCGAGATCCTGGGCGGCTACTACGTCCTCGACGTGCCCGACCTCGACTCGGCGCTCGACTGGGCGGCCCGCTGCCCCGGCTCGCAGAACGGCGGGACCATCGAGGTCCGGCCGCTCCACGAGTTCCCTGCGGGCTGAGGACGTGCCCGACGACGTCGCGGGGGTGGAGGCCGTGTTCCGCGAGGAGCACGGCCGCCTCCTCGCGACGCTCGTCCGGGGGTTCGGCGACCTCGACCTCGCCGAGGAGGTCGCGGCCGACGCCATCGAGGCCGCCCTCGTGCACTGGCCCTGTGACGGCGTCCCCCGCAGGCCCGGTGCCTGGCTCGTGACGACGGCGCGGCGCAAGGCCGTCGACAGGCTGCGGCGGGACCAGGCCTACGCGGCCCGCCTCGCGCTGCTGTGCGCCGACGCCGAACGTGCCGACCCCGCGCCCGCGACCGCCCTCGACGACGAGGACGTCCCGGACGAACGCCTGCGGCTGTTCTTCGCCTGCTGCCACCCGGCGCTCCCGATGGAGGCCAGGACCGCGCTGACGCTGCGTTGCCTCGGTGGCATGGACACCCCGGAGGTCGCGCGGCTGTTCCTGGTGCCGACCGCGACGATGGCCCAACGCATCGTCCGGGCCAAACGCAAGATCCGCGACGTCCGCATACCCTTCCGCGTCCCCGCCGCCGACGAGCTGGCGGACCGGCTGCCCGGCGTGCTGCGGGTGCTCTACCTGGTGTTCACCGAGGGCTACGCCGCCGGGTCGGGCCCCGGGCTGCAACGGCTCGACCTCGTCGACGAGGCGGTGCGGCTCACCCGCATCCTCCTGCGTCTGCTCCCCGAACAACGCGAGGTCGCCGGCCTGCTCGCGCTCATGCTGCTCGTCGACGCCCGGCGCGCTGCGCGGGTCGACGACGGCGGCCGGCTGGTGCTGCTCGCCGACCAGGACCGCGCCCGGTGGGACCGCGACCGCATCGAGGAGGGCCGGGCGCTGGTCGTGCGTGCCCTGACCGGCGGCGACCCCGGCCCGTACGGGGTGCAGGCGGCCATCGCGGCGCTGCACGTCGAGGCCGCGGACGTCGAGACCACCGACTGGCCGCAGATCGTCGCGCTCTACGACGTGCTGGGGCGGATCGCGCCGTCGCCGTCGGTGGCGCTCAACCGGGCGGTGGCAGTCGCCATGCGCGACGGTCCCGCCGCGGGGCTCACGCTGCTCGACGACCTGCGCGACGAGCCGCGGCTGCAGGGCGCGCACCTGCTGCCGGCGGCGCGGGCGGACCTGCTGCGCCGGCTCGGCAGGGCGGAGGAGGCGGCTGCGGAGTACCGGGCGGCGCTGGAGCTCGTCGGCAACGACGCGGAGCGCGACTACCTGCGCGGCAGGCTCGACGAGGTGACGGGGGCGGGCCGGACCCCCTGAGCGCCTGAACCGAGCGCAGGACCTGCGCTCGGCGTGAGGGTGGGGCGCCGGGGTCGGGAGGGTGTGCGGGGTCGGGCGGGTCGCGGGTCAGAAGTCGCCGCGGGTGATCCACTCGCGCAGCTTCTGCAGCGCGCGGTGCTGGGCGACGCGGACGGCGCCTGGGGTCATGCCGACCAGCGCCGCCGTCTCCTCGGCCGAGTAGTTCAGCGCGAGCCGGTGGACGAGGATCGTGCGGGCGGACCCGGGGAGGCGGGCGAGCAGCGCCCCGACCCGGCGGGCGGCGTCGTCACGCAGCGCCTCGGCCTCCGGGCCGCCCGCGAGGTCGACGCCCTCGGGGAGCTCGTCGGTGCTCACGGACCGGTCGCGGGCCGCGGCCCGGAACGCGTCGGCGATCTTGTTGCCGGCGATGCCGTAGACGAACGCCATGAAGACGCTGCGGGACCGGTCGAACCCGGGCAGCGCCTTGCAGACGGCGACCATGACCTCCTGGGCGACGTCCTCGGGCCCGGCGAGACCGATCCGGTTGCTGCCGAGGTGCGCGCGGCAGTAGCGGAAGACCAGCGGGTCGACGAGGCGCAGCAGCTCGTGCAGCGCGTTGCGCTCCCCGGCGGCGGCGCGGTGGGCGAGGTCGTCGATGCGGGCGTCGTCGCGGGGGCCGGCGGCGCGCCGGCCCGGCGCTGCGGGCCGGGCCCCGGCGGCGACGGGGTCGGTTCCGGGGCTCTTCGGGGCGTCGGTGTCCGGGGCGTCGTGCGCCCGGTCGGTGGCCCCGAGCGGGCCGTCGAGGAGACCGCCCGCGAGCAGTCCCGCAGAGAGCGCGTCGGCCGGGACGTCGGGCTCGGCGGGTGTGGCCCCGTCGTGCGGGGGACCGTCCTGCCCGCGGACCGGGCCGGTCCGGCGGCCTCGCCGCGGGCCCGTCCCCGGTGCTCCGGCGGGGCTCACACGAGGACCGTACGGACGCGCGTCCGTGCCCGGGGAGCGTGCGCCGCCTCGTGGTGGCCCGGCGTGCTCGGGGGAGTCCTCGTCGTTCGTGCCGCCGATCGGGTACACCGGCGGGCCACCTGCCCTTCGTCGTTCTGTGGCACGCGGGGAGCGCCGCCCAGGTCCTGTGCCCGAGGTCCCGCGGCGCCCGGCGGTGGACGGGCGTCGCGGGGTCGCGGACCGTCCGGCGCCGGCCATGGCGTTCGAACGGTCACGTCAGCGGTGTTCCCCCTCGGCGTGCCCTCCGCGGACACCGCCACCGTGAAGAGGCAGAGCGTAGCTGCTGCGGCACCCTTCCGGGGTCGATCCACCCGTCGGTGGTGCGGATCCGTACAGACTCGTACACCCGGTGGATATCGTTCGGAGCCACATCACCCAGGCTGGTCCGCATCGTGGAAGCCCTCGGTGCCGACGGCCCCACGGGTGGCGCCGCCCTGACGGAACGGTCAGTGGCACCGTGTCCCTACAGCGGCCTCGCGGCCCACCGGACCGAGGACGCGGCGTACTTCCACGGCCGGGAGCGGCCGCTACCTCGCCGCCGCGGTGTGCGCGGGCGCGGGCGATCCGGTCACCCCGGACGAGTGGACCCGCTTCCTGCCGGACACCGGGCACCCGGAATCCCTGTCTCCGAGCGTCGGACACGGGGGTGCGACGATGACGCCATGCGTTTCGTCGAACACGTGTCAGAGCTGGTCGGGAACACCCCGTTGGTCAAGCTCGGGCAGGTGAGCACGGGTATCGACGTGCCCGTGCTGGCCAAGGTGGAGTACCTCAACCCCGGCGGCAGCGTGAAGGACCGGATCGCGGTCCGGATGATCGACGCCGCGGAGAAGTCGGGCGAGCTGCGCCCGGGCGGCACGATCGTCGAGCCCACCTCGGGCAACACCGGCGTCGGGCTGGCCATGATCGCCCAGCGCCGCGGCTACAAGTGCGTGTTCGTCTGCCCCGACAAGGTCGGCGAGGACAAGCGCAACGTGCTCAAGGCATACGGCGCCGAGGTCGTCGTGTGCCCGACGGCCGTCGAGCCCGAGCACCCCGACTCGTACTACAACGTGTCCGACCGGCTCGTCTCCGAGATCGACGGCGCCTGGAAGCCCAACCAGTACGCGAACCCGCAGAACCCGGAGTCGCACTACCGGGCCACGGGCCCGGAGATCTGGGAGCAGACCGAGGGCACCATCACGCACTTCGTCGCGGGGATCGGCACCGGCGGCACCATCAGCGGCACCGGCCGCTACCTCAAGGAGGTGTCCGACGGTCGTGTGCAGATCATCGGCGCCGACCCGGTCGGCTCTGTCTACAGCGGCGGCACCGGACGTCCGTACCTGGTGGAGGGCGTCGGAGAGGACTTCTGGCCGACGACCTACGACAAGGACATCTGCGACGAGATCCTGGCCGTGTCCGACGGCGACTCGTTCGCCATGACGCGCCGGCTCGCCCGCGAGGAGGCGCTGCTCGTCGGCGGCTCGTGCGGCATGGCCGTGGTCGCTGCGCTGCGGGTCGCCGAGACGGCGCCGGAGGGCTCGGTCGTCGTCGTGCTGCTGCCCGACGGCGGCCGCGGCTACCTCGGCAAGGTGTTCAACGACAGCTGGATGTCGGGCTACGGCTTCCTGCCCCCGACGGAGGGCGCCACCGTCGGCGACGTGCTGCGCCGCAAGGACGGCTCCATCCCCGACCTCGTGCACGCCCACCCCAACGAGACCGTTGCCGACGCCGTGCACTACCTGCGGGAGTTCCACGTCTCGCAGATGCCGGTCGTGAAGGCCGAGCCGCCGGTGATGGCTGCCGAGGTCGCCGGTGCGGTCGTCGAGCGCGACCTGCTCGACGCCCTGTTCACCGGCCGCGCCCAGCTGACCGACCGGCTCGACAAGCACATGTCGCCCGCGCTGCCGACACTCGGCTCCGGGGAGTCGCTGGAGAGCGCGATGAGCGCGTTCGTCTCCGCCGACGCGGCGCTGGTGATCGTCGACGGCATGCCCGCGGGTGTCGTGACCCGGTCGGACGTGCTCGCGTTCCTGGGGTCGCTGCACTGACCCGCTGACCGGCCCGCGCGGGTCGGCCGGTCGGAGGGGGCCGTGCGGGCCCGCGTAGCGTGCCCCCATGCGCGGCTTCTCCACCAACGCCATCCACGCGGGCCAGGAGCCCGACCCGACGACCGGCGCCGTCATCGTGCCGATCCATCCGTCGTCGACGTTCATCCAGGACGAGGTGAACAGCCCCCGCGGCGGCTACGAGTACTCCCGGGCCGCCAACCCGACGCGGAGCGCGCTGCAGGAGTGTCTGGCCGCGCTCGAGGGGGCCCGGCACGCGTTCGCGTTCGGGTCCGGCATGGGCGCCGCCGACGTCGCGCTGCGGGTCCAGCTGCGCCCCGGTGACCACGTCGTCATCCCGCACGACGCCTACGGCGGCACGTTCCGGATCATCGACAAGGTCCTCACGCAGTGGGGCGTCGAGTACTCCACCGTCGACCTCGGCGACGTCGCCGCACTGCGCGACGCGCTGCGGCCGACGACGAAGCTCGTCTGGTGCGAGACGCCGACCAACCCGCTGCTGGGCATCGCCGACGTCACCGCCGTCGCCGAGGTCGCCCACGCGGGCGGGGCCCGGCTCGTCGTCGACAACACGTTCGCCTCGCCGTACCTGCAGAACCCGCTGGCGCTGGGCGCCGACGTGGTCCTGCACTCGACGACGAAGTACGTCGGCGGGCACTCCGACGTCGTCGGTGGCGCGCTCGTACTCGACGACGACGAGCTCGCCGAGCAGATCAGGTTCACGCAGAACTCGGTCGGTTCCGTGCCCGGCCCGTTCGACGCGTGGCTCACCCTGCGCGGGGTGAAGACCCTCGCGGTGCGCATGGAGCGCCACAGCGACAACGCCGAGCGGGTCGCCGAGATGCTCGCCGCGCACCCCGCGGTGTCGCAGGTGCTCTACCCGGGGCTGCCCACGCACCCCGGCCACGAGACCGCGGCCAAGCAGATGCGCCGCTTCGGCGGGATGGTGTCGTTCCGGGTCGCGGCGGGCAAGGAGGCCGCACTGGCCGTCTGTGCCGGGACGGAGCTGTTCACCCTCGCCGAGTCGCTCGGTGGCGTCGAGTCGCTGATCGAGCACCCCGGCGAGATGACGCACGCGTCGGTCGCCGGCTCGGTGCTGGAGGTGCCGGACGACCTCATCCGGCTCTCGGTCGGCATCGAGGACATCGACGACCTGCTGGAGGACCTGCGCGGGGCGCTGGGCCGTGTGTGAGCTCGGCCGTGTCTGAGCCGGGGCGCCTGTCCGACTAGCTCTTCGCGGGGGCGTCGGCGTCCGGAGGCAGCATCGGCGTCGGCTGCGGGACGAGCACGTCGCCCGGCGCGATGCAGCCGCCGACCAGCTCGTAGGTGCCGCCGCGCAGCTCGTAGCGGCCCGGGTCGTCGCAGCCCGCGCTGCGCACCGTGAGGACCGCCAGCACCGCCAGCACACCGGCGGCCAGCAGCGGGACCACTGCCCGCAGCCGAGTCATGCGACCTCCCCTGTGACGCCGGCGACCCCCGTGGCGTACGGGGCCGAGGCTACCCGGGCAGGTCCGGGCACGCCTGAGAGGATGCCGCGGTGACCGCCGACCGCCAGCCCGCCCCGCCCCCGGTCACGGTCGCCGATGTCGAAGCGGCCCGTGACCTGCTCGTCGGCGTCGTCCGGCGTACCCCGACGCTGCCGGCGCGGGCGCTGAGCGAGATCGCCGGCGGCCCGGTGTGGCTCAAGTGCGAGAACCAGCAGCGGACGGGGTCGTTCAAGATCCGGGGCGCCTACACCCGGCTCTCCCGTCTCGACGACGAGGAACGCGCCCGCGGCGTGGTCGCCGCCAGCGCCGGCAACCACGCCCAGGGCGTCGCGCTCGCCGCGCGGCTGCTCGGCGTCGAGGCCACCGTGTTCATGCCCGAGCGCGCCGCGCTGCCCAAGGTCGACGCCACCCGCGGCTACGGGGCCCGGGTCCGGCTCGTCGGGGACACGATCGACGGCAGCCTCGCCGCCGCCGTCGAGTTCGCCTCCGAGACCGGCGCGGTGCTCGTGCACCCCTTCGACCACACCGACGTCATCGCCGGCCAGGGCACGGTCGGGCTGGAGATCCTCGACGACGTGCCCGACGTCGCGACCGTCCTCGTGCCGACCGGCGGCGGCGGGCTGCTCGGCGGGGTCGCCGCCGCGGTCCGCGCCCGCCGCCCGGACGCTCGGGTCGTCGGGGTGCAGGCCGCAGCGGCCGCCGCATGGCCCGCGTCGCTGCGCCACGGCGGCCCCGTCGCGCTGGACCGGATGCGCACGATCGCCGACGGAATCGCGGTCGGCGTCCCCGGCAGCGTGACCTACCCGCAGGTCGCGGCACTGGTCGACGAGTTCGTCGTCGTCGGCGAGGACGCGCTGGCGCGGGCCCTGCTGCACTGTCTGGAGCGCGCGAAGGTGCTCGTCGAGCCCGCGGGCGCGGCCGCAGTTGCCGCGCTGCTGGAGCACCCGGACCGGTTCCCGACCCCCGCCGTCGCCGTGCTGTCCGGCGGCAACATCGACCCGCTGGTGCTGCTGCACGTCATCGAGCACGGCATGGCCGCGGCGCGGCGCTACCTGTCGATGCGTGTGCGTGTCGACGACCGGCCCGGCGCACTGGCCGAGCTGCTCACGCAGGTCGGTGGCCTGGGCGCCAACGTCGTCGACGTCGAGCACACCCGGATCTCGGCCGCGATCCCGCTGGGCGACGTGGACGTCGAGATCAGCCTGGAGACGCGTGGCTCCGAGCACTGCGCCGCGATCGTGGGCGCGCTGCGGAACTCCGGCCACGCCGTGTTCGACGTGGCCGGAGCGCCGTGGGGTACGGGGTCCTGAGGCGGACGTCCTGACGCGGACTTCCGGCGCGGCCGGGGGTCTGCCGGACCGCCCGGATCAGCCGGTGAAGGGCGCCACGCCCGCGAGCGTGACCTTCATCGTGCCGCCGTCGGGCAGGGAGTACTCGCGGGTCTCGCCGACCTTGGCACCGAGCAGGGCCGCACCCAGCGGCGAGTTCGGCGAGATGACCTGCAGGTCGCCGTGCGAGCCCTCCTCGCGGGAGCCGAGCAGGACCTTCTCGGTGTCGTCGTCGTCGTACTTGACGGTGAGGACGGTGCCGGGGGAGGCGACGTCGGTGCTGCTGGGCGCGGTGCCGACCTGGGCGGTGCGGAGCAGCTCCTGGAGCTGGCGGATGCGCGCCTCCTGCTGGCCCTGCTCCTCACGCGCGGCGTGGTAGCCGCCGTTCTCCTTGAGGTCGCCCTCCTCACGACGGGCGTTGATCTCGGCGGCGATGACGGGGCGGTTCGCGATCAGCTGGTCGAGCTCGCTCTTGAGCCGATCGAAAGCGTCCTGGGTCAACCAGGTCACCTGGGTGTCCGTCACGGTCATCACTCCTCCAGCCGTCCGGGTCCCGTGCATGGCAAGGACCGGTTGCCGCGGCACAGTCGGGCATGCCGCGGTTGTGGCATAGCCCCGAGTAAGGAAAAACACGGTCCGCCTTGGCGGGCCGTGTGTCGCTCACAGTAACACGGGGTATGCCGTTCGTCGTCTTCTTTCGACGAACGGTTGGGGCTCCACCGAAGTTCCCAGCACCGTGTATTCGCAGGTAGAGGACTGGTGTCGGACGATAGTCGGGGTGCTCCGGGGCCCCTCCGCGACATCGTGCGGTGGCGAACGGCGCGGCGGACGGTTGTGCCGCGCGGAGCCGTCACGCAGGCGCCACGCGGGGGCCGGGAAGAGGTAGGGCCCGACGTGCGTTGGGCACCGCAGAGGCTGCCGGTGGGTTCTGCAACCATCGGCACCGGCGAACGGGCGACACGTCCCGCCGCCGCACCGACGTGACCGGAAGGACCGACGTCCCACCCATGAGCCATCCCGAGATGCGAGCTGCCGAGGCGGACGGTCCGCGCTTCCGGCTGATGACCGTGCACGCCCACCCGGACGACGAGTCGAGCAAGGGCGCGGCCACCGCGGCGCGCTACGTCGCCGAGGGGCACGAGGTCATCGTCGTGACCTGCACCGGTGGGGAGCGTGGCAGCATCCTCAACCCGGCCATGGATCGTCCGGAGGTCGTGGCCGACCTGACAGGTGTGCGCAAGGCCGAGATGGCCCGCGCCGCCGAGATCCTCGGCGTCCGCCACCACTGGCTCGGCTTCGTGGACTCCGGGCTCCCCGAGGGCGACCCGAAGCCGCCGCTGCCCGAGGGCTGCTTCGCCCTGGTCGACCTCGAGGAGGCCACCGAGCGCCTGGTCCGGCTGATCCGCGCCGAGCGCCCGCACGTCCTGGTCACCTACGACGAGAACGGCGGCTATCCGCACCCGGACCACATCCGCACCCACGAGGTGTCGATGGCGGCGTTCGACGCGGCGGGCGACCCCGATCGGTTCCCCGACGTGGGCGAGCCGTGGCAGCCGCTGAAGCTCTACTACTCCCACGGCTTCTCCAGGGCCCGCATGGTGGCCTTCCACGAGGCACTGCTCGCCCGCGGCCTCGAGTCGCCCTACGCGGAGTGGCTCGAGCGCTGGCAGGACGACCGCAAGGACCCGGGCCTGCGCGTCACCAGCCGGGTGCGGTGCGACCAGTGGTTCCCCGTCCGTGACGAGGCGCTCAAGGCGCACGCCACCCAGATCGACCCGACGAGCCGCTGGTTCTTCGTCCCGCCGGAGATCCAGAGCGAGGTGTGGCCGACCGAGGACTACGAGCTCGTCCGCTCGCTGGTCGACTCGCCGACTCCCGAGGACGACCTGTTCGCGGGCCTGGTGCCCTCGGCCGACACCGTCAAGGTCGGCTGAGACCCGCAGGTCAGGCGCGGGCCGCGGCCTGGCCGGTCCGGAAGAAGTCCGCGAGCGCCTCGACGTCGGGGAGCTCCACGGCCGTGCGGAACGCCCCGAACGGCGCGTTCCAGAACTCGCTCTCGCGGCGGTCCCACGGGCCGACGTAGGCATAGGGCTCGGGCAGCGACGCGTCGCCGGGGGAGACGCCGTAGTTGACCCGGTCGACCGTCACGGCCAGGTCGAAGTGCTCGGGCCACAGCACCGGCTCACCGACGTCCGCCGCATCGCCGAGGACGCGCAGGGCGGCGTCGCCGAGGGCGAACCAGCCCTGCAGCACGTCGGCCTCCGAGGGATCGACGCCGAGGGTCTCGTCGAGGTCGACGTCCGAGCCGTCGGAGTAGAGGCCGTCGGGCGCGCCGGGCTCGACCCCGGCCCACACCGCGAGGTCGCGGATCGTGCCGGCCAGCGGATGGTGGTCGTCCTCCCACACCAGATCGGCGCCCTGCACCCGCAGCGGGCCGGCGACCTGGCCGAACCCACCCGACGTCACCTGCAGCCGGACGGTCCCCGACGATCGGTACTGCGGACCCGCGAGCAGCAGCTCGGCGATGCCGTGCAGGGAGCGGCGGGTCGTCGTCAACGGTGAGCCCACGGTCGGGGACCTCCTGTGTCGGTCCGGTCGCGACCGGCGGAGCGTGCCACAGCGGCCCCCGCGGCCCGGCGCAGGGCCGCCACGCGCGGGCCCGGCGGGGGTGCGTAGGTTGTGGGGGGTCTGCCGCCGGTCAGGGGCAGGCCGATCGGCGCCCCCGGCGTCGCGTCGGGACGGCTCGACGGAGGTGTGCGGTGCTGCTGGTCGATCTCGGGGTGGTGCCCGTGGACGCCCAGGTGGCCGCGGTCGTCGTCCCCGCGCAGGACCCGGAGCCCCCGCCCGGAAAGGGCGAGGAGTTCGGCAAGGCATCGCCGATCGCGCTCGTCGTCATCATCCTGCTGGGGATCTCGACGGTCCTGCTGATCGTCTCGATGAGCCGGCGGCTCAAGCGGCTGCCGAAGTCGTTCGACGAGGAGCCCGCCGAGTCCTCCGACGGCACGGAGCCGGTCGCCGACGGGGACACGAGCACCCGCAAGGACTGATCGCCGCTACCGGCGTCGTCCCAGCACGAACCAGGCCAGCGGCAGGAGACCCGCCGAGCTGACCACGGACAGCGCGGTCGCCCACACCCACTTCGGGCCACGGACCCGGTCGGCCGGTCGGCGGCGCACGTCGACGAGCGCCACCGCCCGCAGCACCGCGTCCACCGACCCCGCGGCGACGAGCAGACGACGTACCTGCGGGCTGAGCTCGTCCCATCTCCTGACGGCCATGGGCGCCACTCTCGTCGGTACCGGCGGTCCCCGACAAGCCCAACCCCGGGTGTGTTTGACAGGCTCGGCACATGCCGAACCGCCTGGCTGCGGCGACCAGCCCGTACCTGCTCCAGCACGCCGACAACCCCATCGACTGGTGGGAATGGTCCGACGAGGCGTTCGCCGAGGCGCAGCGCCGCGACGTCCCGATCCTGCTCTCCGTCGGCTACGCCGCCTGCCACTGGTGTCACGTCATGGCGCACGAGTCGTTCGAGGACGCGGCGACGGCGGCGCAGGTCAACACCGGCTACGTCGCGATCAAGGTCGACCGCGAGGAGCGGCCCGACATCGACGCCGTCTACATGGGTGCCACCCAGGCCATGACCGGTCAGGGCGGCTGGCCCATGACGTGCTTCCTGACCCCGGTCGGTGAGCCGTTCCACTGCGGCACCTACTACCCGGCGACGCCCGGGCGCGGCACGCCGTCGTTCCGGCAGCTGCTCGACGCCGTCACCGCCGCCTGGACCGACGACCGCGACCGGGTGCGCGGCGCCGCCGGCGAGATGGCGGCCCGGCTCGCGGAGTCGGCGGTCACCGCGCTGCCGCCCGCGGCCGTGGGGGAGGGCACGCTCGACGCCGCCGTCGCCACGCTCGCCCAGGGTTTCGACGAGCAGGCCGGGGGGTTCGGCGGCGCGCCCAAGTTCCCGCCGTCGATGGTGCTGGAGTTCCTGCTGCGCCACCACGAGCGCACCGGGTCCGCGCCTGCGCTGTCGTTCGTGGCGACGACAGCCCGGCGGATGGCCCGTGGTGGGCTCTTCGACCAGCTCGCGGGCGGGTTCGCGCGATACAGCGTCGACGCCGGCTGGGTGGTCCCGCACTTCGAGAAGATGCTCTACGACAACGCCCTGCTGCTGCGCGTCTACGCCCACCTCGCGCGGACCACCGGCTCGGCGTTCGCGCTGCGGGTCGCCGACGAGACCGCCGCGTTCCTGCTGCGCGACCTGCGCACGGCCGAGGGCGGGTTCGCGTCCGCACTCGACGCCGACACCGACGGCGTCGAGGGACTCACCTACGCGTGGACGCCTTCCCAGCTGCGGGACGTCCTCGGCGACGCCGATGCCGGCTGGGCCGCCGAGCTGCTCTGCGTCACCGACGAGGGCACCTTCGAGCACGGCATGTCGACGTTGCAGCTGCCGGCCGACCCGTCCGACGCCGCGCGCTGGTCCTCGGTCAGGAACCGCCTGCTCGCTGCCCGGGACCGGCGTCCCCAGCCCGCGTGCGACGACAAGATCGTGACGTCGTGGAACGGGATGGCGATTCTCGCCCTCGCCGAGGGTGGCGCCGCGCTCGACCGGCCCGGCTGGGTGGTCGCGGCCGGTGAGGCGGCCGACCTGCTGCTGCGGCTGCACGTCGTCGACGGGCGGCTGCGCCGGTCGTCGCGAGGCGGGGTCGTCGGCGCCGCGGCGGCCGTGCTGGAGGACCACGCCCTGCTCGCGGACGGCCTGCTCGCCCTGCACCAGGCCACCGGCGACCCCGCGCGGCTCGGCCAGGCCACCGGGTTGCTGGACGTCGCGCTGACGCACTTCTCCGACCCGTCGACGCACGGTGGCTGGTACGACACCGCCGACGACGCCGAGCAGCTGTTGCATCGCCCGCGCGAGCTGACCGACAACGCCTCGCCCTGCGGGGCGTCCGCGCTGGCCGGTGCACTGGTGACGGCGTCCGTGCTGGCCGCTCCGGCCGACTCCGCCCGCTACCGGGACGCCGCGGAGGCCACGGTGGCGACGGTCGGCACACTCGCCGAGCGCCATCCCCGGTTCGCCGGGCACTGGCTGACCGTCGCGGAGGCGATGGTGGCCGGGCCGGTGCAGGTGGCGATCGTCGGATCGTCGGCCGCGGAGCGTTCGTCGCTCGTGGCGGTGGCGCGGAGCGCGTCGGTCGGGGGGACGGTGGTCGTCGCCGGGCCACCCGACGCCGAGGGCGTGCCCCTGCTGGCCGAGCGACCGCTGGTCGACGGTGCCGCCGCGGCGTACGTGTGCCGGGGGTTCGTCTGCGACCGGCCCGTCACGGGCGTCGACGAGCTGACGGCAGCCCTCGGCGAAACCCTGTGAGTGTCCGGGGGCGTCCGCCGTCGGCGAACACCGCGGGATCTGCAAGCCGTTACAGGTGTAGCTGTGTAATCTCGTAATCGAGCCGCTGGAACGAGTGGCTCGACACACGAGGAGGACCCCATGTCGGGACGCATGCACCGCGGATGGCACGGCGGCGGACGGGGCCGGGGCCCCGGCCGCGGCGGCTGGCAGCAGTCCGACCTGCCCGGCGCCGATGACGCCGCGGCCTGGCTCTCCGGACGCCTGCCCGACGGCTGGTTCGTCGGGACACCGGAGGTCACCGTCGACCGCGAGGAGATCGTCGTCGTCGGCGAGCTCACCGCACCCGAGGGCGACTTCGCCGACACCGAGGCCGGCCACGCCGAACGCCTCGCCGCCGCGTCCGGGCGCATCTCGCGCTTCCGCGAGGACACCCGCGACGAACGCATCGACATCGCCCTGCAGGCCGAGCACCGCTACCAGCGCAAGGTCGCCTGGGGTGCGCGCATCGGCGACGTTACCGAGCTGTTCACCACGGCCTCGGTGCCTGTCATGACGCGGCTGCGCCAGCCCGAGCGCATCGTGCTCGACACCCTGGTCGACTCCGGTGTCGCCCGCTCCCGTTCCGACGCGCTGGCGTGGGCGGTCCGGCTCGTCGGCGAGCACGCCGAGGAGTGGCTGGGTGAGCTGCGCGATGCGATGGCGAAGGTCGACGAGCTGCGGACCAAGGGCCCGACGGGGGAGTGACCTGCCCCGGCTCCAGCCGGCCCGCTCGACCCGGTCAGCCCGCGAACAGGACCAGCCAGATCGCGATGTAGTGGCAGGCGGCGGCCAGCACCGTCGCCGCGTGGAAGAACTCGTGGTACCCGAACGTCGCGGGCCACGGGTTCGGCCACTTCGTCGCGTAGAAGACGGCACCGAGGGTGTAGAGCGCGCCACCTGCGACGACCAGGACGAATGCCGCGACTCCGCCGGTGCGCAGCATCTCCGGGAAGACGAAGACCGCAACCCAGCCCAGTGCCACGTAGATGGGCACCGCGAACCACGACGGCGCGCTCGGCCAGGCCATCTTGAGCACGACGCCGGCCAGCGCGCCGCCCCACACGGTGAACAGCACCCAACGGGCAGTCGACGGCTGCATCGCCAGGGCCGCCACCGGCGTGTACGTCCCCGCGATGAACAGGAAAATCATGGAGTGGTCGAGCCGCTTCATGACCATCCGCGACCGGGTCGTCGTCCACGTGCGGCGGTGGTAGAGCGCGCTGACGCCGAACAACCCGAGGATCGTGCCGCTGTAGACGGCCGTCGCCAGCGCGGCACCCGCACCCACCAGGGACGCGGCGACCGAGATCAACGCCGCGGCCGCCAGGATCGACACCGCGAACGACCAGAAATGCAGCCAGCCCCGCATTCGCGGCTTGACGAACGCGGGCGACGGCGGCTGAGCCATGGTCCCGACTGTCACCCTGTCGAGATTACGGCACCAGCCATGTCCCCGACGTGCCGCGGACGTGAACTCGCGGCTCCGGATCTCTACGCCCGACCCGCGCGCGCGTAGGCTCTCGGGCCGTGGGCGTGCGCGACCTCCTGTACTCGGTCTACGAACGCCGCCTGGCGCGACGGCTCGGGGCAGCGGAACGACCCCGGCACGTCGCACTCATGCTCGACGGCAACCGGCGGTGGGCTCGTGACGCCGGGCTCGTCGACGTGAACGACGGCCATCGCGTGGGCGCGGCCAAGATCGGCGACCTGCTCGAATGGTGTCGCGAGGCCGATGTCGAGGTCGCCACCCTGTTCCTGCTCTCGACCGACAACCTCACCCGCGCCGCCGACGAGCTCGAGCCGCTTCTCGAGATCATCGCCGACGTAGTCGACGACCTCGCCGGCCCGGGACGGCCGTGGCAGCTGCGTGTCGTCGGCGCCCTCGAGCTCCTGCCGTCCGAGATCGGCGCCCGGCTCGCCGCGGCCACCTCGCGCACCGTCGGCCGGACCGGCCTGCAGGTCAACGTCGCCATCGGCTACGGCGGCCGTCAGGAGATCGCCGACGCCGTGCGCAAGCTCCTGCTCCAGCACGCCGAGTCGGGGACGACGATCGAGGAGCTGGCCGACGTCCTCGACGTCGACCACATCGCCGCGCACCTCTACACCTCCGGCCAGCCCGACCCGGACCTCATCATCAGGACCTCGGGGGAGCAACGGCTCTCCGGTTTCCTGCTGTGGCAGTCGGCGCACTCGGAGTTCTGGTTCTGCGAGGCGTACTGGCCGGAGTTCCGGCGGGTCGACTTCCTCCGTGCACTTCGCGACTATGCCGCACGACACCGGCGCTTCGGGTCCTGACTCTTCGCGGACTCCGCGCCCGGAAATGTGCATCGGCAATTTGTTCTGGGCGCACGAAAATGGCGCCGGACCGAAGTCCGGCGCCACTTCCGCGTACGCGCTGAATGAAGCAGTCGCGTCAGGCGCTGAGCGAAAGAGCTCAGCCGTTGCTCTGCGAGTCGGTGTCGCCGGCGGCGGCAGCCACGCCACAGGAGCGGTCCTCGGACTGGTCGGCGTCGCTGGCCGCGGAGCCGTTGGCGGCACCGGTCAGGTCGGCGACGACGTCCGAGACCTGGACGGCCAGGAGACCGTTGATCGGGAGGTTGTTGCCACACGCCGTGACCGGCACGTTGACGTTGTTGTCCGAGACGTTGATGAGGCCCTGGTGCAGCTCCTTGTTGGAGTTGACCTGGTCGCCACCCTCGTGGGCGAAGGCGAGCGGGGCGACCGCGAGCAGGCCCGCGGTGGCGGTGGCCGCGACGATTCCGACCTTCTTCAGCACGTTTATCTCCTGTTGGTCTTCGGATCGGCGTGAGCCGATTCCTCACACGTGCCAGCACCTGACGGGGGAGCCGTGCTGGCTGAGAAAAACTTATCCGGAATGCCGTTCCTGATCCAAACCACGTAACTCGATCGTGTAGTTGACGTGCCTTTCCACGGGTTACGCACCCGATCGGGTGTAATTCGTGGAAGGGGCGCCCCCTGCCGCGTGCGGTGTTCGCGCAGATCCGGCCTCCGCAGAGGTCCACCGCACAGACGAAGGGCCCAGGACGAGAAGTCCTGGGCCCTTCGTTCTGCTCTGGAGCAGAGATCAGCTGTTGTCCTGCGACGAGGTGTCGCCGGCGGCAGCCGCGACGTCGCAGCCACGGTCCTGCGACTGGTCGGCCGCGCTGGCCGCGTCAGCCGTGCCACCCAGGAGGCCGAGGGCGCCGGTCAGGTCGGCGGTGATGTCGGAGACCTGAACGCCCAGGACGTTGATCGGCAGGTTGTTGCCGCACGCGGTGACGGGGACGTTGACGTTGTTGTCCGAGACGTTGACGAGGCCCTGGTGCAGCTCCTCGTTGGAGTTGACCTGGTCGCCGCCGCCGTGCCCGTGGTGGCCCTCGGTCGCGAAGGCGAGCGGGGACAGCGCGAGCAGGCCCATGGTGGCGGTGGCCGCGACGATTCCAGCCTTCTTCAGCACGTTTATCTCCTGTTGGTCATCTGGAATCGGAACCCGACTCCGAAACGTTGCCAGCACCTGACGGGGGAGCCGTGCTGACTGGGGAAAATGTATCGGCCCGGCGAGCACGAACCAAACCCAGTAACCCGATCGTGTAATTGACGTGTTGTGTTCCGGGTTACGTCCCACGTTCGAGTGAACTCGAATTCCGGCGGATGTGAGGGTCGTGACCGGGTGAATCTGCTGCACAAAGACGTAGGGCCCCGGACGGATCGTCCGGGGCCCTACGTGCTGAGCTAGAAAGCTCAGTCGTTCGCCTGCGAGGAGCTGTCGCCCGCGGCGGCCGCAACGTCGCAGGAGCGGTCCTGCGACTGGTCGGCCGCGCTGCTCGCGTCCGCCCCGCCCAGCAGGCCCAGGGCGCCGGTCAGGTTGGCGGTGACGTCCGAGACCTGGACGCCGAGCACGTTGATCGGCAGGTTGTTGCCGCACGCCGTGACCGGGACGTTGATGTTGTTGTCCGAGACGTTGACGAGGCCCTGGTGGATCTCCTTGTTGGAGTTCACCTGGTCGCTGTCGTGGCCGTGACCGTGGCCACCGTGGCCGTGGCCGGCCTCGCCGGCGAAGGCGAGGGGGCTGACCGCGAGCAGGCCCGCAGTGGCGGTGGCCGCGATGATTCCAGCCTTCTTCAGCACGTTTATCTCCTGTTGGTCTTCTGGTGTCGGCCGGAGCCGACGCCGTCCGTGTCAACGCCCGACCGGGGAGCCCGCGTTGACTGAGGAAAAGCTATCGGCCGCCTTCCCGTACACCAACTCTCGTACCACTATCGTGTGATGCCAGTACTTTACGTTTAGTTACGCACTCGATCGAGTGCAGTTGTGGGGGTTGCGAGCCGCACCGAAGCCCAATTCTCTCTACGCAGAGTAATTGCATTACACACGAACGGACCAGTATCCTTTCATAGGTGCACGCTCTGTAGTTCAGGCTCGATCACGCGACGGCGCCACGTCACCCGTCGGTTGCGCGTACGGTGCGGCGATGCCGCCGAGCCTGGTCCCTCGTGACTACGCGTTGCTCGCGCTCAGGCTCGACCGGCTCGTCCCGGGGATCGTCGACACCTGGACCGGTGACCAGGCGCTACGCCGACACGCCGCCGACGGACCCACGCCCGACCCCGCCGAGCTCGCCCGCACCGCCGTTCGGTTGCGTCGTCGGCTGCCCGCCGCCGAGCTCGGCATCACCCGAACGGGGTTCCTCGACGCCCAGCTGCGCGCCCTGCACTGTCACGCGCGGCGAGCCGCAGGTGAACACGTCGGGTTCGTCGACCAGGTCAGCGCGACCCTCGACGTCGACCTCGACGGTGTCGCGCCCGACCAGGACCGCTACCGCGCCGCCCACGCCCGGCTCGACACCCTGCTGCCCGGCCACGGCACCCTCGCCGACCGCCTCGGCGCCTTCCGTCGCCGCGAGACCGTCCGGCCCGACCGGATCGCCGCCGCCGTGGACGCCCTCACCGCGGCGCTGCGCGACCGCACCCACCAGCTGTTCGGCCTCCCCGACGACGAACACGTCGACATCGAGCTCGTGAGCGACCGGCCGTGGACCGGCCTCACCCGGCACCTGTGCGGCCTGCGCTCCCACGTCCGCATCACCACCGACGCCGGCCTGCGCGCCACCCAGCTCGCCGCGCTCGTCGCCCACGAGATCTACCCCGGCCACCACACCGAGCACTGCCTCGTCCGCGGCGTCCGCCGCTGCGGCGAACCGGAACGCGACGTCGTCGTCACCCCGTCGCCGCACAGCCTCGTCACCGAAGGTGCCGCCGACACGGGACTCGACGTCGTCGGAGGGCTGGACTGGGGCCCGTGGGTCGCCGACGTCCTCACCGAGGCCGGTGTCCACTGCGACGGTGAGCTCTCCCAGGCCGTCGAGACCGCGCTGCGAGACCTCGCCCCTGTCCGTCAGGATGCCGCACTCATGCTCCACGACCGCGGCGCCACCCTCGACGACGCCGTGCGCCACCTCCGTCGATGGCTGCTCGTCGACGACGCGCGCGCCCACGTCCTGCTGCGGTTCGTCGTCGATCCCCGGTGGCGCGGCTACACGACGGCCTACGTCGAGGGGGAGGCGCTCGTCCGCGCCTGGCTCGCCGCGGGACCCGATCCCGTCGCCCGCTACCGCCGGCTCCTCGACGCCCCGCACGTCCCCGCGCAGCTGCGCGGGGACGTGCGGGGCGCGGTCGCAGGTCCACACAGCTCAGTCGCCGCTGAGCCGTCCGGGTGGCCACCATCCGGGGCCAACGGCCCGGGCCTACCAGAAATCGGGCCGGTCAGCGGTGAGCGGAGAGCGACGAGCGGTAGTCCGAACCGTTAAATCTGGTGACGCGCGTTCTTCGCCACGCGGTGTTGCTGTTGACCGCACCCGGGTGACCGCTAGTAGCGTTCACGGTGGCGGGACGCACCCGATGCGGACCGCCCGGGGAGGCCCTGGTCGTGGTGTGTTGCACCCGAGGGGGCCGGCACCCGGCCCTCACGGGCGCTGGGCGACGAGCAGCGAGTCGTCGAGTGTCCCGTCAGGGGCCGGCCGGCCCACCAGAGAGTTGGGCGTGGTGTCGCGTCCACAAGGAGCACCCGTGACCGACCGTCGCACCGCCTTCGTCCCGGAGAGCATCGACGCCCCGTCTGGCACTCCGGCCCGCTGCTACGTGCTCGACACCTCCGTGCTGTTGTCCGACCCGTGGTCCCTGACCCGGTTCGACGAGCACGAGGTCGTCCTGCCCCTGGTGGTCATCTCTGAACTCGAAGGCAAGCGCAACCACCCGGAACTCGGCTGGTTCGCGCGTACGGCGTTGCGTCAGCTCGACGAGCTGCGCATCAAGCACGGCCGCCTCGACGCACCGATTCCGATCGGCGAGTCCGGCGGCACCCTGCACGTCGAGCTGAACCACACCGACCCCAGCGTGCTTCCGGCGGGATTCCGCACCGACAGCAACGACAGCCGGATCCTCGCCTGCGCGCTCAACCTGCAGGCAGAGGCCGCCGGCACCCGGGAGATCGTGCTCGTCACCAAGGACATGCCGCTGCGCGTCAAGGCCGCCGCAGTCGGGTTGCCCGCCGACGAGTACCACGCCCAGGACGTCGTCAGCACCGGGTTCACCGGCATGGCCGACCTCGACGTCACTGCCGAGGAGGTCGACGTCCTCTTCCGCGACGGTCTCCTCGACCACGAGGCGGCCCGTGAACTCCCCTGCAACACGGGGGTCCGGCTGCTCGGAGGATCGAGCGCCGCGCTGGGCCGGATCACCGCCGACAAGCAGGTGAAACTGGTCCGCGGGGACCGCGAGGCGTTCGGGCTGCACGGACGCTCCGCCGAACAACGCATCGCCCTCGACCTGCTGCTCGACCCCGACGTCGGCATCGTCTCGCTCGGCGGCCGGGCCGGCACCGGCAAGTCGGCGCTCGCGCTGTGCGCCGGACTCGAAGCCGTGCTGGAACGCCAGCAGCACCGCAAGGTCGTCGTCTTCCGGCCGCTCTACGCCGTCGGCGGCCAGGAGCTCGGCTACCTGCCGGGCAGCGAGAGCGAGAAGATGGCGCCCTGGGCGCAGGCCGTCTTCGACACCCTCGGCGCGCTGGTCAGCCAGGACACGATGGACGAGATCCTCGCGCGGGGGATGCTCGAGGTGCTGCCCTTGACCCACATCCGCGGCCGCTCGCTGCACGACAGCTTCGTGATCGTCGACGAGGCCCAGTCGTTGGAACGCAACGTCCTGCTCACGGTGCTGTCCCGGCTGGGCACCGCGTCCCGGGTGGTGCTGACCCACGACGTCGCCCAGCGTGACAACCTGATGGTCGGCAGGCACGACGGTGTCGCGGCGGTGATCGAGAAGCTGAAGGGTCACCCCCTCTTCGCCCACGTCACACTCACCCGCAGCGAACGCAGCCCCATCGCGGCCCTGGTGACGGAGATGCTGGAGGGCCCGAACGCCTGACCCCCCGGATCGGGGCGTCCCCGCTCGTCGACGGCCCGACCTTTGTGCAGGAACGGCACTTTCCCGCAACCGGACTGCGGGGAAGTGCCGTTCCTGGAGAAGGAGGGGCACCCCTTCGGAGCCCGGAACCCGGCGGGGCACTCACAGGCCGTGCGGGGTGCCTTCCGCGAAGCCGGAGGGGGTCTGGACGCCGAGGACGGCGCGGTCGTGGAACTCCGCGAGGCTGCGGGCGCCGGCGTAGGTGCAGGCGCTGCGGACGCCCGAGCAGATCGCGTCCAGCAGGTCCTCGACCCCCGGCCGCGACGGGTCGAGGTGCTGGCGGGAGCTGGAGATCCCTTCCTCGAACAGGGATTTCCGGGCGCGGTCGAAGTCGCCGTCGCTGCGGGTGCGGGCGCTGACGGCGCGCTTGGACGCCATCCCGAACGACTCCTTGTAGGGACGGCCGGCCTCGTCGCGCAGGAGGTCGCCGGGGGACTCGTAGGTGCCGGCGAGCCAGGAGCCGATCATCGCGGCGGAGGCGCCGGCGGCGAGGGCGAGGGCGACGTCGCGGGGATGGCGGATGCCGCCGTCGGCCCAGATGCGGACGCCGTGGTCGCGGCCCGCGGCGGCGCACTCGGCGACGGCGGAGAACTGGGGGCGGCCGACGCCCGTCATCATCCGGGTGGTGCACATGGCGCCGGGCCCGACGCCGACCTTGACGATATCGGCCCCGGCGTCGGCGAGGTCGGCGACGCCGAGTGCGGTGACGACGTTGCCCGCGACGATCGGGACCGGTGCGCCGGACTCGGTGACGGCGCGGCGGACGGCACGCAGAGCGTCGAGCATCTTGTCCTGGTGCCCGTGGGCGGTGTCGACGACGAGGACATCGACACCGCCTTCGAGCAGCGCCTTGGCCTTGGTGCCGACGTCGCCGTTGATGCCGATGGCGGCGGCGGTGCGCAGCCGGCCGAGGTCGTCGAGGGTGGGGTCGTAGATGCCGGCGCGGACGGCGCCGATGGCGGTGAGCAGTCCGGCGAGGCGGCCGTCGGAGTCGAGGCCGAGGGCGACGCCGTGGCCGCCGAGGGTCTCGAAGACCTCGCGGGGGGTGGTGTCGATCGGCAGGGTGACGGGCGCGGCGGCGAGGACGTCGGAGAGCCGGGTGAAGCGGTCGACGCCGAGGCATGCGGCTTCGTCGACGGTGCCGACGGGCCGGTGACCGTCGTCGACGATCACGACGGTTCCGTGTGCGCGCTTGGGCAGGAGGTTGAGGGCGTCGGCGACGGCGTCGTCGGTGTGCAGGGTGAGCGGGGTGTCCCAGACGGGGTGGCGGGCCTTGATCCAGGAGACGATCCCGGCTACGGCCTGCGGGTCGACGTCTTGGGGGAGGACGGTGAGGGCGCCGCGGCGGGCGAGGGTCTCGGCCATGCGCCGGCCCGCGACGGCGGTCATGTTGGCGGCGACGACGGGCAGGGTGGCGCCGGAGCCGTCGGTCGTGGCGAGATCGACGTCGAACCGGGACGTCACCGAGGAGCGGCCCGGGACGAGGTAGACGTCGTCGTAGGTCAGGTCGGTGGTCACGGCCGGGGCGGGGCCGCCGCTGTCGAGGAATCGCACGGGGTCCGAAACTACGCGTGCGAGGCCGGTTCGTCAGCGCCGCGGTGGGTGGCCATGTTCATCCCGCTGAGCACCGAAAAGATCAAAATGGTCACTCCAGGCAGCAAGATCGATCAGGTTACAACGTGTGGGTGATGTAGTTCTGAGGACCCCGGCGGGCGCATGAGTACGCTCCGCAGCCACGATAGAGAGATGGCCGGACGGTATGTCGTCGTCGGCGCGGGCGCTGTGGGCGCCACCGTCGCGGCGCAGCTCCACCTCGCGGAGATCGACGTGGTTCTCGTCGCCCGCGGGCAGAACCTCGAGGTGCTGCGCGCGAAAGGGCTGCGCTACCTGCGGCCCGACGGTGCGCGGACGGTCCCGGTGCCGGTCGTGGGCGGACCCGCGGAGCTGACGCTGCGTCCTGGCGACGTGCTCGTCCTCGCGGTGAAGTCCCAGGACTCGGAGGCGGCGCTCACGGAGTGGGCGTGGCAGCCGGTCGTCGTCGACGGTGAGATCCGGACAGCTGCCACCACCGTTCCGGTGGTACTGCTGCAGAACGGGCTGGACAGCGTCCGGCCGGCGTTGCGCCGGTTCGCCCAGGTTCTCGACACGGTGGTGCTCAGCGGGGCCTCGCACGTGCGTCCGGGCGAGGTCGCGTCACCGGGCAGCCCGCTGGCGGGTGGCTTCTACATCGGTGACGCGCCCTCGGGCGCCGGTGCCGCCGCCGAGCGCGTCGCCGCCGACCTGCGGGCCGCCCGGTTCGCGGTGCAGGTCGTGCCGGACATCTCGCACTGGAAGGCCGGCAAGCTGCTCAACAACCTCTTCTGGAACCTCGACGCGCTGTACCGGCGCAGCCGGCTGCGCACCAAGCTCGGCGACCGGCTGTGCGAGGAGGCGGAGGCGGTGCTGGAGGCGGCGGGCTACGAGTCGGGCTCGTCGACGCGCGACGAGCTGGACCGGTCGACGTTCGAACTGGTCGAGGTCCCCGGGGCCCGTCGCGGCGGGTCGTCGACGTGGCAGAGCCTGGCCCGTGGCGGCAGCGTCGAGGGCGACTTCCTCTACGGCGAGATCGTGCTGCTGGCGAGGCTGCACGGGGTGCCGGCGCCGTTGAACGAGGCAGTGCAGGCCCGGTTGGCGATGATGGCCGCGCAGCGCGGGAAGCCGCGGTCGCTGCCCATGTCGGACATCGCCGACCTGCTCGGCTACAAGGGTGTGGCCCGGCCGCTGGCCGCGTTCCTCTGATCCCGGCTCGGACGACAGCGCAGATCAGGCCAACAGCGCCCGGACGGCGTCGATCGTGTCGGCGTCGGCCGCCGACTTGTCGGGGCGGTAGCGCAGCACGCGGGCGAAACGCAGGGCCACCCCGCCGGGGTAGCGGACGCTGCGTTGCGCACCGTCGAGTGCGATCTCGACGACGAGCTCCGGGCGCAGCAGCACGGCGTGGCCGTCCTCCTCGCGGGCGTACCCGGGGAACGTCTCGGTCTGCCAGGCGAGCAGCTCGTCGGTCATCCCCTTGAAAGTCTTGCCGACCATGATCGGGTCGCCGCCGTCGGGGTCGCGCGCACCGAGGTGGATGTTCGACAGGCTGCCGGTGCGCCGCCCGTAGCCCCACTCGGCGCCGAGGACGACGAGGTCGAGTGTGTGGACAGGCTTGACCTTCTGCCAGGCCTTGCCTCGCCGGCCCGCGGCATAGGACGCCGACAGCGCCTTGACGACGACGCCCTCGTGCCCGGCGGTCAGCGCGTCGTCGAGGACCTGCGCCGCCGCGTCGGGATCGGGCCTGCGCACACCGGGCATCCGCAGGTGGGCCTGCGCGGGCGCGGCGAGGAGCCCGGCGAGTGCGTCGAGGCGCTGTTCGAGCGGGGCATCGAGCAGGTCGGTGCCGTCGAGGTGCAGGAGGTCGAAGAAGAACGGGCTGAGCAGGGCGGTGTCCTCGCCACCGCCGGAACCGAAGCGCGACATGGTGTCCTGGAACGCGCGCGGGCGGCCGTCGTCGTCGACCGCGAGGGTCTCGCCGTCGAGCACCGCGGTACGGCACGGCAGCGCCCGGACCTGCTCGGCGAGCTCGGGGACCGCGGCGGTGATCTCCCGCAGGCTCCGCGTCCACACCCGGACCTCGTCGCCGTCGCGGTGCACCTGGATGCGCGCCCCGTCGAGCTTGAACTCGACGGTGACGTCGGCACCGAGGCTGCCCAGCGCGGCGTCGAGCGAGTCGCCAGGGGAGGCCAGCATTGGCCGGACCGGGACACCGACGGTGAGCGCCACCGCGTCGAGTGCCTCGGCGCCCCCGGTCAGCGCGGTCGCGGCCGTGTCCGGCAGCCTGCCCGACAGCATGAAGGAACGCCGGACCGTGGCGAGCGGGACCTCGGCGGCGACGGCGATCGCGTCGAGCATGACGCCTTCGAGCGCCCCGTGGCGCAGCTCGCCGCCGACGAGCCGGGCGAGGAACGCCTGCTCGGCCTCGGTGGCGGCGCCGAACAGGCCGCCGAGCAGCTCCTTGCGGCGCCGGGCCGAGCCGGCACCCGCGGTAGCGGCGAGCTCGGTGAACGTCGCGTCGACCTCCGCGACCGTCAACGACGGTGCGTCGGCCGGGTCGGTGGCCGCGGCCTGCAGCGTGCGCCAGCCGGTGCCGATGCGACCCTGCCGGGCCTCGCCTGACAGCCAGGACGCGGCCTGCTCGACGACGCCGGCGGCGTGCGCGGCGCGCAGCAGGGCGGCGATCGCGGCGGCCTTCTCCTTGCGGGAGCGGGTGGCGGCGACCGCGGCGGACGTGGTCACGACCTCGGCGAGCAGCACCGGACCAGTCTGGCAGCGCCCACCGACAACTTCCCGTCGCCACTCACAGTGGATCAGGCCGGCACCGGGCGCACCGTCTCCGCGTCGAGCCGGACGTGGGCCGGCTCGCCTGGGCGGGGCAGGGTGTCGCGGCTGACGGCGTCGACGGTGAGCTCACCGAGGTCCGTCGTCACCACGAGTCGCGTGACGGGGCCGAGGAACGTGGCGCTCAGGACCGTCCCGGCGACACCGCCCGAGTCGCCGACGGTGAGCGCCTCCGGCCGGACCGCGACCGTCAGTGGACCGGCCGCACCGCCGCCCTCGAGCGCGGCCCGGCTCCCGAGCACCTCGACCGAGCCGTCTCCGGACCCCTGCGCGGGCAACCGGTTCACGACGCCCACGAACTCGGAGACGAACGCGGTCGCGGGGGAGCCGTACACCTCCAGCGGGGTGCCGACCTGCTCCATCCGCCCGGCGTTGAGCACCGCGACGCGGTCGGCGACGGCCAGCGCCTCGGACTGGTCGTGGGTGACGAACAGCGTCGTGATGCCCTCGGCCAGCTGCAGCCGCCGGATCTCGTCGCGGAGCTGGACGCGGACGCGGGCGTCGAGGGCGGAGAGCGGCTCGTCGAGCAGCAGCACCGACGGCGACACGGCCAGGGCGCGGGCCAGCGCGACGCGCTGCTGCTGCCCCCCGGAGAGCTCGTGCGGGTAGGAGCCGCCGCGGTCGCCGAGCCCGACGAGCTCCAGCAGCTCCGCTGCCCGGCTGCGACGGGTGGTGGCGGCGACGCGGCGCATCCGCAGCCCGAAGGCCACGTTGTCGGCGGCGGTCATCGTCGGGAAGAGGCTGTAGGCCTGGAAGACCATGCCGGTGTCGCGCTTGCTCGCCGGTACCCCGGTGACGTCGCGGCCGTCGATCAGGATCTGGCCCGACGACGGTGTGTCGAACCCGGCGAGCAGCCGCAGCGCGGTGGTCTTGCCGCAGCCCGACGGACCGAGCAGGGCGAGCAGCTCGCCGGGGCGCAGCGCGAGGTCGAGCCCGTCGAGGGCGCGGGCCTGCCCGAACACCCGGCTGACCCCGCGGAACTCGACCGCGGCCGCAGAACCTGCGGTCCTGGCGTCGGACACGCGAGGGGATGTGGCGGTCACGACGAGCTCCTCCCGGCGGCACGACGGCCGCCGACGAACGAGACCGCCAGCAGCAGTACCCACGTGAGTACCAGGCTGGCGAGGGACAGGGCCACCGAGACACCGGCCGCGCTGCGGCCGACCTCGACGACCGCGACGGGGAACGTGTCGGTGTAGAGCAGGATCCGGGCGATGACGATCTCGCCGAGGACGAGCGCGAGGGTCAGGAACGCGGCCCCGAGCACGGCGCTGCGGACCGCGGGCAGCACGACCCGCACGATCGCCCCGGCCATCCCGGCGCCGAGGTTGCGGGCGGCCTCGACGAGCGTGCGCAGCGGGATCGCGGCGAGCCCGTTGTCGACGGCGCGGTAGGCGAACGGCAGGGCCAGCACCACGTAGAACGGGGTGAGCGCGGCCGTCGACGACGAGAACATCGTCCGGAACAGCGGGGTGTCGAGGTTGGCCTGGACGAACGCGATGCCGGCCGCCATGACGACGGGCGGGATGACGATCGGCAGGATCGTCGCGCTCTCCAGGACGCCTGCGAGCGAGGGGAACCGCAGCCGCACCCACACGGCTGTCGGGACCACGAGGACGATGACGACCACCGCGGTGGACAGGGCGATCTGCAACGACGTGAGCAGGCCCGTGAGCAGGGCGTCGTTCGTCGTGATGGCCAGGTAGTTGCCGAACCAGTAGCCGCCACCGGGCTTGCGGAAGCTGAACTCCGCGGCCGCGAGCAGCGGGACCAGGAAGTAGATCGCCGCCAGTGCGAGGACGACGACCCGCCATCTTCTGCGTCTCATCACCGGGGCCTCATCGCTTGTTCCAGCGCGCGGCGCGACGTTGCAGCCACAGGTAGAGGATCATGACGATGCCGATGACGACGACCATGTCCAGCCCGAGCGCGAGGCCGACGTTGGCCTGACCGGCCAGGACGTTGCCCGACAATGCGGACGCGATCGCCGTCGGCACCAGGGGGATCGAGCCCGACGTCAGCGCGAGCGCGGTGGCGTAGGCGGCGAAGGCGTTGCCGAACAGGACGAGCGTGGCACCGGCGAAGGCAGGCGCGAGCACCGGCAGCGCGACGTGGCGCCAGTACGCCCACGACGACGCGCCGAGGTTCTCCGCGGCCTCCCGCCACTGCGGGAGAAGGCCTTCGAGCGCCGGGGAGATCAGGATGAGCATCAGCGGGACCTGGAAGTAGACGTAGGTCAGTCCGAGACCGGTGAGGGAGTCGATGCGGAAGCCGGACGCGTAGAGGTCGATCCCGATGCCGCGCAACCAGGCCGTCGCGACGCCGGTCTGGCCCAGCGCGGCGATGAACGCGAACGCCAGTGGCACCCCGCCGAAGTAGGCGAGCACGCCCGAGGCCGTGGACATGATGCGGCGCAACGGGCTGTCGGGCCGCCCGGTCAGGACGGCCTGGGCGAGGAACGTCCCGAACACGGCGCCGATCACCGCCGTGACCGCGGAGAGCAGCAGGCTCTGCCGGAACGCGGCGAGGTACTGCGGCTGGGTGATCGAGGCGATGATGTTGTCGAACGTGGGGCGGCCGTCGGGGTCCGACAGCGCGCCGCTGATCACGAAGTACAGCGGCCCACCGAGGAAGACGACGAGGTAGGCGAGGAAGGGCAGCAGACCGAGCGCGGCCCGCCACCGCCCCGCCGGACGGCTCACGGGCACGTCCGTCGGGGCGGCGGTGGGGGTGTCGAGCAGAGAGCTCACTACGAGGTCGCCGTCGCCCAGCCGGTGGCGACGACCTGCTTGGCCTTGTCGGTCTCGGCCTGCGTCGGGAACTGCGGCTCGCCGGCGACCTCGGGCAGCGCGGCCACGAGCGCGGGCGTCGCGGTGCCGGCGGTCTCCATCGTGTCGAGCCGGACCGGGCGGGCCTTGCCGGCGAGGAACAGGTTCTGGCCCTCGTCGGAGTACAGGTACTCCTGCCAGAGCCGCGCCGCGGCCGGGTGCGGGGCGTTCTTGTTGATCGCCTGCGCGTAGTACTGCGCGAAGAGCCCGTCGGCCGGCACGGTGACCTGCCAGGTGAACGACGCCTTGACCTTCTCGGCCTGGGCGACGTTGGTGTAGTCCCAGTCCAGGACGATCGGGGTCTGGCCGGACTCGATCGTCGCCGGGGTCGGGTCGATCTTGAGGAGGTTGCCGCTCTTGGCCAGTTTCCCGAAGAAGTCGACGCCGGGCTGGATGTTGTCCAGCGACCCGCCGTTGGCCAGCGCCGCTGCCCACACCGACGCGAAGCCGGCCGCCGCCTGGGTCGGGTCACCGTTGATCGCGACCTTGCCCGAGTAGTCGGGTTTGGCCAGGTCGGCGATCGTGGTGGGGCAGACGGGGACGAGCTTGGTGTTGCAGCCGATGGAGATGTAGCCGCCGTAGTCGTTCACCCACGCGCCGGACGCGTCCTTGTTGCCCGCGGGGATGTCGCCGAACGTGGCCACCTGGTACGGCGCGAACAGGTCGACGTTGCCGTTGGCGAACGCCTGGCCGAGGTCGAGCACGTCGGGCGCCCGGTCCTGCGTGCCGAGCTGCTTGACGGAGTTGATCTCGTCCTGGCTCGAACCCTCGGGGTTGGCCGACTCGACCTTGATGCCGTACTTGTCGCCGAAGCCCTTGATGATCGCGCCGTAGTTGGCCCAGTCCGGGGGCAGCGCGATGACGTTGAGCGTGCCCTCCTTCTTGGCCGCGGCGACGAGTGCGTCCATGCCACCGCCGGCCTGCGCCGACGTGGTGGTCGCCCAGTTCGTCCCGTCGGACGACGACGCGGTGCCGCCCCCGGACCCGCTCGACGAGCTGACACAGGCGGTGGCCAGCCCGAGCACCGCGGCGAGCGCGACCCCCGCCGCGGCTCTGTGCATCCTCTTCATCGTTCTCCTCGGTCTGCGTGGGCCGTGCCGTCACGAGCCCGGGGAAGCCTCGCCGCCGAGGGTTGCCGGACGGTGTACGTCACCCGTCCGGGTGGTGCAGCGCCGAGGTCCGGGCCGGTACACGGCACGGTGCGGTCATCATCGCCCGTCGCGGCGCGGTCCGCCCGGGCCGATACCGAGGTGTGATCGGAGACCGGACTCACCGAGGCCGGTCTGTCGGGCGAGCACGATCGCCTGGGCCCGGTCGGCGACCTGGAGCTTCGACAGCACGGTCGAGACGTTGTTGCGGACCGTCTTGGACGACAGGACCAGGCGCTGGGCGATCTGCCCGTTCGACAACCCTGCGGCGACGAGCTCGAGCACGTCGCGCTCGCGCGCGGTGAGCTGGGGGAACGGCTGCGTATGCAGGCGCCTCCCGGCGAGGTGGCCGAACTGGCGGGCCACGGTGTCCGCGACACCCGGACCGAAGATCACCTCGCCCGCAGCGACCGCGGTGATGGCGCGCAGGATCCCGTTCTGGTCCGCACCCTTGACCAGGTAGCCACGTGCGCCCGCGAGGACGGCGGCGACCACGTTCTCCTCGTCGTCGTGCATGCTCAGGACGAGGACGCCGGTGCCGGGCACCCGGGTGACGATCCGGCGGACGGCCTCCACCCCGTCGGTCCCCGGCATCTGCAGATCCATCACCACGACGTCCGGGCGCATGTCGACGACGGCATCGAGCGCGGCGTCCCCGTCGGCGACCGTGCCGACGACCTCGACGGAGCCCGTGGACTCCAGCAGCATGCGCAGCCCGTCGCGGTAGACCGGGTGGTCGTCCGCGATCAGCACACGCGGAGCGGCGGTGTTCGTCATGGGAGCGCTCCATGTCGGCTCGGTGCGTCGCGGCCGGCGGGATGGCACGGCAGCACCGCGCGCACCAGCGTGCCACCCTGGGGCGCCGCGCCGATCGTGACCCGCCCACCGAGCTCCTCGGCCCGCTCACGCAGCGACACGAGCCCGACCCCGGAATGGGCCCCGTCCGGAATGCCGACCCCATCGTCGGCGACGACGACCTCCAGCCGTTCGCCGGCGGTTCGTGCGCAGACGCGCACCCGGGTGGGCGCGGCGTGCCGGACCGCGTTGGCCAGCGCCTCCGCGACGATGTGGTAGGCCGCCTCCTCCACGGCCGCCGGCAGCGCATCCGTGCCGCCGACCGTCTCGACCTGCACGTCGGTGGCCCCGCCGAAGCGGCCGGCCAGCCGCCGCAACGCGCCGTCGAGGCCCAGCTGGTCGAGGGCCGGTGGCCGGAGCAGGTGCGTCACCCGGCGCAGGCCGGCGACCGCTGCGGCGAGGTCCTCGCCCACGAGGTCGAGCGTTGCGCGGGCCGCCGCGACGTCGGTGGCGGCGAGGTTGGCTGCGGCCTGGGTCTTGAGGGCGGCCGCCGCGAGCAGGGGCCCCAGACCGTCGTGCAGGTCGCGGCGCAGCCGGCGTCGTTCCTCCGCAACCCGGGTGACGAGCTCCTCACGGCTGCGCTGCAGCTCATCGGCGAGAGCGGCCGACCGCACGGCGACCGCCGACTGGCGCACGACGTCCGCCATGAGCCGCTGACGCGCCCGGGGTGGGGTCACGGCGGGCGCCACGAGTGCGAGGCGGCCGATCGGTACCTCGCGATAGGCGAAGGGCAGCACCACGACGTCGGGCGACGGGTGCCCGGACTCGGCGGTGACCGTGGCGCCGTCGGCGCGGTCGAGCTCGACCCGGACGTAGGGGCTGCTGACCGCCATCGCGACCGTGCGGGCGACGTCGGCGAGCTGCGCGGCGGGGTCCCCGGCTCGTTCGAGCCGGTCGGCCAGGTCGGCGACGACCGCGTAGGGCTCGATGCGTCCCGGCGCGAAGCGGGCCACGACCCGCTCGATCCTCGAGCGGAGCGGGGCGTAGGCGACGGCGACGACACCGGCCGCCACGACCGCCGCCATCGGGTCGCCCAGCGCGGCCCCGGCGCCGAGGAACACCGCGAGGTCCAGCGCGATCACCGTGGCCGCGAGGACGCCGTAGACCAGGACCCGGCCGACGACGACGTCGATCTCGTAGAGCCGGTGCCGGGTCACAGCGACGAGCACGGCGGCGGCGAGCGCGACCAGGGACACGGCGAACGCTGCGTCCGTCGCCCATCCCGGCCCCACGACTGCCGGAACCACCATGAGCGCCAGGTTCACGACCGCGGCGAGCATCATCCACCGCAGCTGCGCGCGCCGTTCGGCCCCCGCCGAACGGAACCGCGCCATGAACACCAGTGCCGGGACGACCGGGCTGGTCGCGATCAGCCACGGCAGCGCGCTCAGCGCGACCATCCACACGTCGTCGGGCAGCGTGACGGGGAGTACCTCGTCTGGCACACCGGCGTCGGTGACACCGAGCAGGTGCCAGGGGACGACGGCAGCGACCAGGACGGCGACGGCGGACGCGATGAGCGAGAGCATCACCGGGACCCGCCACCGGCGTGACGGTAGCCGACCGTCGGGGAACCCGAGCAGCATCAGCGGGGGCACGAGGTTCAACAGGGGACCGATCCGGGCGCCGAACTGGGCGACGACACCGGTGCCGGGCCACTCGCCACCGTGGCGCAGCAGGGACCATGTCGCGTATCCGACCGTCACCCCGCTGAGCCAGGTCAGCAGCCCGCCCGCGAACAGGACCCAGGTCATCGGGTGCCGGGGTGCGCGGACGGACAGACAGGCTCCCACCACGACGAGCACCGCACCGGGCACCGCCGACGACCAGATCGTCACGTCGAGGAGCGCGGGACGTGGCGTCGAGCCGAGCGTGATGTCGACCCCGACCGCCAGGACTGCGCCGAGCACGCAGAGCCCGGCGACGACGGCGACGAGGAAGGGGAGACCGAACGCGTCGGGCCGCCGGTCGGTCACCGGCGCTGGACGAGAGGGATCCTGCACGCGACGAGCATCGCCCACAGGAGCGCCGGTGCGTCAGGGGTCCTTGTCCCGCGGACCGTCCCGGAACAGGGACCCCACCCGGGACCATGTCCGGGACGGCGGGTCCCGGTCATGGGGCCGGCGGGTTCGGGCCGATCGGGGACAACGCTCCCTGGGCGACCGGGACGGTCGTGGCGGACGGTCGAGACGTCCATGAGTGAGACCGTCCACGACCGGAGGAGCACCGTGCCCGATCCGTCCCACACCCCTGTTCCGACGTCCGACGCCGCGTCGCGGGTCGTCGTCCCGCCGCCCGGAGGCAGTCCCTCCTCGGCGACCGTCCGGGCGGCAGGCGCCCTGCTCGCCGGCGGAGCCACGGCATGGGCCGTCGGGACGCTCGTCGTCGGTGACGCCGTGCTGGACGGTGTCCAGGTTCTCGACACCGTGACCGGCCTGGCCTACGTGGCCGGCCTGGTCGCCCTCGTCCTCGTCCTGCGGGCGGCACGGCTCACTGGCAACCGGTTCGGCCGGATACTGGCGGCGGTGACCGTCGTCGTGCTGGCCGGCGCGTTCCTGGTGAACGTGCTGTCCCTGGGCTACGACCACTACGACGAGTTCCCGCAGGCGCTGATGGCGCTCGACGCCTGTTGGCCGCTCGGGCAGCTGCTGGTGCTCCTGGTGGGTGTGGTGGTCGCCGTCGCCGGTCGGGTGCGGGGTCTCCTGCGGTGGCAACCCCTGCTGTGTGGGCTGTGGTTCCCCGTGTCGACGCTCGCCCAGATCATCCTCGGGCCCGCGGACTCGGTCGTGGTCAGCGCGGCGTGGCTGCTGCTCGCCCCGACGGTGCTGGGTGTCCGGCTGGTGCTGCGCCCGCGCGACCTCGTGAGCTGAACGACCCGGGGCGGCCGGGCCCGGCTCCGGCGTCGGTGAGTCGGGCCCGAGAGGGGTCCTCCGTCTGTCCAACGAATGAACCACGAGACTGCGCGACGTGCGGTGTGTCACCCACGGTGGTCGGGTCTGCGCCGGCCGGGCTGCTCGGGGCGGGTCATCGCCAGGACGTCCAGCGCCGCGTCCAGCTGCTCGAGCGTCAGCCTCCCCGCCTCGACGTGCCCCCGCTCCAGGACGACCTCGCGGATCGTGCGGCGCTCCTTCAGCGACTGCTTCGCGATCGCCGCCGCCTCCTCGTAGCCGATGAACTTGTTCAACGGCGTCACGATCGACGGCGACGACTCCGCGTACTCCCGCGTCCGCTCGACGTCGGCCACGGCGCCGTCGACGACCTTGTCGGCCAGCAGCCGCGCCACCGCCGCCAGGAGCCGCGCCGACTCCAGCACGTTGCGCGCCATCACCGGCATCATGACGTTGAGCTCGAGGTTGCCCTGGCTGCCCGAGAACGCGACCGTCGCGTCGTTGCCGATGACCTGCGCAGCGACCATCATCGTCGCCTCGCAGATGACGGGGTTGACCTTGCCCGGCATGATCGAGCTGCCCGGCTGCAGGTCGGGCAGGTGGATCTCCGCCAGCCCCGTCCGCGGACCCGAGGACAGCCACCGCAGGTCGTTCGCGATCTTGTACAGCGACACCGCCGCGGTGCGCAGCGCCCCCGACGCCTCGACCAGGGCGTCCCGCGCGCCCTGGGCCTCGATGTGGTCGGGCGCCTCCGACAGCACGGCGAGCCCCGTCGCCGTGCGCAGCTCGTCGACGACCGCTGCGCCGAACCCCGCAGGCGCGTTCAACCCGGTACCGACGGCCGTCCCGCCGATGGGCAGCTGCGCCAGCCGGGGCAGGACGTCACGCACCCGGGCCGCGCCGTTCTCCGCCTGCGTGGCCCAGCCACCGGCCTCCTGGCCCAGCGTGATCGGGACGGCGTCCATCAGGTGCGTCCGGCCCGCCTTCACGACGTCGGCCCAGTCCGCCGCGCGCCGGCGCAGCGACGCGGCCAGGTGGTCTAGCGCGGGCGCGGCGTCGCGGGCCAGAGCCTCCGTCGCGGCCAGGTGGATCGTCGTCGGGAAGACGTCGTTGGACGACTGCGATGCGTTCACGTGGTCGTTCGGGTGGACGTCGACGCCCGTCCCCGAGGCCAGCGTCGCGATCACCTCGTTGGCGTTCATGTTCGACGACGTGCCCGACCCGGTCTGGAAGACGTCGACGGGGAAGTGGCCGTCGTGGCGGCCCTCCGCGACCTCGTCGGCCGCGGCGGCCACCGCCTCGGCGATGCCCGCGTCGAGCACGCCGATCCGGCCGTTCACCCGCGCCGCGGCCGCCTTGACCAGGCCCAGGGCCCGGATCTGGGCCCGCTCGAGGCCACGGCCGGAGATCGGGAAGTTCTCGACGGCCCGCTGGGTCTGCGCACGCCACAGCGCGTCGGCGGGCACCCGGACCTCGCCCATCGTGTCGTGCTCGATCCTGAACCCGGCGTCGGCGTCGCTCATGGTCCCAGTGTTCCCCGTTCCCGGCCGACCTACGACGAGACGGCCACCACGACCCGTCCCCGGTCGCGCGACCCCGCGTCGAGCCCGACTCGTCGCCGTGGGCGTCAGGACTCGACGCCGGACCCGACTCGTCGCCGTGGGCGTCAGGATACGACCTGGACCGGCTCGCCCTTGCTCAGCGCCGCGAAGAACGCCTGCGCCGCGGCCTTGGACAGGTGGATGCAGCCGTGCGACTGCTGGGACAGGCTGCCCTGGTGGAAGGCGATGCCGCCGTTGAAGAACACCGAGTACGGCATCGGCGCGTCGTTGAAGAGGCTGCTCTTGTGGTTGATGTTCTTGAACGTCACCGCGAACATGCCCGGCGGCGTACGCCAGCCCGCGCGGCCGCTCGTGATCGGCACCGGCCCGTAGGCGACCTTGCCGCCGCTGACCAGCCACGCCTTCTTCGTGGACAGCTGCACGCACGCCGAGACCGTCGCCTTGCAGGGGGTGCCGTCCGCCAGACCGACGGGCGTGGCCGGCCGCGTCGTCGTCGGGGCAGCGGGCTTCGTGGTCGGGGGCGCGGTCGTCGGCGCGACGCTCGTCGGCGGGACCGTCGACGCTGCCACCGCGGGCTCCTGCGACACGGGCGCCTCGGCGGTGACCGCGGGCGGGACCCGGTCGGGGAACTTCGACGGCTCGGCGCCGGCGTGCGCGCACCCGGCGAGCACGATGACACCCAGCAACAACGCCGACATCACCCGAAATGCGCGCATCCCGCACCCCCTGTCACGGCCCCCGGACGCAGGATGATCACACCACGACGACCCGCCCCGACCGTGTCGCCGAATGTTCACGATTCGGTCACGTCGAGGCGGATCGCCGGGTCGTCATGGCAGGGGCGGGGCGTCGCCCGTGCCGTCGGACCCGAGGTCGATCGAGGAGTACTCGCGCAGCTTCGTGAGCCGGTGGTAGCCGTCGATCATCCGGACCGTGCCGGACTTCGAGCGCATGACGATCGACTGCGTCGTGCAGCCGCCCCCGCCGTACTGCACGCCCTTGAGCAGGTCACCGTTGGTGACACCGGTCGCGCAGAAGAACACGTTGTCGCCACGGACCAGGTCGTCCGTGCCGAGGACCCGGCTCAGGTCGTGCCCGGCGGCGATGGCCTTCTCGCGCTCGGCGTCGTCGGTCGGCCAGAGCCGGCCCTGGATCGCGCCACCCATGCACTTCAGCGCGGCCGCCGCGATGATGCCCTCCGGCGTGCCGCCGATGCCGTACAGCATGTCGACGCCGGTGTTGGGCCGCGCCGCCGAGATCGCGCCGGCCACGTCGCCGTCGGAGATGAAGTTGATCCGGGCGCCCGTCGCGCGGACCTGCTCGACGATGTCGGCGTGCCGCGGCCGGTCCAGGATGCAGACCGTCACGTCGGCGACCTCGTAGCCCTTCGCCCGGGCCACCCGGCGGATGTTCTCGCCGACCGGCGCGGTGATGTCGATGACGTCGGCGGCCTCGGGCCCGACCGCGATCTTCTCCATGTAGAAGACGGCCGACGGGTCGAACATGGCGTCGCGCTCGGCGACGGCCAGCACCGCCAGCGCGTTGGTCATGCCCTTGGCCATCAACGTGGTGCCGTCCACCGGGTCGACGGCGACGTCGCACCACGGGCCCTCGCCGTTGCCGACCTCCTCGCCGTTGAACAGCATGGGCGCCTCGTCCTTCTCGCCCTCACCGATCACGACCACACCGCGCATCGACACCGTGCCGATCAGCTGGCGCATGGCGTCGACCGCGGCGCCGTCACCGCCGTTCTTGTCGCCCCGGCCGACCCAGCGCCCCGCGGCCATCGCCGCCGCCTCGGTGACGCGGACGAGTTCCATCGCCAGGTTGCGGTCGGGCCGCATGCGCTGCTCGGTGGACATGGGGGCGCCTCCAGGTGTCGGGGGTGTCGGATTCCGATCCTCGCAGATCGGCGCCCCGCGCCGGTCCGCCGAGGGCCTGAGACGATGGTGACGTGAGCAGTGCACCGCCGCCCGAACCGCAGCGTCCCGAGCCGGACCCGACCGGGGCCGGGCCCACGGCCGGTCCGGACGCGAACGACGTCGCGACGCCCGCGGCCGAGGCCACGCCCGACCGGTCCGCCGACGCCGTCGGCGCAGGTGAGGCCGCTGCCGACCCCGGCGCACCGACCGGGCAGGGCGCCGCCGTGGGCGAGCCTGCCCGCACCCGGGTGCCCGTCGACACCGGGGAGGAGCCGCCGGTCAAGCCGTCGCGGGCGGCGCTCTCCATACGCGACCTGCTCGTCGCGATGGGCGTGATCATCGTCATTGCGGTGCTGTTCACCAGGTCCTGCTCGTTCAGCCCGGCCGGGCCGACCGTCGATCCCGGGTCCGCCCCGACCGTCGACGCCGTCGCCCGCCTGCAGGACGCGGCACCGGTGACACCGTTCGCGCTGCACGTCCCGACCCTCCCCGCGGGCTGGCGGAGCAACTCCGTCGACACCGGGCCCATCGAGGGTGGCGGCCGCGCCGTGCGGGTCGGCTACCTCACCGACGGCGGGTCCTACGTGCGGCTCGTGCAGAGCGACGCCTCGGAGGAGAACCTCGTCGCCGCCGAGGCGGGCGGCCCGCAGACCGCGACCGGAACCGTCGACGCCGCCGGCCTGAGCTGGGTCGTCTACCGCGTCGGGCCCCGCAACGAGGCGATGTGGGTGGCGGCCCTGCCCTCGGCCTCGCCGCCGTCGCGGCTGCTGCTCACCGGCAGCGCGACCGAGGCCGACTTCCGCGTGCTGGCTCAGGCCGCCGTCGACGGCCGCCCGCTCGCCGTGGGCCGCACGCCGTCCTGAACCCGGGTCAGCCGTCCTGCTCGCGGGCCTGGTCGAGCGCCTTCTCGACGCGCGCGCGCGCCCCCGCCAGCTGCTCGTCGCAGCGTCGGGCCAGCGCCTCGCCGCGCTCCCACAGCGCCACCGACTCGTCGAGGCCGAGCCCACCGACCTCCAGCGTGCGCACGACCTCGGCCAGCTCGTCGCGGGCCTGTTCGTAGCCCAGGCTCTCGACCGGGGGCCGTGCGTCGCTCATGACGGGTCATCCTTCCCGGCGGGTGCCGCGTCGGCCGCCGGGGGTTCCTTCTTCCGGGGCCTCCGTGCCGCCGGCTTCCGCGTGGCCGGCCTGCCGGTGGCCGCCGCGCCGTCGACGCGGGCGGTGACCGCGCCGTCGGCCACCCGGATGCGCAGCCGGTCACCGTCGCCGACCTCGCCCGCCGACCGCAGCACCGGCCAGGCCACACCCCGGTCGGCGGTGTCGCCGGTCGACCCCGGCACCCGCTGCACGATCGCGTAGCCGCGGGCGAGCGTGGCGGCAGGGCCGAGCGTCGTCAGCCGGGCGCGCAGGTGTGCGACCTCGGTGGTCCGCCGGTCGAGCCCCTGCTCGACGGCCCCCCTGGCACGCTCACGCATCCGCTCCAGCTCGTCGTGCCGCGACCGCATGGCGTGCAACGGATCCGCCAGCACCGGACGGGCGCGCAGCGCCGTCAGCAGCCGCTGCTCCCGGTCGACCCAGCCGTGCAGCGCCCGCCGGGCCCGGTCGCGCAGACCGGCGATCCGCGCGGACTCCTCGGCGAGGTCGGGGACCAGCCGCCGGCCGGCCTCGGTCGGGGTGGAACAGCGCAGGTCGGCGACGTGGTCGACCAGCGGGGTGTCGGGTTCGTGACCGATCGCCGACACCACGGGGGTGCGGCAGTCGGCGACCGCCCGGCACAGGGTCTCGTCGGAGAACGGCAGCAGGTCCTCGACGCTGCCGCCGCCGCGTGCCAGCACGATCACGTCGACGCCCGGGTCGCGGTCGAGCACCCCGAGGGCGTCGACGATCTGCGCGACGGCCAGCCCGCCCTGCGTCGCGGTGTGCTCGATGCGGAACCGCACCGACGGCCAGCGCGCCGTCGCGTTGCTGACGACGTCGTGCTCCGCCGCCGACGCCCGGCCCGTCACCAGACCGATGCAGCCCGGCAGGAACGGCAACGGCCGCTTGCGCGCCACGTCGAACAGGCCCTCCGCGGCCAGCAGCCGGCGCAGCCGCTCGATGCGGGCCAGCAGCTCGCCGAGGCCGACGGCCTGGATGCGGTCGACCCGCAGGCTCAACGTGCCACGTCCCAGGAAGAACGAGGGCTTGCCGTGCACGATCACCCGGTTGCCCTCGGCGACGGCCGGCCCGCCCTCACGGACCAGCGCGACCGGGCACGTGAGCTGCAGGGAGACGTCGGCGGCGGGGTCGCGCAGCGTCAGGAACGCCGTGCCGGTGCCGGGACGGGCCGTGACCTGCGCGAGCTGCCCCTCGACCCAGACGGCGCCGAGCCGGTCGACCCACTCCGAGATCTTGCGTGCGACCGTGCGGACCGGCCACGGCGACTCGGGCGAGGTCGGGGCCTCGCTCACCCCTCGGTGACCGTCACGATGCGGTTGCCCAGCATCGTCACGTACGGGGGACGGTTGCTGTGGCTGATCTCCCACTGCAACAGGGAGCGCAGGTCGTCGACGCCGAGCCGGCGCAGGTGACCGCGCAGCTGCGGGATCGTCATGCCCGTGTAGCCGGGCAGCACGGCCGGGCCGTCGGCGTCCTCGTCGGCGTGTGCGGCGCGCCGGGTCCCGGCAGCGACCTCCGCGGCCGGGTCGGCGACGTCGATCGGGTCCGACGGATCGGCGGGCAGCACGTCGTCCTCGTGCACGGTGGTGCTGTGCACGGCGTCCTCGTGCACGGCGTTCTCGTGCACGGCGTCCTCGTGCGTGGCGTCATCCTGCGCAGCGCGACCTGCGGGGGCGTCGTCGAACGTCGCGCGGCTGCGCATCGACGTCACCGACGCGCCGTTCGTCGTCGGCGGTTCGTCGTCGTCGAACGTCGCCCAGCTCGGCGTCTCCGGGACCGGACGCAGTGCACCCAGCGCACGGTCGCCCTTGATCGCCAGCTCGGTGACCCGCTGCTGCACCCGCATCGAGGCCTGCAGCGCCTGGCTCACCGCCGTGACGGGCAGCTCGGTGACGAGTCGTGGTAGGTCGCGGGCCTGCTCGACGGCAGTGGCGACAAGGCCGGCGGCGATCCGCACCGGCATCGGTAGCGGCTTCATGCCCGCATCATCCCCTGCAGAGGCGGGTGCGTCACCTGGGGGAGGCGCTGCGGCACAGGCTCGCAGGGCCGGCGTCGGCCGCGTGGGTCACGTCCGGCGGCCGAGCCGCGCGCACGCCCGTACCCTGGGGGCATGTCCGGACCCGAGACCAAGCGAGTTCTGCTGGCCAAGCCGCGCGGATACTGTGCCGGCGTCGACCGGGCCGTCGAGGCCGTCGAGCAGGCGCTGGAGAAGCACGGCGCGCCGGTCTACGTCCGCAAGCAGATCGTGCACAACGTCCATGTCGTGCAGACCCTGAGCGACCGCGGCGCGATCTTCGTCGACGAGACCGACGAGGTGCCGCCCGGCTCGATCGTCGTGTTCTCCGCGCACGGCGTCTCACCTGCCGTCCGCGACCAGGCCAAGGAGCGAGAGCTTCAGACCATCGACGCGACCTGCCCGCTCGTCACCAAGGTGCACGGCGAGGTCAAGCGGTTCGCCCGCGAGGACTACGACATCCTGCTCGTCGGCCACCGCGGCCACGAGGAGGTCGAGGGCACCTCCGGCGAGGCGCCGGGCCACGTGCAGCTCGTCGACTCCGTCGCCGACGTCGACTCGGTCACGGTGCGTGACCCCGAGAAGGTCGTGTGGCTCTCGCAGACGACGCTGAGCGTCGACGAGACGATGCAGACCGTCGCGGCGCTGCGGGAGCGCTTCCCGACGCTGCAGAACCCGCCGAGCGACGACATCTGCTACGCGACCCAGAACCGCCAGGTCGCCGTCAAGGCGATGGCGCCGCAGTGCGACCTCGTGCTGGTCGTCGGGTCGGCCAACTCCTCGAACTCGGTCCGGCTCGTCGAGGTCGCCCTCGCCGCCGGTGCCGGTGCGTCGTACCTGATCGACTACGCCCGCCAGATCGACGACAGCTGGCTCGAGGGGGTGCGGACCGTCGGCGTCACCAGCGGTGCGTCGGTGCCGGAGGTGCTCGTCCGCGGCGTCGTCGACCGCCTCGCCGAGCACGGCTGGAACGAGGTCGAGGAGATCACGACTGCCGAGGAGACCTTGACGTTCTCGCTGCCCCGCGAGCTGCGCCCGAGCCGGGTCGCTCGCTGACGTCGCGCGGGGCCGGCGATCCCTCGGCCTCGGCGCGTTCGGCCTCGAGCCGCTTCTCCCGGGCGCGTTCGCGGGCGCGGTCGGCGACGGTCTGACCCGGCTTGCGTCCGTCGCGCCTGACGCGACCCGGCGCGGTGGTGGTGGTGCTCTTCGCGGTGCTCGGCTTCCGGGTGTCGGCTTTCGCGGCGCCCGTGCGCTCGGCCCCGGCGACGCGGCGCAGCCGTAGCTCCGGGTCGTCGTAGCGCTGCAGCAGCAACCGGCCGACCCCGATCGCGAGGACCACGGCGGTGGTGGTGGCCATCGTCGGGAACGAGTTGATCAGCGGGGCGCCGACGAGCAGCAGCGTCTCGGTCATGCCACCGCCTGAGCGCGGCGGGCCGACCAGCAGCACGATCACCGGGACGAGCACCGCGACAAGCAGTGGCGGCTGCACCATCGGCCCGAACAGGCTGCGCCGGCGCACCCACATCACCGCGAGCAGGCAGCCCAGGAAGAACCCGATCCTGAAGACGACCCCGACCGTGCCCATCCGCAGCACGTCGATCAGGGCGCCGAGGCCGGTGAACGCCACCGCGACGCCCAGCGCGGCGAACGGCGGGATGCCGAGGACGGTCCCGATGATCGACCGGTCGGGCATCGGCCACTGCCCGTTGGCACCCGTTCCGGCCGACGAACCCGATGCGGGGCGGCCCGACGTGCGGACGCCGGCGGGTCGGGGTGAGGTCACCCTCCCACGTTAGCCCGGGATCCCCCCTCGTCGTCGCCGACATGCGGCCGCGGGACCTCACGTCCCCCGTCGCGGTGTCCGTCGCGTGAGGACTCGCGGCCGAGCTCGTGCAGCGCGATCAGCGAGTCGGCCGCCGAGGCGACCAGCTCGGGCGCCGAGATGGTCCGCGGTGCGCGGTCGACCTGGCCGGGTGCGGGGATCTCCTCGTCGGCCACGCGGAGCTCGGTGAGCTTGCGCGCCGTCACGAGGACGCGGGACTCCAGCGACGACACCGTCTGGTTGTAGCTGGTGATCGCGGTGTCGAGGCTGCGGCCCAGCTTGGAGACGTGGCTGCCCATCGTCGCGAGCCGCGAGTGGAGCTCCTTGCCCAGCTGGTGGACCTGGGCGGCGTTGCGCGCCAACGCCTCCTGTCGCCACGTGTAGGCGACGGTGCGCAGCAGCGCGATCAGCGTCGTCGGGGTGGCGATCACGACGTTGTTGGCGAACGCGTGCTCCAGCAGCGACGGGTCGGACTGCAGCGCCGCCTCGAGGAACGGGTCACCCGGCACGAACAGCACCACGAACTCCGGCGTCGGTTCGAACGCCGTCCAGTACGTCTTGGCGGACAACGAGTCGACGTGCTGGCGCAGCTGCCGGGCGTGCACGGCGAGCCGCTCGGTGTGGACCTCCGGGTCGCGGCTCTCGACCGCGTCGAGGTAGGCCGCGAACGGCACCTTCGCGTCGACGACGATCTGCTTGTCGCCCGCCAGGTGCACGATCATGTCGGGGCGCATGCCCGCGTCGACGTCGCCGCCCGTGCCCTTGCCGGTGACCTGGGTGTCGAAGTCGCAGTGTTCGACCATGCCCGCGAGCTGCACGATCCGCTCCAGCTGGAGCTCGCCCCAGCGGCCGCGGACCTGCGGCGCGCGCAGTGCGTTGACCAGCTGCCGCGTCTCGCTCTGCAGCTGCTGCGACGACCGGTGCATGGTCGCGACCTGCTCGCGCAGCCCCGCGTACGCCGACTCCCGGTCCTTCTCCACCGACCGCAGCTGGCCCTCGACGCGAGCCAGGGTGGCCGTCATCGGGTCGATCAGCTTGTCGAGCGCGGCGACCCGTGCCGCGTCGTCACCGGTGGCCTTCGCCGTGAGCGCCGCAGCGGCCTCCCTGATCCGGCCCTCGGCCAGCGCGACGAAGTTCTCGTTGTTGCGCGCCAACGCATCCGCCGACAACGACTGGAACGACTCCTTCAGCTCCGCGTCGCGCCGGGTGAGCAGCTTCTCGCGGGCGATGCTCGCCTCGCGCTCGCTGCGCAGCGCGGCGCCGCTGGCCGCCGCCTCGCTCTCCGCGCGGCGCAGCCGTTCGACCGCCGTGTCGACCTCTTCGGACAGATCCTCGATCCGTTCCAGCAGCCCGGACCGTTCGGCACGCAACGCGGCCGTGTCGGCCCGCGCGGTGGCCGAGACCTCCGCGACCCGGCGCGCCGCCTCCGCCGTGGCCACCTTGTGCCGCGAGCCGAGGAACAACCAGGCCACGCCACCGCCGGCCAACAGCCCGATGAGCAGGCCGATGAGCAGCACGTTCAGCGCGGTCACGAGATCCACACCGTCAGGGTGCACCCGGGGTCCGACAGAACCGGCCAGGCTCGCCGGTCACCCGACGGAGTGGACGGTCGGCGGCGCCCGGACGTCGGCGAGCGGTCGAACAAACGGTCGAACCGGGGTCAGGCGGCCTTCGCCTCGTGGTCCAGCAGCGCCCGCTTGACGTCCACACCCCAGCGGAAGCCACCCAGCGACCCGTCCAGGCGCAGCACCCGGTGGCACGGCACGAACAAGGCCGCCGCGTTGCGCGCGCACGCCGACGCCGCCGCCCGCACCGCCGCGGGCCGACCGGACCGCGACGCGTACTCGGTGTAGGTCACCGGCTCGCCCGCCGGCACCGTCCGCAGCACCTGCCACGCGTGCTCCAGGAACAGCCCGGACCGCTGCCGCACCGGCACACCGTCGATCACTCCGACGTCGCCGTCGTGGTAGGCGGTGATCGCCTTCCCGACCGGCCCGAGGTCGGTCACCCGGCGCACCTCGACGGGCCGCAGCGACGGGTGGATCAGCGGCAGCAGGTCGTCGACCTCACCGGTCCAGCCCGACGCGAGGACCGCGCCCTCGTCGTCGACGACCGCGGTGAACGGGCCGATCCGGGTGTCGAGGGTGGACCACGTGCTCATGACGTCTCCTTCGTGACGGCGGGGCGCGCCGCGGAGGCACGCCAGAGATGGGTGGCCGCGTAGGAACGCCACGGACGCCAGCGCTCGGCGTGGGCGGTGAGCGCGGCCCGGTCGGAGGGGAGGCCGAGCGCAGCGGCGCCGCGGCGGACCGCGAGGTCCTCGGCCAACAGTTCGTCGGGATCGCCGAGCAGGCGCATCGCGAGGTAGCCGGCGCTCCACGGCCCGATGCCCGGCAGGGCCAGCAGCTCGGCGCGCAACGCCGCGGGGTCGCGTCCCGGGTCCAGCACGAGCTCACCCGACGCGACGGCCGCCGCGAACCCGAGGATCGACTCCGTGCGCCGCACCGGGCCCGTCAGGACCTCGGCCCCGCGCTCGGCGACGGCCGCGGCGGTGGGGAACAGCAGCCTCGGGCCGTCGTCGGGGGCGTCCTCCGCGGTGACGGGCAGGCTCTCGCCCAGTGCCGCCACGAGCCGCGACGTCGTCGTCCGTGCGCCCGCCACCGACACCTGCTGGCCCAGCAGCGTTCGCATCGCCAGCTCGAACGCGTCGACCGTGCCCGGCACCCGTACCCCCGGGACCGCGGCCACCGACGGCGCGAGCGCCGGGTCGGCACCCAGCACCGCGTCGACGGCCACCGGGTCGGCGTCGAGGTCGAGCAGCCGGCGCAGCCGCGCCACGGCCGGGCCGAGGTCGCGGGGATCGGTGGGGCGCAACGTCGCCGTCACGTGCCGGGCGTCGGCGGGCAGGTCCAGCGCCACCGTCGCCGGGCCGTGGGGCAGCCGCAGCGTCCGACGGTAGCGGGTGCCGTCGAGCGACTCGACGGCGTCGATCGCCCGCTCGCGCAGGAACCCCAGCACCCCGGCGGCGTCGAAGGGCAGCCGGTGCGGCAGCCGCAGCACCAGCGCACCCGCGACCGGTGTCGGCCGGTGCCCGCCGCGCGCGGCCGCCTCGGCGCGCAACGTCCGCGGCGAGACCGCGTAGACCTCCCGCACGGTGTCGTTGAACTGTCGGACGCTGGCGAACCCGGCCGCGAACGCGATGTCCGCCATCGACATCATCGTCGTCTCGACGAGAATCCGCGCCGTGTGCGCCCGGTGCGCCCTGGCCAGCGCCAACGGCCCCGCCCCCAGCTCACCCGTCAGTACCCGGTTGAGGTGGCGCTCCGAGTAGCCCAGCGCCCGCGCCAGGCCCGGCACCCCCTCGCGTTCGACGAGCCCGTCGCCGATCAGCCGCATCGCGCGGCCCGCGAGGTCGGCGCGGCAGTTCCACTCCGGCGATCCCGGCACCGCGTCCGGCAGGCACCGGCGACACGCCCGGTAGCCCCGCTGCTGCGCGGCTGCCGCCGTCGTCAGGAACTCGACGTTGCGGCGCAACGGGGTCGTCGCCGGGCACGACGGACGGCAGTAGATGCCCGTCGTCCGGACGGCGGTGACGAACTGCCCGTCGAACCGCGCGTCACGCGACGCGACGGCGCGGTAGCAGAGGTCCTGATCGAGCAGCATGACATCGATCGTGCCAGTGTCCACCGGCACGGTTCCGGCGGGAATCGGACACGTGCGTCAGCGGTCCACGGGCCGTCACTGCCCGCACATCGGACCGTTCAGATAGCCCTGCGCGCAGGCGAACCGCACCCGCTCGTCCGTCGATGCGGTCGCCGGGGGTGCCTGCACCCGGGTCGGCGGCGTCGACGACCGCTCCTGTCGGTCCTGGGGCTCCTGCGTCGGCACCGGCGTCGGCGGAGCTGTGGTCGTCGTCGGTTCCGCGGTGCGGCGCGGGGCCGGTGCACGCGTCCCGACCGGCACCGCCGGAAGCGGCGGCAACGTCGGCGGAGCCTCGAACGCGGACGGCGGGGCGTCGGCCGTCGGCATCACGAACGACGACCCCGGCGGGGACGGCGCGAACCGCGGCAGCGCCACCGCGCCCTGTGGGCTGCCCGTCAACGTCACCGCCACGACCGTCGTCACCGCGAGCGCGGCCGTGACGGCCCCGACGAGCAGGACGCGAGAACTCGGGACACGCACCTGGACCACCGTTCGTGATTGATCTTTTCGGCTCATCGTATTGCGCCGAACGGTGGTGTCGGAAGAAGCCGTGACGTCGGCGACTACGCTGGTCCGTCGTGTCCCTCACCCTCGGCATCGTCGGCCTGCCGAACGTCGGCAAGTCGACCCTGTTCAACGCGTTGACCCGCAACGACGTGCTCGCCGCCAACTACCCGTTCGCGACGATCGAGCCCAACGTCGGTGTCGTCCCGCTGCCCGACCCGAGGCTGGACGAGCTCGCGAAGATCCACTCGTCCGCCAAGGTCGTGCCCGCCGTGGTGTCGTTCGTCGACATCGCGGGCATCGTCAAGGGCGCCTCCGAGGGGGCGGGCCTGGGCAACAAGTTCCTCGCCAACATCCGCGAGTCCGACGCCATCTGCCAGGTCGTGCGCGTCTTCACCGACGACGACGTCGTGCACGTCGACGGTCGCGTGGACCCCGCGGCCGACATCGAGACCATCTCGACCGAGCTGATCCTCGCCGACCTCCAGACGCTGGAGAAGGCCGTCCCGCGACTCACCAAGGAAGCGCGGATGCAGAAGGACCGGCGCGTCATCCTCGAGGCCGCCGAGGCCGCCGTCGAGATCCTCAACACCGGGAAGACGCTGTTCCAGGCCGGGGTCGACCCCGAGCCGCTGCGCGAGCTGACGCTGCTCACCACCAAGCCGTTCCTCTACGTCTTCAACGCGGACGAGGGCGTCCTCACCGACGACGCGAAGCGCAAGGAGCTCACCGACCTCGTCTCCCCCGCCGACGCCGTGTTCCTCGACGCCAAGGTCGAGTCGGAGCTGCTGGAGCTCGACGAGGAGTCCGCTCGCGAGCTGCTGGAGTCGATCGGCCAGCCCGAGCCCGGCCTCTACTCGCTGGCCCGCGCCGGGTTCCACACCCTCGGCCTGCAGACCTACCTGACCGCCGGGCCCAAGGAGTCGCGGGCCTGGACGATCGCGCAGGGCGCCACCGCCCCCCAGGCCGCCGGCGTCATCCACACCGACTTCGAGCGCGGCTTCATCAAGGCCGAGATCGTCTCCTACGACGACCTCGTCGCCGCCGGGTCGATGAGCGCCGCCAAGGCAGCCGGCAAGGTCCGTATGGAGGGCAAGGACTACGTCATGGCCGACGGCGACGTCGTGGAGTTCCGCTTCAACGTCTGAGCTCGGTGTCGGCTCTCACTTCGATCCGGCGGCCACCAGCGTCGCGGTGATGGGCTCGAGCTCGGCCTGCAGCTCGGCCAGCTCCTCGGGAGACAACCCGTCGTAGGGCGGGGTGGCCAGCTCGTCGGTGAGGGCCTCGATGCGGCGCTTGGTCTCGCGGCCGGCGTCGGTGAACCGGCCGTCGGCGTCGACGAGCCCGCGCTCGCGCAGGCCGGCCATCACCGCGGCCAGCCTGTCCGTCGGCAGGTGGTGCACCCGCCCGAACGACTCCGCCGGGTGGATGCCGTTGTCCAGGGCGCTGAGGATATGGGCCTCCGTGCCGCCGATCTGAGCGCCGAGCAGCGCGGCGACGTGCCCGTCACCGCGGTGCTCGCGCAGCACGGTCGCGGAGTGCCACAGCCGGTCCAACGGCTCCACCGGGATCGGCAGCGTGCGCATCCCGGCGTACATCACCCGGCCGTTCGTCGGCGCACTCGTCGCGGCCTTTGTGGTGAGGTCGGCGGCGCGCACCAGGCCGGGCGAGCCGGCCAGTTCGGCACCGAGGATGCGCCGCAGGGCTCTCACGCTGCCCCGCTGCCACGCGGCGCGCGACACCTCGGCCGGGACCGTCTCCCACACGCCCGGGATGTGCCGGGCGACCTCGCCCTCGGCGAAGCTGTAGAAGGCCGCGTGCACCACCTCTGCCGCGACCCGTCCCAGCGGCGCGGCGCGGCTCGCGAAGTAGTCGTCCCAGTAGGTGCGGTGGCCGAGCGCGGACAGCTCCTCGCCGGGCTCGTCGGCGAAGTAGGTGACGAGGCAGATCGGCTCGAGCAGGTCGGTCATTCGGCGGGCGATGTTCGTGGTGGGCATGGCGATCCGACCGCGCCGAGGTCCGGGACTCATCGGTTCGCCGGGAAGTTCGCCACCCTGCGGGTCACGCCGCGCGCGCCGCCGACCCGCCCGAGGGTCCGGCGATGTGGCGGATCGTCACGATCTTCGGGGTCCAGGACGACAGCGGCGAGACGATCACGCCGCTGCGGGAGTCGTGGGCGTCGACGACCAGGCCGTGACCGATGTACATGCCGACGTGCCGCGGGTTGCGCGGTGACCCCAGTGAGCCGGGGATCAGCAGCAGATCGCCCGGCGCGACCCGGGAGAGCTCGACAGGGGTGCCCGCAGTCTTCTGGGTGACCGTCCCCGCCGGGACGGGCACACCAGCCGCCGCCCACGCCGCCGTCATCAGGCCGGAGCAGTCGAAGGCGTCGGGCCCTTTGGCTCCCCACACGTAGGGACGGCTGATCTTGGAGATCGCGTAGGCGACGGCGGCCCGCTGCCGCGGATCGGCCGGCAGCGTGAACCCCGCAGGCACCCGGTCCTTCGCGACGCGCGCCGGGGACCGTTGCGGTCCGCCGCGGGGCGTCGGGTCCTCGGCCCGTGCCGGGACGACGTCCGCGGCGCCCTGGTCGGCGCAGCGCAGCGTCGCCGCGGCAGCGGCCTGCGGATCCTCCGGTGTGCTCTCGTCGGGACCCGGCCACAGGTACGCGACCAGTGCGGCGGCGGCGCGCTCGGCCGGGGCGTAGCGGTGCGGGAACGCCGAGCGCTGCACCGTCTGCGCCGCAACGCCCGGCGCCATCGTCGCCCACCCCGGCACCAGCGTCAGCCGGTCGAAGAATGCGGCCGCCGCCAATGCCGGGTTGAGCACCGTCTCCGGCGGACCCCAGCCCTGCGAGGGTCGCTGCTGGAACAGACCCAGCGAGTCGGCGTGGCCGTGGGACATGTTGCGCAGCGCCGACTCGACGATCGCCGTCGACACCGCGACGACCGCAGCCCGCCGCGGCAGCTGCCGCGACACCGCGACCTGCACGATCGTCTGCGCGTTGTCGGTCTGCTCGGCCGACCACGAGCGGTCACCGAGCTGCCGGGCCCCCCCGCCCGGGCCGCCGTCGCCTGCGCAGCCACCGGCCAGTGCGCCACCGAGCACCGCGACCATCGACATGCCGGTCAACAGCGCCGTGGACGACCCCAGCCACACGGCGACGACCACGACGACCAGTGCCGCCAGGCGTGGCCGCCGGGTGCGCCGCACTCCCGTCACCGGTCGGCCGCGTCGAACAACGCGCGGGCACCCGCGCCGATCGCGACGGCGCTGAGCCGGCCGTTCGACTCGTCGACGAAGCTCGTGACCGCCGCGACCGTGCCGATGCCCGTCCCCACGTCGAAGCTGTGCAGCCACGGCCCACCCGACGCGCCGGGCGTCATCGAGCACCGCATCTGCAGTGCCCCGAAGGCTGCGCGGTTGACCGTCACGCCCGGGCTCGTGCAGCGCCGCAACGTGCGGCCGTCGAACGGTGTCGCGGCCGGGTACCCGAGCGCCGTCATCGGGGTGCCCGCCGCGACCGTGCCGAACGCGATGCGCTGCGCCTCGACGACCTCCTGGGCCACCCGGCCGCCGACCCGGCCCAGTCGCAGGAATGCGATGTCGTAGGTCGGTTCGCCCGACCCGGCCCAACGTGGGTCGACCTCGACGCGGTCGACCGGCCAGCTGCCGAACGGTGCCCGGTCGCCGTCACGGCCGGGCACGAACCCGGTCACCGCCAGCGGGCCGGGGGCACCGTCGCCGGGTAGCTCCATCGGCGAGCGCGCGGGCCGGTGCACGCAGTGCGCCGCCGTCACGGCCACGCTGCCGCTGCGGGAGTCGACGACCGTTGCGGTGCAAGAGGTTCGTTCGGTGCGTAGCTGACCGACGGTCGCCGAGAGGGGTGCCCGGAACACCGAACCGCTCGCGTCACCGGTGGTCGGGCCGTCGCCGTCGCGATGTGCGGCCGCGGCACGTCGGAGATGGCCGTCGAGGTCCGCGGTCTCGCTGAGGATCGCGGCCGGGGGAGGGCCCGCCGTCGCTCGCGGAGCGGCCGGTGCGGTCGGGACGGGGGCGGACAGGGCTACGGTGACCGCGCACAGGGCTGCGACCAGCGACGCGCGGCGGGAGCACGTCATCGGGCACAACGCCCGGAACCGAGGACCGCGCCGGTGACGGCCGGGACCGCGCCGGTCACGTTGTCGAGCGACGTCACGCCGTTCCGCCCGGCGGGGGCGTGGTCGCCCTCGCCGAACGTGTCGGCGCGGACGGTGACCCCGGTGAGCGGGCCGGCGTTGAACGTGATCGCGCCGCGGCCGTTGCCGCCGATGTGGTTCCCGCTGATCGTGACGTCGGAGAGCTCGCAGTCGCGCAGCACCACGTGGTCGACCCGGTCGCCGTACACACCCTGTGTCGGCGACCCCCGCACGTGGAGCCCGACCAGCTCCACCCAGGAGCGTCCGTCGAGAACGACGAGCCCGTTCCCCGAACGGGGTCCGCCCTCGACGACGACCTCCGCGCCGGGTGCGGCGGGGATGGTCAGCCAGCTGCCGGGGCTCGACGCCTCGACCGCGGCGCCGATGTCGCGGTACCGCCCGCCGGCGCCGACCGTGAGGGTGCGGCCGCGGCCGCGGGCGCCGTCGTCGATCCCCGTGACCGGGTCTGTGCAGGTCGCGTCATCGCTCCCGCGTGATCCCCGGTCGCGGGCGGTGCCGGGCTCGCGGTCGCCCGGTGACGTGGGCCGGCCGGTGCACCCCGCGGCGGGACCCGCTCCGATGCCGGCGACGGCGACGACCACCGCGACGACCACCGCGACGACCACCGCGACGACCACCGCGACGACCACTGCGGCGCGCCACGACCACGGCCTCACCGTGACGCTCCGACCGCTGATCCGTCGACCCGTGTGGGGCGTCGCGGAGCCTGCCGGGCCGGCGCGCGGAGCGGGGCGTCGGTGTCGAAGAGGCGCTGCTCCGTCGGCGACAGGACCGTCTGCACCTTGCGGCCCGGGTGGTTCTCGATCTTCCACAGCGCCCGCCCTCGGCGCTCCATCGCCCAGCCGGTCGTCGCCTCCTGCTCCCGTTCGGAGAGCGCCAGCTCCGCGGCCAGCTCGTCGGCGACGCGGGTCGACTGGCCCAGCAGGATCCGCGTCGAGCAGAGCGACAGCAGGTCCTTCGCGATCGCGACCTCCTGCGACCCTGCCTCACCGACCGAGAGCAGGTCCGACGGCTTGTGCATGACCAGCAGCTGGATGCGGCGCTCGGCGCGGGAGAGCCGCAGGTCGGAGTCGACGGCCTGGACGGCCCGCAGCCCGAGCCGCAGCTGCCGCCACACCTCGTCGCGCACCACGATGCGGACCTCACCGTCGTCCTGCAGGTCGGTGATCATCGACGACCAAGAGCCGAGGCAGGTCAACGCCACCGCGACGGCCTGGTCACCGCGGGAGCGCAGCCGGGACAGGTCCATCGACTGGATCGGCGCGTCCCAGTCGAGGTCGACGTTCGTGGGGGCGTCGAACAGGCCGGCGAGCGGCCCGTGGACGAGGTTGGACAGTGCGTCGGTGATCAGCCGGGTGTGGTCGAGGAACTCGCGTTCCCCGGCGAATCGGGCCGGCCGCCAGAGGTCCGGGTCGGGGTCGGCGAGGGCCTTCGCGACATCGGGGATCGTGATGGGCCGCAAGCGGGACGCGGCGCCGCCGTCGCCACCGACGAGCCGGCGCAGCACGACGGAGAGCACCAGCTCGTCGGTGACGGTCGGGCTGTAGCCCTGGGTCTCGGCGAGCGCCGCGAGCAGCCGGGTCCAGCGCGCGATGATGCCGGTGAGCTCCTCGCGGCGGCGGGCGGGCGACCAGCGGGCCCAGCGGGCGGCGAGCGGGCCGAGATCGAGGGCGTTGAGACGGGCTGCGCTGCCCTGGCCGAGCTCAACCGGGGTGATGCCGAGTGCACGCAGCAGCGGCGTGTACTCGCCCTTGACGTCGCCGGAGACCAGCGTCTTGATCCCGAACAGCATCATGCGCAGGCAGAACGCGACGACCGTCGACGACTTTCCGCGGCCGGGCTCGCCGAAGACGACCATGTTGGGGTTCGTGGCGAGGCCACGCAGCAGCCACTCGACGGGGTGGCAGTAGAACGCGCCGCCGGACAGCGCGTCGTAGCCCATCCGGGCGCCGACCGCCGGGACGCCCTCGGCGGCGAGCAACGGGAAGAGTCCCCCGACCTCGCCCGTCGTCGCGCGGTAGACCGGCACCCGGTCGACGGCCTCGACCGCGGCCCAGCCGTGACCGGGTTCGGCGCGACCATGTCGCGGGACCCGTGGCCGGCTCACGCGGCCGCGATGATCGTCGGACGCCGCGGCGGGGACGGCGGGGTCCCCGCCGCGGGCGCCGGCACCGAACAGCGCGAGCAGGTCGTCCGCGCCTCGCCCTCGCGGAGCCGCGCCGCCGGACGGCCGTCGGGACATGGCACTCATCCGTCCAGCCCTCCCCGCAGCCGCGGCAGCCCGATACCGACGGGCAGCACCGCCGCCACGAACGCCGAGTCCTGCGCGAGCTCGAGGCGCAGCAGCCGGAACCGGCCGGACGCGTCGTTCTCCAGCCGCGCCGCGTGGTCCTCCACGTCGCGGTCCGCGGGTACGGTCACCGAGGCCGCTACGGTGAACCGCACCATCGACTGACCTGCTGCGACCGCAGACTCCTGGTCGCGGGCGCCGTCGGAGCGACGCCGGTCCGTCGCGGTGTCGCCGACGCCGCGGGCCGCACGCCAGTCCCGCATCGCCGTGGAGCGGAAGCGGCCGGATCGCACCGCGCGGGCCGCCGCCCGCGCGGACAGGGCCTCGTAGTGGATCGCGACCGTTCGGCGCTCACCTTCGCTGCGGACGGCCAGCAGCGGCCCCAGCGAGCCGAAGACCGTGCCGGTCGGCGGCATCATCGCCGCGTAGGAGACCGTCGAGAAGCCGTCGTGGTGGTAGGCGCGCGCGGCAGGGGCAGGAGCGAGCGCCGGGCCCGCCGCGGACAGGGGGAGCCCGCTGCGCCCCGTCAGACGGTCGCGGGTCAGTCCGGCGGCCGCGGCAGGGTTGAACCCCGTTCGGATCGCCGCTGCCATCCCGCTGCCCGACAACCAGGTCACCGACTGGACGCCCAGCGTCGTCAGGGCGTCGTCGAGGCCGTCGAGGACCCGGTAGAGGACGCTGGCCCGGCCCTCGACGCCACCGCCCGCGGCGGCCGCCGGGCGGCGCAACGCCGTCTCCGGGCCGGACACCGTCACGAACAGCTCCGAGCGCACCGACGCCGCGCCGACCGTGCGGTCGAGCTCGTCCGCGGCCCGGCGGGCGAGCAGGGGCGCGTCGGGGACCTCGTGCAGCGACCGCCACACCCCGTACTCGGTGCCGTCGTCAGGAACGGTCCTGACCAGCAGCGACAGCCGGTCGACCACGTCCCGTCGGCCCATGGCCACGAGCAGGTGGCCCAGCCGCCCGGCGAGCCGCTCGCACTCGGTGTCCGAGAGCATCCCGACGCCGGAGTGCGCGAGCCGGGCCGTGGCGCCCCAGCGGCCGTCGCCGGTGTCGTGGATCAGGCACAGCCGGCCCTGGTCTCGGAACGGAGGACCGTCGGGGAACTCGACGCGGGTGAGGACACCCGGAAGGTCCGGTTCACCGGGCGGGCCGGCGAGGCCTGCGGCGGCCTTCGACTGCCAGAGCGACCAGCGCATCAGGACTCCTGTCCGGAACGAGACGAGATCGGCGAGCCAGCGCAGCGGCGGGCGACCACGCACGGGCACGACGACGAGGGCGACCAGCAGGCCGTCGACCGCGACGAGTCCGACGACATGGCCCCAGCTGCCGGAGGTGAGCGCGAGCAGTACCGGCACGACGAGCGCGAGGCACGCGAGGGCCTGCGGCGGGCTGAGGCCGAGGACCCAGCCGCCGCGTTCGCGGGCGTCGAGGTCGCGGTAGACGCGCGGCGCGTCGCCGGGGCGTGCGCTCACGTGACCGGCTCGCTGTCGGTGCGGACGACGACCAGGTCCGCGCGCGGCGGCAGCAGGGTCATCGGGGGCAGGGGCGTCGGGGGCGTCCGCTCCGGCTCGGGTTCGCGGTCCGGCACCCGGCCCGGCGCGACCGCGCCGTCGAAGCGTGCGACGTGGGTGTCCTCGGCCGCCGACCCGGCCGCCACGACGTCGTCGGAACCCGACGAGCTCCGGGTCAGGCCTGCGCGCAGCACCGCACCGGAAGCCGTGCCGGGTTCGACGAACGCGAGGAGCCGGAACACCGCGAACGGGCACGACAGAGCCACCAGCAGCACGCCCGCCGCGGCCAGCAGGCCACCGGGACCCGACGGCTCGCCGAGCATCGTCACCCCGACGACCAGCACCAGCGCGAGCGCGGGCTTCAACAGCACGGCCGCAGCCGTCCAACGCAGCGCGCGCCAGAACCAGCTCGCCGTCGTCCGGGTCATGAGCCCGGCCGCGGTGAGCGGCAGCGTCGCCACCAGGACGAGGACGACGACCTGCCGGAACACCGCCTGCAGCAGGAACCCGATCGCCGCCGGGACGATCGCGAACGCCGACACGATGCCCAGTACGACCGAGCGGGCCGTCGCGTCGACCTCGCCGCCCAGGTCGGGGGTCTCGGTCAGGACCCGCCCGAGCGGAGAACCGTCGAGCAGCCCGCGGAACCCGTCGACGCCGAGCCCCTCCCGCAGGAGCAGCCGCGCCAGGCCGTCGGCGCCGCCGACCGCGACCGTCACGACACCGACGCTGAGCGCGCACGCGACACCGAAGGCCAGGGGTCCCGTCGCGATGCGCCAGAACCCGGCGCCGCCACGCAGGACCGTCACCCCGAGCTGCCACAGGAACAGGCCGAGCGCGACGACGCACGCGACATGCGTCAGGGTGCTCCCCAGCGCCGCGAACGGGGTGGCGCCGGGACCGAACGCGAGCAGCCCGTCGACGAGGTCGAACGCGGTGCGCAGCAGGTACAGCGCGGCCGCCCACAGCGCCTTCATGATCGAGGCGAGAATCGTGTCGAAAGCCTTCGCGATCGCGACGTCGATGCCGGGCATCAGGACGTCCGGAGCGGCAGGTAGCCGGCGTCGAGGGCCTCGTCGCTGCCCGGCCAGGCCACGGTGGCAGCAGCGGCCTGGGCGCCCGGGCTGATCCGCCACTGGTCGCCGACGCGGCGCATCGCCTGGCAGTCAGCGCCGCCCGAGCTGATCGGGACGCCGTTCGCGACGACGTCGACCTGACCGAGCACACAGACGACGGCGTAGCGCCCGCCGTCCGCGGTGCCCTTCACCAGCCCGGCCAACGGCGTGAACGTCATCGACAGATCGGCGACTGTGCCGGTGCGCGGCAGCCCCGCCGCGGCCCGGATCCGGGTGAGGCCGCGGTGCATGACCGTCGACTCGACCTGCGGCGCCCCCGGCTCGGCGACGGCGCCGTAGGCCAGCTCGTACGCCTGCGGGTCCGCGCCCAGCAGTCCGGCCCGGGTGAACTCGGTGAGCCGGGCGAGCGCGCCCCCGGGCGAGCCGTCCGACGGTGCAGGCACGGTGATCCATCCGTCGGGGGCGCGGGTGCTCAGCGTGTGGGGCTGGGCCGCGGCGTCGGGAAGCCGCGGCATCGGGCGGGTGGCGAGCGCCGTCTCGGCGGCCGCGTCCCATGACTGATCGACGCCCGGCGCGGGAGCCGGGCCCGGTCCGGGGGCGCCCAGGCCGAGCAGCAGGGACACGAGTCCGAGGAGAAGCAGCGACGCCAGCACCCACAGGGTGGCGACGAGCAGTCCGCCGCGTCGCCGGACCCGCGGTGCGGGTGGCGCATCGGGAGCCGGCGCTGTGGTGTTCACCGTGGCCTCCTACGGGACCGTCCCGCGGTGTCGGGAACCAGGTTCCACCTGGTCAGCAGCGGGGTCACGGCCTCGAGGAGGCGGTCGGGCAGGAGCTCGGCCGTCACACCCGCGACCTGCACGTCGTCGTCGTGCGGGATGAACACGGCCGTTTCCGTCATGGGCTCGAGGCGTCGACCCGCGGCCCCGACCACGCCCGCGGGCCAGCGCTTGGCACCGACGACGACCAGTTGGTACGGGTTGACCGCCGCGCCGGCGGCGACCCACGGCTCGAGCCGGGCCAGCACCTGCTCGGCGTGGCGCAGCGACGGCCTCGTCGGCCGCACCACCAGCAGCGGACGTTGCGCCGGGGTGCCGAGCCGCAACCAGCCGCCGGGCCCGGCCAGTGGGTTCGCCGCGGCGCGCCAGCCGTCGTGGCCGATGTCGACGACCGTCACGTGCAGCGGGTCGAGCTCGGGCAGCCACTGCGGCGGTGGCGGGACCATCCCCGGAGTGATCACCGGCAACGTGCTCTCCAGCCGGGTGAGCAGGGCCTGTCCGCGCCACGAGAAGCGCAGCGACAGGTCCGGGGTCAGCGCGGAGGTCCACGGGCCCTCGACCTCCGCCGCCGCGGCGAGCCCCGACCGGGCCGGGTCCGCGGCGTCGACCATCAGCACACAGCGGCCCGCGAGCTGGAGCGCGTCGACCAGTGCCGTGGCGACGACCGACGCGCCCGCTCCGGGCGATCCCGACAGCACCGGGATGAGCGCGCCGAACCCGTTCCAGCTCACCGGGTCCGTGACGGCCGCGGGCAGGTCCAGCGCGGTCATCGCCGCGGCCGTGGCGCCCATCCGCGCGGCCGTCGACGCCGGGTCGGGCATCGTTCCGGCGACGTGGGCGCGGGCCGCGGACGCCGACACCTCTTCGACGTCGACGCGGTCGACCGGCACCGGGCCCGCGCCGCGCCGGGTGGCGTCGCCGAGGGCCGCGGTCAGCTCGGTGACCGTCGTGGGCGGTGTGCCCGGACGGCTGCCGACGACGAGCCGGCGCACCGGCCCGCGGCGCGACTGCCGCACGCTCGGTCGAGCGGGCGTGCCGACGGGATCGGGTCCCGGCTCCTGCCACTGCGCGGTCACGACAGGCCGAGCTTCCGGGAGCAGGCGGGCCAGGCGCCGTACCCGCCGCGATCGTCCCTGACCTTCTCGGCGACGGCGATCTGCTGCTCGCGGGTGGCCTTGTCGGCGCTGGCCCCGTACTGGTCGCCGCCGTAGGCCTTCCACGTCGCGGCGTCGAACTGGAGCCCGCCCGTGTAGCCGTTGCCGGTGTCGATCGACCAGTTGCCGCTCGACTCGCACTGCGCGAGCCGGTCCCAGTCGGAGCCGCCACCGCTGCGCGCGTCGGCCGGTGCGTCCTCATCCGGCGTGCCGGCGGTGTCGCGGTCTGCGGTGTCGGTGTCGGCGGCTGTGTCGGTGTCCGCACTGGTGTCGCTGTCGTCATCGGTGCTGTCCGCGGTGCTGTTCTCGTCGGCGTCGGCGTCGGCGTCGGCGTCGGCGTCGATGTCGGTGGGCGGCTCCGGTTCGGTCGATCCCGAGTCACTCGAACCGGCGTCGCGGCTGTCGGCGTCGCGTGTCGTGCTCCTGTCCGCGGTGATGCCCTGGGCGGCGAGCTGCTCGGAGAGGCGGCGGGCTGTCGGGTCGTCACCCGCGGCCTCGAGCTCGTCGGCGAGCGCCTGGGCCTTCGACTCCCACGCCTGCGTGCCCCCGGTCCGGGTGTCTCGATCCGTCTCGGCGCCGCGGTTAGCGCCGGCAGTCCCGGTCCCGGTCCCGGTCCCGGTCCCGGTCCCGCGACCGGTGGTGGTGCTGTCCGTCGCCGGGTCTGCGCCGCGGTTTCCCGCCCGCGTCCCGCCGGCCTCGACGGTGTTCGAGCCGTTGCGAGCCCGGGTGATCACCTCGGCGAGGTGTCGCGCGTCCGGGTCCGGATCGGCGTCGAGGCGTTCCAGGAGCCGGTCTGCCTGCGCCGACCAGCCGATGGCCTCGGTCCCGGCCCCACCCGAGGTGCCCCCGTCGATCCCGCAGACCGTGATGCCCTCGGTGGGCAGCGACGCGATCGCGGCGGCGAACATCCCGTCGACGACGAAGGGTGCGGCCCGGCCGGCGGACGCGGTGAACCCCTCACCGTCCTCGCGGCGTTCGTCGGTGTCCGCCGCGCCATCGGTCTCGTCGGCGCCGGCCTCGGTCTCGTACGCGACCGCATCCGCGTCCGCGTCGCGTTCGGCGGCGGGCTCCCGAGTGGCGTCGTCGTCGGTGGGGCCGGTGCGGCGCAGGTCGGCCGGGGTCGGGGAGTAGCCGGATCGCGCGAGTGCCACAGCGACCGCACTCGCTGCGGCGTCGGTACCCATCGCGGCGAGTGCGGTGTCGGCGAGGTCGTGCACGCCCTGACGCCAGCCCGTCGCGACCGCGGGCGTGATCCCCAGCGACCGGATCCCGGCCGAGAGCGCCACCGCACGGGTGTCCGGGCCCGCGAGCGTCAGCGACGCCACCAGCTCGCGTGTCTGCTCCAGCAGCTGTCGCGCCTCCTGCTCGGTGAGCTGCCGCCCGCCCGACGACTCGGTGCCGCCGGTCGTGACCGTGCAGGTAGAGGTGACCGGGACGACCGAGGCGGCGACGCCGGGTGCCGCACCCGCGGCCACTGCGGCGGCGACGGCCAGGACGCCGATCGTGGTGCTGACGGGCATCGTCGAACTCCTCGTGGAACGGCGGGCGGCGGACCGTGCCGCACCGGATCGGGATGTGGGGGAGAACGGGGTCATCGCGCGCACCCGGCGCCACTCGTCGTGGCGCCGCGACGTGGCGGGACCGCGTCGTCGCCAGGGGTGGGGGTGGTGCCGCCGCTCCAGTCGGAGAGGACGCGCAGCCGGTCCCAGGGGATCGCGCCGAGCGCGACGAAGTCGCCGGAGAGCCCGGCCTTCTGGTAGGCGTCGGAGTCGGGGGCGTACTCGGCGATGAAGGCCATCCGGGCGCCGCCGTTGTCGCCGACGTAGGCGCCGTACTCCTGCAGCGCCTTCGCGATCGTGGCCTCGCCCTTGCTGATGCCGGGGATGGCCTCGACGTCGATGGAGGGGTCGAGCTGGACGCGGGCGCCCTCGGGGATCGGGGAGCCGGCACCGTCCATGTTGGAGCCGTCGGTCTTGGTCGCCGGGTAGCGGACCTCTTTCGGCTTCACCACGTTGGTGGAGAAGAACAATGCGTGCGGGATGTGCCCGTCGGCGATCTCCTCGGCCCGCACGACGGAGGCGTAGCGCGCGATGCCCGCGCCGGTCGAGGAGCCGTTGTGCTCGCGGCCGTCGCCTCCCAACGCGGTTGCGGCACCCCAGTTCGCGGCCAGCCCGGCGCCCGACCTCCGGGCCACCCACAGGTTGACGACGGTGTCGGTCGCCCCGTCGGCGATCGCCACGTGCCCGTCGGAACCGGGTGGGATCCGCAGCGTCGAGGGGACGGGCACCCTCAGCCCGGCGAGCGGGTCGGGCCCCCAGTCGGCGGAGAGGGAGACCGCCGATCGCGGGGTCGACGTGGTGACCTCGTCCGCGTCGATGAGCGTGACGCCGAACTCCCCGGTGTTGAGGATGTGGTCGCCCGAGGCCAGCTCGGCCGCCATCGCCGAGGACTCCGGGTCGAGCGCCGCGCCGGCGGGGATCGGGTCCCACAGCCAGTCGGCCCGCGGGAAGTACGGCCGCTCGCACCCGTCGGCGCGCTGCCGGCCGCGGGCGTCGTTCCCGGTCGTGCAGCTGTCGAGGAATCCCGGTGTCCCTGCACCCGCCGCCGCGAGGCTCTCCCGGAGCCGTGCGCCGGCGACGTCGGTGGTGCGCACCAACGAGTCGTGCAGCTCGGACGCGGCCTGTCGCCATCCGCAGCCCGCGGCCACCCCGACGGATGCGCTGACGCCCGTGCCGGCGGCGGGGTCCACGACCGCAGGGCCGGCCGCGACGGCGACGACCGCGAGCACGGCCGCGACGGCAGACGCCCCCACGGTCACCGACCGCCCGCGTCGAGACCGGCTGCGGCCGGGAAGTCCCATGCGAACGCGTCGCCGACGAGCGCGGCGAGCTCGCGGGCCGCGGCGCGGGTGGCCGGTCGCAGCGCGTCGAGCCGGATACGGCCGCCCTCGGCGAGGTGCGGGTCGCGCGGGATCGCGACGACCGCACGGCAGCGTCGTTCGAAGTGGGCCCGCAACGCGACCGGGTCGACGCCACGCGCCTGCCGGTCGCAGCTGAGCACCACGATCGCGTCGCGGACCAGCTCGTCGAACCCGTGGGCGGCGAGGGAGTCCAGCGTCCGGTCGATGTGCCCCGCGGCGTCGATCGTGGGCGCCCCGGTGACGACGAGGGTCCGCGTCGCCTCAAGGGCCCCTGCCATCGCGGAGTGGACCAGGCCGGTCCCCGAATCGGTGACGACGACGGTGAAGAACCGCACCAGCAACGCCAGGACCCGCCGGTACTCGTCGCGGTCGAACGCCTCGGACATCGCGGCGTCCTGGTCCGATGCCAGCACCTGCAGTCGTCCGGCTTCGTGGACGAACCGGGACACCTCGGTGAACGACGTCGGCAGGTCGAGATCGTCGTGGTCGAGCAACTGGCGCAGGGTGGCGGTGGCGGGACGGCCGAGGAGGCGGTCGGCGAGGTTGCCGGCATCAGGGTTGGCGTCGAGCGCCACCACCCGGTCGGCACGGTGCTCGGCGAGGGTGAGGCCGAGCAGCGCGGACGTCGTCGTCTTGCCGACGCCGCCCTTCGTGCTCGCGACCGTGACCGTGTGCCATCCCGCGAGCGGGGTGCGGATGCGGTCGACCAGCTCCTGTTCGGCCAGCTCCCGCGGCGAGGTCCCGGGGTTGACGCGTCCGCCGGTGAGGCTGAACAACCAGCCACGCGGTCCGCGCCGGGGAATCGGGCGAACCGCCGCGGCACCACGCAGATAGCTGTCAGCGGGGGCAGGTGGTGTCGACGGGGCGACCGGCGGCCGGTCGGCGACCGGCGTGGGCGCGGCAGGTCGGCGACCCGGGGCGATGAGCAGACCGCGGGCTGTGCGGCCGGAGCGGGCGGGCCGCGGTTGCCAGGCGGGGTCGGAGGGGGCGGACGGTGGGCAAGCGGGGGTCGGTTGTCTGAGCGGCACGACGTCGGCCTCGGCGTTCGGTGGGCCGGGGCGGCCGGGCAGCGGGACCAGTACGGGCCGGGTGGCCGGGACACCCTGGTCGGGGACGTCGTGCCAGGGGGCGAGGCCGGGATCGTCGGCCCAGGAATCCGTGCGCTCGCTCATCGCCGCAGCCCCAGGTCGATCCGGAGCTCACCGGTGGGGAGCCGGACGACGGGCGGCGCAACGCGTGTCCACGTGGCCTCCGCCGGGGCCCAGTCGGTGGAGCAGGCCGGTGGGCAGCACGAGGCGTCGGTCGCGTGGGCGTCGGTGAGCGCGGGCGGCACCTCGGAGCGCGGTCCGATCCGCTCGAACGCCCGGACCCGCGCCGTGACCTCGACGATCAGGCCGCCGCACGGCGTGCGCAGCGTGCGGCCGGGCAACACCGTCTCGACGCGCTGCCTGCCGCAGCCGGACCAGCCGAGCGTCGCGCCGGACGGATCGCGCAGGAACCGGCGCAGCACCTCGGCACGGCGCGCCGGGTCGTCCTCGTCCCAGGACAGGAACTCGGCGACGAACCGGCCGGCGAAGGCCGCCGCCTCGAGCTCGGCGACGGCGCCGTGGACGTCGGTGCCCGGACGGACCGCCGAGAGGACGGGACGTGGCCGATCGGACCCGGCGCGGTCGGGCCGGCCGCTCTGCCCCCCACCGGCCGGGCACAGCTGCGCCAGGCGCTGCGCCGACCGCGCCGCCCGCCGGGTGGCCTCGATGCGCATCGTCGAGGGTGCAGGCGGGGGTGCGACGGGTGCAGCGCCGGGCACCCAGAGATCGGAGCCGCCGGGCACCGCGAACCGCGAACCGCCGTGCAGCGGGACGATCCCGCCGCCGGCCCCGGCATCCCGTGCCTCCGGGACGACCGTGGTGACCGGCGGCGCGGCTGCGCGCGCGGGAGCCGGCAGTGAGGGAACGGGAGGTGCCGGGCGCGGGGTCGGCGCCGGCACGGGTGGCAACGGCGGCGGAGCAGGCACGTCACGGATGAAGGCGGGCGGGGCCTGAGCGAGCGGGCCGTGGCCGGGCGGCGGCGCGGCGGCCGGGGGGAGTGCGGGGGGCGCGCTGACTCCTGGCGCCACGTGCCACGCCGGGGTGACGGCCGTGCGCGAGGTGCCGTTCGATGATCGGCCCCGACCCATCATGTCGTCCGTCCCTTCGTCGCACGCCGGGAGTCTCCCGATCGCGGTGGCGACTCTACAGAATCGCTATAGGAGTTCCAGTGAAACAGTGAAAGTGGCAGCAGATCGTTCACAGGCGTACCGTGACGGCAGTTCGAGGTCGGTGGTCGCCACATGCGTGTCGATGGACGAGGTCGAGGTGACGCGCGGTAGCGTCCGCGACGTCTGTCGTGTCGGGCGTCCGCTCCGGCGTTCGAGGAGAGGAGCCGGTGGTGTCGCTGACCTTCGCGGACCGGTTGAACATGCTGTTCACCGCGTTCCTGCAGCCCCCCAACGAGGTCGGGGAGCGGGAGGAGTGGACGAACACACAGGTCGTCCGCGCGATGGAGAAGCTCCACGGCAGGCCCGTCTGCACCCCGGGGCATCTGCGGTCACTGCGCAACGGCAACCGCAGCAAACCGTCGGCCGAGATCGCGAGCGGCCTCGCCCGGACGTTCGAGTATCTCTCGCGGGCGGAGTCCGAGCCCGGCAAGGCGTCGGCGCTGGTCGCCTACCTGATCCTCGACGCGGAGGGCGACGAGGACGACCTCGCCGCGGTCCAGGCGGTCCACGCCCAGCTCGAGGCGGCCGTCGCCGCGCGTGACAGCAGGCCGCAGGTCGTCGGGATCATGGCGCGCCTCGGTGATCTGCAGGACGCGGAGTCGCTCGACGCGGTCGCGCAGCTCGTCGACCAGTTGGGGCAGAAGGAGAAGGCCCGCCGCGGTGTGCTGCGGCGGCGCCGGTGACCGGAGCGGTCGACATCGCGGTCCGCGTCGTCGCGGTCGCGCTGTGGGGCGTGCTCGTCGTCGCTGCGTTCCGGGGACGCACGTCCGCCCGCACCCTGGTGACGACGGGCGCGCTCGCCGTCGCGCTCACGGTGCGGACGGGTGTGATCGGCGATGCCGTCGATCTCGTCACCGGCCGCGTCGCCGTGGCCACGCTGCTGTCCGACCTGGCGCTGCTCGCGGCCCTCGCCTCGGTGGTCGACGACCGTCTCCGGCGGCGCCGGCTCCCACGCCGGGCGTGGGCGACCTCGGTCGCGGCATCCGTGGCAGCGGCGGCGATGTGCGTGGCCTGGGCCGTCGGTGCGGCACCCGGGCCGGCGACGGTCGCGCTCGACGGTCTGTCCGCGGCTCTGCTGTCCCGGCCGGGCACCGCGGTGGCGGTGCTGGTGTTCGCCGCCGCGGTCGTCGGCACGTCGGCGGTGTTCGTCGCGGACGTCCGGACCGAGGTCGGTGAGCTCGCACCGGGCCGACGCCGCCGCGATCTCGTGGCGACGCTGCTGCTCGCCGGTGGCGTCGCGGGATGGGCGGCCGTCGTGGCCGGATCGGCCGTCGTCGCGTTGATCGGTGAGCCCTGGCCACCCGCGGCGACCGTGGGCGACGCCGTGCTCGCACTCCTGGTCGCTGCCGGACTCGCCGCGGTGGTCACGGGCGTCGTACGCCGCGACACCGAACGGCCCGAGCGGCTCCGCGACGACGTGCTCGCCCTGCACCGCTGGCTGCTCGACCGGACCAGGGCCCCGGTGTCCGACGGGGTCGTCGACGACCTGTTCGTCGCCGTCGTCGAGATCCGGGACCGGATCTGGACGCTCCAGCGGTGGGTCCGGCCCGAGGAGGCCGACGCCGCCGTCCGGCTCGGCCGGGAGCTCGGACTCGGCTCGGCGGCGGCTCGGGCGTTCGCCCTCGCGGTGTGCCTGGAGATCGGGGTCGCGGGAGTCGCGGCGGCCGACGAGGAGGAACTCGACGTCGCCGACCTCAGCGCCCTGGGTGGGGCCGCCTCCGAGGCGGAGGAGGCTGCGTGGCTCGCCCAGGTCCAGCGCGCACGTGTCGAACACGGCACGGCGGCCGCGGCGCGCGACCTCCTCACCGAGTTGTCCACAGGGGACTCGACGTTCGGTTCCGCGCGGAGCCCGCGCGTGTGATCATGGTCCGGTCGGTGACCTGCGGAGGTGACGATGACCGGCCCCGACGTGCTGCGCCTCGGCGCGGAGTCCGACGCCGACCTGCTCGCGTCGTGCAGACGCCGGCTGCGGGCCGTGCTGCCCGACCTCCCGTCGAGTCTCGACGACCTCCGCCGCCTGATGGAGACGGTCCGCGGGCGCCGTATCGAGCTGACCATGACCGATCCGGGCCGGCTGCGGCTGCCGTCGGGGCTGTGGGGGCAGGTCCGGTCGGCGGCCGGCGTCCACGACCTGGTCTGGGTGGACCGGCGGACCAGCCCGTTCGCGAGGACCGTCGTCGCCTGCCACGAGTTCGGGCACATGATCTGCGGGCACGAGCCCGACCCGGTGCCCGGGCCGCCGCCACGGCCCGTCGCCGCCCTCGCCGCGGACCTCGAGCTCGACCCGGCCCAGGTCGCGGCAATCGTCGGACGATGCGGCGAGTCCTGCGCCCCGGGCTCGCCGGAGTGGCGCCGTGAACGTGAGGCGGAGCTGACCGGCCGAATGCTCGCCCAGCACATCCTCGGGGTGCCCCCGCGGACGCGCTCCAGCCGGCGGGGCTGAGCCGGGCAGCGCCGCCGCGTCGAAGCGGCCGGACGTCTGCACGCCGGAGTCTCGGGAGTCCGCGCCCATGTCGGTCCGACTGTCGGTCCGACTGTCGGGCCGGTGACTTCGGCCGGTGACTTCGGCCGGTGACTTCGGCCGGTGACTTCGGGCCGGTGAGCTTGGACTGGTGAACTCGGGCCGGCGAGCTCGGGCCGGCGACCTGGGACCGGCGAGCTCGGACTGGTGCCTCGGACCCGCGAACGTGCGCGTCGAGATGCTGTCGAGGAGGTCGGTGGCCTGGGCAGGGTGTGGCTCGGGGACACGGTCGACCGGACCGGGAGCGTGGACTCGACCGAACCGGTACGGCGACACGGCGCGGTCGGCCGCACGGGATCGGAGACGCCCGTCGACGGTGACGTCGCGCTCCGGGCAGGTCGCGGGCCCCGGAACAGCAATTGTCGCCCGGCGTCGGTCGGCGCCGGGACTCTCGGCTCAGCCGCCCGACGCGCCCCGGATGAACTGGTGCATCCGTCCGCCCGGGGTGTTCATCGCGGCGTCGTAGGCCTGCTGCGGCGTCATGCCCGAGCCGCCCGACCCGTCCCCGGATCCACCCGAACCACCTGATCCGCCGTCGTCGGAGCTGCCACCACCCGTGCTGCCACCACCCGAGCCGCTGGGCCCGGAACCGCCGCTGCCGGAGCTGCCGGAGCTGTCCGTGTCGGCCGAGTCATCGCGGGAACCGCCGCTCGACGACGAGTCTGTCGGGTCCGGTGTCGATCCGCCCCCGGCGCTGTCGTCGGAGGCGCGTCGCGCTGAGCCTGCGTCGGTCTCGGTGACCTCGGCAGGCGGCCGGACAGCGGCCGCGGCGCGCACGCCGCGGGTGGGCTCACGCACGGCGTCGCCGCCGTCGGCCAGCACGGTCGTGTCCCGCCGATCGGGTGCGGTCGCGACGGGTGGCGGGGCCTGTGGCTGCAGGGGCGGCACGGCCGGGCGGTCGCGCAGGTCGAGGACGCGGCGGGTCAGCGGCTCGGTCTGGTCGGTCGGGTCGGGCACCGGGCTGCTCTCGGCGACCGCGACACCGTCCTGCAGACGGGTCACGTCGCTGTGCCGGGCCGCGCGCTCCTCGACCAGCAGCCCGCGGCGGGACGTGAGGGAGTCGCGGACGAACTGCTGGTCGGGGTTGAGGGCTCCGCGGGGCAGACTCCCCAGGGTCGCGTCGATCTCCGACAGCTGCCGGTCGACCCCCTCCAGCACGGCTCGTGCGTGGGCGAGCTGCTCCGCGGTCGCAAGCTGCCCCTGCAGCGCCGCGCGCTGCTGCTCGAGCAGGGTCTTCCGCGCCAGCAACGCCGCGACCTCGGTGGGGACCCGGCCGTCGTAGTGCGGAGCGATCTCGCTGTCCCACAACGCCTTTGTCGCCGCGATCGACCCGAGCTGGGTGTCGATGGAGGTCAGCGCGATGCGCGCCTGGGACTGCCAGTCGGCCCGGGCGACGATCCGCGGCACGTGGTCGGGGTCGAACCAGTCGGGCAGGTCCTTCACGACGAACGTCCCACCCGCTGCGAGGATGCCCGCCGCGCCGACGATGCCGGCCAGGCGCCGGGTCCGACGGGTCCGCGCAGCGCGGGACGCCTTCCAACGCTGGAAGGCGTCGTGGTCCTCGGGGGACACGTCGATGTGGCGCCGGCGCCGCGGCTCGCGGGTCGAGGGGAGCCCGGTGAGCGCGTCGACGACCAACGCGGTTCCGATGTGGACCGGCGCATCGTCGGCCGCGGCGCGCTGGGCCGCCTCCGCGTGCGAGCCGGATGAGCTGAGCGGGCCGGAACCCGGCCTCGGCTGCAGCGCAGCGGCGTCGGTGAGCAACGCGGCGGCGGTGACGGAGGCGGCCGGACCCGTGTCCGGTGCGGACCGTTCGGACTCCGCACCGGACGTGACCGCGCCGACAGCCGCCGGCTCGGCCCGCTCCGCGTCTCGGGAAGGCCGCGCGCCGACGACCGGGGCGGACACGACCACGTGCGCAGCGATCGGCTCGACGACGACCGGCTCGGCCAGGATCGGCTCGGCGAGGATCGGCTCGGCGAGGATCGGCTCGGCGAGGATCGGCTCGGCCGGGGTCGGCTCGACGGGGGCCGGGGCGACGTGCCGTCGGGCCCGGTGCGCCGCGTGGTGCTCGGGGCCGCAGTACCGGCGCGGCGGGCGGCCTTCGGGCACGCACGGAACGATCGTCGTGCACCCGGGCAACGCGCACTGCGGCCGATTCACGGTCCCCACCTCGCCATCTCGACGTCACGACACATCGCCGGGAGCCTCGTCCTGGCACCTGAGTGATCATCTTCGCGAGGAAGGTCGACCGGCAGCAATCACGACCTTTCGTGTGCGAATGCAAACGTCGCGTCCGAACAGGACGCTCTGCGACGAAGGGCACGGACGATGGGGGCGCGGCCACCCGTTCGGACCGGCTCGGGGTGGAGGTCGCGGACGCGCCGCGATCGCGCGCGCGGAGACCGCCGCGGATCGGGTGATCTTGGCGTCAGTCGGGGAACAGCCGCAGCCAGAGGCGGCGCAGGACGCCGCGCAGCTCGTCGTCGGGTAGATGGGTGAGGCGGCGGGTCAGGGGCTTGAGGTCGTTGACCATCCAGAACCCTGCCTGCTCGTCGACGGTCGGCTCGTCGCCGAAGAGAGCGTGCAGGAAACGGGCGGAGAGCGCGTCGAGGCTCTCGGCGACGTGGGGCCGCCGCGCGGGCCCGGGTCGGCGAAGTCGACGGGGGCGATGGTGCGGTGTGCGCGGACGACCTCGTCGACGAGGAGCTCGGCCGGATGCCGGGGGTGCAGCGGATCTGCCTCGACGTCGTCGACGTCCGGGATCTCGCCGATCTGCACGTCCGCGCCGCGACCGATCCTCGGGCAGCGGGGGAGTGGTTCGTCGCGGTCGGGGAGTTCCTGTGGATGGCCGAGGGTCAGCTCGCACAAGGAATCGCGTAGCTCCGCCGCCGGGCGCCCGAGCTTCGTCGGTCGGGCAGCCGGCGGTCCGCGGCGTGGAGACCTACTCCGCGGCGGGCGCACCCGGCAGGGCGCCGAGGACGGTGCCGACAACGGCGTTGGGGTCGACGGGCAGCGGCACGGGCAGTGCCGGCAGCGCGGGCAGGTTGCTCGTCACGAGGCCGACGACGGCGCCCGGGTCGGCCGGGAGGGCGCCGGTGGCGACGTCGAGCGGGCCCGCCGCGGGGGCCTCGTCGGCGAACGCGAGGCCGGGGGTGAGGACGGCGAGGGGCAGGGCGGTGCCGACCAGGGCGTAACGCGCGATCTTGCGCATGGGGAACTCCTCCTGTGAGGCGCTGCGTCCCCGACTCGGTGACGAGGATTCGCGAGCGTCCTGGTGTTCAACGCGCGCTGCGCAGTCGGCGACGCGATCTTGCACCGGAACGAGTGAGCAACCGACGCTCGGCGGGACGACACGGTCTTGATCGAGTGAACTCTCCGTCACCGCGGGTCGTGACGAACAGTGATCGATCACCAGCCGGGTTGTTGACCTCGTCGGCGCTGTCCACTAGGCCGTTCGAGGGTGCTCCGGTCCCGGGGTGGCGCCGCCGAAGGCGAGCACGACCCCCGGAGATCGTCCTCGTGGCGGTCGGCCCGGGTGGTCGGTGGGCTCCCGACGTGCCCCGGGCATGGCCCGGGGCCGGTCCCCCGGGCCACGGCGCGGCGGGCACCGCGATCAGGCCGCGGTCAGGCTGACCCGGCGCCGGGCCAGGTCGAGCGCGAGCACGCGCACCGGCACGGTCTCGCCGACCGCCGGTTCGCGGCCCACTCCGAGATGTGCAGTACACCGTCGATACCGTCGGCCAGGCGCAGGAACGTCCCGAACGGCAACACCGACACCGCGACGCCATGGATCGGCGTGCGTGCGCACTGGTCGGTGAGGAACTGCAGCCACGCCGGCTCGGGCGTGGCGTCATGGGATTCGCTCACGTGATTCACCTCCTTCCACCACGGAATCCGTCGATCCGCGGTGGGTGGCGGGTCCCTGGCCCGCCCGGTGGTCACGACGCTGCCGGGACTCCGTCTCGTGCATGGCGCAAGGCCGGCCCGACAGTCACGCCTCCGACGGCAACAACGGAAGGGACGCTCACCTCGTCGAGCAGCCCGGCGACGAGGCACTGCTGTGTGATGGCGGCGCTCGCGACGCTGACGACCCCGTCGCCGGCGGCCTCCTCGGCCGGTGCGACCGCCGACGCCACCCCGTCGGTCACGAACGTGGCCCCGGGGGCGAACGGCTCCGCGGGGGCCTCGTGCGTCACGACGAAGATCGGCGCCCCGGTCGGGTGGCTGCCGCCCCAGCCGTGTGTCAGGTCGTAGAGCCGCCGCCCGCACACCAGCGCGCCCACGTTCTCCAGTGCGTCACGCAGGACCGCGGCGCTCGCCCCGGTGGTGCGGAAGGTGATCGCCTCGTTGTGCGTCGTCGTCTCGACGTCGCCGTTGCCGAACCAGCCGAACAGCTCCCCGATGCCGTCGGCAGGGTCGGGGATGAACCCGTCCAGTGACATCGTCATGTCCGCGATCACTCGTGCCATGTCGGTCTCCTCGGTGTGCGGCCCGCCCTGCAGGCCGTTCGAACCGTGGCACCGTCGCCGGAAGTCATCGGTGGCGTCAGCGGCGGGTCCGCACCGCCGCGGCGAGCTCGTCGAGGACCGTGGCGGTGGTGTCCCAGTCCATGCAGGAGTCGGTGACGCTGCAGCCGCGCACCATGTCCGGGCCAATCTCCTGGCGCCCGGCGACGAGGAAGCTCTCCAGCATCACCCCGACGACGCCCTTCTCCCCGGCGGCGATGCGTTCCGCGAGGTCGGCGGCGACGATCGGTTGGCGACGGTGGTCCTTGCCGGAGTTGCCGTGGCTCGTGTCGACGATCAGGCGTTCGGGCAGCCCGGCCCTGGTCAGCGTGCCGAGGGCGTCGGCGACGTGCGCCGCGGAGTAGTTGGGGCCGTTGCTGCCGCCGCGCAGGATGACGTGGCAGTCGGGGTTGCCGGTCGTCGTGATCAGTGAGGCGAGGCCGTCGGGGTTGATCCCCATGAACACGTGGCTCTCGGCCGACGCCCGTGTCCCGTCGACGGCGATCTGCACGTCGCCGTCGGTGGAGTTCTTGATGCCGATGGGCATGGACAGGGCGCTGCACAGCTGGCGGTGCACCTGGCTGGCGGCGGTCCTGGCGCCGATCGAGCCCCAGGACACGAGGTCGGCGATGTACTGCGGGGTGATCGGGTCGAGGAACTCGCAGCCGACGGGCAGGCCGAGCGCGCAGATGTCGCGCAGCAGCGAGCGGGCGATGCGCAGGCCCTTGTTGACCTGGAAGGTTCCGTCGAGGTCGGGGTCGTTGATGAGCCCCTTCCAGCCGACGGTGGTGCGCGGCTTCTCGAAGTACGCCCGCATGACGACGACCAGGTCCCCGCGCAGGGTCTCGGCCTTGGCGGCGAGGAGCCGGGCGTAGTCGAGGGCGGCGTCGGCGTCGTGGATGGAGCAGGGGCCGACGACCACGACGAGCCGGTCGTCGCGGCCGGCGAGGATGTCGACCGCGGCGTCCCGGCCGGCGGTGACGGTGGCGGCGACGGAGTCGTCGACGGGCAGCTCGGAACGCAGCAGCGCCGGTGAGATCAACGGGCTGATCCCCGCGGTGCGCCGGGCATCCAGGTGCGAGGTGGTGAGGGTGTTCATGACGGGGGGTCGTCCTCTCAGGGATGGACCCGCCCGTCGTCACCGCGAGCCGGTCCGTCCGGCTCGGGGTGGTCGATGGTCAGCGCAGCAGATCGCCCGCCGACCCGTCCCGGGCCGGTCGCGTAAACCAGTACTGACGCTGCACGGCGGCGACAGTAGCCGACGGTCCCGCCGCGCCGCCAGCGACCATGGTCACGTCGTGCGGTTGCGGGCGTAGTGCCGCGCGGCGCGGGCCCGGTTGCCGCACCCGTGCGAGCACCATTCGCGGCGGCCGCTGCGGATGAAGTGCAGGACGCAGCCGGGGCCCTGACAGGCGCGCAGGTCGTGGCGGCGGGGCCCGCCGAAGAGGTCGACGGCGTCGGCCGCGATCTCCGACAGCGCGGTCGCGACGTCCCCGCCGGCGCTGCGGGCCACGGTGTCGGGCTCGGGGTCGGCGCGCAGCTCGCGCCAGCGGGCCGGGGTGGCGGCGTGCCTGTTGACGACGGCGACGGCGTCGGCGGGCAGGGGCTCGGCGTCGACGGTCGCGTCGGCGAGCCTGCGGATCGCATCGCGGAGGGCGAGGGTCGCGGCCAGGTCGGCGGCGTCGACGTCGGCGGTGGCGAGCCGGACGTCACGGAGCCAGCTGCCCAGGTGCTGCGGGACCTCGAGGCCCTCGCGGGGGTGTCCGCGCACCGCGTAGCTGGTGTTGGCCAGCTCGATCGAGAGCGGCTCGCCCAGGATCGGGGCGCCACCGGAGACGTCGGTCATGTCTAATGCTAACTCTCCTTGACCCCGTTAGATGCGAGTCGCTACGTTCTAATGGTCACCTTGCAATATGAGCATGAGAACGGAGCCACACGATGGCAGCCCTGAAGACCGGCCACGTCGGCGTCAACGTCACCGACCTGACCCGGTCCGTCGCCTTCTACCAGCAGGTCTTCGGCTTCGAGGTACTCGACGGGAAGCTGACCGGCGACCGCCCGTTCGTCTTCCTCGGTATCGACGGCGAGCTCGTCGTCACCCTCTGGCAGCAGAGCACCGGTGAGTTCGCGGGCGACCGCCCCGGCCTGCACCACCTGGCGTTCCTGGTCGACGACGTCGACGCGGTGAATGCCGCCGAGGAGCGCGTCCGTGCCGCCGGTGCCCACTTCTTCCACGACGGCGTCGTCGCCCACGCCGAGGGCGCCTCGTCCGGCGGCATCTTCTTCGCCGACCCCGACGGCGTCCGCCTGGAGATCTACGCCGGCTCCGGCGTCGACGGCGCGCCCGTCCCGGTCTCCGACGGCCCGACCTGCGGCTCCTTCTGACCCCTCGGTCAGCCCCCGGCCGCGGAGACCCGCGAGGAGATCTCCGCGGCCAGTGCGGTGTCCTTGGCGGTCAGCCCACCCGCAGAGTGCGTCGAGAGGCGGAACGTCAGTGTCCGCCAACGGATGTCGATGTCGGGGTGGTGGTCGGCGCGCTCGGCGTCGTCACCCACCTCGCCGACCACGCGGATCGCCGTCGGGAAGTCGGGCAGCTCGGCGGTCCGCACGATCGAGTCGCCGTCCCGGTCCCACCCGGGCAGGTCGGCGAGGGCTGAGGTGATCGCGGCGTCGTCCAGGAGATCGGCCATGGGCGACATCCTCGCGCAGAACGCGCTCAGGCGTCGCGCGTGAGCATCCGGCTCGTCGTGATCCCGCCGCCGATCGCCATGTAGCACAACGCCCGAAGCGTGCTCCCGCCCAGATCGCCCCACGTCATGGGGTCGCGCAGGACGTCGGCGCCGGCGGAGAAGCCCGTCGTCAACAGGTAGGGCGAGAGCCAGTCGAGCGCGGGGATCGCGCCGAGCACCCCGAACACGATGAGCCCGCCCAGTACCGACGCCAGCACGACCAGCGGATGCTCGGTGAACGCCGAGATCGCCAGCGCGATCGCGCCCACCGCGGCGAGCTGCCCGACCGTCCACAGTGCCGCGATCCCGACGCGGCCCATGGCCTCGCCGAACCCGAGCGTCGTGCCGGACAGCGTGACGAGCGTGCCGTCGGCGCCGCCCACCACGACGAGCCCGGCCAGCACCCCGACGACGGCGACGATCACCGTCGCCACCACCGCCACGACGAGCACCCCGAACGCCTTCATCACGACGAGCCGGCCACGGCCCACGGGCGCCAGCAGCAGGCTGCGCAACGTGCCGTGGGCGGCCTCGCCGGCGATGGCGTCGGCCGCGGCCATCGCGACGGCCAGCGGGAGCAGCAGGGCCAGCATCAGGGTCATCGCCGCGACCGGCAGGACGAGCCCGTTGCCGGCGATCGCGCCGATCAGCCCACCCCCGCCGTTGCGGTCGGCGACGACGACACCGATCGCGACCAGGATCGGGACCAGCGCGAACAGGCCCAGCATCACCAGCGTGCGGGGCCGCCGGAGCACCCAGCGCAGCTCGGCGCCGAGCAGGCGGCCCATCGGTGCGGACCCCCGGTGCGGCGTCGTGGCGCTCTCGACCAGCGTCATGGCGACTCCTCGGTCAGGCGCGCGAAGAGCTCTTCGAGCCGGGCGCGACGGCGGCGTGCCTCGTGCACCGCCACACCGGCCCGGACCAGCAGCGCGACGATCTCCGGCGCGGGCGGCCCACCGTCGGAGACGACGATCCCGTCGCCCTCGCGGAACGCCGTCGCACCGACGCCGCGCAACGCCTCCAGCGCCACGTCGACATCAGGGGTGGTGACGACCAGCCCACCCGTCCCGGCCTCGAGCAGCTTCCCCAGCTCTCCCGACGCGACGAGGCTCCCCGACTGCAGGACCGCGACGTGCGTGCAGGTAGCCTCCACCTCGGCCAGCAGGTGCGACGACACCAGCACGGTCGCGCCGCCCGCGTGCAGCTCGGCGATGATCCGCCGGACGTCGCGGGTGCCGGCGGGGTCGAGGCCGTTGGTCGGTTCGTCGAGGACGACGAGCCTGCGCGGCACCAGGAGCGCCGACGCGAGGCCCAGGCGTTGCTTCATGCCGAGGGAGTAGCCGCGGAACCGGCGGTCGGCGGCGTCGGCGAGCCCGACACGCTCCAGCGCGGTGCCGACGGCGTCGGGGATCGCCTTGGTGGCCAACAGGGGCTCGGTGGCGGCGACCCGGCGCAGGTTCTCCCGGCCCGACAGGAACGGGTGGAACCCCGGCCCCTCGACCAGGGCACCGACGTGCGGCAAGGCGTGCTCCGCGGCGTCGGGTACGGCATGGCCCAGCAGCTCGGCGGTGCCGGCGGTGGGCCGGGTCAGGCCGAGGAGCATCCGGATCAGGGTCGTCTTGCCGGACCCGTTGGGGCCCAGCATCCCCAGCACCGCGCCGGTGGGCACCTCGAGGTCGATCCCGTCGACGGCGACGGTCTTCCCGAACACCTTCCGGACTCCCCGGACGGCGGCTGCGGGAGGGGCGCCCGCGGTCGCGGTCGCCCCTCCCGGTTCGCCGGCGCCGTGCTCCCCAGCCCGTTGCCCCGCAACGGTGGCGCCCTGCTCGGCGGGTGCGGTCACCGTGATCCCGGAACTGTTGCGGTCGTCGGGCGGGTCGTCGTCGTGTGGGTCACTTCGCTAGGGGTGTGGGTCACTTCGCGAGGGCCTCGGTGAGGACCTGGGCGGGCACGGCGCCGACGGCGACGCGGCCGTCGGAGGTGATGATCGCCGTCGCCACGGCGGTGTCGATCTCGCGGCCGGTGCCCCAGGGGCCGCTGACCTCCTTGCCGATGGACGAGAGATCGGGGGCGTCGCCGCCGCCACGAGGGCCCCGCTGCTGGTCGGCCGGCGTCTGGGCGGGCATCGACGCGATCACGACCGTGTCCCAGCCGTCGCCCACGACCTTCGGCTCCGGCCGCTGGGCCTTCTGTGCGTCGCCGGGGCGGTCGGGCGCCTCGGTCACCGTCGCGCCGGGCGGCGGGGTGAAGGTGAACATGCCCGCATCCTGGGCCCCGAACTCCAGTTGCGTGAAACCGACCTGCAGCGCCGGGTCCGACGAGCCGTTGGCCAGCACCGTCAGCCGCAGCGGCACCCGCTTCTCCGAGTCCACCGCGACGCGGACCTCACGCAGCAGGGTCCGCTCGGTCGGCAACGGGCGCAGCACCAGCTCGTACGCCGGGCGCCCCGCCACCTCGGCGGTGCCGTCGACCGCGACGGTGCTCGTCGCCCGCAGGTCCGTGATCGCCTTCTGCGCGGCCGCGGCCGGGTCGGTCGCGTCGGCCTCCGGCGGCTTCTGCCCCGCGCCGACCGCCTTCCTGGTGACGGTCTTGTCCGCGGAGTCCCACGCCCACACGGTGGTGCCGTCGTCGACGATCGTCTTCTCGCCCTGGCCGCTCGGGACCGACAGCCGGCCCTTGCCCGCACCGTCGGACCACACCCGCGCGGTGGACGAGCCGTTCGCGGCCTGCGGCACCCCCGCGAGCGCGGGCAGCCCCAGCTGGTTGTCGAGCGTGACGGTGCCGTGCAACGGCCCCGGGTCCTTCGCCTCGATCACCGAGGTGACCAGGTCCTCCGCGCTCACCGGGGGCAGCTCGGGGGCCGCGCCGGCGCCGGCGGGAACGGCCAGCAGACCCAGCCCGACCGCCCCTGCGACGGCGATGCCCATGCCGACCCGCGCCCAGCCACGTCGTGATGCCATGCGCTCAGCCTGACGCATCCGCCCTGAGAAGCCCCTGAGCCCGCTGAGAGTCCGCTTAGCCCGACCTGTGGACATCCACGCCCGCTGTCGGTGCGGACCAGTAGCGTCCCCACCCGATGGCACGAGTGCTGGTGGTCGACGACGAGCCCGGGGTGCGCACCGCACTGCACCGCGGGCTCACCGCCGAGGGCATGGAGGTCGTGTCCGTCGGCGACGGGCAGTCCGCCCTGCGCGCCGCGCTGACCGGCAGTTTCGACGCCGTCGTCCTCGACATCATCCTCCCCGGTCTGTCCGGCTACCGGGTCCTCGAACACATGCGGGCCGCCGGGGTCGACACCCCGGTGCTGCTCGTCTCCGCCAAGGACGGCGAGATCGACCAGGCCGACGGCCTCGACCTCGGCGCCGACGGCTACCTGGTCAAACCCTTCTCGTTCGTCGTGCTCGTCGCCCAGCTCAAGGCCATGCTCCGCCGCCGCGACGCCACCCTCGGCCGCACCGGGCAGCGGGTCCGGCTCGGCGGGCTCGTCGTCGACCCCGCCGCGCGCAGCGCCTCCTACGAGGGCAACGCCATGGAGCTGTCGCCGCGGGAGTTCGCACTGCTGCACGCGCTGGCCAGCCGGCCCGACACGGCCGTCGCCAAGGACGAGCTGCTGCGCCTCGTGTGGGGCGACGCGCAGGCCGCGAGCCGCAACGTCGTCGAGGTCTACGTCGGATACCTGCGACGCAAGCTCGAGGCCGTCGGCGCCGGGCACGTGCTGCGCACCGTCCGGGGCTTCGGCTACCTGGTGGGCTCGGGCACGTGACCCGGCTGCGCCGCTGGTGGACGCGGCGGTCGCTGCGGTTCCGGATCACCCTCGCCGTCGGGGTCGTCGCCGTCGTCGCGCTGGTCCTGCTGTCCCGGCTCGGCGCCGGGCTCGTCGCCTCCACCCTCACCGGCGCCGCCGACGCCGAGCTGCGGGCCCAGGCGGACTCGGTCGCCGCGACGATCCGCACCGGCGGCGCCGCCGACGGGGGACCGGCCGTCCGCGTCGTCGACACCGCGGGCGCACCCGCCGACGGCCGCCCCCCGCTCCCACTGGGCGACGGGGACGTCCGGCGGCTCGCGAGCGGCGCCGCGATCACCACGTTCGCCGCCGGGGAGTTCCGCCGCTGGCTCGCCGTCCCCGCCGTCGTCCCCGACGGGTCGACCCGGCTCGTCGTGGCGAGCGGCACTCTCGTCGGCGGCGCCACCCTGCTGGCCCGCGCGGCCGTCGGGTTCCTGCTCGCCGCGCTCGTCGTCGCCGGGGTGATCGCGCTGGCCGCGTGGGCCGCGACCCGCGCGGCGCTACGCCCCGTCGACCGCATGCGTGCCTCCGCCGCCGCGCTCCCGCCCGGGCAACGCCTCCCGCTGCCGGAGTCGCGCGACGAGCTGCGCGCCCTCGCGGAGGAGATCAACTCGCTGCTCGCCCGCCGCGACGAGGCCGTCACCCGCCTCGAACGCTTCACCGGCGACGCCGCCCACGAGCTCCGCTCGCCCGTCGCGTCCATCCGCGCCCAGGCCGAGGTCGCCGTCGCCCACCCCGACCCCGCGCTCTCGGACGACACCCTGCGCGCCATCGCCGGGGAGGCCGAACGGCTCACCACCATGCTGTCCGACCTGCTCGCCCTGGCCCGCGCCGACGCCGGCCGCCGACCCGCCGCCGAACCGGTCGACCTCGTGGGTGCCGTCCGCACCGCACTCGACCGGCTCCCCGGCGACGGCCCCGTCACCGAGCTCGTCGCCCCCGCCCCCGCGCTGGTCGCCGCCAGCCCCGGGGAGATCGCGCTCGTCCTCGACAACCTCCTCGGCAACGCCGGCCGCCACGCCCGCAGCGTCGTCCGCGTCGCCGTCCTGCCCGCCGGACGATGGGTGAGGCTCCTCGTCGACGACGACGGCCCCGGCATCCCCGCCGCCGACCGCGCCCGCATCTTCGACCGCTTCACCCGGCTCGCCCCCGAACACTCCGCCGACGGCGGTGGCGCCGGGCTCGGGCTCGCACTCGTCGACGGACTCGTCCGCGGCCGCGGCGGCACCGTCACCGCGGGCGCGGCCCCCGACGGTGGCGCCCGGCTGGAGGTGCGCTGGCCCGCCGCGCCCTGATCTTTGCAACGATCACCGGGTGCCGAGCGAGAGCCTGTCCTATGTCGTCGGATGCGCGCCGCGGACTGTCGCCGGGCTGCTGCGCGACACCGCGGTCGCCGCGCCTGCCCTCGCCCGCGCGGGCCACCGGTTCGCCGCCGACGTCCGGCTGCTCGCGCCGGGCGACCAGGTCACCCTGGGGGTACGGGGTGTGCCGTGGCTGCCGGTGCGGCTGCCCGCGGTCACGGTCGTCGACGAGGTCTCACCCACCCGGATCGCGACGTCGCTGGTCCGCGGCCCGCTGCGCGCCCTGACCCACGTCACCACGCTCGCCGACGCCACCGCCGGCACCCGCGTCACCGACACCCTCACGTGGCGGGCGCCGCTCGGGTTGCTCGCCGACCCGCTCGTGATCCGGCCGCTCCTGCGCGGTGTGCTCGTCGCGCGTGCCGCGGGCCTCACCTCACGGGTCGCCGCGATCGCCGGCGCTCGCGTCGTCGTCGCCACCGCGCTGATCGACGGCGGCCGCCTCCTCGCCGCCCAGCGCACCCGTCCGCCCGCGCTCGCGGGACGATGGGAGCTCCCGGGCGGGAGCGTCGAGGTCGGAGAGTCGGAGGCCGACGCGGTCGTGCGGGAGTGCCGGGAAGAGCTCGGCGCCGACGTCGAACCCTGCGGCAGACTCGGCACGGACCTGCCCATCGACGCCGGTCTCCTGCGCGTCCACCTGGCCCGCCTGCGTCCCGGCTCGCCGCCGCCCGAGCCCCTCGAACACGCGGCCCTGCGCTGGGTCGGGGCCTCCGAGCTGGCGTCGCTGCCGTGGGTGGCTGCCGACCGTGCCGTCCTCGCCGACCTGGCCGCCGCCCTGACATGAAGGTCTGTACCGGTGCCGCGGGTGTCACGGATGGCGCGCATGTCCCGGATCCGGCGCCCATCGCGGACGGCACGGCTGGTTGCGGGACGTCTGTGTCTACGTCGCGGGCCTGTTCGCACCTGTGACGGGTCGGGGTGCCGGTGGAACCGGGAGGGGAGGGGGGCCGTCGGAGGCGGCATGTGTCTCGAGGAGCTGGTGGCCCGGCAGGCCGGTGTGGTGACGCGGGCCCAGGCGTTGGCGGCGGGTCTGAGCATCGGCGACGTGGACCGTCGCGTCGCCCGCCGACGATGGCGACCCCTGCACCCGCGCGTCTATCTGGCCGGCGACGCCCCGCACACCGACGAGGTCCGGGTGCGGGCGGCGGTGCTGTGGGCGGGGGAGGGGGCGGTGCTGGCGGGGACTGCGGCGGCGTGGTGGTCGGGTTTTCCGGTGCGGGCGCCCTCGACGATCGCGGTGACGGTCCCGCGGCGGCGCGCGCCGGGGAGCCGGCCGGGGGTCGTGGTGCGCAGGCGCACGTTGCCGGTCCCGGACCTCGCGGAGCACCGGGGCCTGCCGGTCACGGCACCACCGTTGACGATCGTCGAGGCGGCCCTGGAGCTCGGGGCGGCGGGCGCGGCGTTCCTGGACGCGGTGCTGTGGCGCGACGACGCGGTGCGGTGGCGGGAGGTCGCGATGCTGCGGCGGGAGGTCGTGTTCGAGGAGGTGGTCGCGGCGTCGCGACGCGCGGACGGGACGGGGGAGCGGGTGCTGGCGGAGGCGTGGGCGCGGGCCACGGCCCGGTTGCGGCTGGCGGGGATGCTGCGGCGGGCGGGGGTGGCGGCGCACGTCGCGGGGACGGCGGTGGTGTGCCCGGTGGCCCGGGTGCTGGTGACCGACGACCCCGACCACCGGGAGCCGGCGGGCTGGAGTGTGCTCGCGGTGTCGGGGAGGGAGCGGCCCGAGGACATCGTCGCGACGGTGCGCGGGGTGCGCATCACGGCGTGATTCCGATCACCGGGGTGACGTCCGGGGGGAGGCGTCGGAGTCGATCACCGTGATGATCATCGAGGGTCGGGGCCCGGGTCGGGAGCGGGCGCGCGCAACGCGGCGGGGCACTGCTGCGGGAGTGGCGGTCGTCGCAGGTCAGCGGGTGAGTCGAATCAGTACACGCGTGCGATCTTGATCGCCCGCTTCAGCTGTTTACCGCTCAGTCCGTCGGCGGCGACGCGGCTCAGGCGCAGCGCGACGACCGGGCAGTTGCTGCACCGTTTGGGTTTCGAACGGCAGCACTTCTTCTTCACTTTGCCCATCGCGAGGGGAGCCTAACCTCACGCCGGGCGAAGGGCCAGGGGCGAGGCGGGATACCGTTAAGTGTGAGCACAGCTGGCACCACCCTCGACGCTGCACCGGCGACCGCGGACCGCGGCCTGCCGGATTCGCGCGGAGGGCTGCGCAACGTCGCCATCGTGGCGCACGTCGACCACGGCAAGACCACCCTCGTCGACGCCATGCTGCGCGCCTCGGGCGCGTTCGGCGAGAGGGCGGCGCTCGTCGACCGGGTGATGGACTCCGGTGACCTCGAGCGCGAGAAGGGCATCACCATTCTCGCGAAGAACACCACGGTCAACTGGCACGGGACGACGATCAACGTGATCGACACCCCCGGCCACGCCGACTTCGGTGGCGAGGTGGAGCGCGGGCTGTCGATGGTCGACGGTGTCGTGCTGCTCGTGGACGCCTCCGAAGGCCCGCTGCCGCAGACCCGGTTCGTCTTGCGCAAGACGCTGTCCGCGGGCCTGCCGGTGATGCTCGTCGTCAACAAGACCGACCGGCCCGACGCGCGTATCGCGGAGGTCGTCGACGAGTCGCTGGAGCTGCTGCTCGAGCTGGCCGACGAGCTGGAGCTCGACGAGGACCAGACCGCGCACCTGCTCGACCTGCCGGTCGTCTACGCGTCGGGCCGTGCGGGCCGCGCGAGCCGTAACCGCCCCGGCGACGGCGAGATGCCCGACTCCGAGGACCTGCAGCCGCTGTTCGACATCCTGATGGACACCGTCCCGGCGCCCTCGGACGACCCGGACGCCCCGCTGCAGGCGCACGTCACCAACCTCGACGCCACCAACTTCCTCGGCCGCATCGCGCTGTGCCGCATCCGGGCGGGCGTCATCCGCCGTGGCCAGCAGGTCGCGTGGATGCAGGACGGCGGGAAGATCACCCGCGTCAAGATCACGGAGCTGCTCCGCACGGAGGCGCTGACCCGGGTCCCGACCGACGCCGCCTACGCCGGTGACATCGTCGCCGTCGCGGGCATCGCGGACGTCACGATCGGCGACACCCTCGCCGATCCGGAGACCCCGGTCGCCCTGGAGCGCATCCACGTCGACGAGCCGGCGATCTCGATGACCATCGGCATCAACACCTCGCCGCTGGTCGGCCGCGACCCGCACCCGGGCGCCAAGCTCACCGCCCGCCAGGTGAAGAGCCGGCTGGAGTCGGAGCTGGTCGGCAACGTCTCGCTGCGGATCCTGCCCACCGAGCGCCCCGACACCTGGGAGGTCCAGGGTCGTGGCGAGCTGGCGCTGGCGATCCTGGTCGAGACGATGCGCCGCGAGGGCTTCGAGCTGACGGTGGGCAAGCCGGAGGTCGTCACCAAGGTCGTCGACGGGAAGCTGCACGAGCCGTTCGAGCAGCTGTCGATCGACGTCCCGACGGAGAGCCTCGGTGCCGTCACCCAGCTCGTCGCCGCCCGCAAGGGCGAGATGAGCCAGATGGTGCACGGCGAGAGCCGCGTCCGGCTCGACTTCCGGGTGCCCTCGCGGGGCCTGATCGGCTTCCGCACCGAGTTCCTGACCGTCACCCGCGGCGCCGGCATCGCCAGCCACGTCTTCGACGGCTACAGCCCGTGGGTCGGTGAGATCACGAACCGCCTGCGTGGCTCGCTCATCGCCGACCGGTCCGGCCCCGTCACCGGCTACGCCGTCGACGCGCTGTCCGACCGCGGCGTGCTGTTCGTGGGCCCGGGCACCCAGGTCTACGAGGGCATGGTCATCGGCGAGTACACCCGCAACGAGGACCTCGAGGTCAACATCGTGCGGGAGAAGAAGCTCACCAACATGCGCAAGTCGACGGCCGACGAACTCGTCAAGCTCACGCCGCCGACGCTGCTCACGCTCGAGCAGTCGCTGGAGTTCTGTGCCAACGACGAGTGCGTCGAGGTGACCCCGGAGAACGTCCGCATCCGGAAGGTGGAGCTCGACTCGCACCTGCGGGGCCGGGCCCGGTCGCGCGCGAAGGCTGCGGCCGCCAACTGACCCGCCGTCCCGGGCCCCGGCCCCGATGCGACGATGGTCGCCGGGGTCGGGGGACTCGGGCGCAGGAGGTTCGCGTGGCACGCAGGGGTCGAGGCGGGAGCCGGCGATCGCTGCGTGCTCTTGTCGTCCTGCTCCTCGTGGGTCTGCTCGCGGCGTGTGTGAACGAACCGGCGCCCCGGGTGGTGACCCCGCCACCCACGCCGACGACGACGGCCCCGGCCCAGCCGGAGCCGTCGACGATCACGGTCGGCGTGGAGTCGATCGGTGCCGGGTTCAACCCGCACCTGCTGGCCCACCAGTCGCCGGTCACGACGGCGCTGGAGACGTTGGTGCTGCCGTCGGTGTTCCGCCCGGACGTCGACGGCACGCTGCGCCTGGACCAGACGGTCGCGACGAGTGCGCGCGTGACGTCGACCGAGCCGTTCACGGTGAGCTACGAGCTCAACGTGCAGGCGTCGTGGACGAGCAACGCCCCGATCGCGGCGGAGGACTTCGTCTACCTGTGGGAGCGGATGCGCTCCGAGCCGGGGACGGTCGACGCGGCGGGCTACTCGTTGATCACCGACGTGCGCTCGCGGGCCGGTGGCAAAGCCGTCGACGTGGTGTTCTCGAAGCCGTACGCGCAGTGGCAGGAGCTGTTCGCGGGGCTGCTGCCCGCGCACATCCTCAAGGATGCGCCGGGATCGTGGACGGGTGCGCTGGCGGGCGGGTTGCCGGCGTCGGGCGGGCCGTTCCGGATCGCGTCGGTGGACCGGGCGCGCGGCGAGGTCGTGCTGGCGCGCAACGACCTCTACTGGGCGACGCCGGCGACGCCGGACCGGATCGTGCTGCGCGCCGTCGACGACACCACGATGGTCGACGAGCTGCGCTCGGGCGATCTCGACGCGGCGCTGCCGGAGGCCGACCCGACGGTGCGCCAGCTGCTGGCGGCGTTGGGCCCGACGGTGTCGGCGCAGGACGCGCCGCTGCCCGTCGTGACAGGGCTGGGCATGCGCTCGGACGTCGGACCGCTGGCGGACGTGCGGGTGCGGCAGGCGGTGGCGGCGATGCTGGACCGGGACGCGTTGCGTGCGCAGGTCGCGCCGGGCGCGTCGGCCGCGGACGCGTTCGGGCTCGCGCCGTCGGAGACCGGGTACGCCTCGACGGCACCGCCGGGGGCGCCGGCGAAGCCGAATCCTGCTGAGGCGCAACGGCTCTTGCTGTCGGCCGGGTACGTGCGCGACGCGCAGGGGCGCTGGGCCGTCGGCGGCCGGCCGTTGCAGATCGTGGTCGCGGCGGCGGCCGAACGTGCGCAGGACGTCCGGCTGGCGCAGGCGGTGGCCGCGCAGCTGACGGCGGGTGGGATCGCGACGACGGTGCTGGCACCGCCCGCGGCCGACCTGTTCGCCCAGCCCGACGTCCCGGCGACACCGCCGACGACGGCCCCCGGTGCTCCCGGCCCGACGGGCACCGCCACGACGACTGCGCCGCCGTCGACGACCCGCTCACGGGCGACCCGCACGACGGCGCCGCCCGCGACGACCACGACCGCGCCCACGACGGGCGGCACCACCACCGAGGCGCCGCCGACCGGCCGGGTGCGGGCCGACCTGATGGTGTTGCCGCGTCCCGTCGGTGGCGACGTCGGCGCCCGGTACGCCTCGGACTACGGCTGCCCGGTGGCACAGCCGGGTGGGGTGACGGTGGCGGCGAGCCCGACGCGGTTCTGTTTCCCGGCGCTGCAGGCCCTGCTCGACGGCCTCGTCGACGGCACGGCCGCACCGGGGACGCAGGCCGTCGTCGAGAAGGTGCTGTGGGCGCAGCTGCCGGTGCTCCCGCTGTACCAGCCGGTCTCCGTGGTGGTGAGCACCACCGCGACGGACGCGGCGACGGGCATCTCACCGGGTCCGTTGCGCACCGGTCCGTTCACCGGAGCGCAGCGCTGGAGTGTGCCCCCGGGTTGAGCGCGTGGCCGTCGGACGTTAAGTTACCCGGCGGTAGCATCGCCTGTCGCGGGCAGTCATCGGCCAGTCACCCTTTGGTCACGATCATGGGTGCGGCCGTGACGCGGCAGAACGCGCTTCCTAACGTCCGGGGAACGCGGGCCGTCCGAACATGGCGTGCTCCGGGGTTCCTCGACCAGGCGCCGCGGTGAACCCGCGGACCGGCAGCGTCAGCAGAGAGGCATGGAGTCGATGAGGAGATCGAGGGCGGCCCTTTCGGCCATAGCGCTCAGCGCGGTGGTCGGGATGGTCCTCACGGGGTGCAGCCAGAAGTCCAACACGGGATCGAACGGGGGCAGCCAGGCCTCCGTCGGCTTCCCCGAGACCCAGGACCTGCCGCCGGTGGCGGGCAAGCCGGGTGGGACGTTCCGGCTGGGCATCACGGAGCCGACGGCGATCGACCCGTACAACGCCCAGGAGTCCGAGGGCATCCTCGTCAACAAGGCGCTGTTCACCGGGCTGGTCAACGTCAAACCCAACGGCGACGTGTACGACGGTGTGGCCTCGAAGTGGGAGCCGAACGCCGACTGCACGGCGTGGACGTTCACCCTCAAGCCGGGACAGACGTTCTCGAACGGTGAGCCGGTCGACTCCGCCGCGTTCAAGCGCGGCTGGGAGCGCACCTCGGCCAAGGACTCCGCGTCCGACGTCGCGTACCACCTCAACGAGATCAAGGGCTTCGACGAGATGCAGGCCGGCACCGCGACGACACTCTCGGGTGTCGACGCGACCGACCCGGCGTCGCTGAAGGTCGCCCTCTCCAAGCCCGACTGCGAGTTCAACCTGCGCACCGCGGCCCCGCCGCTCGCGCCGGTGCCCACCGTCGCGGGTGCGGCCGACAACAAGGCCTACAACGACCAGCCGATCGGCAACGGCCCGTTCAAGATGGACGGCCCGTGGCAGCACGACCGCGGCATCAAGCTGGTCCGCAACGACACCTTCGGCGCCGGCCCGAAGGCGAACCTCGACGCGGTCGAGATCACGATCACCCCGGCCGACACCGGCATCCAGGCCGAGTACGACGGCTTCAACAACGGCCAGTTCGACTGGGCCCGCGTCCCGACGCCGCTGCTGTCGCAGGCGCGTTCGGCGCAGGAGCCGAAGAACCAGTGGATCTCCAAGAAGACGGCGGGCATCAACTACCTGCTCGTCTCGGTGACCACGAAGCCGCTCGACACCGCTGACGCCCGCAAGGCCATCTCGATGGCGATCGACCGGGCCGCGATCACCCAGGGCATCTTCCAGGGCTCGCAGGTCCCCGCCGACGCGTTCATCCCGGCGTCGTTCAGCAAGGTGTACCAGCCGGGTGTCTGCGAGGCGTGCACGTACAACGTCGACGAGGCCAAGAGCCTGGCGCAGAAGGCGGGCCTGACCCCGGGCACCGAGGTCAACTTCCAGTTCAACACCGGTGGTGGTCACGAGGAGTGGACCGCCGCGGTCAAGCAGCAGCTGGAGACGAACCTCGGCCTGAAGGTCACCTACTCGGGCGTCCCGTTCCGCGACCTGCTCAAGAACGAGCAGCAGCCGGGCGCCACCGGCCTGTTCCGCGCGGGCTGGACCGCCGACTACCCGACGGCAGGCAACTTCCTCACGCCGCTGCTGTCGACCGCGGCGATCGGTGCCGCGACGCCGCAGGACGTCGCCGTCGGTGACAACCGTGGCCGCTACAGCAACCCGAAGTTCGACGACCTGCTCGCCCAGGCCGCCGCGACCCAGGACGAGGCCAAGCGCGACGACCTCTACAAGCAGGCCGAGAAGATCGCGATCGGCGACGACCTGGCACTGATCCCGCTGTTCGCCCGCCAGCAGTTCCGGATGGCGAACACCGCGATGTTCGGCAACGTGCGCATGGACTTCTGGGAGAACCCGACGCTGTCGGAGATCACCCTGAAGTGACCCCACGGAGGTGGCTCCCCGGGCCGTGACCCGGGCCGGGGAGCCACCTCCTCCTCCGTGCGTCGAAAGCCGGTCACATGGCTCGATTCATCGCGCGGCGTCTGGTCCAGGCCGTCCTGGTCATCCTCGCCGCGACCTTCCTGATCTTCCTGGCCACCTTCGCGCTCGGCGACCCGTTCGCGTCGTCGGGGGAGAAGGCGGTCCCCCCGGACATCGCCGAGGCCAACCGGGAGAAGTTCGGCCTCGACAAGCCTTTGCCCGTGCAGTACCTGCTCTACGTCGGCAACATGCTGCGTGGCGACTTCGGGATCGACTTCGACCAGCACCGGCCGGTGTCGCAGCTGCTCGAGGCGGCTGTGCCCAACACCGTGCGGCTGGCCATCGTCGCGATCATCATCGACGTGCTGATCGGCGTCATCGCGGGCGTCATCGCCGCGGTGAAGCGCTACTCGTTCTGGGACGTCCTGGTCACCGTCATCGCGACGCTCGCGATCGGCATCCCCGTGTTCGTGATCGGCGTCGTGCTCGTCGCCAACGTCTCAGGCTGGGGTCCCTTCCCCTCGGTCCCACGAAGTTTCACGGTGCAGGTGCCCTGGTACCAGGAGGTGCTGCTGCCCGCGTTCACGCTGGCGATCATCGACGCCGCCTTCATCGCCAGGCTCATGCGCGGGTCGATGCTCGAGGTGCTGCGGGCGGACTACATCCGCACGGCGCGGGCCAAGGGCCTGTCGGAGCGGCGCGTCATCGGCAAGCACGCCATGCGCAACTCGATGATCCCGGTCGTCACCTATGTCGGCGTCTCGCTCGGCGTGCTGTTCGGCGGCGCGATCATCACCGAGACGATCTTCCAGTACAACGGCGTCGGCTATCTGCTCTCGAGGGCGATCGTGAACAGCAACGCGCCGATCATCATCGCGGTGGTCGTGTTCAGCGTCGTCGCCTACGTGCTGATCAGCATGATCGTCGACATCCTCTACGCGTTCCTGGACCCGCGGATCCGGCTCGGCTGAGCCGGCCACGGTCCCGAACAGACTCCTGAGGGCGGTCCCACCACATGACCACTCCGACCTCCGCCGGCCCCCCGGCCGACGCCGATGCCACGGGCAGTGCACTGCTGCTGCCCGGGCCGGACGCGGCGGCGAGCGGCACCACCGTGCCCCTCGGCGCCCGCGGATCGGGCCAGTTCGCCGACATCCGGCGACGGTTCGTCCGCAACCGGCTCGCGATGGTCGGGCTCGCGATCGTGACCGTGCTGATCGTGCTCGCGATCATCGGCCCGTACGTGACGCCCTACAACGCGTTCGAGCAGAACCTCGCCAACACGCTGCAGCCGCCGAGCGCCGACCACTGGTTCGGCACCGACGTGCTGGGCCGCGACCTGTTCTCCGGGATCATCTACGGCTGCCGGCTCGCGATCCTCGTCGGACTGCTGACCGTCGCGTTCTCGCTGCTCATCGGCCTGTCCCTCGGCGCGGTCGCCGGTTTCAAGGGCGGTGCGTGGGACGCGGTCATCGCGCGCTTCATCGACATCTTCCTGGCGTTCCCGCCGCTGGTCGGTGCGATCGTCATCGTCCGGGCCGTCGGCGGGGGGGTCACCCCGGTGATCGTCGCGCTCGTCGCGCTCGGCTGGATGACGACGGCGCGCCTCACCCGCGGTCAGGTCCTCGCGCTGCGCGAGGCCGAGTACGTCGAGGCCGCCCGCTCGATCGGCGCGGACAACCGGCGCATCGTGATGCGTCACGTCCTGCCCAACGCCATCGCGCCCGTCCTCGTGTACGCGTTCACCAACATCGGCGTGGTGATCGTCGCGATGGCCTCGCTGTCCTACCTGGGCATCGGCGTGCCGCCGGACGTCCCCGAGTGGGGCAGGCTGATCTCGCAGGCCACCCCGTTCCTGCGGGTCGAGGGCAAGTCGCACCTGTGGCTCGCCCCCGCGCTGGCGATCGCGATCACGACGCTCGGTTTCGCCTTCGTCGCCGACGGCATGCGCGACTCGCTCGATCCGAAGCTGCGGGGAGGCAACTGATGGCCCGCACGTCCCGACACGCGGCGGCCGCGCCGGGAGAGTCCCGGCACCTGCTCGAGGTCCGCGACCTCAAGGTCCACTTCCAGACCGGCGGCGGCGTCGTCAAGGCCGTCGACGGGGTCAGCTGGCACGTCGACGCGGGGGAGACGCTCGCGATCGTCGGCGAGTCCGGGTCGGGCAAGTCCGTGTCCGCGATGACCCTGCTCGGCCTGGTCCCCAGCCCGCCCGCGACGTTCCCCAGCGGCCGGGTGCTGCTGGAGGGCCGCTCGCTGCTCGACATGCCCGAGCAGCAGCAGCGCCGCCTGCGCGGCAAGGACATCGCGATGATCTTCCAGGACCCGCTCACCGCGCTGAACCCGGTGTTCCGCGTCGGCGAGCAGATCGCCGAGATGGTCCGCACCCACCAGGACATCGGGAAGATGGCGGCGAAGACGCGGGCCGTCGAGCTGCTGGCCGAGGTCGGCATCCCCGACCCGCGGCTGCGGGCGACGCAGTACCCGCACGAGTTCTCCGGCGGCATGCGCCAGCGCGCCATGATCGCGATGGCACTGGCCAACGACCCCAAGGTCCTCATCGCCGACGAGCCCACCACCGCGCTCGACGTCACGGTGCAGGCGCAGATCATGGCACTGCTGGAGAAGCTGCAGGCCGAGCGCGACACCGCGATCGTGCTCATCACCCACGACCTCGGCCTCGTCGCCGCGCACGCCGACCGGATCATGGTCATGTACGCGGGCCGCGTCGTCGAGGAGGGCACGAACGACGAGATCTTCGCCGCGCCGCGCCACGCCTACACCCACGGCCTGCTGTCGAGCCTGACCCGCATGGACCACGTCCGGCCGGAGAAGCTCGAACCCATCCCGGGCCAGCCGCCCAACCTCGCCCGCGTCCCGCAGGGCTGCGCCTTCCACCCGCGGTGCCGCTTCGCCTCGGACGCCTGTCGCGGTGAGGTGCCGCTGCTGGTCCCCGCCGCGCCCGGCTCCGCGCACCGGCACGCCTGCCTGCACAGCGACGAGGTCGCGATCGCCCACGAGCGGCCGCGCGAACCGGCCCCGGTGGTCGCCGCGGCGACGCCCGTCGAGGAGCGGGCGCCGATGCTGGAGGTGCGCGAGCTCGTCAAGCACTTCCCGATCAAGGTCGGCACGTTCGTCAAGCGGACCGTCGGGGAGGTGCGCGCCGTCGACGGGGTGTCGCTGTCGATCCCCGAGGGCTCGACGCTGTCGCTGGTCGGGGAGTCCGGCTGCGGCAAGTCGACCGTGGCGCGGGCGATCCTGCGGCTGCACGAACCCACCAGCGGCTCGGTGGAGCTCGCGGGCCGCGACATCACCGGCATGTCGCAGCCGGTGCTGCGCAAGGCCCGCAGCGACATGCAGATCGTCTTCCAGGACCCCTACGCGTCGCTCAACCCGCGCATGACGGTCCGCCAGATCCTCACCGAGAAGTACGAGCTGCTCGGCGGGCAGGTCACCGACTCGACGATCCCGGACCTGCTGGAGACCGTCGGCCTCGCCGCCGACTACGCCGACCGCTACCCGCACGAGTTCTCCGGCGGGCAGCGCCAACGCGTCGGCATCGCCCGGGCGATCGCGCTCAACCCCCGGTTCGTGGTGCTCGACGAGCCCGTCTCCGCGCTCGACGTCTCCATCCAGGCCCAGGTGCTGAACCTGCTGGAGGAGCTGCAGCAGGAGTTCGGGCTGACGTACCTGTTCATCGCCCACGACCTGTCGGTGGTCCGCCACATCTCCGACCGGGTCGCGGTGATGTACCTGGGCGGGATCGTCGAGATCGCCGACCGCGACGCACTGTTCGAGCGTCCGCACCACCCGTACACGCAGGCACTCATCTCGGCCGTGCCGATCCCCGACCCGGCCGTCGAGCGGGTCCGGGAGCGGATCGTGCTCACCGGCGACGTGCCCAACCCGGCCAACCCGCCGTCGGGCTGCCGGTTCCGCACCCGGTGCTGGAAACACCTCGAGCTGTCCGACGACGACAAGCGGCGCTGCATCGAGGAACCGCCGCCGCTGCTGTCGGCGTCCGGCTCCGGCCGTCACCACGTGGCGTGCCACTTCGCGGGCGAGCGCGAGGTCCTGCGCGGCTGAGGGACAGTGCCGTTCCTGCACACCGGGCGCCCGTCCCCGGGGCGGCGGGGCGCGGCGCGGGCTGCGATATTGGCGCCGTGACCGCTTCCCGCCGGCTCGTCCTCGTGCACGCCCACCCCGACGACGAGACCCTCGCGACGGGCGGGGTCGTCGCCCGCTACACCGCCGATCCGGACACCGACGTCACCGTCGTGACCTGCACGCTCGGTGAGGAGGGCGAGGTCATTCCCGCGGAGCTGGCCGAGCTCGCCCCCGGCCGTGCCGACCAGCTCGGCGGCTACCGCATCGGCGAGCTCGCCCGGGCTCTCGCCGCTCTCGGTGGGCCCCGGCACGTCTACCTCGGCGGCGTCGGCCGCTTCCGTGACTCCGGGATGGCCCTCGCAGGCGACGGAGGGGTCCGCGCGACCACCCGCGCCGACCTGCATCCTCGCGCGTTCGCCGACCCCGGCAGGCTCGCCGAGGAGACGGACCTGCTGGTGGAGCTGCTCACCGAGCTGCAGCCGCAGGTCCTGGTCACCTACGCCGACGACGGCGGCTACGGCCACCCCGACCACGTCCGCGCCCACGAGATCACCGTCGCCGCGGCGTCCCGGGTGCCGTCGGTGGAGAAGGTGTACTTCGCCGTCGAGGGGCGGTCCGCGCTGGACGCCGGGCTCGCGGAGCTGGCCGCGGAGGCGGGGCTGCCGTACCGGCTGCCCGACCCGGGGGAGCTGCCGTCGGTACCCGACGAGACCGTCACGACGCGGATCGACTGCACCGCCCACCGCGCCGCCCGCGTCGCCGCGATCCGGGCACACGTCACGCAGGCGTACCTGTGGGAGAAGGACGGCGGGCTGGTGGCCTACGCGATGAGCAACGACGTCGCGCAGCCGCTGCTCGACGTCGAGGAGTACATCCTGTCCGGCGCGCCCGAGGGTCTGGCGGAGACGGACCTGTTCGAGGGGATCGGCTCGTGAAGGCTCTGACGCTCGTCGTGATCGTCGTCTGCTCAGTGCTGCTGGCCGCGTTCGAGCTGGCCCTGCAGCCCCTCTATGTCGGCTCCGTGCCCGCGCCGGTGGGGGCGATCGTCGCGATCGTGACGATGCCGTGGCTGGTCCGGGGTGCGGGCGCGGAGTTCGGGTCGGCGGCCGCGGCGGGCCTGCCGATCGTGGCCTTCGTCCTCACCCTCGGCGTGCTGGGCACCGTCGCCCCTGGTGGCGACGTCATGCTCCCCGCGACGTGGCAGTCCGGCCTGCTGGCGGTCGCGGGCATCGGCGCGGGGCTGGTCGCCCTGCGCGGTGTGGCGATGCGCCCGGGCGTCGGCTGATGGCCGAGTCCATCCCCGACTCCGCGGTCGTCGCGGTGCTGCGGCCGTTCGTGCGGGCGTCGCGACCGGTGCTGCGCGGGCTGCGTGAGGCCGACCCGTTCGGCCTGCGCGCCCGGCCCGCCCCGGAGGCCGCCGCCGACCGCGACCTGCACGACAAGCTGCTCGACGCGCTCGCGAAGGTGAAGGTGCCGGGCACGTCGCGGTGGGCGGCGATGGGCGTCGAGGACCGCTGCCGGTGGTGGGTCTACCGCGTCGGGCGGGTGACGACGATCGCCGCCGCCGTCCCGGGGCTGGGCGGTGCGCTGGCCCGGAGCCTGCCGGTGTCGTCGACGGTCGGGGCGGCGGGGCAGGGGCTGCTGCTCGTCGCGATCGCCGGGGAGCACGGCGTGGAGGACGAGGACGAGGTCGTCGCGCTGCTGGGCCGGATCCTGTTCGGCCGTGACCTCGCGCCGCGCACGCTCGACGCGGCGGCGGACGTGGCGGCGGACGCCCGCGCCGACGAGCTGACCGGCGACCTCCACGTCGACGACGGCCGCTCCACCGCCCGCAGGGTCGCGACGGCGGTGTGGCGGATGGGCCGTGCCCTGTACGCGGTGGAGGACGAGCTGGACAAGCGTCCCCACGGCCGCTTCTACCACGAGGCGATCGGTCTGCTGCCCGTCGTCGGAGCCGTCGGCAAGTACTTCGGCGAGTGGTCGGGGCTCAAGCGGGCGTCGAAGAAGGCGCACAGGTGGTTGCGCGCGGCCGGTCAGCCCGGGACGAGGTAGTGGTATCGATGGTGCTCGGTCGTCCCCAGCGACGCCCAGAACGCCAGGCCGCCCGGGTTGGCGGTGGACACCTGCAGGACCAGCCAGCGGGCGCCGTGCTCCAGCCCCCAGCGGGCCGCCCCGGCGACGAGCGTGGTCCCGGTTCCCCGGCGCCGCCCGGACGGCGTGACGGCGAGCCGGGCGACGTGCAGGTGGTCGTCGACGACCGCGAGCCGTACGACGCCGGCCGGGTCGGCGGGATCGCCTGCGACGCCGAACCCGACGTCCGCGATCCGGCCCCCGGCGGCGGGGGCGAGGACGTGGCGCTGCGCCTCGGTGGGCGGCCCGCCGAGCGCGACCGACCACCAGGCGGCGTCGGGCCGGGAGGAGACGATGACCGTGCCGGCGTCGTCGGCCACCGCCTCGCATGCCGTGACCTGCGTCGACACCTCGGGGCCCGGCTCGTGGGCCGCGTCGGGCACCCAGCCCTCGGCGCGGACCGCACGCGACCACGGTGACCCGAGAGGCGCCAGCACCCGGGGCGCGAGGCCGTGCTCGTCGGCGAACCCACGCACGAGCGCCAACGCCGCGCCGGTGCCCACACCCGGGTCGCCGACCGCGAGGGCGGCGTTGGCCCGGCCGCTGAACCCGTCGGCGGCCCGGAGCCGCCAGCCGCCGAGAGGCCGGTCGACGAGCGCGGGCCAGGCGTCGGCACACAGGTGCTGCAGCCGCGTGACGTCGGTCCACGGGGCCCGGCGCGGCGTTGCGGGCGGCACCTCGCGGGCGGCGACGACCTTGTCGCGCGCCACGACCACGTCGCCGCGGCGGGTGGCGACGACCACCGTCGCGACCCCGTCGCGCTCCCCGCCGTCGGACAGCGTGCCGACGGCGTCGGTGAACAGCGGGCGGCCGTCACGCTCACCGATCAGGTGACGCAGGGCGACCCGGGACCCGACGAGCGCGTCGAGCGCGACGCGGCCGGGGCCGGGTGGCGGGGACGCAGCGGTCATGGTGAGGCAATCCTCTCCCGACGGGCGACGGGGTCGCCGGGTTAATCTGGCAGCCGGATCGTCGCCCACCCAGGGACGGTCAATGCGGCAGGGGATACTGGCAGCAGTCTTGCTGTCCCGAGTGGAGGACTTCGAAGTGACCTACGTCATCGCCGAGCCATGCGTCGACCTGCTCGACAAGGCGTGCATCGAAGAGTGTCCCGTGGACTGCATCTACGAGGGCGGACGGATGATGTACATCCACCCCGACGAGTGTGTGGACTGCGGCGCCTGCGAGCCGGTCTGCCCGGTCGAGGCCATCTACTACGAGGACGACGTGCCCGAGCAGTGGGGCGCCTACCAGAAGGCCAACGCCGAGTTCTTCGACGAGCTCGGCTCGCCGGGTGGCGCGTCGAAGGTCGGCAAGGTGCAGCGGGACGCCGGCCCGGCCACCACGCTGGCGCCCCAGACCCACGACGAGTGAGCTCCGCGGGGACGGTCGACCGGACCGGCCTGCCCGACTTCCCGTGGGACTCCCTCGCCGGTGACCAGGAGCTGGCGCGGGCGCATCCCGACGGGATCGTGGACCTGTCGATCGGTACGCCGGTCGACCCGGTCCCGGCCGTCGTGCGGGTTGCACTGACCGGTCCGGCCGCCGACATCCCGGGCTACCCGACGACGTACGGGCCGGCCTCGCTGCGGGAGGCCATCGCGGCGTCCCTGAGCAGGCGGTTCGGCATCGCCGGGGCCGACCCGGCCGCCGTGCTGCCCACGATCGGCTCGAAGGAGCTGATCGCGTGGTTGCCGACGCTGCTGGGCCTGGGCGCGGGCGACCTCGTCGTCATCCCGGAGCTGGCTTACCCGACCTACGAGGTGGGTGCCCGGCTGGCGGGTGCCGATTTCGTCCGTTCCGACGGGTTGCTGGGCATCGGACCGCGTCGCACGGGCCTGGTGTGGCTGAACTCACCGTCGAACCCGACGGGGCGCGTGCTGCCCGTCGACCATCTCCGCAAGGTGGTCGCGTGGGCCCGGGAGCGGGGCGCGGTCGTCGCGTCCGACGAGTGCTACCTGGGCCTGCCCGGTGTGGCCGACCCGGCGCCGATCTCGGTGCTGCACCCCGACGTGTGCGACGGCGACCACACCGGCCTGCTGGCGGTGCACTCGCTGTCGAAGACGTCGAACCTCGCCGGGTACCGGGCGGCGTTCGTGGCGGGCGACCCGGCTCTGGTGTCGCGGCTGCTGGAGATCCGCAAGCACGCAGGCCTGATCGTCCCGCATCCCGTGCAGGCCGCGATGGCCGCGGCGGTGTCCGACGACGCGCACGTCGAGACGCAGCGTGCGATCTACGACGCGCGGCGCACCCGGCTGCGGGCGGCGCTCGAGTCGCGGGGCATGCGCGTCGAGCACTCCGAGGCCGGGCTGTACCTGTGGGCGACCGAGGGCCGCCCCGGCCGCGCCACCGTCCACGACCTGGCCGAACAGGGTGTCCTGGTGGCCCCCGGCGAGTTCTACGGGCCCGCCGGGAACGACTTCGTGCGGGTCGCGCTGAGCGCGAGCGACGAGCGGATCGACGCCGCGGTGGAGCGCCTGACCCGGTGAGGCGGATGCGGTGAAGGGCGCCGGACCCGCAACGACGCGGGTGGGTGCGGGAGTCGTCCTGCTGGGGGTCCTGGCGGTCGCGGCCAACCTGCGCGCGTCCCTCGCCGGGTACCCGCCGCTGATCGAGAGCGTCCGCGACGACCTGGGTGTCGGCGCGTCCGCGGCAGGGCTCGTGCAGTCCGGCGCCATCCTGATGATGGCCGTCGGCTCCTTCGCCGGGCCGGCCGTGAGTGCCCGCACCGGCCGGGAACGTGGACTGGGATGGTCGGTCGCGCTGATCGCGGCGGGCAGCCTGCTGCGTGCGCTGCCCACGTTGGCGACGCTGATCGTCGCGAGCCTGCTCGTCGGGCTGGGCATCGGGCTCGCCGGGGTGCAGCTCACCGGGGTGGTGAAGCACCACCTGGCCGCGCGGGCCGGGGCGGTGACCGGCGGCTACGTCGTGTCGATGATGGTGGGCGCGACGGTCGCGTCGGCCATCGCGGTGCCGCTTGCGGTGGGCCTCGGTGGCTGGTCGTGGTCGATGGCGGTGTGGACGGTCCCGGCGGTCCTCGCCTTCGTCGTGTGGATGCCGATCGCCCGGCGCATCTCCGAACCCGCGGAGCCCGCGGCGACGCTCGCGCTGCCGTGGCGCGATGCGTTCGCCCGTCGCTGCGCCTGCTACCAGGCCGGCACGTCGACGATGTTCTACGGCTGGATCACCTGGCTCGCGCCGTACTACGAGAGCCAGGGCTGGAGTGCGCAGCGGGCCGGGGTGCTGCTGGCGGCGTGGAGCATCACCCAGATCCCCGCCGCGCTCCTGGTCCCCGCGCTGGCCGAGCGGCACCGCCGGTGGCGGTTCTGGGCGACGACGACGGTCACGTGTGGCATCGCGGGCACGGTCGGCGCGATGCTGCTGCCGGAGCCGCCCGGCGTGGGGCCGTGGGGCTGGGCGGTGCTGATGGGTGTCGGGATGGGCGCCGGTTTCCCGCTGGGGCTCGCCGTCATCGCCTGGCGCACCCCCGACGGCCACGCGAGCGCCACGGTGAGCGGGCTGGCCCTCGGCGTGGGGTACGTGGCAGCAGGGCTCGCGCCGCTGCTCATGGGCCTGCTCATCGACCTCACCGGCGGCTACCGGGCGGCCATCGCCGTCCTCGTCGCGGGTGGCCTGCTGCAGGCGGGCTCGATCTGGCGGATCGGCGACGAGCCGCGACCCGCCGCCGTCAGGCCGCCGGGCGACCCAGCGTCGCGGCCCGGTCCCTGACCGCGACCCACGCGTCCCACCACTCGGCGCGCTTCGCCTCGGCGCGGTGCCGCTCCCGTTCCACGAGCCGGCCGGCGACGAACACGACGTAGGCGTCGAGCTCGCCGACCTCCCCGTCGGCGTCCGGGCGTTCACCGAGCGCGTCGAGCAGCTCGCGGATGCGCTGCTCGGCCACGCACGCGTCCTGGTGGTCGCCCAGGACCTCCTGGAGGCCGGCCGTGGCCGACATGAGCAGCTTGACCTGTTTGCCCTGGGTGGTGCCACGAAGGCTCGGCTCGACCAGCTCGCCGGTGTAGCGGACCCGCTTGCCCAGGATGCGCAGCTCGTGCAGGGTCGCGTCCACGGGGTCGGGACCGGCGTTCTTCACCGCGCGCGCGAGCTTGCGCGCCTCGGTGCGGACGAGGTCGATCAGGGCGGGCTGCTGCGCCATCGCCGACGCCGTCGGCAGGGGCAGCCGCACCGCGTCGGCGATGCGCTCCAGCAGGGCGCTGTAACGGGGGGCGTCGAGGGCGGCGAGCATCTCGGCGCGGGCCTGCTCACGTTCGCGCTCCAGCTCGGCGACCAGCACGCCGCCGGCCTCCTCCTCGGCCTGCGGCAGCGTCGCCACCTCGCCGCGCAGCCGCAGCAGCATGACGTCGAGGTCGCGGACGGGGCCCAGGGCGCCGCCGAGCCAGCCCAGCTCGGCCCGCAGCGCGTCGGCCCACGGGGCGTCGAGCAGCGGGCGGGCCGACCGTAGCGCGGCCCGCATGCGGCGCACCGACACCCGCATCTGGTGCAGGTCCTCGATGTCCTCGCCGCTGCGGGTCCCCTCGTCGTGGGAGATCAGGGCTCGCAGCCGGGTGTCGAGCGCGACGCGGACGTGATGGACCGGCGAGTCGCCGGGTGCGGCGACCAGCGGGTTCTGCGTCTCGAGCAGATGGGTCACGTCTGAACGGACCCGGGGAGTGGGACGCGTGGGAGCGGGCGACACGGGTGCAGACCCTAGAGGAACCGGATGAACGTGCCGGGACCGCTCCCGATCACCGTGGCGTCAGTTGGCGTGCAGGGCCGCGTTGAGGGTGATGCCCTCGCCGGTGCGCAGCAGGGCCTCGACGGCGCCGGTCTGCGAGTTGCGACGGAACAGCAGGCCGTCCTGCCCGGACAGGGTCCGCGCCGGGGTGACGGTGCCGTCGGGCAGCGAGACCTTCGTGCCCGCGGTGATGTAGAGCCCGGACTCGACGACGCAGTCGGCGCCGAGCGAGATGCCGATGCCCGCGTTGGCGCCGATCAGGCAGCGCTCGCCGACGGAGATGACCTGCTTGCCGCCGCCCGAGAGCGTGCCCATCGTCGACGCGCCACCGCCGAGGTCGGCGCCCTCACCCAGGACGACGCCCGCGGAGATCCGGCCCTCGACCATCGACGCGCCCAGCGTGCCCGCGTTGTAGTTGACGAACCCCTCGTGCATGACCGTGGTGCCCTCGGCCAGGTGCGCGCCGAGGCGGACGCGGTCGGCGTCGGCGATCCGCACCCCCGGCGGGACGATGTAGTCGACCATCCGCGGGAACTTGTCCACGCTGTACACGGTGACCGGGCCGCGGGCCCGCAGCCGCGCCCGGACGGCCTCGAACCCCTTGGGCATGCAGGGGCCGTGGTTGGTCCACACGACGTTGGCGAGCAGCCCGAACACACCCTCGAGGTTGACCTCGTGCGGGCGGACCAGCCGCCACGACAGCAGGTGCAGCCGCAGGTAGACGTCGGCCGCGTCGACCGGTGCGTCGGCCAGCGACCCGATCGTCGTGCGCACGACCGTGACCGTGACGCCGCGGGCGTCGTCGTCGCCGGCGACCGGCGCGAGGTCGGCGGTGGTGTCGGGGGCGTCCGCACCCAGCGCCGGTGCCGGGTACCAGACGTCGAGGACGGTCCCGTCGCTCGTGACGGTGGCCAGGCCCGTGCCGGACGCGCTCTCGGTGCGGAATGCGGTGCTCACCCCCCAACGGTAGCCGCTCCCGGCCCGGCGGCGGCAGTCCGCCCCGTGATTGCAGGAACGGCACTTTCCCGCAACTGAGCTGCGGGAAAGTGCCCTTCCTGCACGATGGCGAGCGCCCGGTACCGTCCCCGGGCGTGACGACCACCGCCCCCGCGCTCGACCTCACCGCCGATCCCGTCGCGCTCGCCGCCGCGCTCGTCGACGTCCCCAGCGTCTCCGGCGACGAGGGTGTGCTGGCCGACGCGATCGAGCACGCGCTGCGGACGCAGGCCCCGCACCTGGAGGTCGTCCGCTCGGGTGCGGCGGTGCTCGCCCGCACGAACCTCGGCCGCGCGCGCCGGGTCCTGCTCGCCGGGCACATCGACACCGTCCCGATCGCCGACAACGTGCCCTCACACCGCGACGGCGACCTCCTCTACGGCTGCGGCACGTCGGACATGAAGGCGGGCGACGCCGTCATCGCGCACCTCGCCGTCACGCTCACCGAACCGGTCCACGACCTCACCGTCGTGTTCTACGACTGCGAGGAGATCGAGGCCACGCGCAACGGGCTGGGCCGCATCGAGCGCGAGCTGCCCGACTGGCTGCGGGCCGACCTCGCCATCCTGGGCGAGCCCACCGACGGCATGGTCGAGGCGGGCTGCCAGGGCACCCTGCGCGCGGAGGTCCGCACCATCGGGCGGCGCGCGCACTCGGCCCGGTCCTGGCTGGGGGACAACGCCATCCACCGCGCCGGCGAGGTGCTGGCGCGGCTGGCCGCCTACAGCCCGCGCCGCGTCGACATCGACGGCTGCGAGTACCGCGAGGGTCTCCAGGCGGTCAAGGTCACCGGCGGTGTGGCGGGCAACGTCGTGCCCGACGAGGCCGTCGTCACCGTCAACTTCCGCTACGCCCCCGACCGCTCCGCCGACACCGCCGTCGCCCACGTCCGCGAGGTCCTCGACGGCTTCGACGTGACGGTCACCGATCTGTCGCCCGGCGCGCTGCCCGGGCTCGCGGCCCCTGCGGCACAGGAGTTCCTGGCCGCGACGGGCGCCACCCCGCGCGCCAAGTACGGCTGGACCGACGTCTCCCGTTTCGCCGCCCTGGGCATCCCCGCGATCAACTACGGCCCCGGCGACCCGAACCTCGCCCACACCCGCGAGGAGCACGTCGACGTCACCCGCATCACCGACGCCACCGAGATCCTCCGCCGGTTCCTGACCGACTGACACGCGTTCACCCGGAGGTCGCCGCGTCGTCGATCGGGTGGGCCCGCGCGTCCGTATCGTGGCCTGATGACAGCAAGTGGGGGACGACGACCCGAGGAGAAGCAGCGCGGCCCGGTGGTCCTGCGCGGCGAGCACCGCAACGAGGCCACCACCACCGACCAGCGGCTGCTCGACTCCCGCGGACCGTCCGACTGGGTGCACACCGACCCGTGGCGGGTGCTGCGGATACAGGCCGAGTTCGTCGAGGGCTTCGGCGCGCTGGCCGAGGTGCCCCGCGCCGTCACGGTGTTCGGCTCGGCCCGCACGCCGCGGGAGCACCCCGAGTACGAGCAGGGCCGCCAGCTCGGCAAGGCGCTGGCGGACAACGGGTTCGCCGTCATCACCGGCGGGGGGCCGGGGGTGATGGAGGCCGCGAACCGCGGCTGCAAGGACGCGGGCGGGTTCAGCGTCGGGCTGGGCATCGAGCTGCCGTTCGAGCAGGGCCTCAACGACTGGGTCGACCTCGGGATCAACTTCCGCTACTTCTTCGCACGCAAGACGATGTTCGTGAAGTACTCGCAGGCCTTCGTGTGCCTGCCCGGTGGGTTCGGCACGCTCGACGAGCTGTTCGAGGCCCTCACCCTGGTGCAGACGAAGAAGGTCACGAAGTTCCCCGTCGTGCTGCTCGGCGTCGACTACTGGAAGGGCCTCTACGACTGGATCGCGGGCGCGGTCCTCGACGGCGGCAAGGTCGGCGACAAGGACCTCACGCTGCTGCACCTCACCGACGACGTCGACGACGCCGTGAAGGTCGTCCACGAGGCGTACCGGGCCTGGGAGGACGTGCACTGATGCGGGACGTCACCGGCGCACGCTTCGGCGTCTGTGTGTACTGCGCGTCGTCGCTCTCGGTTCCGGACCGCTATGTGGAGCTGGCGACGGAGGTGGGCACCGCGATGGCCGTCCGGGGCTGGGACCTGGTCTCCGGCGGCGGGCGCGTCTCCATGATGGGCGCGGTCGCCGCCGCGGCCCGGGCGGGCGGGTCGCGCACCCTCGGGGTCATCCCGCGGGCACTGGTCGACCGGGAGGTGGCCGACACGGCCGCCGACGAGCTCGTCGTCACCGACACGATGCGCGAACGCAAGGCGCTGATGGAGGCCCACGCCGGGGCGTTCCTCGCCCTGCCGGGCGGTATCGGCACCTGCGAGGAGCTCTTCGAGGTCTGGACGTCGGCGACGCTGGGCATGCACGACAAGCCGGTCGTGCTGCTCGACCCCGACGGGCACTGGACCGGGTTGCTCGACTGGGTCCGCGGCCTGGTCGACCGCGGCTTCGCCGGCCCTGCCGCGATGGAGAAGCTGGTCGTCGCCACGAAGGTGACCGACGCGCTGGACGCCTGCGCCCCACGGCCCGACGTGACAGCATCGGTGTCGTGACGATCGACGGCGTCGACACCCGTTCCGTGCTGCGCTTCGGTACCCGCACCGTCGCGGGGGACCGGGCCCTGGTGATGGCCATCGTGAACCGCACCCCGGACTCGTTCTACGACCGCGGGGCCACCTTCTCCGACGACGCGGCGATGGCCGCGGTCGACCGGGCGGTGGCCGAGGGCGCCGATGTCATCGACATCGGAGGGGTCAAGGCCGGGCCGGGCCCCGACGTCGACGTCGGCGAGGAGATCCGCCGCGTCGTCCCGTTCGTCGTGGCCGTGCGCGACCGCCACCCCGACGTCGTGATCAGCGTCGACACGTGGCGCGGGGAGGTCGGGCGGCTCGTCGTGGCGGAGGGCGCCGACCTGCTCAACGACACCTGGAGCGGCGCCGACCCCACCCTCGCCGAGGTCGCGGCGGCCACCGGCGCGGGCATCGTGTGCTCGCACACCGGCAAGGCGGTGCCGCGGCTGCGGCCGCACCGGGTCCGCTACGCCGACGTCGTCACCGACGTCGTCGAGGAGGTGACCGGGCAGGCGGAACGGCTCGTCGCGATGGGGGTGCCGCGCGAGGGCATCCTCGTCGACCCCACGCACGACTTCGGCAAGAACACCTTCCACGGCCTCGCCCTGCTGCGCCGCCTCGACGAGCTGGTCGCGACGGGATGGCCGGTGCTGATGGCGTTGTCCAACAAGGACTTCGTGGGGGAGACGCTCGGGGTCGCCGAGGTCACCGAGCGGCTGGAGGGCACACTCGCGGCCACCGCGCTCGCCGCCGCCGCGGGGGCGCGGATGTTCCGGGCACACGAGGTCGCGGCCACCCGGCGCGTCGTGGAGATGGTCGCGGCGATCGCGGGGACGCGGCCGCCGGCCCGGACCGTCAGGGCGCTCGCATGAGCGGATGGTTCGCCCGCCGCACCTGGCAGCACCCGCCCTGGACGGTCGCGGATCTCGTCGGCGCCAAGGCGGGGCGCCGCGTGTCCGTCGTGCTGCCCGCCCTCGACGAGGAGGCGACCGTCGGCGGGGTGGTGGCCGCGATCGCGCCGCTGGCCCGGGGTCCGCAGCCGCTGGTCGACGAGCTCGTCGTCATGGACTCGGGCTCGACCGACCGCACCGCCGCTGTCGCCGCGGCGGCGGGCGCCCGCGTCGTCGCCCGCGACGACGTCCTGCCGGGGTTCGACCCCGTCGCGGGCAAGGGCGAGGTGCTGTGGCGCTCGCTCGCCGCGACCACCGGCGACGTCCTGTGCTTCATCGACTCCGACCTCGTCGACGTCGACCCCGCGTTCGTGCCCGCGCTGCTCGGACCGCTGCTGGCCGAGGACGGCGTCGGCCTGGTCAAGGGCTTCTACCGGCGCCCGCTGCGGCTCGAGATCGGCGACGTGCAGGCGCTCGACCACGGAGGCGGCCGCGTCACCGAGCTGGTCGCCCGTCCGCTGCTGGCCGCCTTGCGCCCGCCGCTGACCGCCGTCGTACAGCCCCTGGGCGGCGAGTACGCGGCCACCCGCGAGCTGCTGGAGTCGCTGCCCTTCGCCACCGACTACGGCGTCGAGATCGGGCTGCTGATCGACACCTTCGACACCCGCGGCATCGACGCGATCGCCCAGGTCAACCTCGGCGTGCGCAAGCACCGCAACCGCTCGCTGCTGCAGCTCGGCGCGATGGCCCGGCAGATCACCGCGACGGCGCTGCGTCGCTCGGCCGCCCACGACAGCGGCGCCCCCCTCGTCCAGTTCGTGCAGGTCGACGGCGAATGGGTGCCGCAGCCGGTCGAGATCACCGGTATCGAGCGGCCGCCCATGCGGGAGGTGCCCGGTCGTGCCGGTCGCGAGCCCGTGGTGTGATTGAACGACTATGGGAACCGCGCTGATCTACCTCCTGGTGGTCGTCGTGGTGGCCGCCGTCGTCTACGCCCTCGCGGTCGCCGTCTTCGGCCGGGGCGAGGAGCTGCCGCCACTCCCCGAGGGGGAGACGCCCACCCGGCTGCCCGTCGGCAGGGTCTCGGGTGCCGACGTGCGCGCCCTGCGCATCCCGCAGGCCGTCCGCGGCTACCGGATGGCCGAGGTCGACTGGGTGCTCGACCGGCTGGCCGGTGAGGTCGAGCGGCTCGGTGCGGAGCGCGACGAGATGGAGGCCCGGCTGCGCACGGTCGAGGACCGCGAGGCCGGTACCGGCCCGGTGCCCGTCGACACCCCGACCGGAGGGTGGGTGCTGCCGGGCGGTGAGCGCCCGCCGGGGCGCCACAGCAGGTCGGCTTCCGTGACCGGTCCCACCGACGCGGTGCCGGCGGCGGTGACCCCGGCCTGGACAGCGGTCCCCGCGCCGGACGAGGCCCCGGAGGACGACTCCCGGCAGGACCCACAGCAGGACTCCCGGCAGGACGAGCCACCGCCGGAGGACGAGCGATCTCCCGCCGGCGGGTCCGTCGTCGGCGCCGGTGGGCACGACCGCGGTGCGCACCGCGCGCAGGACCTGTCGTGAGCCGCGCCGAGCTGGTCGTCGAGCTCGACGTCGCGGCCCCCGCGGAGCTGGTGTGGGACACCGTCATGGACTGGCCGCGCCAGGGCGACTGGATCCTCGCGACGCGCGTCGAGGTCACCGAGGGCGACGGCCGGTCCGTCGGGTCCCGGGTGAGCGCCGTGACCGGGGTCGGGCCGCTGGGGGTCCTCGACACCATGGTCGTCACGGAGTGGGCGGAGCAGCGGCCGGACGGCCCGTTCCGGTGCGTGGTCGACCACACCGGCAGAGTCGTGCGCGGCGACGGCGTGTTCGAGGTCGTCGGCACCGGTCCGGGCCGGTGCCGCTTCCGCTGGGTCGAACGGCTCGACCTCCCGCTCGGCGCCGTCGGCCGCCTCGGCTGGCCCGTCGTGCGTCCCGCGATGCAGGCGGGGGTCGCGCACTCGATGCGGCGCATGGCGCGCGAGTGCGAGGGGCGCCACCGTACGGGGCAGGGCGGATGACCGGCGCGACGGCGGAACGGTCGCGATGCGGCTGGGCGACGTCGGCGCCCGACTACGTCGCCTACCACGACGACGAGTGGGGCACCCCGCTGCGCGGCACGACCGCGATGTACGAGCGGCTGAGCCTCGAGGGCTTCCAGTCGGGCCTGTCGTGGCTGGTCATCCTGCGTAAGCGCGAGACGTTCCGCGCCGCGTTCGCCGGGTTCGAGCCGACGTCGGTCGCGGAGTTCGGCGACGCCGACGTCGAGCGTCTCCTCGGCGACCCGGGCATCGTCCGCAACCGGCGCAAGGTCGAGGCCACCATCGCCAACGCCCGTGCCGTCCTCGCCCTCGACACACCTCTCGACGACCTGCTGTGGGGGTTCGCGCCCGACCACACCGGCCGGACCCGCCCGGTCACGCTGTCCGACGTACCGGCCACCACGCCGGAGTCGGTGGCGATGGCCAAGGAGCTCAAGCGTCGCGGGTTCCGCTTCGTCGGCCCCACGACCTGCTACGCGCTGATGCAGGCGACCGGCATCGTCGACGACCACGTCTCGACGTGCTGGCGGGCGGGCCCGACCTGACGCGCTCACGCGTCGTCGCGGGTCGACCTCGCAGCGTGCCGTCCACTCGCGACGGAGGTGCCGGTCGGCGTCCACGGTGGTCGGAGAGGTGCGCGGTCGGCGCCCCGAGGCACCGTTGATCGCTCCGGTTGTGCTCCCGGCGGGGCCATGGGGGAGAATGAACGCAGCATCCCCGCCCGTGCGCTGCTCCCCATGCGCACCGGCCCTGGACGAGAAGTGACGGAGGGAGCAGGACATGGCGGCGATGAAGCCCCGGACCGGTGACGGTCCCCTCGAGGTGACCAAGGAGGGCCGGGGCATCGTGATGCGGGTACCGCTCGAGGGCGGTGGGCGTCTCGTCGTCGAGATGACCCCCGACGAAGCGGCCGACCTGGGCGAGGCGCTCAAGGCCGCGTCCGGCTGATCCGACGCCCGTCCCCGGTGGCCCGGTCCGCCGCCGGGGGCGCGCGGAGCCCGGCTCGGACCCCGGCTCAGACCCGGGTCGAGATGGCGCTCTGCGCCGGCAGTGCCCCCGGAGCCGAATGCTCCTGACCCGCCTGTTGCGGACCCGTGTGTCCTGAGGTCGTCGCGACGGGGTCGACCGTCGTCGTGTGTGCGCCGAGACGGACGAGCTCGATCGAGACCTCTCCGCAGATGCACCGGCGGTAGCGCACCCAGCCCTCCGACGTCGGGTGCGTCGACAGCACCCGCGCGTCCGTGCCGGGCCATCCACACTTCGTGCAGCGCGATTCCACGCCGTCTCCTCTGTAATATGCGTATTGAGTTCGATCCTTACGACAACAGGCTAGCAGGTGTAAGAGGTCAGTGGACTTCATCGGTTACAAAAGTGACGCGCTCGGTGCCGCCGTGGCGCTCGTCAACGCCGTCACCGCCGATCCGGACGGTGACGCCGACACCCCGCCCGAGCAGTCCGGCAGGCGGCTGCGCGACCTTCTCGTCGCGCACCGCTACCTCGCCGCCCGCGCGCCCGCCTCGGCCGAGCCGGCCCTGCGCGCCTGGGCGCGGCGGCTGCGCACCGTCTTCGACGCCGCGTCCGCAGGCACCGTCCCCGACGGCAGCGCCCCGCTCGACGCCACCGCCGTCGCCGTCAACGCCCTGCTCGCCGACGTCCAGATCGGCCCGCACCTGTCCGACCACGACGGCGAGGGCTGGCACTTCCACTACGCCCCGCCGGAGGCGTCACTGGTCGAGCGGGTCCGCTCCACCACCGCGTTCGCCGTCGCGATGCTCGTCTCGGAGTACGGCGTCGACCGGCACGGGGTGTGCGCGGCCGATGGCTGCCGGCGGGTGTACGCCGACACCTCGCGCAACGCGGCCCGGCGCTACTGCTCGCCCGCCTGCGCGAACCGCGCCGCCGTCGCCGCGCACCGGGCCCGCGCCAAGCTCAAGGCCGGCTCGGAGAACTGACCCTCGGGAGCGTCAGGGGCGCAGCGACCGGTAGATCGCGACGGTCTGCTCCGCCGCCTGACCCCACGAGAACTCGCGGACCGCGCGCTCCCGGCCCGCCGCACCCATCGCGGACGCCCGGTCCGGGTCGGCCAGCAGCTCGTTGACCGCCGCCGCGAGGCTCGCCCGGAACGTGTCGACGTCGTGCTCGTCGAAGTGCACCAGCAGCCCGGTCGCGCCGTCGGCGACGACCTCGGGGATGCCGCCCACGTCGGAGGCGACGACCGCGGTCCCGCACGCCATCGCCTCCAGGTTCACGATCCCCAGCGGCTCGTACACCGACGGGCAGACGAACACCGTGGCCGCGGACAGCAGCTGGCGGATCTCCGTCGTCGCCATCATCCGGCGCACCCAGACCACCCCGGGCCGGGCCGCCTGCAGGTCGGCGACCGCCTTCTCGGTCTCCTCGGCGATCTCCCGGGTGTCCGGGGCGCCCGCGCACAGCACGATCTGGGCCTCGGAGCTGATCGAGTGCGCCGCCGCCACCAGGTGGCCCAGCCCCTTCTGCCGGGTGATGCGACCGACGAACACGACGCTGGGCCGGTCGGGATCCACCCCGGCCTCGACCACTGCGTCGCGACGCGCGTCGGGCCGGTAGAACTCCGTGTCGATACCGTTGTGCACGACGTGGACGCGCGCCGGGTCGAGGCTCGGGTAGCAGTCCAGGACGTCGGTGCGCATGCCGTCGCTGACCGCGATGACGGCGTCGGCCGCCTCGTAGGCGGTGCGCTCCACCCACGACGACAGCCGGTAGCCCCCGCCGAGCTGCTCGGCCTTCCACGGCCGGCGCGGCTCCAGCGAGTGCGCCGTGACCACGTGCGGGACACCGTGCAGGACCTTGGCCAGATGCCCGGCCATGTTGGCGTACCAGGTGTGGGAGTGGGCGAGGTCGACGCCGTGCAGGGACGCGACCATCGACAGGTCGACGCCCATCGTCTGCAGCGCGGGGTTCGCGTCGGCCAGTGCGTCGGGCACCGGGTGGGCGGTCACCCCCGGCGCGTCGCGGGCCGGGTCGCCGAAGCAGTGCACGTCGACGTCGACCAGTCCCCGCAGAGCCGGCACGAGGTGCTCCACGTGGACGCCCGCGCCCCCGTAGACGTCCGGCGGGTACTCGCGGGTGAGCAGACCGATGCGCACGACCGCAGACGCTACTTGCTCCACCCCCGCACCGTCCCGGCCCGTCCACGGACATCGCCGGGCGGTGACACGCAGGCGAACGGCACGTTCCCGCGGTGGCCGGGTCGAGCCCCGGAGCACTAGGGTTCGCCCTGTGAGCGCGCACCTCCCGGCGGGACAGGGCTCCGCCGGACCGAACGCCGACGCCGGAGTCGGGGTGGGTCGATGACCACCCCCCGCTTCAGCTCCGGCCCCGTCATGCTGCCGGCGAACGTGCTCGGCATCGTCCTGGCCGGTGGTGAGGGGAAGCGGCTGTGGCCGCTCACCGCCGACCGCGCCAAGCCCGCGGTGCCCTTCGCCGGCAACTACCGGCTGATCGACTTCGTGTTGTCGAACCTGGTCAACGCGGGTCTGCACAAGCTGTGCGTGCTCACCCAGTACAAGTCGCACTCGCTCGACCGGCACATCTCCACGACGTGGCGGCTCTCCAGTGTGCTGGGCCAGTACATCACCACGGTCCCGGCGCAGCAGCGGCTCGGCCGCCGCTGGTACACCGGCAGCGCCGACGCGATCTTCCAGAGCCTCAACCTGGTCTACGACGAGCGTCCCGACTACATCGCCGTCTTCGGTGCCGACCACGTCTACCGCATGGACCCGGGCCAGATGATCGCCCAGCACATCGCGAGCGGCGCGGGCGTCACCGTCGCGGGCATCCGGGTCCCGCGCACCGAGGCCAAGGCGTTCGGCGTCATCAACTCCGACGCCGACGGGAAGATCATCGAGTTCCTGGAGAAGCCGTCGGACCCGCCGTCGGTGCCCGACGACCCGGACGTGACGTTCGCCTCGATGGGCAACTACGTCTTCACCACCGAGGCGCTGCTCGACGCGCTGCGCGCCGACGCCGAGGACGGCGACTCCGACCACGACATGGGCGGTGACATCATCCCGCGGCTCGTCGGCCAGGGTGACGCCGCGGTGTACGACTTCGCCGACAACGTCGTGCCCGGCGCGACCGACCGCGACTCGGGCTACTGGCGCGACGTCGGGACGCTCGACGCCTACTACGACGCGCACACCGACCTGGTCTCGGTGCACCCGATCTTCAACCTCTACAACGACCGCTGGCCCATCCGCACGTCGGTGACGACGTCGCTGCCGCCGGCCAAGTTCGTCGAGGGCGGCATCGCGCAGGACTCCATCGTCGGCGCCGGGACGATCATCTCCGGGGCCATCGTGCGGCGGTCGGTCATCAGCCCCAACGTGCGCATCGAGGCAGGCGCCGAGGTGTCCGACTCCGTCGTGCTGCCGGGCGCACACGTGCGCCGCGGAGCGGTCGTGCGTGGCGCGATCCTCGACAAGAACGTCGAGGTCCCGGAGGGGGCGCTCGTCGGGGTCGACCTGGCGCTCGACCGGGCCCGCTACACCGTCAGCCCGGGCGGCGTCGTCGTCCTCGGGAAGGGCGCGACAGCGCTGTAACCGCTGGTGGGCGGCTCAGGCGCGGCGGCTCGCGCAGAGCAGGCCCGCACCCAGCGGCAGCAGCACCGGCGCCAGCCGCGGGTCCTCGCGCACCATGTCGAGGGTCGCGCGGACCGCCACGACCTCGGGTCCGTCGCCCGTCGGCTGCTCCTGGACGCCGTGCAACGCCAGCACGCCGCCGGGGCGCAGCAGCCGGATCGCCTCGACCAGGTGGCTCGGGTACTCGGTGCGCACCCCGTCGACGACGACGAGGTCGTACCCGCCGTCGGTGAGCCGCGGCAGCACCTCACCGGCCAGTCCGACGATCAGCCGCAGCCGCGACGGGCCGTGGCCGGCGTCGAGGAACGTGCGGCGGGTGGCACGCTGCTGCTCGGGGTCGACGTCGATCGACGTGAGGACGCCGTCGGGTGCCATCCCGCGCAGCAGCCACAGCCCACCCCAGCCGGTGCCCGTGCCCACCTCGACGACGGCACGCGCGCTGACCGTCGCCGCCAGGAAGGCGAGAGCGGGGCCGAGCCCGGCCACCGGGGCGTCCTCCCGCACATCGGCGCGCGCGGGCTCGGGACGGGTCATGGCGCGAAGGCTACTGGGAGGCGGGCACGGGACCGGCGCGACAGCCCGGCGGGTCGCTTTCACAGGTTCTTCTCAGACCGTTCTCACACACCCTTCACGACATTGAGGAACTCTTGGACCATGCGGGGTCGGGGTCGTCGACCCAGCAGCCGCCGGAAGCCCGGGCACAGCACCGGGAACGAACTCCCCCGGTGGAACGTTCAGCGAGAGGCACGACCCGCTCCCTGGAGGCGCACCCACCGATGACCGACCGCCCGACCGCCGTGCAGGCAGGTTCCGCGACGACGACCCCCGAGTCGTCCGCGGTCGCCACCGTGCTGCCGGGGGACGGGGCGGACTGGACGCCGCCGAGCTGGGACGAGATCGTCCGCGAGCACGGCGACCGGGTCTACCGCCTCGCCTACCGGCTGACAGGCAACCCGCACGATGCCGAGGACCTCACCCAGGAGACGTTCATCCGGGTGTTCCGCTCGCTCGCGTCCTTCAAGCCCGGCACGTTCGAGGGCTGGCTGCACCGCATCACCACGAACCTGTTCCTCGACATGGTCCGCCGCCGCGCCCGCGTGCGCATGGAGGCCCTGCCCGACGACTCCGACCGCATCCCCGGCCAGGGCCCCGAGCCCGAGGTCGTCTTCTCCGAGACCCACCTCGACCCGCTGCTGCAGGCCGCGCTCGACGAGCTCGCGCCCGAGTTCCGCGCCGCCGTCGTGCTGTGCGACGTCGAGGGTCTGTCGTACGAGGAGATCGGCGCCACACTGGGTGTGAAGCTCGGTACCGTGCGGAGCAGGATCCACCGTGGGCGCGCCGCCCTGCGCAGCGCGCTCGAACGGCGGCGTGCCGAGGCGGCCGAGCTCGACGCCCTGGTCGGCGTCCGGACCGGAGTGACTGTGGAGGCAGCGGGATGACCCACGCGCGACGGCGCTTCGTGGTGAACGCACCCGACTGGGGCGAGGACCACCTCACCCTGGACGCGATCGTCGCCTACGCCGACGGCGAGCTCGCCGCAGGCGCGCACGCCCGGGCCGCCATGCACGTCGCGCACTGTTCCGAGTGCGCCGACGAGGTCGTCGCCCAGGACCAGACGCGGCTGCTGCTGAGCTCGTCCTCGGCGCCCGCGATGCCGTCGTCGCTGCTGTCGTCGCTGTGCAACATCCCGCAGGTCGCCGACCTGCCCGAGGCTCCCGCAGGCCTCGCCGTGACCGCCGACGGCCAGCTCGTCTCGGTCATGCGCCCGCTCGGCGGCACCGCCCCCGACCCGCGCCCGCCCGTCGCCGAGGTCCGTCTCGGGCACGGCCGCAGGCTGCGCATCGGTGCGGGTGTCGCGGTCAGCGGCCTCGCGCTCGGTGCGCTCGCCCTCGCGGCGCCGTCGGCGTCGCTCGACATCCCCGCCGTCGCCGCGAACGCGAACTCGCCCGCCCTGGGCTCCGCCGCGGCGCCTGCGGCCTTCGACGTGAATCTCGCGGGTCGCTCGGCCGTCGACCCCGCCGCGTCGACCGACCCGAACCTCGCCGACCTGGGCGACACCGAGGTCGGCTCCCGGCTCGCCGGCATGGCGCCGTCGTTCCTGCCGCCCTCGCGCTGACCGCGGCTACGCGGACTTCACCACGGATCCGGCAGGCTGAGCGGCGTCCCTTCCGCACGATCCCAGGAGCCGGCCGGCGATGACCGACGAGCACGACGGCGCCGATCCCGAGCCCGACTCCGGTTCCGGTACGCCCGGTACGTCGGCCGTCGAGGGATCGGGACGGCACCAGCGCGTCGAGCCCGCCGCTCCCGCGGCGCCTCCCGGTGGCGAGAGTGTGCCGCCGGTGCGATCCGACCCGCCCCGTCTCGCCCCGCGGCCGCTGGAACGCCCTTCCGTCGATCCCGGCGAGGCCGACGTGTTCGGCCGCCCCAGCGGCGTCGACGGCGGGTTCGCGCCGCCCCGCAACGGTTCCTCGGGCAACGGCCGCATCGCGACCGCCGTACCCCCGCCCGCCGCGCTCGCCGCCGCGTTCTCCCGCAGCCCCGGCGAGGGCACCGACCTGCAGCGCCCGCCGACGCCCGCGGGACCTGCGGGCGAACCCGGCGGCCCCGCGTTCTGGGACGACCCCGACGCCCCCGCCACCGCCGACCCCTGGCGCAACCCTGCCAGCCCGGTCCACCTCGGCGAACCCGCCCCCGGCGACGAGGAGAACCGGCCCACCCCCGCGCCCGGCGCCCGGCTCAGCGTCCGCGAGCTGCTCTTCGGCCGCCGCGTCCACCCCCGCGCACTCATCCTGCTGGCCGTGATCGCGCTGGCCGTCGGCGCGGTCGGCGGCATCGTCGGCCGGTTCACCGCCGACGGCGCCGAAGGTCTCACCGAGCCCGGCGCCACCCTGACCTCCACATCGGAGTCCAAGGAACGCCCGCCCGGCAGCGTCGCCGACATCGCCGCCCGCGTCCTGCCCGCCGTCGTCTCCATCGAGATCAAGGTCGGCGACCAGGGCGGCACCGGCTCCGGCGTCGTCATCGACGCGGCCGGCTACGTCCTCACCAACAACCACGTCGTGTCGCCCGCTGCCGCGGGCAACGGCGCGACGATCGAAGCCGTCTTCAGCAACGGACAGCGCGTCCCCGCCCGGATCGTCGGCCGCGACCCCAAGACCGACCTCGCCGTCATCAAGGTCGGTGTCGCCAACCCGACCGTCGCGCAGATCGGTTCCTCGTCCTCGCTCGCGGTGGGTGACGGCGTGCTCGCGATCGGCTCCCCGCTCGGGCTGGCCGGCACCGTCACCGACGGCATCGTCAGTGCCCTGAACCGACCGGTCCGCCTCGACGGCGGCGGCAGTGACACCAACGCCGTCATCGACGCCATCCAGACCGACGCCGCCATCAACCCCGGCAACTCCGGCGGCCCGCTGGTCGACTCCACGGGCGCGGTCGTCGGCATCAACACCGCGATCCGCAGCCTCGGCCAGGGCGAGGGCGGCTCCATCGGCCTCGGCTTCGCCATCCCGATCGACGACGCCCGCCGCATCGCCGAGGCACTCATCCGCGACGGCTCGGTCAAGCACGCCGACCTGGGCGTCAACGCCAAGTCGGTCACCGACGGCACCACCGACGGCGCCCAGGTGCAGAACGTCGTGGCCGGTGGGGCGGCCGCCGCCGCGGGCATCGTCGAGGGCGACGTCATCCTCACGGTGGGGGAGCGGGCCATCGCCGGGGCCGACGAGCTCGTCGTCGCCGTGCGGGAGCTGGCGCCCGGGCAGAGCGTGCCGATCGAGATCGTCCGCGACGGCCGCCCGCTCACCGTCACCGCCGTCCTGGCCTCGGACTGACGGGCCCGGCGTCCGAGTAGCATCGGCGACGTGTTCGACAGTGTCGGCTGGGGCGAGATCCTGGTGCTCGTCGTCGCCGGGCTGTTCATCCTCGGCCCCGAGCGGCTTCCCGGCGCCGCGGCGTGGCTGGGCCGCACCATCCGCCAGGTCCGCGAGTACGCCACCGGCGCCCGCGAACAGCTGCAGAAGGAGCTCGGCCCGGAGTTCGACGAGCTGCGCAAGCCGCTCGAGGACCTGCGCGGGCTGCGCGACTTCAACCCCCGCGCGGCGGTGAAGCGCACCCTGTTCGACGGCGGATCCTCGGACTTCGGCATCGACATGTCCAAGCCGCCCCTGCGAGGTGGCATCGACATGACCAAGCCCAACGGCCTCTCGGGCGCGAACGGCAACGGCAGCGGGTCCGGCCCCGAACGCCCGGCCGTGACGCCGCTGACCCCCGGCGAGCGCCCCCCGATCGACCCCGACGCGACCTGACCCGCGCCCGGCACGCACCGCCCCCCCCCGCGTTCCGACGTGTCACGGGTCGCGCCGGGACGTCCTCCCGGCACGACCGTGCGTGGGTGACCGGGCGGCAGCGGTCGGCCGACCCGCTCGGAGATGACCGACGGCCGAGCGTGTCGTCGGAGCGGCAACGCGACGCTGACGACACGTTCGAGAACGGCGAGCCCGGCGAACGTGTCGTCGGAGCGGGACGACAGCGCTGAGGACACGTTCGCCGGCCGGCCCGGGCCGGGTCGGGCCGGGCGGCTCAGCCCAGCAGGGGTGGGCGGCGGCGGTGGTGGTCGGTGGCCTGCTCGAAGGCGTGGGCGGCGGCCAGCACGCGCGGGTCGGTGTGGCGGGGGCCGACGATCTGCAGGCCGATCGGCAGCCCGGCCGCGGTGAACCCGCACGGCACGCTGGCGGCAGGCTGCTGGGTCATGTTGAACGGGTAGGTGAAGGGCGTCCAGGTCGTCCAGCGCCGCCCGTCGGGCGACTCCCTGCCCGCCCCGAATGCCGCGATGGGCAGCGTCGGCGTCAGCAGCAGGTCGTAGCGCTGGTGGAACGCGCCCATCAGCGTCCCGAGGTCGTTGCGGACGGCCATCGCCGTCAGGTACTCGATCGCGGTGTAGCGGGCGCCCTGCTCGGCGATCTCGACGAGGCCGGGGTCCATCCGCGAGCGGGCGTCGGCGTCGAGGGCCTCCACCGACTTCGCCGCCCCCGCGAACCAGAGCGTCTCGAAGGACTCGACCGGGTCGGCGAACCCGGGGTCGGCGTGCTCGACGGTGGCCCCGAGCGTCGCGAAGACGGCGGCGGCGGCCTCGACGGCGGCGCGCACCTCGTCGTCGACGTCGGCGAAGCCGAGGGTCGGGCTGACGGCGATCCGCAGCCCGGCGACGCCGTCGCCCAGTGCGGCGGTGCAGGTGCGCGGCGGGGCGTCGAGGGCCCAGGCGTCGCGGGCGTCGAAGCCGGAGACGACGTCGAGCAGCAGTGCGGCGTCGGCAACGGTGCGGGTCATGGGGCCGACGTGGGCGAGCGTGCCGAAGGGGCTGGCGGGGTGGTGGGGGACACGGCCGTAGGTGGGCTTGTGCGCGACGGTGCCGGTGAACCCGGCGGGGATGCGGACGGAGCCGCCGCCGTCGGTACCCAGCGACAGCGCGCCCATGCCGAGCCCGACGGCCGTCGCGCTGCCGCCCGACGAGCCGCCGGCGGTGAGCGTGGGGTCCCACGGGTTGCCGGTGACGCCGGTGAGCGGGGAGTCGGTGACGCCCTTCCAGGCGAGCTCGGGGGTGGTGGTCTTGCCGATCAGGACGGCGCCCTGTTCGCGGACGCGGGCCACGGGCGGGCCGTCGACGTCCCCGGGGGCCGGGTCGGTGGTGGTGGAGCCGCGGCGGGTGGGCCAGCCCGTCGTCAGCAGGATGTCCTTGATCGAGGTGGGGACGCCGTCGAGCACGCCGCGCGGGGTGCCGCGGCGCCAGCGTTCCTCGGACTCCTGCGCGTCGGCGAGCGCGCCCGCCTCGTCGACGAGGCAGAAGGCGTTGACGTGCCCGTCGAGCCGGGCGATCCGGTCCAGGGTGTCGCGGGTGGCTTCGACGGGGGAGAGCCCGCCCGTGCGGTACGCGGTGAGCAGCTCGGTGGCCGAAAGGTCGGCAGTGCTCTGACCTGCAGGAACGGGCACGCAGTGATCCTCTCGGGGTGGAGCGGACGGCATTGACACGCTAGGAAGCGCTCGTATGATTGTCAACAATCCGCGGCGTTGCGGCCGGTCCGGCGCTTCTTCCCACCATCCAGTGCGGGGTGATCGTGTTGTCCAGGTTCATCAAGATCGAACTCCAGAAGCGGGGCGTGTCCTGCGTCGCGGAGCTTCTCGAGAAGGAGGCGCCGCGCACCTCGGCAGCCGTCTGGGAGGCGCTCGGCCAGGGCGAGCTCGGGGGCGAGGCCCAGCACGCCAAGTATGCGCGCAACGAGGTCTACACGATGGTCCCGCGCTTCGGCGAGGAGATCGGCCAGGAGAACCCGACCGTCACCCCCATTCCCGGCGACGTCGTCCTGTTCTCGTTCCCCGGCGGCATGCTCGACAAGTCGTTCAAGGTCGACCAGGGCATCGACCACCTGCCGGGCGTCATCGACCTGGCGATCTTCTACGGACGTAACAACCTGTTGATCAACGGCGACGTCGGTTGGGTACCGGGCAACGTCTACGCGTCGATCGTCGAGGGTCTCGACGTGATGGCGGAGGCGTGCCACGACGTATGGCGGTCGGGGAGCGTCGGGGAACGCCTGGTGTACTCACGCATCACGGACCGACCGGGTCCACACTGACCGTCTGCTGATCGAAGGGGGCGCGCATGCCCACCGAGCCCTCCGTCGGACTCACCGGCTGCGCCGCCTCGGACGATCAGCCCGGGATCGGCGTCGTCGCGCCGTTCGACTTCGCGCTCGACCGCGAGCTGTGGCGGTGGGCCCCGGACGACGTCTCGCTCTACCTGACCCGGCTCCCGTTCTTCACGACGCCCGTGACCGTGGAGATGGCCGTCGCGATCGGGGACCGGCGGGCGCTGCGCCGCGCGACACGCGACGTCCTGACCCCGCGGCCGGGTGTCGTGACGTTCGCATGCACGTCGGGAAGCTTCGTCAGCGGTGCGACCGGTGAGTTCGTGCTGCGCCGGACGATGCTCGAGGCGGGCGCGCCCACGGTGTCGACGACGTCGGGTGCGCTGGTGGAGGCCCTGCAGCTGCTCGGCATCCGGCGCCTGGCCGTCGCCACCCCCTACATCGACGCCGTCACCGACCGGCTCGCGTCGTTCCTCGGCGAGCACGAGGTGGAGACGGTCGCGCGGCAGGGCCTGGGCCTGCTCGGCAACATCTGGCGCGTCAGCTACGACGAGGTCGTCCAGATCGTGCGGGCCGTCGACCGGCCCGACGCCGAGGCGCTGTTCATCAGCTGCACCAACCTGCCGACCTACGACGTCATCGACCCGCTCGAGCAGGCCCTCGGCAAGCCCGTGATCACCGCGAACCAGGTGACGATGTGGGCCGCGCTGCGCGCCATCGGCCGGGCGGCGATCGGCGGCGGGGCGCTGCTCGCCGAACAGCAGCGGCTGTCAGTGGCTTGACCCGGGCCCCACGTTTGTAGGATTGTCGACAATCATGAGCACCACCGTCGGAATCCTGTACCCGGGTTACTCGGCCGAGGACGACTACCCACGCGCCGAGGCCCTCCTCGGCGACGGCAGCAGGCTCCCGCTCGTCCACACCGAGATGCGCGAGGACGCCCACCGCGTCGACGCTCTCCTCGACATCGGGGGCGACGACGTCCTCGCCACCGGCGCGGCCCAGGTCGCCGCGCAGGCCGGACCGCTCGACTCCATCGTCTGGGCCTGCACGTCGGGCAGCTTCGTCTTCGGCTGGGACGGCGCCGCCGCCCAGGTCGCCGCCCTGCAGGAGGTCGCGGGCGTCCCCGCCTCCAGCACCTCGTTCGCCTTCGTCGACGCCTGCCGCCGCCTCGGCATCACCCGCGTCGCCGTCGGCGCCACCTACCCCGACGACGTCGCCGAGCGTTTCGTCGAGTTCCTCGGCAAGGCCGGCATCACCGTCCTGTCCCTGTCGGCGCGTGGGATCATCACCGCGGCCGAGGTCGGCACCCTGCCCGGCGACCTCGTCCTCGACCTCGCCGCCGCCGCCGACCACGCCGACGCCCAGGCCGTACTGCTGCCCGACACCGCGCTGCACACCGTCGACCTGCTCGACCGCCTCGACGCACGCGTCGGCAAGCCGGTGCTCACCGCCAACCAGGTCAGCATCTGGCAGGGACTGCGGCTCGCCGGCTCCTCCCGCGCCCGGACCGGGCTCGGCACACTCTTCGCGGCGGACTGACCAAGGAGACGCGGTGGAGCTGGACCTCGACGACCTCGAACCCGTGAGCCGGCGCTCCACCGCGGCCATCGTCGCCGACCGGCTGCGCCGAGCCGTCATGCGCGGCACCTTCCCGCCCGGCGCCCAGCTCGGCGAGGTCGAGCTCGCCGCCCGCCTCGGCGTCAGTCGCGGCCCCCTGCGCGAAGCCATGCAGCGCCTCGTCGCCGAAGGCCTGGTCCGCAGCGAACGGCACCGTGGCCTGTTCGTCCGCGATCTCACCGCCGCCGACGTCCGCGACGTCTACACCGCCCGCAACGCCGTCGAACGCGCCGCCGGCCTGCTGATCCTCGGCGGCGACCGCACCGAGGCCGTCGCCGTCCTCACCACGGCGCTCGCCGAGATGGAGGGCGCGGCCGCGGCGGGCGACGCCGTCGCCCTCGCCGACGCCGACCACCGGTTCCACCACGAGCTCGTCGCCGCCTCCGGCAGCCCGCGGCTGCGGCGGATGGCCGACACCCTGCTCGTCGAGACCCGGATGTGCCTCACGGCGCTGCAGGACAACCCGCCCCCGCCCGCGGAGCTGGTCGCCGACCACCGCGCCCTGCGCGACGCCGTGCGCGACGGCGACGCGGACCGCCTCGTCGCGACCCTGCAGGCCCACATGGCCGACGCCGTTGCCCGCATCCTCGACGTCGCCCCGGTCACCGTGGCCGGACCGGCCCCCGACGTCCCCGACGACCCGCCCCCACCCGCCGGCGCGGCCTGACCCGTGAGTGACTCCGGTGCGTCGAACGGCCCTGGTCGTTGCGGCGTACCGGCGTGACAATCGTGTGTCCGGACTGCTCGAGGCCGGAGGCGCCGTGTTCCGGACCAGGGGGCCATCGGGCGAAGGCGGCGACGCGCCGAAGGGCCCGCGGCGAGAGCCTCGGCCGCCGGCAGGACAGCGCCGGGCTCGATGTCCGGGGCCGGGGACGATCGGGCTCGGCGTCCACGGCGTCCACGGCGTCCACCTCGTCCGCGACGTCGTCGTCCGGGGCGGCAGCACCCCGACCACGGACCCGACCGACCCGGACGAGCTCGGCCCGGACATCCTCGCCGTCGAGTACCCACCTACCGGCTGGTGAACGCCGGGATCCCGTCCGCCCGACACCGGGGTTCGTGAGTGGTGATGGTCGCCCCAGCGACCATCACCACTCACGGGTTGTGCCGGCGCACACGTCTCGGCGCGTTCGTTGCGCATTGCACACTAACGTCGGCATCCGTGACGGAGCGGTGACCGGGGTTCTCCAGGGCTTCCTGGTGCTCGCCGTCATCGTGGCCCTCGGCTGGGGGATCGGGCGTTCCGGCCTACTCGGCCCCACGGCGGTGGAGGTGCTGTCGCGCACGGCGTTCTTCGTCGCCAGCCCGGCCCTGCTGTTCTCGACGCTCTCGGTCGCCGACGTGCACGCCGTCTTCTCGGGCGCGTTGGCGGTCACGGCGGTGTCGTCGAGCGCGGCGTGCGTCCTGTACCTGGTGTTCGCGATGCTGCGGCGCCGCCCGGCGGGCGAGTCGGTGGTGGGCGCGATGTCGTCGGGCTACGTCAACGCCGGCAACCTGGGCCTGCCGATCGTCACCTACGTCCTCAAGGATCCGACGGCGATCGCCCCGGTGCTGCTGTTCCAGCTGGCGGTGCTGGGCCCGATCGGCGCGACGGTGCTGGACACGCTCACCCGCCGCGAGGACGGACGGCCCGCCTCGCTGTGGCGGACGATGGTCGCGCCGCTGCGCAACCCGATCTTCATCGCCACCGCGGCCGGGCTGGTCGTGGCGTTCGCGGGGTGGCAGGTGCCGGAGGTCGTGATGGCGCCGGTGCACCTGGTGGCGGGGGTCGCGGTGCCCGGGATGCTGCTGGCGTTCGGGGTGTCGTTGCACGGCGCGGCCCGGCCGGGACAGGGCGAGGTGGGCCCGCCGCTGGTGGCGGTGTCGGTGCTGAAGAACGTGGGGCAGCCGGCGATCGCGGTCGCGGTGGGGCTGCTGCTGGGGATGACCGGGCCGCGGCTGCTGGCCGTCGCGGTCTGCGCGGCCCTGCCGACGGCGCAGAACATGTTCGCCTACGCGGTCCGCTACCGGCAGGGCGTGACGCTGGCGCGGGACGCGGGCCTGGTGACGACGGTCCTGAGCGTCCCGGTGATGATCGGCGTCGTGGCCCTGCTGGCGTAGCACGCCTGGCTGCAGGACCGGCACGGTCCCGCAGCCCGGTTGCGGGACGGTGCCGTTCCTGCAGGAGGAACCAGGATCTCAGCGACCCGCCGGTGAGATGCCCAGGCTCATCCCGGCGAGGCCGCGGGCGCGGGTGGCCAGTTTGTCGGCGACGTCGCGCAGGGCAGTCCCTGCGGGGGAGTCGGGGTCGGCCAGCACGATCGGGGTCCCGCTGTCGCCGCACTCGCGGAGCCTGGGCTCCAACGGGATCTGGCCGAGCAGGGGGACGGGCGCACCGAGGGTGCGGCTGAGCGAGTCGGCGACGGTGGCGCCGCCGCCGGAGCCGAAGACCTCCATGCGGGTGCCGTCGGGCAGCTCCATCCACGACATGTTCTCCACGACACCGGCGAGCCGCTGCTTGGTCTGCATGGCGATGGAGCCGGCGCGCTCGGCGACCTCGGCGGCGGCCTGCTGCGGCGTGGTGACGACGAGCAGCTCGGCGTTGGGGATGAGCTGCGCGGTGGAGATGGCGATGTCGCCGGTGCCGGGGGGCAGGTCGAGGAGCAGGATGTCGAGGTCGCCCCAGAAGACGTCGGCGAGGAACTGCTGCAGGGCGCGGTGGAGCATCGGCCCGCGCCACACGACGGGGGTGTTGCCCTCGACGAACATGCCGATCGAGATGACCTTCACCCCGTGGGCCTGCGGCGGCATGATCATGTTCTCGACCTTGGTGGGCCGCGCCTCGGTGCCCAGCATGCGGGGGACGGAGTGGCCGTAGATGTCGGCGTCGACGACGCCGACGGACAGCCCCTTCGCGGCCATGGCGGCGGCGAGGTTGACGGTGACCGACGACTTGCCGACGCCGCCCTTGCCGGACGCCACGCAGTACACACGGGTGAGCGAGCCGGGCTGGGCGAAGGGGATGACGGGTTCCTCCGAGTCACCGCGCAGGCTGCGGCGAAGCTCGGTGCGCTGCTCGTCGGACATGACGTCGAGCTCGACGTCGACCTCGCGGATCCCGGCGACGGCGGACACGGCCTCGGTGACGCGGGAGGTGATCGTGTCGCGCATCGGGCAGCCGGCGACGGTCAGGTAGACGGCGACATGGGCGACGCCGTCGGCGGACACCGTGACGCCCTTGACCATGCCGAGCTCGGTGATCGGTTTGCGGATCTCCGGGTCGTCGACTTTCGCGAGCGCGGCCCGAACCGCCTGCTCGACGGTCTGCGATCCGGTGTTCCCCATGACGGACATCAGGTCTCCGTTGCACCTTCCAGCTGGCGCCCCGACGGCGACCGGCACACCTGCCGGCGCCCGCGGCGAGAGACCACCATCGTACGTGCGTGCCCGCACGCACCGGCGCATCCGTAGCATCTGATGACGTGACGGACATCGCCGATGCCGCCGCGGGTACCGCCCGCGACGGTGATCCGGGGGGACGGCGGGCCGTGCCGACCGACGAACAGCTCGCCTCCTGGCGGGCGTTCCTCAAGGCGCACGCCACGATCACCCGGGTCCTGGAGACCGAACTTGTCGCGGAGCAACGCCTGTCGTTGGCCGCCTACGACGTGCTGGTCCAGCTGGCCGAGGCGCCGGGGAGGCGGTTGCGGATGACGGAGCTGGCCGACGCGGTGCTGTTGTCCCGCTCGGGGGTGACGCGGTTGGTCGACCGGCTGGAGCGGGACGGTCTGGTGAGCCGCTCGCCGGTTGCGGGCGACGGGCGCGGGGTGGCGGCGACGTTGACCGAGGCGGGGGTGAACCGGCTGCGGGTGGCGGCGCGGACGCACCTGGCCGGGGTGTTGCAGCACTTCGTCGAGCGGCTCGATCCCGAGGAGATGGCCGCGTTGGAGACGATCGGCGGCAAGCTCGCGGTCTGACCGGACCGCACCGCTACTCGAACGTGCGCGGGTACGCGCCGCGTCCGCGGGGCGGGTCGGCGCCGATCCGGTCGGCGAGCTTGTCGAGCTCGCTGCGCAGGTAGTCGCGGGTGGCGACCTCGCCGATGGCGATGCGCAGCGCAGCGAGCTCGCGGGCGAGGTACTCGGTGTCGGCCTTGGTGCGTTCGGCGCGGGCCCGGTCCTCCTCCAGCGAGACGCGGTCGCGGTCGTCCTGGCGGTTCTGCGCGAGCAGGATCAGCGGCGCGGCGTAGGCGGCCTGGGTGGAGAACGCCAGGTTGAGCAGGATGAACGGGTAGGGGTCCCACCGCAGGCTGACGGCGAAGAGGTTCAGCCCGATCCAGACGATGACGATGACGGACTGGATCGCGAGGAACTGGCCCGTCCCGAGGAACCGGGCGACGCGTTCGGAGAGCCGCGCGAAGCCGTCGGGGTCGATCTCGAACCGGCGGCGCCCGGACCGCGGCTGGTCGAGGCGGCGGTTGCTGTGCAGCTCAGGCACGGTCGGCCCCCAGCTCCTCGGCCGCCTCGTCGTCGGTGCGCGAACCGTTGCCGACGTAGCCGCTGCCGGGTTCGGTCATGTCGTCGCGCCAGCCCACGGGCAGGATGTGGTCGAGCACGTCGTCGACGGTGACGGCGCCGAGCAGGTGGTCCTCGGAGTCGACGACGGGCCCGGCGACGAGGTTGTAGGCCGCGAAGTAGCGGGTGATCTCGGCGAGGGTGGCCTCGGGCGTCAGCCGCGTGAGCTCGCTGTCGACGTGGCCCGCGACCAGGTCGAACGGCGCCTCACGGAGCAGTCGCTGGGCGTGCACGCAGCCGAGGTAGCGTCCGGTCGGGGTGGCCGTGGGGGCCCGGCACACGAACACCATGCTCGCCAGCGCCGGTGGGATGTCGGGGTTGCGGATGTGGGCGAGCGCCTCGGCGACCGTCGCGTCGGGCCGCAGGATGATCGGCTCGGGCGTCATCAGACCGCCGGCGGTGTCGACGGAGTAGCTGAGCAGCCGGCGAACGGGCGCGGACTCCTCGGGCTCCATCAGCGCGAGGAGCCGGTCGGACTCGTCGGGGGAGAGCTCGCCGAGCAGGTCCGCGGCGTCGTCGGGGGACATGGCCTCGAGGACGTCGGCGGCGCGTTCGGAGTCGAGGTGGGACAGCAGGTCGCGCTGGTCGGACTCCGACATCTCCTCGAAGACGTCGGCGAGCCGCTCGTCGTCGAGGGCGTCGACGATCTCGTACTGACGTTTGGGCGGCAGCTCGGTGAGGGCGGCGGCGACGTCGGCGGGCCGCATCGTGTCGAAGACGGCGAGCAGGCCCTCGGTGCCCTGGCGGTCGGTGAGGGTGAGGCCCTGCGCGGCGCTCCACGCCACGATCCGGACGGACCCGCGGCGGCTGAGTCTGCTGCGCCGGGGACGCACGGCGAGCCTGCCGACGACCCAGTCGCGCGAGCGCGTCGGCTCGATCGCGGCGTCGACGACGACGACCTCGTCGCCCGACTCGGTGAGCACGACGGTCGCGTCGAGCACCTGGCCGAGGACGAGTGCCTCGTTGGGACGCTGGTCGAAGCCGCGGAGGCTGACCGATCCGGTGGCCAGGGTGACGGCGGCGGCGTCGACGTCGGTGACGCGCAGCATCGGCACGAAGATGCGCCGCCGGGTGGCGAGCTCGACGACGAGTCCGAGCACCCGCGGCGGGCTGGGGTCGACGCGCAGCGACACGACGACGTCGCGCACCTTGCCGATGCGTTCCCCGTCGGGCCCGAAGACGGCGAGTCCCGCCATCCGGGACACGAACACCTGGGACGCCCTCATGGGGGCAGCCTAGAGCGGGACGCGCCCTGCGCGCCCTAGGGTCGCGGCATGCCCGAGCTGCCCTTCGACGTCGTCGACGTGTTCACCGACCGGCCTTACGCAGGCAACCCGCTGGCCGTCGTCCACGGGGCTGCGGAAGCGGGACTGACGGCAGCACAGATGCAGGCGATCGCGGCGGAGTTCCGGTTGTCGGAGACGGTGTTCACGCTGCCGCCGACAGAGCCGGGCGCCGACTATCGCGTCCGCATCTTCACCCCGGCCGTGGAGCTGCCGTTCGCGGGGCACCCGAGCGTCGGGGCGGCGTGGGTGCTGGCCCGCGCCGGCGTGATCGGGACGGGCGAGGTCGTGCAGGAGTGCGGCGCGGGGCTGCTGCCGGTGCAGGTCGACGAGGCCGGCGCGCGGGTGGCCGGCGGCCTGCCGTCGCCGGGGCCGAACGCCGCGGGCGACGAGCTGGCCGAGGCGGTCGGCCTGACCGCCGACGATCTCGACGTCCGGGCGCGGGCGGGAGCGGCGTCGGCGGGGGTGCCCTACGTCGTGCTGCCGGTGCTGCCGGGCGCCGTGGCCCGCGCGGTGTGCGACGCGAAGGAGGTCGCGGCCATCACGGCGGGCACGGTCGGGCTGGTGGTCGCGTCGGTGGGGGACGCCCCGGTCCGGCACGTGCACATGCGGATGTTCGCGCCCGGGTCGGGTGTGGTGGAGGACCCGGCGACGGGGTCGGCGGCGGTGGCCCTGGCGGTGTTCCTGGTGGCGCGCGGGCTGCTGCCCGGCGATGGGGCGTCGGCGTTCACGATCGATCAGGGCGCGGAGATCGGGCGGCCGTCGCGGCTGGACGTGACGGTCGAGGCGGCGGCGGGCAGGGCGGTGTCGACGACGGTCGGCGGCGGTGTCGCAGCAGTGTCGTCGGGGGTGCTGACGGCGCTGCCGTGAGCTGCGAACAGGGCTTTCACCTGTGATGGGTGAGAAACCAATCACCTCGGGAGGGTGTTCGGGGCGTCAGCGTGCCAGCATCGACGCAGCCGTCCGCGTCGACCCAATGAGGAGTCCGTCCGTGACCACCCGCAACCGCGCCCGTCGCTCCTGTCTCGCCGTTCCCGGTTCGAGCCAGAAGTTCATCGACAAGGCCCGGACGCTGCCGGCCGACCAGGTCTTCCTCGACCTGGAGGACGCCTGCGCGCCGCTGGCCAAGCCCGGCGCCCGCAAGACGATCGTCGCCGCGCTCAACGAGGGCGGCTGGGGCGAGCGGATCCGTGTCGTGCGCGTCAACGACTGGACCACCGAGTGGACCTACCGTGACGTGACCGAGGTCGTCGAGGACGCGGGCGCGAACCTCGACGCGATCATGCTGCCGAAGGTGCAGACGGCCGAGCAGATCGTCGCGCTCGACCTGCTGCTCACCCAGATCGAGAAGTCGATGGGCTACGAGGTCGGCAGGATCGGCATCGAGGCGCAGATCGAGAACGCGCTCGGGCTCACCAACGTCAACGCCATCGCCGCCGCGTCCCCGCGCGTCGAGACGATCATCTTCGGCCCGGCCGACTTCATGGCGTCGATCAACATGAAGTCCCTGGTCGTGGGCGAGCAGCCGCCCGGCTACGACGTCGGCGACGCCTACCACCACATCCTGATGAGCATCCTGATGGCGGCCCGCGCCCACGACAAGCTCGCCATCGACGGCCCGTACCTGCAGATCAAGGACGTCGACGGGTACCGCCGCGTCGCGGGCCGCTCGGCCGCGCTGGGCTTCGACGGCAAGTGGGTCCTGCACCCCGGCCAGATCGACGCCGCCAACGAGACCTTCAGCCCGCTGCAGGCCGACTTCGACCACGCCGAGAACATCCTCGACGCCTACGACTGGTACACGTCCGAGGCCGGTGGCAAGCGGGGTGCGGCGATGATCGGCGACGAGATGATCGACGAGGCCAGCCGCAAGATGGCCCTGGTGATCTCGGGCAAGGGCCGGGCCGCCGGCATGGAGCGCACCGACCGCTGGACGCCGCCCGAGGCGTGAGCCGTCCCCTCCCGCAGCCACCCGAGACCCCGAGGAGCACGAGATGGCCCGCCTCGCCCAGACCGCAGGTCTGACCGACGTCCAGCAGGAGATCCTGTCGACGGTCAAGACATTCGTCGACAAGGAGATCATCCCGCACGCCACCGCGCTGGAGCACGCGGACACCTACCCGCAGGACATCGTCGACGGGATGAAGGAGATGGGCCTGTTCGGGCTCACCATCCCGGAGGAGTTCGGTGGGCTCGGTGAGTCGCTGCTGACCTACGCGCTGGTCGTGGAGCAGATCGCGCGCGGGTGGATGAGTGTCTCCGGCGTCATCAACACCCACTTCATCGTCGCCTACATGCTCACCCAGCACGGCACCGACGAGCAGAAGCAGCGGCTGCTGCCGCAGATGGCGCTGGGTGAGGTGCGCGGGGCGTTCTCGATGTCGGAGCCCGACCTGGGGTCCGACGTCGCCGCGATCAAGACGAAGGCCGTGCGCGACGGCGACGACTACGTCATCGACGGCGCCAAGATGTGGCTGACCAACGGCGGCACGTCGAACCTGATCGCGCTGCTGGTGAAGACCGACGAGGGCAAGCCCAAGGCGCACCAGAACCTGACGGCGTTCCTGGTCGAGAAGCCGACCGGCTACGGCGAGGTCGCCCCCGGCCTGACCATCCCCGGCAAGATCGACAAGATGGGCTACAAGGGCGTCGACACCACGGAGGCGGTGTTCGACGGCTACCGCATCCCGGCGTCGGCGGTCCTGGGCGGCGAGACCGGTAAGGGCTTCTCGCAGATGATGGACGGCGTCGAGGTCGGCCGGGTCAACGTCGCGGCCCGCGCGTGCGGCATCTCGATCCGGGCGTTCGAGCTCGCGGTCGAGTACGCCCAGCAGCGCAGCACGTTCGGCAAGCCGATCGCGGAGCACCAGGCCATCGCGTTCAAGCTGGCCGAGATGGGCACCAAGGTCGAGGCCGCGCACCACATGATGGTCAACGCCGCGCGGCTCAAGGACGCCGGCACCCGCAACGACGTCGAGGCCGGTATGGCCAAGCTGATCGCGTCGGAGTACTGCGCCGAGGTGACGCAGGAGTCGTTCCGCATCCACGGCGGCTACGGCTACTCCAAGGAGTACGAGATCGAGCGGCTGATGCGTGAGGCGCCGTTCCTGCTGATCGGTGAGGGCACCTCGGAGATCCAGAAGACGATCATCTCCCGCGGCCTGCTGCGCGAGTACAGGTCGCGCTGATCGGGCCTCCGGGGTCCCTGGCACGAGACCCGCGCGCAACCTCACTGCACCGGAACGTCTGGACGGCAGCGGTGAGGTTGCGCGCGAGGGTCCGGTGGGCCCTCCCGCCCCCGACGAGCGAGCGCTCGACGGTACGTGACCGAAACGTGATCTTGCGCATCCGAACGGTCTAGTCGCGCAGATCGCCGGGCGTGTCACGCTCTGCAGTCGATGCCGGAGTGTGATCGGGTGGCGACGATGCGCGACCATGGCGAGCGGTGCAGGACACGGTCGTGCATCCCACGGTGTGGGCACTGCGGCGGCGGTGTGCGCGTTGGCATGATGGGACGTCCGCACCCGGTGTCCTGATTCCGCAGGACCGCAGGACCGCTCACGAGGAGGATCCGGTGACAGCACCGTTCGGCGGCACAGGGCGCACGGCGCCCGGGCTGCCCAACCTGCCCACTCCTCCGACCGGCTGGCCCGTGGGCTCGTACGCCACCTACGCCGAGGCCCAGCGCGCTGTCGACCACCTGGCCGACAGCGACTTCCCGGTCCGCGACGTGACGATCGTCGGCGTCGACCTCATGCTGGTCGAGCGCGTCATCGGCCGCCTGACCTGGGGCCGCGTCCTGGCCTCGGGCGGAGCGTCCGGCGCCTGGTTCGGGCTGTTCTTCGGCCTGCTGCTCGTCGTCTTCGGGACGACGACGCTGCCGCCGTTCGTCGCCGTCCTCATCGGCCTGCTCGGCGGCATGGTGTTCGGCGTCGTGCTCGCAGCGGTGGGCTACGGCGCCTCCCGCGGGCGGCGCGACTTCACCTCCGCCAGCCAGATGGTCGCCGGCCGCTACGACGTGCTGTGCCAGCCGCGCAACGCGGAGAAGGCCCGCGAGATGCTGGCCAAGCTCGCCATGTCCGGCGAAGGTCCGCGCACCGCCCACGGTTCCTGAGGCATTCGGCGCAAGCCCGGGCGGAGATCCGTTCGTTCCCGTTCGACTTTGGTCTCGGTCCGGTCTCGGTCTCCCGTGCTCGAATTGCGGGTATCGCCCGGTCTCCATATGTTCAGTCCGCCGGCGCGATCTCGTGACCGGTGTCACAGGCTGAACACGCCGATGTGTCGCCGCCGGTCATACGGTGCCTCCTCGGCTCACGACGGGAGGCCGGTATGGGGAAGCCGCTCGCAACGAGGCGGCACGGAATCGGGCGGTTCAGGGCGCTCGCCGTCGGTGGGGCGGCCCTCCTGGCCGCCGCGACCATCGCCGGATGCGGGGGAGCAGCAGCGGGTCCACCCGTCCTGAACTTCTACACCCCGGCGGACGGGGCGAAGCAGTACGCGGCAGCGGCCGCGGCCTGCACGCAGCAGGCGGGCGGCACGTACTCGATCGTCCAGCAGACGCTCCCGAAGAGCGCCGACGACCAGCGACTCCAGCTCGCGCGCCGGCTCGTCGCAGGCGACCCGGCCGTCGACATCATGGGCATCGACGTCACCTGGACCGCCGAGTTCGCCGCCGCCGGCTGGCTCGAGAAGTTCCCGGCCGACCAGGCCGCGCAGGTCGAGCAGGGGACCCTGCAGGGCCCGCTCGACACCGGCACCTGGCAGAACGACCTCTGGGCGGCACCGCTCAACACGAACACCCAGATCCTCTGGTACCGCAAGGACCTCTCGCCCAACCCGCCGAAGACCTGGGACGACATGATCTCCCAGGCCGAGGCGCTCGCGAACAAGGGGCTGCCCGCCGCCATCGAGGTGCAGGGCGCCCAGTACGAGGGCATCACCGTCTGGTTCAACACGCTGCTCACCAGCGCAGGCGGCCAGGTCGTCAACGAGAAGGGCGACGTCCTCATCGACCAGGGCGACGCCGCCAAGAAGGCCGTCACGATCATGCAGCGCGTCGCCACCGCCAAGGGGGCCGACCCGTCGCTGTCGGTCGCCAAGGAGAACGACGGCCGACTCGCCATGGAGGCGGGCGAGGCCGCCTTCCAGATCAACTACCCGTTCGTCTACGCCTCGATCAACACCCCGCCGCCCGACGGTGGTGGCGGCGGCACGTTCATCGACGCGCAGGGCAAGCCGACGTCGCAGGACACCGGCAAGCGCGTCATCGACGAGTTCGCCTGGGCCCCCTACCCGTCGGTCGACCCGGGCAAGCCGGCGACCGTCACCATCGGTGGCCTGAACCTCGGCGTGAGCAGCACGTCACTGCACAAGGACCTCGCCTTCGAGGCCGTGCAGTGCCTGCGCAACCGCGACAACCAGCTGGTCAACGCCACCGAGGGTGGTGTCCCGCCGACGTTGGAGGCGCTGTACTCCGACCCGTCGTTCCAGCAGAAGTACCCGGCGTGGCAGGCCATCAAGGAATCGCTCGACAACGCCAGCGTCCGACCCAAGACCCCGGCCTACCAGAGCATCTCCATCGTCATTTCCGACGCGCTGAACCCGCCCGGTGACATCGACCCGAACACGGTCGTGGCCGGCCTCGCCGACCAGATCCGGCGGGCGGAGAACTCGGAGGGGTTGGTCCCGTGACACTCGACAGTGGAGCACTCGCCGAAGCGACGACGAAGGAGCCGCCGGCACACCGTGCCGGCAAGATCCCGCTGTCCGAGGGCAAGAAGGCCGAACGACGGCTCGGGCTCTGGCTGTGCGCCCCCGCCGCGATCATCATGGTCGCCGTCACGGCGTACCCGATCATCTACGCCATCTGGCTCTCGCTGCAGCGCTACGACCTGCGGTTCCCCGCCGAACGTGAGTTCGCGGGGCTGTCCAACTACGGGGCCGTGCTCAGCTCCGGCTACTGGTGGCAGGCCTTCCTCATCACCGTGATCATCACGGTGGTGTCGGTGGCGATCGAGTTCGTGCTCGGACTCGCGCTGGCGCTGGTCATGCACCGCACGATCGTCGGCCGGGGGCTGACCAGGACGGTGGTCCTGATCCCGTACGGCATCGTCACCGTCGTCGCGGCGTTCTCGTGGCAGTTCGCCTGGACACCCGACAAGGGCTACCTCGCGGCGATGCTGTCCGACGGGTCGGCGCCGCTCACCGGGCAGACGTCGGCCATCGCGATCATCATCCTGGCCGAGGTCTGGAAGACGACGCCGTTCATGGCGCTGCTGCTCATGGCCGGCCTCGCCCTCGTCCCGGACGACCTGCTCAAGGCCGCCCAGGTCGACGGCGCCGGCCCGTGGCAGCGGCTGACCCAGATCATCCTGCCGATGATGAAGCCCGCCATCCTCGTCGCGCTGCTGTTCCGCACGCTCGACGCGTTCCGGGTCTTCGACAACATCTACATCCTCACCCAGGGCTCCAACGGCACCGGATCGGTGTCGATGCTGGGCTACGACAACCTGTTCAAGGCCTTCAACCTGGGCATCGGCTCGGCCATCAGCGTGCTGATCTTCATCGCCGTCGCACTGATAGCCCTGCTGTTCATCAAACTCTTCGGGGCCTCGGCCCCGGGGTCCGAGCCGGCGGGGAAGAGGTGATCTGAGTGGCGACGATGACGGCGACCGCTCCTGCCAACAAGAAGGTCGGCTGGAGCGTCATCAACCTGATCGTGATCCTCTACGCGCTGATCCCGGTGCTGTGGATCGTCAGCCTGTCGTTCAAGACGGCCGACACGATCAGCGACGGCAACTTCATCCCGCGCAGCTGGACGTGGTCGAACTACGCGCAGATCTTCCAGATCGACCTCTTCACCAGCGCCCTGCGCAACTCCATCGGCATCGCCATCATCTCGACGGTCATCGCCGTCGTGATCGGGACCATGGCCGCCTACGCGATCGCCCGGCTCGACTTCCCGGGCAAGAAGGCGCTCGTCGGCGTCTCCCTGCTGATCGCGATGTTCCCGCAGATCTCGCTGGTCAGCCCGCTGTTCGACATCGAGCGGGCCGTCGGGCTGTTCGACACCTGGCCCGGTCTGATCCTGCCGTACATCACCTTCGCGCTGCCGCTGGCGATCTACACGCTCTCGGCGTTCTTCCGCGAGATCCCGTGGGAGCTGGAGAAGGCGGCGAAGATGGACGGCGCGACGCCGCTGCAGGCGTTCCGCTCGGTCATCGTCCCGCTCGCCGCGCCGGGGGTGTTCACCACCGCGATCCTGGTGTTCATCTTCTGCTGGAACGACTTCCTGTTCGCGGTCTCGCTGACCTCGACGTCGCGCTCGCAGACGGCGACGGTGGCGATCTCGCAGTTCACCGGTGCCTCGCAGTTCGCCGAGCCCACGGGCTCGATCGCGGCGGCCGCGGTGCTGCTGACCATCCCGATCATCATCTTCGTGCTGTTCTTCCAGCGCCGGATCGTCGCCGGCCTGACCTCCGGCGCAGTGAAGGGGTAGGACACCAATGGCAGACATCGTTCTCGACCACGTCTACAAGAGGTATCCCGACGGGACCCTCGGAGCCGACGACGTCAACATCGAGATCGCCGACGGCGAGTTCATCATCCTCGTCGGCCCCTCGGGCTGCGGGAAGTCGACGACGCTCAACATGATCGCCGGACTGGAGGACATCTCCGACGGGGAGCTGCGCATCGGCGGCACCCGGGTCAACGAGAAGGCGCCCAAGGACCGTGACATCGCGATGGTGTTCCAGTCCTACGCGCTCTACCCGCACATGACCGTCCGCGAGAACATGGGCTTCCCGCTCAAGCTGGCCAAGTGGTCCAAGGCCGACATCGACAAGAAGGTCACCGAGGCCGCCGAAATCCTCGACCTCACCCAGCACCTGGACCGCAAGCCCGCCAACATGTCCGGCGGCCAGCGCCAGCGCGTCGCCATGGGACGGGCAATCGTCCGCAGCCCCAAGGCGTTCCTGATGGACGAGCCGCTGTCCAACCTCGACGCCAAGCTGCGCGTCCAGATGCGGACGATGGTCTCCAAGCTCCAGCAGCGCCTGGAGACCACCACGGTCTACGTCACCCACGACCAGACCGAGGCCATGACGCTGGGCGACCGCATCGTCGTCATGAAGAGCGGCGTGGTGCAGCAGATCGGCTCGCCGCAGCACCTCTACGACCAGCCGGCCAACCTCTTCGTCGCCGGGTTCATCGGTTCGCCCTCGATGAACTTCGTCCCCGGGACGCTGGAGAACGGTGGCCTGCGCACGTCCCTCGGCAACCTCCGGATGCCCGACCACATCCGGCGGGTCCTGGAGGCCGCCGACGCGCCGCGCGAGATCATCGTCGGCATCCGGCCGGAGCACTTCGAGGACGCCGGCGTCGTCGAGGACCATCTCCGGGACACGGGCTCGGTGTTCAGCGCCGAGGTCGACGTCCTGGAGTCGATGGGCTCGGACAAGTTCGCCTACTTCAAGATCGAGGGCGAGCGGGCGATGTCCGACGACCTCGCCCAGCTCGAGGCCGACGCCGGCACCGCCGACGTCCCCGACGGCGGCGGGCAGCTCGTCACGCGGCTCTCGGCGGCGTCGACGGCCCGGGAGGGGCAGAGCTCCGAGGTGTGGGTCGACACCGACAAGATGCAGATCTTCGACCCGCACTCCGGCGCGAACCTGACCAGCAGGGACCCGGCCACGGCCAACGCCTGACACCGGCGCGACGAAGCGGCGTCCTCCTCCGGGAGGGCGCCGCTTCCGTGTGCGGCCGACCCCGGACCTCGGGAGCCGGGACCGTCCGTCCGGCACGGGGCCGGGGTCGGGCGGGCGACGCGGGGTAGGGCGGCGCGGCCGCCCCGGCGAACGTGTTGCGAGCGCGCTCGGGCCACGCCGAGAACACGCCCGGTGTCGGATGGCGTCGGGACGGGCTGGTGGCGCCGGGTTGACTCCATGACACATGCCATGTGCAATATATTGCATGCCGGTACCCGACCGAGACGGTCTGCTCGCGACGTCGCTGCTGCGCGACCGCGCCTACACCGCGATCCGCGACGCGATCGTCGACGGCACGCTCGCGCCCGGGGAGAAACTCGTCGACGCCGAGCTGTCCGGATGGCTGGGTGTCAGCCGCACCCCCATCCGGGAGGCGCTCGGCCGGCTGGAGCGCTCGGGCCTGGTGCTGACGCGGCCGGGGCACTCGACCGTCGTCAGTCACGTGCGGGCGCGGGAGACGGCTGCGGCGCAGTCGGTCGTCGCCGCGATGCACGAGCTCGCGGTCCGGGAAGCCGTCCCGCTGCTCACGGCGCTGGACCTCGACGCGATGCGCGCGGCCAACACCCGGTTCGCCGAGGCGCTGCGCGGCAACGACATCGAGGCTGCGGTCGCCGCCGACGACGACTTCCACGAGGTCGCCGTCACCGTGTCGGGCAACGCCGCGGTGCGCGCGGTGCTCGACCAGTTCGGTCCCGTGCTGCGTCGCGTCGAGCGCCTGCGGTTCGGCTCGCTGGCCGGCCGTGGATCGGTCGCCCAGCACGACCGGATCGTCGCGCTCTGCGCCGCAGGTGACGCCGACGCCGCCGCGCTGGCCGCCCGCGAGAACTGGCACACGCTCGCCACACTCGTCGACACCCTGGAGGACTGATGGCACTCGCCGACTTCCCGCGCCACCCCCTGCTCTTCGGTCCCAGCCCGGTGCACCCGTTGGAACGCCTCACCGCGCACCTGGGCGGAGCCAGGGTCTGGGCCAAGCGCGAGGACTGCAACTCCGGCCTCGCGTACGGCGGCAACAAGACCCGCAAGCTGGAGTACCTCGTCCCCGAGGCGCTGGCCGCGGGCGCGACGCACCTCGTCTCCATCGGCGGGGTGCAGTCCAACCACACCCGGCAGGTCGCCGCGGTCGCCGCGAAGCTCGGGCTGAAGGCGCGGCTGGTGCAGGAGAGCTGGGTCGACTGGCCCGACGCCGTGAACGACCGCGTCGGCAACATCTTGTTGTCGCGCATCATGGGCGCGGAGGTCGAGCTGGTCGAGGCAGGCTTCGGGATCGGGTTCAAGTCCAGCTGGGAGCAGGCGCTCGACGACGTGCGATCGCAGGGCGGGGTGCCCTATGCGATCCCCGCGGGCGCCTCGGACCACCCGCTCGGTGGGCTCGGGTTCGCGGGCTGGGCCGACGAGGTCGCGGCGCAGGAGACCGAGCTGGGCGTCTTCTTCGACACGATCGTCGTCTGCAGCGTCACTGGGTCGACCCAGGCCGGCATGATCGCCGGCTTCGCGGGGCAGGACCGGCCGCGGCGGGTGCTGGGGATCGACGCGTCGGCGAAGCCCGCGGAGACCCACGCCCAGGTCGCGAAGATCGCCCGGAACACCGCCGCGACGATCGGGCTGGGCCGCGACCTGCGCGACGACGAGGTCGTCGTGCTCGAGGGCTGGGCGGGCGACGAGTACGGCATCCCGGTGCAGTCGACGCTCGACGCCATCCGGCTCACCGGTTCGCTGGAGGGCGTCATCATCGACCCGGTGTACGAGGGCAAGTCCATGGCCGCGCTGATCGACCTGGTGCGGTCCGGCGAGATCGACAAGGACTCGAACGTCCTCTACGCCCACCTCGGCGGTCAGCCCGCGCTCAACGCCTACAGCGCCCTGTTCCGCTCCTGAGCGCTTCCCGGGGTCGGCCGGTCGGTTGCGCGCCCGGACAGCCGCGCGCAACCTCACTGCTGTCGACGGGCCTCGCCGCGACCGTGGGGTTGCGCGCGAGTACGCCCGGCAGGGCCACCGGACCTCAGCGGCGGCGGTCGGCCTGGAGGCGGCCGACCACCTCGTCGTCCCAGCGGTGGGTGCGCATCAGCCGGTAGCGCTGACAGGCGAGCTGGAGGAAGGCTTCGGCGTCGGTGCGGTCGCCGATGAGGTCGGCCTGGCGCAGCATCCGCACGACCGGCATGAACTCCTCGGCCCACCACCGGCGCGCGACGGTGGCGCGGTCGAGGAAGCGGTCCTCGTGCTGCATCAGCCGGAACCCCCAGGCCTCGACGGTCTCGGACAGCTCGGCGTAGCTCCACGGGTCGCGGACCTCGATCGAGGCCAGCGCGGCGCCGGTGAGGGGGACGCGTTCGAGGAACACCCGGCGCAGGTCCTTGGTGATGAGGTCACCGCGGTGCGCGACGCCGTCGGGGGCGAGTTTCGTCGTCACCTCGGTGACCCGCGCTTCGATCGACCGCAGCCCGAGCGCGTGCGCGACCGACACCCGGTGGTGCCCGTCGCGGACGAAGTGCAGGCCGCCGACGCGGTAGACGTCGATGGGCGGGATCTCCTCGCCACGCCGCTGGGCCCGGGCGAGGCGTTCCCAGCGTTCCCGGGTGCGCTGGTTGCGGGGGCGGAACCGGCGGTCGAAGTCGTGGGTGCGGTCGACCGAGCCGACGATGGAGTCGAGGTCGATGACGCGCAGGCCCAGCCGGCGTTCGCCGGTGCGGCCGAGGGCGTCGACGACCTCGTCGAAGGGCAGGATCTCGGAGACGTCGTCGGGTTCGCGGCGCAGCCACGTCGCGAGGCGGGACAGCACCTGACGGCGGCGGGCACGCAGGAAGTCGTACTCGGCATCGACCTGGCCGAATCCGGTATCCATGGGCTCAGAGCTCCAGGACCTTGCGGCCGACGACGTTGATCACGCGCGTCGTGCCGATCCGGCGGTCGGGCACGGCCTCGCCGTGCGGATGGATGTGGCCGTGCAGCAGGACGCGGGGGCGCAGGTCGGCGACGACGTCGTGCAGGCAGTCGAAGCCGTGGTGGGGGCCGTCCTCACGATCGCCGCAGGCGCGCGGCGGGGAGTGGGTGAGCAGGACGTCGACGTCGCGGCCGTCGCGGCGCCGCAGCCGGCGGGCGGCGCGCACGAGTCGGCGGGCGCGGCGGGTCTGCTCGGCCTGGGTCCACTGGTTGGGGCCGGGCCGGTAGCGGACGGAGCCGCCGAGCCCGGCGATGCGCAGGCCGCCGACGTCGACGACGCGACCGTCGGCGTCGACGTACCCGGCGGGTCCGGGCCACGGGCAGGGCCGGCCGTCGCGGGTCCACATGCCGCGGTGCTGGCGGAACCCGGAGAGATCGGCGTCGTGGTTGCCCGGGACGAGCACGCCGGGGCGGTCGGTGCGGTCGCAGAGCTCGCTGAGGTAGTCGAACGGGAGGTCACCGGCGGCGACGACGACGTCCACGCCGAGCCGCCGGACCGCGTCGGTGCGCAGACCGGCGACCTCCTCGTCGCTGACCGCCAGGAACCTCACCATCGAGCGACAGCGTAGAGGCGGCGCGTCCGGCTTGGGCCGGGCGTGCGGGTGCGTCAGTATGCGGGCGTGGCCGGAACGGGGAAGTCGCGGACGGTGGACCCGTCGTCGGTGGCGAAGGCATTCGACGTGCACGCCCGCACCTACGACAAGCTGGTCGGCGCGAATCCCGGGTACCACGAGCACCTGCGGTTGTCGGCCAAGCGGATGGGCATCGCGCCGCGTCCCGGGCTGCGGCTGCTCGACCTGGGGTGCGGGACGGGGGCGTCGACGGCGGCACTGCTCGACGCGGTGCCGGGCGCGCAGGTGACGGCGGTCGACGCGTCGGCGGAGATGCTCGGGCAGGCCCGGCGCAAGAACTGGCCGCCGGGGGTGCGGTTCGTGCACTCGCGGATGGAGGACCTCGACCGGGCCGGTGTGCAGGGCCCGTTCGACGGCATCCTCGCCGCCTATCTGGTGCGCAACCTGCGCGACCGCGACGCGGGTCTCGCGAAGATGCTCGAGCTGCTGGCGCCGGGCGCGCCGCTGGCCGTCCACGAGTACTCGGTACGCGACTCGGTGCGCAGCCGGTTGACGTGGAACCTGGTGTGCGGCATGGTGATCATCCCGATGGGCAAGCTGCGCACGGGGTCCGGTGACATCTACCGGTACCTGCGGCGCAGCGTCGTGGAGTTCGACGGGGTGTCGGCGTTCAGCGACCGGATGGGCCGCGCGGGGTTCGAGGACATCCGGGTGCAGACGATGGACGGCTGGCAGACCCACGTCGTGCACACGTTCCTGGGCCGGCGCCCGACGCCCGCCGCAGACGACCCGCTGCTCGACCCGGCGGTCGCCGAGGTGGAGACACCGCCGGAGGGCCTGGCTCAGCTCGACCGGACGGTGTAGCGCCGCTCGGCGTAGTCCATGTCGTCGCGCCACAGCCGCCGCGCGGTGCGTTCCATCAGTGGGCGCACGGCCCCCGCGACGCGGCGGACGTGACGGAACCCGGCCCGGTCCGAGGTGGCGATCGTGGCCTCGATCATCGCGGTGCGGGGCAGCCCGTCGGGGCCGGGCCGCAGTGGTGTCGCGTGGGTCTCGACGACGCTGCCGGTGCCCTCGCCGTCGACGATCTCCATGGTGACGGTGCGCGGGTCGGGGCAGGTGAACGCGGCGTGCACGGGCACCCCGAACCGCTGCGACACCCGGAACGTCACCTCGACGAGAAACCGGTCCTGCGCGGGCGGGCAGCCGCGCGGCGGCGCCGACACCACACGCAGTGACGCGAACGAGTACGGGTGCAGCCACGCCCCGTGCCACGGGTCGAGCCGGTTGGCGACGATGTCGCGCGGCTCGCACCGCCCGACGACGGTCGCGACCGCCGACAACGAGCTCTCGATCGGCGGTCGCGGCCCGAGGAAGGGGGCCTCCGACGGAGACGGACCGGGGAGCTGCACCCAGGCGAGCACGCCGTCGTCGTGGGCCGGGAAGGTGCGCCAGCCGGGCCGGCCGCCGGGCGGCAGCGCCAGCCCGTGCCAGCGGCAGACGAGGGCGCCGTCGTGGACGGGGGCGTCGCACAGCGCGGCGCCCAGGTGCGGGCAGGCCCCGGGCCCGGCGTGCAGGGTGCCGTCGCCGTCGCGCCAGGCGACGACCTCGCGCCCGTCGACGATCCGGCCGAACGCCGCGCCGCCCGTGACCTCGCGGCTGCCCGCCAGGACGAACCAGCCTCCGCCCGGCCGGTCGAGCGCCCGCTGCAGGGCGGCGTCGATCAGTGCGGGGGAGGCGTCGTGCCAGGCCGGCTCCTGCCGGTCCCACGCGGGGGTGCGCAGCCGGCGCAGCGGGTTGAGGGGCCGGTCCTTCACCTGGCCGAGGCTAGCGCCGGTGGCCACGCCGTGCGCCCCGGCGCCCTACAGCCAGCCGTTCCTGCGGAAGTTGCGGTACAGCAATCCACAGATCAGCCCGATCGAGACGATCACCATGGGGTAGCCGAAGTTCCAGTGCAGCTCGGGCATCACGTCGAAGTTCATGCCGTAGATGCCCGCGATCATCGTCGGCACCGAGATCAGGCCCGCGTACGCGGTGATCTTCCGCATGTCGTTGTTCTGCCGCATGCTGATCCGGGCGAGCATCGCGTCGACCAGCGTCGTCAGGATCTCGTTGAAGCCCGCGACCCGTTCGGCGACGGTCGAGAGGTGGTCGTCGACGTTGCGGAAGTACGACCGCACCTCGTGCGGCACCAGCGACGAGAAGCCCTCGGTCAGCTTGTGCATCGGCGCGACCAGCGGCATCACCGCGCGCCGCAGCTCCAGCACCTCGCGCTTCATGACGTAGATCTGCTCGGCGTCCATCGTCGAGCGCGGGGTGAAGACCTCGGCCTCCATCTCGTCGATGTCGTCCTCGATGGCCTCGGTGACCTCGAGGTAGCTGTCGACGACGTGGTCGGCGATCGCGTGCAGCACCGACGCCGGGCCGAGGGCGAGCTGCTCGGGGTCGGCCTCCAGCTTGTGCCGCACGTCGCGCAGCCCGGAGTGACGGCCGTGCCGGACGGTGATCACGAAGTCACGGCCGACGAACACCATGACCTCGCCGGTCTCGACGAGCTCGTGGGCGGTCGTCGGTTCGGCGTGCCCGACGTAGCAGACCGTCTTGAGCACCATGAACAACGTGTCGTCGTAGCGTTCGAGCTTGGGCCGCTGGTGGGCGTTGACCGCGTCCTCGACGGCGAGCTCGTGCAGCCCGAACGTCTCAGCGATGCCGTTGATCTGCTCGTCGGACGGCTCGTGCAGGCCGATCCACACGAACCCCTCGTCGCGGCGGCGGACCTCCTCGATGGCGGCGTCGTGCGCCCAGCGGCCGTCGAGCCGCTTCCCGTCGACGTACACCGCACAGTCGACGACGTAGGCCGACATGGGGACCCGCAGCTTCTTGGGCAGTGTCGTCGGTGGCCGGCCCCCCAGCCGGTTGCGTGCGCTCGCACGGATGACGGGGCGGATCGAGGACAGCGGCGGCATCGGGGCCTCCAGGCCTGGCAAGGCACAGGGCGGTGTCGCCGTCGATCGTCGACCAGCGATGCCCTGTACGGGACACGACGTGACTCACGTCCCTGCCGGGCACCCGGCCGGCTGTCTCAACCGGCCGGCGAGGACCGTTCCGCGGGGACGCGGCAACTACTGCAACCGGGTGCCGTCGGCACCACGCCCACCTCCTTCGCGCTGCTCCGCCGGTGTGACGAAAGTGGCCGTCCGAGCGGCCGGACGGGCCCAACTCCGCACGTTAGATTACCCGCGCACCTTGTGATTCGGCGATGGAGGCGAAGACGTTGCAGTTCGGTCGGTACTTCGAGGAATTCGAGGTCGGTGCGGTGTACAAGCACTGGCCGGGCAAAACGGTCACCGAGTACGACGACCACCTGTTCTGCCTCATCACGATGAACCACCATCCCCTCCACATGGACGTGCACTACGCGGAGGAGACGACGGACTTCGGCAAGAACGTCGTCGTCGGCAACTACGTGTACTCGCTGCTGCTGGGCATGTCGGTGGCCGACGTCTCCGGCAAGGCGATCGCGAACCTCGAGGTCGAGTCGCTCAAGCACACCAAGCCGACCTTCCACGGCGACACCATCTACGGCGAGACCCGGGTGCTCGACAAGACCGAGTCGAAGTCGAAGGACGACCGTGGCATCGTCCACGTCGAGACGATCGGCTACAAGCAGGACGGCACCGTCGTGTGCACGTTCCGGCGCAAGGTGATGGTCCCGAAGCGGTCCTACGGCGACACCCGCGGCGGCGAGCAGCCCGGCCGCCCGGTCCCGCAGGTCTGAGCGCGGGCCGGCCTCAGCGCGGCAGGACGCCCCAGCCGCCGAGGGTCTCGGCGAGCTCGTCGACCAACGGAAGCGCCGCGAACTCCGCCGCGTCGACCCAACGGGCGTCCGCCGCGTCGTCGCCGGCGCGCAGCGTCCCGCCGATGGCACGAGCGGAGTAGTCCGCGATGTCGTAGTCCCCGCGGCGCACCCGGCCCACGAGCGGGCCGGGCTCGACCACGAGCCCGGTCTCCTCGGCCAGCTCCCTGACCAGGGCTTCCGCGTCCGTCTCGCCGGACTCGACCCTGCCTCCGGGCACCGACCACAGGCCGGCGCCGGGCTCGTTGGTCCGCTGGACGAGGAGCAATCGGCCATCGGTGTCATGGACGATTGCACCCACACAGGGTACGTGTCGGCTACGTTGGGTCATCGATTGGAACGGTACGCTGCCCACGTGGCCGGTACCTCGACGACCGTCGTACCGGTAGAAATGATCATGTCAGCAACGGTTCATGCCGGAACGGGGTCCTGGTGAACGTGAAGAAGATCGTCGGCATTCTCGCGATCGCTCTCGTGATCTTCTTCATCGTGACGTCGCCGACCGGGGCCGCGGGCTTCCTGTCGAGTCTGGGCAACATCCTCAGCAACGCGGCGTCGTCGATCATCACATTCTTCACGTCCGTGTTCAGCTGATCCCGTGCTGGCCCCCCGGGAGATCGACGAGTACCTGCTCCCCACGGAGCGGCGGGTCATCCGCGTGCGCCAGCACTGGGCGGTGATGAGCAAGCACATCCTGCAGACGGGGCTGTTCCTCGCCCTGATGATCGTCATCCAGGTCAACCTGCCCGAGAACATCATCGTCGACAACCTGACGTTCTACCTGTCGCTCGTGGCGCTGATGCGCTTCACGGTCCTCACGATGCTCTGGTGGATCGAGCGGATCGTCATCACCGACAAGCGGGTGATGCTGGCGCAGGGGATCATCGTCCACAACGTCGGCATGATGCCGCTGGGCAAGGTCACCGACCTCACGTTCCGGCGCACGCTCGCCGGCCGCACCCTCGGGTACGGGACGATGGTCGTCGAGTCCGCCGGCCAGATCCAGGCGCTCAACAAGATCGACTACATGCCCAGGCCCGAGGAGATCTACGAAGCCCTCTCCGAGCTGGTGTTCGGGGAGAAGGGCAAGACCCGCGCCACGGGCATGCTGTCGCGGCCGCGCTGGCGGCGCTGAGCCGGCCCGTCCGTGTCGCGGGGGCGTCCGCGGCGGCCGCGGGATAGCGTCGAGCGGTGCCCCGTATCGACCTCCACAGCCATTCGACGGCCTCCGACGGCACCGACTCGCCCGAGGAGCTGATCGCTGTGGCCGCGGCAGCCGGGGTCGACGTCCTGGCCGTCACCGACCACGACACCACCAGCGGCTGGGAGCGCGCCGCGGCGGTGCTACCCGCCGGGATGCGGCTGGTGCGGGGTGCGGAGTTCTCCTGTGTGTCCGACGACGGGCGTGGCGGCCGGGTGTCGGTGCACCTGCTCGGGTACCTGTTCGACCCCGCCCACCCCGCGATCGCGGCCGAGCAGGAACGGCTGCGGGGCGAACGCGTCGAACGGCTGCGCGGGATGACGGCGAAGATGGCCGACGCGGGCTACCCCGTCGACACCGACCAGGTGTTCGCGCTGCTGCCGGAGGGGGCGTCGGCGGGCAGGCCGCACCTGGCGCGCGCGCTCGTCGCCGCCGGGGTCGTCGAGTCGGTCGACCAGGCCTTCGCCGAGCTGCTCTACACCGGCAGCCCCTACTACGTGCCGAAGTCCGACACCCCCGTGCGGACGGCAGTCGAGATGATCCGGGACGCCGGCGGGGTCAGCGTGTTCGCACACCCGCTGGCGCGCAAGCGCGGCCGGGTCGTGGAGCTGTCGGTCGTCGCCGACCTGGCCGCCGCCGGGCTCACCGGCGTGGAGGTCGACCACCGGGACCACGCCCCCGACGACCGGGCGCTGCTGCGCGGGCTCGCCGCCGAGACCGGGCTGCTCACCACCGGCTCCAGCGACTACCACGGCACCAACAAGACGATCCCGATCGGCGCCGAGACCACCGACCCCGACGTGTTCGACGCCCTGGTGGCACGGGCCCGTGGCGTCGAGGTCCTCACCGGCTGAGGCCCGCCCGCGCACGGCCGATACCGTGGCCGCATGGGTGCGGACACCGGGCAGCTCGGGTTCGACCTCGGCGTCGACGTCCGGCCCCTGCCCCGGGTCACCCCCGCCCGCCTCGCGAGCTGGGAGAGCTGCCCCCGCCGGTTCCGGATGGCCTACATCGACCGGCCGGCGCCCGCCCGCGGCGGCGCCTGGGCCCACCACACCCTCGGCGCGGTCGTGCACCTGGCGCTGCGCGCCCTGTTCGACCTGCCCGCCCGCGCCCGCACCCCTGAGGCCGCCGAGGCCCTCCTGGACCGCAACTGGTCGGCCGAGGGCTACCGCGACAGTGCCCAGTCCGCCCGGTACCGCACCGCGGCGCGCGGCTGGCTCGCCGCCTACACCGCCGACCACGAGCTCCACGACCCGACGGCCGCGCCCGCGGGCGTCGAACGCTGGGTGTCGGAGACCGTCGGGGCGGGGGAGCGGCGGCTCGTCGCCGAGGGCCGGGTCGACCGCATCGACACCCGTGGCGCGGACGCGGTCGTCGTCGACTACAAGACCGGCAGGCACGTCCCCACCGACGACGACGCCCGCGACTCCCGCGCGCTCGCGCTCTACGCCGCCGCCACCGGCGCCGCGCTGCACCGGCCGTGCCGTCGCGTCGAGCTGCACCACGTGCCGACGGGTCACGTCGCGGTCTGGGAGCACGACGACGCGTCGATGCGCGCCCACCTGGACGCCGCGCACGGCCTGGCCACGGCCGCCGCCGACGCCGGCGACGCCCTCGCCGCCGGTGGCGACCCCGAGGCGCTGTTCCCGCCCCGCACGTCGCCCGCCTGCGCCACCTGCGACGTGCGCAGGCACTGCCCCGAGGGGCGCGCTGCCGCGCCGTCCCCGCAGCCCTGGGCGTACCTGCGCGACCTCCCCGGCGCCGAGGGGGCCGCGTGACCCGGCCGGCGACGTCGGGACGGCTGCTGCGCGGCCTGTCGGGCATCGTCGCGGGTGGTCTCGTCGCGCTGTTCGTGGTGCTGCTCGTCGGCTGGACGCTCACCACCCGCACCGGGTCCGCCGGGCCGGGGACGGCGATGCTCGCCGGGCACGGCCTGGCCGCGGCCGCCGCCGTCGTCGCCCAGGTGGTCGCGGACCGGCGCCGCGACGGCGTCGCGACGCTGTGCTCGGTCGGCGTCGTCGCGGTCGGGCTCGTCGTGCTGTGCGGCTTCTGGCTCTTCTGACCGTACGACAGCCCGGCACGAGCCACGCCGAGTTCGACCTCAGACTTCTTCGGTCATGTCGGAACCGGTCTCACGTCGAACTCGGCGGAGGGTCCGGCGCGCGTCCGGCTCGGTCACGCGTCCGGCTCGGTCATGGGCGTCCGGCACGGTCAGGACGGGGCCCGGTCAGGAGGGGCGGAGTGCCACCAGGTCGGGGCCGCGCTGCTCCAGCAGCACCGACCCCGCGACCGCGGACTGCACCGCGCCGGTCCACCCGCCGCGGTCGACGGCGATCGTCCGGGCGACCGCACCGGTGACCGGGTCGGTCACGGCCAGCCCTCCCGGCACCGGCACCAGGACCGCGTCGCCGTAGCGGACACCCGGGCCGGTCGTGCCCGGCAGCATCCATGCCGGCTGCAGATCGCCCCGGTCGAGCGCGATCGTCGCGGACCCCGTCCACCAGTAGACGTGCCGGTCGTCCGACGTCGTCGCCGCCACCCCGCCGGGCGGCTGGGCGGTCAGGTCGGCGTCGGGGACCGGCAGCGGAGTCGTCGACAGCACGGCGCCCTGTCCGTCGACGACCTCCAGCGCCGCCGGGCCCGGCCGGGCTACGGCCACCCGGTCGCCCGCCGCGGCGACGACCTGACCGTGCGCGCCGGGCAGCAGCGCGGAGAACACGACCTCCGGCGTCGTCGCGTCGGACCCGCCGTCGGGCGCGATGACGGTCAGCCGGTCCTGCTCGTCGCCGGGGCAGCGTTCGAGGACGGCGAGGCGGCCCTGGGTGATCGCGAACGAGTCGAGCGAACAGTCGGGGTAGGGCTGACGGCCCGGCTGGTCGGGGGTGTCGACGGTGCCGAACTCCGTCGTCTTCACCAGGTCCGACCGCACGACCTGCAGGTACCGCGAGCCGGTGAGCGCGACGAGGGTGCCGGAGTCGAGCAGCCGCGCGCCGGGCAGTGCGTTCGGGTTGCTGTACACCCGGCGTGCGCCCGTCGAGGGCACGAGCACGGTGAGCTCGCTGCACGCGTCGCCGGACCCGTTGCGGTACAGGGCCATGACCTGGCCGAACCCGGACGCGACCGTGCAGATCGCGTCGTCGCGGGTGTAGCTCCAGTGGGTGGCGCCGGTGGCCGCGTCGTGCCCGGCCACCTCGCCGTCGGCAGCCGTGACGACCGCCGGACCGGCGACGAGCGGCACCGGTGTTCCGGGGCTCGCCGCGCGCCAGGCCTCGGTGAACCCCGCGGGCGGGGTCGTCTCGGTCAGCGGCGGAGGCGGGAACGACCCGGTCGGTGCGGTGACCGACCGGGTCGTCGCGGCCGCGCTCGTCCGCCAGACCAGGACCCCACCGGCGACGAGGGCGACCGCCAGGACGGCGGCCACCACCACGTCGGACCGGCGCAGGCGTTCAGGGCGGACCGAGCTCCGTGCGCGCAGCACCTCGGAGGAGGTGAAACCGTCAGCTGGCGGCGGCGTCGGGGGCGGACTCGCCCTCGGCACCACTCGCGCCACGGCGGCGGGCACCACCACGGCGACGACGACGGCGCGGCTTGCCGGCCTCGCCCACGTCACCGGCCGCGGCGTCCGGGCCGGAGCCGGGAGCAGCGGAGAGGTCGGCGGCGGGGGTCTCGGACGCGGGTGCGTCGGAGCCGCCCTCGGCACCGCCCTCGAGGGTCACGCCGCCGCGGGTACGGGTGCGGCTGCGCGACCGGCGCTCGCGGGGCTGGGCCGGAGCGTCCTCGCCACGACGGCCACCACCGCCGGTGCTGCCACCGCTGCGGCGCCGGGCGCCCTGGTGGTCACCCTCGTTGTCGACGTACTCCGCCTTCAGGCCCGCCCGCGTCCGCTTGGACAGCGGCAGCCGCCCCGTCGCATCGGTCGGGATGTCGAGCTCGGTGTAGAGGTGATCCGACGTCGAGTAGGTCTCGACCGGCTCCGGCATGTCGATGCCGAGGTCGTCACTGACCATCTTCCAGCGCGGCATCTCGTCCCAGTCGACGAGCGTGACCGCCACGCCTTCCTTGCCGGCGCGACCGGTGCGGCCGATCCGGTGGACGTAGGTCTTCGAGTCCTCGGGGCACTGGTAGTTGACGACGTGCGTCACGTCCGTGACGTCGATGCCGCGGGCGGCGACGTCGGTGGCGACGAGGACGTCGACCTTGCCGGAGCGGAACGCGCGCAGCGCCTGCTCGCGGGCACCCTGGCCGAGGTCGCCGTGCACGGCCGCGGCGGCGAACCCGCGCTCGGCGAGGTCGTCGGCGACGCGCTGCACGGTGCGCTTGGTACGGGCGAAGATCATGGTCAGACCGCGGTCCTTGGACTGCAGGACGCGGGTGAGCAGCTCGACCTTGTCCATCGCGTGGGCGCGGAAGACGTGCTGCTTGGTGCGCTCGTGGATGGAGCCCTGGTCGGACTCCTCGGCGCGGATGTGCGTCGGGCGGTTCAGGAACGCCCGCGACAGCGCGATGATCGGGCCCGGCATGGTGGCCGAGAACAGCATCGTCTGGCGCTCCTCGGGGAGCATGCGCAGGATGCGCTCGACGTCGGGCAGGAAGCCCAGGTCGAGCATCTCGTCGGCCTCGTCGAGGACCAGCATGCCGACGCGGCCCAGCACCAGGTGGCGCTGCTCGGCCAGGTCGAGCAGCCGGCCCGGGGTGCCGACGACGACGTCGACTCCCTTGCGCAGCGCGTTGAGCTGGGGCTCGTAGGCGCGGCCGCCGTAGATCGCGGTCACACGGACGCCGAGGTGCTTGCCGGCGTCGGCGATGTCCTGCGCGACCTGCACACACAGCTCACGCGTCGGGACGACGACGAGGGCCTGCGGCACGTCCTTGGTGCGGTCGGCGGTCTCGCCCTCCGCGGTGGCGGCCGGCCGCTCGGACGGCGGCACGATCCGCTGCAGCATCGGGACGCCGAAGCCGAGGGTCTTGCCGGTGCCGGTACGGGCCTGACCGATCAGGTCCTCGCCGGCGAGGGCCAGCGGCAGGGTGAGCTCCTGGATCGCGAAGGTGCGCTCGATACCGGCCTCGGCCAGCGCCTTCACGATCTCGGGACGGACGCCGAGCTCGGCGAACGTCGGGGACTCGGGCTTGACGGGGGCACCGGCCTGGAGCGGGTGTGCCTCCTCGGCGAGGGGCTCGGGGAGCTCCGCCGAGGTCGTCGCGTCGGGACTGTCGTTCGAGTTGTCGTTCGGAACGGACAGGGGAATCGCCTCTCTCCGCGCACAGGAGTCGTTCGCGGTTCGTCGACCACCGGCGTCGGGGACGCTCGGGCGGGAGAACCGGACGAGGCGCTGCACGCACCATGTCGTCGGTGGATCGGTTCCGCTTGTGGAACCGGCTCCGCCGGGTCGGGGCGCGCGCCCGGGAAAAGGTCTGGAACGTCGTGCAGGGCGCTGCGCTGCTCACATCATACCTGCACAGGTGCCGTGGCGACGAGCGCGGACACGCCGACACGGACGTGAGCCTCACCGCTGCAGGCCTGACGGCGGTCGATCACCGTCGGCCGCACCGGTTCCGGGCCCCGGACACTAGGCTCACCGACCATGGTGGGTGAGACGGCGCACGCGCCGGGCGACGCCGGGGCGCGACCTCCCCAGGCCACGGTCGATCTGCTCGGGGTACTGGCCTACGGGGAGCTGTCGGCGTTCGACCGGCTCGCCGAGGACGCCCGGTCGGCGCCGACCCTCGGAGGCCGCGCAGCCCTGTCGGCGATGGCCGCGGCCGAGATGGGGCACTACAAGCAGCTCGAGGAGTACCTGGTCGGGCTCGGGGTGCCGGTCGAGGCCGCGATGTCGCCGTTCGTCGCGCCGTTCGACTCCTACAACGCCACGACCGCGCCACGCACCTGGCTGGAGTCGCTGGTCAAGGCCTACGTCGGCGATGGGCTGGCCGCCGACTTCTACCGCGAGGTCGCAGGCTGGGTCGACCCGCACACCAGCGAGCTCGTCCAGCGGGTGCTGGCCGACACCGGGCACAGCGCGTTCGCCGAACGCGAGGTCAAGGCCGCCTGCGCGCAGAACCGGCAGGTCCGAGACCGGCTCGCGCTGTGGGGCCGCAGGCTCCTCGGTGAGGCCGTCACCCAGGCCCAGCACATCGTGGCCGAGCGCGACGAGCTGGCCGACTTCATCGTCCGCGGCTCGGGCGACCTCGCCGGCATCGCAGCGCTCATCAAGCGCGTGCAGTCCAACCACGGCAAGCGGATGGCGAGCCTCGGCCTGTCGTGACGCCCGGAGCACTGTCGTGACGCCGGGGATCGCGGTTGTTCGCCGTGGGCGGACGTGCCGCCGCCTCCTGCGCCGCGCCGCTCGACTAGCCTGGGCCGCGCCGGCCCTTCGGAGTTCGATCGAGGGGTGCGGCAGCCATTCGACTACTCGTGACCTGGAGGTCTCCGGTGGAGGTCAAGATCGGCATCGCGGAGAGCCCGCGGGAGCTCGTGGTGTCCAGCGACCAGACCCCGGAGGAGGTCGAGGGGCTGGTCCGTGACGCCCTGAAGTCCGACGACGGCCTGGTCAGCCTCATCGACGACAAGGGCAGCCGCTTCGTCGTGCCCGCCGCGCGCATCTCCTACATCGAGATCGCGCCGGCCGACGTGCGCAAGGTCGGGTTCAGCGTCGGCGGCTGACCGCCGCAACGCTCGACACGGGCCCGGCAGGTCACCCTGCCGGGCCCGTGGTGCGTCCGGTGGAACCCGTGAGCGGACGGGTGCCGCCGGTGGCGTGCGCCGGGGTCAGGCCCCGTCGTCGTCCAGGGCGACCACGGGCAGCCCGAACGGTGGCGTGCCGATGCCGGTGACCCGGTAGCGGCCCCAGGCGTCGACGTCGCCGACGCGAGCCTGCGACCGGCCCTCGGGCGTGGTCAGGACGGCGTCGGCCGCGCGGTGGCCGAGCGTGGCGGCGAGGTCGTCGCCGGTGAGCCTGCCGAACCAGTGCATCCGGCCGTCGAGGGGTTCGTGGCGGGCGTCGAGCAGCGCCTGGACGACGAGGTGGCGGTCGCCGACGGTGAGGGTGGCGGGGCCGCGGTAGCCGTCGTCGTCGTGGTCGGAGGTCTGGCCGTTGCTGTGGTCGTGAGTGCTCATCGGTGGGCCTCTCCGGCAGCGGGCGGATCGGGGACGGCGCGCAGTGCGGTGGTGCCGGGGCGTGGGTCCCGGTCGGCGGCGTCACCCGTGTCCACACCAGGTGACTCGCTTTCCGGGGAAACAGTGTTTCTTCCGATGGTTTCCTGTGATGACTCCTGTCCCGCTGTCCGGGACGGTCCGTCGAGGGTCGCCGAGATGCCGCCCCAGATCAGGCCGGTCAGGTAGGCGGTGACGGTGGTGCGGCTCATCGTCCGGCGTTCCAGCCACCAGTCGCCGGCGCTCTGCACCATGCCGACGAGCCCGTGCGCCCACACCTCGGCGCCCCCCGAGTCGCGGCCGGCGGCGCGCAGCCGTTCGCCGATGAGCACGGCGAGCAGGCGGGCGATCTGGTCACGGGCCCCGTCGACGATCTCGGCGCCCGCCTCCCGCTCGGCGGTGCTGTCGGTGGAGTTGTGCACGACGAACCGCCACAGCTGGGGCTCGTCCTCGATGGCGGCGAGGAAGGCGTCGACGACCGCGGCGACCTGCTCGCGCGGCTCCAGCTCGGCCGACAGTGCGGGGATCATGCGGTCCATCAGCATGCCGACCGCCTGCTCGCCGACGGCCCGCTGCAGGTCGGCGCGGTCGTCGAAGTAGCGGTACAGGACGGGCTTGGTGATGCCGGCCCGCGCGGCGATCTCCGCGACCGAGACCCCGGCGCCGTGGGTGCGGACCGCCTCGATCGCTGCGGCGATCATCTCGGCGCGGCGCCGGGTGCGGCGCTCCTCCTTGGTGGGGGGCTCCGGCTTGACAGGAGGTTCTTGCTGAGGCACGTTACCAGTGGTAACAGTTACCAGCGGTAACAGCAAGGGAGAGGAGCGGCATGTCACGCACGATCCCCGCCGGGAGCCGCGTCCTGGTCACCGGTGCCGCCGGTGGCTTCGGCGCGCCCACCGCCGCCCGGCTGCGCGACCAGGGCGCCCACGTCATCGGCCTCGACCGCGAGGGTGGCGACGGCATACTGGCCTGCGACATCACCGACGACGCCGCAGTCGACCGCGCCGTCGCCGCGGCCGCCGACCGCCTCGGCGGGCTCGACGCCGTCGTCCACTACGCCGGGATCGGCATCCCCAACGACGCCGGCGGCCCCCTGCACCCCGACGCCATGCGCGTCATCGACGTCAACCTGCTCGGCGCCTGGCGCGTCACCGCCGCCGCCCTGCCCGCGCTGCAGGCCTCCCGGGCCCGGCGCGGCGGCACGCGGGCCCGCGTCGTGTTCGTCTCCAGCGAGCTGGCGTACCTGACGCTGCCGTTCGTGTCCGCCTACAGCGTCGCCAAGCGCGGCATGACCGCCTACGCCGACGCGCTGCGCCTCGAGTACGGCACCGAGCTGCACGTCACCACCGTCTACCCCGGCTACGTCCGCACGCCGATCCACGACGCCGGCCGCGAGGTCGGCCTCGCCCTGGAGGGTCAGGTCCGCCGCGAGGAGGTCGAGGACATCGTCGGTACCGTCGTGCGGGTGCTCGGCGCGACGCGTCCGCCCCGCGACACCGCCGGCACCCTCGCCGGTCAGGTCGAGCTGTGGGCGGGACGGCACATCCCGGGGATCGTGTCGTCCGGAGTGGTCCGCAAGCTGCGGGCGCAGGCCGCGTCCGGTCACTACGACTCGTCGCCGCTCGCCGCGGGGTTGGTCCGTCGCCTGACCGGGCGCGAGGTCCCCGCGACCGCGCCGGCCCGGACAGGGGAGAGGAGCCCCCGATGACCACCGTCAACGACCGCGAGGCCACCGCCGACCGGCTGCTGCGGTCGTCGCTCGACCACTCCTACGAGCCGTCGATCGACATCGACTGGGAGGCACCTCTCGTCGAGGGCGCCTGGGGGATCCCGCAGCACCGGGTGTCGCTGTACGGCACCGAGCTGTGGGAGGGGCTGACCGAGGAGCAGCGTCGCACGCTGTCGGTCCACGAGGTCGCCAGCATCGCCCGGATCGGGCTGTGGTTCGAGATCATCCTGATGCAGATGCTGCTGCGCTACGCCTACGACCGCGACCCGCGCCGCAGCCACATCCAGTACGCGCTCACCGAGATCGCCGACGAGTGCCGGCACTCGATCATGTTCGCGCGCATGACCGAGCGCTACGGCGTGCCCGACTATGCCCCGCGCGGCCTCACCCACGAGCTCGGCCGGCTGTTCAAGACGATCGGCCACGGCCCCGCCATGTTCGCCGGCACGCTGTTCGTCGAGGAGATCCTCGACCAGCTGCAGCGCGAGGCCATGCGCGACGAGACCGTCCAGCCGCTCACCCGGGCCGTCAACAAGATCCACGTGACGGAGGAGGCGCGGCACGTCCGATACGCCCGCGAGGAGCTGATCCGGATCATGCCGCAGGTCAACGGGGCGCAGCGGGCGCTCGGCCGCTACCTGACGTCGCGGATCGCGTTCGTCGTGGCGCGCAACCTGGTCCACTCCGACGTGTACGCGAGCGTCGGCATCGACCCGAAGGCCGGGAAGGCGGCCGCGCTGGCCAACCCCCACCACCGGGAGACGCTGCGCTGGTCGGCGCGCAAGCTGGTGCCGTTCCTGCGTGAGCAGGGGCTCGTCGGCGGCCCGTCGGAGGTCCTGTGGCGCAAGGCGCACCTCGTATGAGCACGTTCACCACCCCCGACGGCGTGGCCCTGCACGTCGAGGAGTCCGGGCCTGCCGACGCGGCGGTCACCGTCGTCATGGCGCACGGCTGGACCCTCGACGCCCGCACGTGGGAACCCGTCGCCCGGCGCCTCGGCCCCGACGTCCGGATGATCCGCTACGACCACCGCGGCCACGGTCGCTCCGCGGCCGTCGACCCCGCGACGATGACCATCGACCAGCTCGCCGACGACCTCGCCGCGCTGCTCGCCGACCGGGTGCCGCGCGGGCCGCTCGTGCTCGCCGGGCACTCCATGGGCGGCATGACGATCATGGCGCTCGCCGACCGGCATCCCGCGCTCGTGGCCGACCGGGTCGCGGGGGTGGCGCTCGTCGCGACGGCCAGCGGCGGCCTCGCCGAGCGTGCGTTCGGGCTGAGCCCGGCGGGGCTCGAGCGGGTGCGCGCCGCCGAGGTGCGGCTCTACCGGTCGCGGCGCTGGACCGGGCGCGACCACCTCAGCGCCGTGCCCGCGCTGCTCACGCCCGGTATCCGGTGGCTGCTGCTCGGCACGCATCCCGACCGTGACGCGGTCCGGCTCACCACCCGGGCCATCGCCGAGTGCCGCCCGGTCACCGTCTCCGGGTTCCGGGCGACGCTCGACGCCCACGAGCGCGACGCCGCGCTGGCGGCCTTCGCGTCGATCCCGACCGTCGTGCTCGCGGGCGAACGCGACCGGCTCACGCCGCTGCGCGCGTCGCGCCGGATCGTGCGTGGCCTGCCCACCGCGGAGCTGACGATCTTCCCCGGCGCCGGGCACATGCTGCCGGTGGAGCGGGCCGCGGGCACGGCCGAGCGGATCACGTCGCTGGTCGCCGCCGCGACCCGGCAGGCGAACCCGGCGGCCTGACCGGGCCCGCCCGCTCCTGCTCGCGCGCAACCTCGCGGTCGTCGCGCGGGCGACACGCGGCAATGAGGGTGCGCGGGTGCCGTCGTGCGGCGATCCGGGGTGCTCCGGGCAGCGGGTCGGTGTCAGTCGTGGATCAGGGGTGTCAGTCGTGGATCAGGGGGAAGCCCGCGAGGCCCTTCCAGGCCAGCGCCGACATGAGGTCGATCGCCTCGTCGCGCGGCACCGACTGCTGCGAGTCGAGCCAGTACTGCGCGGTCACCTGGCTCAGCCCGACCAGGCCGACGGCGAGCAGCCGGGCGCGGTCCTCGTCGAGACCCGCGTCCTCGGTGACCACCGCGGCCACGGCGTCGATGCAGCGGGTCAGCGCCCCGTCGACCACCGCGGCGGCCTCGGGCTCGCGGCGCAGGTCGGACTCGAACACCAGGCGGTAGCCCTGGCCCTCGCCGGCGACGAAGTCGAAGTACGCCTTGACCGCGGCGTGCACGCGTTCACGGTTGTCCGGGGTGGCGGCGATGGCGTCGCGGACGGAGTCGACCAGCTCGTCGGCGTACGTCGTGAGCAGCGCCCGGTACAGCTCGAGCTTGCCGGGGAAGTGCTGGTAGAGCACCGGCTTGCTGACGCCCGCGCGCTCGGCGATGTCGTCCATCGCGGCGGCGTGGTAGCCCTGGGCGGCGAAGACGTCGCGCGCGGCGAGCAGCAGCTGCGCCCGCCGGGCACTGCGGGACAACCGCGCGCCGCGGTGGACCGGTGTCTCGGTCATGCGCTGCCCATCCGCCGTCCTCCGTCGTCGTGAGCCCCGAGCCTACTAGCCGGTAGCCACGATCGGGCGACGTGGGTTGATCACAACGGCCGATCGGTGGCGCTGCGGAACGTGCGCAGCCGCAGACTGTTGGTGACCACGAAGACGGAGCTGAACGCCATCGCCGCGCCCGCGATCATGGGGTTGAGCAGGCCGGCCGCGGCGACGGGGACGGCGGCGACGTTGTAGGCGAACGCCCAGAAGAGGTTGCCGCGGATGGTCGACAACGTGCGCCGGGCGAGCCGGACGGCGTCGACGGCGGCGAGGAGGTCGCCGCGGACCAGCGTGATGTCGCTCGCCTCGATCGCGACGTCGGTGCCGGTGCCCATGGCCAGGCCGAGGTCGGCGGTGGCGAGGGCGGCGGCGTCGTTGACCCCGTCGCCGATCATGGCGACGACCCTGCCCTCGCCCTGCAGCCGGGTGACGACGGCGACCTTGTCCTCGGGCATGACATCGGCGATGACGTCGCCCGCGTCGATGCCGACGCGCTCGGCCACGGTGCGCGCGGCGGCGCCGTTGTCGCCGGTGAGCAGCATCGGGCGCAGGCCCAGTGCCCGCAGCCGGCGGATGGCCTCGGCGCTGGTGGGCTTCACGGCGTCGGCGACGGAGAGGACGGCGCGGGCGTGGCCGTCCCAGGCGACCACGACGGCGGTGTGCCCGGCGCTCTCGGCCCTCTCGCGGGCCTCGGTGAGCTCGTCGGGCAGCTCGACGTCGTGGCTCGACAGCAGGGCGGGGCGGCCGACGAGGACGGCGTGGGCGACCACGCGGCTGTCGATCAGCTCGGACACGACGCCGCGGACGCCGAGCCCGTGGACGGCCTCGAACTCCGAGACGCCGGGCAGGCCGGCACCGTCGGCGGCGCGGGCGGCGTCGGCGATGGCGCGGGCGATGGGGTGCTCGGAGCCGTCCTCGACCGCGCCGGCCATCCGGAGGGCCTCGTCGCGGTCCTCGCCGTCGGCGATGCGGACGTCGACGAGCTCCATGCGGCCGGTGGTGACGGTCCCGGTCTTGTCGAGGACGACGGTGTCGATGCGGCGGGTGGACTCCAGCACCTCGGGGCCCTTGATGAGCACGCCGAGCTGGGCACCGCGGCCGGTGCCGACGAGCAGCGCCGTCGGCGTGGCGAGCCCGAGCGCGCAGGGGCAGGCGATGATCAGGACGGCGACGGCGGCGGTGAACGCGGCGGCCACGCCCTCGCCGGTGCCGATCCAGAACCCGAGGGTGGCGACGGCCAGCGCGATGACGACCGGCACGAACACGGCGGCGACCCGGTCGGCGAGCCGTTGCACGGCAGCCTTGCCGGTCTGGGCGTCCTCGACGAGCTTGGCCATCTGCGCGAGCCGGGTGTCGGCGCCGATGAGGGTGGCGGTGACGACGAGGCGCCCCGAGCTGTTCACGCAGCCGCCGACGACCGGCGAGCCGGGCTCGACGTCGACGGGGACGGGTTCGCCGGTGAGCATCGAGACGTCGACGGCGGAGGCGCCCTCGTCGACGGTGCCGTCGGTGGCGATCTTCTCGCCGGGGCGCACGACGAACCGGTCGCCGACGGCGAGCGCCGCGACGGGGATGCGTTCCTCGCGGCCGTCGCGCAGCACGGCGACGTCCTTGGCGCCCATGTCGAGCAGCGCGCGCAGGGCCGCACCGGCCGCGCGCTTGGAGCGGGCCTCGGCGTAGCGGCCTGCGAGGACGAAGACGGTGACGCCGGCGGCGACCTCGAGGTAGATCTGCCCGGCGCCGCCGCCGCGGGACACGGTGAGGCTGAAGGGGTGCACCATGCCGGGGATGCCGGCGGTGCCCCACACCAGCGCGTAGACCGACCAGGCGAGCGCGGCAAGGGTGCCGACGGAGACGAGGGTGTCCATCGTCGCGGCGCCGTGGCGCAGGTTGACCCAGGCGGCGCGGTGGAACGGCCACGCGCCCCACACGACGACGGGCGCGGCGAGCACGAGGGCGAGCCACTGCCAGTAGGTGAACTGGAACGCGGGCACCATCGAGACGACGACGACCGGCACGGCCAGCACGGTGCTGACCAGCAGTCGGTGGCGCAGCTCGGCCGTCGGGTCGACGGTGTCGGCCGGGCTGTCGTCGGCCGGGGCGTCGGGGGAGGGCGGTGGCGGGGGCAGGGTGGCGGTGTAGCCGGCGGCCTCGACCGTTGCCACCAGGGCCTGGGGCTCGACTCCGTCGGGGTACTCGACGTGCGCCTTCTCGGTCGCGTAGTTCACCGTCGCGACGACGCCGTCCATCTTGTTGAGCTTGCGCTCGACACGGTTGGCGCACGACGCGCACGTCATGCCGCCGATGGCGAGCTCGATGCGCTGCGCCGCGGGGGCGACCGTCACGTCGGCGGTGCCCGGGGACTCGGGGGTCAGGGTGCTCATCAGCGGCTCCCCTCCGGCGTGGAGACGGAGAACTCGGCGGTCCGGGTGACGCCGCCGTGCACGAACTCCACGAACAGGCGGTACGACCCGGCGGACGGGACGTCGACGGTGAAGGCGGTGCCGGGGCCCGCGCGGTCGGCCGGGCCGGGCGTCGACGAGGTGATCGGCTGGACCCGCAGGTAGGCGAGGTCGCCCTGGCGCAGCACGGCGAGGTGGCCGAACGCGCCGAGGTAGGGCTCGAGGTCGAGGACCGGGGCGCCGCCACGGCTGACCGTCGCGTAGATCTGCGACTGCGTGCCGGGGACGAGGTTGCCGTCGAGCCGCACCTGGTAGCCGTCGACGTCGAAGGTGCGCGAGTCGGTGAACCGGAACGGGGTGAAGTCGCCCTGCACGAACAGGTCGGTTCCCAGCACCAGCGGTGGGCCGCCGGTGGGGGCGAAGTCGGCGTAGGCGCGCCAGACGCCGCCGCCGGGCAGGGTGAGCGGGGCGCGCCAGACGCCGTCGGCCCCGAGGACGGGCAGCAGGTGCTGGAACCCGGCGGCGTCGCGGCGGATGACGACGACCTGCATCGGCCCGTGGTGGGCGTCGGCGTAGTCGGTGACGGGCCGGCCGTCGGGGCCGGAGATCGTGAACGCCAGCTCACCGGGGCGGTCGAGCCCGAAGGTGGTGTTCTGCACGGTGAACGTGTAGCCGTTCTGGCCGGCCGACAGCCCGAGCGACTCGACCGACTCGACCGGGTCCTGGCCGGTGGGGCCGCGGTTCGGCACGCCGGGGGCCGCGGGGCCGGTGTCGGCGTGGCCGTGCTCGGCGGCGTGGTTGGGGTCCGAACCGGGTGTGGTCCGCGCGTCACCGGGGGTGACCTGCTGCGTCGCGGCGGTGTCGGTGACCGGGCCGACCGCGACCCCCGTCGCCCACGCGCCGGTGAACAGCAGGATGAGCACTGCGGCGTATGCCGCCAGCCGTCCCGCCGTGCTCATCGCGTTCCTCCTCCGCCGGCTCGCCCTGCCGGTCCCGTCGTGTACAACGCGGCGATCGTGCCGACCATGACCCACCCGTCGCCGTGCGGTCGGTCTCGCGAGGCCGACGATACCACCAGGGGGTATCTCGTACCGGAGGCGTGGTGTGCGACGCCACGATGAGCGATGCTGGACGGACGCCCGGATCGACCTCCGCCCCCGACCCGTCGCGCCCGGTGCCACCGCTCGCCGATCCCGCAGCCTTCCCGCCGCTCGACCTCACCCGGCGCCCGTGGGCCGGCCGCCAGGTCACCGCGGGCGGCGTGACGCTGCACGTGCGGGAGACGCCGGGTGCGCCGGCGCGGGCCGTCTACGTCCACGGGCTCTCGGGCTCGGCGACGAACTGGACCGACCTCGCCGGGCTGCTCGCCGGCCGGGCCGCCGGCACCTCGGTCGACCTGCCCGGGTTCGGCCTCTCCCCGCCGCTCGAACCCCGCGTCTGGACCCCCGACGCCAACGCCGACGCCCTCGCCCGGTTCCTGCGCGCGAGTGGCGACGAACCCGTCCACCTGCTGGGCAACTCGCTGGGCGGCACCGTCTGCGTGCTGCTCGCGGCCCGCCACCCCGACCTCGTCCGCACCCTCACGCTCGTCTCGCCGGCCGTCCCCGACCGCCGTCCCGACCCGCGACGGCTGTCCGACCCGCGCCTTGCGCTCGCGATGGTCCCGGGTTCCCCGGGCAGGCGCGCCCGGGCCGCGCTCGCCGCGATGGGCCCCCGCGAACGCGCCGAGCAAGTCCTCACGCTGTGCTTCGGCGACCCGTCACGCGCGCCCGAGCATCGCATCGTCGAGGCCGCCGAGGAGATCGTCGCCCGCGGCGCGATGCCCTGGGCGGGGGAGGCCGTCAACGGTGCCGCCTTCGCGATGTTCGCGGGCTGGCTGCGGTTCGGGCCCGCGTCGCTGTGGGCGGCGATGCGTGCCGTCACGGCGCCGACGCTGGTGCTCTGGGGCGACCGCGACCGCCTCGTCTCGCCCCGGCGCGCCGATCGCACCGTCCGCTCGCTGCGCGCCGGGCGGCTGCTCATGCTCCCGGGTGTGGGACACATCGCGCAGATGGAGGTCCCCGACGTCGTGGCCTGCGCCGTCGCCGGGATGTGGGACGCCGTCGACGCCGGGGAATGGGCCGGTGACGTCGCCAGGGATGGGAAGATGCGAGCAGCCCCGCGCGTTGAGCAGGTCGAGTCGTGACACCGAGGTCACGCGGGTGTCATCGAAACGCGCGAACAGCACGCGAATCCGAGGAGTACAGAGAATGCCCCTACCGCCGCTCGTGGAGCCGGCCGCCGAGCTGACCAAGGAAGAGGTCGAGCGCTACAGCCGCCACCTCATCATCCCCGACGTCGGGATGGCCGGTCAGAAGCGGCTCAAGAACGCGAAGGTGCTGGTCATCGGTGCCGGTGGCCTCGGCTCGCCCGCGCTGCTCTACCTCGCCGCCGCCGGCGTGGGCACGCTCGGGATCGTCGAGTTCGACGAGGTCGACGCCTCGAACCTGCAGCGCCAGATCATCCACGGTCAGTCCGACGTGGGCCGCTCCAAGGCCGAGTCCGCCCGCGACTCGATCCGCGAGGTCAACCCGCTCGTCGACGTCCGGCTGCACCAGACCCGGCTCGAGGCCGACAACGTCCTGGACATCTTCCGCGACTACGACCTCATCCTCGACGGCACCGACAACTTCGCGACCCGCTACCTGGTCAACGACGCGGCGGTCCTGCTCGGCAAGCCCTACGTCTGGGGCTCGATCTTCCGTTTCGAGGGTCAGGCGTCGGTGTTCTGGGACGACGCGCCCAACGGCAAGGGCCTCAACTACCGCGACCTCTACCCCGAGCCGCCACCCCCCGGCATGGTCCCGTCCTGCGCCGAGGGTGGCGTGCTGGGCGTGCTCTGCGCGTCGATCGGCTCGATCATGGTCAACGAGGCCATCAAGCTGATCACCGGCATCGGTGAGCCGCTGCTCGGACGCCTCGTCGCCTACGACGCGCTCGAGACGACCTGGCGGACCATCAAGATCCGTAAGGACCCGGCGACGCCGAAGATCACCGAGCTCATCGACTACGACACCTTCTGCGGCGTCGTGACCGACGAGGCGGCCGGTGCGGCGGTCGGTCACACGATCACGGTGACCGAGCTCAAGGAGATGATCGACGCGGGCAAGGACTTCGCGCTGATCGACGTCCGCGAGCAGAACGAGTGGGACATCGTCAACATCCCGGGTGCGACGCTGATCCCCAAGGACCGCATCCTCTCCGGTGAGGCGCTGTCGGAGATCCCGCAGGACAAGCCCGTCGTCCTGCACTGCAAGTCGGGCGTGCGCTCGGCCGAGGCACTCGCGGTGCTGCACAAGTCCGGTTTCTCCGACGCCGTGCACGTCGGTGGCGGGGTGCTGGCCTGGGTCAAGCAGATCGACCCGTCCCAGCCGGTCTACTGATCCGTCGTTCCGATCCGGCGCCGCCGGTACCCCCACGGGGTGCCGGCGGCGCTGTCGTGTGAGCGTTCCGGGCGATCGGGACGTACGGAGCGTGATGCGTGATCGTCGCGAGTGCGCCATAAGGAGCATCGACAGCTGGTCCGTTCGGCCGATATCGTTCGGGAACGAAGATCAAGACGGTTCCCGGGCGCTGCGGCGCCGGCCTGCGCGAGGGGGCGCCGCCGGGTGGCCGCCGACGTCCGCCGTCTGCGTGGGCGGAGGGGCGGGACCATGGACGACGAGCGGCGCTGCGCCCTGCCCGGGTGCGACCAGGTGGTCACCAGCCTGCCCGGCCGTCCGGAGCGGCGGTTCTGCAGCCCGGCGCACCGGGAGTCCGCACGGCAGACACGTCGCGACGCGAACCGCCTCGCCCGGGCTGCCGCTGACACGAGGGGTCGGGCCGCCGGGGCGTCCGTCGCCGCGGAGCCGTCCGGTCGCGGGTCCCTGATCCCGGCGGTCGCGGTTGATGTGTCGCTCCTTGCTGTCCCGGCCGCTGCTGTCCCGGTCGCCGCTGCGGTGAGCCCGGCTGTCGCGTCACCGGCCGCCGATCCTTCCGGCCGGGGCGCGGACGGCGATCCTCCGCGCCGGGCCGCGGGCGCCGATCGGGGCGGGTGCCCGGCCGCCGGGCCCGCCGCGGCC
>NZ_BEGX01000156.1 GCF_002583555.1 Pseudonocardia sp. N23
CGCCGCCGCGTCCAGCAGGACACCTGCGGACACCGCGGCCGCAAGGGCGACCCGCTGTACGCCGCCCGGCGCACCCTGCACACCGGCGCCGACCTGCTCACCGACAAGCAGA
>NZ_BEGX01000157.1 GCF_002583555.1 Pseudonocardia sp. N23
CGACGACCGCACCGAGACCCTCGACGGTGTGCACGCCGCCATCGGCGACAAGGCAGGCCCGCTGTTCGCCCTCGGCTTCGCCATCGCGCTGTTGTTCTCCGGTCTCGCGTCCACGGCGGTCGGGTGCTACTCGGGTTCGGTCGTGATGGCAGGGTTGCTGAAGGTCAAGGTGCCCCTG
>NZ_BEGX01000158.1 GCF_002583555.1 Pseudonocardia sp. N23
GAGATCGGCTACGACTCGTCGGCCAAGGGCTTCGACGGCAACTCCTGCGGCGTCAACATCGCGATCGGCGCGCAGTCGGCCGACATCGCCCAGGGCGTCGACACCGCCTACGAGTCGCGTGTCGAGTCCAGCGAGGACGAGATCGCCCGCCAGGGCGCCGGCGACCAGGGCCTGATGTTCGGCTACGCCAACACCGACACCCCGGAGCTGCTGCCGCTGCCGATCGCGCTCGC
>NZ_BEGX01000159.1 GCF_002583555.1 Pseudonocardia sp. N23
TTTCTTCTTTCGGGGGTCACCTACCGCCCGGCCCACCATGAAGAGCCCGGGCTAAGCTGTGGGCTAGTACTGCAACGGCACTCGGTCAGAGTGGTGGTCGGTGGCCACGTCGGCGG
>NZ_BEGX01000160.1 GCF_002583555.1 Pseudonocardia sp. N23
GGGGCCGAACGCGGCCTGGCCCGGGTCTATGGCTGGTGGTCGGCCGCGGAGGACATCTACCGGTCCGGGATCATCAGCGACGACCTCAATGAGCTGCTCGGCGCTGACGCACCGACCGCGGACATGCTGCGCGAGCTCACCGCGGCCGCGGTGGTCGCCGACACCGCCGCGCTGGCGCAGCGGCTGCG
>NZ_BEGX01000161.1 GCF_002583555.1 Pseudonocardia sp. N23
TCGGCGACGTCGGCCAGCAGCCGCGACCCGGCATGCGACACGACCCCGGCCCCGTCGGCGGTCACGATGATCTTCGGACGGGTGGTTGTAGCCTGCACTCGGAAAGTGCCTCCTCGACCGCGGTGAACAGAGCCCTCAGCAAGCCCTGTCTTACCTGGTCGAGAGGCACTTTCTTCTTTCGGGGGTCACCTACCGCCCGGCCCACCATGAAGAGCCCGGGCTA
>NZ_BEGX01000162.1 GCF_002583555.1 Pseudonocardia sp. N23
CTTGTCGTTGTCGTAGTCGTCGCGGGACTTGGAGGGGCAGGTGCTCTTGAACATGTCGGGGGCTCCTTCTCGGTTTGTGTCGTTCCTTCGCTGAGAAGAACTTTGCCCGTTTGCTGCCACGA
>NZ_BEGX01000163.1 GCF_002583555.1 Pseudonocardia sp. N23
CTGCTGCTCGGCCCGGCGCTGGTGGCGGCCGCCGCCTACGTCGACCCCGGCAACGTCGCGTCCAACACCGCCGCCGGCGCCGGGTTCGGCTACCTGCTCGTCTGGGTCGTGCTCGCTGCCAACGCCATGGCCGGGCTCGTCCAGTACCTGTCCGCCAAGCTGGGGCTCGTCACCGGCAAGTCGCTGCCCGAGTCGCTGCGTGACCACCTCCCGCGCCGCACCCGCTTCGCCTACTGGGCCCAGGCCGAGCTCGTCACCATGGCCACCGACCT
>NZ_BEGX01000164.1 GCF_002583555.1 Pseudonocardia sp. N23
CACCCGCTTCGCCTACTGGGCCCAGGCCGAGCTCGTCACCATGGCCACCGACCTGGCCGAGGTCCTCGGCGGCGCCATCGCCCTCGCCCTGCTGTTCGACCTGCCCCTGATCTGGGGCGGAGCGATCACCGCGGTCGTCTCGATGGTGATCCTGAAGGTCGTAGACCGCTTCGGGCAGAAACCCTTCGAGCGTGTCGTCACGACGATGCTGCTCGTCGTCGGCATCGGGTTCGTCGCCAGTCTCTTC
>NZ_BEGX01000165.1 GCF_002583555.1 Pseudonocardia sp. N23
CTCTTCCTCACGGCGTCGTGTCGTTCACTATGCGAAGCGTCGTGTCGGATCGTAAGCACGATGGAGGCTGAACGTCAAAACATATGAACAGGTCTTCATTCAATCAGGCATGGTGCACACACCGCAGCCCGGTCGCGGGGACGCGGCCGGGCTGCGGGAGAACGACGGGCGTGATCAGGCCAGGCGCACGTACTCGTAGTCGAACGGCTGACCGTTGATGCCGTTGGACGGCGGTGCGATCCAGCCCGCGATCTTCCCGGGCTCGTAGACCGGCCGCATGAGCGACCGGACATGGGTCTTGTCGGCCTCCGACGGCAGCCAGCGGTCGGCCTTGGCGTTCCACGCGTCCTCTCCGACGAGCTCGCCCGCCGGTGTCACGTGGTGCCCGGAGAAGACGCCGACGTGCCGGTTGAACCCGACGTGCGGCAGCGTCAGCGTGC
>NZ_BEGX01000166.1 GCF_002583555.1 Pseudonocardia sp. N23
GGGATGCCGAAGGACAGGACGACCTGGGAGACGATCAGCGCCCAGGTGGGGTCGACCCCCATCCCGAGGACGACGAGCGCGGGGATCGCGGTGACGACACGGCGCGCGAGCAGGGGCACCTTGACCTTCAGCAACCCTGCCATCACGACCGAACCCGAGTAGCA
>NZ_BEGX01000167.1 GCF_002583555.1 Pseudonocardia sp. N23
ACTGCGAGGCCGGGATCACGGTCAAGGGTCGTGGTCTCGCGCGGGGCCTGCAGTTCGAGCAGCCCGAGCAGGCCGCCAAGGTCTGTGCCGCGGCGTTCGAGCGTGGTCTGCTGATGGAGACCGCCGGCCCGGACAGCGAGGTCATGAAGGTGCTGCCGCCGCTGACGGTCAGCGACGCCGAGCTCGACGAAGGACTCGCGACGATCGCCGAGTCCGTCCGCACCGTGGTG
>NZ_BEGX01000168.1 GCF_002583555.1 Pseudonocardia sp. N23
CGGTGGGCCTGCCGGCCCTAAAGCTTGAGCACGGCCTCCCTCAACGTAAAGGGCGCTACGCGTCGCCTGCGGCGACAGCCCTTCGGGCTGCCCTTGACGTCGAGCCTCCGAGGCCGAGCGACCGCCGCTTCGCGGTGGCGGGGACGACGCCCGCCACCAGAA
>NZ_BEGX01000169.1 GCF_002583555.1 Pseudonocardia sp. N23
GCGCTGTGTCGATGACTCGCTCGCCGAGGCTCGCTCATCGCACTCCCTCGCCGGGGCTCGGTCGGCGCTGCGCGCGGGCGCTGTGTCGATGACTCGCTCGCCGAGGCTC
>NZ_BEGX01000170.1 GCF_002583555.1 Pseudonocardia sp. N23
CGCGCCCACGCCCGAGTCGAGGACCGCATCCGCACCGCGAAAGACACCGGCCTGAACCACTTCCCGTCACGCAGCTTCGCGATCAACGCCGCCTGGCTGACCGTGGTCATGCTCGCAGTCGACCTGTTGTCCTGGACCCAACAC
>NZ_BEGX01000171.1 GCF_002583555.1 Pseudonocardia sp. N23
CGGGGCCGGGGTCGTGTCGCATGCCGGGTCGCGGCTGCTGGCCGACGTCGCCGATCGGACCACGCTGACCGCCGAGTTGTCCCAGGCCCTCGACGAGTTGTGTCGGCCCGGGACCCGGCATGACCCGGGACGGGTCCTGGTGGACCTCGCGGTCGCCGTGACCGCCGGCGCGACGACGATCTCGGAGATCGACGTGCTGCGTGACCAGGGCGACTCGAGTTCGGGGCGGTGGCGTCGGACTCGACGTGTTGGCGGCTGC
>NZ_BEGX01000172.1 GCF_002583555.1 Pseudonocardia sp. N23
TCAGCGGGTGGCGCGCTTCTTGAGCTCGGCCGCCGCGGCGCCGGGGTCAGCGGCGCTGTAGATCGCGCCACCCGCCACCGCAACCACAGCACCGGCCTCACGCACCGAACCGATCGTGTCCGCCTTTACACCACCGGCGATCGAGAACGGAACCCCCGCCTGACGACCGTCCTCGAGCAGCTGCTCGATCGAGTACCCCGGACGCGCCTGCTCGTCCAGCCCCGCGTGGATCTCCACGAACGACACACCCAGCTTCGACACCTCGCGGATCCGGGCGACCCGCCCCTCCACGACGCTGATCATGTCCGCCACGACCTGCTTGCCGTACTTGTTCCCGGCCGCGACCGCACCACGGATGGTGTCGTCATCAGCCGACCCCATCACCGTCACCAGATCCGCGCCGGCCTCGAACGCCAGCTCCGCCTCCAGCTCACCCGCATCAGCAGTCTTGAGGTCAGCGAAAACCAGCTTGTCCGGGTGCGCAGCCTTGATCGCCGTCACCGCGGCGATACCCGCGGACTTCACCAACGGCGTCCCCAGCTCGAGAATGTCCACGTGCTCGGCCACCTGGTACGCCAGGGTCAACGCCGAAGGAAGGTCCAGCACATCCAACGCCACCTGCAGCTTCACGACATTCTCCTCATCGCCACGAGTTCGGCCAAGTCCCCAGAACCATCACCGCAACCGCCCACACCGGCAACACCTCAGCACATGCGAAAACGCAATCCCCCGATACGCGCACCGGATAACCAC
>NZ_BEGX01000173.1 GCF_002583555.1 Pseudonocardia sp. N23
GCCGACGCCCCACCACCTCGCACCACCGTCTGCCAGGCACTCGGGGAAGTGACCGGTGGAATCTCTACCAAATTGCTCCGGCGCACTGGTACTCTTGTCTGATGGACGCTAGCAGCGTGACGAACGATCTCCGGCGCAGGCTTGCCGCCCGCGAATGGGCTCCGGGCGAGCAGATCGACACCTTTCGCATGATCCAGCAGAAATACGGCATCAGCGGTGTCAGCGGCGTCCAGAATGCGCTCGCGCCGCTGATCCAGGAAGGGCTGCTCGAGGGTCGGCAGGGCCGCGGCACTTACGTCCTGCGCCTGCCGAGCCCGACGCCGGAGCCCACATCGGCCGAGCAGGCGCGCGCCCAG